>CAKRLE010000021.1 GCA_934359185.1 uncultured Lachnospira sp. | reverse complement strand
AAACTGTTAGAGTTGGGTGCAGATTCTTTCTGGTATTGGGATGTTGGTGCATTTGTATTTGCAGGAGATGAAACAACGGTTTCCGTATCTGGAAAGCAATATGTAACTTCGGATAAAATTATAGAAAATAATGATATTATAACCATTGATTTAAGTCCACAGGTAGGTAATATCTAGGGAGATTATGCGAGAACAATTATTGTGGAAAATGGTAAGGTTGTAGATGATATAGAGTTAATTCAGAATCAAGAGTGGAAAAGTGGCTTGCAAATGGAAGAAAAACTACATACAGAATTATTTCGTTTTGTTACAAAAGAAACCACTTTTGAAGAACTATATTATTATATGAATGAGTTCATAGTTGAAAACGGATTTGTGAATCTTGATTTTATGGGTAATCTAGGACATTCCATTGTGAAAGTTAAGAGTGACAGAATTTATATTGAAAAAGGAAATAAGGCGAAACTTGGAGCGGTGAATTATTTTACTTTTGAGCCACATATAGCATTCCCTGATTCAAAGTATGGATATAAGAAAGAGAATATTTATTACTTTGATGCGACTGGGCTGGTGGAATTATAAGATGCAGATTGGATGGTAAATAGCAATGATTAGAGAAGCAAATAAAAAAGATTTAGATGAAATATTACAGTTATATCTGTATCTTCATGAAAAAAGTATTCCTGAGGATAACAAGCATTTGCAAAATACATGGAACAATATTATTAATGACACCAATCATCATCTGATTGTCTGCGAAATCGATGGAAAGATTGTGGCATCCTGCGTATGCGTGATTATTCCTAATCTTACAAGAGGTGTTCGCCCATATGCGTTCGTAGAAAATGTTGTGACACATGGAGATTATCGGAAGAAAGGTTATGCAACTGCCTGCCTGAATTTTGCAAAGCAGATTGCCAAACAGAATCATTGTTATAAGATGATGTTACTTACAGGTTCTAAGGAAGAAAGTACATTAAACTTCTATCGAAATGCAGGATATAACAGTTCGGATAAGACGGCGTTTATAAAGTGGATTGATATGTAAAATATGGAGCATGATTATGATATATGAATTTGCAACAATAGAAGAATTGCAGGCTGTGTACGATTTGGTGCAGCATACGATAAAAACAGTATATCCGAAATATTATCCGGCAGAAGTGGTGGTATTTTTCTGTGAACTTCACAGCAAGGAGGCGATAAAAAGAGATATCGAAAAGGGATATGTAAGCGTCCTCAAAATAGATGGAAATATGATTGGCACAGGCTGTTTTGAAGATAATCATATTACAAGAGTTTATGTTTTGCCGGAACACCAGAAAATGGGCTATGGAACATTTATAATAAAGAATATCGAAGCTCAGATTATGGAAAAATATGATAAGGCATATCTGGATGCTTCATTGCCTGCAGCAGCACTTTATGAAAAACTGGGATTTTCTACAATAAAGCATGAGCGTTATCTGGTAGAAAATGGAGTGATACTTGCCTATGAGGTTATGGAAAAAGAACTTAATAAGGCGTCTACAGACATTTGTTATGATGGAAGAAGGTTCATTCCCAAAATGAATTCCGAGAATGGCGAGGTTAACGAACAGACTATCTTTACATATCATCAGAAAGGAAAATTGTTATGGGCAGAATATAGTGGTGGCAATATATTGAAGGGTTTTTTGATAGGTACAGTATCAATTAACGGAGAACTTGATTTTGTATATCATCATATGAATCAGG
>CAKRLE010000020.1 GCA_934359185.1 uncultured Lachnospira sp. | reverse complement strand
CCTAAAAATTTTCTATTATTATATCATGCTAAGTTCCAATATTCTATCGTAATTCCGTCAAAAGAATATAAAACAAAGGGCATATTATCTTGCCACTCTGTTCTTTGTCTGCCTGCTGATACTGTTCTGGTTTTCAGCGGCTTACCATGTATTGTCATATCAATTTCTATCTCCTTAACTACCTATTTTTCAGTTCGGCAAACTGGAAATTGATGAAATCTAAGCTGGATTCATTTCACTTCTTAATTTCAAAATATTTTGCCTAATTTGTTCAATGACTACCTTAAATTCATCTTCGCTTTTCCCTGTTGGATCTTCAATCCCCCAGTTATCATCAAATGTTCTTCCTATAAATGGACACCCTACATTGCATCCCATTGATATTGCAATATCAGGCTTTGGAATATCACTAACCAGTTTACTGTACTGGCCTTCACCTTCCATATCTATTCCATACAGTTCTTTCATAATACGGACCGCATCTTGGTTGATCCGTGGTTTAGTTTCTGTACCAACCGAATAGCTTTCAAACACACCTGATGCCAAATGTCTTCCAAAAGCCTCTGCAATTTGACTTCGACATGAATTATGAACACAAATAAAAGCAACTTTTTTCTTATTCATAAAAAGGACACCTACCTCGCTTCATAGTCTTATACTTCAAATCTGAAGTTATAAACATCTTTGCAAATATACCATATCTATTAACTGTACACCACACTCATAAATTGGGTGGTCATAATTGTCCGTAAAGAAATTCGGAATATTGTGAGATCGGACAAATCCGCATTTTTCATAAAACGGTACGGTCAACGGGCTGTCACCTGTTCCAACCTGCAAAATAGAATATTCATCTGCATATTTACTTACAAGGAAGTCAATCAATGCTTTCCCATAGCCCTGTCCTTGATTCTGAGGATCAACTGCAATATTTTTAATTTCAAGTATTCCATTATCTTCATCAGTAACGACACATTCCGCTTTTACATTACCATCTTCAAGTACATACATAGTACCTTTCTCAAGATAGTGATCAATCATATTTTCCTGCTCATCAGCCAATAACAATAATGCTATAAATTGCTTTTTATTCTCATTCACTTCTCGAATTTTCATACCTATTACTCCGATAAATTTGAATCTATTGCTGTCGATCACAATATTTTTTCATTAGCATGAGCATAATAAATCCTTTTAGGATTATAGCTCATAACAAGGTTCCAATCACTTTTTAATTTACTAATTATCATCCAAGGTCTTGCCATAAACCATTACTTCCACCTGAACTCCTGACAAAAAATCATAATCCAGCATTGAAAAATACCTTGCCTTCTGAATGTTATAAGCTCGTCTAATTCCAAGTGTTGCCGTATCAATCATATGAAAAGCTATCATTGCCTCTGCTAATAGCTGATTACTATAAAATGCCGGATTATAACTAACTTCCTAAACATTCTCTATTTTCTAAGGAATAAAATCTCACGGATTAGTAATCTTAATTCTATCATCAAATTCGTTTACATAAATTCTACCGCCTAATTGATAATTTGAATGAGCAATACTTTGATTCTTTCTGCTCATATAATACTTCATGTATGCAATCCTTTTTGATTACTCAGTATTGCTTTGTTATCTCTTCATCTATTCCATACATAGCCTTAAAATGTTCGAGATCTGCCGGACTTTTTATCAGCATTACTTCTTCTATCTTACCTGTATGTATATCCTTAAATCCTGCAACCTGCTCGCCATTACAAATGCTTGCTTTGATTACCGGCTTCTTGTTTTCCTTATCATAAGACTGTACTACACTTTTCTTCTTAAACAGCCCCATTTTGCTCACCTTCCTTTGCCAAGTGCCATTGCGGCAACACCATAATCCTGCGACACAACTATATCACCACGCATACATAAGTTTACCAGCTTAAAATCCACTACATCATTTGTAAGCTCTATAAAAAATTTTGTAAGTACGTCATACTCTGCTATATCACCATCTAGATATAATTTCCAGTTTAACTGCTCCAATGTACAGTTACTCTTTATGAAATTATGAAGCAAAGTGACTGATATGGAAATGCATCAGGCATAGATTCCATTAATATAGATACACATAAATTCTTTATTCACAGCTTAGTATGTAATGGAAAATTTTTACTCTCAATCTCTGTTCCATATTTCATATCCCTGGCGTCTCGCAGAATCATATACTGGCTGCATATTCTTTTCTAATATGTGACAAAACTCATATCTACTTTTTCTACAGTATATAGTTCCTTAACAGCAAATACCTTTCATTTCTTACACCCTCAAAATCACCATACTTAAAGGACATATATATCACACCATTTTTCTTAAGTGCCTGATGCCATGCATAATTCTCTTGAGCCATCCATTGTGTCGACTTCATATCCATTATCTATAAAATACTTAGTGTCTCTTCCTGAGCCGCATCCAAAATCCAATATTTTTGCTTTCACAGGCAGAAACGATAGGAAAAGTTCCTGTATTTCATGGAAATCCACATTTTGAGTTGTATTAACAAAATCTGCTGTATTCGACAATCGCCTGTTTATCTACAAGTTGTTTTACATGACCTGCACCTCCCAGGAACATTATCATATATAAGTATATCATAACGTCTTTCTTCTGCATTCAGTTCTATTATGCCATCTATATCGTTTCTTTCAATTCCGAGTGCATTACTTATGCCTTCAAGCCATCTGCTATCTCATCAAATACTCTGCCTCTGTCTCGGCTCAATTCAGGTCTGTCTACCAGATATTGTAATCCCATAAGATGAAAACAATCTTTTTTATCAAATGAAATTCTTAATGTAACTGAAACACCTTTTCTCCCTAGTACAAGCTCATATTCGGTTGATAATAGCGGAATAAATGCATTTATGCAATCTAAAACATTCCTCATTACAGTTCTCTACTACATCCTTAGATTAAGAAAGGCTCTGCATAAGCAGAGCCCTTCTAACATTTTCTTTCGAGGATTAACCTCTAGCCAGATTGTGGTAAATGTCAA
>CAKRLE010000019.1 GCA_934359185.1 uncultured Lachnospira sp. | reverse complement strand
ATAATGGTAAGAAATAATTGACGTTTAGCACTATGTGAGTTAGCATAGTGGTAGACAATTACTTCTTTGTATCACGCAAATCTAATTTTCCGAAATTCTTCATAAAAAAGGAAATATAATTTTTCAAAAAGAAGCAAGGTGAAAAGAAGAAAATGAATTTATTTAATGCAAAACTGGGGAAAAGAAAGTGAAAAAATAAATTCCATTTTTTTTGGGGGGCTAAAAAATGGAAAAATAGTTTCCCCTGATACAAAAGCCTGTTTAGAACATATATCCATAAGAACCTTAAATATATCGTCCTGTTTTGGATATTGTAAAACTATGAGTGATTTATATGACAGAAAGAAGGTTAAATATGATAATTGAAAAGGAATATTTTGATTCAGAAGAAGTCAGGAAAGCGAATGCCATGAATGATAAGACGATGGCACCACCAAGAAGAATACGTCTTGCGACAACGGACAGTAACAAATATTATGCCAAAACTGTATTTGTAGCCGATAAAGAAAATATAATTACCGGTGAGCTTCTTTACAGACCAGATTTTCAGGAGTCAGAAGAGGGAGTGGCATTCAGTGAGATTGTTGTTAAGCAGACAGCAGATGTGGAAGAATATTTCAAGAATCTTATAAGGTTTGAAGGCTATAAAGTGATTCCGGAAGAATATGATGAGAGTGATATGCTTATGCATTATGATGAACTGAGCATACAGGCTAATAAGCTTTTGTTTCTTGAGAGCAGGGAGGAGTAGATATGACAGATACGCAGAATGAGGTGTTTAAGACACCAGTAAACAAGATAAGGCTGTTTGAGCATGGGGCTCCTGGTTCGCAGAACCTTAAGCTTACAAGAAAATATTACACTGAAGATATGCCTGATGGAAGAGTAAAGCATATAGTGCAGAACATTACAGATCCGGATATTGTTCCTTATATACCTGATGGTGTTGGTAACAGTACAGACAGACAAAGGATTCCGGCAGTATTGATTATTCCAGGAGGTGCGTTCAGACGCCTTGTATACAACTTTGAAGGTGAAGATGTTGCAAAGTGGCTTAATAGTATGGGGATAGCTGCATTTGTTCTTGAATGCAGACTTCCATCAGATGAACATGATAATGCAGAGGATGTCCCACTTATAGATGCTATGCGCGCAATGAGAGTTATAAGAGGAAGGGCGCAGGAATTCGGTATAGATGAAGCTAAGATAGGCGTTATGGGCTTTTCAGCAGGAGGCTTTATGGCAGCGTTATTATCAACAGCGTATGAAAGTGATGTGTATGCGGATTATAAGTATAAGGATGAATATGATAAACTATCAGCAAGACCAGATTTTGCTGTTTGTTCATATCCGGTTATAAGTATTGACGATTGTATTGAAGCAGGCAAAAGATATATGTCTGAGGAACAGGTGCTTGAGAGAATCAGTGACAGTAAGGCAAAGATACTGCATAAGTATAATCCGGATAAGCTTGTAAGACCGGATATGCCGCCAGTATTTATATGTGAAACGGATGATGACAGAATAACATTGTCTGAGAACAGTGTGGGCTTTTATATGGCAGTAAGAAAAGCCGGGGTAAGTGCTGAACTTCATATATTCAGAACAGGTGGCCATGGTTATGGCTGTGGTGATGATTTTGCACAGACTGGTGAGTGGAAAGTACTTTTTACAAAGTGGATTAAGAGTATTGGAATTATTAGTTAAGATGGATATAGTATACGAGGATAAAGATAAGATTATATTAAACATGCCGGTTGCTGGTGATGGAAAGTATGGTGGAAATATGGCAGTCCAGGCAGCTGAAAGGAGAAAAGGAATACGTATTAAGCGTGGATGCATATCATTATGTGCGGTTAGTCTTAAGGTTGATGGCAAGTTATACGAAGTGAAACCAGGATTTTATTTTTGTATTTATGTGAGCAACGAGTTAATATCCGCGCTTGTACGAGAATTTGGTCACTGTTGCAATGATTTATTTTTATCTGAGCTTGTCATTTATAAGCATAAGTCTTGTAAGTGTAGATTCATAATTAGTTTCTGTTTTTTCAATTAATATATTGTCTTTTTTGTAATCTACAGCGTATTCTTTTAAACAATTATTGATTTCTTTATTCTTAAAAGAAATACATACTTTATCATTATCAATATCCCAATCAATATCAGTAGCTATATTCATTTTATTAACAAGAGATATAATATCGTTTACAGATTTTATCTCTATGTCTAAAAATTCAAATACACTTACTTCTAATGCTTCTGCAATTTTAGAAAGCTGTTCTAGTTTAGGATTTCTATTATCAGTTTCATATTTCTTTAATGTTGATAAATTTATTCCACTTTTTTCACTTAATTGCTCCATAGTAAGTTTTCGAGCTTTTCTATATTTTTTTATTGTTCTAGCTAGATTTGATCTTTCTATATCTTCCATTGAATAACCCCCATAAATAAAAACATTAAAAATATATTATATGATAGCACAAAAGAACACAAAAAGGAACCTTTTCTTGACAATAAATTTTTAGAAGCTATAATTAAAATATAAGTTCACAAAAGAGAACTCGTATGCGCGCATAAAAATCATAATATGTTACTAAATTTATTAATTTAGTGCATATGATGTTACCGACAATATGTATATAGTGTATTAAGATATGTTTACGATGTTCGTAAGAATATCGCATACAACTGAATATTCAACTACTGTAAAAGAAAGTAATTTCTTCTGGTAAAAATCCGGTGTAGTTCCTGACAAATATCAGTCATAGCTTACGCGATGAGAATTGATGGATCGAGAGATGAAGGTGCATAGCGAGCAGGGAAAGATATATGGCGGATGGATAATAAACCACAAAGGGTGTCAAAGTCCTTATCCTCAGAAGGCAAAAGAGGAGATTATGCTGATTAATAATTAGTGTATCGTGAACGCATATGCGACTAGACGGTAGTTCCAAGTATGCAGGCGTAATGGGGATTCATAGGAATCACGCATACATACATCTTTGTATATATTTCCCAGATATATATTAAGAGAAGAGTTCTAATTCATAGGTACTTCTTACATATATGATCAAAAGATTCTTGAATTATGTGGATGGAAAGAAGGAATGCTACTTCCGTATTCTGAATTTAAACAAGCTATTCATGATAATATTTTGTCTTGTAGAAAGTGCGAAATAATTTGTGGTGATTGTGAATGGAGCGAAATTTGTTACATAAATGAAAGAAAAAATAAAAAGCCAATATGTTGGATTAATGAACAAGATAAAATATTGTCTTTCCACCAAGAAGAAGGAGAAGATACATTGATACAGATAATGAGTACATGTATTACTATTCGGTTGAATTTATAAAATAGCACTAATAAAAAGAAGAGGATGTCACGTAATCTGCT
>CAKRLE010000018.1 GCA_934359185.1 uncultured Lachnospira sp. | reverse complement strand
GATATATGGTACAAAGCCATAAAACACTATGAAATGGAAAATTAGACTTAATACAGTTCAACTCCCGTTAGTAGCTTTCTATTTAATATCAACATTTCCAATATCAGTTGTTATTGTCAAAGATTTCTCCGCATTGGTGGATAACTTATTATAATTGTTCCTGTAGGTTGTGCCAAGATAATTGATTGAGCCGATATCGGAAGCAATGTTTATATCACATGCGTCAATTCCGTCTATATCAGATATATTAATATTACCAACATCAGATGATATCTTTAATTTATCAAATTTTATGCTGCTTAAATCAATATTGCCCACATCTGTGCTGATAGCCATATTAGTAAAATTAACATTATTAATTTTGATGTTGCCAACATCCGATTTGATATCAGCTGAATTAAGAGTGGTTCCAGATGGAACAGTTACTTTCATCTTACATTTTACATTGTGGAATCCAAAGATGTTGACACTCCTGATTCTACCCTGTGTGATATTAAGCGTATCATTGGATACAGAGATTGATGGCGTCAGTTTTTTATTGCAGTTGAGAGAATAGCTGAAACTGTCGCCGGATACAACTGTTATGTCTATTACATCTGTATCAATAACTATATTTTTAAAAGCATCCAGAGATATATTACTATCACTGTATGATTCATCAGATATGTCCGAATTATTCAAAATCTCGTACTTATCAGTAACGACATATTTGATAAATCCACCCAAACCGAAGATTACATGGGAAAATGTACCGATTATGATACATGCGATTGTAACAATGGTTATGATGGTCAGGTATACATTCTTTTTCATAATGACTCCTTTCTGATTTTATTTATGTCCCCAAATATTTTCTATAAGTGCGTTGATAACAGCTGCAACAGGCCATATAATCCATGTGATATTCCAAGCAAATGTAAGAAAACTTATGCAGAGGTAGATGCAAGTTATCGTTGGCCAGTACACAGACATAATGATGTTAAGCGTTTTATTATCATACTGATATGCGGTTTTCTGTGCATGGACATAATTGCCACTTACAGTTTTGTTGTCATTTAGTGACAGAAGTCTTTTGTATATGCCCATATTGAGTGAGCTGTTAACAATAAGAAATACGCCAATTGCTACAAATATGAATAACAGGCAGCATGAAAGGCAGTCTGCAAAATCACTATCGGTTGTTGATGGAAGAGCATCGATAATAATAACTGGAGTTACACTTATTATACACAGAGCTACACCGATAACCAGTGATACAGCGTATGCCTGTTTGTATGCTGTGTGGCGTTCGTTAATGTAACCAGTTGTTGCCATGTCTGTTATATATGGTTCATATTTCAAGAAGTTCCATCTGCTGACAGAGATATTAGAATAGATAATCAGGGCAACTCCAACAGCGACGGATACAAACATAAGGCATATGCTCACAGCTTCTAAAGCATCTGTGTACAGTGGGGATACGCTGCATAATCCTTCTCCGAATATCGGGAAGCATATTGACAATATACACAGCATAACTCCCAGAGAGAGAAAACATGCGCGGTGGCTGTAAGAACTTATATAATCCTTTGCTATGTCAATGTTAAAAAGTTTCTTTTCAAGGTCTGGTTTTTTGCTGACTACGTTGTCGATGCCTAAGTCCTTGGCAATCTCGTCGAGGTTGCCGAATTCCGATATTACAATGCCTACAGCTTCATTTTCAGTCTTGCCTTCAGCTTTTAATTCGGTGTATTTGTCCTCCATCATCTGCCATAACTCATCTTTAGCTTTGTATACCTCTGGGGTGTTAGGCAGAGACATGAACATGCTTTCAAGATAATTTTTAATTGTTTCCATAATGTTCCTCTCCGATTTGTATGTTATCTGACAAATCATTATTGATAAATTTTTCAACGACTTCCTTTGTTATAAGCCATTCGTTACATTTTTCATGATAATAGTTAATTCCTGCTGATGTAATCTGGTAGTAGGTTCTACGCTTTCCGCTTGAATTGTTATCATCATAGAATGATGTTATATATCCATTTTTTTCCATCCGTGTAAATGCAGAATAGAGAGTTGTCTCTTTAATGATGTATTTTTCATTAGACAATTCCTTGATTTTTTTGGATATCTCATAACCGTAGGATGGCTTATCAAGCAGAAGATACAGAATCATCGTATCGTTGTAGCCACGAATGACATCACTGCTGATACCGCTCATAAATCCTCCTTAATCTGATAATATTTACTACGTCTGACATAATACGACTGTCGTACTACGATTGACGTAGTAAATGTATCACATATATTCAGCCCTGTCAACATATAAAATATTAATAATGCAAGAGTCAAAAGTCCTTTTCAACATTAAAAAGTCTGTTGCGCTAATTAACATACTTTTATAAAACTATTTTACAAAAGTTATTGATAAAGCAAAAAATGTTATGTATAATCTGAATTAAGATATAAATGAAGAATGCGGCATGTAATGTGCAGGCAGAGTAGGAGGATTATATGTGGGCTGCAGATTTAGGTAATGGTAAATACAGGAATCCGGTTCTTTATGCGGATTATTCAGACCCTGATGCGATTAGGGTGGGGGACGATTATTATATGGTTGCATCAAGTTTCAGCAATGCGCCGGGTCTTCCATTACTACATTCAAAGGATCTTGTTAACTGGAAGGTTGTTAATTATTGTATAGATAGGATTCCAGAGTTCAGATATAGAAATCCTATTCATGGATGTGGTGTGTGGGCACCATCAATAAGATATCATGAGGGAACATATTATGTATGCTTTCCTATGCCAGATGAAGGCATATATATGACAACAGCAACTGACCCACTCGGCAAATGGAGTGAGCCAGTTAATATAAGACCGGGTGCTGGCTGGATTGACACATGTCCATTCTGGGATGATGACGGAAGAGCGTATCTTGTTGCAGGTGTTGCCAAGAGCCGTATTGGATATAAGAGTGTTCTTCATATGGTGGAGATGAAGCCAGATGGAATGGGACTAATCGGCGAAGAGGTTAAGATATTTGATGGCAATGAGAATGACCAGGTAACAATAGAAGGCCCTAAGATGTACAAGCGTAACGGTTGGTATTATGTATTTGCACCGGCAGGTGGCGTTAAGACAGGATGGCAGACAGTTCTGCGTTCTAAGAATCCATTTGGACCATACGAGTATAGAGTTGTCATGCGTCAGGGGGATTCACCGGTTAACGGACCTCACCAGGGAGCATGGGTTGACACTGTTACAGGTCAGGACTGGTTTATACATTTTCAGGATGTCTACGCAGCAGGAAGAATAATACATCTTCAGCCAATGCACTGGGAAGAAGACTGGCCAGTTATCGGTGTTAACAAGCCGGGCAATATATATGGCGAGCCTGTTATGGAGTATGACAAGCCGGATGT
Organism: uncultured Lachnospira sp.; assembly: GCA_934359185.1. Taxonomy (GTDB): domain Bacteria; phylum Bacillota; class Clostridia; order Lachnospirales; family Lachnospiraceae; genus Lachnospira. Next base: position 16,362 of record CAKRLE010000018.1, on the reverse strand, counting down.
AGGTGCAAGTTATCCTATATGCGAGCCTGATACATCGGATGATTTTACTGGAAAGGATTTATCGCTCCAGTGGCAGTGGAATGCTAATTATGATAAAGAATGGTATGAGCTTACTGGTGATGCGTTGAAATTAAATGCGGTGGCAGCAGTTCCTGGCAGACCTCTCGGTGACACAAGGAATATTCTTCTTCAGAAGTGGCCAGCACCACATTTTGGCTGTGTTACTAAATTGAATATTTCGGACATGAATGAGGGTGATGTGGCTGGATATATTTCACTCGGGATGAAGTATTGTGCTGTGACATTTGAGAAAAATGCAGATGGCATAAGGACATATCATGTGACAGGCATACAGAATTTTGACTGCGATACTCCATACACAGATGAAATTAAAAATGAAGTGAAGGACTTCACAATCGGCACATCAGGTGAGGTGTATGTAAAATACACAGTAACACAGACTGGTACAGTAGACCATTATGAGCTGGGGCTTCCGGTTAAGAATGCACCAGTTGAGGAGGTTACTATTGAAATAAGTGCAGACGGCGTGACATACTCACACCCAATAACAATTGAGGCGAAGGCTGGAAGATGGGTCGGCATCAAGAACGGAATGTTCATTCGCCATGACAGCACTGTTAAGGCAGATGCAGGCAGCATGAGCGTTGAGTATGTGAAGTATACTGAATAAAATTTCTTAGAAGTTTATTAACAAATGTCGTTTTCGCCTAGTGCGTTTGAAACATAAATCAAGCGAACGCATTATAAATGTTGACAACGTCCGGTATCTGTGATATTATATGTAAAATCTATATTGCATAAAGAGGAAAAGTAATGGCATTATCATACAAAAAGTTATTTAAATTGTTGATAGATAAAGACATGAAAAAGAAAGAATTATGTGAAAAAGCTTGCATAAGTTCCACATCAATAACAAAGCTTAGAAAAAATCAGAATGTTAACACTGAGATTATTGATAAAATATGCAAAGCATTAGATTGCAGAGTAGAAGATATAATGGAATATATTCCTGAAAATATTACGGACGAGGTAAAATGACATGAATGACAGCCTTATTAATAGGATGAAAGAAGAATCATTTAGTTTAGTTAGCATAGATTTATTTTCAGGACCTGGAGGACTGTGTACAGGATTTAAATGGGCTGGAATTTTACCATTGATAGCAGTGGAATGGACAGATACTACAGTCGAAACATATTCTTTAAGTCATAATGCAGAAATTTTTGAATTGAAAGATTATTTACAAGATGGACAAGAAAATTTGGATTATTTGAACAAATTTAAGAATGAAAGTACTAGAACATTATTAATTCACGGCGATATTAATCTTGTAAGCAGTCAGTTGATTAAAGAATTATTATATTGTAGATATGGCATTGATTCTGAGAGTGAAACTATTGATGTTGTTTCTGGTGGTGCACCATGTGAAAGTTTCAGTATGGCAGGAACACGAACTGAGGGTGATGAAAGAGATGACTTGTTTAGTAATATTATCAGAATCTCAAAGACTGTTAATACGAAGATGATATTGTTTGAGAATGTCAAGGGGATGTTTTCAAAGGCACGCAATGGAAAAAAAGGGGCAATTTTTAAAGATATATGTGATAAATTTGAAGAAAAAGGTAATGCCCCATCATACCATCTGGTTTCAAGAAAACAAGAAGATATATTGCTGCGAGCATGTGATTATGGTGTACCGCAGGTGCGGGAAAGATTATTTCTCATAGCAATAAGGGACGATTTAAATGGTATAAAATTTTCATACCCAGAAAAAAAATATGGACCTGATAGAAAATATCCATATGTGACAGTTGGAGATGCTATATCAGATCTGGAACAGGTTGATATGGGAATGGAGAGTACATCTTATAAACCATTGAATAGATATAACAATGAAAATCAGAAAAGATATGTAGAAATAATGAGAGGAGAATATAAAGACAACGAAGTACATGCTAAAACGCCAAAATATTTAATAGAACGAAATATATTTTCTGAAACATCAATTAGTTGTCACAGGGGACCGGGACACATTAAAAGAAAGCAGGAATTACTTGCTCTTATTCCTGAAAGAGGTTCAATGAAAAGTGCTTATGAGCAGATGAAGCAGGATGGGACAATTGATAAATATAGACATTTATTTCCTAAATCAATATATGCGAGCAGAAATAGAAGGCTTATTGATGATATGCCTAGTTTTACAGTGACTTCACATTGTTTAGATGAAATGCTGCACCCATATTTGAATAGAGCAATTACACCGAGAGAAGCAGCCAGATTACAGAGTTTTCCAGACTGGTATCAATTTGCAGGACCTTATGTAGTTTTTCATGGATCGAAAGAACAGGATAAGTATGAGCAGATAGGAGATGCAATTCCCCCATTATTAGCGCATGCTTTGGCAAGGCAGATTGTGGAATGTTTACCAAGCCATATATAAAAATCAGCTCACATATTCACTAATGATATGTGAGCTGATTTTTATTTTATAATTTTACATTTTAATTGAATATCTTTACCTTTACGTTTAGAAGGATATGTCCAACTGAATGGCGTTCCAAAGTTTCCAGTGATTCCCTCAGTCGTTAGATGTTCATAATATTTTTCTATGCTTTTTATAGAGGATGAACCATCATTATTATCATATGTTAATATATAATCAGCATTTTGAATTTCTGGATTTCCATCTCCGCCATGTCCACCTAATGCCCATAAGGATAACTTTTTTATGTAAGGAGAAAGAAGATTTGTTAATTTAATGCTATTTTCTTCTCCAAAGTCTCTTAGATTTCCGCAATCCTGAAAATATGTAAGTAATCTTCTTAAATTTGGATTATCTTTATCTAGAACATCGGCAAAAGCATTAGCGTTGTATTGATGAATGCTTACACTTTTATCACTGCTTCTTTTACAGCTTATTGTATAGTGGCGTTGTGCAGCGTCTGAAAAAGTTACTGTAACTAAGACATCTGTTTTGGGATTTCCACCGGAAGGAAGTCTGCCTATTTGTTTTTTGTCAGAAGTTGCCGTAATCTTAATTGTAGAATTTTTATCAAGTTCAAAACAATTAACGATATTGAGAAAAATGTCAAAATGCATTCCTTCTAAAGTTCTATCATTATTTTTCCATTTAACAAGATTGTCATTATAATTTAAAATATCAGCAATTTTATTTTCAAAATTATTTCCCTGGATATCTTTAATTTGTCCAGTGCTTTTATTTTTTATTGCATAAGATTCAATCAGATTATTTATTTCATCTTGTGAAACAATAGCGTCTATAGCAGAATATTCGTAATTATCTATATATTTATTATTTTGACGTATAAATTCATTTTTCAGGTCATCTGAAATGCCGTCTGGATAAACAATGTATGCACGAGTGATTAATGGATCTATTTCTTTCAGGTTAATAGTATCCCATTGGTGTCCTTTAACACGATCTGTTTTCATTGAAGTCGTTGTGAATAAAATCCATTTTGATTCATCGTTAAATATAATAAGAAATTGAGCATAAAATTGTTTAGAGTTAGAATAATTTGGCTTTCCAACTCTATATTCTGAAATAATCTGTGAAAGATATCCGTTATCAACACATCTTTTAAGAATATTTGAAAGACTATTTTTAGCACTCTTTCCATGCTTTGATTTATCCCCATTTGAAAATTCCATAAAAAATCCCCCTGTTAAAAATGTTATTTAGTACAGACTCCAATCTGAGAAGAATACATGGTCGCCAATCTTTAACTTATTATCATCCTGTGCGCCCCTGTATCGTATAAAGTACAGCGCATCAATATTAATTCCGCCTTCTAATGCCTGTTTGGCAGCTTTGACACATTCGGAAGCAGCACCTCTTGCAAGGACAAGTGCGAAACGTCCGCTGGCAACAGGGGAGAACTGTTTAGGTGATAGAATTACACCAGAAACCGTGTTATCAAATCTTGGGTTGTTAACACGGTTACATACAACACTTGCAACTCCGAGTTTTCCTGCATATGGCTGGTTGCCAGCTTCGCACTCAACGATAGCTGCAAGCATGGCAAGGTCGTCTGCGGTATATCGGATAGGTGTACCACCATTGACATAAGAACTGTTCTTGCCTGTTCCCTGTGCCATAAGAGCTGCAAGGCGCTCGGCCTCAAGCTGTTCCTCGTATTTTTTATAGAGTGCTTCTGTCTCTTCTATATTGATTGAATTCAGGTCGATTTTATTCTGGGTATCAAGAATTAATGATTTAAGGTTAGATGATTCTGCAGAAGCAGATTCTTTCAATGTGCCAAGCTGCTGCATGTCTGCCTCAACAGTCTCTCTTGCCATATTGAGCCTTGTCATTGAATCATTGAGATTAACCATCATGGCATTATCATATCTTGTAATCTGGAATATATATTCTGATCTTGAAAGAAATTCTGCGAAATCCTCAGAGCCTAACAATGTATTGATAAGCGAATCAGTTCCATTCTCGTACATGTATCTGATTCTGAGCTTCATAGCCTCATACTGTTCATCAATGTCGGCTGACAATTCATCACTTTCCTGTGTGAGCCTGTCAATCTCTTCCTGCTTGTCCTCAATCTGGTTCTGTATATCAGAAAGCCTGCCATTGATAGTATCCATCTGGGAATTCATATTAGATAATTCTGACGACTGCTTAGCCTGCTCTTCACGCAGCTGGTTGAGAGTGTCTTTAGTTTCATCAAGCTTCTGCTGTGTATCAGCATTGGCAGCTACCCCAAAACACAATACCATAGATAAAATAATTATAAATGTGCTGATAATTCTGTTGCGTGTATTAGCCATCGGCTGAATCTCCTTTAGTAGTCGATACCAATAATTATAAAATGTATTTATTTAAAAGGCAAGTGGTAATATTTATTAACCTTTTATTGTTTATGCATTTTTTATTTGAAAATAATACAGAGTGAATATAGAATTATATATGTTGCAGAAAAAGATTGTTAAAATGGAGAAATAATCGTGCTTGAGTTAATAGATATTAAAAAGAATTATGAAACTGGCGGTACTAAAGTGCCTGCACTTAAAGGAATTAATCTGAGGTTCAGGGATAGTGAATTTGTATCAATTCTTGGACAGTCGGGATGTGGTAAGACAACAATGCTTAATATTGTCGGAGGCCTTGACCAGTATACGTCAGGTGATTTGATAATAAATGGCAAATCAACGAAAGATTTCAAGGACAGGGACTGGGATTATTACCGCAATAATTCTATTGGATTTGTGTTCCAGAGCTATAATCTGATACCCCATCAGACAGTGCTTGCCAATGTTGAACTTGCGCTTACATTGTCGGGTGTGTCTAAGGCAGAGAGAAAGAAAAGGGCAGTAGAGGCTTTAGAGAAGGTTGGATTGTCAGACCACATTTATAAGAAGCCTAACCAGATGTCAGGTGGACAGATGCAGAGGGTTGCTATCGCAAGAGCACTTGTGAATAACCCGGATATCCTGCTCGCAGATGAGCCTACAGGAGCACTTGATACGGAGACTTCTGTACAGATTATGGAGCTGCTGAAAGACATTTCCAAGGACAGGCTTATCATAATGGTTACGCATAATCCTGAGCTTGCCATGAAGTATTCAACAAGAATTATAAGACTGCTTGATGGTAAGATAACTGACGATTCCGACCAATACACAGACAGGGAGTACAACAGGGATATAACTGTTGATACGGCTGAGATGGTTGAATTATTTGAGATGAGCGAAGAGGACAGAGCTGCATACGACTATGCAAGAGAGGTTGGAAGCGCAGCTAAAAAGCACACTGCAAGAAATAACGCAGATGCGAAGCTAAGAAAGTCTAAGCGTGAAGGGGCTGTCAGGTCAAAATCAGAAAAGCCAGCACGTCAGGCTGGCAAAAAGCAGAGGACTTCTATGTCATTTTTTACAGCACTGTCTCTTAGTCTTAATAACCTTATGACTAAAAAGACAAGAACGCTTCTCACAGCATTTGCTGGAAGCATAGGTATTATTGGTATCGCGCTTATCCTTGCGATATCCAATGGTATTCAGGAATATATCGACAGGGTTCAGAGGGATACATTGTCGAGCTATCCAATAACAATCCAGACAGAGAGCATAGATGTCAGCAGCATGATTGAGAACATGACGGGACAGAAGGATAGAGAGATAACCCATGACAAGGATAAAATCTATTCCAATAATATAATGACTGATATGGTTAATTCCATGGTTGCAGAGGCTGACAGTAACAATCTTACTAAGTTCAGGACATATATTGAGGACAGAAGAGATGAACTTAACCAGTATGTCAGCGATATCAAGTATTCGTATGATGTTCCACTCTACATTTATTCTGCAGACACGTCTAATGGAGCTGTCCAGCTTAATCCGGGAACTATGATGGAGAGCATGGGAATGGGTTCAGGCCAGGAAAGCAGTAATTCCATTATGACATCTGGAATGATGAACAGCAGCGTGTGGAACCAGCTTCTTGATAATCAGGAGCTTCTCGATGAGCAGTATGACGTTGTGGCTGGAAGCTGGCCATCTGATTACAATGAGGTAGTTCTGATTGTTGATGAGAATAATGAGATTGTGGATTATACATTGTATTCATTAGGATTCAAGGACCCGGACGAGGTAAAGACTATATTTAAAAATGTTTATGCAGGGCAGAGTTATGATACAGACAATATAGAGCTTTCCTATGATGATGTCCTGAATCATGAGTTTAAACTTGTGTATCCGACACAGTTTTACCAGTATAATTCTAAGACCGGGACATGGGATGATTATACTAAGGATGATGCATATATGAAAAAGGTTGTTGATGGCGCTGAGTCTATTAAAATATCTGGAATCATACGTCCTAATACTGATGCGGTCAACACGTCAATATCGAATGGAATTGGTTATACAAGAGAGCTGATGCTCCACATAATTGATAAGGTTAACCAGACAGAGATTGTGAAGAAGCAGCAGGAAAAAAAGGATGTTGATATATTTACAGGAGTGCCATTTGATAATACGAAAGATACTAAAATAACTATGGATGATGTCAATACGTATGTTGCATCTCTTGGTGAAGAGGAACAGGCACAGATGAAAGCATATATGGGAACAATGACAGAAGACCAGATTCTTGAAATGTTCTCTAAGTCACTCAAGGCTAAGACAACGGATGCAACATATGAATCCAACAAGAAGAAGCTGGGGATAACATCGCCAGAGACTCCATCGCAGATTGATATATATTGTAAGGATTTTGAGTCGAAGGAGCATATATCAGACTTTATAACGCAGTACAACAAAGAGGTTGATGATGATGGACGAAGTGAGGACGAGATAAGCTACACGGATTATGTAGGAATTATCATGTCGTCAGTTAGCACAATTATAACAGCTATATCATCAGTGCTCATTGCATTTGTGGCAATATCACTTGTCGTTTCATCGATAATGGTTGGGATTATCACATATATCTCAGTTCTTGAAAGAACGAAGGAAATTGGTATTCTTAGAAGCATAGGTGCATCTAAGAAGGACGTTAAGAGAGTGTTCAATGCGGAGACAATGATTGAGGGATTTGTATCAGGTGCTATGGGTATAATCATAACGCTTCTTCTGTGCATACCAGCTAATATCATTATAAAAAATGTTACAGATATATCTAATCTTGCTAAACTGCCGGTTGCTGGAGCGGTAATCCTTATTGTTATAAGTGTCCTGCTCACAACGATAGCAGGACTTATGCCGGCATCTATGGCGGCTAAGAAAGACCCTGTTATTGCACTTCGTACAGAATAGCTGCTGGACTTTTATAGTTTAGTGTGGTAAACTGTTAATAGTGTTTAATTTTGGGGGTGCGATGTGAATAAAAAGCTGAATAATAAATCGGTTGATTTATTTTTTGATGCAATATTAAGCCTTGAGAATAAGGAACAGTGCTATGATTTCTTTGAAGACGTGTGTACGATTAATGAGATACTCTCGTTCTCGCAGCGTTTTGAAGTGGCAAAGATGTTAAGAGAAGGCAGGACTTATCTTGAGATAGCCCAACTGACAGGAGCATCTACAGCTACGATCAGCCGTGTCAACAGGTCACTTAATTATGGTAATGACAGCTATGACCGCATATTTGACAGCATAGGTGTAACTGACAAAGACAGCAAAACAGAATAAATAACAATAAGAGTGGTGTACTTAACAATATAAGATACACCACTCTTATTGTTTATCTATGAAACAGGGTATTCTTTAGCCAGAACCCTGCTCTGAATTATCTTGTTTTAGGCTCTTTCTCTTTCTTAGATGATGCTTTATCCCTGGAACCTGATCTTGACTTATCATCCTTAGGTGCATGCTTGGAAGAATAATCATCTATAAGTGACTCGATTATATTCTTTTTAAGATATACATCAAAGCTTAATAGCGAAACTAATGAGAATAGTTCGAGAAATTCTTTTTCGTCTTCATCATCAACGTAAGAAAATGAATTTTGTGCAAGCTCTGACTTGCGTAAAACATCTTTTGATAATCCTGCAAGCTGTGATTTGCACATGTCATGAATCTCAGAGTAGAGATGTTCCATATCAGGAATTCCATCTGTTTCAAAACAGCTGTCAGTAAGCGGGTTGATAAGCTTCTGGATATCGCTTATGGACAGTATATTCTTGAAATAATATATAAATGCGAGAACATATATGTGGTCTCTTGAATACTTTTTCTTAACAGGTGGTGGAAGGAGATCATTCTTAGTGTAGTTGTTAATCATTGTCTTAGTTAGAATCTTGTCATTTTCATGACGCTTGCTTTCACTAAGATGTTCATCCATAAATGTCGTGACCTGATCCATATAGAGATTGATGTTAGGAACCTCTCCTGGCTTAATGTAGTTAAGTCTAGCCAGCTTTCTTAATACAGAAGTAATAATTTCTGATTTATCGTCGCTCATGTCTTACAATCTCCTTTCAAATATACATGATACATTATATAGTATTAAAAACTAGATAGCAAGAACTTTTCACAATAGAGATAAACTTGCAGGGTGTCTGCGCTGACATGGTCACTGCTCTGCCACAGGCAGGTTGCTAAATATTCTGGTCCTTTGAGTCTAGCAGCTCTAAGGCTGGCACGACAATGCCTATATAATCAGAATGCTAAAAACGCGCTTGCGCTTGGACGTTTAGCATTCTGATTAGCATTATGTCTAACACCAGCCTAAGACCTGCACGACTGTCGTCATGAATATTTAGCAGCCTGCCTGTGGCAGAGCAGTGACCAGGTCAGCGCAGACACCCTGCAAGTTTAAACTTTATCGTGACAAATACTGTGGAATATAATATAATGATAAAGACGTGGATGCGTCGGTAATAATACATATTATGAATATATGGGAGGATTCAGCGATGGGGATTTTAACAAGATTTAAGGATATTATGGCTTCTAATATTAATGCACTTCTTGATAAGTGTGAGGATCCAGAGAAGATGATTGACCAGTATATGAGAAATTTAGAGAGCGACCTTGGAAAGGTTAAGGCTGAGACAGCATCTGTTATGGCAGAAGAGACTAGGGCTAAAAGAGAGTTAGATGATTGCAATGAGCAGATTGCGAAGATGCAGTCATATGCAGAGAAGGCACTTTTAGCAGGCAATGAGAATGATGCAAGAAGTTTCCTTGAGAAAAAGCAGCAGCTTACAACAACACAGGCATCACTTCAGAAGGCATATGATATTGCTAAGGATAATTCAACTAAGATGCGTCAGATGCATGATAAGCTCGTTAAGGATATGGAGAGCTTAGAGGCTAGAAGAACAGCAATTAAGGCGACTATGAAGGCTGCTAAGGCACAGGAAAGAATCAACGAGGTTGGTTCAAGTTTCAAGGGTGCTGGTAATAATATGGAAGCATTTGACCGTATGGAGGCTAAGGCTAATAAGATGCTTGATGAGGCTAATGCTATGGCAGAGCTTAACAAGTCAGCATCAGATACTGATATTGATACACTTGCAGCTAAATATGACGATAAGCCATCTACATCAGCAGTTGATGATGAACTTGCAGCACTTAAGGCAAAGATGGGACTTTAATATTATAGAATAGAGGATTGATATGGGATTATTTGGAAGACAGTTAGCCAATGTCATCGAGTGGGAAGAGTTCCGTGATGACGTTATATTCTGGAAATGGACTAACAGGGAAATCAAGAAGGGCAGCCGGCTTATCATAAGACCAGGTCAGGATGCTATATTTATGTACAATGGTGTTATTGAAGGAATATTTAAGGAAGAGGGAAGTTTTGATGTAGAGTCAGATATTATTCCATTCCTTTCAACACTTAAAGGATTTAAGTTCGGATTTAATAGTGGAATGAGAGCTGAGGTATTATTTGTCAATACTAAAGAGTTCACTGTTAAATGGGGAACTAAGAATCCAATATCATTACCAACACAGAATCTTCCAGGTGGATGCCCTGTGAGAGCATTTGGAACATTTAATTTCAAGGTAAGCGATTATGTTGCCATGATTGATAAGGTTGCAGGTGTCAAGCAGATATATACAGTGGAAGATGTCAGGGAACGAGTTGTTGCAGTCCTTGACCAGCTTCTTATGAAGTGGATATCTAAGGAAGGTAAGGATATGTTCAATCTTCAGGCGAATGCCATGGATATCGCTAATGGTATCAGGCAGGACCTTGACATGGAAATATGTAAGATTGGTATAGAGATAACAGGATTTAATATTGCAAGCTTCAATTATCCAGAAGAGATTACTAAGATGCAGAATAAAGCTGCTTCTCAGGCTATGGTTGGTGACATGAACAAGTATACACAGATGGCTATGGCTGATAATCTTGGCAGGGGTGGCGGTTCTAACATCGCTGGTGATATGATGAGCATGCAGATGGGCATGGCTATGGGACAGCAGATGATGAATTCATTCAATAATTCTAATAATGCCAATAACCAGAGCCAGATGCCAAGAGGCAAGGGAGCTGCACCTAAGTTCTGTCCAGAGTGCGGACAGCCAGTTAATGGTGCAAAGTTCTGTGCTAACTGCGGAACTAAGCTTGTATAACAGGCTGTAGATTTTTATTAAGCCATGGGGCGGCGTTATCATCGTTCCATGGCTGTTTTATGCATTGGAGATTAGTATGAATTTAGAAGGTTTGAATGAAATGCAGCGAAGAGCTGTCAAATATACGGATGGCAGCCTGCTTATTATTGCCGGTGCTGGTTCAGGCAAGACGAGAGTTCTTACACATCGAATCGCATATCTTATTGAAGAGTGCGGAGTCAGCCCATATAATATTCTTGCCATAACATTTACTAATAAAGCGGCAGCAGAGATGAAAGAGCGAGTTGATAACATAACTGATTGCGGTAATCAGGTGTGGGTAAGCACATTTCACTCTACATGCGTGCGTATACTTAGAAGATATATAGATAGAATCGGGTATAATCTTAATTTCACAATCTATGATACTGACGACCAGAAGAGCGTTGTCAAGGATGTGTGTAAAAAGTTAAATATAGATACTAAAATGCTTAAAGAGCGTACAATAATGAGTGCGATTTCAAGAGCAAAGGACGAGTACACAAGCCCTGAGCAGTTCCTGCTTGATGCTGGCAATGACTATAATCTTAAAAGAATTGCACAGGTGTACATAGAATATCAGAAAGAGTTAAAGCTTAATAATGCACTTGATTTTGATGACCTGATATATAAAACTGTCGAGTTATTTGAAAAAGCACCCGACATATTAGAGGCATATCAGGAGAGATTCAAGTATATAATGGTTGATGAGTATCAGGATACGAATACTATCCAGTTCAATCTCATAAGCCTTCTTGCCAGAAAATATGGCAATCTGTGTGTTGTTGGTGATGATGATCAGTCAATTTATAAGTTCAGAGGCGCTAATATAAGTAATATCCTTAATTTTGAGACTGTATTTGCAGATGCCAAGGTTATCAAGCTTGAACAGAACTACAGGTCAACACAGACAATCCTTAATGCAGCTAACAGCGTTATTGCTAATAACATTGGAAGAAAGCCTAAGACGCTTTGGACAGATAATTCCAAGGGAGATAAGATTCCGTTCTGTCTGTATGAAGATGGATATAAGGAAGCAGAAGGCGTGGTTGAGAGCATATGCAGCAAGGTGCGTGATGGCTGGAATTATAATGATTTTGCAATTCTTTACAGAACTAATGCACAGTCGAGACTTCTGGAAGAGAAGCTTATTCTTAGAAATGTGCCTTACAGGGTTTATGGCGGTGTGAATTTCTACCAGAGAAAAGAAATTAAAGATATTCTTGCATATCTTAAAACAGTTGACAATGGCAGTGATGGCCAGGCAATTAAGAGAATTATCAATGTTCCAAAACGCGGAATTGGTGCGACTACTATTGACAGAGTACAGCAGTTTGCTGATGCCAATGATATGTCATTCTGGGATGCACTCTGCAACGCATCAGAGATACCAGATATAGGAAGGTCTCTCGGCAAATTAGAGAATTTCGTTACATTTATACAGGGATATAAGGCAAAGCAGCAGTTTATGACAATTGAAGAGCTTACTAATGGAATTCTGGAGGATGTGCGTTACGTTGAGAGTCTTGCAGAGACAGAGACAAGAGAGGAAGTTGAGGCAAGACAGGAAAATATTGATGAATTTATCAATAAGATTGTTGCGTTTGAGAGCGGTAATGTCGAGGAGACAGATGGCGAGGAAGACCACTCACTCAGCGCATTTCTTGCAGATGTGGCACTGATTGCTGATATTGATAATCTGTCGGAGTCAAATAACCAGGTAAGTCTTATGACGCTTCATAGCGCTAAGGGTCTGGAATTTCCGATTGTTTATCTTACAGGACTTGAGGATGGGCTATTTCCAAGCTACATGACGATTGTGTCAGATGATCCGACAGAGATTGAGGAAGAGCGGCGACTCTGTTATGTTGGTATAACAAGAGCGGAGAAGGAGCTTATCATAAGCTGTGCCAAGCAGAGAATGGTTCGTGGTGAGACACAGATGAATAAGGTTTCGAGGTTTGTCAAAGAAATTCCAGCTGAATATCTTGAGGTTCAGAACAATGTGACTGGCTACAACAAATCAAAAATTGACTATGGTGGAGTCAAGGAACCTGAATCAACAGGTCTTTTCAGCCCAAGAGCACATGCCAAGGATGTGCTTGCAAGATATGGAAGCGGCAATGCAGGCAGATATGAATCATATAATGCAAAGAGAACAAGTATCAGTGGCCGTCAGACTGGCTCTTATGGGGCTGGACTTGGAAGAAATGCAGCACCTACAAGGTATGGAAGTTCAACTAATTATGGAAGTATGACCAATTATGGTGGTTCAACCAAGGATAAAGCTGCGATAAGAAATGTTTCTGCTGCAAATGAGAATAAAAAGGTTGGATTTGGTAAAGAATTTCCTATGAGCAGTTTCGGAAGCACAGCAAAGAAAGCAAGTGTATCTGACAGCACATCAGCTAAAGTACATGAATCTGGAAGTACGGAAGCTGCACAGGATTTTGCGACTTCTGGCCTTGGGTATAAGGTTGGCGATACTGTCAGTCATGTCAAATTCGGTGAGGGTGTTGTGAAAGATATTGTAAGTGCAACTAAGGATTACATGGTTACGGTAGATTTTAATGATTATGGAGTCAAGAAAATGCTTGCTGGATTTGCAAGACTTAAGAAAGTTTAATCAGGCAGAAAAATTACATCAAAAGGCTAGTAAAGTAAAAAATGCTGTGTTATAATCTTGTCATATTAAGAGCATCTTGAACGGAAAGGAGTATTAACTATGAATAGAGAAAAGATAGAAGAGTTGACATCAAAGATTAATGAACTTATTCACAAGGAAGAAAAGAAGGAAGAAAAGAGTTGCTGCAACATTTTAATAGTAGTTCTTGCGATTGTTGGAGCAGTAGCAGCAGTAGCAGGTATTGCATATGCTGTATACAGATACTTTACCCCTGATTATCTTGATGATTTCGATGATGATTTTGAGGACGATTTTGAAGATGACTTCGAGGATGATTTCGAGGACGAGAAGTAATCCTGAATCTTGTTGGAACTGGCTTTAGAGCATTTAAGTTTAAGTTATTTAAGCCAGAGAGAATGTTACAGAGTATTAGTAAGCCACTGGCCGGATTGTCCGACTGGTGGCTTTATTTAATTAAATGGCAGTGTGATGCTGGTGTTGAAACTATATGGCTTATGTCAGGGAGTCATGGAGGATTTGGATTTTTAACCATAGAAACCTTGCAAAAATCCAAAATCAGCTTCAGATTAAGTGTTATAATATAATTTTGGCTCCATATCATGAAATATCCTGAAAAATCCATGATTAGCCCAAATGTTGGATTTATATGAAAAATCATGTGGTTTTAAGCTGAACTTGATTTTTAAACATGTAATAAACGCTGATATTGGATTTTTGAGGGGAAAATTATTAATTTAAGCCAAAAACACATTTATAAAATGATATAATAATGTGGATATAGCAAATGCTATGTAAAATAAACATTTATAATATGAGTATATAAAATATAAACAGAAATAGGAGTATATATGAGAAAAGGTGATGTGCTGACAGGAAAAGTTGAGTATGTAGATTTTCCTAATAAAGCTTACGTGAGTGCGATATCAGAGAACCCGGAGGACAATGGAAAACTTGTTGTGGTGAAGAATTCTATTCCGGGACAGCTCGTTGAATTTGGTATCAATAAGAAGCGTAAGGATAAATGTGAGGCAAGGCTGCTTAGAGTACTTGAAAAATCGCCGCTGGAAACGGTGGAAGCCTGTGAATATTTTGGCAGATGTGGTGGATGTACATATCAGACAGTTGCATATGAAGCCCAGCTTGCGATGAAAGAGAGGCAGGTAAAGGACATCCTTGATGGTTCAATCAAGACAGATTATGAATTTGAGGGGATAACAGGAAGTCCGATGACAGAGCATTACCGCAATAAGATGGAGTTTTCATTTGGCGACGAGGTCAAGGATGGCGAACTTGCGCTGGGACTTCATAAGAGAAACAGCACATATGATATCGTGACGGTTGAAGGATGCCGCATTATCAATGATGATTTTTCTAAAATCCTGCGTGCGACACTTGATTATTTCAAGGATAAAGATATTCTATACCTTCACAAGATTACACATGAGGGATATCTTAGGCATCTGCTGGTAAGACGTGCACAGAAAACAGGCGAAATTCTTGTAGACCTTGTGACGACTACGCAGATGAAAGTGGTGCTTGATGAGTGGAAGGATGCATTGCTTGCACTTGAACTTGAAGGTAAGATTGCAGGAATCCTTCACACATACAATGACAGTCTTGCAGATGTTGTCAAAAATGATAAAACAGACATTTTATATGGTCGTGATTATATTGAGGAAGAGCTTCTTGGACTGCGTTTCAAGATAAGTCCATTCTCGTTCTTCCAGACTAACTCACTTGGAGCAGAGGTATTATATTCTAAGGCAAGAGATTACATTGGAACTACCAAGGATAAAATTGTGTTTGATTTATACAGTGGAACAGGTACTATTGCACAGATTCTTGCGCCAGTTGCAAAAAAGGTTGTCGGTGTTGAGATAATTGAGGAAGCTGTTGTTGCTGCCCGCCAGAATGCGGAATTTAACGGATTGACTAACTGTGAATTTATTGCAGATGATGTCCTCAAGGCGCTTGACAACATTAATGAGACACCTGACCTTATCATGCTCGACCCACCAAGAGACGGCATACATCCAAAGGCTCTTGAGAAGATAATTGATTATGGAGTTAATAATATTGTCTACATTTCATGCAAGCCAACATCACTTGCAAGGGATTTGGAGATGCTGCAGGCGAGTGGATATAAGGTTGAAAAGGCTTGTTGTGTTGATATGTTTCCGAATACGGTGCATATAGAGACAATAGTTGCACTACATCGGACAGATTCGTAAAACTTCTCGACTTCCAGTACTTTGAGAGGTTTTTTCGGTTTGACCAGAGTGACCGGAAAACATACAAAAAAGCAATTTCAGATGGTGTGAATGTCTCAGTCGTATTGGACTGCGGCTTCGGAAACACATCAAAGAGAAAGTAATATCATCATCATTCAACTAAATAACAGAAGCGTGAAGGACCGTTCATTTTCAAGAAAAATTGAAAGTGAGCGGTCTTTCTTTGTATCTGAAAGTCATCGTATCAGATGGATTTCAGAATAGATGAATTCGATGTATTCGAGAATGCAGGAGTTTCAAATTACTCAGTTGGATTGTAAGTTTGTGAGTATCAGGCGTTTGATGGTGGTATATTTTTTTTCGGGAACAGGAAGCTTCGCA
>CAKRLE010000017.1 GCA_934359185.1 uncultured Lachnospira sp. | reverse complement strand
TTGAAAAACTCTTACAGGCAACAGGACGTTCACTGTATTCTACAATCGGTCAGGTTGTGGGTGCAGTGGTGAATATTATTCTTGATCCGATTATAATTTATGGTATTGGACCGGTTCCTGAAATGGGAGTTTCCCTGATCTGGTGGGCATGAGTTTAGAAGCGGTGGACGTTTCATCGGTGAAGAAGTGGCAAAGAAGGGTTTATTTGCATATGGCTTTTGTCGGACGTGACATTACAGGAAAGGCCATAGAAGATATGGTATATGAGGCACAGAGAAAAGTTATTTTGGAGTTGGCTGGAAAGGAGCCTTGTGTAATTGATGGAATGTAGTAAATAACTAGCTGTGGCATCTAATGGCATTTGGAACTAATGAAAAATAGTGTAAAAATAGTGGAAATTTATGGGGAAATGTTTTATTTTAGATATAATAATAAATTCCTGCATTATATATTTCTGGAATCTATGGAGGATTAAGAGAATGTCAAAAGACGAATATTTAATTACAGATACACCGCTTAAAGCACTGACTATTTTTGCAATGCCTATGATTCTGGGAAGCTTTTTTCAACAGGTATATAATATGGCTGATTCGATAATTGTTGGCCAGTTTGTAGGTTCTTCTGCACTTGCGGCAGTTGGGGCATGCGCTGCTCTTACAAATGTTTTTATTTGTGTGGCACTTGGTGCCGGCGTAGGTGCAGGTGTGTTTGTGAGCCGGTATTTTGGAGCCAGAAATTATAGCAAAATGAAAACGATTGTATCAACATCATTAATCAGTTTCCTGATTTTAAGTATGCTTCTGGGTGTCTTTGGATTTTGTTTTTCCCATCCAATGATGAGTTTATTACAGACACCTGCTGATATACTGGATGAAGCAGTACTTTATCTTCGCGTTTATTTTGTGGGATTTCCGTTTCTGTTTATGTACAATATCCTTTCAACGATGTTTACATCAATCGGTGAATCAAAGATTCCATTGGGCCTTTTGATATTTTCTTCTGTTCTGAATATTATTATGGATCTTTGGATGGTGGCTGGACTTGGTCTGGGTGTTTTTGGTGCAGCCCTTGCAACTCTCATTGCACAGGGAATTTCGGCAGTGTTTTCGCTTTTGATTTTCTTTAGCCGGATGCGGCGCTATAAAAGTGATTTTGTATGGTTTGACAGTCAGGAGTTACATTCCATGCTTCAAATTGCGGTACCTTCAGTTCTTCAGCAGTCTACAGTGTCAATTGGAATGATGATTGTACAGGCAGTTGTAAATCCATTTGGCACACAGGCACTTGCAGGTTATGCAGCAACCATGAGGGTAGAGAATGTATTTTCACTTATATTTGTTTCAATAGGTAATGCGGTTTCACCGTATGTTTCCCAGAATCTGGGTGCAAAGAAAGTTGAACGTATCAGAAAAGGCTATCACGCTGCATTGGTGTTGGATGTATGTTTTGCAGTCCTCGCTTTCATTGTAATTGAAACACTGCATACTCAGATATCGTCATTATTCCTTGGCAAAGATGGAACTGCTTTAGCATATCAGGTGTCTGGAGATTATATGAGATGGCTCGGCTTCTTTTTCATTTTTATGGGCATAAAGATGGCAACCGATGGAGTTCTTCGTGGACTTGGAATCATGCGTCCATTTCTAATTGCTAATATGGTAAATCTTGCAATCCGGTTGTCTGTGGCTTTAATCTGTGCACCACGTTTTGGCATTGCATTTGTCTGGCTTGCTGTACCAGCCGGATGGCTTGCAAATTTTCTTATTTCCTATGTGGCACTCAGAAGATCATGGCCAGCTGAAAGAGCAGCTGAAGATATTATCAGATAATGCTAAAATAATAGTGTTAAACCCCACAGATGCAGATTGCCACCTGTGGGGTTTAACACTATTATTTAATTGTGATCTCTTCCACAGCACTTATATTGCTAAGTGTTGGAATGCGGTATAAAGATACATTATCTTCATAATACTGGAAGAATGTATACTGTGATGTGCAGTACACGCCCTTGATATTACCAGTTGCTACATATTCGAGATTGGAGCCGTCAAGGTTGGAACGATAAAGTCCCGGATTAGTTCCACCTTCAACAAGAATGAATATTTTGTTGCCATATCTGTTGAAATTAATTACCTTTGCATCGTTGGCAGAATATATGACTTCAAGTGTTTTGTTAGATGTGTTAAGTCTTACAAGCGAGTATTTTTTGCTTATATCAATGTAATAAATATAACTTCCGTCAACATCGACTATATATGCATTGGCATCATACACCAGTGTTGATCTTCCTGTTGATGTATCATATGCATATATATTATTTTTTCTGGTGCTGTCTGCATAATAAATCTTGCCGCCATTGACGCATGAAGGATTAAATACAGCCTCAGATATACATGATTCGTCAGATTTATCAATTTTGATTCTGTAGGTAGATGCATTAACATCATCTGAATAGTGCTGGTAGTATACATAGTTACCACTGACTGCTGCAATGCCAGCTTTTTCTTTATACAAGTCAATCTCATTATTTCCATCAAGGTCTGTTCTTAATACTCCGAATAACTGTGAACGGTTACCTTCTGCAATAGCCTGTCTTGAAAAATTGTTCTTAACGTAATAAATGTATTTGCCACATACATTTATTGAACTTACTGCATTATTGCTTAACTGGCTTGCATTAGTGCAATCAGAATCCATGACATATAATTTACCTGAATCGTTAGGATTAGAGAAATATATCTTTCCGTCATATTCACAGAACTTGCCACCATTGTTAAGATTGCCGGTAGTATTTCCAATCGCATTCTTATTGTTCAGCTCGAATTTGTGAGCCTTGTAATAGTAAAATCCGCCGCCACCGATAGCTATAACCAGTATTATAGGAATAAATATCTTAAGAAATGTTTTCATATAACAGAATAACCCCTTTCAGTATTCATGATTGTCAGGCATTAAGTCATGCCACATACCACATATATTTATAAGGAGATTATAATATACTATTTTGATATAGTCAAAATGAATTGGAGTTAATGATGTAGATAAACAGACATTTGAGTCATTTGAAGAAGGGTAAGATGGAATCCTTGATTATAAGGGGTGTATGTTTTACTCATTCAAAAAAGATACATGTGATTTAAAATAGTATGTATAAAGCTCATCGCTGAAAAATTAAATACAGTGATGAGGATAAGTTTGCTATAAAAAATCCAATATATTGCAAAATGCATGATTTTTAAATAGTTAAAAATTTATATTTGGCTTAATGAATTATTATTTTATGTATAAATCCGAAAAATAGGAAGATATTGGATTATTTTGCTAATTAATTTGAAATCAAGAAAAAAGTGTGGTTTAACGAAATGAAAAGTTCACGATTTTGGATTTTTTTGTGAAAAATTTCTTGATTGAGCCAGATTTAAAAGCTTTCAGAGATATTCGGTTTATCAGGGGATTAGCATATTATATTATTTTTATAGTGTACTACAAAAAAATTTATGATATACTATAAAAAGTACGAGTACCGCCCGGAGGAAAATTATGTTAGATTTGAATGTTATCAGAGAGAATATTGATGGGATAGACAAGCAGCTTGTTGAGCTTTTTGAGGAGAGAATGAGGCTTTGCGAGGAAGTTGCAGACTATAAGATAGAGACAGGCAAGAAGGTTCTTGACCCGGCAAGAGAGAAGCAGAAGCTTGAGGCTATAAGCAGTCTTGTTAAGAATCCAGCTAATAAACATGCAATCAATGACATGTTTTCACAGATAATGGCTACTTCAAGAAAGATGCAGTATAAGAAGCTTGAAGAGACAACGCAGACACTCCGCGAGCCATATGAGGCTATTGACGAGATAGATAAGGTTAACTGTAAGGTAGTGTATCAGGGAGTACCTGGTGCATACAGCTATATCGCAATGACAAGATTCTTTGGCAGGGAAGTGAGTAATTTCCATGTTCCGACATGGAGAGATGCAATGGAAGCGGTTAAGAATGGTGATGCTGATTATGCAGTCCTTCCGATAGAAAATTCAACAGCTGGCATAGTTGCGGACGTGTACGATCTTTTACAGGAATATAACAATTACATAATAGCAGAGACATATGTCAAGGTTGAGCATGCACTTATGGGACTTCCAGGAACTGATATAAGTAAGATTACTACAGTGTATTCACATCCACAGGGGCTTATGCAGTGTGAGGGATACCTGTCACAGCATAAGGACTGGCAGCAGATAAGCCAGTCAAATACAGCGGGAAGTGCCAAGAAGATTCTTGAAGAAAAAGACCCTACACATGTTGCAATCGCAAGCAAAGAGGCAGCAGAAGTATATGGCCTTGAGGTATTACAGGAGAAGATTAACGATTACGATAACAATACAACAAGATTTGTAATTGTCACTAATACAAGAAAGTTTGTAAAGGGTGCCAGGAAGATGAGCATTGTATTTGAGACACCTAATGAAGCGGGTACTCTGTACAATCTTTTAAGCCATATCATATATAACGGACTTAATATGAATAAGATTGAGTCAAGACCAATAGAGGGAGAAAACTGGAATTACAGATTTTTCGTAGATTTTGAAGGCAACATTGATGATGCACCAGTTATGAATGCACTTAGAGGCATTCAGGAAGAGGCACTTTCAATTAAGCTTCTTGGTAATTATTAATTATAGTATATGGTGATTTAGTAGTGTATATCTGCATACAGGCAGATGCTTGCCAATGATAAAAAGTCCATTGGGATTTTTTATATAAAACACAAAAATTAGAGAGAGGATTTTGATTTATGGAAATTAAGTCACTTGCAAATGAATTATCTGGTTGCGATTATCCTGGAAGAGGAATAGTTATCGGTAAATCAGAGGATGGAACAAAGGCAGTTACAGCCTATTTTATCATGGGAAGAAGCGAGAACAGCCGTAACAGAGTGTTTGTTGAAGATGGTGAGGGTATAAGAACAGAGGCTTTTGATCCTTCTAAGTTAAGCGACCCAAGTCTTATCATATATGCACCAGTCAGAGTCCTTGGAGACAAAACTATCGTTACTAATGGTGACCAGACAGATACAGTGTATAACCTTATGAAAGAGGGTAAGACATTTGAGGAATCTTTAAGAACGAGAGAATTTGAACCAGATGGTCCTAACTATACACCTAGAATATCAGGCCTTATGACAATTGCAGATGGTTCATATGATTATGCTATGTCAATACTCAAGAGCCATAATGGTAATCCAGACCAGTGCGACAGATTTACATTTACATATGATGCACCTATAGCAGGTGAGGGACATTTCATTCACACATATATGAATGATGGCAACCCACTTCCAAGCTACGAGGGTGAGCCAACATGGGTTAAGATATCAGGTGACATTGATACATTTACAGATATGATATGGAACAATCTTAACGCAGATAACAAGGTATCATTATTTGTAAGATATATTGATATTGCAACTGGAAAGACAGAGACAAGAATTATCAACAAGAATAAGTAATTTAATAACAAACATATTGTTTACGGTAAGAAAGGATAAGACAATGAACGAATTTCAGTTAAAGTATGGATGTAACCCTAACCAGAAGCCTGCCAGAATATTTATGGCAGATGGAAGTGATCTTCCAGTTGAGGTTTTAAATGGCAGACCAGGATATATCAACTTCCTTGATGCGTTCAACGGATATCAGCTTGTAGCAGAGCTTAAGCGTGCAACAGGACTTCCAGCAGCAACATCATTCAAGCATGTATCTCCAGCTGGTGCAGCAGTAGGTCTTCCACTCTCAGATGTTGAGAAGAAGATATACTGGGTTGATGATGCGATTGGAGAGCTTTCACCACTTGCATGTGCATATGCAAGAGCAAGAGGTGCTGACAGAATGTCTTCATTTGGCGATTTCATATCTTTATCAGATGTGTGTGATGCTGCAACAGCCAAGCTTATACAGCATGAGGTTTCAGATGGTATCATAGCTCCGGGTTATGATGATGATGCTTTAGAGATATTAAAGTCTAAGAAGAAGGGCAATTACAATATTATTAAGATTGACCCGGCTTATAAGCCAGAACCAATCGAGAGAAAACAGGTATATGGTGTAACATTTGAGCAGGGAAGAAATGAATTCGTTATCAACGAAGAACTTCTTTCTAACATGGTTACAGAGAATAAAGAATTCACTAAGCAGGCAAAGATTGACCTTATTATTGCACTTATCACATTAAAATACACACAGTCTAACTCAGTATGCTACGCTAAGAATGGACAGGCTATCGGTATTGGTGCAGGACAGCAGTCAAGAATCCACTGTACAAGACTTGCCGGACAGAAGGCTGATAACTGGTATCTCCGTCAGAATCCTAAAGTTCTTGCACTTCCATTTAAAGAAAATGTTGGACGCGCAGACAGGGACAATGCGATTGATTTATATATCGGTGATGAATACGAGGATATTCTTACAGATGGAGCATGGGAGAGAGTATTTACAAGCAAGCCAGAAGCATTCACAAAGGATGAGAAGAGAGCATGGCTTGATGGCAATACAGATGTAGCTCTTGGTTCAGATGCATTCTTCCCATTTGGAGATAATATCGAGAGAGCATTTAAGAGTGGCGTTAAATATATTGCGCAGCCAGGTGGCTCAATAAGAGATGATAATGTTATTGAGGCGTGCAATAAGCATGATATTGCTATGTGCTTTACAGGAATGAGATTATTCCATCATTAATCTATTGAAATTTTACTGCCGGCAAGAGGCGGCTTCCCACAGTGTACAGTGTGCTGTAATTACCTGCTGGGTTTCCTTGTCTAGTGCCTCTAAGCACGGCACGACAAAGCTTTATTCAAGCCGTCTGCTAAAAACGCACTTCGTTTGGACGTTTAGCAGACGGCTTATGCTTTGTCTAACACCGCGCTAAGAGACACACGACAAGTCAACATGCCGGTAATTACAGCATACTGTACACTGTGGGGAGCCGGATGCTTAGGGCAATTAACTTTAATGATGGGGATGGAGGTAATGATGGTTATGAAGTGTTCGTTAATTGCGTTTGATTTGGATGGGACGCTGCTTGATGGAGATGGACATTTGTCGGAGGCAAACAGGAGGGCTTTGATGGATGCCATGGATAAGGGGATTCATGTGTGTATATGTACGGGGAGAGCGTATAATACCATTCCAGAGGAATTGCTTGGATTTCCGGGGATTGAATATGCGGCTGCCAATAATGGGGCATCGGTTTATAGGATTAAGGATGGGTGCAAGCTGAATGGACTGTATATTGATGGTGCGTCGGTTGAAAAGATTATTAGGGTTACATCAGATATGGGTGTGGCTTATGAGGCATTTGTTGATGGAGAGGCTTATGCTGGAAGAGAGTATATAGATGACCCTGTAAGATTTGGAGCTACACAGAAAGCAGTTGAATATGTGCAGAGAACCAGAAAGCCAGTTGATGACATTGTTAAATTTATGATTGAACATAAGGATGAGCTTGAGAGCATGGACATAGTAGTGCCTTGTGAGGATAAGAAAGCTGATGTTATATCAAAAATAAAACAGGTTACAGCTAATGTCTATATAACAAGCTCAGTTAAGCAGCTCGTCGAGATATCTGATATTGAGGGTGGAAAAAGCACGGGATTAAAGTTTCTTGCAGGCTATCTTGGTGTAGAGCGTGAAAATATAGCTGCATTTGGCGATGCCGATAATGATATCGACATGCTCGAATATGCAGGCTGTGGTATTGCGATGGACAATGCGACGGATAATCTGAAAGCAGTTGCTGATTACGTTACTATACATCACAATGATGATGGCGTTGCGTATGCATTTAAGAATATTCTTGGCATTTTCTAAGATTGTCAAGAACTTCATAAGGAACGAATAATTTTCCTGTTCCGGTTCCAAGCTGGATGTGTGGCTTGTTGGCACCATGGAAATCAGAGCCGCCTGATATAAGCAGGTTATATTCCTTTGCAAGATTACGCATCTGGATTTCATCTCCCATAGAGTAGGTGGAATATATCGCCTCGAGTGCCTGGATTCCATTAGCACATAGGTAGCCCATAAGCTTGTGCATTGCAGCATTGCCAAGATGATATAGAACTGGGTGTGCAAGTATTGCAACACCGCCAACACTGTGTATAAGTTCAATTGCTTCTTTTGGTGTGATTTTTTCCCTGTCAACGTAGCAGGGACCACGGTCGCCTATATATCTGTCAAATGCTTCGTTGCGGTCATGTACATAGCCCTTTTTCAGAAGATAGTCTGCAAAATGAGCCCTTGTTATGACAGAACCTGCATACATAGATTTCATTTCTTCATATGACACATCAATACCGATATTTTTAAATTTCTCACACATCTTGATGTTTTTATTCTCACGTCCATCACGGAATGAGTCTAACTGTCTGTTAAAATCAGGATTCTCATAATCAATGAATAATCCAACAATATGTATTTCCTTTTTTTCGTAAAATGTAGAAAGCTCAATACCGGGAATAAGCTCAATGCCAGCTTCCTTAGCAGCTTCAAGTCCTTCTCTGACACCGCTTACGGTATCGTGGTCGGTAAGTGCAATGGCTGAAAGTCCCTTGTTTACAGCTTCAGAAACAAGCATTGATGGTGTAAATGTTCCATCTGAAAATGTTGAATGAACATGAAGATCTATCTGTCTCATATGCAAAACCCTCCGTATTTATCATATATGAAGATTTTAAACTTTGTATTTCAATAAGTCAAATTGAGGCTTTAAATTGTAGTAAATAGTTGTATTTTTCTCTGGTAAAGGTTAAAATATCAATTGACTTATATTAGTTGGAAGGGTGGTGCTGAAATTGGCAAGAGAGCTTGTAATAGAGGGATTTTACAGACATTTTAAGAATAAACTATATCAGGTTAAAGGAATTGCATATCATTCTGAGACTAAAGAAAAAATGGTTGTATATCAGGCAATGTATGGCAGTTATTCACTGTATGTAAGGCCATACGACATGTTTTTAAGTGAAGTTGACCATGACAAATATCCAGAAGTAACACAGAAATATCGTTTTCAGGAGACAACACCGGCAGAATTTGAAGCCCGGGCAGTTAAACAGAAAGAATGTGAAGCGCAGGTAATTAAAAAAACGGTAGAACTGGATTTGTCAGATAAAGATGAGGAAAAGCCAGATAAAATACTTATGGATTTCCTTGATATTGATACATATCAGGAGAAGTTAAAGTATATAGATATTGTCAGGGACAGATTGGATGACAAGATTATCGATGCTATGGCTGCATCGTTAGATGTTGAGGTGCCTGAGGGCAGCCTGGATAAGAGATACCAGTCCTTAAAACAGGTTATATCAGCACATGCAAAATATGAGTGCACAAGATTAAGAGGATAAGGTTAAATAAATAAATTATATCTGGTGCAGTGTTTGCTGTATCAGGATGGAGGTTATGATGAATATAACAGTATTAGCAGGTGGAACAAGTACAGAGAGAGATGTGTCAATCGTATCAAGCAGGCTTATCTGCCAGTCACTTAGAAGAAATGGACATAAGGCTAACATTATAGATGTATTTCTTGGAACAGATGAATATAAAGATGCAGAGAGCTTTTTTAATGCTGACAATGACCTTGATAAGCTGACAGATGAGCTGGCCAAAGAGACTGCCAGTATACCTGATTATGAAAAAGCAAGAGCAGATGCAGGAGAAGGATTTATCGGACCTAAGGTTTTAGAATTCTGCAAGGCTTCTGATATTGTATTTATCGGACTTCATGGTTCTAACGGAGAGGACGGCAAGCTTCAGGCCATGTTTGACCTTTTGAATATCAAATACACAGGTACAGGATATCTTAGCAGTGCAATATCCATGGACAAACAATATACTAAGAAAGTATTTACTACAGAGAGTATTCCTACTCCTAAGGGAATAACTTTAAAGAAGGGACATAAGATAGAATATGTTCCATTCCCATGTGTTGTTAAACCTTGCTGTGGTGGTTCAAGTGTAGGCGTGTCTATAGTTAATGATGAGAAGGAATTCCAGAAAGCTGTAGATATGGCATTTGCGCTTGAGGACAGTATTCTTGTTGAGGAATATATAAGCGGTGGAGAATTTACATGCGGGGTACTCGATGGCAAAGCGCTTCCAGTTGTACAGATTGAGCCGCTTGACGGATTCTATGATTATAAGAACAAGTATAATGGTAAGACTAAAGATACATGTCCAGCCAATATATCAAAGGAACTTACAGAGAAAATGCAGTACTGGGCACAGAAGGCATGTGAGGCTGCTGGTGTGACAACATATGCAAGAGTGGATGAGCTTGTTAATGAAGACGGAGATATATACTGCCTTGAGATTAATACACTTCCGGGAATGACTCCAACAAGCCTTCTTCCACAGGAAGCGGCAGCGATTGGCATGAGTTATGATGAACTTACAGAGAAGATAATTCAGATATCATTGGCAAAATATGAGTAAATTGGAGTATTATGAAGAATTTAACTATTAAATCTGTTACAGAGGCGGTCAGTGGAACATATTATGGAGATGAATCTCTTGAATACCAGGAGATAAGCATGATTACTATAGACAGCCGTAAAATTGAAAAAAACGGACTTTTTATAGCAGTCAAGGGTGAACGCAGTGACGGACACGATTATATTAAAGGATGTCTTGATAATGGTGCGCTTGCTGTTATATCAGAACATGTTATAGAGGATGAAAAACGTCCTGTAATAGTAGTGGAATCAAGTCTCAAAGCATTAAGGGATTTAGCTGCATTTTATAGAAGCCAGCTTGATATAAAGGTTGTAGGCATAACAGGAAGTGTGGGTAAGACCAGCACGAAAGAGACAATTGCCTCGGTTCTTGCAACAAAGTACCAGGTATTAAAGACAGCAGGCAATTTTAATAATGAGATAGGACTTCCGCTTACAGTGTTCAGACTGACAGAGGCAGACGAGGTTGCGGTGCTTGAGATGGGAATCAGTGATTTTGGGGAGATGAGCAGACTTACAGCTATTGCAAGACCGGATATAAGTGTTATCACGAATATAGGACAATGCCATCTTGAAAATCTTGGTACCCGCGATGGTATATTAAAGGCAAAGACAGAGATATTTGAAGGGATGAATACAGACGGAATTGCTGTACTTAATGCTGATGATGATAAACTTATAACAATCGACAGCGTGTGTGGAAAAAAGCCTGTTCATTTTGGAATAGACAACAAGAGTGGAATATACGCAAAGGATATAAAGAGTAAAGGACTGCTTGGAACAGATGCCATGCTTTGCAATGTTCCATGTGCAGACGGAATTAATGAATTTCCAATATCAATATCAGTGCCAGGTGCACATATGGTATATAATGCGATGGCAGCAGCAGCCGTGGGAGCATTGCTTGGGCTTACATCGGCACAGATTGCAAAGGGAATTGCTGATATGAATACAATTGCTGGACGAAATCACATAATTAAGACAGAGCATTTTGTGATTCTTGATGACTGTTATAATGCTAATCCTGTTTCAATGAAATCCTCTATAGATGTTGTAGCACTTGCGGCAGGAAGAAAGGTATGCATACTTGGCGATATGTTTGAGCTTGGAAGTGATGAGGCTAAGCTTCATAATGAGGTTGGACAGTATCTTGCAGGCAGGAATATAGATGTTCTTATGACAGCCGGAAAGCTTTCGTATAACATAGCAGAAGGTGCCAGACAGGCTGGCACATCAACTAAAGTTTATTCATTTGACACAAGAGATGAGCTTATAGCAAAGCTTCCAGAGGTGTTAAAGGATGGCGATAATATATTAGTCAAGGCATCACATGGCATGGAGTATCCAGCCATTGTGAAATATCTGGAAGAATATTAATTCAATTATAATTGAAACGACAGGAGGTATATATGAGAGGTGTTAAAAAATCTTTAGTATTAATTATGGCACTTATTTTAGTTATTGGATTAACAGCATGTGGCAAAGCCAAGACATATTCAATCACAGGAACATGGAAATCCGATAATGGAAAGATAAGCGAGATAACGTTTAACGAGGACGGAACAGGAATCCTTAAAAAGAGCAGTGAGATAACAGTTAATTTTACATACACAACGCAGGATGATAAAGTTACAGTCACAACAGAAGTCCTCAATCAGAAATCATCTACAGAATACACGTACACAGTGACTGCGGATAAACTTACACTCACTAACGATTATGAGTCTACAGAATACAGTAAACAGTAAACGCTATGCCAAATTGCCCCAAGGACTGAGCTGCTGGCTGTAACTGGCTGCGCTGTGTGCATATAAAATTTGCATGACGACTGCCGTGTGACTCTTAGGATGGTGTTAGACAAAAGCTAAGCCGGCTGCTAAACGTTCAAACAAAGTGCGTTTTTAGCAAGCCGGCTTTAATCAGCTTTGTCGTGCCATCCTTAGAGTCACTAGGCATAAAGGACCAGCAAATTTTATATGCACACAGCGCAGCCAGTTACAGCCAGCAGCTCAGTCCTTGGGGCAATTTGGCATGGCGTTATTGAGATAGTTTCTGAAATTCTTAGACAGGCGTATGCTGTTATAGATTGATGCGTACTGTATTTGGGATAGCTCGTCAATGTAATTGACTTCATATGTAACATCTGTTTTATCAGAGAGAAGCGCGGCGGCTTTGTTGTATGCAATAGCTGCATGCAGTTCACTCTGGTAGTTTCCCAGTATGAAGTTGCCATTGATATGTATATATGCCTGATACAGCGTATGTCCTTTTTTTTCAATTTTTTTCACGCCGCAGAATCTGTTGATTACACGGATGTTTTCATAGCGGTAATCCCTTGAATCTCCATTGACATATATGTAATCTCTTCCTTTTACAGAATGTGCGCGTATTCCATATCTGTTGAGAATACTTGTCTGCATGCCGTAGTCATTGACATAGTAGTATCCCCCTCTTGATATTATTCTGTGATTGGAATAATAGAATAAATCATCAGTATTAAATATAAGAACATTATTTTCTGAAAGAAAGTACAGGAAAAATCTGTCGCACAGATATATCGGATTTTTTATATACATGCCATTATCTCTGTAGTTGATAAGTGTTATATATTTGTGGAAAGGCATTGATAATTTATCAGAATAAGATGTTATGTGGAGGTCTTTATTGATATAGTGTAATGAAGTGTCACTGAGTATAGTAATTGCTTCTTCATAGACCCTGGAAGCTGTTGTTATGTCATCAAAGCTTCCAAGGCTTATATGTTTATTTTTGTGAGTTATTGAAACTCTGTAATATTCAGTATTGTCTTTCTTTTTAGCTATATATACACCAGCGGGCATATAACCTCCCAAATGTTTTTATTTGAATGTATTTCTGTAGTTACCAGCAGTGTTAAAAAGATTTTTTATGTATTTGCTGCATTCGGAATCAGAATCGGATTTGAGATGCATACGGATTGTCTCAAGTTCTTCTATATATTTATCAAGAAGCCTGCTTATGGCATCTTTGTTAGATACACATATCTGTTCCCACATTTCAGGTGATGAGGCAGCAATACGCGTTGTGTCTTTAAATCCGCCAGCTGCGAGTGTGTGCATGTGCTTGTCACTATCGTCATTGTCATGAACCATCATCGCAAGAGCAGCAGATGCAAGATGAGGAACATGGCTGATTCCAGCAACAGCATAATCATGTTCTTTACAGTCCATTATAACAGGAATAGCTTCAAGTTCTTTTATTATATCACACATTTCTGAAATCTTTTCCTTAGGTGAAGAAGGAGTAGGAGTAACAACATATACAGCTCCGCGAAGAAGTGTATCTGTCGAGTAGCTGTAACCGCTGTGTTCTGAGCCAGCCATGGGGTGGCCGCCTATGAAATGTGCATCAAGCCTGGCACTGTGGACTGCATTATGTACACAGCTTTTAACGCTTCCAACATCTGTTATTATACACGAATCTTTTATGATATGTCTTAGAGCAGCAAGATATTCGGTTATTGTAACAACAGGTGTGCATAAAAATATATAATCACATTCACTAAAATTATCATCAACCGAATCAGCTACAACGTCAACGACACCATCATCTTTTGCCTGATAAAGAGGAGCTTTACTTCTGCTTGTAACCGTTATAGTATAATCAGGATGTATTTTTTTTAACTTACGTGCGATAGAACCGCCAATAAGACCAAAACCAATAAAACCAATGTTCATAATATAAAACTCCAATCTATTTGCTTATATCCATACACTTTAACACGTTAATGTAAAAAAAGCAAGCATAACAGTGAGGGTTTCAAATGTTGTTATTCTTGACATTTGCTATTGTTATGCTAAAATATTTCCTAGCGCACAGGCTTTGAGACCTGTATTTAATGTGCCCTTTTAATGGCAGAATGGAGGAAGTAACATGGCTACAGCTTATAATCATAAAGTTGTTGAGAAAAAGTGGCGTGGTAATTGGGAAGCACATCCAATTAACGTCAATGATGGAAAGAAAGAAAAGTATTATTGTCTGGATATGTTCCCATATCCTTCAGGTAATGGCTTACATGTAGGCCACTGGAGAGGATATGTTATCAGTGATATCTGGAGCAGATATAAGATTATGCATGGCTATTATGTAATCCACCCAATGGGATGGGATGCATTTGGACTTCCAGCAGAGAATTATGCCATAAAGAATGGTGTGCATCCTAAGATATCTACAGCTAACAATGTAGCTAACATCAAGAGACAGATTAAGGATATTTCGGCAGTATATGACTGGGATATGGAAGTTAATACAACAGATCCAGAGTTCTATAAGTGGACTCAGTGGATATTTGTTAAAATGTTCAAGGCTGGCTTAGCATATGAGAAAGAAATGCCAATTAACTGGTGTCCTTCTTGTAAGACAGGTCTTGCTAATGAGGAAGTTGTTAACGGCTGCTGTGAGCGTTGTCATTCAGAAGTTACTAAGAAGAACCTTAAGCAGTGGATGCTTAAGATTACAGCATATGCTGACAGATTATTAGAGGATCTTGACAAGCTTGACTGGCCTGAGAAGGTTAAGAAGATGCAGACTGACTGGATTGGAAGATCTTATGGTGCTGAGGTTGACTTTAAGGTTGACGGAAGAGACGATAAGATTACAGTATATACAACAAGACCAGATACACTCTATGGCGCTACATTTATGGTACTTGCGCCTGAACATGCACTTGCTAAGAGTCTTGCAACAGATGAGACAAGAGCTGCAGTAGAAGATTATATCTATAAGGCTTCAACACGTTCTAACATCGACCGTATGCAGGATAAGGAAAAGACAGGTGTATTCACAGGTTCATATGCAATCAATCCTTTGAACGGCAACAAGACACCTATCTGGCTTTCTGACTATGTTCTTGCAGATTATGGTACAGGAGCTATCATGTGTGTTCCAGCTCATGATGACAGAGATTTTGCATTTGCTAAGAAGTTTGATCTTCCAATCGTACAGGTTATTGCTAAGGATGGCAAAGAGATTGAAAATATGACAGAGGCATATACAGAAGCAGCCGGTACTATGATTAACTCTGGTGAGTGGAATGGAATGGAATCATCAGTCCTTAAGAAGGAAGCACCTCTTATCATAGAGCAGAAGGGCTTTGGTAAGAAGAAAGTTAATTATAAGCTTCGTGACTGGGTATTCTCAAGACAGAGATACTGGGGTGAGCCAATTCCTATTATACATTGTCCAGACTGTGGATGTGTTCCAGTTCCAGAAGACCAGCTTCCAGTTCTTCTTCCAGATGTTGAGAAGTACGAGCCAACAGGAACAGGTGAATCTCCACTTGCTGCTATTGATTCATGGGTTAACACAACATGTCCTTGCTGTGGCAAGCCAGCTAAGAGAGAGACTAACACAATGCCTCAGTGGGCTGGTTCTTCATGGTATTTCTTAAGATATGTTGATAACAAGAATACAGAGGAGCTTGTAAGCAAGGAGAAGGCTGATAAGTATCTTCCAGTTGATATGTATATTGGTGGTGTAGAGCATGCTGTTCTTCATCTTCTTTATTCAAGATTCTATACAAAGTTCTTATATGATCAGGGCGTAATTGACTTTGATGAGCCATTCAAGAAGCTGTTTAATCAGGGAATGATTACAGGTAAGAATGGTGTTAAGATGAGTAAGTCTATGGGTAATGTAGTATCACCAGATGACCTTATTGAAGATTATGGCTGTGATGCATTAAGAATGTATGAATTGTTTGTTGGACCACCAGAAATGGATGCTGAGTGGGATGACAGAGGAATTGATGGTGTTCGTAGATTCCTTAACAGATTCTGGACACTTGTCACAGATTCTGCAGATAAGAACATTGAAGCTACATCAGATATGATTAAGATAAGACACAGAATTACATGTGATATAACATCAAGAATTGAAAGCTTTAACCTTAATACAGTTGTAAGTGGATTCATGGAATACACTAATAAGCTTATTGATATTGCCAAGAAAGAGGGCGGTATTGACAAGGCAACTCTTGAGACTGTTGTAACACTTCTTGCACCATTTGCGCCTCATATAGCAGAGGAACTCTGGGAGGTTCTTGGACATAAGGAGAGCGTATTCGTTAATAATCCATGGCCTGAGTATGACGAGGCAGAGATGAAGGACGATACAATTGAGATAGCTGTCCAGATTAATGGTAAGATGAAGGGCAAGGTAACAATTTCTGCTGATGCCAATCAGGATACAGCGATTGCTGCAGCCAAGGAAGCGCTTGGAGACAAGTTCCCTGAGAATGTTGTTAAACAGATTTATGTTCCTGGTAGAATTATTAATATTGTAGCTAAATAATATATATATATATATAAAAGTACCGCCTGAGCATTTCAGGCGGTAATTTTATGTTAGTTATTCATCATCGCCAGAATTTCTGGTATTAGTTTCTTTTCAGAGTCAGAGAGTTCATTTTCAACCTGTGAGATTACAAGTACAAGGTCGTCTTTTGTAAATTGTATTCCTGCCTGTCTGGCTTTGCTGTTTAATGCGAGCATAAGAGGAAGAAGTTCTTCCTTGCTGCGCCCCTTGGATAATGTTTTAAACTCATTGATTAAAAGCTGTTTTCTGAATTCTAATTCTGCCATATATTCCTTTCAGACCTGAATGATACAGGGTTTTCTATAATATATTATCGAGTTGGCTTAAATATTCATCATATAATTTCTGCTGTTCCTTTGACATGTTGGCCATAAACATGGCACCTGGGTCGGTGGCAGTGTCTGCAGATGCCTGGCTGCTATTATTTTCGCTGCCTTTTCCTGTAAAGAAATTCTTCATATC
This sequence comes from uncultured Lachnospira sp., assembly GCA_934359185.1. Classification (GTDB taxonomy): domain Bacteria; phylum Bacillota; class Clostridia; order Lachnospirales; family Lachnospiraceae; genus Lachnospira. The sequence continues at coordinate 11,349 of CAKRLE010000017.1, read as the reverse complement.
TGTCATATTATAGTCTTTGAATATATCAGACATAGAAGCAAATGTTTTATAATTTTTCATCAGAGAAAATATCATAGGAGGGCAGTATGGACTGATGCAGTTAAGAAAATCCTCGTTTGAGATAAGTTCCTTCAAATATGGAATATTTATTCCAGATTGGTTAAAACTGCATTGATATATGCCATTATCATATTTAAAATAGTTAAGTGTAAATCTGAATTCTAAGAACCGTATCATTAAAGACAACTGCCGCTGTGTACCGATATCGAAAAATGGAAGGGCGGCTTTTGCCATCTGAAGCAGCCATGGAGTTGTATTCAGGTCAAAAGATGTTATAGGGGTGTTTTTGTCCATGTCAGTTCCTTTCATGAAGTTGTATTAATAACACAATTCTTAATTTTATTATATGATGTCAGAATCTAATTATTCATCTTAGACATATACTATATTGTAATGATGATTTAAGGGGAATATTATGTTGAATATAAATGAAAAATTAATAGTTAATGGGGAAGAGGTATACGAGATTGACGAGGAATGTATAAAAAAGAGAGGCGGAAGACAGATAAAAAAGTTCTGACAGATAAAAAGTTCTGATATATAAAAAGGGCTGTGCCTTAGAAGACAACAGCCCTAAGATGCTTATGTCAGGATTGGATCAGCATCCGCAGCCACATCCATTATTGCAGCCGCATCCATTGTTTAAACCAAGACAGTTGCCACCGCAGAATAAAAGAAGGAGAATAATCCAGATGCAGCTGTCATTGCCGCAGCCATTACCACCAAATACAGAATTACCATTGCATCCACAGTTGTTGTTGCAGAGGAGGCAGAGGATGATAATCCACATGCATGATGACATTCCTCCACATTCATTGCCGCATCCGCCGCAGTTTGTTGCTGCTAAATCGCTCATTTTTAATTCCTCCAAAAATCATTTACAATACAATTGTATGTATTGAGGCTTGACAGTGTTACACAGTTGGCTTAAAAATATTTGCAAAATGATTGATAGTATTATATGATGTTGCAAGGAGTTTAGGTTAAACTAACATGTATATATTCGCATAGAACATATGCAGAAATGGGGCTAGTAATGAAAATTTCAGTGATAATACCATCTCTTAATCCAGATGAGAAATTAAAATGTGTTGTTGATTCTCTGGTAGAGTATGGTTTTGATGATATAATTCTTGTTAACGATGGAAGTGACGAGGCTCATATGGAGCCATTCAGAGTGTTGTCAGGTTATCCACAGTGCACAATACTTACTCATCAGGTGAACAGGGGCAAGGGCAGAGGTCTTAAGACAGCTTTTGAGTACTGTCTGAAAAATCGTCCGGATATAGATGGGGTAGTGACTGTTGACGGCGATAATCAGCATAAGGCAGCAGATATAAAAGCATGCTGCGTAAAGATGATAGAAGAAAAAAATAAGGTTATACTTGGAGTCCGTGATTTTTCAGGAAAAGACGTTCCGTTTAAGAGCAGATTTGGCAATAATATGACAAGCTTTGTATTTAAATTTGCATGTGGATTGAATATTTCAGACACACAGACAGGTTTAAGGGCGATTCCGGCACAATATCTGGAACTGTTTTCTAATATAAAGGGCGAGAGATTTGAATATGAGACTAATATGCTTCTGGAACTAAAGAGTAATAATATAGGGTATGATGAAGTTAAAATCCAGACAGTATACATAGAGGAGAATGCGTCAACACATTTTAATCCTATAAAAGATTCATTAAAGATATATGGCGTTATCTTTAAATTTTTGTTCAGTTCATTTGCATCATCTCTTATTGATCTTGCAATGTTCAGCATTATAGGTGCCATTCTTCTTAACAGAGTATCAGATTCGCTAAGGATATTTCTTGCTACATGTATAGCAAGAGTGATTTCGTCATTATTTAATTATACATTTAATAGAAAGGCTGTATTTAAGTCTAAGAGTGGAATAAGAAGTACAATGGCAAAATATTACATTTTGTGCGTGTGCCAGCTGTGTGTATCTTATGGACTTGTGTATGCTGTTACAGAGCTGTTGACATTGGGTATGGCAGCTACAGTTGTGGCGAAGGCGGTTATAGATATATGTCTTTTTATTATTAGTTTTCAGATTCAGAGAAGATGGGTGTTTAAGTAATAAATATATTGGGGGGATTCATATATGATGTATGATAGTGATGAGAAAGTAGAACTTATCGATATATCCGGGTATATGGATGAAGATACTGTCAAAACCGATGCGCATGATGCGAAAGAAGAGAAAACTCATGTCAATGGAAATAATAAAAAAACTCAGAATAAAAAGACCAGATGCAGCAGAGCAGCAATATGGGCAGGAAGAGCAGGTATAACAGCAGGTATTACAATTCTTGCAATAGTGATTTTTTTATATGGAGTAATAGCGGTGTTATGTCTTGGACCATCTAAAACTGCCAGAACACAGTTTGTACTGTCTGTACAGGAAACATCTGCTATTGGATTTCTTGCAAACTTATTCTGCTCGGATGAAGAAATTGCTAAAATAAAGGAAGATAATTCAGTCAAAGATTCTAATGAGACATCAGATGCATCGCTTGTAGTCATAGATTCTGGAAATAATGAGGATGTTCCGGATATACAGGTTATAGATGTTAAAGGTTCTACATATAAGGGAAAACTTATGGTTGTGAAAGATCCGTCAAGACTGTTTGTAGGTACAATTGGTGGATTTAAGGAAGGCAATGGAATGGTTGTTGCCAATATTGCAAGACGTTATGATGCTGTGGCAGGCGTTAATGGCGGCGAATTTGTTGACGGAGAAATCACATGGACAGGAATGCCTGTTGGTCTTGTGATGGTAGACGGCAAGGTGCTTAATGGCGATCAGGATACAACGTATCATGTTACGGGAATTACATATGATTACAAGCTTGTTGTCGGCAATATGACAGCGGCTATGGCAAAAGAGAATAATATAAGAGATTGTGTGAGCATAAGCAATTCAATTGGCCCATTTCTGGTAGTCAATGGCAATCCTCAGGATGTGTCTGGAATAGGCGGCGGAATTAACCCTAGAACTGCGATAGGACAGACTGCCGATGGTTCAATTCTTCTGCTGGCTATAGATGGAAGAATGGCAAACAGCCTTGGCGCATCATTTTCTGATTTGCAGGATATAATGCTTCAATATGGGGCTGTTAATGCATCGACTATGGATGGAGGAACATCTACACAGATGTATTATGATGGGGAGGTAATTAATACACCATATTCACCAACAGGACCAAGAACATGTCCGACAGCATTTCTGATAAAATAAATATGGTGTGAAGTTGGAGTTTGATGAAAAGTTTAATTAAGAAGCGGCATAAAAAGAGTGGATTCCGAAGGTTTATCGTTGCATACATATCTGTTCTTGCTGTTATAATAGTGTTTATGTGGTGGCTTTTATATGTGTTTATAGGAGATTATGAGGAAAGCCGTCCGTCTAATATAATTGAAGAGGTTGTAAAGCAGCTTGATAATGGCAGTGTGATGTCAGTGCTTGAAAAAGCATCTGTAGAGACGAATGAATTTGAGAGTGATACGGAAAAGCTGTCATCATATCTTGAGGATGCAATGTCTGGAAAACATTTAAGGTATGTTAAGAAAAGCGGTGAATATTCAGAGAATACACCTGTTTATCTTGTGTATGCGGATGAATCACCAGTTGCAAAGGTTACATTGGTTCCGAATGGGGAAAATTCATTTAAGTTTACGATGTGGAAGCTTGGAAAGATATATGTCGGAAGCGACCTTAACAATAAGAAAACAGATTGTATCAGCATTACAGTTCCAAAAAACAGTGTTGTCACAATTAATGGAATTATAGTGGATGATAAGTATATAACGGATGATAATATAGAATTTACACCTTGTAAAAATGTTGGTGACTATGTTGATAAGCCGTTAAAAACCACATATAAAGTCAGCGGACTAATGATGGAGCCTGCTGTTGAAGTAAGCTATAATGGAATGAGCCTTGATGTGGCTGATGAAAAGGGGAAATATATTGCACAGTATCCTGGTGATGATTCATTGCTGGCAGAGATGGGGAAAAATATCAAAGAACTTGACCATGCATATGGCAGATATATAATTAATAAAGGAAAGCTGTCTGCAGTTACATCAAAGATGATTGGCAATGCAAAGGAGTACATGAGTGATATACCGGCAGTATGGGCATTCCTGTATGGAAAAGAATATACATATGAATTCCAGAATGAAACGATTGACAATTTTACAAGATATTCCGATGATTGTTTTTCATGTGATGTATACTATGATTTATATGTCAGATGGAATGGTGGAAGCGTGACATATGATACATCACTTACATATACATATGTATATTATGATAACAGATGGGTTGTTGCAGATTTTGCAATTAAATAACAGCTGTTCTGAATGAGGAAGAATTAAGAGATTATGTCTAAAGAAACAAAAAATAATTTTATAATACATGGTGGAATTCTTGCTATAGCTGGTATTCTTGTAAGAATAATAGGAATGTTTTATAGAATTCCTCTTATGAACATAATAGGCAGTGAAGGCAATGGCATTTATAGTGTTGCATTTAATATATATAACATTATGCTTGTATTATCGTCATATGGCCTGCCAATGGCTGTTTCCAAGCTTATATCGGCGAGATTTGCAAAACGTCAGTACCGCAATGCAGGACAGATATTCAGGTCATCTGTCATAATTTCATTATGTACAGGCGGAGCAGCGGCACTTATACTGTTTTTTGGCGCTGGATTGATAGAGAATATATATAAGTCAGTCACAGGGCTTGCCATTCCGTTAAGAGTGCTTGCTCCAACCATATTGTTTGTTGCTGTTATGGGGGTTGTGAGAGGCTTTTTCCAGGGGCAGGGTACAATGATTCCAACAGCTGTATCACAGCTTATAGAACAGATTGTTAATGCGGTTGTAAGCATTCTTGCGGGATACCTTCTTATGAAGGCTTTTTCAGGTTCTCCACATGTGTCAGCATATGGTGCGGCGGGAGGAACTCTTGGTACAGCAGCTGGCGCACTTGTGGGACTTATATTCCTGTCTGTTATATATATTATATATCGTCCTGTATTTGGCAGGATGATGAAGAAGGACAGCACAAGCGAAGACATCTCATCAGGTGAGATATATAAGACAATACTTCTTACGATGGCACCTATTATCATTGGACAGACTTTATATAATGTCAGTGCTGTAATAGATGATATGATGTACAGTAATATGCAGGCAGTGCGTGACACGGCTGCCACAATCAAGACAGATCTGGGTAATTTTGCATCAAGTTATAGTCTTCTTATCAGCATTCCGCAGGGCGTTGCCTCAGCAATGTCTGCTTCAATGCTTCCAAGCGTTGTCGCATCATTTACAGAGAAAAAATATAAAGATGTACGGACTAAAATTAACAGCACACTGAAAACCAATATGTTTATAGCTGTTCCATCATTTGTAGGACTTACAGTTCTTGGTGAGCCTGTTATTAAATTATTGTTTTCAAGATATAACAGTGCCCAGGGGGCTATGATGTTAAAGATTGGTGCAATTGCGGTTGTATTCTATACACTTTCAACGGTTACCAGTTCAGCACTGCAGGGAATTAACAGAATGAGTGTACCTGTTAAACATTCGTTTGTGGCACTGATTGTTCATATTATTTTGGTATTTTCACTTCTAAAGTGGTCAAGACTTGGTATATATGCTATAGTTATAGGCAATGCATCATTTCCGCTGCTTATTCTTATTCTGAATCTTATGTCGCTCAAAAAATATATTGGATTCAGAATGGAATATAAAAAAGTATTTGTGGTTCCTATGATATGTTCTGTAATCATGGGAGTTGTAACATGGGCGGTATATACAATCGTATATACTCTTGCAGTGTCTAATGCTATAGCGGTTATAGCTGCACTGATTTTTGCAATGGCTTCATATTTTGGACCTGTTTTCATATTTAAGAAAATAGGGCTTTATTAACAGATAAATTAGCAGAAAAGAGGATTTGGAATGAATAACAGATATACATTAAAGGCAGCAGAAAGCCTTAGGCATGCATCAGAAATTGCGGATATGCTGGGACATAGTTATGTGGGTTCTGAGCATCTTCTTATAGGTCTTATCCAGACAGAGGGGTCGCTTGCATCTGCTGTGCTTGTTAATAACGGCGTAACTGAAGACAGGACGATAAATCTTGTGTATGAACTGATTGCTCCGGATTCGTCAATTGCAATTAAAGACGAGGTTGGATATACGCCAAGACTTATGCATATTCTTGATGCAGCAGCTAAAGAAGCTGCAAGATTTAAAGAAAAAAGCATAGGCACAGAGCATCTTCTTATAGCATTGATGAAAGAGACAGAGGGTGTTGCATCAAGGCTTCTTAATACAATGGGAGTCAATGTGAAAAAGCTATATAAAGATATTCTTACTGCTATGGGAAAGGATATGGCAGATTATAAGGATGACTTTAAACCATCATCAGCCAGGAATAAAAAGCCGGGGATGTTAGAGCAGTACAGCAGAGATCTTACAGAGATGGCAAGAAATGGTAGACTTGATACGGTTGTTGGAAGAACAGAAGAGATTAACAGAGTAATACAGATACTTAGCAGACGTACTAAGAATAATCCGTGCCTTATAGGTGAGCCGGGAGTTGGTAAAACCGCTATTGTTGAGGGACTGGCAGCTAAGATAGTAGAAGGAGATGTTCCGGATACTATTGCAAAAAAAAGAGTGCTGACGCTTGATTTATCTGGAATGGTTGCAGGTTCTAAGTATAGAGGTGAATTTGAAGAGAGGATTAAAAGAGTAATCCAGGAAGTAACAGCTGACGGCAATATACTGCTGTTTTTAGATGAACTTCACACGGTTATTGGAGCTGGTGGGGCAGAGGGAGCTATTGATGCCTCTAATATATTAAAACCATCACTTGCAAGAGGCGAGATACAGCTTATTGGTGCTACGACTCTTGAAGAGTACAGAAAGCATATAGAAAAAGATGCAGCTCTTGAGAGAAGATTCCAGCCTGTAAAAGTTGAAGAGCCAACGGAGAAAGAGGCAGTGGAAATACTTAAGGGCTTAAGAAGCAGATATGAAGAATTTCACAATGTTGTTATTGAGGACAGTGCAATAGACGCAGCGGTTAAGATGTCAAAGAGATATATTAATGACAGGTATCTGCCAGATAAGGCTATAGATCTTATAGATGAGGCTTCTTCTAAAAAGCGCTTAACATCACATATTAAGCCAGATAATATTAAAAAGATAGAAGATGACATCAGGCAATTGGAAGCAGAAAAGCTTGATGCTATAGAGAAAGCTGATTTTGATAGTGCAAAACAGATTAAGGCGGCTCTTGATAAGAAAAAGAAGAAGCTTGATAAGCTTGAAATTGATTGGGAAAAGCAGAATCGTGAAAGAGATTTAAGCATAGGCGAGAATGATATAGCAGAGGTTGTATCTGCATGGACTAAGATTCCTGTAAGTAAAATACAGGAGGGTGAGAGCGAGAGGCTTCTTAAGCTGGAAGAAACACTGCATGAGAGGGTTATAGGACAGTCAGAGGCTGTTACAGCTGTGGCAAAAGCTGTAAGGCGTGGAAGAGTAGGGCTTAAAGATCCAGACAGGCCAATTGGCTCATTCTTGTTCTTAGGACCTACTGGCGTTGGTAAAACAGAACTTTCAAAGGCGTTGGCGTATGCAATGTTTGGAAGTGAGTCTTCTCTCATAAGAGTTGATATGTCAGAGTTTATGGAGAAGCATACAGTGTCTAAGCTTATAGGCTCTCCTCCAGGATATGTAGGATATGATGAGGGCGGACAGATGTCTGAGAAAGTCAGAAGGAATCCATATTCTGTGATATTGTTTGACGAAGTTGAAAAGGCACATCCAGATATATTTAATATTCTTCTCCAGGTTCTTGATGATGGTAGAATTACTGATTCTACAGGAAGAGTTGTTGACTTTAAAAATACTGTTATAATAATGACTTCTAATGCAGGTGCTTCTAATATAGTTGAGCCTAAGAATCTTGGATTTATGTCTGTGGCAGATTCTAAACAGGATCATGAAAATATGAAGAACAAGGTTATGGACGAGGTTAAGCGAATGTTCAAACCTGAGTTTATCAACAGAATAGATGACATAATAGTATTCCATGCGCTTGGAAAAGAAGAAATAGGCAGAATTGTTGATATTATGATGAAGTCACTGAACAAAAGAATATATGACCAGATGAAACTATCCATAGAGCTTGATGAAACGGCAAGAGACTATCTTGTATCAAAGGGTTATGATGTCAAATATGGGGCAAGACCTTTGAGAAGAACTATCCAGAATGATATTGAGAATACACTTGCAGAGAAGATTCTCGATGGAAGTATCAAGGCTGGAAACAGAATTGGTGTTACATGTAAGGATGGTAAATTATCATTTGCTCTTAAAAGAGGTCACAACAGATAAAAATAACTGGAATATTTGAGCTGGATATTGTATAATAATCTTAAATATTTATAGGTATTTCTGCAATATTTCAAAAGAATATAATTGGGAGGATACGCAGATGGCAGTAGTTAAAGAATTGATTCGTTCAGAGAAAGATGGTGCGCTTAGTTTTGGTGATTATACACTTGATACCAAGTCAAAGCTTTCTGATTTTGAACATGGTGGAGATGTATACAAAGTTAAGACTTTTTACGAGATAACTAAGCTGGAGCGCAATGGCTCATTTGTATATGAGTCAGTTCCAGGTACAGCAGTTAATAATTTTCATGCAACGGATAATGGAGTATCTTTTGAGGTTGAAGGCAAAGAGGATGCCCAGATAACATTGGAACTTGAAGAGGGCGTTAAGTATAATATATCTATAGATGGAGTTGATGCTGGTGCTATGACAACTAATATGGGTGGAAAACTTGTGCTTTCGGTTGAGTTTAATGGAGAAAAACCTGTAGCTGTCAAAGTTAAAAAGGCATAAGAATTCGTGAAATATTAATATGAATGAAAGTGGGAGCATTTAGCGGCTTCCACTTTTTTCGGTTATATTAGGGAGGTATAATGGCAAAGAAGAAAGAAACAGCATTTTTTTGCAAGGAATGTGGTTATGAGTCAGCAAAATGGTCAGGACAGTGTCCTTCATGTAAAGAGTGGAATACATTTGTTGAAGAACCAGTTACATCTAACAGGACAGTTAAAGGGGTGGTTAATATTGGTGCAAGGAATCCTGCCGATGGAGGAATACCGACAAAGCTGTCAGAGGTAAGTACGCAGGATAAAGACAGGATGACGACTGGAATAGCAGAACTGGACAGAGTGCTTGGCGGTGGGATAGTGTCAGGCTCTCTTGTGCTTGTTGGTGGAGATCCGGGAATAGGAAAATCTACGTTACTGCTTCAGATGTGTTATAATCTGACGAAAGAAGGAAAAAAGGTTATATACATATCTGGCGAGGAATCCCTTGCGCAGATTAAAATCCGTGCAGACAGAATAGGAACTGACAATGGGGAGCTTCTGGTACTGTGTGAGACAAGTCTTGAGAATATAGAGGAGACACTCAAAAGCCAGAGACCAGAGGTTGTAATAATTGATTCAATACAGACCATGTATAGGGAAGAAATAGGTTCTGCACCAGGAAGTGTATCACAGGTAAGAGAGACAACATCAGTTCTTATGCAGCTTGCCAAAGGTCTTGATATAAGCATATTTATAGTAGGGCACGTGACTAAGGAAGGTGTTGTTGCAGGACCAAGGGTACTTGAGCATATGGTTGACACGGTTTTGTATTTTGAGGGAGACAGGAATGCAGCATACAGGATTTTGAGAAGTGTCAAGAACAGATTTGGATCAACTAATGAAATAGGCGTATTTGAAATGCAGGAAGAAGGGCTGAAGGAAGTGGCTAATCCCTCAGAGTATATGCTTACTGGCCGTCCGGAGGATGCATCAGGGTCTGTTGTTGTATGTCTGTTAGAGGGTACGAGACCGGTTCTTGTAGAAATTCAGGCACTTGTGTGTGATTCTAACTTTGGGCTGCCAAGGAGAACTGCGGCTGGAACTGATTATAACAGAGTTAATCTGCTTATGGCAGTTTTAGAAAAGCGTGCAGGAATGCATCTGTCTGGAAGTGATGCATACGTTAATGTTGCTGGTGGAATCAAGGTTAATGAACCGGGACTTGATCTTGGAATAGTTATGGCGATTGCGAGCAGTTTCCGTAACAGACCAGCTGATAGTAAAACAATTATATTTGGCGAGGTAGGGCTTGCGGGAGAAGTACGTGCTGTAAGCCAGCCGCAGATAAGGGTGAATGAAGCAGTTAAGCTTGGCTTTACGACATGCATATTGCCGGAGGTGTGCTTGAAAAAGGTTCATAAAAATGATAAGATAAACCTTATAGGTGTCAGTAATGTCGGAGAAGCAATTAAGCTTATATAATGATACTGTCTTATAAAACATTGCAGGGGGATGACAAATGAACGAAAATATTGATTCTACAATGATCACTAATCTGAATAATATACTTGGAGGTCTGGATGACTCTCAGGAAAAGCTTGAAAAGATTGCATTTGATGTTATTAATTCATCGGACACATCGTTAAATCTTGTCAAAGAGAGCATAGGAAGCGTTGAAGAAATTCTGGCAATGATTGATGAACTTAATAAGGTTGTAGAAGAATCATCGGAAAGAATTAAAGCACTGGTTGATTTATCAGGACAGATTGAGAAATTTGCCAGTGTTATAAGCAGCATATCAAAGAAGACTAATATATTGTCTCTTAATGCATCTATAGAGGCGGCAAGGGCAGGAGACCAGGGAAGAGGATTTGCTGTTGTGGCCAGTGAGGTACGTAATCTTGCATCGCAGTCAGCAAAATCTTCAAAAGAGATAACGGATACAATATTAAAGGTCCAGTCCTCTGTTGCTGAAACAGTTGAGTCAATGCAGACAGTATATGATAATGCAACAAGCCAGAAGAAAAAGGCTGACACTATGGGAAAAGTGCTCCATCAGGTGGTGGATGCAGCGTACACAGCTAATGAGCTTGCAAGGAATATAGAGAATGAAATTGCCTACCAGAGAGAGATAACCGATGAGGCCAAAAATGAGCTTCAAAAATAAATTTAAAAAATTTAAAAAAAGCTGTTGACAATATACGACAGTAGTGATATTATAATCAAGTCGCCGCGAGCGACACAAAATAAAAAACTTAAAAGTCTGATAAATACGAGACTTTAAGCATATAGAACCTTGATAACTGAACAGTAAAACAACCCTGAAAATTCTTTAAGAATTTCAGCGATTAAACA
>CAKRLE010000016.1 GCA_934359185.1 uncultured Lachnospira sp. | reverse complement strand
TTGGCTCCGGCTGCCATATCTATGAATTCAATCACTCTTGTGATGAATTTCCATTGTATCTTATTTTGACATTCAGGGCAATCCCTATTGGAATCGAACTCTGACTTATCACTTCTCAACTTCCATAAGTCTCAACCATGATTGAACCTTAGGAGGGGGCCGTTATATCCATTTAACTAAGAGAACTTAATGCTTCCCTGAAGCCATACCTGACCCTTGAATCGTCTTCCAACAGCCGGCTCACCTAATAGATTACCAGAATTTATCGCCATAGTAAAGACCATATTGTTACATTCTAGTGTCATAATGTAAATTTTTTCACCTGTATAGATATTGGTTTCCTCCGAAAGCTCAATAATTTCGCCGATTACCGAATACTGGTCACACTCAACACCGCATGGCATAAATGTCGAATCAACTATCGAAAATACATCCTCATTAAGAACTCTGTGTGATATTCTTGTATATGTATCTATATCTTCTATCGTAAGATGCTCTATTGCATCCTCATCGCCATCCTTTGCTGCCGCTATAAGCTTCTTGCGTCTTTCCAGAGCATCAAGCTCACGCTTAGACAGCTTTTCTGGCTTGTAAACTGGTAAAAGAATCATTCCTCCGAGAGAAAGTGCAGATAATACAATCCTGTATCCTTTAATAGGCACCTTTGCTGTGGCATTGCGCCTGTCTGTATTAAAATCTTCCTTCTTAAAATCCTTCTGTCCACACACGTAATTCATGTAATCAAATACATTCTGCAGATAAAATATAAGCGTTACGCCTGTTCTTGCCTCATCACATATAACAGAATATGATTCCTTATCTACATGACGTTCCACTAAAAGTTCATCATCCTCTGTATATCTGTTTCCCATAACAAATGGATAATGATACTCATATATGAACCTTTTACCCTCATATCGACCATATATGTATATACCTGTGCTGTCACTTATTCTTACAACGATAATTCCTCTGTTAAATGTGTCGTTCTTAAGCACTAGCCCCTGCTCTGTACACTGCTTAACAGCGGTTCTGATAAATTTACTTTCCTGTCTGGAATCCATCCCAGAAAAGCCAATGGCTCCTATATATAGGTTCATATATATCCCTTCAACAGGCTTTTATTATAATGTATCAATTATAAATAACGTCAAAGCCTTTAATAAATCTACTTCTTTTTCTTCGCAGACACTTCCATCTGCCATACCGGTAACCTTAACTACCGGTCTCTCCAACGCTTCACGATTCTGCCTTATTACCTCGCCAACCTCTCCGTTGCTGAGCACAACCTTAACACCTACTGGATATGCAGCAACTGTCTCAAGAAATTTGTTAGCAATTGTAGGATCAAATTTCGTTCCGACATATGCCCTTATATTCTCAATAGCTTCATACATCTTGACTTTCTTGTTACCAATTCCGCTTATAAGGCTGTCAAACACATCACACAGTGCAACAAGCTTTACCTCGTTGCGGAGCTTATCGCCTTTTTGTCTGAATGGATATCCTTCACCATCCATCTGCTCATGGTGCAACAGAATAATCTCTTTAACAGGTTCTGGCAGCCACTCTTCTTCCTGTATTGAACTGTAGCCATATACCGTATGCTTCTTGTATTCTGTCAGGTCTTCCGACGACATCTCGTTAATACTCTTATTAATATAGTCAGCTGTGATATATTTCAGACCTATATCGTGAAGAATCGCACCTTTCGACACATTTTTTATCTGTCTTTCATTCATCTTAAGCCTTATAGCCATAATTGTAGATAATATGCACACGTTAAGACAGTGTGAATACATATCTGTACTTATATTACGTATCTCTGTTACTGATTCAACAACATCAGGTTCTGATAAAATGTTATCAATAACGCTCTCTGCTTCCTCTGACACTTTCTTTAGTTCTTCATTACGTTTGTATATATGCTTGCTAAGCACATTTCTGACAACATTCTTGGATTCTTCAAATGTTTCTTCAAATGTATAGCTTGCGGTCTGATTGTCGGCTTTCTCTTTCTTTTCTTTTCGAATCTCTTCTGCATCTTTGATATATACAGATTCAATTCCATATTCACGAAGTCTTTCTATAAAATCCTCTTTCAGCACGGTATCAGACTGAATAAGCACTTTGTCATCGCTTGACATAACAGGTACTGCAAGAATCTCATTACCTATCAATTCATCTATTGCTACCAGCCTCATGATATTCCCCTTTTCAAACTTATACTACTAAATAATGTCACACCCCTATATAGCACAAGTTTATCACATATTCAGCTTAAATACAACAAAAAGGGACTTTAACGGCCTCAGGTAACATATCTACCTAAAAACTAAAAGTCCCTTCTTTATAGTATCCATTCAGATAATATTATTCTCTATAACTATAACAGCTTCTACTTAAAGTCCTTGTTATCAAAGCCCTTAATATTCTTACCATTCTTCTTTTTCTTGTCCTTGTTAGACATGTATACCACGATACCTACCAAAGCCACTGCCACAATTATAAGTGCAATCATAGGCACGATTAACTTCATAGCCTGATCACCTGTTGCAGGTGCTACACTTGAAACTATACCAGCTAAATAAGAATAGCTTCCTGAAATAACATCAAATATTCCGAACATATATTGCGCTCCTTAAGTATATTACAATAATTTGTTTCACGAATTTAAGAGTATCACTAAATAGCCCGATAATCAATATATATTTTGTAAAATGTTAATTAATAAATTCCGAACACAAAAAGTTCATTTGACAGATATGCGCATTTTATTATATGATTTTAGTACTTTAGGGAGATATTTTCCCGTTTTTAGTACTTTCAAATTAAATTCTATTTTGATTTATATTTTAATTTTATTATTGATTTAAAAAGGAATAGTTGACTATGAACCCTATGCACGGTAATTCTAATAATGATAACAGCAATAATCTACGCTGGAGCAACCTTGACAAAGATGTCTTCATGATTAAAAAGAAGATACATGAGGGCAGCTACAGTATGGCTTCGCCTCACTCTCATTATTACCATGAATTATATTATATTGCCAGCGGCAGCTGTAATCTTCTGGTTGAAGACAAATACTACACACTTAAAGCCGGCCATATAATTATTATTCCTGCTAATGTTCTTCACAGAACCGAATATAATGAAGATATAACAACAGTATGCTATTCTATTAATTTTACAGACAAGCATATTAAAGACTTCTATGACAAATTAGGCACCGCATGGGTTTTATCCCATCTTATGGGAGTCTTATTCAGAATACCTGAAAACAACATTTATGAATTTGATAATATTCTTGACGTCATTGAGAATGATTACGACGCTGAAACTGATCTCAGTAATATAGCTAATAAAAACCTTTTTAATTATCTTCTTGTACGACTTTTTAAATATGCCAAACCTGTAAAGCTGATGACTGTTGTGAAAGAGAATAATATTAATGCACTTGACGATGATATGCAAATTGCTGTCAAATACATTGTTGACCACTATATGGAGCCTCTCAGGCTTGATGATGTTGCAGGAATATTAGGACTTAACCCTTCATATTTCTCTACTAAATTCAAAAATTCAACCGGCATCAAATTCAGCGATTATCTATGTCATATTCGTGTCACGCATGCGGAAGGACTGTTGCAGACCACAGAAAAATCTCTGCAGGAGATAGCATATGAATGTGGATTTATCAATAGCAATTATTTTGGTGACACATTTAAAAAAATTAACAATATATCACCTAAAGCATACAGGATAGCTCATAAGAAAGATAAATAAACAAATCATTTTGGATTTATGTGAAAAAAGATGCGGAAAAACCCAATTCCTTGATGAATCTTGGATTTTCCCGCATCTTTTATTATTATTCAGCCATCTGAGATATATATAATGTACCACATATGACGTACACGCGCTTGTATATTACTTAGCTATAAGCTCTGTCTTACCGCCCATATATGGCTGAAGTGCCTTTGGAATCTTAACATTGCCATTCTCGCAAAGATTGTTCTCAAGGAATGCAATAAGCATTCTTGGTGGAGCAACAACTGTGTTGTTAAGTGTATGTGCAAAATACTTGTTCTTATTCTCGTCCTGTACACGGATTTTAAGTCTTCTTGCCTGTGCATCTCCTAAGTTAGAGCATGAACCAACCTCAAAGTACTTCTTCTGGCGTGGTGACCATGCTTCTACGTCTAATGACTTAACCTTTAAATCTGCAAGGTCTCCTGAACAACAGTTAAGTGTTCTAACTGGAATATCAAGCGAACGGAAGAGGTCAACTGTATTCTGCCATAACTTGTCATACCACATGTTACTTTCTTCTGGCTTACATACAACAATCATTTCCTGCTTCTCAAACTGGTGGATTCTGTATACACCTCTCTCCTCGATTCCATGAGCACCCTTCTCCTTACGGAAACATGGAGAATAGCTTGTAAGTGTTAATGGAAGCTTTTCCTCTGGTGTAATTGTATCAATAAACTTTCCAATCATTGAATGCTCACTTGTACCGATAAGGTAAAGGTCTTCACCCTCAATCTTATACATCATGGCATCCATCTCATCAAAGCTCATAACACCAGTAACAACATTGCTTCTTATCATAAATGGAGGTACACAGTATGTGAATCCTCTGTCAATCATGAAATCTCTTGCATAAGATATAACTGCTGAGTGAAGTCTTGCAATATCACCCATGAGATAATAGAAACCATTACCAGCTACCTTACCAGCAGCATCAAGATCAATACCATCAAATCTCGCCATAATATCTGTATGATATGGAATTTCAAAATCAGGAACTAATGGTTCACCGAATTTCTCAATCTCTACATTCTCGCTGTCATCTTTACCGATTGGAACACTAGGATCGATGATATTAGGAATAGTCATCATAATCTTAGTAACCTTCTCTGAAAGCTCTGCTTCTTTAGCCTCTAACTCCTTAAGTCTGTCTGCATCAGCGTTAACCTGCTTCTTAACTTCCTCAGCTTCTTCCTTCTTGCCCTGTCCCATAAGTGCACCAATCTGCTTAGAAAGTTTATTTCTGTTAGCACGAAGCTCATCAGCCTCTGTCTGTGTTGCACGTGCCTGTGCATCAAGTTCAATAACCTCATCTACTAAAGGAAGCTTTTTATCCTGAAATTTATTTTTGATATTCTGCTTTACGATATCAGGATTTTCTCTGACAAATTTTAAATCTAACATATTATTCTCCATTCTTCATAAATAATCCAGTAATTTTCATTATGCACCTTTTATTTTTCTGCGTCAAGCATATCATCTGCTTTATCTGGTGCATCATCAGTATTTTCAAGCATATTGTTTACTTTCTGGCTAATCTCTGCATCACCATTTTTTCCTGCAAGTGCATCATCAAGTGCTTTTTTCTCCTCACCTCCAAGTTCTATATATGACTCACCATTGACAACCTCTTTTATATAAGCAAAACATCCATTGTTGCTATGCATAACATTAACAATATAACCATTATTTTTCTTGTCCAGCATACACAATGCAAAACTTAACTTACCACCCATTTCATGAAAAGCGTCATATTTGTTAATTCCAATTTTGCAAAATGTGGTTTCAAGCTTATTGTATATATCCTCTATATTCTGTGTATTCTTAATAGTTGTATCTTTGATTTCCTTTACATTTTTAAGATTGCTCTTAATAAGCTTTTCTATTGACGTTCCATCTGATCCAGCCATAAACTGATTGTACTTTTTTTTCAACTTGGATGCTTTAACAATTCCTATTATCGCAAGTATAAATGTTACTATGCCAAATATTATTGTGGCTGACAATGCAATAACCACATACGAAGCATCTATTGATATTATTCCAAATATATCTATCATTGTGTCTCCTTATTTTTCCAGATTATCTGATTATAATTACGTTTTTTATAATTACATTTATTATAAATACGTTTTTTGATAAAACTTAGTTGAATTTAGGCAAAAAATCTATAATTCTTTCTAGCTCAGCCTGTGAATAATACTGAATCTCAATCTTTCCTTTGTTATTATTCTTATTCTTGATAGCAACCTGTGTACCGAGAGCTTTAGAAAGCTTTTCTTCCAGATCCCTGTACACAAAATCATTCTCAGGAACTTCTTTTGCTGGCTTTGAAGGTTTATCAAGATCTTTCATTAGTTTTTCAACTTCTCTTACACTCAGCTTTTCATCAAATATCTTCTGAGCAAGTGCATACTGCTTATCGCCATCTTCAATGCTGATTATTGTCCTGGCATGTCCATTGCTTAACTTGCCTTCCATAACCATTTCCTGGACTCTCTTATCAAGCTTTAATAATCTCAACGAATTAGTAATAGCAGCTCTTGACTTAGATACCTTCTCTGCAACCTCATCCTGCTTTAATCTGTAATCCTTTATAAGTCTCTGATATGCAAGTGCCTCTTCAATTGGATTCAGGTCTTCTCTCTGAATATTCTCAATAAGTGCAATCTCCATAACTTCCTGGTCTGAGTAATCCTTTATTACAACAGGAACTTCTTTAACACCAGCAAGCTTTGCAGCTCTCCATCTTCTTTCACCAGCAATTATTTCGTAATAATTATCTTTTTTCTGTACTAATAAAGGCTGCAATACACCATATTGTTTGATTGACTCTGATAATTCTATTAATGCATCTTCGTCAAACATTTTTCTAGGCTGGTCTCTGTTAGGTTCAACCTGTGATATTCGCACCTTTGTCTCAGCAGGTTCTTTGACAACAACTTCTTTTACTACCTCTTTAACTACTACATTTTCTTCACTCTTATTTTCTTCAGGAATCAGATTGCCAATTCCTCTGCCTAATCCTTTACCAAGACCTTTGCTTGTTTTTTTTGCTGTAGCCATTAACAAACCCTCTCTATTTTATTTACTAATATTATTTGTTTCATTTGCTCATAACTTCTTGTGCAAGCATTCTATAACTCTCTGCACCTGCTGACCTGCTATCATATATATTAATAGGAAGTCCATGACTTGGTGCTTCAGCAAGACGTATGTTTCTAGGAATAATTGTCTTATAAATTGTCTGATTAAGATTATCCTTAACATTTTCAACAACCTGAAGTGATAGATTAGTTCTAGAATCAAACATAGTAAATACCACGCCTTCAAGTTCAAGTTCTGGATTAAGTTTCTTTTTAACAAGATTAATTGTATGTATCAACTGTGTCAGACCTTCAAGCGCATAATACTCACACTGAATTGGAACAAGAACTGAATCTGATGCTGTCATAGCATTAACTGTTAACATGCTAAGTGATGGTGGACAATCTAATATAATATAATCATATTGCTCCTTAATCTTAGCCATCTCATTTTTTAAAATATATTCCCTATCATCAACATCTATAAGATCAATCTCCGCTCCCGCCAGATTAACATTAGATGGCACAATATCAAGATTATCAAATATATTCTTAATAATTGCATCCGTCAGCTCAATTTCCTGAAGCATAATCTCATATACAGTTTTATCTATATCGTCTTTCATCACACCTAATCCACTTGTTGTATTTCCCTGTGGATCAATATCTACAACAAGAACTTTCTGTCCTGCCTCCGCAAGACACGCTGACAGGTTAATTGCTGTAGTTGTCTTACCAACTCCACCCTTCTGATTAGCAATTGCTATTATTCTACCCATGCTATTCCTCCATGCCATTACCATATCATAACATCATTTTCCAACAACGCTATTTATTTATTATAGCATTTTAATTCTATATATTCCATAGTTGATTTGTTTTTTATTATTTAAATTACAATTTTTCAAACATAAAATAGTAAAATTAAAATATTCCACATGTTTCACGTGAAACATATTCATGTCCACACAACACCTCCGTCATGCGATGCCTCTGCCCGCAGAGGCGAGCCCCCTCACTCTCCCACTCTCGCCTCACATCCACTCACCCCAAAATAATTCTCCCCATCAACCCCCTCCACTCTACCACCTCCGCCACGTAATGCCTCCGCAAGCGGATGCGAGTCCCCTCACTCTCCCACTCTCACCTCACATCCACCCACCCCAAAATAATTCTCCCCATCAACCCCCTCCATTCTACCACCTCCGCCACGCAATGCCTCCGCAAGCGGAGGCGAGCCCCCTCGCCGCGAAACATCTTATTCTACACTCTTGCATATTTTCCGTGCGGGTATGAATGGATTTTTCGCCTTGGTTGCCATTTCTAGAAGCTGTTAGGATTTTGTCAAGTCAGTAAAACCAGCCTGTTTTCGCACACGATGTGCGAAAAAGGCACAACGGAGCCATGGATGGCGACTTTGTGCCGGCAGGCGACACTCTAGCACAACGTACCCGACAAAATCCTTACAGCTTCAGAAATGACAACTCCGCGAAAAATTCATTCACACCCGCACGGAAAATCCCCCCAAGAGAGGTCAAAAAAAGATGTTTCACGTGAAACATCTTTTTTTATATCTTCACCATATTATTTTTTATAGCATATACAGCAGCCTGCGTTCTATCCGACACCCCTATTTTCTTAAACAAACTAGAAACATGATTTTTTACTGTTCTTTCACTTATATTAAGCTCTGACCCAATCTCTTTATTAAGATATCCAGCTGCAATCATTCTTAATATTTCTGTCTCCCTCTTTGTAAGAGATGTTTTCTTACAATTATCATTTTGAGCCAGATAAGCATTAACAGCATTAAGAACAGATGACTGAATAAATTGTGCACCATCTAATACAGTCTCAATAGCAACAAGTAACTGATTAAATGTAGTGTCCTTAAGAAGATATCCATCTACACCATAATCAAGTGCTTGAATTACCTTATTAACCTGAAACTCAGCTGATAAAAATATCACTTTAATTCCCATATTATGTTCTTTAATAATTTTAAGAATGTCAATTCCTGACACCTCACTTATGTTGCAATTAATAATTAAAATATCAGGTTTATTCTTATCTATCAGACCAAGACATTCTAATCCAGAACTTGCAATTCCTTTTACTGTATAATTGCCACTGGTGACCAGCAAGCTTTTTAATCCTTCTGCAAACAATATTTGATTGTCTACAATAAGTATTGAATTTTTCATAAGCACCCCTTATCTAGTAGTGTACATATTACATTTTACGAGTCGAAAGTATAGGTTTGCACTGCAATGTCAAATTTTACTATAATTATTAATACAAATCGTTATATATTTCAATTATAAATTTTCCATTTAACTTTTTAAATTTAACATATGCATTTGATGCATTAAGATAATATTTAACAAGAATAATATCTTTGCTTTTTTCTTTTATATATTCATCTTTTATATATTCATACATTTCATCCAGTACAAATGTAATCTTAGATTTAGATTTGTAGTTAATAAATTCTACTTTATATGTTTCACGTGAAACATTAATATCATCTTCTTTTAAATTAACAGCAACATTAATATATTGAATAAATGCTGCAATTAATTTAAAATATGAGTTACATTTACTATCATTAATTCTGGACGACATATTTAAATCATCATTATATGTATAAGAAAACAATTTATTTTGTTTATTGAATTTTCTACATAGGTATTCGAAATTACTTTTGAATCCATATTCTGGATTGTACCTATATATTTTTTCAGAAAATTTATTCAATGATTCTAACAATTCATTAAGTATATCACTATTCTTTTTTAATTCAAGCGATGCTCTTGAAGAATCATAATTAATTAAAGAAATAATTAGATTGTTATTGTTTAATAATATATCAATCTGATTTGATATGTCATGTGTAATATAATTGCATACATTATCATAAATTAAATCTGCTGATTGAATCAATGAATTAATATTAGATTGATTGTTAATAGAATAATCAAATATATTATCTTTATCTCTAACTGAATACTTATTAATCAGCTCTTTTATATCTGCAATTCTTTCAGTCTCAATCTGAAGCTGTTCTTTATATCTGTTCAGATTATTATTAAGAGACTCAATCTTATTATTAAGATTACTAATTTCATTATTATTAAATTGATCATCCGATGTTTCTGACATAAAAAAATCAATTGTATTATCTTTATTAGACTTAATACTCTGTGTATAAGATAAAGAAGTATCTATATCAATTTCAATTTTCTGAATAATTGTTTTTAAATCAGATATTTTATCAATTGATTTATTTAATTCTTCACTAAGAAATTCAACAATATCCTTCAATCTTACCACCTGCTTATTCAATATGAGTATTAAAAGTACAAAGCATTTATAAATGACGCATTAAAATATTTATGTATTAATATTATATTATATACATTTTTAATAAACTTACTCATATATCCAAATAACACAAAATATTTATGCTTATAATTTCTGCTTTATCTTATAATTATACATAATTATTATTAAAAATGAAAGTCTATTTTTGTATATAATAATTTTCTTCATTTTGACACTCATATCATATTATATTATAATCTACTAATAAAGGTTATGTTTTAAAGCACACTTGGCTTACCTTTAATATAATGTGTGCAAGAAAGGGGTTACACATGAACAAATGGAAAAAATTCGGGCTCACAGTTGGCATCGGTACTTCAGCCATTGCAATATGCCATCTTATTAATAAAGCCATAACAGATAATGCAACTATCAATAATGTAACTGCCAATCCAAATACATCTTATTACGACTGGAAATTTGGGAAAATAGCATATACCAAAGATGGTGAAGGTTCTCCCATCCTTTTAATACACAATATCTCATCAGAAAGCTCATCCTATGAGTGGAAGAGAATTATTAAACCTTTAGCAAAAGAGCATACTGTTTATACACTGGATTTACTTGGATGTGGTCACTCTGATAAACCTAATATTACATACACCACATATATGTATACACAGCTTATTAATGACTTTATACTTAACATAATCAAAAAACGTGTTGATATAATATCTTCTAATGATTCATCAACACTTGTACTTATGTCTGCTATTAATAATCCTCTTGCATATGATAATATTATACTTATCAATCCTCAGAATATTGCATCGGCAGGAAAAGGACCTTGCAAAAAGGATGTATACAGAAAGCATCTGCTTGATATTCCAATCATTGGAACACTTATCTACAATATGTGTTTTACAAGAAAGTATATTTCAGACAGATTTGCTTCAAAGAACTTTTATAATAAGAAATTTATCAGTAGTGAATGGTTTGAAGCATTTCATGAGACAGCACACATCGGAGGTGTATCCGCAAAATACCTGTTTACTAGTAAAAAATGTGGATATATGGCTGCATCTTTATCACGAGCACTTTCAACACTTAGTAATATTACTGTTATTAATGGAAGAGAGAATCCAGGTGCAAAGGAAGTTGCTGAACAGTTTGTAAATCTCAACCCGACAATTGAGACTTATAGGATTGTCAATTCAAAACTACTGCCACAGTTAGAGCAGCCACTTGAATTGTATAAGATTTTGAATGTAATTCTTAATAAGTAAACGGTATATGTTTGGCTCACCAATAATAATAGCTGCGTATAAATCCACATTTTACCAAAAAACTGGATTTATACGCAGCTCTATTTTATTTAATCCAAAATCATCATCTGTAATATACCCTAGATAGGCTCCTTTCCAGGAAGTCCTGCTTTTCTTGGATACTTCTTAGGGGTAGATCCCACCTTTTTAATAAATATAAGTGTTCTTTCAATATCCGTATCAGGAAGATTAAATGTATATTTCTTAATAACCTGTCCACCAAGCACATGTATTGCCTTTGATGCATTTTCCAGTTCTTCTTCCACATTGCCAGACTTGAATGCAACAAAATATCCACCAACTCTTACAAATGGGAGAACATATTCACATAATGTAGACATATTGGCAACTGCTCTTGATACACCTATATCATATTTTTCACGAAAAGAAGCATTTCTGGCGCCATCCTCAGCTCTTGAATGTACAGCTTCTATGTCCGAAATATTCAATTTTGTAATAATCTCGTTAAGGAACTTAACTCTCTTATTAAGTGAATCAAGAAGCATGACCCTGTATTCTGGAAATGCTATTTTTATCGGAAGGCCTGGAAAACCTGCGCCAGTTCCAACATCAATCACACTTTTAAGAGATGCAAATTCCTTTCCCCATGCCTCATCGTCTTCAGACAACTTATCAACAGCATATCTGATTGCAACACTATCTGCAAAATGTTTAATCATTACATCATCATGCTCTGTTATTGCAGTAAGATTCATGAATTCATTCCACTCAATAAGAGTCTCATAATATGTATTGAATTGTTCCACCTGCTTATCATTAATCTCAACATGCTCTTTTAACAAAAGCTCTTTAAATTCATTATTATCCATATATCCTCACTTATCTTCTTCTCATGCTCTCCATATATACCAGAAGCACCGATATATCGGCTGGTGATACACCTGATATTCTTGATGCCTGACCGATTGAATGAGGCTTGAATTTATCAAGCTTCTGCATAGCTTCTTTTCTAAGACCACTTATCTGCATATAATCAATAGTATCAGGAATTATCTTGTTTTCAAGTTTCTTAAAATGTTCTACCTGGCGTAACTGTCTGTCGATATAACCCTCATATTTAAGATTAATATTAACCTGTTCCCTCACATCCCAGGCAAGCTCTGGTCTGTGTGGATCAATCGGAGCAAGAATATCATATGTAAGTTCAGGACGTTTTATAAGTTCAGCAAGTGTGACACCTGTTGTAAGCTCTGTACTGCCATACTGCGTGACAAGCTTCTGAACTGTATCGTTAGTTCCAACATTGACACTCTTAACACGCTCTATCTCTTCTTTAATCTGCTTTTCCTTATTGAGTACACCATTCATTCTCTCTTCATCAATAAGACCAACCCTGTAACCATACTTAGTTAATCTAAGGTCTGCATTGTCCTGACGGAGTATAAGCCTGTACTCAGCTCTTGATGTCATCATTCTGTATGGCTCTGATGTCTCCTTAGTTACAAGATCATCTATAAGAACACCGATATAACTCTCAGATCTCTGCAATATAAGTGGTTCTTCATTCCTGACATACATGGAAGCATTGATACCAGCAATTATTCCCTGTGCAGCTGCTTCCTCATAACCAGAGCTTCCATTAATCTGTCCACCTGAGAATAATCCACTTATATTTTTAAATTCAAGTGAAGATTTAAGCTGTATTGCATTGATGCAGTCATATTCAATAGCATAAGCATTTCTTACAATAACGGCATTTTCAAGTCCAGGAACAGTATGTATCATGGCATACTGCACATCTTCTGGCATTGAGCTTGACATTCCACCAAGGTACATCTCATTAGTATATAGTCCTTCCGGTTCAATGAATATCTGATGTCTGTCTTTATCTGCGAATCTCACAATTTTGTCCTCAATTGATGGACAGTATCTAGGACCAGTTCCATGAATAACGCCTGCATACAGAGGTGAACGATCAAGATTATCTCTTATAATCTTATGTGTATCCTCATTAGTATATGTAAGCCAGCATGAAACCTGGTCTTTCTGAATTGAATCAGGGTCTGTTGTAAATGAAAATGGCACAACTTTCTCATCACCAAACTGCTCTGTCATCTTGCTGAAATCTATTGACCTCTTATCAACTCTTGCTGGTGTACCGGTTTTAAATCTTCTTACCTCTATTCCATTATCAACAAGCGACTGTGTAAGCATTGTCGCTGGCAAAAGTCCGTTAGGGCCTGTCTCATAACTAACATCACCATATATACATCTGGCTTTAAGGTATACGCCTGTACAGAGTACAACTGCCTTAGCATTATACACAGCTCCTGATACAGTCTTAACGCCTTTAATCACACCATCTTCAACGATTATCTCTGAAACCTCGGCCTGACGGACTGTAAGATTATCAGTGTTTTCCATAACCTTTCTCATTCTGTGGCTGTAGTCTGACTTATCAGCCTGTGCACGAAGAGAGTGGACAGCAGGGCCTTTAGAACTGTTAAGCATCTTTGACTGTATAAATGTAGCATCTATATTTTTACCCATCTCACCACCAAGTGCATCTATCTCTCTTACAAGATGTCCCTTGGAACTGCCGCCTATATTAGGGTTACAAGGCATCATGGCAATACTCTCACAGCTTACTGTAAATGCAATTGTTTTAAGACCTAATCTGGCAGAAGCAAGTGCCGCTTCACATCCGGCATGTCCTGTACCAACTACAACAACATCATAATTTTCCACAATATTAGCCATGATTCTTATACATCCTCCACTTTTTTGTTATCATATTTTATTTACCCATACAGAATTTGCTGAAAATCTGGTTGGCAAGGTCATCTTCAACTGCCTCACCTATTATAAGACCAAGCTTCTCATACGCATTCATAAGATCTATTGTGAGGAAATCCTCACTTACTCCCATATCTATAGCATCTGACACAAGCTTTAAACTGTTTAAAGTCTCTATTAAAAGGGCTTTATGTCTTGCATTAGTTATTATAACCTCGTCATTAAATGATATATTACCTGAGAAGAACAACTGCTTTATTCCCTCTTCAAGCTTATCTAATCCTGTCTCCTCCTTGGCAGACACAGATATTATATCACAGCATGACAGATCTTTTAAATCATTGACACTAACAACCTGCCCTATATCTGATTTATTAAGGAGCACTATTACTTTTTTATCCTTAATAAGATTCATTATATCATAATCGTTATTATCAAGCTGTCTTGAGCCATCAACAACATATATTATCAAATCAGCGTCAGAAGCGTATTTTTTAGCTTTCTCAACACCTATATTTTCTACATAATCATCCGTCTTTCTTATACCTGCAGTATCTATAAGATTCAGTGTAATTCCACCTATGTTAATCTGTTCTTCAAGTACATCTCTTGTAGTTCCCTCTATATCTGTAACTATCGCCCTGTCTTCTCTTGCAAGTGCATTTAAAAGGCTGGATTTGCCTGCATTAGTTTTCCCCAAGATAACTGTCTTGATTCCATCCCGCACTATACGACCATTTTCAGCATTTTTCACAAGGTTATCCACAATATTCACACAGTTATCAACATCAATTTTAACCTTATCAACATAGTTATCCAACTCTATATGTTCAGGATCATCTAATGCAGCCTCAATATAAGCCACATGATTAATTATAATTTCTCTCAAATCACGTATTTTCTTGGATAATGCACCATCTAACTGATTAACAGAAGACTTTAGTGCATAATCATTCTTTGAATTAATAACATCTATAACAGCCTCTGCCTGTGAAAGATCTATTCTTCCATTAAGAAATGCTCTCTTAGTAAATTCTCCAGGTTCAGCAGGCATTGCACCAGCTTCCAGACATACTGAAAGTACTTTTCTTGTAACAAGTATTCCACCATGACAGTTAATCTCAACAACATCTTCTCTTGTATATGTATTAGGCGCTCTCATCACAATCACAAGTACCTCATCACATACTTCTCCATCTCTTACAATATGTCCATAATGAACTGTATGGCTTGGCACTTCTGATAACTTCTTACCTGAAGGTGATACGAATATCTTATCTGCTATTTCTAATGCATCCTTACCACTCATACGTACTATGCTTATTCCACCATTGCTCATGGTACTTGTAGATATCGCTGCTATAGTGTGTTCCATTGCATTTCTCCCTGAACTTGAAACTTAAAACTTTATGTCACTGATATTGATATTAACTCATACACCAACATATAAACAATTATAATAGTATACCAAAAAAAGCTTACTTTTACCAGCAGTCTCTTGAATTTCTATAATTATTTACTTTACTAGTTTAAATTGGATTCTTTTACATATTTATCTTCATAAAATCCAAAAAATGCATCTTTGCACTTCGCTAAACCCAATTATTTTCTTTATAAAAAAATGAGGCGAAAAAATCCAGAAATCTATGAATTCTCGGATTTTTCCGCCCTTTTAATCTTAATTGACCCAAACCAATCTAAAATATACTTCAAATTAGTATATTTTGGATTTTTCAGAAAATTTTTTCTATTTCAGCCAAATTAAGCTGACTTCTATTAAATATTGAAACACCTAACAGTTATCTCTCAGACTTGCCTCTATATCCATTCTTTTCTCTGTCAAGATATACTACAACATGTCTGAATGGCTCTTCACCTTCACTCTTAGTTGATACAAATTTATCATTCTGAAGTGCTGAATGAATAATTCTTCTCTCATAAGGGTTCATTGGCTCAAGTGAAACAGGTCTTCTGCTTCTCTTAACCTTATAAGCTATATTTCTTGCAAGGTTTTCAAGAGTTTCTTTTCTTCTGTTTCTGTAATCCTCTGTATCAATCTTGATTCTTACATACTTATCCTTTCCCTTGTTAACCACAAGGCTTGTAAGATACTGGATTGAATCAAGTGTCTGTCCTCTCTTGCCGATGAGAACACCCATATTAGGACCAGATAATTCTACATTGACACACTCTGGATCATCAAATAATACCTTAACTTCAACTTCAAATCCCATAGCTGAAAACATATCTGCAAGAAATGTCTTTACTCTTCTCTCAATTTCCTCATTAGGCATAACTGATGTATACTTAGACTTCTTTTCCTCAGCTATATCTTCTGAATCATCATGTAATTCTTCCTTTGAAGCAACAGGCTCTTCTTTTTTATAAGATGTCTTTTCTGTCTTTACAGGTTCAGCAGCCTTTGCAGACTTCTTATAATTATCTTTTTTAACTGGAACAGCTTCCTTTACAGGAGCAGCTTCTTTTGTCTGTTCTTGCTCCTTAACTGGCTGTGCAGTTTCCTCTGTTTTTTTTCTGACACGTATAACTGCTGGTTTATTGAACATACCAAGGAAACCTGAACTTCCCTTCTCAATAACCTCATATTCAACCTTATCACTTGTTGTCTCTAATTTGATAAGAGCATTAGTTAATGCCTCATCTACATTTTTTCCTGAAACCTCAATATAATCCATATTTATCCTCCTGTTCATGTGGCTTGCCACATCACAATGAAAACATATTATTTTTTAGTTTTTTCGTTGTACTTTGCTACCATTCCAGCCTTCTCTGCAAGACTTCCTGGTTTAGCTGTCTTATAATATGAAGTAGATTCTTTGATTTCTTTAATCTTCTGATCATTAGCATCTTTCATAGCCTGAAGCTTCTCAATTCTTTCTTTATTCTTATCGATAGAACTGATATTCTTAGTCGTAGTAGTTGCATTCTTAGCAATCTTTTCAGGTGAAAGTCCCTGTTTAGCAAGCTTTTTATTACGCTTTTCTATATTCTTTTCTACTATCTTATCTGTACCGAGCTTATCATAATATCTGTTAACAATAAGCTGTATGATTGTCTGTATAACTGCAGTAGCAATCCAGTAAAGACCAAGACCTGCAGGAACTGAAAATGCGATAAATGCTGACATGATTGGCATGAATATTGTCATCATCTTCATTGAAGCTGCTGCTGGGTTATCGTCGTCTATCTCCTGCTTACCCTGCATAATCTTAGTACTGATATACTGTGATACACCAGCTAAGATAGGAATAAGGATAGCCGCATTTAAAGCAAATGTAGGAACCTGTGAAATGTTGATTCCAAAGAGTGTTGTGTTCATCTCATTGATAAGATGCTGATTCTGTGTGATGACATCAGCATATGATGAGAAATGCTCTCTGAATGTATCCCACTGGTCTGCTGTGAATGAGTTCATCGCTACGATTGTATCATCAAGATTAGTCCAGTCAGACACAATTCTTGATGATGCTGTTGAAAATGTAGAACCCATGTAATCTGCAAATCCATCTGATGCAAATATACCTGTCTTATCAAGTATCTCTATAAATGGCTGCTTTAAAGCTGTTATATAGATAGGTACTCTCTGGAACACTCTGTAAAGTGCCATCAGAATAGGAAACTGTATAAGAAGCTGCCAGCATCCACCCATCATAGATGTGCCATATTTATCATATACAGCTTTAGTTTCTTCCTGCATCTTGGCTGCCGCCGCAGGATCACCCTGTTTTCCTTTGTATTTAGCCTGTATTGCTTTAATTTCAGGCTGGATAACAGAATTTAACTTTGTCATCTTTGACTGCTTGATTGTAAGTGGAAGCATACAAAGCTTGACAATAAGTGTAAACAATATAATTGCAATAGCAATATTACCGATACCAATTGCATTAAGTCCTGTGAAAAGAACATCCATTACCTTACCAAGCAATGAAGCAATTGGATTAATTATTGTATTATACAATTTATTACCTCCATCATGGTTTAGGTGTAATCTTCTTATATGAATTCTTACCTTTAACAGGTACCGGGTCATATCCACCCTTCACAAAAGGATTACATCTTAAAAACCTTTTTAAAGCCATAAATCCACCCTTTGCAGCACCATAGTTCTCTATAGCCTCTTTTGCATAGGCAGAACACGTTGGAACATAATTGCAATAACTTCTTCCTTTATAAGGAGATATTGCATTCTGATAAAACCATATTAATTTAAGTAAGATTTTCTTCATTATATATACCAAAATGTTTACATAACTTAACCATCGACTGGTGAGTTTCATTATAACCTTTGTCTTTCAGGCTTGTCCTGGCAATAACCACAATATCAAGACCTTTTTCTATCTTATGACTTTCAAGTCTGAAGCTTTCTCTTATAAGTCTTGCAAGCCTGTGTCGGACAATACTATTCCCGACTTTCTTACTCACAGATACACCAAGTCTAATCGTATCCGTTCCGTTCCTGCTTATATACATAACAAGATATTTATCGCTAAATGATTTCTTCTTATTATATACATTCTTAAAATCACTATTTTTCTTTAATGTTTCAAAATGTTCATACTTCATATTCACACCCATCTTCCATCTCAATAATCCCAAAATGCTAATCTGTGCAGGCACAATCACATTATGGAATTATGACACTTACATCATAATTATAAAAAAACAGATAAATGCTCATCATGAATTTATCATGAGCACCTATCTGCATATACTTAACTTATAAAATTAAGCAGAAAGTCTTTTTCTTCCCTTAGCTCTTCTAGCAGCTAAAACTTTTCTTCCACCTGCTGTACTCATTCTTGATCTAAAACCATGAACCTTAGATCTCTGTCTAGTCTTAGGCTGAAATGTCATCTTCATGCGTATGCACCTCCTTCATTAACCAATATATAATAATCCAGTGAATTACTGAATTGGTATGAATATTCTATTCGTATATAAATTTAGAAACACCGATTTGTATTATATTGATAAAATGCAGTAAAGTCAAGTAAATATGCGCATTTTTTAAAATCAAAATTGTGTATAAACCATAAAAAGTTATCAACAAAATGTGTATAACTTGTGGATAAAACATCAAAATTGCCAAAAAACTACAAAATATTGTATAAATCGACCTGTTTTAATACTACTATTATCTACAATTTATCCACAAAAAAAATTTAAAACCTTCTCATTTTCTTGAAAAATTTTTGTATATGTTATATGATATATGGGAGTATCTCTACATTTAAAAAAGAACAAAAGGAAATATATATAATTATGGAAGAGTTAAAGCAAAAATGGGATTATATCCTTGAAACATTAAAAGATCATTTTGAAATTCAGGATATCTCATTTAAAACATGGATTAAGCCTATTCAGATATATTCAGTTGTCGGCAACACTATAACACTGCTTATCTCTGGCGATGAGATGGGCTTTACATACGTTGAAAAGAAATATCTTACTCCACTTAAAGTTACCATATGTGAAGTAATGAAAAGAGAATATGAGGTTGTTTTAATCTCTTCTAAGGATGTTGTGAGTGTTGAAAAGACTAGTAATAAGGAAAAGAAACCTTCTCCTGCACATGACACTAATCTCAGCCACAACCTTAATCCTAACTATACATTTGATACATTTGTTGTAGGTAACAATAATAACATTGCCCACGCAGCATCACTTGCTGTATCTGAAACACCTGGTGAGGTTTACAACCCTCTGTTTATATATGGAGGTGTTGGACTTGGTAAAACCCATCTTATGCAAGCGATAGCACATTTTATTATTCACAACAATCCTTCACTTAAGGTTTTATATGTTACTTCTGAAACATTTACTAACGAACTTATTGAATCCGTTAAGAATCAGAAGAACTCTGAATTTAGGGAAAAATACCGTAATATTGATGTTCTTCTTATCGATGATATCCAGTTTATTATAGGTAAGGAGACAACCCAGGAAGAATTTTTCCATACATTTAATGCACTTTATCAGGATCGTAAGCAGATTGTTATATCTTCTGACCGTCCTCCTAAGGAAATGGAAACTCTTAATGAAAGATTACGAACAAGATTTGAGATGGGTCTTCCTGTTGATATCCAGATTCCTACCTATGAAACTAAGATGGCTATTATTAATAAGAAGGTAGAGATTGCAGGATATGATATTCCTTATGAAGTCAAGGATTATATTGCCAAGAATATCAAATCAAGTATCAGGGAGCTTGAAGGGGCTCTCACTAAGATATCTGCATTTGCAAAACTTTCAACCTCTCCTATAACAGTTGAGTTTGCAGAGGAAACTTTAAAAGACCTTATATCTCCTGATGCTGTAAGAGAATTAACACCTGAGGTAATTATTGACATTGTCGCAGAACATTTTAATATCAAACCAGACGATATAATATCACAGAAGCGTAATGCAGAAATTGTTTATCCAAGACAGATTGCCATGTACATATGCAGACAGATGCTGCCTATAACAGTACAGGCTATAGGTAAGGCATTTGGTAACAGAGACCACACAACTATATTACATGGAAGTGAAAAAATCAGTAAGCTTGTAACTACTGATGCATCTGTTAAGGCTACTGTGGATGTACTTATCAAGAAAGTTAACCCTTCTTAATACTGGATTTTAGAAAGTTTTCCACAATTATCCACAAAAAATAAGGGGTTTATCCACATAATTATCAATATTTCTGATAATTTGAACAATTATTTGAATATTTTTGTGGTTAACTCTGTTAATTGAATGTTTAACCTTTGTTAATTTAAGTTCATAACCACTTAACAGATTTTATTGATATTTTGCAGCGAAAAGTTATCCCTGTTACATTAACACGATATACAGCCCGTTTTAACAGACTTATTATAAGCTTGCATACCAGTATTGGTGCGGATTGCATGCGTTATTAACTTATTAACCGCCCCTACTACTACGGCTACGAATTATTATTTATATATATATAGTTTTTCTATGATGACAACATGTTGAAAGGAGTTATACACATCATGAAATTAGTATTTACAAAAAGTAACTTATCCAAAGCAGTAAGCATTGTTATGAAAGCTGTTCCTACAAGAACTACTATGACAATCCTTGAATGTATTCTCATTGACGCCACAACTAATAGTATCAAGTTCACATCTAATGATATGGAGCTTGGAATTGAGACAGTAGTTGAAGGTGAAATTATTGAAAAGGGTAAAGTTGCAATTGATGCTAAACTTTTTTCTGAGATTGTAAGAAAACTTCCAGACAATGAAATTACAATTGAGACAGATAGCAATTATACTTCTACAATTACATGTGAGAAAAGTAAATTTAATATAGCAGGCAAGTCTGGAGAAGATTTTTCTTACCTTCCAGCTATAATTAAAGAGACAAGCATCACTTTATCGCAGTTTACTCTTAAAGAAACTATTAACCAGACATTGTTCTCAACATCACCTAATGACAATAATAAGATGATGACTGGTGAACTTTTTGAAGTTAAGGACGGAATATTTAAGGTTGTAGGTCTTGATGGACACAGAATTGCCATACGTAATATAAGAATAGACAGCAATGACGAATCAGTTAAGGTAGTTGTACCTGGTAAGACTCTTAGTGAGATAAGTAAGATTTTATCATCTGATGCAGAGTCAATGGTTAACTTATATTTTACTAATAATCATATACTATTTGAATTTGATCAGACAATTGTTGTATCAAGACTGATAGAAGGGGAATATTTTAAGATAAACCAGATGCTTTCTAATGATTATGAGACAAAGGTAACTATCAACAAGAAAGAGCTTCTTGATTCAATCGACAGAGCTAATCTTCTTATCAAAGAGGGAGATAAAAGACCTATTATCATAACAATTACAGATGGAAGCATGGAAGTTAAGGTAACATCAGCTATCGGATCTTCTAACGAAGATATTGATATAACTAAAGAGGGTAAGGATATTATGATTGGATTTAACCCTAAGTTCCTTATGGATGCATTAAGGGTTATTGATGATGAGGAAGTTGATATATACCTCGTTAATCCTAAAGCACCTTGTTTTATCAGGGATGCTGGAGAGAATTATATATACCTTATTCTTCCTGTTAATTTTTCAGCAGCATAATAGGAGGATAGCAGGTAATGCAGACTATTAAAATAAGACAACAAGATGAATTTATTAAACTTGGACAGGCTATCAAAGCAGCTGGTCTTGTAGAATCAGGAGTTGAGGCTAAGATAGTTATTCAGGATGGTGAAGTTTACGTTAATGGAGAGATTGAGACACAGAGAGGCAAAAAGCTTACAGGTGGCGAAATCATTACCTATAAAGGTGAAGAAATTAAGATAGTAAGGTAGATTACAGGTGTTATTGTGGTAGTTAAGTCCGTAGATTTATGTAATTATAGGAATATAGAAATACTTAATATGTCTTTTGATGATCATGTTAATATAATTTACGGAGATAATGCACAGGGAAAAACTAATATTCTGGAATCTCTTTATGTATGTGCCACTTCCCGTTCACACAGGGGAAGCAAGGATAAAGAAATCATCAGGTTTGATAACGACGAGGCGCATATTAAAGTAACAGTATTTAAAAACAATAATAATTATAGAATTGATATACACCTTAAGAAAAATAAATCTAAAGGAATAGCAGTCAATGGAATTCCTATCCATAAGGCAGTTGAATTATTTGGAATTATTAATATTGTTTTTTTCTCACCAGAAGACCTTGAAATTATCAAGGATGGACCTTCGGAGAGAAGAAGATTCATGGATATGGAATTAAGCCAGTTAGATAAGATATATCTTAATAATCTTATTAATTACAATAAAGTTGTTGTCCAGCGTAACAGGCTTTTAAAGGATATTTCATTTAATCCATCAAAAGAAAATATGGATAATCTTGATATATGGGATATACAGTTATGTAATTTTGGTGTCGGTATAATTGAACAGAGAACTAAATTCATAGAACAGCTTAATATTATAATTAAAGATATTCACAGAAAACTGACTGGTAATACAGAGGAACTTCATATAATCTACGAACCATGTGTAACAGTTAATGAGATGCAGATAAAAGTAGAGGAGTCAAGAGAGAGGGATATCAAGTTTAAATGTACTAACATAGGACCTCATAAGGATGACCTTATATTTCTTGTTAATGGCAAGGATGTCAGAAAATATGGTTCACAGGGACAGCAGCGGACAGTTGCCTTGTCTCTTAAATTAGCAGAGATAGAATTAGTAAAACAGATAATACATGATACTCCAATATTATTGCTTGATGATGTATTGTCTGAACTTGACAGTAACAGACAGAATTTTCTTCTGGACAGTATAGGGGATATACAGACTATTGTAACATGTACAGGTCTTGAAGAATTTATTAGTAACAGAGTTTCAGTTAACAAGGTATTTAAGGTTGTTAACGGAAAAGTAACAAGTGATAACTGATTGGATAGGAGGGAATAGAAGTGGAACAGCAGCAGTACGGTGGTGATCAGATTCAGATTCTGGAAGGTCTTGAAGCGGTTAGAAAAAGACCAGGTATGTACATAGGTTCAACATCATCAAGAGGACTTCATCATCTTGTATATGAAATTGTAGATAATGCGGTAGACGAGGCTCTGGCTGGTTATTGTGACAAAATTACAGTAACTATTAATCCAGATAATTCAATAACAGTAACTGATAATGGAAGAGGTGTACCTGTAGATATTAACCATAAGACAGGAAGGCCAGCTGTTGAGGTTGTATACACTGTTCTTCACGCCGGAGGTAAGTTCGGCGGTGGAGGATATAAGGTATCAGGTGGACTTCACGGTGTAGGTGCTTCTGTTGTTAATGCTTTATCTGAGTGGCTTGAAGTAGATGTTAAAAGAGGTGGACATATATATAACCAGAGATATGAGAGAGGCAGGATATGCTACGATCTTAAGGTTATAGGAGAATGTGATATTAATGAGACAGGTACTAAGGTTACTTTCCTTCCTGACAAAGAGATATTCCAGGAGACACAGGAATATGACTTTGATGTGTTAAAGAACAGATTAAGGGAAATGGCATTTCTTACTAAAGGTATTAAAATCATACTTAAAGATACCAGAGAAGGATTAGAGCAGGAAAGAACATTCCACTATGAAGGTGGTCTTAGAGAATTTGTTGAATATCTTAATAAGAGTAAGACACCTCTCTATGACAACATCATTTATTGTGAGGGTGTCAAAGATAATGTTGCAGTAGAGGTAGCTTTCCAGCATAATGACGGATATAACGAGACTATTGATACATTTGTTAATAACATAAAGACACCAGAAGGTGGTACACATCTTGCCGGTTTCAGAAATGCATTGACAAAAACTTTCAATGAGTATGCCAAGAAGAATAAGATTATAAAAGATACTGACCCTGCACTTACAGGTGATGATATAAGAGAAGGACTTACAGCTATAGTAAGTGTTAAGATTGAAGACCCACAGTTTGAAGGACAGACTAAGCAGAAGCTCGGTAATACAGTTGCAAGAGGTGCTGTAGATAATATCGTAAGCAATCAGCTTGAGATATTCTTAGAGCAGAATCCTGCAATTGCCAAGTCTATATGTGAGAAATCAGTTCTTGCACAGAGAGCAAGAGAGGCTGCAAGAAAGGCAAGAGAGCTTACAAGAAGAAAGACTGCATTGGAGAATACATCACTTCCTGGTAAATTAGCTGATTGTTCAGATAAAAATCCAGAAAATTGTGAGATATATATTGTTGAGGGTGATTCAGCCGGTGGTTCAGCCAAGACTGCAAGAAGCCGTGCAACTCAGGCAATTCTTCCTCTCCGAGGCAAGATTCTTAATGTTGAGAAAGCAAGATTAGACAGAATTCTTGGCAATGCCGAGATTAAAGCTATGATAACAGCATTTGGAACAGGAATTCATGAAGATTTTGATATAACCAAGTTAAGATATAATAAGATTATCATTATGACTGATGCCGATGTAGATGGTGCACATATTGCAACGTTGTTACTTACATTTTTCTACAGATTCATGCCAGAGCTTATCAAACAGGGACATGTATACCTTGCTACACCACCTCTGTATAAGATTGAGAAGAATAAGAAGGTATGGTATGCGTATAGTGATGAAGAACTTAACAGCATAATGGCAGAGATTGGACGAGACCAGAATAATAAGGTACAGCGTTATAAAGGTCTTGGTGAGATGGATGCAGAGCAGCTCTGGGAGACAACAATGGATCCAGAAAAGAGAATTTTAAAGAGAGTTAATATGGATGATGATGATCTTACAGATGTTGACATAACTTTCTCAACTCTTATGGGTGACCAGGTAGAGCCTAGACGAGAGTTTATTGAGGCTAATGCCAAGTATGTTAAGAATTTGGATATATAATCAGACGAAAGGCGGTATATAAATGGATGAACATATCTTTGACCAGATTCATGAAGTAGATATGCAAAAAACCATGGAGAGTTATTATATTGATTATGCCATGAGTGTTATTGCATCAAGAGCACTTCCTGATGTCAGGGATGGACTTAAGCCAGTTCAGAGAAGAATTCTATATTCAATGATAGAACTTAGTAATACACCGGACAAGCCACACAGAAAATGTGCCCGTATTGTCGGTGATACAATGGGTAAATATCATCCACATGGTGACTCATCAATATATGAGGCATTGGTTAAGCTGGCACAGGATTTCAATACAAGATACCCTCTTGTAGATGGCCATGGTAACTTTGGTTCTGTCGATGGAGATGGAGCCGCAGCCATGCGATATACAGAGGCGAGACTTAGCAGAATTTCTCTTGAGATGACTGCTGACCTTAACAAAGATACAGTAGATTTTATTCCTAACTTTGATGAGACGGAAAAGGAGCCAACTGTACTTCCTTCAAGGTATCCTAACCTTCTTGTTAATGGTACATCAGGTATTGCTGTTGGTATGGCTACTAATATTCCACCTCATAATTTACGTGAAGTTATCAATGCAGTTGTCAAAATTATTGATAATAAGATTGAAGAGGACAGAGATACTTCAATTGAGGAAATACTTGATATAGTTAAAGGTCCTGATTTTCCAACAGGTGGTACTATCATTGGAAAGCTTGCAATAGAGGAAGCTTACAGAACAGGACGTGCGAAGATAAGAGTAAGAGCTGTTACTAACATAGAGCCTATGGCTAATGGAAAAAACAGAATTGTTGTAACAGAACTCCCATATATGGTTAACAAGGCAAGACTTATTGAAAAGATAGCTGAACTTGCTAGGGATAAGAGAATCGATGGTATAACAGATTTAAGAGATGAATCTGACAGACAGGGTATGAGAATATGTATAGAGCTTAGAAGAGATGTTAATCCTAACATAATTCTTAATCAGTTATACAAGCATACACAGCTTCAGGATACATTTGGTGTAATAATGCTTGCACTTGTAGGCAATCAGCCAAAGGTACTTAATCTTCTTGAAATGCTTAACTATTATCTTCTTCATCAGGAAGAGGTTGTCACAAGAAGAACCAAGTATGACCTTAACAAGGCAGAAGAGAGGGCTCATATCTTAGAGGGATTGATGATTGCACTTGATAATATTGACAGAGTTATCAGTATAATCAGAAGTTCAGCTAATGTAACAATCGCTAAGGAAGGTCTTATCAAGGAGTTCCAGTTATCAGAAGCGCAGGCTGCAGCTATTGTAGAGATGCGTCTTAGAGCTCTTACAGGTCTGGAAAGAGAAAAGCTTGAAGCAGAACTTAATGATCTGCTTGGTAAGATTGCCGAGTATAAAGCAATTTTAGGAGATAAGAAGCTTCTTTTGGGTGTTATCAAGAAAGAAATATCTATTATTTGTGATAAGTATGGTGATGACAGAAGAACTTCTATCGGATTTGATGAATATGACCTTTCAACAGAGGATCTTATTCCAGATGAAGCATGTGTGATTGCAAGAACTAATGTAGGATATATAAAGAGAATGACTCCTGATAATTTTAAGAGCCAGAACCGTGGCGGTAAGGGCATCAAGGGAATGCAGACTCTTGAGGATGATTACATTGAAGACTTGTTTATGACAACATCACACCATGTCCTCACATTTTTTACTAATCTGGGAAGAGCTTATAAGCTGAAGGCTTATGAAATTCCAGAGGCAGGAAGAACATCAAGAGGAACAGCTATAATCAATCTTTTGCAGCTTCAGCCGGGTGAGCAGATAACAGCTATAATACCTATAGATGTGAAGTCACTTCAGGATAAGGACAACCTGTTTATGGCTACTAAGAAGGGAATTGTTAAAAAGACGCCGGTAGCTGAATTTGCCAATATCAGGAAAACTGGTATACAGGCAATTAATCTAAGGGATGATGATGAGCTTATAGAAGTTAAGCTTACAGACAGTGATTGTGATATTATTCTTGTAACTAAGCTTGGACAGTGTATAAGATTTGCGGAAACAGAAGTAAGACCTACGGGCAGAAGTGCTATGGGTGTCATTGGTATGAATCTGCTGGATGAGGATGAGGTTGTCGGAATGCAGCTTAATACCCAGGGTGATTCACTTCTTATAGTTTCTGAGAATGGATTAGGCAAGAGAACTGTCATAGATGAATTTGACATTCAGCATCGTGGTGGCAAGGGTGTCAAATGTTACAAGATTAATGAAAAAACTGGTAATGTTATAGGTGTCAAGGCTGTTGACGATACAAGAGAAGTTATGCTTATAACAGATGAGGGTATTATTATTCAGTTAAAATGTTCTGATATATCTATACTTGGAAGAATAACATCAGGTGTCAAGCTTATTAATCTTGATGATGGAGTAAAGGTTGCTACAATATCTAAGGTCCGTAAAGATCCTGACAATGATACAGATGGCAGCACAGACGCAGATGATAGTTCAGACAATAGTACAGAATCAGAAAATGAAGATAATTAGTGATATGCCCTGACCTCAAAGTCAGGGCTTATTTTAGGGAGGTAAACTATGGCTTGGCTTACGGTTAATTTTAAATCTACAGTACTTGGAATGCCTGTTGTTATGGATGCGCTTATTCCACAGGGACATGGCAATTATAAATCTTTGTATCTTTTACATGGAGCAGGTGGTGGACATGACAGCTGGCTTTTAAAAAGCCGTATTGCTGATTATGTAGAAAATACAGATATAGCAGTATTTATGCCATCAGGTAATAACAAATTCTATGTTGATAACATTAATGGAAAGGGATATTTTACCTTTATAACAGAGGAGCTTGTGGATAAATGCGAGAAAATGTTTAATATAAGCAGAAAAAGTGAAGACAGATTTATAGCGGGAATGTCGATGGGAGGTTATGGTGCTATGTATGCAGCACTTAATAAACCATATCAATATAAAGCTGCTTTTTCATATTCAGGTCTTCTTAATATTATCGAAAGATACGATAATCCGCAGGGTTTAGAGCTTTTTGCAACATTTGGAACAAGACAGCAATTGATTGATAATGGATATGATTTATATGACATAATTGTTGATAAATATCAAAAAAATTGTGGAAACGAGAGTGGAAAAAAGGACAAAGCCCCTATTGATGCCATAGATAGTAATGTTGATAAATCTGTGGATAATGTGGATAACTTTTGCAGATACATAATTGAATGTGGAACGCAGGATTCAAGAATCCATATGTCAAAAAGCTTTTTTAAGGCTGTGACAGAGGCAGGCCTGGAAGCTGTGTACTACGAGGAAGAAGGTAAACACGATTTCACATACTGGGACAGATGTATAGAGAGAACTATTAAATATATAACTAAAGGAGGCAGCTATGGCAGTAATTAATGTAAATTTATTTTCGATGTACCTTGCACATGAGATAGATGTCACTGTTGTACTTCCCGATGAGATAAGCAGTGATGAGCAGTTAAAATGTGTATGGCTGTATCATGGTGGAAGCGGTGATCATGTAGATTGGTTGTATCATGTGCGTCTGACTGATATAGTTAACGAAAGACATTTTGCTGCTGTACTCCCAACAGTTCACGAATCATGTTTTGTTGATATGAATATTGGTGACAGGTATGGAAGTTATGTAGGCAAAGAACTTCCGGGAATCATATGGAAAATGTTCAGATGTATCTCTGATAAAAGAGAAGATAATTATGTGTCAGGATTTTCTAATGGTGGTTACGGATGTCTTCATACTGCACTTATGTACCCTGATACATTTTCTAAGATTGGAGCATTTTCAGCTGGTGATAAGGCAGATTCTGATTTTCCTAATGATGGTGGAGCCAAATCCATAACAAGAATCAGGCTGTATGGAGATGGAGATCTTCATAAGAATGAGTATGGAATTACATTTCTTGCAGACAGACTTGTAGATGAGGTGGATAGTGGTAAAAGAAATGTGGAAAATCTGCCACAGATTTATCATGCATGTGGAAGTCTTGATCCATGGCTTGACATGAATCACATAGTCAGGGACTATTTCAGCAGCCATAATAAGTATTACGATTACACATATGATGAAATCGAAGGACTTGGACATGAATGGGATTTCTGGGAAAAAGAGCTTATAAAATTCCTTGATTTTGCAGGTTTAAATAAACAATAAATGTCTTGGAGGAGAATATGAGAGAAGTAGATGTAGCTGTAATTACTGACAACATTAAAGAAATGTGTATTGAAGCCAATCACTATCTTACAGATGATATGAAAAAGGTTTT
Organism: uncultured Lachnospira sp.; assembly: GCA_934359185.1. GTDB lineage: Bacteria > Bacillota > Clostridia > Lachnospirales > Lachnospiraceae > Lachnospira. Next base: position 7,827 of record CAKRLE010000016.1, on the reverse strand, counting down.
TAATGAGGCAGTTGATACGGAAGAGTCACCTCTTGGAAAGCAGGTATTAAACCAGCTCAAAGAAAATCTTGAAATTGCTGGCAATGACATGATACCTATATGTCAGGATACAGGCATGGCTGTGGTATTTATCAATGTGGGCCAGGATGTGCATTTAACTGGTGGAGATATCACGGATGCAGTTAATGAGGGTGTAAGACGTGGATATGTAGAAGGATATCTTCGTAAATCTGTTGTTGCTGACCCAATATACAGAGAGAACACAAAGGATAATACACCTGCTGTTATACATTATTCAATTGTTCCGGGCGACAAGGTGGAGATTACTGTTGCACCTAAGGGATTTGGAAGCGAGAATATGAGCCGTGTATTTATGTTAAAGCCTGCCGATGGAATTGAGGGAGTAAAAGATGCAATTCTTACAGCAGTAAGAGATGCAGGTCCTAACGCCTGTCCTCCTATGGTTGTCGGTGTCGGAATCGGTGGTACATTTGAAAAATGTGCATATCTTGCAAAAAAAGCTCTCACAAGAAATCTGGATGAAGAATCGCCAGTTGAATATGTAAGAAATCTTGAAAAGGAAATGCTTGATAAGATTAATAAGCTTGGAATTGGTCCGGGAGGACTTGGTGGAACTAAGACAGCGCTTGCTGTTAATGTTGAGACATATCCAACACATATTGCAGGTCTTCCGGTAGCTGTCAATATATGCTGCCATGTAAACAGACACGCACACAGAATTGTGTAAAATATTTATATATCTGGAGGATTATAGCTATGGATAAACATATCACAGTTCCAATCACATCTGAAGAAGCAAAAACTCTTCATTCAGGTGATTATGTATACATAACAGGAACAATATATACAGCAAGAGATGCTGCACATAAAAGAATGGCAGAGGCACTTAAAGAGGGAAAGCCACTTCCAATTGATATGAAAAATAATGTTATATATTATATGGGACCATCGCCAGCAAGGGAAGGAAGACCTATAGGTTCTGCCGGTCCTACAACAGCAAGCAGAATGGATAAATATGCACCAGATTTATTAGACCTCGGATTAACTGGAATGATAGGCAAAGGAAAGAGGTCAGCGGCAGTTATAGATGCCATCAAGCGCAATGGAGCTGTATATTTTGCAGCAGTTGGTGGAGCAGGTGCAATTCTTTCACAGAGAATCAAGTCATCAGAAGTAATCGCATATGATGACCTTGGAACAGAAGCTGTCAGAAAGCTTGAGGTAGAGGATTTTCCAGTAATAGTGGTAATTGACAGCGAAGGAAATAATCTGTATGAAACTGCTATAAAGGAATATAATAGAGAATAGATTATAAAATAGCTTGACATAATAATAAAGCTTTGATATAATCAACTTTGCGTTGGTGTGTTAGCACCTTGCATAAAAGAATTTCATACTAAGAGTAGAAAACCATTGGTTTAAGGCTCTCATTCATGGAATCTTGGAGTAGTACTCAAGAGGCTGAAGAGGCGCCCCTGCTAAGGGTGTAGGTCGGGCAACCGGCGCGAGGGTTCAAATCCCTCCTGCTCCGTTTTAGCAAATAGTTGGGAAGTCAGAGTTTATCTGGCTTCCCAGTTTTTGTGTAAACACATAAAGAATATAAAAATTCGATTATAATTCTATCTGCTTCCCTCAGCCACAATTCTATAAGCCTCAATCTTAAACTGGTCGTTAGGTGATATGCCTACAAAGCGGCAACCGTAGTGTACGCTGTCATCACGTCTGTCTATACGCAGGATTTCTATGACTACTTCAACCATTTCTTTATTATCAAGTACAATGGCAGCATCATGGAATGAATTAGAAATAAATTGGTGATCTGATACAAAACACATACCAGTCTTAGATATATCTATAATATTAACGGAAACCGCATCGGTAGTTCCGTCAGCAGAATTAACGCTGTTTACAGGTGATAATGATATTGTCACATTAATAGCTATTCGTTTAGATTTTCTACGTTCTTCCCCCATAACATAAACCTCTCTTACGAAAATAAAAAATGTCCTACCAGTTAATATATCATATTTTCAGCATAATTACAATATTGGAACGGGAAAACGACGATATAAATATAAGCAGTCTGCACAAAACAAGCCTTATGATTAATATCACTTTCGTTGACTTTTACTAATCATAATGATAACATTATAAGAAATGCTTTTGGAAATTAAAGCATTAATGCAATATATAATAATGCAGTTTGGAGGGGCAGGCTAATGCCAGTAACAGAGTATTTAGAGAGAAATGCTAAGCTGTATCCTAATGAGACAGCTTTAGTTGAACTTAATCCTGAAGAGAAGGATACGAGGAGAACAACATGGAAGGAATATGAACTGATTCAGCCAACAAGCTTTCAGGCATATAGAAGAGAGATAACATGGAGCGTATTTGATGAGAAGGCAAACAGATTTGCTAACATGCTTATTGAAAGAGGTGTAAAAAAGGGCGATAAAGTTGCAATTATCATGTATAATTGTCTTGAATGGCTTCCAATATATTTTGGTGTATTAAAGACCGGGGCTATAGCAGTTCCTTTTAATTTCAGATATGATGCGGATGAGATTCTGTACTGTGTTGAACTTGCAGAAGTAGATGTTATTGTATTTGGAACAGCATTTATAGGCAGAATTGAACAGAATGCGGATAAATTAAGCAAAGGAAGACTGCTTATATATGTTGGCGACGGATGTCCAAGCTTTGCAGAGAGCTACAGAGAACTTGTTGCAGACCATTCAAGTGCAAAACCAGATGTTAAGATAACAGATGATGATTTTGGCGCAATATATTTTTCATCAGGAACAACAGGATTTCCTAAAGCTATATTACATAAGCACCAGAGCCTTATGCAGGCTGCAGAGATGGAGCAGAAGCATCATAGCACTGGAAGAGATGATGTGTTTTTATGTATTCCTCCACTATACCATACAGGTGCCAAGTTCCATTGGATGGGAAGCCTTGTTGCAGGAAGCAGGGCTGTTCTTCTTAAGGGAACACGTCCGGAGACAATTCTTAAAACAATATCAGATGAACAGTGTACAATCGTGTGGCTTTTAGTTCCATGGGCACAGGATATTCTTGATGCACTTGACCGTGGAGATATTAAATTATCAGATTATAAGCTTGACCAGTGGAGACTTATGCATATAGGCGCACAGCCTGTACCACCTTCACTTATAAAGAGATGGAAAGAATATTTCCCTAATCATCAGTATGATACTAACTATGGTTTGTCAGAATCAACTGGCCCTGGCTGTGTACATCTCGGTGTCGAGAATATCAATAAAGTTGGTGCGATAGGAATTCCAGGTTACAGATGGCAGTGCAGAATTGTAGATGAAGATGGCAATGAAGTCAAGCAGGGTGATGTCGGAGAGCTTTGTGTCAAAGGACCAGGTGTCATGACATGCTATTACAACAATGAAGAAGCTACCAATGAAGTGTTAAAAGATGGATGGCTTTACACAGGCGATATGGCTATGCAGGATCCTGACGGATTTTATTTTCTTGTGGATAGAAAGAAGGATGTCATTGTAAGTGGTGGAGAAAATATCTATCCGGTCCAGATAGAAGATTTCTTAAGAAAGAATGATAAGATTAAGGATGTGGCTGTTATAGGGCTTCCAGACAGAAGACTTGGTGAAAAGACAGCTGCAATTATTGAACTCAAAGATGGATGTGAGTGCAGTGTAGATGAGATTAATGATTTCTGCATGGATATGGCGCGCTATAAACGTCCTAAAGAGATAATATTTGCCAAGATTCCAAGAAATGCTACAGGTAAAATTGAGAAACCTAAACTTCGTAAGATGTATGGTGCAGATAAGCTGGTAGAACAGGAAAATATGGCTTAAGTATATTTTTAAGAAATGGAGATAATTAAGATGAAAGAACTTATGCTTGGTAATAAAGCTATTGCCAGAGGTTTATATGAGGCTGGATGCAGCATCATATCAAGTTATCCAGGTACACCAAGTACAGAGATAACTGAAGAGGCAGCAGCTTACAAGGAGATATACTGCGAATGGGCTCCTAATGAGAAGGTTGCCCTTGAGGTTGCACATGGTGCTACAGTCGGCGGAAAGCGTGCTGCCTGTGCAATGAAGCATGTTGGTTTAAATGTGGCAGCAGACCCACTATTCACAATATCATATCAGGGACTTAATGCCGGACTTGTAATATGTGTGGCAGATGACCCGGGAATGCATTCTTCACAGAATGAGCAGGATTCAAGACATTATGCATTTGCAGCAAAAGTGCCTATGCTTGAGCCATCAGATTCCGAGGAAGCAAGAACATTTACTAAACTGGCATATGAGTTGTCAGAGAAATACAACACACCGGTATTTATCAAAATGTGTACAAGAGTTGCACACTCACAGGGCATTGTCTGTCCAGAGGAAAGAGTTTTGCCTGAACAGGTACCATATGTTAAAGACCCAGCCAAGGTTATGATGACTAAGAATTCGCGTGATGCTCATGTAAGAGTAGAACAGAGAGTTTTAGATTTAACAGAATATGCAGAGCACTGTGATATTAACAGAGTTGAGATGGCAGATACAAGGCTTGGAATTATAACATCTTCAACATCATACCAGTACGCAAAGGAAGTATTTGGAGATAATGCAAGTATCTTAAAGCTTGGAATGGTTTATCCACTTCCAGTTAACCTTATTAAAGATTTTGCATCTAAGGTAGACAGACTTATTGTATTAGAGGAACTTGACCCAATCATAGAAAATCATGTAAAACAGCTTGGAATCAAGGTTGAAGGAAAGAGCCTCTTCCCAATATGTGGGGAATTCTCACAGAATCTTATAAGAGAGTGCATGGGAATGGACAAGGCAGAGACAATCACTGTTGATGAGGCAGTTCCAGCCCGTCCGCCTGTAATGTGTGCAGGATGTCCTCACAGAGGAATCTTCTATACTTTAAAGAAGAATAAATGTATGGTATACGGAGATATCGGATGTTATACATTAGGAGCAGTTGCTCCTCTTAATGCGATGGATCTTAATGTATGCATGGGAGCTTCATGCTCAGGACTTCATGGATTCAATCTTGCAATGGGAGAAGCAGGTGAGAGTAACAGCGTAGGCGTAATCGGTGACTCTACATTTGTACATTCAGGAATAACAGGAATTACAGATATAGCTTACAACATGACAAATTCAACAATTATTATTCTTGATAACTCAATCACAGGAATGACAGGACATCAGCAGAATCCTACTACAGGTAAGAATCTCCGTGGAGAGCCTGCTGGAAAGATTGACCTTGAAGCGTTGTGCAGGGCATTAGGATTTAACAGGGTAACTGTTGTTGACCCATATGATCTTGCAGAGGTAGACAGAGTACTTAAAGAAGAACTTGCTGTCAAAGAACCTTCTATAATCATAAGCCGCAGACCTTGTGTGATGATTAAGGGGACAGTACATAAGGCACCATTATCAGTAAAAGAGGATAAATGTGTAGGTTGCAAGGCATGTATGCAGATTGGCTGTCCTGCGGTAGCATTCCACGGAAAGAAAGCTGCAATTGATCCTACACTCTGTATTGGCTGTGAAGTATGTACACAGATGTGTAAATTTGGTGCACTTGTTGGAAATGAGGAGGCTTAAACAATGGAAACAAAGAATATTATGATTGTTGGCGTTGGTGGACAGGGAACTCTTCTTGCCAGCAAATTACTTGGATATGTATTATTAAAGCAGGGATATGATGTAAAGGTATCAGAGGTTCATGGAATGAGCCAGAGAGGCGGAAGTGTTGTAACATATGTGCGTTTTGGCGAGAAAGTATATTCACCAGTTATAGATAAGGGTGAGGCTGATGTTATTATATCATTTGAGAAGCTTGAGGCTTTAAGATGGATTGAATTCTTAAAGAAGGACGGACGAATAATTACTAATACACAGGAAGTTGATCCTATGCCAGTCATCACAGGTGCAGCGCAGTATCCAGAGAATATAATTGAGAAGATGGAAAATGCAGGTGCAAAGGTTGATGCAAAGGATTTCCTCGCATTAGCTAACGAAGCAGGTTCATCTAAGGCGGTTAATATAGCACTTATGGGAAGATTATCTACATATTTCCCGGAAATTCCAGATGAGGAATGGCAGAAAGCAATTGATGCACTTGTTCCTGCCAAATTCATGGAACTTAATAAGAAAGCATTTGAGTTAGGAAGAAATGCCTAACAGGCTCTGGGCGTTATCTCCTGTAATAAGCTTTAACTCACTATCATATAATCCTGAAAGTTTAAGTCTGTTAAGGGTTTCACTTTGAGAAGCCCATGGAGAATCGCTTCCAAACAGAATTTTATCAGCACCGTGTTGTCTTACAAGATTAACAAACATCTCATTAGTGAGCTGTCTGCTATTATGAGGAGATAATGCGGTGTTTTCTGCATTTATAATAGGAACTATTGAAAATGAAGTATCAAGATAGACGTCATGACCGGCAATCATTCCTAGTACATCATCATAACATCCCCATCCACCCATATGTGCAAGAACGAATTTCTTTGGGTGGATATCTTCTATTACATTGTGTATTTTTAATGGTATAACATTGTTTCCCTGTGGAAAACTTACATCAAATCCTGCATGAGCGACGATTATAAGTCCAAGACTGCAGGCATAATCAATTATTCTCTTAAAGCGTATATCATCAATATCGACCTGCTGATACACGGGATGAATTTTAATTCCTTTAATTCCGGCAGATTTAATATAGAGTAATATTTCTCTATAATTATCGCAATCTGGATGAATGCCGCCAAATGATATGAGTCCAGAGTTATAGCTTGTTTCATTAATTATTGCGGCAGTGCGGTTAATTGTGTTACACTGTCGTGGATTGGTAGCGACAGGGAGAATGACGGAATAGTCTATCCCGAAATCATGCATTGATTTAATAAGGCTTCCGGCAAGTCCGTTAGTATAGTTTTTAATATTACCACTCACAGAAAGCTTTTTAACTGCATTAGCAGCGATTTTTTCGGGAAATGTATGTGTATGAAAATCTATAATCATTTTTTAAACCTTTTAAATAGTATAGTATTGTGAAAACACAAACTGATATTAGAATTTGTGATTCTGATATAATATTATACCATATTTAATAAAGACAACAAATGGACAGATAAGATAGAGATGGAGGTGTTGAAATGTCAACAGTTAAACATGTATCTGATTCAAGAACGGAACAGGTGTATATGATAAGATCACAGCATATCAATGGATACGGAAGGTTATTTGGCGGTTATCTTATGCAGTGGATAGATGAATTGTCAGTTGTTGTGAGTAAGAGACATTGTGGATGTGAAGTTACAACAGCAGCTATAGATAACATTAATTTTAAAGCGGGTGCATTTGCCGGAGATATGGTTGTGCTTGTAGGAAGACTTACTTATGTTGGTAAATCATCTATGGAGATAAGGGTAGATGCATATGTGGAAGATGATAATGGAATAAGAAGAAGCATTAACAGGGCATATGTAGTTATGGTAGCAATAGACAGTGAAGGCAATGCTGTACCAGTACCGGGAATAGTAATTGATAATGAATCTGAGCGTGCAGAATGGGAAAGCGGCAGAAAAAGATATGAATTGCGAAAACAGAGAAGAGTTGAAGGATTTTAAAATGATACAATATAGTGTTGTGTAAAATGACGATTAACACTATATGTAGATATTGAAAAAAGTTTTTAAAAAAATTGTAAAAAAGTGTTGACAGTTTGCAAAATAGGTGTTATTCTATCATAGCTGTCGGCGAGAACGACACACAACAAAAACTTAAAAGC
>CAKRLE010000015.1 GCA_934359185.1 uncultured Lachnospira sp. | reverse complement strand
ATTAAACGATGTTTAATCGCTGAAATTCTTAAAGAATTTTCAGGGTTGTTTTACTGTTCAGTTATCAAGGTTCTATACGCTCAAACCAAAACCTTTTGATTTGAGTTTTTATTGTGTCGCTCGCAGCGACTTGTTTATATTAACATCATTGTCATATCTTGTCAACAACTTTTTTAAAAAAGTTTTAAAGATTTTCAACTCCGTTATTAGGAGTAAAAAACCACTTTATTCAAGTGGTTTTTTACAGCGGAGAGGATGGGATTCGAACCCATGCGCCCGTGAAGACAAACGGTTTTCAAGACCGCCCCGTTATGACCACTTCGGTACCTCTCCAAGCTATTTAATTAACTGCTTCGTCAACAGCTCGTTTATAATATCATGCATATTATTGTTTGTCAACACTTTTTCAGAAAAAATTTTAAAATTTTTAAATCTTCTTTTGTAGTAACTTTGATATTAGTGTACAAGCCCCTTGAAATATGGGGTTTGCGGCCCCCAAAGTTTTCCATTACCATTGCATCATCTGTGATATTCAAATCAGTATTTTTGCTATTTTTTAATTTATTATATGCATTTTTTAATTCCCGATACATAAACCCCTGTGGTGTCTGTATCATCCACAATGTATTTCTGTCAGGCGTATCAATTACATCACCATTGCAGTCAACGACCTTAATTGTATCCTTAGATGGAACAGCCATTATGCTAGAACCATATTTTATAGTGTCTTCAATACAGATATTAATATAATCCGGCTCTATACAAGGACGCGCTCCATCATGCACAAGAACAATATCTGTATATGGATTTATAATTTCCATTCCATTCATGACCGAATTATATCTTTCTTTGCCACCATCTGCATATGCTTTAACCTTTGCAAATCCAGCTTCAGATACAATGCGTTCACAATATGTGCGTTCAGCTTCCCCATACACAACAGAATCTCCTGTCACAATAATGATATCATCCACATTGCTTTCTTCAAAAGCTTTAATTGTATAGTACAAAATAGGCTCATTATCCACCATTATATATTGTTTTGGAATATCCGCATTCATTCTCGTGCCTTTACCACCCGCAAGAATAACAGCTGTTGTATGCATTATCTCTCTCCTAATTTAAGGTTAGGCACAGCATTCAGATCATAGCCATGTCTTGTTCCATTAATATATTCATAATATCCTGCCGCACCAATCATAACTGCATTATCAGTACATAATCCAGGTGATGGTGAGTAGAATTTAACCCCAGCTTCATCACACGCCGCTTTAAGAGCTGCTCTTAAAGCAGAATTAGACGCAACCCCACCAGCAACAGCCAGTTTGTCAAACTTCTGCTCTTTAACAAGCTTCATCGCCCTTGACACAAGCGCGTCAACAACCGCATTCTGAAATGAAGCAACAAGATCTGCCTTATTAATGTGCTCACCCTTCATCTCATATTTGTTAAGTGTATTAAGAACTGCCGATTTGATTCCACTAAACGAAAAATCATATGGCGCATCATCTACCTGCGCACGTGGAAATTCAAATGCATGAGGATTTCCTTCCTTAGCAAGCCTGTCAACCTTTGGTCCACCCGGATACCCAAGTCCTACCGCTCTTGCAACTTTATCAAATGCTTCTCCTGCCGCATCATCTCTTGTTCTTCCTATAATCTCATAGCTGCCATAATCATTAACTTTAACAAGATGTGTATGTCCACCAGATACCACAAGCGCTGCAAAAGGAGGTTCAAGTTCAGGATTCTCAACATAATTAGCGCTGATATGCCCCTCTATGTGATGGACTCCTACAAGCGGTTTGCCTGTTGCAAACGCAAGTGCCTTGGCCTCCGCCACTCCGACAAGAAGTGCACCGACAAGCCCCGGTCCATAAGTTACAGCTATAGCTGTTATATCATCAAGCGTAACACCTGCCTGCTTTAGAGCCAGTTCTATAACGCCATCTATATTCTCAATATGCTTTCTTGATGCTATCTCAGGCACTACACCTCCATAATTTGTGTGTATATCTATCTGTGAATTGATAATATTAGACAGAACTTCCCTGCCATTCTTCACAACTGCTGCCGCAGTCTCATCACATGAGCTCTCAATAGCCAGAATCAATACATCTTCCAACTTTTTAACCTCCTATTTTGCTAAGCCAGCTCCCAGTAAAGAATCTTCCATCTTCCATCACTATCCTGTCGGAGCATGAATTTTGTCTTCGACAACGTCAGTTTGTCATTCTCCCGTAAAGAAAATGTCGCATATAAAGACGCATATTTCTTGCCTTGAAATGTCTTATAATTAACGAGTGCGCTATCTTCTATATTGACATCCGATATATATCTTTTATTAGTTCTATAATCCTCTATATCCTGTTTTAATGCCTTATAAAACTCGCTGTCCGTCTGTGTTCCCTTTAATTCCGAATCAAACAGTTTTCTCGCCTGGCTTCCAAGCTGCTCAATCTGTTCATCTGTAAGTTCTGATTTGTAATAAGCAGTCGCTATCCTTGCATACAGCTTTACAACCTCTTTAGGTGATTCTGGATAATCACTATCTATATCCATCGTTATCAGATCTGAAAGCTTTTGGTTGGCAACAGCCTTCTGAGTAGAATCAAGCGTGGGCTCTCTTCGGGAAATATAAAAGAAATATGCCACGCAAAGTACTGCAATTGTTGTAACAAGCGTTATCATCTTACCATATTTTTTCATACTGCCACTCTCCTTTTCATCAGTCTCCAAACATCAGATCTACCGACTTTCCATCACTCCCCAGCTCTGCTGCCGGAAATATTCTCCTTGCCCGGTCTATATAATCTCCCGGTCTTACCAAAGATGGGCTGAAATGTGTGAGCCACATACTCCCAACCTCCGCATCTTTTGCCATTCTGGCAGCCTCCTCGAAAGTCATATGCCTGTTTTCTTTCGCCTTGCACTCTTTATCATTTTCACCGTACATGCCTTCGCATATAAATAAATCTGAACCTCTTGCATTATTAACAATCGAATCAACCGGTCTTGAATCTGTCGTATATGTTACTTTAAGCCCTTTTCTTGCCTCTCCCATAACCATATCCGGATAAAATATTTTATCATCCACAGTAACGTTCTGGCCATGCTGGAGCTTATTCCACATCTGCTGTGGTATACCAAGTTCCACAGCCTTTTTAGCATCAAATCTGCCTATTCTTGGTATATTAATACTGTAACCATAACATGTGACTGTATGATTAACTTTAAAAGCATCTATTTCATATCCTTTAATCGAAAAATGTTCCTGTGGATTATTAATTTCTATACACTTTATCTCATATGGCAGCTCTGGCGCTATCACCCTCAACGATGACACAACCCTGGACAGCCCCTTCGGTCCAATAAGCGTAACCGGCTCTGTTCTGTCTGAATTACCTATAGTAAGAAGAAGTCCTGGCAGACCACTGATATGATCAGCATGATAATGTGTAAAGCATATAACATCTATAGGATTGAAACTCCAGCCTTTTTCCTTGATTGCAATCTGGGTTCCCTCTCCACAGTCTATCAAAAGGCTGCTTCCATTGTATCTTGTCATAAGTGCTGTCAGCCAGCGATTAGGCAGTGGCAGCATACCACTGGTTCCAAGCAGACATACATCAAGCATATTATCGTTCCATCCTTCTCTTTTATTGTTATCAGTTAAATGTAATCACTTTTTGACATGACAAGAGCGTCCTCAACAGGTCTTTCATAGAACCTTTTTCTCCTGCCAATCTCTTTATATCCCATCTTTTTATACAGATTAATGGCTGGCACATTGCTTTCACGCACTTCAAGAAAATATGTATCAACATTCTTGGCTCTGCCAGCTGCATGAAGCTCTTCCATAAGCTTCTGCGCTATTCCTCTGCCACGGTAATTCTGGTCAACTGCCATATTAGTGATATTGCCCTCTCCCAGAACTGTCCACATACCGCAATATCCTGCAATCCTGCCATCGTATTCACATACAAGGTATATATTATCAGAATTGCCACATGCATCCTGAAATGATTTGTCAGACCATGGAAGCGAAAATATAGCATTTTCAATACCACACACAGCGCTCACATCATCATCAGTCATAAGTCTTATATTGTACATGACTTGCCTCCAGCTCTCTTTCCGCCTGTGATGGTCTTATATAATCAGGTACAACCCTGCTTCCATCCATACTCTTTCCAGCATTGTACATCTGCACCGCCAGAACAGCAACACTTGCTGCGCGCTGTGTATTCATATTAGGCGCTGCATATGTATAGCCGCATGTTATATCTTCCTTTGCCTTATCGATAACAGCTACTCCATCTCCCATTATAACAACATTTTTTCCAAGCTGGTTAAGACGTTTAATCATATCTGCATCACTGTATAAGCCCTTTTCAATGTCACACACAAGCTTATCACCTTCAAAATGATAAACCGCTCCATATACATGGTTTCTCCTTGCATCCATAACAGTGCATACATATACGTCTGTACCTGCATAATTATATGCCATAGCCTCCAGGGTCGGCACTGCTGCTACAGGGATATTATTAGCAAGCGCAATTCCCTTCGCCGTTGCAGCTCCTATTCTCAAGCCAGTAAAAGAGCCTGGACCCACAGACACTCCTATAAGATCAAAGCTGTCTGGCTTTGTCTCTGTCATAGCGCATATCTGGTCAATCATAGGAAGTAATGTCTGTGAATGTGTCTTTTTATAATTAATAGTATACTCTGCTGTCACTATATCATCTGTAAGTATTGCAACTGATGCTGTCACAGCTGAACTTTCTATAGCAAGAACTCTCATATTACTCATGTCCCTCCTGTATAGTTATAGCCCTGTAATCAAACCCTTTATCAAGATTCTTCTCAATTCTTACATATGTTGTATTCTCAGGGAACAGTTCTGGAAACAGATTACCCCATTCAACAAGACACACTCCATCCGAATAGAAGTATTCTTCGTATCCTATCTCATCCATCTCCTCACACGAGCCAAGCCTGTATACATCAAAATGATACAGCGGCAGACGTCCCTGTGTGTATTCCTGTATTATTGTAAATGTAGGACTGCATATAGGTTCATCTACTCCAAGCCCATCTGCAAAACCTTGTGTAAATACAGTTTTTCCTACTCCAAGGTCACCCTCAAGACATATTATCTGTCCTTGTCTGGCCTCTTGTCCCATCCGGAATCCACAATCATATGTTTCTTTTGAACTGTTAGTTTCTATAACCATACATTTCCTTTCACGCAGTGCCACCTATTGCTCTGCCGCTTCATGGCACTTCTCAACAACACTTTTTTTATTAAGCTTTATCTGATAAGGAGATAATTTTTTCTCTGCTATCTTTATAAATCCTTCCGCGTTATCTCCAAGGCATCTGTAAGGTATAACATTAGCCCTGACTGCTGTTATATACAGTATAATGCTTTTGCCAGTTGATTTCATCTTAAAGATATCTTCCCACAAAAGTTCTTCTGATACATCATTCTGACTGAGAATTATCTTATCCTCTGTTACTGTATATTTTACAGGGTCAGAAAATGCTTTAACAGATTTCATCTGCTTCTTAACTTTGAGCAGCATTCCAATCGGTGTATATACTGTAAAAAACAAACCAAAAAAGGCCATCATCAACGTATATGCCACATTATAATTATCAAACGATAAAACACATATAAGCAGACAGATTAGTCCGAATATGAGACTCGCTATCCCGCTGAAACTATGATAATTATGATATATTTTAAAATTCATCAGGTCTTTTTCTTTAATGTCTGTTTCAAACGACACACTTTCAACCATTTTGTTATCCATTACCAAACAACCTCCGTGATATTAACGCATAAACTTAGATAATCCACCAAGATTAAGTCCATCCTTCTTCTTAGAAGCTCTGTTATCATTCTTTTTGTTATGCTGGCCACCCTTCTGTCCCTGTGGTCTGTTCGCAGATATTTTTCTATTGGCTGCTTCCTTCTCGTCAAGAATCATTGACAGAGATATTCTCGCCTTAGGGACATCTACTTCCATAACTCTTACATCGACAATATCCCCTACGCTGACAACATCAAGCGGATGCTCAACTCTTCTATCCGCACACATCTGTGATATATGCACAAGTCCGTCCTGATGAACTCCTATATCGACAAATGCTCCGAAATCAATAACATTTCTTACAGTACCTTTAAGTATCATTCCAGGCGTAAGGTCTTTCATGTCAAGAACATCCTTACGGAGTATTGGCTTAGGCATCTCTTCTCTTGGATCTCTTCCTGGCTTCTCTAATTCTTTCACGATATCCTCAAGAGTTACCTGTCCTATGCCAAGCTGCTCTGTCATCTCTTTCATATCTTTAATCTTGCTCTTAAGCCCGATAAGTTCTCCTGAACTGATTGAATTAATATCATATCCAAGTAATTCAAGAAGCTTTGCTGCAGCTCCATAACTCTCTGGATGCACACTTGTTGCATCCAGCGGGTTATCACCACCACTTATTCTCATAAATCCTGCACACTGTTCAAATGCCTTTGGACCAAGCTTTGAAACCTTTAAAAGCTGCTTTCTGTTAGTAAATCTTCCATTAGTTTCCCTGTAGTCAACAATATTTTTAGCAACAGCCTTGGAAATTCCAGAAATGTACTCAAGAAGTGATGCTGATGCTGTATTAAGGTCAACACCGACTTTATTAACACTGTCCTCAACAACACCTGTAAGTGTCTCTGAGAGCTTCTTCTGGTTGCAGTCATGCTGATACTGTCCAACTCCGATTGATTTAGGGTCAATCTTAACAAGCTCAGCAAGCGGATCCTGAACTCTTCTTGCTATTGATACTGCACTCCTCTGTGCAACGTCAAAATCAGGGAATTCTTCTGTTGCAAGCTTACTTGCAGAATATACTGATGCGCCCGCCTCATTAGTTATGACATAATCCACATTCGTAAGATTCATCTCTTTAATCATATCCGCAATTATCTGCTCTGATTCTCTTGAAGCTGTACCATTACCACATGAGATAAGTGTTATGCCATATTTGTCGATTAACTTCTTAACCTCTGCCTTTGCCTCTGCAACCTTGTTGTGTGGCATTGTAGGATATATAACCTTAGTATCAAGAACTTTACCTGTAGGGTCAACAACAGCAAGCTTACAGCCTGTTCTAAATGCCGGGTCCCATCCAAGTACAACCTTGCCGGCGATTGGTGGCTGCAGCAGAAGCTGTTCAAGGTTCTTGCCGAATACCTTAATTGCTCCATCTTCCGCTGTGTCTGTAAGGATATTCCTGATTTCTCTGTCTATCGCAGGTGCAATAAGTCTGTCATACGCATCTTTAACTGCATCCTTTATATATGGTGTTGTATATTCGTTATCTGAAGT
This sequence comes from uncultured Lachnospira sp., assembly GCA_934359185.1. GTDB lineage: Bacteria > Bacillota > Clostridia > Lachnospirales > Lachnospiraceae > Lachnospira. The sequence goes on along the minus strand of CAKRLE010000015.1, from coordinate 40,288 downwards.
TATTATATTCTTCTCCAGATATCTCTCAATTCTTTCTTCTGGTGCTTCTATCTTGACTGTAAGGAACTTCTCTGCCTCACCTCTGTTGATTGCAAGTATTCTATGTCCTGGAATTGTTGCTATAGCCTCTGAGAAATCATAATAATTCTCATATACAGACTCTGCCTTCTCATCCTTGGCTGTAGACACAATCTTGCCTTCTTTCATCGTTATATCTCTTATATATGTTCTATAATCAGCAACATCTGATATCTGTTCTGCAATTATATCTAACGCACCGGCAATTGCTTCCTGCTCATCAGCAACTTCCTTGCCCTCTTCCGTGCTGATATAATCTCTGGCAGCCACTGTTATATCCTCTGTCGCATTCTGTGCCATAATATATTCAGCAAAAGGCTCTAATCCCTTCTCTTTAGCAATTGTAGCTCTTGTTCTTCTCTTCTGCTTATAAGGTCTGTAAAGGTCCTCCACAAGCACCATTGTCTCAGCAGCAAGAATTTTTTCTTTAAGCTCATCTGTAAGCTTTCCCTGCTCCTCGATACTTGTAAGCACCTGCTCTTTTCTATCCTCGAGATTACGGAGATATCTCAATCTCTCATCTAAATTTCTAAGCTGTTCATCATTGAGCGAGCCTGTAACTTCTTTTCTGTATCTTGCTATGAATGGAATTGTACATCCCTCATCTATAAGCTTTACAGCAGCTTCAACCTGAGAAGCTTTTACCTCAAGTTCCTCAGCAATTTTCTTAAGAATATCCATTATCTATTCTCCTTAACCCTTTAACATATTCTGTATCATTATACCAATTTGCCATTCATTAATCAACCTTGTGGGTGGCAGATTAACGAAACAGACCCCGGCAGCACAAATGCCGCCGGGGTCATAATTATCTGCCATTAATTATTCTCTTCTGGAACAAATACATTGTAGATTGTCTTGATTGCATCTTCAAAATATCTGTTTCTTACACCGATAATGATGTTAAGCTCTGAAGAACCCTGATCAATCATCTTGATATTAATCTTAGCCTTTGCAAGTGCTGAGAATATATTAGCAGCAATACCTGAATTATTCTTCATTCCTCGTCCAACAACAGCTATAAGCGCAAGATCTGATTCAAGTTCTATAGTATCAGGATTAACAGCTCTGTGAAGCTCTGCCAATACCTTCTGCTCTTTCTCGACAAATTCATCCTGATGAACAAATACTGTCATCGTGTCAATACCTGATGGCATATGTTCAAATGATATGCCATTATCCTCAAATACCTGAAGAACTTTTCTGCCAAATCCTATCTCTGAGTTCATCATATCCTTATCGATACCAATTGATACAAATCCCTTCTTACCAGCAATACCTGTTATTATGCAGTCAGGTCTGTTACATGTTGTCTCAACAATCATAGTACCCTTGTCCTGTGGTGCATTAGTATTACGGATATTGATTGGAATTCCCTCTTTTCTTACCGGGAATATAGCTGACTCATGAAGAACTGATGCACCCATGTACGAAAGCTCACGAAGCTCTTTATATGTTATAACATCAATTGACTTAGGATTTTTTACTATTCTTGGATCTGCTGCCATAAATCCTGATACATCTGTCCAGTTCTCATATACATCAGCCTTGATAGCTCTTGCAACGATAGAGCCAGTTACATCTGAGCCACCTCTTGAGAATGTCTTAACCCTGCCGTCTGGCATAGCTCCATAAAATCCTGGAACAACCGCGCTCTCAACACCCTGAAGTCTCTGTGACAATATATTATTAGTCTTTTCCGAATCGAATTCACCATTTTTATCAAAACAGATTACTGTCGCAGCATCAATAAATTCATAGCCAAGATAATTAGCCATGATAATACCATTAAGATACTCACCTCTTGACGCAGCATAGTCAGAGCCAGCTTTAGACTCGAAATTCTTCTTGATTGTCTCAAACTGTTCTTTCAAAGAAAGCTTAAGTCCAAGCCCCTTGATGATTTCATTGTATCTTTCCTCAATCATCTTCAATGACTTGTCAAATACTTTTCCAGCCTCTGCCTCAGCGTAGCATTTATAAAGCATATCTGTAACCTTAGTGTCATCTGAAAATCTCTTTCCTGGTGCTGATGGCACAACAAATCTTCTGCTCTCTTCTGCACGTATGATATTGCCAACTTTCTTAAACTGTTCTGCACTTGCAAGCGAACTTCCACCAAACTTAACTACTTTTACCATTTTTTCTCTCCCTTATATCTTAGATTGTATGTAATTATTCAAGAACAGTCTTGTCAATTCTTATTCTGTTAATCATATCAAAGCCTGCGATTGTCTCGTTAAATGCCATTTCTGTCATATCTTCTGTGATAAATCCAAATTCTCCGACAACTCCATCAACTGTTACAATATCGACATCTCCAAATGCCTCTCTTACTGCATCAGCATCTTTATCAGGGTCACCCTTTACTCTTACAAAGAAACTTCTGACTTCATCATCTGTCGAACCAAGCTCTAGCTTTGTCTTAGCCCATACTGTCATGACATTAGTACCCTTATGTTTAACGCAGTCAACCACATCTGCAACTACCGCACTGGCTGTTGGAAGCTTACCTGCTCCCGCTCCGAAGAACATAACATTGCCAAGCACATTACCATTAACGTATATTCCGTTAAGAACATCATTGACATTATATAATGGATGAGTACTGTCAATCATGAATGGTGCTGTTATGACATATACCTTTCCATCCTTCTTATAGCTTGTTGCAAGAAGCTTAATAACGCATCCAAGCTCATCTGCATACTTAAAATCTGTTGTTGTTATCTTAGATATTCCCTCTGTTGTAACTTCTTCAAAATGAACTGTAGAGCCACATGCAAGTGATGTAAGGATTGCAATCTTACGACACGCATCATACCCTTCAACATCTGCCTCTGGATTACGTTCGGCATATCCAAGCTCCTGCGCTTCCTTTAATGTATCCTCATACGAGCTTCCATCTCTGCTCATTTTAGTAAGGATATAATTAGTCGTTCCATTAAGGATACCTGTTATCTTAGTAATCTCATCAGCTGTAAGAGACTGGTTTAATGGTCTTATGATAGGAATACCACCACCAACTGACGCCTCAAACATGAAGTTCAGCTTTCTTTCCTTTGCCATCTCAAGAAGCTCAGGGCCATGTGCTGCAACAAGCGCTTTGTTAGATGTACATACGCTCTTCCCTGCCTCAAGAGCTTTCTTAACAAATGTAAATGCTGGCTCAACACCACCCATAACCTCTACAACAACATCTATCTCATCATCATTAATGATATCGTCAATATTGTGTACAATTTTTTCCTGGATTGGGTCTCCCGGAAAATCCCTTATATCCAATACGCTCTTTACTTCAATAGGCTGTCCCGCCCTTGTAGCGATTGATGCACTGTTAGTTGCCAATACCTCAACAACACCAGAGCCAACTGTTCCATAGCCTAATACTGCAATTTTTGCCATCTTGTTAATTCCTTTCCTGTAGCAGATTATTCTCTGCTTAATATCTTAAGATATCGCACACCTTCAAGCGTCTCAATCTCCTCAAGCATTATAGCCGAATCTCCTGTGGTAGGAAGAATATCTACGCTTAATGTTAATGATGCAATTCCATTAACCGGTATAGTCTGGTGTATTGTAAGAATATTTGCCTTAAACTGAGCTATCTTTTTTAGCACAGCAGATAAAAGCCCCGGTTCGTCATCCATGGACATTACAAATGTTATTGTTTTTCCTTTTACATTATCTCTGAAAGGAAATATATCATCTTTATATTTGTAATATGAACTCCTGCTGATTCCAATCTGTTCTGTAGCATCCGCAATAGACATATCCTTGGTTTCAATAAGCCGGTTTACCTCTGCCACCTTAATAAGAACTTCCGGAAGAGCTTTTTTCCTTACAACATAGTACTTACTCTCTTCAGCCATATGTTATTATGCCTTTCTTCATCCGTCATAGACGCACAAATGTATTTTAGTGTTCGTCTGTGGTGGACAATTGTTTCTCATAGATGGAATATTAGCACATAACAACAAATAAATCAAGTAAAAAATGCCCATGCATAAAGCACAGGCATTAATTTAATATTTTTATGGATTTTCACGTCCAAACACACTTGCAAGATAACGCATATCATTGATATGGCTCTCACCGAGTGCTCCTGGTGTCATTCTCCACTTCCAGTTATTACCAAGACTTGATGGCAGATTCATTCTGGCCCAGTTACCAAGCTTTAAAATATCCTGTACAGCAAATACACAAAGACACGCAACGCTTCCATATCCAGCACGGAACACTTTATCAACCATAGTACCACGTTCTCTTGTATCAAGGTAATCAAAAGCGTAACCAAGCTCCCACTCACCATGATCCTGAAAATATCCCATAAGTGTCTCATTATCATGAGTTCCACCATATACAACGCAGTTAGTCTTATAATTGAAAGGAAGATGTGGATTCTTACGGTCTCCACCAAATGCAAATTCAAGAACCTTCATTGATGGGTACTGGTTATCCTCCAGTATTTTATCAACCTCCGGAAGTGATACACCAAGATCCTCCGCGATAATCTTCTTATCACCCACAGCCTCATTAATTGCATCAAGAAGCTTCTGGCCTGGTCCCTGCATGTATGTGCCCTGTCTGGCATCCGGCATGTCAACTGGTATTGTGTAATACCTGACAATTCCAATAAAATGATCTATACGTATAACGTCATAGATTCTTGCAGAATGCTTCATACGTTTCTTCCACCATGAAAATCCGTCACTCTCCATCTTTTCCCAGTCATATAATGGATTACCCCACTTCTGTCCATCCTCAGAAAATGCGTCTGGCGGCACCCCTGCTACTTTAACAGGTGTAAGATTATCGTCTAACAGGAACTGTCCACTGCAAGCCCATACATCTGCACTGTCATAGCCCATATATATAGGTATATCGCCAATTATATCAATACGCTTATCATTTGCATACTTCTTAAGAGCCATCCACTGCTTATCAAATTCGTATTGGACAAATTTCCAGAAATCAATATCTTCTTTAAGAAGCTCTTTATATTTAGCCATTCCTTGTGGGGTACGGAATCTTATATCATCATCCCATTCGCTCCATGATTTATTATCAAAATATGTCTTAACAGACATGAACAAGCTGTAATCATCAAGCCATTCTGCATTATCCCGACAGAAATTATCATATTTTTTATATTCTGGGAGTCCCTTGGCAAGCTTAGTCCTGCTGTCAGTTATAATTTTGCCAAATCTTCCAAAAGCAAGCCTCAATACATCAAATCTATTGTTATAGATTTTCTCATAACTTACATAGTTCTCATTACCGATTCCATAATCTTTTGCCTGAAAATACCTTCCAGCAAGTGCATCTTCCTCAGAAACCTGCACCGGAACAAGTCCATCTCCCCAGTCGCGGGATATAAGCTCTGACTTTAACAGAAGCCCTTCCTCAACAAGCATGTCAAGATCTATAAAGTAAGGATTACCAGCAAATGCAGAGTATGACTGATATGGGCTGTCTCCATATGTTGTAGGTCCAAGCGGAAGAACCTGCCAGTACCTGTGATTGCACGCCCTCACAAAATCCACAAAATCATATGCTGATTTGCCACATGTTCCAATTCCATATGGCGATGGCAGACTGCTTACTGCCATCAGAATACCTGCTGACCTGTCTATCGTCATTGCCATTACTGCATATCCTCCGTTATTTTTTTAATATTTTCTGCTTCCTGTGCTGTAAGAAGCTTCTCTACGTCAAGAAGTATAATAAGATCCTGTCCGGCATGAGCAACTCTGTCCATAAATCTTGTATCATCATTATTAATAATTGATGGCATATCAACAATGTCCTCACCATTAATATCGCCAATCTCCATAACCTCATCAACCTCAAGCGCAAGCTTGACTACGCCTGCGTTAATAATGATAGATCCATCGGTATATGACTCATCCTTCATATGAAACTTTCTTTTAAGGCTGTACACTGGAATAACCTCTCCTCTAAGATTAACTATTCCTTTAATATATGCTGTAGAATTAGGAACTGGTACAATACTTATCTGCTTTTCTATAGACTGTACCACATTGATATCTACGCCAAATAACTGTCCTTCAATCTTGAACACTACAGGTTTAATATAATCTGCCATGAGCCACCATACCTTTCTTTAATATCAATCATTTTTTAATTTATTTATCATCTTCCGTCTTGCCAGTGCTTATCCAGTTAAGATATGCATTGATAAACGGATTAATATTGCCGTCAAGCACACTCTGTGCATTGCCTATATCCTTATTAGTCCTATGGTCTTTAACCATAGTATATGGCTGAAGTATATAGCTTCGTATCTGGCTTCCAAAATTAATATCCTTTACATCTCCACGGATATCAGACGATTTCTGTTCGTTCTCCTGCTGCTTTAAAAGATACAGCTTTGCTTTTAACATCTGCATAGCCTTATCTTTATTCTGATGCTGTGAACGCTCATTCTGGCACTGCACAACTATGCCGGTCGGAATATGAGTAATTCTTATAGCTGAGGACGTCTTATTGATATGCTGTCCACCAGCTCCACTTGAACGATATGTATCAATCCTCAAATCATCTTCATTAATCTCTATATCTATATTCGTATCTATATCCGGCATAACATCACAGGATACAAAGGATGTCTGCCTCTTACCTGCTGCATTAAAAGGTGATATTCGCACGAGCCTGTGTACACCATGTTCTGATTTAAGGTGTCCATATGCATTTTCTCCTGTTATCTCTATTGTGACTGATTTAATACCAGCTTCCTCACCTTCAAGATAATCAAGGGTCTCCGTAGTATAACCATTGGCGTCTGCCCACCTTGTATACATTCTGTATAACATCTGGCACCAGTCACAGCTCTCCGTTCCACCAGCTCCTGCGTGAAGCGTAAGAATTGCATTATTCTTATCATATTCGCCAGATAACAACGTCTCTATCCTTAATTCCTCAAGTCTGGTCTCTACAGCCGTAACCTCATTTTCAACATCTGGAATCAGTGAAGTATCATTTTCTTCCTCTGCCATCTCTATAAGAGTATTGGCATCTTCAATTCCCTGCTCTAATTCTTTATATTTTTCAAATGAGTTTTTAAGACCTTTAAGTTCTTTCATTGTAACTTGTGACTTATCAGGATCGTCCCAGAAACCGGGAGCCTCCATACTGGCTTCCAGTTCCTGAATTCTTTTCTGCTTATTATCAAGGTCAAGAGAGACTTTTATCTGCTCCATTGGTTTAGCAAAACCTGCTATCTTTAATCTGTACTGATCTAATTCTACCAAGAATGCACCTCTTTATGCCTTTCTACCACAACAATTCTTATACTTTAATCCACTTCCACATGGACACATATCATTAGGATATATCTTCTTTTCTGTACGCCTTACACTTGTCTTAGTTGCAGAATCATCCTTATTAGTTCCTGTAACCTTGGCAACCTGCTCACGTTCTACCTTCTGTTCTATCTGTATATGCATAAGCAGTCTTACTGTATCTTCTGTGATGCCCTGTGACATCTCATCAAACATATCATATCCCATCATCTTATATGCAACAACTGGATCCTTCTGTCCATATGCCTGAAGTCCGATTCCCTGCTTTAACTGATCCATATCATCAATATGATCCATCCACTTACGGTCAATTACTTTAAGCAGTACTACACGCTCAATCTCTCTTATCTGTTCTGGATCTGGGAATAAAGCTTCTTTCTCCTCGTAAAGCTTAACAGCTTTTTCCTTTAATGAATGAAGAAGTTCATTCTTATTCTTGACAGAATCATCTAATCTTACAGGTTCAATTGGTATCGTTGGAAGAAGGAGCTCATTAAGCTCATTATAATCCCACTCTGTTGAATCCTTATCCTCATTGATGCATCTGTTAACTGTATTCTCTACAAAGTCTGTTATCATCTTGATAATAGACTTTCTCATGCTTTCTCCATTAAGAACACGATTTCTCTCTGCATAGATAATCTCACGCTGTTCATTCATAACCTGGTCATACTGAAGCAGATGGCTTCTTATACCATAGTTATTAGTTTCAATCTTCTTCTGTGCTCCTTCAATGGCACTGCTTAACATCTTATGCTCAATTCTCTCATACTCATCAATATTAAGTGCATTAAACACATTGATAAGTCTCTCCTGGGCAAACAATTTCATAAGGTCATCCTCAAGAGATATGTAGAATCTTGATTCACCCGGGTCACCCTGACGTCCAGCACGTCCACGGAGCTGATTATCAATACGACGGCTCTCATGTCTTTCTGTTCCGATTATCTTAAGACCGCCAACCGCTCTCGCTTCCTCGTCAAGCTTGATATCTGTACCTCTACCAGCCATGTTAGTTGCAATTGTAACTGCACCATGCTTACCAGCCTCAGCAACAATCTCAGCCTCTTTCTCATGGAACTTGGCATTCAATACATTATGAGGGATGCCTTCTTTTCTTAACATCTCACTTAAAAGCTCTGATGTCTCAATCGTTATAGTACCAACAAGCACTGGCTGTCCCTTATCATGCGATTCCTTTACAGAATCAATTACTGCTTTGAACTTGCCACGCTTTGTCTTATAAACTGCATCATTATAATCAATTCTTGCAACCGGCTTATTAGTAGGAACTTCAACTACATCCATGTTATATATCTCACGGAACTCTTTTTCCTCTGTTAAAGCTGTACCTGTCATACCAGCCTTCTTTTCAAACTTATTAAAGAAGTTCTGGAATGTGATTGTTGCAAGAGTTTTACTTTCTCTCTTAACTTTAACATGCTCTTTTGCCTCAATAGCCTGATGAAGTCCATCAGAATATCTTCTGCCTGGCATGATACGTCCTGTAAACTCATCAACAATAAGAATCTCATTATCTTTCACTACATAATCTCTGTCTCTGAACATAAGATTATGCGCTCTTAATGCAAGTATGATATTGTGCTGTATCTCCAAATTCTCAGGATCTGCATAATTGTCTATATGGAAGAACTGTTCTACCTTATGGATACCCTGTTCTGTAAGATTGACAACCTTATCTTTCTCATTAACAACAAAGTCCCCATCTTCCTCTATCTCTTCATTCATAAGAGCCTTTGCCTGAGTCATCTCTCCATGATACTCGCCTCTTTCTAACTGTCTTGCAAGCACATCACATAACTCATAAAGTTTAGTTGACTTACCGCTCTGTCCTGAAATAATAAGAGGTGTTCTTGCCTCATCAATAAGTACTGAATCGACCTCATCAATGATACAATACTTGAGATTACGAAGAACAAGCTGTTCTTTATAAATTGCCATATTATCTCGAAGATAATCAAATCCGAGTTCGTTATTAGTTACATATGTAATGTCACATGCGTACGCAGCTTTTCTCTCTTCTGGTGTAAGATCATTGAGTACAACGCCAACTGTAAGCCCAAGGAACTGATGAATCTGTCCCATCCACTCAGCATCACGCTTTGCAAGGTAATCATTAACTGTTACGATAAGAACACCTTCCTCTGTAAGCGCATTAAGATATGCAGGAAGTGTAGACACAAGAGTTTTACCTTCACCTGTTCTCATCTCAGCAATACGTCCCTGATGAAGAATAACACCACCGATAACCTGGACGCGGTAATGCTCCATTCCAAGCACTCTTTTACCAGCCTCACGCACTACTGCATACGCTTCTGGAAGAAGGTCATCTAATGTTTCGCCCTTCTTTAATCTATCTTTAAATTCTGTTGTTTTTGCTTTAAGTTCTTCATCTGTAAGCTGAGCCATAGCATCATGGTAACTCTCAACCTTATTAACAATTGGCATAATACGCTTTAATTCATGTTCGCTATGTGTGCCAAATAACTTCTGAGCTAAATTCATTACATATTTCTCCTTATATAAGCTAAAATCACTAAGTAATTGTAACACTAAACACTTATTTAGGCAAGTTTGTGTATATAAAATAAGAAACGAATAAAGCGGTGGAAAACCTGTAATTTCCCACCGCTGATAAATCTGCAATATTCAATTTAGAATTATTTAATAATTATAATTCCTTTAATAACTAATCAAGTTCTGGCTCTATAAGACCAAATGTATTACCCTTTCTCTTATATACCACATTAACTTCGTTAGTTTCTGCATTCAGGAATACAAAGAAGTTATGTCCAAGAAGTTCCATCTGTACACATGCTTCCTCTGGAACCATAGGCTTAATGCCAAATCTCTTAGATCTTATTATCTTGATATCTTCTTCATCATCATATTCTTTCTCGACAAACTCTGGAGCAAATTCTGCTGCATTCTGCTGCTTGTCTACAATCTTATTCTTATACTTCTTTAACTGGCGTTCAATAACTTCCTCAACAAGGTCAATAGAAACATACATATCACTGCTTACCTGTTCGCTTCTTATAATGTTGCCCTTAACTGGAATAGTTACCTCAATCTTCTGTCTTTCTTTTTCTACGCTTAATGTTACGTTAACCTCTGTATCTGCAGCAAAGAATCTGTCAAGTTTACCGAGTTTTTCTTCTATCGCTGTCTTTAAGCCTTCTGTTACGTCAATATTTCTTCCTGTTATTATAAAACGCATGATGTCCAACTCCTTTATTATGTATTCACGATTGTGAGACCTGTCCTCCTTATTAGTCCTCTCACTTGATATCGTTATTATAACACAATTTACGTTTTATACAAGTAAAATTCTCTCAATTTATACTTTTTTCACATAATTAACAATCAAATGCAGGTATATTCTAACCCTTTGTCCATTAACTTATTTGTCAATAGAATTCAATAAATTTCTATGCTCAAAAACACGATTTAGGAATATGCACGAATTTTTTATATTGTATTTTTAATGTAAATCACGATTAAATGTGTGTAAAACTTTTGTGGATAATGTGCATAACTTGGTGTATAAGTAACATTTCAGATAAAATAAGCATTTTTCTTTGTGGATAACTTATGAATAATTTGTCGTATTATGTCAAGCAATTATCCAAAAAAATACAATCTTAAATATTTTTCAGCATGATGCACAAAACAAAATAAGTCAATACTTTTTCATCAAAATACCAATAAAATTGTATTGATAATTATTGTCGCCACTCTTATTTCAAAAATCGGGCAAGCCCTTGATTTATGCGGTATTAAGCGGTATCATATCATTATAAATACACATATAAACATCAATCATTTCTATATATAAACATTTCTAAAGAAACGAGGTTAAATATGAATATAATTGTTACCGGAGCATCAAGGGGAATAGGAAAAGCTATTGCTATAGCGCTCGCAGACAAAGATAACAACATCCTTATCAACTGCGTGAATAATGTGGATAAGTTAGATACTGTTAATTCTATTCTAAAAGAACAAGGATGTAACAGCATGATGTTTTGTGGAGATGTAAGCGATTATGATACATGTGCCAGAATGATTGACACAGCTATTGAAGCTTTCGGTTCTGTTGACGTACTTATCAACAATGCAGGAATCTCAACTGTCGGTCTTTTTCAGGATATGGACAGGGCAGAATGGGATAGAATATGGAATACCAATGTCAGTTCTGTATTTAACTGCTGTAATCTCATTCTGCCACATATGATTAATGCAAAATCCGGCAGAATAATTAATATATCATCTGTATGGGGCGATGCCGGAGCAAGCTGTGAGGTTGCATACTCTGCAACTAAAGGTGCCGTCAACTCACTTACTAAAGCCTTAGCAAAAGAAGTGGCTCCAAGCAATATACAGATTAATGCAATTGCATGCGGAGCCATTGATACTGAAATGAATAACCATCTGTCACAGGAAGACAAATCAGCACTTGCTGAAGAAATTCCTGCAGGGCGCTTCGGAACCCCTGAAGAAATCGGCCAGATGGTCAAAAATATAATTAATGCTCCATCCTATCTTACAGGACAGATTATAACTGTTGATGGAGGCTGGCTGTAGCAGCTAATGGCTTATCAATATTAATCACAGCCTCATAATTGCCATCCAGCTCCAAAACCTTATCAGCTATACGTTTTTTTATCTCACTATCAGATATAGGCATATCAAACGGAACAACACAGTCAAATATTACTTTTCGAACCCCTGGGCCATCAACAAGCCTGAAATCATGCATTGTAATCCGGTCGTCTATATCTGATACAATATCATATATCTTATGCTTTATTTCTTTTAATGTCTCATCATCATTAATCACAGGATCCATGTGAATAGATATATCTATTCCAAGTCTTTTCTTGACCCTGCTTTCAGCCCGGTCAATTATATCATGTGCTGTAAGCATATCCATATTATATGGAACTTCTGCGTGAAGTGATGCGAACACTCTCCCTGGACCATAATCATGAATTATCATGTCATGGATTCCAAGTATTCCGCCTCCCTCAAGAACTGTATCTTCTATATCCTTTACCATTTCCTGCTCAGGCGCTTTGCCAAGAAGCGGTGCTATTGTATCCTTTGCTGCTCCGAATCCGGCATATAACACGAACAGCGCTACAACTGCGCCGGCATAACCATCTATGTTATATCCTAAAATATATTGAATAAATACCGATATAAGAACCACAGTTGTTGTGATACAGTCAGAAAGACTATCTGTTGCTGTTGCCTTCATGGCAGCTGAATCAATTCTTTTCCCAAGATTATAATTAAAAAATGCCATCCATGTCTTTACGCATATTGAACCTATAAGAATAATAACCGATAATACGCTGAATACTGTCTCCTCTGGATTAATTATTCTCTCAACCGACTGTCTGAACAATTCTATACCCATAACAATTATAGCAGCCGAAACTCCAAGCCCTGCCATATATTCAATTCTTCCATGCCCATATGGATGAGCTGTATCAGCAGGCTTTCCAGCCATCTTAAATCCAACAAGTGTAATAACTGATGAACCAGCATCTGATAAATTATTAAACGCATCTGCCGATATCGAAACTGCACCAGTTATAATTCCAGCAATAAATTTGAACATAAACAGACACACATTGCAGAATATTCCCACTGCACCTGACAACACACCATATGACTCCCTTACTTTAGAATCCTTCACATCGTCTGAATTCTTTATAAAGGTCTTAACAAGCCATCCAATCATGAAAATCCCCCATTTCACTAACATAATCTAATCTGTCACATTTATTCTAAATATAATAGCACATCTTTGTGTATATTAAAAGTAATTTTTTATTAATTTCAGTCAGTGCACTCTAACATTCGTAAGCCTAAACTAGCTTTAGATACACATGTCGAACACCATGCCAACATTTCTGTAAAATAATACACTTTACGACATTTTTTAAATTGAACAAACGCCTGCTATAAAGTATAATTAATTTTAAATTTTATGTCAGACAGCATATAATTTAATTTTTACATTTGGAGGTGTTTTATCTTGAATTTTGAATATGCTGCGCCATCAGAAGTTGGCATTAAAGATGAATGGCTCATGCGTTTCCTGACCAGGCTTGAGCAGCAGAAGCTCCCTGTCCACAGTGCAATTATCATGCGTCATGGAAAAATCTGCATGGAAACATACTACAAACCATATACCGCTGACAATCTTCACAGAATGTTCTCTGTAACTAAAAGCATGGTTTCTATGGCCATCGGACTTCTTATTAAAGAAGGAAAATTATCTTTATCAGACCACATAGTTGATTATTTTCCGGAAAAACAGCCAGAAAGCGGCGCATATGATTATACAGCAATGCTTACTATTAAAGATATGCTGGAGATGAAAACATGTCACGACAAAACAACATATAAAGCTCCTGGCGTTACAGACTGGGTAGGTTCATTCTTTACAACAAAACCAACACATGTTCCCGGAACAAGCTTTGCATATGACACATCATCAACACATGTCCTGGGTGCATTGGTAGAAAAATTAACAGGAATGACTTTTCTTGACTATATGCGTAAAATGTGCCTTGATGAACTTGGTTTCTCCAAAGATGCCTACGTCCTTACTGACTCCTGCGGAGTAAGTCTTGGCGGTTCAGGACTCTGTGCCACATCTAAAGACCTTCTTATACTTATGATGCTTGTAGCCGGCAATGGCAATATTAATGGCACACAGTATCTTCCAGAAGACTATATGAAAGATGCCAAAGCTAAGCACAGCGACCCTGTTGCCAATCAGGGAACCTGGGAAGAAATGCAGGGCTACGGCTATCAGATATGGCTCTCAAGACATGGCGGAAATGCACTGTTTGGAATGGGCGGACAGCTTGCACTCTATATTCCAGACCAGGATATATATATGATTACAACTGCTGATGCACAGGGCAGACAAGGTGGAGTCCAGCTTATCTACGATGCATTTTATGAAGAAATATACGACAAGCTTAATGGTGAGTCAACTTATAAAGCACCTGATATGACACTTGAACAATTTATTAATTCAAGACATATCGTGACACTTGACGGCAACAAGACTTCTTCTTATGTTGATAAGATTAACCACAAAGTCTATGAATGTGATAACAACGCCAACGGATATAAGACCTTTAAGATTGATATAGATGATAACGATTGTGGTTCTGTCACATACACGACCGAATCAGGCACACATACTATATGCTTTGGCATTAATAAAGGAGTAACAGGCGAATTTCCTGAATATGGATTCAGATATGTGGCTGATGCCGCATGGAGAATGGACAACTATCTTCTTATAAGAGTCAACATTATAGACAGTGACGTAGGAAACCTTTACATAGGCATGAATTACAAGGATGCCTATGTAACTGTTGTCCTGAAAAAGGTTCTTGAATACAAGTTAGACGAATTTTCTGATGTATTCAGTGGCCGCTGTAACTAGCCAGACAACACTAATTAAACCAGACAGCCTAGTTTGTCTAATATAAATTTAATTCTTGCATCGTAGGAATGGTATTTCAACACCTTGTTATAGCCATTTTCTGCGATGCATTTTCTTTCATCTTCATGGGTAAGATAATATTCTGTCTTTCTTACACAGTCATCAAAGCTTTCATAATAAACTATATCACTGCCGTTCTCGAACAGCTCTGGTATCTCTGGCTGATAATTAGTAAGCACAAATCCCTTTGCACCGATAATATCCCACACCCGCAATGGAATTCCGCTTCTGATATTGCATATAGTAAGATTTATATTGATATCGCTGCATCTGAAAACCTTAGGCATATCTTTATAATAATCCACCGTTCCACGGTAATTGGCACCAATTATTCTCTTGTCATCCTTGTCCGAATATAAATCCATATCAAACTTTGAAGCAAGCATATTAATCAGCTTTATTCTTGATATCTGCGCATGCTTGTATCCTAGAAATGTATTTTTGAATACCAGCTCCATGTTTGAAAGCCCGCTCTCTGCCTGTCTGAAATCAACGAACTCAGACAGCTTTTCTAATATATCTGATGTAAATATCCTGTCAAATACATTGTCTCCGAACAGATCTCCCTGAGCTTGAATTGCCCCGTCAAAATATCCTGAAAGGTATTCGGGTAGCTTGTCATATACCTCATCATATGAATTTTTATTATATAACCCGCCGACAAATGAGACATCAGATAAAAATCCTGTCACTTCCTCTGTACTCATGCCATCAAGCTGCCTCGAAAGCCGGGCTGCATTGACAGCAAGCGGAAGATACCATATTTTCTTAACCCCCATAGCCTTAAATGTGCAGAAGCAAACCTTATCAAATAAAAAGCAGTAATTACACTCGTTAAACACTGACTTGTCATACATAGTGAGCATAGGACTATCAACCGTCCAGCTTATGTATTTAATATGTAGCTGCTCACATGCATTAGACACTTCTATAAAATAATTTACACTGAACACCGCATCGTAACCATCAAACATGTCCACCAGCTCTTTTGCGAGCTTCTCTTTATCCTCAGGCATATCTGACTTTCTCGAAAAGCTGATTGCCTCCATCTGCGTAACAGTATGTCCTGCCTTTTCTAATGCCTCTGTTATGTCCTCTTGATTAAATACCTTCCATCTATATAACAGTATCTTCAAATCCGCCTCCCGTCAAAGAATTCTCTGACCCCATTCTGATAGTCGGTCAAATTTCTTGACTTTTTAATTTTCTTAAATGCTTTTTCATGTCCCGGATTGAACTGGTTGATATATATCCAGACTTCCTTCATCTTGTGCATTGCATTGACTTCACTGTCCATTATGCCTATATAATCCTTAAGCAGCCTGCCAGTGAATTTTTCAAGCGTTTCCATATCATGCTTATCAGGCAGGTCATCATATGTAAAATCTGCTTTATCATGAATTATATCACTACCT
Organism: uncultured Lachnospira sp.; assembly: GCA_934359185.1. Lineage (GTDB taxonomy): Bacteria > Bacillota > Clostridia > Lachnospirales > Lachnospiraceae > Lachnospira. The sequence continues at coordinate 23,912 of CAKRLE010000015.1, read as the reverse complement.
GTACTATCAGAAATCTGGTTAATCAGTCTCTGATTGCCGACAAATCCTCTTCCTATCATAACGCTGTCAATATCTGGAAATTCTTCAACCAGCTTCACATAATCTTTAATCTTGAATATATCTCCATTATAACTTATAGGAACACTGCTCTCTCCTACAGCCCATCTAAATATATCCATATCAGGGCTGTTCTTGTAATAATCCGTTCTCACCCTTGGATGAATAATTATCTCACTGAGCGGATAATCACCATATATAGCCATAAGCAGCTTAAATTCCTCATGACTTTCCATGCCTGTGCGGGTCTTTACCGACATACTCATATCTTTCATCTGTGGCGAGCTTAGCGCTTTATCAAGAAATATATCTAATTCTCTTGGTTTCGCAAGAAATCCCGCTCCTCTGTATTTGCTCACAACTGTTCCCGATGGACAGCCAAGATTGAGATTAATTTCATTATACCCCAGTTCTTTAAGCATAGCTGCTGCCTCAAGGAATAATCCAACATCATTAGCCATAATCTGTGGCACCACATTAATGCCAGCGTTACGTTCAGGCGCAATGTCTGCCTGCTCTCTGGTTGTGTATCCTTTAGATTTATTAGGAGAAATAAATGGAATAAAGTATTTATCAATTCTTCCTTTTCCGTAATATTCCTCAAATGCATTCCTGAATACATATCCTGTAACCCCCTCTAACGGAGCCATATATATTTTCATAATTTCAATACCTTTCAAATTAGTTGTTGCTCTTGTATACAATTTGTGGTAATATACGTGCGAGCGTTATTCGTGAGAAAATGCATCAGATTTTTATTTTATTTTCTTTATATGATTGGATTGACCATATCTGGCAGTCACTTAATCATCATTAAATCTGTTGGTAAACCTATGTTTAAGGTTTCTCATCAGCCGTATCGGCGAACGTTCATTTTTTAATCAGTGTAACTTCACATTATAATATCATGGCCAAAAGCTCATAACATATTATAGATGTAAGTTGCAACTAACACGCGCAAATTGCGCAGAAATGAGGAAAAAATGACAGTAAACAAAAAATTCAACACAAAGTTCATGGTAGAACTTGCCATGATGATTGCGATTATTATCGTAATGTCTCTCACACCACTAGGTTACATTAAGCTTCCTGGTTTGACAATCACATTTCTTACTGTACCTGTTGCAGTTGGTGCTATTATCTTAGGACCAATCGGTGGTATTGTATGTGGTGCAACATTTGGACTTACAAGTCTTTATCAGGCAATAAGCGGTGGTTCTGCTTTCACAGCAATGTTATTCAGTATCAATCCATTCGGCACAATTTTCCTGACTCTTGTACCAAGAATCCTTGAAGGATGGCTTACAGCACTGATATTCAAAGCACTTCACAATAACCAGAAAATGCAGAAGGCATCTTATTACATAGCAAGTTTTGCATGTCCTGTATTAAATACTATTCTGTTTATGAGCTCACTCGTTGTTATATTCTACAACACAGCTTATATCCAGACATTTGTAACTAAGCTCGGTGTATCCAACCCATTCACATTCGTTGTTGCATTCGTTGGAACACAGGGTGCAATCGAAGCTGCTGTATGCTTCGTTGTTGCAAGTATTCTCACAAGAGCATTATATAAAGTTCTTAAAACAATGTAGTTAATATTGTTTCGCCTCTGGCAGCCATTGATTATTCTGTTAATCGATGGCTGCTTTTTTATTATATATCAAACAATGTCAGTGTTAAAAGCTAATTTTCATGTAACATGTCTTTAACAAAATCCTAATTGATTACATCAACTCTGCCGATATAATACATAGCTCGGACCTATATGGGGAGCGTCGCAGCTATGAATGCCCGATTAGCTGCAGAAAGGAGAATCATGCAGATTAACACTAAGCCCCAGAGCTTTAGTGAAAGCTTAGCCCTTTATAAAGAGCGGCACAAGCTCACTAAAGACAACATTGATGAGACAGACTGGCGTGACATGTCTGACAAGCAATGGGACAAGCTTCTTGAAGGTGTAGACAACTACATCGATGATTTCAAGGAGAATTTAAAGCTTATGAAGGAAAAGCAGGAGGATGCCGCTAATAAAGCTGCCGCCCAGGTTCCTTCAAGCGAACGTGCCATAGCCGCAGCCAATGCAGCTCTAAGAGCGGCAGCTAATGGTTTTGTCTCTGGTGTAGCTGTCGCTTCTGACTCTAAAGAGATTGAGGAGAGCAGTTGGACTTTTGACATGAAGACAGAGGATCAGGATATCCTCACAAGAGCCAAGGCTTCTAATGAAATGGCAGCAGGAGCACTCACTAAAACTCAGGAACTGCTTCTTACTGGAAGCACTTCGCAGGGCGTCAGCGAGACTTCTGATACAAAGGAAGCGGCAAGTCTCAAAGAAGACGATGCTACATGGACTATAACAGCATTTACACCTGATGGAATCATCTGTTCAGAATTCAAGAATGGTGAAAGACATGAGCTGTGGAGCATCAATTACAACAAATCTGGTGACTGCAAGAGGGTATGGGATTTCCTTGACAGATTTGACAAAGATAATGACCTTAAATTTGCAAGCGACAAGAGTTTCTGGGAAGCTTTTCTTGCTGGAAATGTAGATGAAGATTCTATTGTAAACCAGTACAATTAGGAGGATTTATGGTGAATAATATACTATCAACTGTGAATATCAGAAAAATGATAAATAACAAAAGCAACGCAATCGACAATTTATTTGCAAAATATAAATCAGATAATAATGCGGATTCGCAGTCATCTTCTATAGACACTGCCAGTATTGGCGTAATGCTCAAAGATGCAGTTGATAGTATATTTGACCCAACCTCTGGCATGACGGAAGAACAGAAGAAAAAATTCATTGAAAAGCTTGAGAATAAGATAAAGCATGGCAAAAAGCTGACGGTTGATGAAATGCAGTATCTCAGAATAAATAATCCGATCGAATATGCCAAAATGGCAAAAGTTCAAATCCAGCGTGAAGCTCTGGAAAACAGGCTTAAATCATGTAAATCAAAGGAAGAGGCACATGATTTATATGTTGATGCAATGTCAAAAATAAGCGACAATGACCCTGCTAAAGAGGAGACAATTGCCGCTTATAATGATACATATAAAGAATTTCAAAAATCTAATGAATACAGCAGCCTTCCTAACACTAAAAAGGAAGCTGAAGAAAAAAATAAAGATGCCAGCTAATTACTTCCATGCGCTCTCATCGCCTCATCCTTATATGGAAGGTCGTTCTCATTAACTTCCCATACTTCTTTTGCAAGGTTAAACACTGCCCATGCCTTAGGCCATCCAGCGTAAAAAGCAACATGTGTTATAACTGCTGCTATCTCTTTCTGTGTAACACCATGTGCCTTTGCATTCTGTAGATGGAATTTAAGAGATGAATCTGTAATTCCCATAGACATAAGTGCAACAACTGTTATTATACTTCTTGTCTTAACATCAATATCCTGATTATTCCAATTCTCGCCAAATAAAACATCATCATTGAAATGTGCGAATTCTGGCGCAAACTCGCCTAATGCGTTTCTTCCTGCTGTCTGTACAATCTTTGCCATTATTGTTATACCTCCTAAAACAGCTTTATTATTTATCTTATGACTATAATAAGACATGAACCTGACTTTAGGTCAAGGATTTTTTGCCATTATTGCAATATTTATGCTATAATAACTCTAATGTTACATGAGACTTTTGTATATTTTAAGAGGTAATGCAATGAACAATAAATCTCATAATTATATAAGCATCGGCGAGATGGCTAAGATGAACCAGACAACTGTGACAACACTGCGCCTGTATGACTCTATGGGACTGTTGAAGCCTTGCTATATTGATAAAAACTCTCATTATAGATACTATGACATCAAGCAGAATGCGCGGTTTGACATGATTCAGTATATGAAAGAACTTGGCATGGAACTTCGTGAGATTAAAGATGTATTCGACCAGCGTGACCTTAATCTTATTGAAGACTTTCTGCGCAAGAAAAAGGAACAAGCCAGACAGCAGCTTATTGACATAAGGCTTAAAATTGCTGCCATTGACCGAACCATTGATGATATTGAGCGGTACCGCAAGTCTCCACCTGCTGGCACTATCACGCTTGAATATATCCACAAAAGAAAAATCTATGCTTTTCATGTTGATACAAATTTCTACGATTACAATATAGATACGTATGAGCTCATTCTTAAAAAGCTGAAGAATAATCTGAAAGAATTTAACATACCAACTATATATTACTGCAATGCAGGAACAATAATGTCGCAGAAATATTTTGAAGAACAGCATTTTTACTCTAATGAAATCTTCATATTCGCCGATGATGAATTTCCGGTCAATAATAATGTACGTGAACTTGACAGCGGCATGTATGCGTGCATTTACACAGAATCTTTTGATGATGAACATGTATATGCAGCTAAGCTTCTAGACTACTGCCATTCAAACCATCTGACAATATGTGGAGATTATATTTGTGAGGAAATTAATGAAATGAACATTTTTGACAGCCAGAAACGCTCGATGTATCTTCGCTTGCAGGTTCCTGTCGAGATTAATCGTTAAAATTTATTATAAAAATGTATTGACTCTAATCTTACATAATACTCTATACTAAACTTAACTTAATAAATATTTAACATTCTTTTTTGAAAGGAGTTTTTATTATGGAGAAAATTAAAGTAGTTCAGTATGGATGCGGTAAAATGAGTAAATACACATTAAGATATCTATACGAGACAGGTTGCCAGATTGTAGGTGCAATCGATTGTAACCCTGCTATCGTAGGCATAGATGTCGGTGATTATGCCGGACTTGGTGTAAAGACTGGTGTTCTTATCAGTGACAATGCTGATGAGGTTCTTGACAACACAGACCCTGACATTGCAGTTGTAACACTTTTCAGCCTTGTAAGCGACTGCTTCCCTCACTATATGAAATGTTTAAGCCGTGGAATAAGCGTTATCACTACATGCGAGGAGGCTACTTACTGCTGGACAACTGACCCTGTCCATGCGAATATCCTTGATGTAACTGCCAAGAAGAATGGCTGTACATTCGTAGGAAGTGGTATGGAGGATATCTTCTGGGTTAACATGGTCGGAATGGTTGCCGGCGGATGCCATAAGATTACTAAGATTGAGGGTTCTGTAAGCTACAATGTAGAGGATTATGGTCTTGCCCTTGCCAAGGCTCACGGTGTAAGTCTTACACCTGATGAATTTGAGAAGCAGATTGCTCATCCTGAAGAAATCGAGCCTTCATATGTATGGAATTCTAATGAAGCCCTTGCATCTAAGATGGGCTGGACAATCAAGAGCCAGACTCAGAAATGTGTTCCATATTTCCACGATTCTGACCTCTATTCATCTACAATGAATGCTACTATTCCTAAGGGAAATTGTATTGGAATGGCTGCTGTTGTCACAACTGAGACTTTCCAGGGACCTATCATTGAAACCCAGTGTATAGGCAAGGTTTATGGTCCTGATGATGGAGATATGTGTGACTGGAAGATAACTGGTGAGCCAGATACTGAATTCCATGTTGTAAAGCCTGCTACTGTTGAGCATACATGTGCTACTATTGTCAACAGAATCCCTGCTGTTCTCCGTGCACCAGCCGGACTTGTCACAATGGATCAGCTTGAAGAGATTGCTTACCCAACATACCCAATGGAGAATTATCTGTAATCCCCTTGATTATCGGTATAGGGTATAACTTTTAAATTAAATATCCCAGACAGGGGCTGAACCCGCTGCACTTTAAATTAAATTTTGCATGTGGCGGTTCAGACTTGTCTGGGATGTTTTAGTAATAAGATTTATTTTCAAGTATATTTTCCAAGCATATCCTTTACACATTTTTCTATATCCTGTGCAATTACTACACACTTATCTTTTGACATTACTGCTGCTGTACCAACCGCAACAAGCTCCTTAATATCTGGATTTCTGCCATTACTATCAACTGTTGTTGTATGTTCTCCATAGTAGGTACTGCTATATGTTAAATCATACGCAGGACTTAGTCTCCATCCATCTTTATCTTCATTATAAACATATGTGAAGTTCTTTGAATGGTCGTCTCTATTGTGTGCATACACGTTAAAACACATCTGCCGATACATATTTTCAATATCATACAGATTTTCTCTTGTTATTATTTTTGTAAGTTTCATAAGTTGATGATAATCAAGATTAGGCTGCTCATAATCAATTTCAAGAAGTGCTGCCGCAGTAAGCATGTGAATCTGCTTAATACCTGATGGCATATTCCGCCTGTCATTATCAACAGATTATTTTTCGTTAGTTATATTATATAATATATTATCCATTATTGTTAAAAACATGCAACTTTATATAATATATTGTCTATTTTAATATCTTAAAAGTTCGTTAAATATTTCAATTGCATACCTGTCAGTCATACCCGATATATAGTCAATTATCGCCTGGGCATATATCTTTTTGTCTTCTAATTTCCCATATATCTTTTTGTTCTTATATCTTTCATTATTCTCCAGTTCAGAATAAACTCTGATATGCTTGGCAAAATCATCAATCAAAGTTGGATATGTCGATTCTTTTTCTGACAGCTTATTTAATGTATTATCGCAGTCATATAAATCAATCAAAGTGTTATAGATGCTTCTTATCACAAGTGCGGCATAATTCTTATAAACATTAAATTTAGCATTTTTATAAATTGTGTCGTAATTAAAATCTTTTATCTGATTAAGCATCTTATTATCTTCATCGCTAAGTCTTATCCCAGCTTCAGGTGAACTGTTATTACAAATGCTTGTTATAAAATTATGTATTATAATAGTGGTATTAATTGTCTTCTCTCCATATAGCCTTGATATATCACGCAGCTCCTGTTTATCCTTTTCTTCTATGAAATTCATACGAATTGCATCTTCTATATCTCTCCCCAGATATGCGATTTTATCAGCAATTTTGACAACACATCCTTCCCAAGTATATGCCTGATACTGTCCAGATGTACTGAATTCATCAAGATCAATTCTCTCTTTGCGTGGTATAATTCCATTCTCATCGACCTCACCACAATGCGATATTATTCCATCTCTTACCGCATATGTTAAATCAAGATTCCGGAAATCACTATTATTATCCTCAAGAAGTTCAATATTATCAATTATTCTCAGACTATTTCTCTCATGCCAGAACTTATCCATTCCAAGCTCTGCTCTTATATTTGATAGTTCAACCTCACCCTCATGTCCAAATGGTGCGTGTCCAAGATCGTGCCCCATAGCAATTGCACGAGTCAAGTCTACGTTTAAGCCAAGATATTTTGCTATTGTACAGCTTACTGATTCTACATGCTGGACATGTTCCATTCTGGTGCATATATGATCGTTATCTATATTAAAAAATACCTGTGTCTTATGTTTCAATCTTCTATATGCCAGCGAATGAAGAATACGTGTATAATCCCTTTCGTAATCAGAACGTATATCATTCTTTCTCTGATACAATGGAGTCTTTCTCTCAATATGCTCCTGCCAGTGTGGATTCTCCGGCGTTGATGCATAACTGCTGAATATATTTTGTGTCATTATATACTCCCTTCAAATTCTTTCATTTAAATACGGCTTATATATCTATTTTCAATCATTTTATTCTATTAATATTGTATATGCAATATATTTTTTGTCGATTTCATTATATTGGCACATATGTCAATACATTATTTATCAGCCCATATATAATCTATTAATATATTGTATATTGTTGTATAATGATGTAAAAATAACTATTTTTTAAAAGGAATACTATGAAAATCAACAAATCCGCTCTTATTTCCATTGCACTTGTCATTGCTGTATATGCCATTATGCAGTGCTTTGGAATTACTTGTCCAATTAAATATATAACTGGCATATCATGTGCCGGCTGTGGCATGACAAGAGCATGGATTGCTTTGTTACATCTGGATTTTAGTGCTGCATTTATGTCTCATCCGCTCTTTTTTCTTCCACCTCTTGCGCTGATATTATTCTTATGCAGGACTAAATTAAACAAGAAAGTATACTACTTCTGCTGGGGTGTTATCTTCGCCGCATTTATAATTGTATACCTATATAGAATGATATATATGCATGATGAGATTGTTGTATTTGAGCCTCAGAATAACATAATCTTTCGCACATTAAGAAATATTGCGATTAAAAGATGACTTTTATGCTATCGTATATCAAGGAGCCATCTTGCTATATCAAAAATAAGAATTCCTTCATACTTATACATTTCATGATGAGTCTGCGCAATGATAATTTTCGTATATGCATCTTTAATTGCTAATTCAAATTTATTACATAGTTGTACTTCATCAATGAAAATAAGATTGTGAGCTTTTTATAGTTTCACATTTATTCCCATCTTTTAAAATATTTTCATATTGTGGTAATAGTTTTCTAGATTCCGAACAAATCTGTTCATGCTCCCTACCTTAACTCTTTCTATTTAATGAGTTTTTTCTCCATGCAATAATGATACACTCCGTCTTCTTCAACTGATTTACATATGGCATCTGCTCTTGCTTTGACTTCATCTATGGCATTCCCCATAGCCACACCTGTACCAACTGCTTCTAACATCTCTATATCATTTCTACCATCTCCAAAAGCAATTGCCTCATCTTTTGATAATCCATAATAACTAAGCACTGCATTTACAGCATTTCCCTTCCCACAATTCGATGGAATAATATCTGCTGCTTTATCCCACCATGCAGTTATCTGAGTATTTTTAGTTCCTTGCAGTATCTGGGTGTATTCTTCTTTTCTGCACGAACACATAATCTGATAAATATCTTCTTTACATAACTCATCAAAATTATCTGCAATTGTTAATGTTTCATTTCCAAATTTAAAGTACTCTTCCAGATGCTCATCTGTACCATTAGTAACAATAAAATGCTCATTGCTGATAGCAGCTGCTCTGTTCATTTTGTTAAGATTTTGAATTATTTGATGTTTATCATCATTATTCAAGGGGTTCCTGAAAATAATCTTTTTTCCAGCCATTACATATGAACCATTAAATGTAAGCAACACATCAAATGTAATATCTTTAAATTCAGGAATTGAAAGATAACCTCTGCCCGTTGCCATACAAAGCAATATCCCATTCTGGCGAAGAGAATTTAATGCTTTAACTGTTTTATCTGTCAGCTCTTTATTCCCCATTTTCAGCAATGTTCCATCTATATCGAAAAATGCTATTTTTATCATATACAGCTCCCATCTGTTGTTTTTTATAGTAATTGATTATATCATTAATGTCTATATTAAGTCACTAGAAATGTCACGCCATCCTGTACTCTTTTGACTTTACTAAAGAATTCACCTCTGCAGTCATACATTATTCAATGCTTGAATACATTTTTGCTACATTTTAGCATGCATGTATCATCCTCTTTATATAGTTATATCATTATAACTATATTATATTTCAATAAAAATTCTCGGAAACATATAGCTTCCGGGATGTAATTTCTTAAATGGACAAAAGATAATTATCTCTTTGAGAACTAAAACTAACGTTTTGAGAGCGTGAAAAGCCCATAAATTGAGGATTTGTATCTGGTAGTGTTACATATCTGTTGTATGCGTAGCACTGCCCACAGATTTCCGTAACTACCTTGTCTATTACTTTTAAACCAACATAAAAACTACTATAATAAATTCAATATATCCTGTTCACTCCAATACTCATTAGGATATATTGAAAAGTCTTCTTTATGCTTGCGAATAATTCTTTGAGGAGTATCGGTGTTGTCATACACATGCATAATGTCACATATATCGATTAACTTTTTAATATTATTAATTGATTTATAATATCTATCTATCACTTTTGATTTCTCTACGTCATGTCCTCCGGCAGCAACCCTTGATTTTATTCTTGCTATATTAATCTGAGGATCTATTGTAAGAACAAATACACACTTAATAAAGTATCCTTCTTTTTTAGCTTTTCTTAATATTTCCATCTTATAGTCTGATGACAATACTGTTTCAAATGTAAAATCCTCTTTCTTTTTAATAGACTCATATCGCATTTTATCAGCAAGAATTGCAGCTTCCATATTATCCATTCCAGTAGATGCAACTATATCATCCGCATTAGTGTATTTACCAACCTTTTCAAAAAAAGCTGTTATTGTACTCTTTCCTGATCCATTAGGGCCTGCTAAGACAAGTACCATTGGCTTTCTATTCTGCATATTTTCTATCTCCATTTGCATATTCGATATATGCAGCCTTCTTTTCTTTATCATAACCTGCTATCGGTTTTTTACAGATTTTAGCCTTATTTATCGCTGCCTTAACTGCTTCAACTGCCCTTCTATCCATCTCACTATCAGATACGCTAAGTATTTCTTTCTCTTCTTGACGAGATATAACTTTTATTATTCTTCCATTTTTCGTGCTCACTGTTGTCATTAAAAACATCCCTTTCTAAAATAGATATAGCATAATTATTATATGGTTAAAACAACAATATTCTTCTTTATTTATTGTACCACAGTTCTTACAAAAAAACACCCCAGGACAAAAAGTCCTGGGGTGTAATATACTTTTCTTAAACGCCATAAGACGCTTTGGATTGTAAATATTATCTCTTTGAGAACTGTGGAGCACGACGAGCTGCCTTTAAGCCGTACTTCTTTCTTTCCTTCATTCTTGGGTCTCTTGTTAAGAAACCTGCCTTCTTGAGTGCTGGACGATACTCGTCTGAATCAACCTCAAGGAGAGCTCTTGAAATACCATGTCTGATGGCACCAGCCTGACCTGTGTATCCGCCACCGTGTACATTAACGATAACATCAAACTTATCAGTTGTCTCTGTAAGTACTAATGGCTGCTTAACAACAACCTTTAATGTCTCAAGACCAAAATACTCATCCAGAGATCTCTTATTTATTGTAATTGTACCATTACCAGGTACTAAATATACTCTAGCGATACTGCTTTTTCTTCTACCAGTTCCGTAGAACTTTGCGTTTGCCTTCTTAGCCACTGTCATATCCTCCTTTATATTCCTCTAATTAAAACTTTAATACTTCTGGCTTCTGTGCTGCCTGATCATGATCTGGACCAGCATATACGTGAAGCTTTGTGTACATCTGTCTGCCTAAAGGTCCCTTTGGAAGCATTCCCTTAACTGCAAGCTCAACAGCCTTCTCAGGCTTCTTCTGCATTAACTCTCTAAGAGTTGTCTCTTTCATACCACCAACATAATCTGAGTGATTGTAGTAAATCTTCTGATCTAACTTCTTACCTGTAAGCTGAACCTTCTCAGCGTTAATAACGATAACGTTATCACCACAGTCGATGAATGGTGTAAAAGTAGGCTTGTTCTTTCCTCTTAATACAGCAGCAACCTGTGATGCTAAACGACCTAATGTATAATCTGCAGCATCAACAACATACCATTTTCTTTCAATGCTTGATGCAGTAGCCATATAAGTTTTCATTGGTTTTCCTCCTGAAATATTCACTAATTACATTAAACAAAATGTTATTATTATATATTATAAATGCTTCTCCGGGGCATTGGTTAAGCATCTAATACCTTTAATAACCAATATGTGAGCGCAGTTTATCCACGTCACATTGTTAAATTATATAACACACTTCCTGGTGTGTCAATTCCTTTTTTATATTATTTGACACATTTTTAAAATTGTCCACAAACGCTTACAAAAGATGCGAGGATATCCACACATTACATGTATTCAATCCCCATCAGCGTAAGTCCCTGTGGAGGCGCAGTCTGCCCAGCCACAGTGCGGTCCATGCTTTCTAACATAATCTTTACCTGCTCTGGCGTCAACTGTCCACGCCCTGTCTGCATAAGAGTTCCAGCTATAATACGAACCATATTATACAAAAATCCATTGCCACAAACCCTTATTGTGTACATAACAGCATCCCTAACCGGCGACTGTATTATATCTGCATGGGAATCCACACCCACTCCAAATAATGCTTTTTCCTCAACCTCCAGTGAATATATTGTTCTCACTGTTGTCTCTGCATCAGTCCTCACACATGCAAAACTTTTAAAATCATGTTCGCCCGTCAGATATGACGCTGCCTGGCGCATCTTTTCTATGTCAAGCTTGTACGGAACGTGCCACACACTGTTGCGAAACTGTGGAACAGGAAATTTTGAGCATAATATCTTATATTCATATGTCTTTTTCGTATCACAATGTCTTGGATGAAATGATGGTTCAACCTCACACGAGTCAACTATGCTAACATCATCCGGCATATAGCGGTTAAGTGCATATGCAAATTTGTCACCAGGAATTGTTGATTCTGTGTCAAACACTGCAACATTTCCATAGGCTGATACACCCGAATCAGTTCTGCTTGCGCCTATCACATGTATCTTTTCACCTGTAAGCTGTTCAACAGCATTATCAAGCACAGATTCAATTGTCATTCCATTAGGCTGTATCTGCCAGCCACAATAATTAGTACCATCGTATGCGACAGTAAGCTTTATTCTCTTCATCTAGTTCTGCTCCCTAGGCTTAATATGCATAAGTGCCACAAGAAAAATATTTTCCTGTGACACTTATGCATTGTTTCATCTGTTATATAATCCTGTCGCCCATAACGACATTTAAAGCTATAAGTGCTATAAGGTACAACGCAAGTACACCATAGGCTATTCTGTCATTCTTAGTGTATTTTAATGGCTTCATCTTGGTTCTGCCCTCTGAGCCGTGATAACATCTAGCTTCCATGGCATTGGCAAGGTCATTGGCACGTCTGAATGCAGACACAAATAATGGCACAAGAATAGGAATCATTGCTTTAGCCTTCTGAATAAGATTACCATTCTCAAAATCTGCACCTCTCGCCATCTGCGCTTTCATAATCTTATCGGTCTCCTCGATAAGAATTGGAATAAATCTTAGTGCAATAGACATCATCATTGATATCTCATGAACTGGAACCTTGAATACTTTAAGAAATCCAAGACCCTTCTCAAGGCCGTCTGTCAGGTTATTAGGCGTTGTTGTAAGTGTCATAATAGAAGAACCCATAATTAAGTACATAAGTCTTATAACCATGAATACAGCAAGCACAATACCTTCTTTAGTTATTGTAAGCTTCCACAGCCTGAATACAACCTCACCATCTGTCAGAAACAGATTAAATGCAGCACTTAATGCTACAAGAATAACAACCGCTTTCAAACCTTTTACAATGAATTTGAATGGCACTTTAGATAATTTGATAACAGCTGCAAGAAATAATGTTACAGCCAGATACATCCACACGCTTTTACCAATAAATAAAGATATAATGAATACGAGAGTACCCATCAGCTTAACTCTTGGGTCAAGTGAATGTATTACTGATTTAGTCTGATAATATTGTCCTATTGTAATATCTCGTAACATTCCACTATATCCTTCCCAGTGATTTTAATATCTCTTCCTTGGCTTCTTTAATCGTTATCGCTGATGTATCAACGTTAAATCCTGCATCGTACAGGTCTTTCATAATATAAGTAACCTGAGGAGCTGCAAGGCCAATTGCCTCAAGCTGCGCAGAATGTGCAAATATTGCCTTAGGTGTATCATCAAATGTCAGAACGCCATCATTCATTACAATAATCCTGTCCACATAGTTAGCTACATCTTCCATGCTGTGGGAAACAAGGATTACCGTAATTCCCATCTCGTCATGAAGCTTTTTCACACATCCTAATATGTCATCCCTGCCCTTAGGGTCAAGTCCTGCTGTTGGCTCATCTAATATGAGTACATCCGGCTTCATCGCAAGAACACCTGCAATGGCAACTCTTCTTTTCTGTCCTCCTGACAAATCAAACGGTGACTGATAAAACAACTCATCTGGAATACCAACCATATGCAATGCTTCATATGCCCTTAATTCCATCTCCATCTTATCTACGCCAAGATTCTTTGGTCCAAAACACACATCCTTGAATATATCTGTCTCAAAAAGCTGGTGTTCCGGATACTGAAATACCAGACCGACCTTGCTTCGAAGTGTCTTCATATCAAAATCTTTGTCATATATATCCTTACCATTATAATATATTGAACCGCTTGTTGCCTTAACAAGTCCATTCAGATGCTGTATAAATGTTGATTTACCAGAACCTGTATGACCAATAAGACCAATAAATTCACCATCATTGATAACACAGCTTACATTTTTCAATGCCTGTCTCTCAAATCCAGTTCCTATCTCGTATGTATAACAGATATTATCAACTATGATTGCCATGATAATCCTCACTTCTACGCATTTTTATATTTCTTTAGCTGCTCTGTAAGCTCTTCTTTTGTAAGTATTCCATCTGTAAGTGGAATACCGCTCTGTTTAAGTTCATATGCAAGTTCTGTGACCTGTGGAACATCTAATCTTAGTTCCTTCAACTTTTCAACCTGTGAAAATATCTCTCTAGGTGTTCCCTGCATTATAAGCTTGCCAGCGTCCATAACATATATTCTATCTGCGTCAATTACCTCTTCCATATAGTGTGTAATGAGAATAATTGTCACACCTTCTTTTCTATTTAATTCGTGAAGCACATGTATAACTTCTTTTCGTCCAAGAGGGTCAAGCATCGCTGTCGGCTCATCTAATATAATACATTTTGGCTTCATCGCTACTATTCCAGCTATGGCAACACGCTGCTTCTGTCCACCAGACAATTTGTTAGGAGATGCATTCCTGAACTTATACATACCTACTGCTTTCAGACTCTTCTCAACGCGCTCCCATATCTCATCAGTTGGCACTCCGATATTCTCTGGTCCAAATCCAACCTCTTCATCAACAAGGGTACATATTATCTGATTATCAGGATTCTGGAATACCATTCCGGCAGTCTGTCTGATATCTAACGTCTTATCCTCATCTCTTGTATCCATGCCATCTACTATGACAGTACCCTCTGTTGGAGCTACAAGAGCGTTAAAATGCTTTGCCAGAGTAGACTTACCTGAACCATTATGGCCTAATATTGCAATAAATTTACCCTCAATCAAATCAAGGCTTACATTATCCACTGCCGTATTAATGCCTTCTACATTGCCATCTTCGTCTCTTCTTATATATTCAAATGTAAGATTCTTTGTCTCAATAATTCCCATTATTATACCCACAATCTATATAGTAAAAAAACGTGGATATTGATTATAACAATATCCACGCTCTAATTACACTCTGATTAAACTAACTCAAGAAGTACCTGCATTGCTGCATCGCCTTTTCTTAAGCCGATCTTAACGATTCTTGTGTAACCACCGTTACGATCTGCATACTTTGGAGCGATTTCATCAAACATCTTGTTTGTAAGGTCAACTACCTTAGTATTCTTCTTCTTGCCAGCAGCTGTTGCAGGAACTTCTGTTACCTTGTAAAGTACCTTATCCATCTGCTTTCTAGCATGAAGTCTTGAAGGCATATCCTTTTTGATTTCCTTCTCTACTGTATCGTATACAGTAACCTTCTTACCATCAACAACTTCCTTAACTCTCTTGCCGTTAGCATCCTTCTTTGGAACCTTAGCAGAAACCTTAACTGTCTCGTAGTTGTCTTTCTCTTTAATTGCGATTGTGATGAGCTTTTCAGCCATCTTCTTAACTTCTTTAGCTCTAGCTTCTGTTGTAACGATCTTGCCGTTCTCAATTAAAGCTGTAACCTGATTTCTAAGTAAAGCTTTTCTCTGGCTCTGTGTTCTACCGAGCTTTCTATACTTTGCCATTATAATTATCCTCCATTTGTAACCAGCATACATGCGCTTATGGACTTACTGTATGCCAGTCTTTATATACAAATTATTAGTCTTCGTTAGGACTTAAGCTTAAGCCTAATTCCTTAAGTTTAAGAAGTACTTCATCAAGTGACTTCTTACCAAGGTTACGAACCTTCATCATATCATCTGGTGTCTTATCTGTAAGCTGCTCAACTGTGTTGATACCAGCTCTCTTAAGACAGTTGAATGATCTCACTGATAACTCAAGGTCTTCAATGCTCATAGAAAGAGCCTTGCTTGATTCATCTTCCTGTGTAGTAACCATAATCTCTGCATTAACTGCATTCTCAGAAAGATTGATAAATACCTTTAAGTGTTCGCTAAGAACCTTAGCAGCGAGGCTTAATGCCTCATCTGGAACGATTGTTCCATTAGTAAATATATCAAGTGTGAGCTTGTCAAAATCAGTATCCTGACCAACACGAGTATTCTGAACTGTCATATTAACACGCTCAACTGGTGTGTAAATAGAGTCAATTGCGATTACTCCTGCAGGCATATCGTCTCTCTTGTTCTTTTCAGAACTTACATAACCTCTACCATTAGTAATTGTAAGTTCCATCACAAGCTTACTGTCAGCATCATTAAGATGTGCAATAACAAGATCAGGATTTACAATTTCAATATCAGGATCGACCTTGATATCTGATGCTTTTACAACGCCCTCGCCTGTATAATCGATATGTGCAATAACTGGTTCAACAGAGCTGCCATTGTTCTTAATAGCTAACTGCTTTATGTTCATAACGATCTCAGTAACATCTTCCTTAACACCTGGAATTGAACTGAATTCATGAAGAACCCCATCAATCTTGATGCTGCTTACTGCAGTACCAACTAATGATGAAAGCATAATTCTTCTAAGAGAATTACCAAGAGTTAAACCATAACCTCTCTCAAGTGGTTCTACAACAAATCTAGCGTATTTTTCATCTTCTGACTCATCAGTCATCTCGATTTTTGGCATCTTGAAATTAAAATCTGCATCAACCATGTACTGGCCCCTCCTTTTGGGTTTACTTTAAGTTATCCTAATTACTTAGAATATAACTCGACGATAAGCATCTCGTTAACTGGCACATCAATAACCTCTCTTGTAGGGATGGACTTAACCTCTCCCTTAAGAGCGTCCTTGTCAGCCTCAAGCCACTCTGGAACAAGTCTTCCGTTAGTAGCCTCGAGAATCTCCTTATATCTTGCAGATGACTTTGATTTCTCTCTGATCTCAATCTTGTCCCCAGCCTTAACAAGGTATGAAGGGATGTTAATGCACTTGCCATTAACTAATACATGCTTGTGATCAACAATCTGTCTAGCTTCTCTTCTTGTTCTAGCAAGACCTAATCTGAAAATAACATTATCAAGTCTGAGCTCGAGCATAACCATGAGGTTCTCACCTGTCATACCCTTCTGCTTCTCAGCCTTCTTGTAATAATTTCTGAAAGGCTTCTCTAATACACCGTAGATAAACTTAGCCTTCTGCTTCTCACGTAACTGTAAGCCGTACTCGCTAACCTTTCTTCCAGCATTCTTAGCCTTTCTTCTAGACTTCTTATCTATTCCTAAATAAACAGGATCCATATCAAGAGATCTACATCTCTTAAGCACTGGTGTTCTATTAACTGCCATTGAAATTTACCTCCCTAAATTAAACTCTTCTACGCTTTGGTGGACGACATCCGTTGTGTGGAACTGGAGTAACATCCTTGATACTTGTAACCTCAAGTCCGCAAGCTGAAAGCGCACGAATGGCAGCTTCTCTTCCTGAACCTGGTCCCTTTACCATAACGTCTACAGACTTTAATCCGTGAACTAAAGCAGCCTTTGTAGCTGTCTCAGCTGCCATCTGTGCTGCATAAGGAGTTGATTTCTTAGAGCCTCTGAAACCAAGACCGCCGGCACTTGCCCATGATAAAGCATTGCCTTCTGCATCAGTTAATGTAACGATTGTATTATTAAAAGAAGACTGAATATGTGCCTGTCCTCTTTCTACGTTTTTCTTAATACGCTTCTTTGTCACTTTTTTTGTAACTTTTTGAGCCATTTCTAAACTAACCTCCTAATTAACTTCTACCTAATTACTTCTTCTTATTAGCAACAGTCTTCTTTGGACCCTTGCAAGTTCTAGCATTAGTCTTAGTCTTCTGTCCTCTACATGGAAGTCCCTTTCTATGACGGATTCCTCTATAGCAACCGATTTCCTTTAATCTCTTGATATTCATGGCAACTTCTCTTCTTAAGTCACCTTCTACTAAATTCTCAGTATCTGCATCAATAATCTTAGCGATTCTAGCTACTTCCTCGTCAGTAAGATCCTTAACACGTGTATCTGGATTAATCTCTGCCTCTGCAAGAATCTTTGATGCTCTAACTCTACCTATGCCGTAAACATAAGTAAGACCGATTTCAATTCTCTTTTCTCTTGGTAAGTCTACACCTGAAATACGAGCCATGTGTTCTTTAACCTCCGTTAATCAATAAATAATTATATTAATAAGAAATGTATCACGAATACATACGCAGCTCGTCATCGCTGACGCCTGAAATGTGTGCGTTGCCACCCTGTAATACTATATAAAAGTGATCCCTCCCACTGACAACTGTGCCTGGTGGTTCATCACTGCAGCCGCATAACTAATTGTCCTATTACGCTAGTGATACGTAATCTGACGTTGCGCACAAACATGAGAAGTATGCTCTACTTCTCACTCTAAAAGGATTAACCCTGTCTCTGCTTGTGCTTTGGGTTCACACAGATAATTCTGATGCTGCCCTTTCTTTTAATGACTTTGCATTTTTCACAAATTGGTTTAACTGATGATCTAACCTTCACTGCAAAAGCCTCCTTTCAGACAAGTTCGTTTGATATTATAGCATATACCTTTTTCTTAATGCAAGATATTTTTTACTATAATTCAAAATATTTTTTATGTAAATATATATAGTGTGATATTATTTACCACACCATATATATAGTTACCTTTTAATTGATTACTTATCTCTCCAGATAATTCTTCCTTTACTAAGGTCGTATGGTGAAAGCTCAATAGTTACTTTATCTCCAGGAAGAATTCTGATATAGTTCATTCTTAACTTACCACTTATATGTGCAAGTACCTGGTGGCCATTTTCAAGCTCTACCTGAAACATTGCGTTAGGGAGCTTCTCAACTACTGTTCCTTCAATTTCAATTACATCTGATTTTGACATGTATTATATTCCTCCAATCATTTAGATATATACTTTTTAATTGCCTTTCTTATATCTTCATCAGCAATGGGTTCCTGTCTGCATAGCTTCTCTTCGATATTGATATCTTTATCATTCACAAGCTGCACATGCTTTCTGTTTTTCTTCTTGGGTTCTGCAACTGGTTTAAGTCTGCCATCTGAAATCCATACATTATTCTTATCGCTGTTAACTATAATATAGATTTCATCTTTATCATGACCAGCTTTTGACTTTGCGAAACATCCTATTATATTATCTGTCATTATTATCCTGCCTTTATGCTATATTCCAATCACATGTATATAGTAGTTATTTCTCAACCAAGGAGAGTATCTGTGGTCCTTCTTTTGTTATAAGGACTGTATTTTCATAGTGAGCAGAAAGTGAATTGTCTGCGGTAACTGTTGTCCAGTCATCGTCAAGAGTTCTTACTGCATAACCCCCTGCCGCTACCATAGGTTCAATGGCTAGTGTCATTCCTTCGTATAACTTCATACCTCGTCTTTCCTGTCTGAAGTTAGGAACCTCTGGATCCTCATGAAGTTCTGTTCCTATTCCATGTCCAACTAAATCTCTGATTACACCATAGCCAAACTTTTCATTGTAATCTGCAATTGCATTAGATATCTCATACAGATGACATCCTTCTTTTGCGAATTTGATTCCTTCAAAAAAGCTCTGTTTTGTGACTTCTATCAACTTAGCTGCTTCGGGACTAATCTGTCCGACCCCATATGTTCTTGCTGCATCTGAGTGATATCCTTTATAGATAACACCAGCATCAAGACTTACTATATCCCCCTCTTTAAGAATTGTCTTCTTAGACGGGATACCATGTACCACCTGTTCATTGACTGATACACATATTGAGCCAGGAAAACCACCATATCCTAGAAATGATGGTATACAGTTATAACTGCGGATCATCTCTTCACCTATCTTATCTATATGCCATGTACTGACACCTGGCTTAACCTCTTTCTCAAGGTCATTAAGAACTGTTCCAAGAATTCTTCCCGCTTCCCTCATTAATTCAATTTCTCGTTTTGATTTAACTGAAACTGCCATACTTACTAATCCTCTGACCTATAAGACTAACAAGCGCCTAAGATATTAACAATATCTTTGAATACTTCTTCCATATCCTTAGTACCATCAACCTCTGCAAGAACGCCAGCCTTCTTGTAGTAATCTATAAGTGGCTGTGTCTGCTCATGGTAAACTGACAATCTGTTCTTTACTGTCTCTGGCTTATCATCATCTCTTAAGATAAGCTTCTCACCACATGCATCGCATATTCCCTCAACCTTTGTTGGGTTATATTTAATATGATATGTAGCACCACAACCTACACATGCTCTTCTTCCTGACATTCTGTTGATAATGTTCTCATCTGGAACTTCTACATTAATTGCATAATCTACTTTCTCACCATTAGCCTTTAATGCATTGTCAAGAGCTTCTGCCTGTGGAATTGTTCTTGGGAAACCATCAAGTACATAACCATTAGCGCAATCAGCTTCCTTAAATCTATCCATTATAAGGTCTACTACTAATGAATCTGGAACAAGTTCTCCCTTATCCATATATGTCTTTGCTTTCTGTCCAAGTTCTGTGTTGTTCTTGATATTAGCTCTGAATATATCTCCTGTAGAGATATGTGGAATTGAATACTGTGCTGCAATCTTCTTTGCCTGTGTACCTTTACCAGCACCAGGAGCGCCTAACATGATTATCTTCATTTGCTTCCCTCCGTTTATTATCATATATTAATGTACTTTAAAACGCAAATAACTCGCCCAGAATAATCTGGGCAAGTCTATTATTTAAGTAGTAATTATTCGCTTAAGAATCCCTTGTAGTTACGGTTAACCTGCATTGCTTCGATCTGCTTTAATGTCTCAAGAACAACACCAACAATGATGATGATTGATGTTCCACCGAATGAAACACTTGCTCCGAAGAATCCAGAACACATAATTGGAATTAAAGCAACAATTATAAGTCCAACGCAACCAATGAAAACGATATAATTAAGTATATTGTTTAAATAGTCACTTGTTGATCTACCTGGTGTTATACCAGGTATAACACCACCAGCTCTCTTAAGATTATCGGCAATCTGTAATGGATTAAATGTAATCGATGTATAGAAATAACCAAATAAAATAACGAGAACTATATATACAAGTAAGCCGATTGTATACTGTGGAGCAGATATCTTACACCAGTAAGACTGGCTTAAATACTTAGTCCACTCATATGACTTACCCAAAAGCTGCAAAATTATTACAGGGAACTGCATAAGTGATGATGCAAAGATAATTGGCATAACACCACCTGTGTTAACTTTAAGAGGAATGTTAGTAGAACCTCCACCAACTGTTCTCTTACCTGCAACTTTCTGTGAGTACTGTACTGGTATTCTTCTCTCAGCATCCTGTAAGATAACTACCAATACTACAACTGCTACAACGATTGCGATGATAACAGCTGCTACTGTAATACCTCTTGCTAAGCTCTTTGTCAATACAAACTGATTGAACAATGTAGCGAAGTCACTTGGCATTCCAGCAATGATGTTAATCAAAAGTACTATTGAAATACCATTACCAACACCATTCTCAGTGATTCTCTCACCAATCCACATAAGTACAGCAGAACCTGCTGTAAGTGTGACAACAACTAATACAATACAAGTAGCAAAGTGAATTGTACTCATATCTGCATAGTCTTTAATAAGTCCCTGTCTACCAAATCCTATTGCCATAGCAATTGACTCAACAAGAGCAAGACCTATTGTAACATAACGAGTAATTGAAGCGATTTTCTTTCTTCCATCCTCGCCTTCCTTTTGCATATCCTCTAATTTAGGAATAGCAATAGTAAGTAACTGCATAATAATAGATGACGTAATATATGGAGTAATACTTAAAGCAAAAAGTGACATTCTTTCGAATGAACCACCAGTGAATGCATTAAGGAAATTATTATCTCCTGTCTGTAAACCGCTAAGTAATGTCTTCATATAATCTGTATCTACACCAGGAATAGGAAGCAAGCTTCCTATTCTGACTATTATCAGCATTCCAAGTGTAAATAACAGTTTTTTTCTAACGTCCTTATTCTTAAATGCGTTAACAAGTGAATTTAGCATTAGATCACCTCACAAGTTCCACCAGCAGCTTCAATTTTTTCTTTAGCTGTAGCACTAAAAGCGTTAGCCTTAACTGTAAGCTTCTTTGTGAGTTCTCCATTTCCAAGTATTTTAACTCCATCTCTTGGGTTCTTAACAATACCTGACTCGATTAATGTATCAACAGTAACCTCAGCACCATTGTCAAATCTTTCTAATGCACTTACATTAATTCCAATTATCTCTAAGCTGTTTCTGTTAGTGAAACCTCTCTTTGGAATTCTTCTATATAATGGCATCTGACCACCTTCAAAACCTGGTCTTGGAGCACCTGAACGAGCCTTCTGACCCTTGTGACCCTTACCAGCTGTCTTGCCATTACCTGAACCATGTCCACGGCCTCTTCTGAAATTATCACTCTTAACTGAACCTTCAGCAGGTCTTAAATTAGATAAATCCATTCTTGCACCTCCTTATATTATTATCAGATTAGATCTCTTCTACCTTTAACATATAACCAATCTGCTGTATCTGTCCTCTTGTTGAAGCATTGTCTGGAAGCTCAACTGTCTTATGAAGTTTGTTAAGACCCATAGCCTCAACTGTTCTTCTATGCTTAGGAACAGCACTGATTGGAGATTTTACTAAAGTTATTCTTAACTTCTTATCTGCCATTTTTATTCCTCCATTCGCTATGCGCTCTTCAATTAGCCAATGATTTCGCTAACTGACTTACCGCGAAGTCTTGCTACTTCCTCAGGTGTCTTCATAGCCTGAAGACCAGCGATTGTTGCAAGAACTACGTTCTGCTTGTTGTTTGATCCAAGTGACTTAGTACGGATGTTCTTGATACCAGCAAGCTCAAGTACTGAACGTGCAGGACCACCAGCGATGATACCAGTACCTTCTGGAGCTCTCTTAAGAAGAACTCTTGCTCCACCGAACTCGCCGATGAAGTCATGTGGAACTGACTTATTCTCATCTAATGGAATCTCTACTAAGTGCTTAATAGCATCTTCTTTTCCCTTGCGGATTGCTTCAGGAACTTCAGCTGCCTTACCAACACCTGCACCAACGTGTCCGTTGCCGTCACCAACAACTACTAAAGCTGCGAATCTCATATTACGTCCGCCCTTTACTACCTTAGTAACACGCTTGATTGCTACTACATTATCATTTAACTCTAACTGACTAGCGTCAATGATTGTACGTTTCATAACTGTTTCTCCCTTCCGCTTAGAATTCAAGGCCAGCTTCTCTTGCTGCCTCTGCCAATGCTTTTACTTTTCCTTCATATATAAAACCGCCTCTATCATAGACAACAGTTGTAATACCCTTTTCTAATGCCTTCTTAGCAACTACCTTACCTACTACTGCAGCAGCCTCAACGTTATTAGTCTTTTCGCATTCTGCCTTAACATCTTTGTCTAATGTTGATGCAGAACAAAGAGTCTTGCCAACTGTATCGTCAATAATCTGAGCGTACATATGATTATTGCTTCTAAACACAGCTAAACGTGGTCTTTCTGCTGTACCACTGAAACGATTACGTAATCTTCTATGTTTCTGTTCACGAACTACTGTTCTTGACTTCTTACTAACCATAACATTCACTCCTTTAATTATTTCTTACCAGTCTTACCGACCTTACGTCTAATAAC
>CAKRLE010000014.1 GCA_934359185.1 uncultured Lachnospira sp. | reverse complement strand
ATGCAGGGTGCATGGCGGTGGTTTTGCTGGAACAATACAGGCATTTGTGAAGAATGAATATGTAGAGTCTTATAAATTCGGAATGGATAATGTATTTGGTAACGGTTCCTGTAAAGATTTGAGAATAAGAAAATATGGCGGCATAAAAGTGTTATGAATATAGAAAGAAGGTATTATTATGAGGATCTTAGTTTTAGGCGGGGCTGGTTATATTGGTTCACACACAGTATATGAGCTGGTTGATGCAGGATATGAAGTGATTGTAATTGATAATTTGCTTACAGGTTTTAAGGAGGCAGTACATCCACAGGCAAAGTTTTATGAGGGGGATATCAGGGACAAGGCATTTCTTGATAATGTTTTATCAAAAGAAAAGATAGATGGTGTCATTCATTTCGCTGCCAGTTCACAGGTTGGAGAGAGTATGAAAAATCCGCTGAAATATTATAACAATAATTTGTGTGGAACAGAGGTGCTTCTTGAAAGTATGGTGGAGCATGGCATTGATAAGATTGTATTTTCGTCAACCGCAGCTACTTATGGAGAACCGGAGAGCATCCCTATTTTGGAAACGGATCGGACACTTCCAACAAATTGTTATGGTGAAACAAAATTATCAATGGAAAAGATGTTTAAATGGACTTCTAAGGCACATAACTTACGATATGTTTCGCTTCGGTATTTTAATGCCTGTGGTGCACATCCGAATGGAAAAATCGGAGAGGCACATAATCCAGAAACACATTTGATACCGCTTATTTTGCAGGTTCCGAACAGAAAGAGAGAATACATATCTGTATTTGGAAATGATTATGACACAAAGGATGGAACCTGTGTAAGAGATTATATCCATGTAAATGATTTAGCTCAGGCACATATCCTTGCAATGGAATACCTCTCAAAAGGCGGAGAAAGCAATATTTTTAATCTTGGTAATGGTGTAGGTTTTACAGTAAAAGAAGTTATTGAGATGGCAAGAAAGGTAACGAATCATTCAATTCCTATAAGAGAAGAAGAAAGAAGAGCTGGTGATCCTTCAGTGTTGATAGCATCCAGTGAAAAAGCAAGGAAAGTGCTTGGGTGGAAACCGCAGTATGCAGATCTTGAGACGATTATTTCAACAGCATGGAAATGGCATGTAAATCATCCGGACGGATACTAGGAGGTATAACATGAATGAACTTATTTCAGAATTAGTAGGTTACGGTATTGAAAAAGGATTGGTTGAGGAAGACGATAAAATTTATGTGATTAACAGACTTTTAGAGTTGTTTAGACTTGACAGTTATACTCAGACGGATAAAGCAATCAGACAGTTATCAGAAATTCTATCTGATATGACGGATTATGCAGCGGAGCATGGATTGATTCCTGAAAATACAGGCGCATACAGAGATTTGTTTGATACCAAAATTATGGGGATTTTAACACCTGCACCTTCTGTGGTCAGAGCAAAATTTACAGATTTATATGTCAAAAATCAAAAAAAAGCAACCGATTTCTATTATCAATTCAGTCAGGATACAAATTATATACGTAAGGACAGAGTTGCAAGAGATAAAAAATGGAAAGCAGACACACAGTATGGCAAGATAGATATTACAATTAATCTTTCTAAACCAGAAAAAGATCCACGGGACATAGCGAGAGCAGCAACTCAAACAAAGAATGATTATCCTAAATGTTTGTTATGTGCAGAAAATGAGGGATATGCAGGAACTCTTTCACATCCTGCGAGACAGAATCACAGAATTATTCCATTAAAGCTGGATGGACAGGATTACTATATGCAATATTCACCATATGTGTATTATAACGAACACTGTATCGTGTTTAATGCAAAACATACACCGATGAAGATTGATGAAGCTGTTTTTGTAAAGCTATTGGATTTTGTAAGGCAGTTTCCACATTATACATTAGGTTCAAATGCAGATTTGCCAATAGTTGGAGGTTCAATTCTGAGTCACGATCATTTTCAGGGTGGAGCATATACTTTTGCTATGGCAAAAGCTCCGTATGAATATATGTTTGAGATTGCAGGATTTGAAGATGTGACAGCAGGCTGCGTTAAGTGGCCACTGTCAGTTATAAGATTACAAGGAAGTAATATTGAGAGGCTTGCAAAAGTGTCTGACTATATTTTGCAAAAATGGCGTGGCTATACTGACAGAGACGCATTTATTTTTAGCGAAACGGATGGAGTACCACATAATACCATCACACCAATCGCACGTATGAATGGAAATTTATATGAAATGGATTTGGTTCTCAGAAATAATATTACGACAGAGGACAGGCCGTGGGGTGTGTATCATCCAGAGGAAAAACTGCATCACATTAAAAAAGAAAATATTGGATTGATAGAAGTGATGGGGCTTGCAGTACTTCCTTCCCGGCTGAAAAAAGAAATGGATATGCTTGCGAAAGCTATTATTAAAGGAGAAAATATTCATGATATAGAGGAGATAAGAATTCATGCTGACTGGGTAGATGAATGGCGGGATTCTTATGATATTACAACAGAAAATATAGAGAGTATTATTCAGAAGGAAATTGCAGATTGTTTTGTACAGGTTCTGGAATGTGCAGGCGTGTATAAACGCACAGAAAAGGGATTTGCTGCATTTAAACGGTTTTTGTCTGTACTATAAAGAATTAGCAGTATTATAGTTTTACAATATATTTCGTTTAAGGACAGGTGAATTGAAATGTGGAATACAGTTTTTGGTGTGACGAAAGAAGGAAAAAAAGCACATAGATATATCTTGGTAAATAATAAAGGTATGAGTGTAGAATTATCTGATTTTGGAGCATTGGTATTATCCATTTATGTACTTGATAAGTATGGAAGAAAACGAGATGTTGTACTTGGTTATGATAATCTGATGGATTATTATGAACAGAATACAGGTTTTGGTGCATATATAGGCAGAAATGCTAACCGTATTGCAGGGGCAGAAGTAACAATAGAAGATATAAAGTATCTGTTGGATAAAAATGATAATCAAAATAATCTTCACAGTGGGTTTAATAGATCACATCATAAACTTTACAGTGTAAGAAATGGAAAGACTGATGCATGTGAGTTTGTGGAAATGGAACGATATAGTCCTAATATGGAGCAAGGATTTCCGGGAAATTTAGAGCAGAAAATAAGATATACACTCACAGATAAAAATGAATTTATAATTGATTATGAAATGCTTAGTGATATGGCTACGGTTGTAAATCCTACAAATCATAGTTATTTTAATTTAGATGGGCATAATTCTGGTACAATTCTTAAACACTATATGGAAATATATTCTGGACAGATATTAGAGCTGGAAAATGACATGATTCCAACAGGAAAGATTATAGATATTAGTGATACACCATTTGATTTCCGTAAAAGAAAACAGATTGGAAAAGATATAGATGCAGACAATCCACAGATAAAAATTGCTGGCGGTTATGACAATACTTATATATTTCCAAATGACAGAAAGTTAAGGAAAGTTGCAAAATTGTATGGGGCAGATAGTGGAATCAGGATGGATGTTTATTCTGATTTATGTGGATTACAGGTTTATACAGGTAATTATTTAAATGGTCAGATAGGAAAAGATGGTGCAGCGTATAAGAAACGAAGTGGTGTGTGTTTTGAAACTCAATTCTATCCTAATTCATGCAATAATCCTAAATTTCCAAGCTGTATATTGCCAGCATATAAAATATTTAAGTCAAGAACGATATATCAATTTTTTACAGAAAAAAAATAACAGATGGGGGACTAAGATGATTAAATATCTTACAATGACAATTGAAAAACAAAAAAATATAGCATTGATTGCTCACGACGGAAAAAAACAGGATATGTTGAAATGGTGTATGGACAATAAAGAGATTTTACAGCAACATAATCTATCAGGAACCGGAACAACTGCAAGAATGATAGCAGATCATGTTGGATTAAAGATAAAAGGATATAACAGTGGTCCATTAGGGGGAGATCAGCAGATAGGGGCAAAAATTGTAGAAGGAAATATCGACATGGTTATTTTTTTCTCCGATCCACTGGCAGCACAGCCACATGACCCGGATGTTAAGGCACTTCTTAGAATTGCACAGGTGTATGATATACCGATTGCAAATAATATTGCGACAGCGGATTTTATGATTCATTCAACACTTATGAATGAACAGTATTCACATCAAATTGAAAATTTTAAAAATACTGTGGATGTCAGAGTAAAAGAAATGCCATCGGTGCTCAATTGTGATCATTGATTCTAATAATGATATTTGTTTTTTAGTTTACAATGTATTCTTTTTAATAATGTCAGGCTGGACAATTGGCTTATTTAAAGCAATTTTGATGATTTCAGCCAAAATGATGGCGTTTACACTTCGCTAAACCAATCTTTTTTCTTTTAATTAATAGAAACATGAAAAAAATCCAAAATAAACAAGTTTTTCGGATTTTTTAAGCATTTTTCCGAAAAGAAGCCAAATCAAATTTTTTATCAGGTTATAATGAGGTGGTTTCGGACATTTTTGGATTTTTTACAGAAATTCATGATGTTTTATCCAATTTGCCAAAGAAGACCGGCCTTAAAAAGTTTATTTGTAAGCAGGTACAGGTATATCGAAGGAAACCAGCTGCTGCCACTGTTCCTTATATAGTTTAATAATTACAGGTTATACTTTTTAAAGAATTTTCTCATACTTATAATCAGCGGAATTACCATGACAATCCATGCTATGGGTTCTGCAACAATTATTCCCATATATCCAATCGCTGGGGCGAGCAGGACGGCGGCAAGCACCTTTACAATAAGCTCCATGGAGCTTGAAATAAGAGGTGTTATGTTGTCACCAAATCCCTGCATGCCCTGTCTGAACAGGCATATTACCGCTGGAATATAATATAGAGCTGTGTTGATGCGAAGGTAAAGCGTTGCAGTATCTATAACCTCTGGCTCTGAAGTTGCTGTTATTGCATTGATGATAACAGGAGATAATGTGTTAGCAACAACAATGACAGCTGTACACCATATGAATGTAAGAAGTACAGATGACCTGATTCCTGTTTTAATTCTTGAATATTCTCCAGCACCGAAATTCTGGCTGCAATAAGTCGCAAGAGTTGTTCCAAATACCGAGAATGGCAGCATGAATATTGATGATGCCTTTCTTGCAGCAGTGTGTGCAACAATTATATTCGTTCCGAATGTATTAATGCTTGTCTGTAATGCAACAGTTCCTATATGTACAAATGAAATCATAAAGCTCATGGAAGCACCTGTAGATAACATTTTTACCAGAAGCGGTTTTGATTCTATGAAGTTATCCATGCAAAGGTGAAGCTCTGGATATTTCTTATACATATATATAAAACACAGTATGGCAGATACAAGCTGTGATACTACAGTTGCGACAGCAGCTCCTGCAACACCCGTGTCCAGATATTTTATGAATGTGTAATCAAGAATTATATTCAGTACTGTAGATATAATAAGGAATATTAATGGTGTAAATGAATCACCTATAGCTCTTAATATAGAAGCAAGCATGTTATACATAGCTCCGGCAATAAGTCCCATCATTATAATTCTAAGATATGATGATGAGGCATCGAAAAGTTCTGGAGACACATTTAAAAGATTAAGGATTCCGTAGAGGGCAATTGTGCCGGCTGCGCTTATTGTAACAGTGATGGATACGCTGAGAACAACTGTGCCAGCAATAGCATTTTTCATAATTCTTTTATTGCCTGCACCAAAGTAAGTTGCTATAATTATTCCGAATCCGTTGGTAAAGCCATTCAGCAGATTGTTAAGAAGGTCACAAAGTGATGTTGTGGCACCGACTGCTGCCAGTGCAGTGTCACCTAACAGAGCTCCAACAATACGTGTGTCAACGAGACTGTAGAACAGCTGGAAAAGCTGACCGATAAACAACGGAACAGCAAACATAAGAATCATTTTAACAGGTGAGCCTTTAGTAAGGTTTCGCATAAGTATCTCCTTTATAATAAGTATATAATTAAGCAGTATATAGATATATAAGTTTATAATTGATTGTGAGTCTTGTGTAGTATATTCGAATTATATTTGAATGTGAAAGGTTTGTAAAGAATACATGCATGAATTAGGTATAGTGTTTCACATAGCTAAGCAGATAGAAGAAATTGCGCGGGCTAATAATGTGAAAAAAGTTAATAAAGTCGTATTAGAGATAGGTGAGGTATCAACTGTCGTTGGAAGTTACCTTACTGACTGCTGGAATTGGAATGCCGGAAGGAATGAGCTTTTATCAGGCAGTGAACTTGTCATAGAGACAATCCCGGGAATAACATATTGCAACGGATGTGGACAGCAGTATGAGACAGTTAAATATGGCAAGATATGTCCTAACTGTCACAGTGAAGATACATTTCTCATACAGGGAAATGAGACAGAGATTAAAGAAATTGAGGTAGAATAGATATGTTAAATCAGTTTTCCAGAACACAGCTTTTATTAGGCAGTAATTCAATGGAAAAGTTAAAGAATTCCAGAGTTGCTGTGTTTGGTATAGGAGGAGTTGGCGGATATGTATGTGAGGCACTTGTAAGAAGCGGAGTTGGTGCATTTGACTTAATAGATGATGACAAGGTCTGCCTTACTAACCTTAACAGACAGATTATTGCGACAAGAAAGACTGTTGGCAGGTATAAGGTTGATGTTATGAAAGAGCGTATACTTGATATCAATCCAGATGCTAAGGTCGAAGTGTACAAATGCTTTTTCCTGCCAGAGAATGCGGATGATTTTCCATTTGAAGAATACGATTATATAGTTGATGCAGTGGATACTGTCACAGCCAAAATTGCTATTGTTATGAAAGCAAAAGAAAAGAATGTGCCTGTTATCAGTTCAATGGGAGCTGGCAATAAGCTTGATGGAAGCATGTTTCGTGTAGCAGATATATATAAGACAAAGGTGTGTCCGCTTGCCAAGGTTATGCGCCATGAGTTAAAGAAGCGTGGCATTAAGAAGCTTAAAGTTGTATATTCAGAAGAATATTCAACAAGACCTTTAGAGGATATGTCTATAAGCTGCCGTACCAACTGCATATGTCCATCGGGAGCAGCCCACAAATGTACGGAAAGACGTGACATACCGGGCAGTGTTGCATTTGTGCCATCAGTGGCAGGGCTTATAATAGGCGGTGAGGTTGTTAAAGACCTGACAAAGGACTGTGTAAGAGAAATATAAGTATATTATTAACAGGGGGAGTATATATGCAGGAGATTAAATGTCCTAATTGTGGAGAGGTATTTCAGGTTGATGAGTCTGGATATGCACAGATATTAAGCCAGGTCAGAGACAAGGAATTCGACAAAGAGATAAGACAGCGTGAAAAGCTTATCGAAAGCCAGAAAGAGTTAGAGATTGAGAAGCTCAAAGCACAGCTTAAAGCCTTGGAAGAGGCTGCTGACAAAGACGTTAAGCTCGCTGTTACAGAAGCTCTAAGCAAACAGAAGCAGGAAGCACAGCAAGAATTAAACAGACAGCAGCATGAAGCGCAGGAAGCCCTGAATAAGCAGGAGAGAAAATCAATAGAAGAGCTTGCTGATAAGGATATTGAGATTGCAAAGTTAAAGGGACAGCTTGAGAGCAAGGATAATGAGAGTAAGTTAAAATCACAGGCATTAAAAGAACAGTACGAGGACAAGTTAAAGTTAAAAGATGAGCAGATTGAGTATTATCGTGATTTTAAGGCAAGACAGTCAACCAAGATGGTAGGCGAGAGTCTTGAACAGCATTGTGATATTGAATTTAATAAGCTGAGAGCAACTGCATTTCCTAATGCATATTTTGGCAAGGATAATGATGCCAGAACTGGAAGTAAGGGCGATTTCATATTTAGGGAAGCGGATGCGTCTGGAACAGAATTTATATCAATTATGTTTGAGATGAAAAATCAGATGGATGAAACTGCTACCAAAAAAAAGAATGAGGATTTCTTAAAGGAGCTTGATAAAGACAGAAGAGAAAAAAACTGCGAATATGCTGTGCTTGTGTCACTTCTTGAGACAGACAATGAGCTTTATAATACTGGAATTGTGGATGTATCATACAGATACCCCAAAATGTATGTAGTAAGGCCACAGTTTTTTATTCCTATTATAACGCTTCTTAGAAATGCGGCACTTAATTCACTTGAATATAAGCAGGAATTAGAGACAATCCGCAACCAGAATATTGATATATCTAATTTTGAAGAGAAAATCAATGTATTCAAGGATGGATTTTCAAGGAATTTCAGGCTTGCAAGCGAGAAATTTAATAATGCGATTGACGAGATTGATAAATCAATATCACACCTGCAAAAGATTAAAGAAGCTCTTTTATCATCTGAGAATAATTTAAGACTTGCAAATAATAAAGCAGAGGACCTTACAATCAAAAAGCTTACGAGAGGCAATCCTACAATGAAGGAGTTATTTGACAAGCAGAAGAAGCTTGAAGAAAAAAATCCAGACAGTGAAAATTAGTAATCTGGCATTATTATAATATGCTGAATTGGATATTTTAATCATACCAAATGTGTGCCATTATTCTTTAGAGTTAATCAGTGCTTTGCACACAGAGTACTGGTTCGTACATACAAAAGATGTGTGCGGAAAAGAGGAAGAATATGAAAGATAACAGTGGTAAGATTAAAGTATTGGCACAGGCTGCTTTATGTGCAGCACTCTGCTATGTAGGTGCAACATTTATCAAGATTGATATTCCAGTTGGAACAGAGAGAACAATGTTTCACTTTGGCAACACATTCTGTGTACTTGCAGCATTGCTTGTAGGCGGTGTATGGGGCGGTCTTGCAGGAGCTGTCGGTATGACAATCAGTGACCTTACAACAGCGTATGTAACAAGTGCTCCTAAGACATTTGTATTAAAGTTATGTATCGGTCTTATTGTCGGTGCTGTAGCACATAAGGGCTTCAAGCTTTCAAGAGAACATTCAGCTAAATATGTAACAGTTGCAACAATCGTTTCGTCAGCAGCTGGCATGGTATTTAATATCTTTGCTGACCCTATCGTTGGATATTTCTATAAGACATATATCCTCGGTGTGCCACAGGATTTATCAAAGGCGCTTGCTAAGATTGGTGCTGTGACAACATCAGTTAATGCAGTAGTTGCAGTTATATTTGCGTCAATAATATATCTTATATTAAGACCAATCTTTAAGAAGAGTGGAATGTTAAGAGAGATGTAATTGTACTTGACAATAAATATCTGTATTTATTATGATAATATCAATAATATGTAGCAGCGTTGAAGGCTGTAAAAATGCTTCTTGTCTTGATATGGGCAGGAAGCATTTTGCTATCAATGCGGAAATGGAGTTTTGTGTGTTAAAGTATATAAAAAAGTATTGGATTTATGCGTTACTTGCACCATTATTCATGGTTGGAGAGGTTGTTATGGACTTATTCCAGCCGGGTCTTATGAGTACTATTATTGATGATGGTGTACTTGGAATCAATAATGGTAATGTGGGCGACCTTAATATAGTTATAAAAACGGGAATTAAGATGATAGTATTTGTGGCTATAGGTGGACTATGTGGTGTTATGTCAGGAGTGTCTGCCAATCTGTGTTCGCAGAATTTTGGCAACGATTTAAGAAAAGATACATTTAAAAAGATAATGTCGTTTTCTTTTTCGCAGACAGACCAGTTTTCAACAGGTTCACTTATAACAAGAGTGACTAATGATATCACACAGCTGCAGACATTTGTAATGCAGTGCATCAGAGGCTTTGTAAGAACATTCATGCTGTTTGCAGGCGGAATATTCTGTATGCTGCGATTGAATATGTCATTTGGAATTATAATTGTGTGTGCGCTGCCATTTATTATATTCTGCGTAATATTTTTCATATCCAAGGCAAATCCTATGTTTGGAAAACTTCAAAGAAAGCTGGACAAGGTTAATAATGTCATGCAGGAGAATGTGTCAGGTTCAAGAGTAGTTAAGGCTTATGTCAAAGAGGACTATGAGATTAACCGGTTTGGAAGAGCTAATGAAGAACTGGTTGACACACAGCTGCGTGTTCTTGTGCTTTTGTCATACATGACACCTATTATGAACATTATTCTTAATCTTTCAGTGGTTGCGGTTATCAGACTTGGTTCAATACAGGTGGCGGCAGGTGCAGTTACACCTGGCAATGTTATGGCTGCTATTACATACGTGACACAGGTTTTAAATGCTGTCATGAGAATGACTATGATTTTCCAGACCGCATCAAGAGGTGTTGCTTCAGGAAGACGTGTTATGGAAGTACTTCAGTGTGAGCCTGTCATAAAAGATGGTGAACATGGTGCAGATACTGACGTTAAGGGTAAGGTTGAATTTAGAAATGTTTCATTCGCATATCCGGGAATAGGTGATGAAAAGATAATAGACGATTTTTCTCTTACGATTAATCCGGGAGAGACTATTGGAATCCTCGGTGAAACAGGCTGTGGCAAATCGTCTCTAGTAGGACTTATACCAAGATTTTATGATGTGACATCAGGTAAAGTCCTTGTTGATGATATAGATGTAAGAGATTATAAGCTTCACGCTTTGAGAGATAAGGTATCGATAGCACTTCAGAAAAGTGAGATTTTCTCAGAGTCTATCAAGGAAAATATTGCATGGGGCGATAAAACAGCTGATGATAACGAGATTGAGGCTGCTGCAAATGTTGCACAGGCAATGGAATTTATCAGGACCAGGCCAGATGGAATGGATACAATTCTCAATCAGGGTGGAACCAGCCTGTCAGGTGGTCAGAAGCAGAGAGTTGCGATAAGCAGGGCTGTTCTTAAAAAGTCAGAGATTCTTATATTTGATGATACGACAAGTGCGCTTGATTTAAAGACAGAGGCTGATCTGTATAATGAGCTTAAACAGATGCATTCAGGCGTGACAAAGATTATCATTGCCCAGAGAATTGCGTCTATTAAGAATGCAGACAGGATTGTTGTCCTTGATAATGGAAAGTTATCGGCAGTCGGAACTCATGATGAATTATTAAAGAGCAGTGCGATATATGCAGATATATGTGCTTCACAGCTTGGAAATGAGGTGCTTGATGGAAAATAATAATTCAGGAAAGCAGACACAGCTTAATAATTATAAGATTCCAGGAATGCGCGGCCCCAGAAACCGCGGTGGTGAAGTAGAGAAGCCACAGGATGCAAAAAAAACAATCGGAAGACTTTGCAGATATTTTTCAAAAGAATTGCATACAATGGTAGTTCTTCTTGCATCAGTGTTTGTGATGGTAATATGCTCTGTTATAGCACCAAAGCTGCAAAGTAATGCAATTGACTGTATCGCACAGGGGACGTATGCCATGCTTACGTCGATTCTTGTGACAATGCTGGCAGTGTATGTCATTAACAGTGTATGTTCATTTGTACAGTCAAGATTATCAGCAGTTCTAAGCCAGAGAGTTGTTAAGAGAATGCGTGAAGATTTATTTGAAGCTATAGTTAATCTTCCTGTCAAATATCTTGACAGACATCCACATGGCGATATTATGAGCCGTATGACTAATGATGTCGAAAATATATCTAATACAATATCACAGTCATTATCATCGCTTTTTTCAGGAGTACTTACTATAATAGGAACAGTTGTGATGATGTTTATTCTCTGTCCACAGCTTGCACTGCTGTCATGTACAACAGTTATTCTCACAGTACTTGCAACTAAGGGATTGTCCTCTGCAATGCGTAAATTCTACAGGAAGCGTCAGGTGCTTCTTGGAAGCCTTAATTCAGAAGTTGAGGAGATGGTTACTGGATATAAGACAGTTGTCGCATACAATAGACAATCTGCTGCCTGTGAAGAGTTTAACAAAACATCAGATGAGCTTACTAAGGTAGGAATTATGGCAGAGATTCTAGGCGGCTCAATGGGACCTCTTATGAATGTAATTAATAATATTGGATTTGTGATTATTGCGGCATTTGGCGGATATTTTGCGATTAAAGGTGTTGTGTCAATTGGAACAATATCAGCATTTATTGTGTATGCAAAGCAGTTTGGAAGACCGATAGATGAGATTGCGCAGATATATGGACAGATACAGACTGCGGTTGCGGGTGCGGAACGTGTATTTGCTGTCATGGATCATGAGAAGGAGGATAAGACAGGCGATAAGCTTATTGAAAGCCAGTCTCCGGTTATCACATTTGAAAATGTTGATTTCTCATATGTTGAGGGTAAGCAGGTTTTATATGATTTCAATCTGGATGTGCCGGCTGGACATAAGGTTGCACTTGTCGGTGCGACCGGTTCAGGAAAGACTACAGTTGTAAATCTTCTTATGAGATTTTATAATATAGATAATGGTGCAATAAAGATAGATGGTGTTAATATCAGAGATATTGATATAGCAAATCTTCGTAAGAATACGGCAATTGTTCTTCAGGATACAGTTCTGTTTGCAGATACCATAGAAAATAACCTCAAATATTCTAATGAGACAGCGGATGATGAACAGATGGTAGAAGCAGCAAAAATGAGCAATTGTGATTCGATGATAAGAAGAATGGCAGAAAAATATAAATCCATGCTCATAGCACAGGGACAGAATATTTCACAGGGACAGCGCCAGCTTCTCTCGATTGCAAGAGCATTTCTTGCACACCCTAAGATTCTTATTCTTGACGAGGCTACATCAAGTGTTGATACACGAACTGAGAAGAAAATCCAGGATGCAATGGTTAAGCTTATGCACAATAGAACAAGCCTTATTATTGCACATAGACTTTCTACAATCCAGGATGCCGACTGCATAGTTGTAATGGATGCAGGAAGAATTGTCGAGATGGGAAATCATGAAGAGCTGCTTGCAAAGCAGGGCAAATATTATGAACTGTACATGACGCAGTTTGCAGGGCAGGCGATTTAAAGATATTATATTTTATAAAAATACAGGTAGGATATATGAAAGACAGATCACCAAGAAGTGAAGAATTATACGAATATATGCTGGATAAGGGATATTCAGAGCAGTTCAGCAATCTGATAACCATGAATCTCA
Source organism: uncultured Lachnospira sp. (assembly GCA_934359185.1). Lineage (GTDB taxonomy): Bacteria > Bacillota > Clostridia > Lachnospirales > Lachnospiraceae > Lachnospira. Next base: position 34,773 of record CAKRLE010000014.1, on the reverse strand, counting down.
ATACGGATTTTACAGCGGGAAGAATGATAGGATATCTGTCACATTACACAAGTCTGCCAGAGGTTGAGGTTGTTGATGAGATGTTAGCTATTTTAAGCGATCGCAACAGGATTATGCAGAAGAAAGAACTTGAAGCTAACAATGCCAAATGGAATGAGTTCCTGAATAAAGGATTTGGAGACTCATTCCATTAGAACATATGTTTTTGAACTGAGTTCAGTTTATTCGTCCTTAGGGAGGCTCTGCATGTATTCATGCATAGACTCTGCCACAATTTTGCTGTGTGCAACAGCTTCTACTACAGTTCTTGCACCATAGATAACATCACCTGATGCAAAGATGCCAGGTCTTGATGTGTGGCCAGTCTCGTCTGCCTCAAGAAGACCTCTTGAATTAGACTTGAGACCATCAGTACTATTTACAATACGCGTCATAGGTCCCTGGCTTATAGAGATAATAACGCTGTCTGCAGGATAGAGAGTGTCAGTTCCTTCAATATCTGTAAAACTGCCATCTTCATTTTCAATAATATCCCTGAATATAACACCATCATCAGTAATCTCAACAGGCTTCTTGTTGTACTCAAATTTAACACCTTCGAGTTGTGCATAGCTGAATTCGTAATGGCTTGCGGCAACCTCTTTAGTTATAGAGAAACATGTAAGGTCGTGTGAACCCTTGCGGATAGCAGTTCTTGCTACATCCATGGCGGCATTGCCGGCACCGATAACGATAACCCTGTTTCCAAGTCTGTAGCTGTCAGGATTATTAAGGTAATTGATGCCAAAATGTACATTGCCAAATGTCTCGCCTTTAATATGAAGTGAATTAGGCTTCCATACACCAGTTCCAACGAATATAGCCTTGTAGCCATCACGGAACAGGTCTTCTATGCCGATTGCACCTCCGATAAGTGTATTAGGGCGGATTTTGATGCCTTTAAGTTCAAGGTGGCGGTACTGGATATCGTCAAGAACACTTTTAGGAAGACGGAATTCCGGAATACCATATCTTAATACGCCGCCAATCTTATCCTTTCCTTCAAATATAGTAACATTGTACCCATATCTTTGAAGGATGATGGCAATAGTAAGTCCGGCAGGACCAGAACCGATAATTGCAACCTTCATTCCGTTAGAAGGAGCAGGACCAGCTGTCATCTGTTCAGCAAATGTTGTTGATATGTAATTCTCAATAGTCGAAAAATGTACAGGTGCACCTTTTTTTCCAAGAACACAATGTCCTTCGCACTGCTTTTCGTGGTTACATACAAGACTGCATACAGTTGTCAGTGGGTTGTTTTCAAATAACATTTTACCAGCTTCATTAAGCTTATTTTCTTTAAGAAGCCTTATAGCAACTGGAATGTTAGTGTGTATAGGACATCCTTTCTGACACTGTGGAACCTTACACTGCAGACATCTGTTAGCTTCATCCATAACATGTAATGCCATATCTTAATCTCCAATCTATATATTATAATTAATTATAAAAAGCAAGCTGATAACATGGCTTGTCTTAGATAATAATATTATATGATATAACCTTGTAATTTAAAAGCAGATATTTCAATATTTAAAATGCATGGAGACTGATTTTGTTATATCTTGACGATTTTTTTTTCTAATGATAAAATCTATTTTTGCATGGAGAAACAGCTGATAATGCATTTAATGGAAATTTACGATAGTTTTAGATTATGAAAGGAAGTAAAGAATTGTGATGGACATAAAGAGATTTTCTCATAACTTCTGGGGACATTTAAAGACTATTAATCATCACAAGATGATGGTTATGAAGAACTGCTTCAGGGTAGGACTTTATAAGCAGGGATTACTTCATGATTTGTCTAAATATTCGCCAACAGAGTTCATACCTGGAATTAAATATTATCAGGGTAACAGAAGCCCTAATAATGCACAGCGAGAGGCAGAAGGATGTTCGACAGCCTGGCTTCATCACAAGGGCCGTAACAAACATCACTATGAGTATTGGATTGATTATCCCACTAATAAGGAAGCTGGTCTTGTTGGAATGGAAATGCCTGTAAAATATGTTGTAGAAATGTTCTGTGACAGATTGGCAGCCAGTAGGAATTATAATAAAGATAAATATACAGATGGAGACTCGCTTGAGTATTATCTTAGAGGAAGAGGACATTATGTGATTCATCCAAAGACAGATGAACTTCTCTACAGCCTTTTAAAGATGCTTGCAGATAAGGGCGAGGATTATACATTTGATTATATTAAGAATAATGTTCTTAAAGATAATAAAAAATAACACATTTTTACTGAAAATGTGCTGGAGTAATACATGAATGAGATAGAACAATACTATAATAAGTTCAATGAGGATAAAAGACTTACGTCAAGGCATGGAAGAGTTGAGTATTATGTGACTAATACTTATATTCACAGGATACTTGATGAAATATTATCCGAGAGAAAATGTGACAGGTCAGATATTAAAATCATGGATATAGGTGCGGGTACCGGAGCGTACTGTGTGCCTCTTGCTGAGGAAGGCTATGATGTTAGTGCGGTTGAGCTTGTTAAGCATAATCTTGGATTGTTAAAGCAGAAGAGCAGTCTTGTGGATGCAAGACAGGGCAATGCGCTTAATCTAAAAAGATTTAAAGATGATACATTTGATGTGACACTTCTTTTTGGACCTATGTATCATCTGTTTTCAAAGGAAGACAAGCTGAAAGCTTTATCAGAGGCAAAGAGAATTACCAAGCCGGGTGGAACAATATTTGTAGCTTATGTTATGAATGAGTATGGCGTTATCACTTATTGTTTTAAGGAAAGACATATTAAGGAGATAATGGCTGATAACCGCCTGACTAAAGATTTTCACACTATAAGCGAGATGAGCAATCTATATGATTATGTAAGAATTGATGATATAGATGAGCTGAATGCAGAGTGTGGCCTTACAAGAAAGCTTATCATATCGCCGGATGGTGCAGCTGATTATATGAGACAGTTCCTGAACCAGCTTGATGAAGAGGAGTTTGATTATTTCCTTCAATACCAGCTTGCAGTGTGCGAGAGAAAAGAGCTTGTTGGAGCAGGAGCTCATACAGTAGATATATTAAAGAAACCTTACTAATATTATCCCATATCTGTTTATGCAGGTGCGTAACAGATATGGGACTTTTTGATAATATTTTATCAATAAGCGGACATTAGATATTGACATATAAGAGTACTATGTTATAATCAATTTAACATATGAACAAACATTCATATGAGAAAACGTGAATATATTTAGAAAAAAGGAGAATAATATTATGAAAAAGACTTATAAGATTGAGGTAGATTGTGCTAACTGTGCTAACAAGATGGAAGAGGCAGCTAAAAATACAACAGGTGTTAAGGATGCAACTGTTAATTTTATGGCTCTTAAGATGATTGTAGAGTTTGAGGATGGAGCGGACGTTAAGGAAGTAATGGGAAATGTGCTTAAGAACTGTAAGAAAGTCGAGGATGACTGTGAGATTTATCTTTAATCCTGAATTTAAGGAGATGTGATTATATGAATAAAAAACAGAAAAAAGTTCTTGCAAGAATAATTGTTGCAGCGGCATTACTTGTTATACTTCATTTTATTGAAGCACCGGGAATTGTCACGATACTTTTATATCTGGTTCCATATATAGTTATTGGATACGATATTTTGAAGAAAGCATATAAGGGAATCAGGAATGGCCAGGCATTTGACGAGAATTTCCTTATGGCTATCGCAACTGTAGGTGCATTTGGATTAGGCATATATAACGAGCTTATGGGGATTGGCGGCGACTACGCAGAGGCTGTTGCGGTTATGCTCTTCTATCAGATAGGTGAGCTTTTCCAGAGCGTTGCTGTTGGCAAGAGCAGAAGAAATATTTCAGAGCTAATGGATATACGACCTGATTATGCCAATATTGAGGTTGATGGAACAGTGACAAAGGTTGATCCTGATGAAGTTGAGATTGGCTCAGTTATAATTGTCAAACCAGGCGAGAAGGTTCCAATTGATGGAATTGTTGTAGAGGGAACTTCAAGCCTTAACACGGCAGCCCTTACAGGTGAGAGTGCTCCAAGAGACTGTAAAACTGGTGATGAGATAATCAGTGGCTGTATTAATATGTCAGGTCTTCTTAAAATAAAGACTACCAAAGAATTTGGCGAATCAACTGTATCTAAGATTCTTGATTTAGTGGAGAATTCAAGCTCAAAGAAGTCACGCTCAGAGAATTTTATATCAAAATTTGCCAAATATTATACGCCAATCGTATGTTACAGTGCACTTGCACTGGCTATAATACCACCAGTCATTCTTCTTATTCTTGGTAAAAATACTATGTATGCAGCATGGTTATACAGGGCTTTGACATTTCTTGTAATCAGCTGTCCGTGTGCCCTTGTTATCAGCATTCCATTAAGCTTTTTTGCAGGAATCGGTGGCGCATCATCATGTGGCATTATGGTAAAGGGTTCTAATTACCTGGAGGCAATGGCTTCAGTAAAGACAATTGTATTTGATAAGACAGGTACACTTACTAAAGGTGTATTTGAGGTAGTTAATGTATCATGCAGCAATGATTTTGCTAAGGAAGATGTTATAAAATACGCTGCATATGCGGAAAATTATTCATCACATCCAATTGCAAAGAGTTTAAAGACTGCTTATGGCAAGGATGTAGATGAGAAAGATATCGGTGAAATTGAAGAGATAAGTGGTCATGGAATTAAGGCAGCAGTTTTAGGAAAGACAGTACTTGCTGGCAACAAGAGACTTATGAAAGCCAATTCAATAGCATATACAGAGTGCAATGAGATTGGAACAGTTGTATATGTTGCAATTGATGGCGTATATGCCGGATATGTTCTTATCGCAGATACATTAAAGGACAATACAAAGGCTGCTATTAAGCAGTTAAAGAAGGCAGGCGTTAATAAACTTGTTATGCTTACTGGTGATTCTAAGAAGGTTGCAGACAAGGTGGCAGCAGATATCGGTATAACAGATGTATACAGCCAGTTATTGCCAGCAGATAAGGTTTCTAAGGTTGAAGAACTTCTTGCAGCCAAGAACCCTAAGGATAAGCTTGCATTTGTAGGTGATGGAATTAATGATGCACCTGTTCTTACAAGGTCGGATATAGGAATTGCTATGGGCGCACTTGGCTCGGATGCTGCGATTGAGGCAGCAGATATAGTCCTTATGGATGATGATCCTTTAAAGATTGTCAAAGCTATCAGGATTGCCAAGAAATGTTTAAGAATTGTGTATGAGAATATCTACTTTGCAATAGGAATCAAGGTTATATGCCTTATACTTGGTGCGTTAGGTATCGCTAATATGTGGGCTGCCATATTTGCAGATGTTGGTGTTATGGTGCTTGCAGTTCTTAATGCGATAAGAGTACTGCTTGTCAAGAAGTTATAATTCGGAGATTACTGATGGAAAATAAGAATATTGAATTAGAGTGTGAATGCTGTGATGCAGTTGAGATTCACAAAGACCGTCTAAAAATTGTTAATGATACGCTTCCTGATGAAAATGAATTATATGATCTTGCGGAATTGTTCAAAGTATTTGGTGATTCTACAAGAATAAGAATATTATATGTTTTGTTTGAATCAGAGGTGTGTGTATGTGATCTGGCTGAGGCGTTGAATATGACCCAGTCAGCCATATCACATCAGCTTAAAATATTGAAACAGAACAAGCTTGTAAAGAACAGAAGGGAAGGAAAGTCAATCTTTTATTCTCTCGCAGATGATCATGTGAAGACCATTATCGCTCAGGGACGTGAACACATTGAGGAAGATTAATATACATTTTATGCCATATTGTCAAAAAAGATAAATCGTTGTAGAATAGTGTAATACTATAAAATTTAACAGGAGAAGAATCATGGAAAAGTTTTTCAAAGTTAAAGAGCATGGCTCTAACGTGAGAACAGAAGTCCTTGCCGGTATCACAACATTCATGGCGATGTCATATATCCTTTTTGTCAATGCCAATATGTTTGCACAGCTTGGAACAGTTTCTTACAACGCAATCTACATTGCGACAGCATTATCTGCTGTAATCGGTACATTTTTAATTGCATTTATTGCAAATCTGCCACTCGGTCTTGCATCAGGCATGGGACTTAATGCATTCTTTGTGTATACAGTATGCTTTACATTTGGTCTCACATATGCTAATGCACTGATTCTTGTATTACTTGATGGTATTGTATTCACAATCCTTACAGTTACTGGTATCAGATCAAAGCTTTTTGCAGCTATACCTGATTGCGTAAGAAAGGTTATTCCAGCAGGTATTGGTCTGTTTATTGCATTCCTCGGACTTCAGAACGCAGGAATCGTAGTAAACAGTTCATCTACATGTGTTACACTTGCATCATTCAACCTTTTAAGCGGTGCTGTAACATGGGGCGATATAATGCCTAAGCTTGTTACTATTGCAGCTATTATTGTCATTGCAGTTCTTTCATATAAGAAAGTAAGAGGCTCAGTGTTCTGGGGTATTTTAAGCGGAACAATCCTTTACTATGTTCTTGGCGCTACAGTTCCTGGCTTCTATACAGGATTTGCCGAGAATTTAAGCTTTAATCCATTCACAGCATTTGGCGAGTGGGGTTCACAGGCTTTCTTAAAGGTATTTACAGAAGGTTTCAACTTTGATGCATATCTTGCAACTCATACACAGGCAGAGCTTATCCTTGTAATCGCTACATCAGCTCTTGCATTCTGTATGGTTGATATGTTTGATACACTTGGTACACTTTATGGTGCATGTTCAAGAGGTGGAATGCTCGTTAACGGCGAGGTTCCTAACTTTGAGAAGGCTATGTTATCAGATGCCATCGCTACATGTGCAGGTGCTGTATGTGGTACATCAACAGTTACAACATTTGTTGAGTCATCAGCAGGTGTTGGTGAAGGTGGTAGAACAGGTCTCTCAGCTTTCACAACAGGTGTGCTTTTCTTCGTAGCAATGTTCTTAAGCCCAGTAGCAGCACTTATTCCAGGCTGTGCAACAGCATCAGCTTTAGTGTATGTTGGTGTGCTTATGATGGGTTGTGTAACAGACATTGACTGGAAAGATGTATCAATCGCTGTTCCAGCATTCCTTACAATCGCATTCATGGCATTTACTTATAATATCAGCTATGGTATTGCATTTGGTCTTATCTCATATGTATTTATCCAGATATTTACAGGTAAGGCAAAGGAAGTTAAGGCATTTACCTGGGTTATCGCTGTATTATTCGGGCTTATGTTCTTCCTTACACACTAATTTTTCTTGTGTTTATCTTAATACAGTGGTATTATATCTATAAGAGATTAGGGTGAAAGGCTGGTGTATATATGATTCAAGCAGGAGCTCGTTGTGATAAGTGTGGTCGAATAGATACGATTCCATATACATCAGAAACAGCGGTTAAAGTCATGCTTAGGCAGAAGGGCTGGCGCTTCAAGGATGAGAAATGTTTGTGTCCTATATGTATAATTAAGTATAATGGAATTGCTAAAGGATATCAGTAGAGTGTAATAATAATCGCCTCAGTTTATCAGACTATGGGGCGGTTATTTTTTTGCCTTATTTGTGTGAATGCACGTAGCAACATTAATATATTAAGGAATCATATTATTCAAAAGCGATGGTTCTATTTGGTTAATTAATTGTTCGGGAATGTATTGCGATGTTAAGGATATGTTAGATGATTTATATGTCAACTGTGTATAGAATGAAGCGTTAATAGGCTTTTTAAAAATAGCATAAATTTTACCAGGAGGCTTTTGAATTATTGTTCGAATATCTTCGTTTAAAACGCTATTAGGAATATAGTAGTCTTTGACTTGCTTGAGACATAGACAAGCAGTTGTTGTCCCAACTATTTTTTCAGTATATAGTTCAATATGTGGCCCATTATAGTTACCTATCATACGGGCTTTTGTATCAATATTCATGATTGCTTCAAGAACGTTTAGTTTAAGATTAGTCGTATATCTATCTTTAAAGAAAATATCTTTTTCATTTAATCTGTTATTTAATGAAGCTCTATAAAAATCATTGGCAGATTTTCCACTAATTGTAGACATACCTGTAAAGTGTAAAAAATTATTTGACTGAAACCTGACAGTAGTGTATGCAGAGTTATTATTTTCATCATAATAAACAAATGCAATTTGATTTCCTTGCAAATATTTTTGATATTGTTTAGCGCATTTTGTAATTATGCTGATAGCATGTCTTTTATCCATAATCTAAACTGTTCCTCGTATTTTACTAGTTTTAGGAGAGCTAAAAGGTGATTAAAAGGAAGGTTCTTTTGCCGTAACAAATGACACCTTCCTTTTATGACTGATTTTTCTGTTGTCCGCCAACTGATCGGCACCCGAAGTCCGATAAGAAATTCTGGTTTTTCCGTTGCCAGCCAACTGTCCGGCACCCGAAGTCCGGAAAGAAATTCGGATTATATGTGTCAGCCCACATGATAAGTATACAACTTATCTATTAAATATAGTATACACATAATTACTATATTATGCAACAGGTTTATTTGATTTTTTAAAATTTTATTTCAAGAGTGACACAATCTGTCATCCCCCATGAGTAGAATATAGTTAAAATAAACCTAAAATGAAGTCAGGAGACAGGTTTTATGAGAGAGATTACAGGCACATATAACACCGCCAAGGTCTTCACCGATGTATTAGACAATGCGTGTGTCCAGCAGATTCAGGGGCTTCTTAATCTTGAAGTGTTCAAGGATGCAAGAGTAAGAATCATGCCTGACTGTCATGCAGGAGCAAGCTGTGTAATCGGATTTACTGCAGACCTTGGTGACAAAGTAATACCGAATATAGTAGGTGTAGATATTGGATGTGGAATGCTTACAGTCCAGCTTGGAAAGATAGATGTAGACTATCCTGAGCTTGACAGGATAATTCATGAAAGGATTCCATATGGAAGAAATGTCAACGAATCCCGGCTGGGGTGAGCTGTGGAAGCAGGAGGAAGAGATAAAGAAAGAGTATAAAGAGGCTGGCAGAAGAGATGAGATTAAAGATGTAATCAAAGAACTTCATAGGAATTTTCATCAGACTGCGCCAGATATGCCGCTGGAATACTGTTATCTGTCAGGTGTGTATACAGAAAAATATCTGCATGATATGAGAATATGTCAGACATTTGCGGACGAAATTGGAGGCGTTAGATGCTTATCTGTGGAGTAAGCCAAGATATATGTCATTGTGGGCTATACATAATGGCGGTCAGGTTACATATAGCAATTTGTTAAAGCTGCCAAAGGCAGAATATGCAGAAGGTTTTATCGGCATTGATTGTGCTTGTTGTGCCGTCATGCCAGAATCACGCCTGGCGTGTCTTAGACTGGATGATATGGAAGAATTTTATGTACACTAGTTGTAAAGAGTTGTATACTATAATAAATGTTTAGTTAAGGAGCCAACAATGTTTTCTAAGTATCTGTATGGTCTGACAGATGATATGCCAGATGAGTTTCATAAGCTTGCGCAGGTGTTTGAATTAAATGTTTTCCAGCCGATTACGATAGATGGCGAGAAGGATATTCATGCGGCGTATCTTATGAATGATGCGGTTGAGAGTTATTTTGTGTTTGAAAATTCTGTGATGACAGGAACATATAAAGACATTGAATGTGAACAGATGGCAAGCATTGACCGGGTTGATGATGATTATATGCTGATTGTCAATCAGGGTAATGAGAATATATTTACTATAAGATTTGCAAGGCTTGGCATGAAGACAGTGTACTTTGATTATGGCTGTATGGGGCATTTCTGGGTTAAAGGATATGAGTATCTAAGACAGCTTGAATATCAGCTTGCAGATGTGAGAGACAAGCTGAGGTATCTTGGAAGTTCTTCCTGTACAGATAAAGAAATGATTTTTGCGAAGCTGGCAGATTTTCCACCGATTAAGCGTTACAAGTCTGTTCCAGATATGTATTATGTTCCATATCCTGACAATGTAGCACCAGAAGCTGCCACGTATCTTATCGGTGTTGCAAATGATGTTGGCGACAGACGTATGGCTGGAATGCTTACGAAGTATCTTAATAATCCGACATCATATAGGTGCAGGATTATTGCTGCAATGCTTCACAGAAAATCACATAGCAGATTCGTGGACAGAATTATCATGGATTTGAGGGATGCTGCCAAAGTGTATGAAGCAAGGCATTTTGCGAAAGAAGAGGAAGAACGCTACGGGAAGGTTCACAGACAGGCAGAAGCGGCAATGAATGCATTTAAAGAAAAAGGATTCAATTGTATGCTTTACAGAGAAGAACCTTTTATGTATTCTAAAGACAGCATAACTTACAAGGAACATGTTATGGTGTTCAAAAATGGCATGTTTAACAGGAAATGTGAGATACATACATTTGAAGTTTGAAAAGGAGACAGAATATGAATAATTTTATTTATGAGACACCTACTAAAGTGTATTTTGGCAGGGATGAGGAATTAAAGGTTGGAAAGCTTATTAAGGAGTTCAATCCTAATAAGGTGCTTATACATTTTGGCGGTAATTCAGCTAGAAAAAGCGGATTATTAGATCGTGTTGAGAAATGCCTTGACGAAGAGAATATAAGCTATGTGGAGCTTGGCGGAGTAGTTGCCAATCCACAGCTTACGCTTGTAAGAGAAGGCGTGGAGCTTGGAAGAAAAGAAGGCGTTGACTTTGTGCTTGCAGTAGGCGGTGGTTCAGTTATGGATTCGTCTAAGGCTATTGCGAATGGAATTGCCAATCCTGAGACTGATGTATGGGATTTCTCATTAGGAAAGGAAGCACCGGCAAAGACACTTCCTAAAGGGGCAATTCTTACACTTGCTGCGGCCGGTTCAGAGATGAGTTCTTCATGTGTTATAACTAATCAGGATACTGGTGAGAAGAGAGGATATAACAGCAGCTTCAACCGTATGAATTTTGCTATTGAAAATCCTGTCCTTACATTTACAGTAAGTCCTTATCAGACTGCATGTGGTGCGGTTGATATTGCTATGCATACTATCGAGAGATATTTCTGTCCAGGTGATGATACATATCTTACAGATTCTATCGCAGAAGCTGTTATTAAGAGTGTCCGCAAGGCAGCGAATGATTGTCTGGCTGACCCTGAGAACTATGAGGCGAGAGCTAACATGATGTGGGCTTCATCTTTGGCACACAATGGTCTGACTCAGTGCGGCAGACAGTTCCAGCTTGTTGTTCACCAGCTTGAACATGAGGTATCAGGAAAGTACCAGGAAGTTGCGCATGGCGCCGGACTTGCAGCGTTATGGTGCAGCTGGGCAAGATATGTGTACAAAGCTAATATAAGCCGCTGGTTACAGTATTCAGCTAATGTGTGGAATATCGATGTTGATTATGAGCATCCAGAAAAGACAATTGAGCAGGCTATTGACATGCAGGAACAGTATTATGCATCAATAGGCATGCCAACAAGCTTAAAAGAGCTTGGCGTGGAAGAATCAGCTCTTCCAAAGCTTGCACTTGACTGCTCACGTAACAAGACAAGAACATTAACAGGATATAAACCATTAGATTATGACGATATCCTTGCAATATATAAGATGGCATATTAATATTTTGATATTTTATTCTTGACATTTGTTTCATATATTAATATAATTACCAATGGTAATTATCAAAGGTAACTATTTTCAAGAGGTATATAAGAATGACACCAGATATAACAAAAAGGATGATGGATGCCTGTTATCTTGCTAAAAGAGTAAGAGAGATGCTGCCAGAGCTTCCAGCAGGAGTGGCACCATCATATATTCATTACCTGGATATAATTGAACAGTTAGAAGATAAGAAAGCAGATGTTAAGATAAGTGACATAAGCGATATGTTAGGTATTCCAAGACCGGGTGTTACCAGGACAGTCAAAGAGATGGAGAAAAAGGGACTTTTAAGAAAAATTACATCTGATGAAGATGCCAGAATGATATATATTGTGGCAACAGATGAAGGCAGAAAGCTGTCTGCCAAATATAATAAACGATATTTTGGTGAATTATCAGAGCTTCTTGATGATATTCCAGAAGAAGATGTAGAGAATATGATTAAAACAGTTGAAAAAATCTACAACATAATGAATGAGAGGAGAATTAATCTTGAATAATACAGAAACTAATTCAAAATCAGATTTTACACAGGGAAGCATACTAGGTAAATTAATTCCATTCATGATGCCAATTCTGGGAGCGTTAATACTGCAGGCGGCATATGGTGCCGTGGATCTGCTTGTTGTAGGAAGATTCGGAAGTACTTCAGGATTATCAGCAGTTTCGACTGGAAGCCAGGTACTTAATCTTGCAACATTTGTTATAACACAGCTTGCTATGGGTATTACAGTTCTTATTGCAAGGTTTATAGGCGAGAAACGTCCAGAGCGTATTAGTTCCCTGATTGGAGGAGCCGCTGTTATATTTGTAATTATATCATGTGTGCTTTTCGTAGTTACGGTGTGTTTTGCAGACCAGATATCTGTTCTTATGCAGGCTCCAGCAGAAGCTGTATCTCTCACATCAGTTTATGTGCGCATATGTGGTGCTGGAATATTTTTTATAGTAGCTTATAATGTGCTGGCGGCAATATTCAGAGGTCTTGGAGACAGCAAATCGCCATTGATATTTGTTGCGGCTGCATGTGTAATTAATATTATTGGTGACCTTATATTTGTTGCTGTACTTGACATGGATGCGGCTGGTGCAGCGGCTGCAACAGTTCTTGCACAGGCCGTAAGTGTTGTACTGGCAGTTATTATGCTTGTTAAGAGAAATCTGCCATTCAGGATTACCTGGAAGGATTTCAGACTGAATGACCAGTGTGGAAGATTCCTGAAAGTAGGTATTCCTCTTGCACTTCAGGAATTTCTTACACAGCTTTCTTTTCTTGCACTTTGTGCATTTATCAACAGGCTTGGACTTGAAGCTTCATCAGGATATGGAGTTGCATGTAAAATTGTTAACTTTGTAATGCTTGTTCCAAGTTCACTTATGCAGTCTATGGCTTCATTTGTATCGCAGAATGTAGGTGCTGGCAATGAAAAGAGAGCCAGAAAATCTATGTTTACTGGTATGGGAATAGGTCTTGTTATTGGATGCATTGTGTTTGTTGCAGTAATGCTAAAGGGTAATGTACTTACTTCAATATTTACGACAGACCAGGCAGTAATTGCCAGAGGTTACGAATATCTCAAAGGATTTGCGCCAGAAGCAATTGTTACAGCTATATTATTCAGTATGGTTGGTTACTTTAATGGACATGATAAAACTATATGGGTTATGACTCAGGGACTTATACAGACGTTGCTTGTCCGTCTGCCATTAGCTTATTACATGAGTATCCAGCCAGATGCAAGTCTTACGAATATTGGTCTTGCAGCACCAGTTGCCACAGTGTGCGGAATTATACTTAATATTGTATATTTCATAATATTGAACAGAAAAGGAACATCACTTCGTTAAACTGGACTTTAGCGAAGTGATATGGTTATACTTCTTTTAACACATAAAAAGCTCACGATTCAGGAAAATACTTTGAATCGTGAGCTTTTGCTTTTATTATTTACATGCAATTACATTTAAAATATATTCATACATTCTCTTAGTAGATGATATACTTAAATGTTCTTCAGTTGTATGGATATTAAAGATATCCGGACCCATTGAAATGCAGTCAAGACCTTCAATTTTGCCTGCAAGGATACCACATTCTACACCAGCATGTATTGCCTCAACAGTTGGTTCTTTGCCAAACATTTCAGCAAATATGCGTACCATGTCATCACGGAGTTTTGAATCCTTCTTGTATTCCCACGCTGGGTATTCACCGCTGAATACAACATCTGATTCAAATGCGTCTGCGATGCACACAAGCTGGCTCTTTAAGCTCTTTAATGCCGCTCCTACAGAACTTCTGAGTGCATATCGTAATTTAAGTCCATTATCATCTGATTCCATAACACCTAAGTTTAATGATGTTTCAACAAGATTATCAATATCCTGGCTCATACGCTGAATACCATTAGGCAGTGACTGGATTAATGCAATAACCTTAGAACTTGAATCAGGTGTCATTGCGCTTGCTGTGAAGTTATCATATAAGCTGACTGTGAGCTGTAACTGAGGATCAGAAGTTGAAAATTCAGTTTTAATATCAGCACATGCATTGTCAACGGCTTCTTTTACAAGAGCGGCTTTATCGGCAGCTACTATAATTTCGCATGCACATTCCCTTGGAATTGCGTTGTCCTTTTTGCCACCAGCAAGAGAAACGATTGATAATGGTGTTACTTTGGCAGCTTCTCTTAATATTCTTGACATTAAAACATTAGCATTACCTCTGCCCTTGTCTATCTCAACACCAGAATGTCCACCTGTAAGACCCGATAATGTAATTGCAATCTTAGTTCCACAAGCCTCAGCTTTTTCAGCATGGAATTTAACCATCGAACTGCATCCACCTGCGCAGCTTGCAAGCATAATGCCTTCATCCTCACTGTCCATGTTAAGCAGCTTTTTACCCTTTAACATAGATACATCTATTCCAGAAGCACCTTCCATGCCAACTTCCTCAGATACAGTACATACAAATTCAAGACGTGGGTGCCTGATTGTGTCATCATCTAATATTGCAAGAGCATATGCAACAGCGATACCGTCATCACCACCGAGTGTAGTTCCCCTGGCTGATATAAAATCGCCGTTAACTTCAAGGTCTAAACCTTCTTCATTCATATCTTTATTGCAGTCAGGTGTTTTTTCACATACCATGTCCATGTGACCTTGAAGGATAACAGGTTCTACATTTTCATAGCCCTCAGAGGCTTCTTTAATAATGATTACATTGTAAAGTGAGTCCTGATAATATTCAAGATTCCTGCTTTTGGCAAAATCTACAAGGTAATTGCTGATTTTTTCTTCCTTATATGAAGGGTGAGGAATATTACATATGTCCTCAAAAAAAGAAAATACATTTTTAGGTTCTAGTTCAGATAATACTCTCATCATTTTACTCCTTTAAATATTAATAATTTACGAATGTTTTATCTTGTTCATGTATACAATAAAATGGTTCTTATGAAGTATTTTGATAAACTGGCATAATCTCTCATATAATGGTTCTGCTTTAGTCCCAAATTCTTCTTTAACCAGTCTTCCGATATCATAAATGGTTCTTTCACCATCTATCTGGCGCCATACAAAGCTTCCAAACCTGTCTAATTCAATATAGCTGTACTTTGGCTTTTTTGCAATAATCTGGGCAATACGATTGAATAATCCTTTGTTGTGGACTTTAATTTCGATATTGCCTTTCTTATTATCTCTACACTCATACAGTGAATTGTGCTTAGGTATGTAATCTAAGTAATTATCCTGCTGTTTAGCCATGAATCCTCCTAAATGATAGTCGTATAATTTACGGTTAAATAAAAAAGTCTGCCGGCGTAACTGCCGACAGACTTATTGTACCACATAATGTACTATTTTGTCTTCTTTTCTTTTTTATTAATAAATGCAACTAATGATGCACAGAGTAAAGCGAAGAAGATAACGCCACCGATATTGCCAAGGTTAATCTTTTTAGATATGTTAATTACTCCTCCAAGTGTATCTTCTCCCATAGGGATGATTGCAAATATAGCAAGAAGGATACCAATTAAACCTTCACCGGCGATAAGACCTGATGAGTAAAGTATTCCCTGATTAATCTTAGTCTTTCTCTGTTCATCTGTAAGACCCTTCTTTTTGTCAAAGTAAAGTCTTATAAGACCACCAATCATAAGAGGTGTACTTAAATAGATTGGAAGGTAAAGACCGATTGCGAAAGGAAGTACTGGTATACGGAGAATCTCAACAACAACAGCGATTGCAACACCTGCGAATACAAGTGCCCAAGGAAGGCTGCTTCCCATAACGCCCTCAACAACCATCTTCATAAGAGTTGCCTGTGGTGCTGGTAATTCCTCTGAACCAAATCCCCATGCAGCATTAAGTAAGTATAATACACCACCAACTGCAAGAGCTGCGGCTACAACACCGATAATCTCACCAATCTGCTGTTTGTAAGGAGTAGCACCTACGATGTAGCCTGTCTTTAAATCCTGTGATGTATCACCAGCAATAGCTGCGATGATACAGATTACAGAACCTATGCTTATTGCTGCTATCATTCCTGACATTCCAACCATTCCAGATGCTTTAAGAAGGGCAGATGCGATAAGAAGTGTCGCAATAGCCATTCCCGAAACTGGATTGTTAGAGCTTCCTACTAAACCAACCATTCTTGATGATACAGTTGCAAAGAAGAAACCGAATACAATAATGATTATAGCTCCAAGAAGATTAACCGGAATAGCTGGGATTAACCACATAACGATTGCAAGTATACCAACACCCCATATAACAAGCATCATAGGGAGATCCTTAGTTAATCTTGAATCTGCCACGTCAGCCTTTTTGCCGTAATCCTTAACAGCCTTCTTGAAAGTCTTGATAATTAATGGTAATGACTTTACTAAGCTTATGATACCACCAGCAGCAACAGCACCAGCACCAACATAACGCACATAGTTAGACCAGATCTGTCCTGGCGCCATCTGTGAAACTGGAATTGAAGCAGGAGCAATAATGTTATCACCGCCAAATAAAGCAATCAATGGCATAACCATGAACCATGCAACTATACCACCCGAGAGGATGTAAGAAGAAACCTGGGGTCCACAGATATAACCAACACCGAGAAGCGCAGGTAAAACATCTGCACCGATAGCAGAACCCTTGTATGGCTTGATTGTGAAATCAACCTCACTAGGGAATACTTTAAGTCCATCAGCGATGAACTTATACACAGCGGCAATACCTAGTCCTGCAAATACAGTACCAGCCTTTGCACCACCTTCTTCACCGGCAACTAATACTTCAGCACAAGCCTGTCCCTCTGGATAAGGTAACACGCCATGCTCCTGTACGATTAATGCACTACGGAGTGGAATCATGAATAACACACCAAGAACACCACCAACTAATGCAATAAGTGCAATTTCTACAAGAGAAGGCATTGCTGAGCCTTCCTCCTGTGCCCACATGAATAAAGCTGGAAGAGTGAAAATTGCACCAGCCGCAACAGATTCACCTGCTGAACCAATTGTCTGAACCATGTTATTTTCTAAGATAGAATCTCTTCTTAAGATAAAGCGGATGATTCCCATAGATATAACGGCAGCAGGAATAGAAGCTGATACGGTCATACCAACACGCAAACCAAGATAAGCATTTGCGCCGCCAAATAATACAGCTAATAAAACACCAAGAATTACAGAAGCAACTGTAAGTTCAGGGAGAACCTTATCAGCAGGTATATATGGCTTAAATTCTTTCTTTTCGTCCATAGATTTTTCTCTCTTTCTTTTTTTTATATGTC
Source organism: uncultured Lachnospira sp. (assembly GCA_934359185.1). GTDB lineage: Bacteria > Bacillota > Clostridia > Lachnospirales > Lachnospiraceae > Lachnospira. Next base: position 17,274 of record CAKRLE010000014.1, on the reverse strand, counting down.
TATGAAAGCATACCTTCAATATTATATTGTTAAATTTGTATTATGTCAAACTTAAATATTTTAACAACAAAAAATCAGCCACCTTTGTTAATACAGAATGTGGCTGAAAAAGAAATTGGGTATAAATTAATTATTGCTCTTTTCAATAAATGTTTCAAGCTGTTTCTTAGCAGAACCACTTTCAATAATAACTTTTGCTTTATTGATTGCTTCCTGCATTGTGATGTTGTCAGATGCAAGATAAATAGCTGCACCAGCATTGAGAAGTACGGCATCAAGCTTAGGTCCCTGTGTATTATCAAGTATGTCAAGTGCAATTCTGGCATTTTCTTCTGGATTGCCGCCAACAAGGTCAGACTTATCGCATCTTGTAAAACCAAACTGTTCAGGTGTAATTTCATAAGTCTTAAAATTACCATTTCTGAATTCGCATACCTTAGTAGGTGCGCTTAATGAAATCTCATCGATTGAATCTGTGCCATATACAACCATAGCACGTTTAACACCAAGATTGTGAAGAACGTGTGCAAGTGGCTCAACGAGATCTTCTGAATATACACCAAGAAGCTGCATAGATGCACCTGCCGGATTAGCAAGTGGACCTAATATATTAAACAAAGTTCGGATACCCATCTCTTTTCTTACTCCGCCGACAAATCTCATGGCTGTATGATACTTCTGGGCAAATAAGAAACAGATGTCTATATCTTTAAGAAGCTGTGCACTTTTAGCAGGTGCTATGTCAATCTTTACTCCAAGAGCTTCAAGACAATCAGCAGTACCGCATCTGCTTGAAGCAGCCCTGTTACCATGCTTGGCAACTGGAATACCAGCAGCAGAGACAACAATTGCAGATAAAGTTGATATGTTAAATGTGTTAGAACCATCACCGCCTGTTCCTACAATCTCAAGAACATCCATATCATTTAAAAATCTCTCACAGTGTGAGCGCATTACTTTAGCTGCCGCTGTAATCTCGTCAATTGTTTCGCCTTTCATGGCAAGCGCAGTGAGGAAAGATGCTTTCTGTGCATCAGTTGCCTCACCAGACATAATCTCATCCATTACCTGTGTCATCATCTCAGATGATAAATCTTGATTTTTTACAAGTAATGCAATAGCTTCTTTAATCATTATGTATCTCCCTTCCAGTCATTTCACAATAATGGGACTTTAGCCCTTTAAAGTAATTATATTCCTGCTAAAATCTTTGTCAAGGATTTATAATTAAAGACTTCGTCAAATATAAAGCTGTCATACAATTCAAGAATGTTGTCCTCAGAATATTCAATCTGTCTTGAAAATATATGTATGACATCCATAAATATATCATCATCTGTTCTGTCTTTAACCATGCATTTCTGGTATGCTGTGAGGTCGTTTATTATCATTATATTGGCTGTAATAAGCTGTGCTTTTCCTAATAAATCATGGTCAAAAGCAGCTTTTAACATATATCTGAAGAGGTAATACTTAATGATTCTGGTATATTTAGATGATAAAAAGCTGTCATTAAATGTGTCAGGATAATATTCGTCTGATTCATACAGATATTCATATGCGTGATTGCTTAGATCCTTCCAATAGTCATTGAGAGGTTCAAGGTCAAGATAGCTGTACCATATTGTCTTACGAAGCTCCTTTAATTTGTTCTTGTCTGTTTCTGATAAACGTGATAAAAATAAAATTTCTTTTGTGGCATCTTTGTTAAATGTATCACAATATCTTGCGATAGAATCATAATTATTTTCATTAATCATTGCCTGTAATGTGTTAAATACAGTGAGAATTACGATAAGTATTTCTTGAGGCGACATAGGATATGTCTTATCATCAATGACAGACATAAGCCTGTCTCTCAGATTAAAGAGCGGGCTGCCTAATTTTTTATCATATTCCCCCCAGACAGGTTCTTCGCTGATATAAGATGATACAAGTGAAAAGTCACAGTCTGTCTGCAATATTATTCTTGCAGCCTCCTCACAGGCGAGACCAATTCCGGTCTCCATGATATTGCCATAATATTCTGTGAATCGTGGAAATTGTGTACATACAACTCCCATATTTTCAGGACCAAGTTCCTTGTATATTTCACACAGATTGTCGGACATAAGGAATGGACATTGTCCATTTTTTAATTTGAAACATCCGTTATCTGCATCCACATATGAATGAAGTTTATCACCAAATGCTCCTGTCACCTTGGAATATTTAGCAATTGTCTCATCATCAATGTCAATCTGCCAGCCGCCAAAACAACAGTTGTCGATACATCTGCCGGCTATGCATGTAAAATCTTTATAATATGCTGGTGTTCGTAATTCCATGGCTTAATCCTCTTTAACGATGTCGGCTGTCTTATAAGGGATGACTCTAGTCAGGTCATTTATATTAAGTTCGACCTGATGGCCAATTTTACCGGCACTGAACATAATTGTGTCATAATTTAAGACTTCCTGCTGGAATGTTGTCGGGAAAAGCTTCTTCATTCCTATAGGTGAGCAGCCACCATGGATATACCCGGTAAGTGGAAGGAGGTCTTTGGATTTTAACATCTCAATGGACTTCTCTCCCACTGCTTTTGCTGCTTTCTTTAAGTCAAGCTCCTTATCTACTGGAATAACAAATACATAATTTTTGCCTGACTTGGCAACAGTTACGAGTGTCTTGAAAACTCTGTCTGGATTCTGTCCTAAAAATGCTGCGACTTCTGTTCCACTTATCGCCTGTTCAGGATCATATGTGTGTGCTGTATATTTAATCTTCTTCTGGTCAAGGATTCTGCATACATTAGTTTTCTCATCCATTATTAATTACCCCCTTGTAGACCACTGACTGCAATCCCATACGTCAGTTGCAAGTCCGTCATAGAATTCTGGCTCATGGCATACCATAAGAATACTGCCTTTATATTCTTTCAATGCTCTCTTTAATTCGTCCTTGGCATCAACGTCAAGGTGGTTAGTAGGCTCATCTAACAGCAAAATGTTGCTTTCGCGGTTAATAAGTTTGCACAGACGTACCTTTGCCTGTTCACCACCGCTTAATACACGAACCTTGCTTTCAATATGCTTGGTTGTAAGACCACATTTGGCAAGGGCAGAACGCACCTCATACTGAGTATATCCCGGAAATTCGTTCCATATCTCTTCAAGACAGCTTGTATTGATATCAGGTGACATCTCCTGTTCGAAATATCCAATCTCAAGGTAATCACCAAGCTCTACTTCACCGCTTAAAGGTTTGATAAGTCCGAGGATACTTTTAAGGAGCGTCGTCTTACCGATACCATTGGCACCAGTTAATACAATCTTCTGTCCACGTTCCATTGAAAGGTTAAGAGGACTTGAAAGAGGATCATCATATCCGATAACAAGGTCTTTAGTTGTGAATATGTATCTTCCAGGAGTTCTTGCTGTCTTGAAGTTGAATTCTGGCTTTGGTTTCTCGCCTGCAAGTTCAATAATATCCATATTATCAAGCTTTTTCTGACGTGACATAGCCATGTTACGTGTGGCAACGCGGGCTTTGTTACGTGCAACGAAATCCTTTAAGTCAGCAATCTCCTTCTGCTGTCTGTTGTAAGCTGCTTCAAGCTGGGATTTCTTCATCTCATAGACTTCCTTAAATTTGTCATAATCGCCAGCGTAGCGGACAATCTGCAGATTTTCAACGTGATATATAACATTTATTACACTATTAAGGAATGGTATATCATGTGATATAAGTATAAATGCATTCTCATATTCCTGCAGATATCTTTTAAGCCATTCAATATGTGACACATCAAGGTAGTTAGTAGGCTCGTCGAGTAACAATATGTCAGGTTTTTCTAACAGAAGTTTACCCATCAGAACCTTAGTACGCTGTCCGCCAGAGAGGTCAGTGACATCTTTATCAAGTCCAAGTTCAAGAAGGCCAAGTGCCCTTGCTACCTCTTCAACCTTTGAATCTATCATGTAAAAGTCATGCATTGTGAGATTATCCTGAATAACGGCAAGTTCATCCATCATTTTAGCCATTTCGTCTTCTGATGCTTCACCGAGCTTATCGCAGATTTCATTCATATGCTGTTCCTGTATGAATAAATCATCAAATGCTGATTTAAGGACAGAACCAATAGTCATTCCTTTTTCAAGAACTGCGTGCTGGTCAAGATAGCCGACTTTGACATTCTTAGCCCATTCAATCTTACCATCATCAGGCATCATTTTACCTGTAATAATCTGTAAAAATGTAGACTTACCCTCGCCGTTGACACCGATAAGACCTACTTTATCTAATTTATTAAGCTGGAAAGATGCATTTTCAAATATGGCTCTGTCTCCAAAGCCGTGTGATAGATTTTCAACTGTTAACAAACTCATGTAATGTTGTACTCCTTTAACCTAATTCTTTGTTATATATTGATTTGGGAACATAGGCTTCTATCAGTATGCCATGTTCTGTGTATTCTTCTTTGATAATCTGTCCATATTGGCGGATTGTCGCTATACGTCCAGCCTCGTTGTATGGGAAAAGCTTGCTTATCAGGCAGCGGCTCTCCAGAATAATGTCCTGTAATTTTGTAAGAAATGCTTCAAGCCCCTCACCAGTCTTGGCTGATATACGTATTGCAGCATCAGCTTTCTCATCTTTAATGATTGTATTGTCATCAGTGATGTCACATTTGTTAAGAAGCGTGATAATCGGCTTGCCATTAACTCCGAGGCTGTCTAATGTTTCATATACAGTCTGTATCTGGTGCTTGTTGTCTGGATTAGATGAATCGACAACATGTACAAGAATATCAGCGTATCTGGCTTCCTCGAGGGTGCTTCTGAATGCCTGTATAAGGTTATGTGGCAGCTTGCGGATAAATCCGACAGTGTCAGTCAGCATAACATTTTCTCCATTAGGCAGCTTTAAAGCTCTTGTTGTAGGGTCGAGTGTGGCAAAAAGCTTATCCTCTGAAAGGACACCTGCATTGGTAAGCTTATTAAGAAGAGTTGACTTACCTGCGTTAGTGTAGCCTACAATGGCAACGACAGGGGTAGAAGTGTCAAGTCTTCTGGCTCTCACAACATTTCTGTGGTTTTCTATATCTTTTAAATCACTGTTTAATCTGGTCAGACGGTCTTTGATTATACGTCTGTCAGTCTCTAATTTTTTCTCACCAGGTCCTCTTGTACCAATTCCTCCTCCAAGACGGCTGAGTGTTGTTCCAAGACCAGCAAGCCTTGTCATGCGGTATTTTAACTGCGCCATCTCAACCTGAAGCTTACCTTCACTTGTGCTTGCTCTTGCAGCAAATATATCAAGAATAACCATGGTTCTGTCCATGACCTTAGTGTCCAGTTCATCTTCCAGATTTTTAAGCTGTGCCGGGCTTAACTCATCATCACAGATTATGCCTGTTGCCCCAAGTGCGCTGATCATCGTGCGGACTTCATCAAGCTTTCCTTTGCCAATATATGTTGCAGGGTGGAAGTATTCCCTTGCCTGTACGGTTTTGCCGACTGTGACTGCACCAGCAGTTTTTGCAAGCTCTTCAAGTTCATCTAATGATTTGTAGGCATCATCATCTTCAAGCTGCACACCGACAAGAATGACCCTCTCCTGTTCATTATCTGTATTATACATATATTAATATTAACTCCTTGTATTAGTAGTGTTAATAGAGATTACACTGTAATCAGCACTCGTTATGGCATTACCTTCAGATACAACTCTCTGATATCTTGGAAGCCATTTGGTTGTGATTCCGCAATATGCAGCCACTTCATCATTAGATGCTTTTCCCATAAGCATGTATTTGATAGCAGCGTGTCTTAAATCCTGAAATGTAAATGTTTTCTCTATCTTTTTATCATATATGCCGTTGTCAACATACTGCTTTAAAAGACGTTCTGCATCTCTTGGTTTAAGATATGTGCCTCTCTTATTATAGAAGATATGTGAATCTTCATATACATTATTTTCACCATCTGATATATTAACATGTTTTTTTAAATATTTCTTCATTATTTTGCTAACATCAGCAGGAAGTTTTATTATTCTTGAAACTTTTTTGGTTTCCCGGATATTAAGACAGCATGTTTTTTTCTTGTCATACATTATGCTATCTTTTGTAAGTCTGCATAATTCTGAAGTTGTAATCCCGCATTTTACTACTAGTGAAAGTATGCATACAAATGTGTCATCCTTTGCTTTGACAGCTGACTCGAGAAGATAGTTAATTTCTTCTTCTGTTGGAAGTGATTCTTTATGTATGTCTTTGCTTGGCTCAGGAATAGTGTAATCCCTGAAAAAATTAGTATACACCTCGCCTGCGGTATTTTTTTTATATTGTATGTAATCGCATAATGATTTCATCACAGAAAGACGCATGATAGCAGTAGTCCTTGAAAGTTTGCCGGCATTCATCTTTGTAACAAGTTCATTAAAATACTTATCTGCATCAGAGTGTGTTAGTTCATCTGGGTTGTGTCCCGTTATCCTGATATATCCTCTGACAATATTATAATAATTTTTTCTCGTACGCTCTGAAAGATTTGCTGCAAAAAAATTCCATATTGAATATAAAAATTCATTCGTAAAAACGCTTGCGGTGTCTAAGTTAGATGTTATTGTGTCCAATTTATAATCTCCAAATCAAAAATAATTTAATAAAAAATAGAGCAGTAGTAATTATAGCACTATATGACGACATATGTCTATATTTACTCAAAACATTCCTCCCACAACACATCTGAAAAATATAATTTAAAGAAATTAATTAAGAAAGAAATCCTGTTTGCGTTTGCATTTAAAATGAAATTTATCTATAATAGAATTTGAAATTTTTGAAAGGCGTAGAATTATGGAACAATATTCAAGACAGTTTATAGAGGAACTATCGAAACATATCGACCCTACTATCGCAGACTTCTTTGATGTGAAGCACGATTTGTTCAAGTTTCCGGCTGCAAACATTCTGGAATTAATAGATGAAACTCTCATGGATTATCTGGAGGGCAGGACAAGCCGTGAAGACCTTGTTCCTGTCATTAACAAAATCAAGAAATCAAGGCTGCAGAAAAGAGCAAGATGGTACTCATCATACATGGATGATATCAACAACCTCTCAATAGATGACCCTAAACATCCACTCGCCAATGTTGTTAATATGGCACGCTCTGCCCCACTGGAAGAGTACAGTAAGATGTTCGGAACAAGAGATATCGATGAGATTATAGAAGATTACAAAAACAAGGCATCTGAGTGGAAAGACAATCCTAACAGTCTGCTCATATCATTTCCTGGGTTATCTTCATTTACTAATAAGTCAATCTATAAGTCATTAAAGAATGACCTTATAATAAGTATATGGAAATATATTGAGACAGAGCTCGCCGGTAATATTGATTCTTATATGAGAATGTTTCCAGAGCAGTTAATAGACAAACCACTCTTCTCTCCTTCTTCATTCACATTGATGATGGATCAGGCTTCTAATAATCTCTTAAAAGAAATTATCACAGATGATGAGGGAACTGAACTTCTGGAAGTAACTGTTAACAGTGGCAGGCTTACACCACCTAAGTCAATGGACTCAAGCGACTTAAAGCTTGTTAACGCATTTATATCAAGTATCAATATGCAGGAATTTTCAAAGGATAAATCAGTAGTAGTTGATCTTAATACCCTTGGAAAAGAACTTGTAGATTACCATGTAGGTAAGAATGTAATCACTAAAATTACTAATTCATGCCGCAAGCTGGTAGAATACAACTTCTCTTATGAGGAAGAAGGAACAAAGCTGTTCTTCAACTTATTCGATAATATTACGATTAAGGAAGATGCAGAAAGACCTTACGCAATTGCACAGTTTGGAGAAATTTTAAGTAATGCAATTATCCAGAAAAAACTAATCTCTATTACTTCTGCTTCTTATGATGTATTGCAGAATAATCTTTCGCGAATTATATGTTATGCACTAAAAAGGGAACAGATTGCTAATCAGGAGACATTGATGGGCGAATATAGTTATACTTATTTCCAGAAGATTGTACGATTCAAACTGACTAACAAGAAGAAGAACATGCAGCTTATTCAGGAGAGTCTTCAGGAGTTTGTAGACAACGGGATTGCAATTAAGAATTTTGAACTTGCCAATGGTGTTTTCATAATTCATTTCCTGCCACTATCAGTTGCGGAAATTGATGATCTTAATTTTAGTAACACCAAGCACATTGAGAGTATATAAGTTTTTATTTAATTTTATATTATATCTAATTTTAAATCGCAGTTTTAAACTAACAGATTTTATTCTGGAAGTTTAAGGCTGCGTTTTTTATGTCTACATTTTTAAGAATAATGGATTGAAAAGCAAAATTTGCTGTCGTGTGATTATTGCATTCTTTAATTTTTAAGGATCCAGTGTTGGTGCATGTTTTAGCGAATTTTGTCGATATTATTTGATATTTAGATGTCATAAATGCTTAAAATAGCGATAAATACTGGGTTCGCTATTTTAGAATTTGTCGATAGTATAAATTCTGAAATAATATTGCAAAATTTTGTAGATATTTTTGGAGTAAGTTTTTAATGTTTATGAGTGAAAAGTAGATATTTTTGGAGTAAAAATCTTTTTTGTAGACATTTTTAGAGTAAATTAATGATTTTTAGACCTTAAATAGTGCTTTTTATATGATAGATTAAATTATAAGTATATATTTAATAATGATTTTCTACATTTTTTCTCTGCAAAAAAGTTTTAAATGTCTACATTTTGGCTTAAAACTGGGGTTTTTCGATAGATGCAAATATTTAAAGATATTACACAACAATATGTAGATAATAAAAGAGTAAAATCCACAAAATACATTTTTTGTAGACTTTAAAAAAAAATCAAAAAAATTTCGTAGACATTTTTAGAGTAAATATCTATATTTTTACAAAAAATGTAGACATAAAAATCAAAAAAAATTATATTTTTGCCATTTTGAAGACAAATTCCTAGTAAAAAAGCCCGTTTGATTTTTTCAGCCAAAAACTGTTAAATTAGACCCTGGAAAGGTGGTGAATCAAGTGGACAATTTTGCAAATATTGGCAAAGCTGTTTTATTACAATCCCTGGGTCTTCAGAAAAATTATTCTGAAATTACAGAGTCAACTATTGAAGTCACAGATTATAATACTACTGCCTGCTTATCATGTAAATACTGCTCTATCATCAGAAGCTTCAATCCAGAATCTGATGCTTACAAAGCAGCCATTGAATCATGTGCCACATGTCCACATCGTGTAACCACTACAGAAAAGACTTACAAGAAAGTTTACCATAACGAACGTAACCGTTATGGTTATAAGCCTATGCTCAAATCTATGGCTATTAAACTTTTACTGCTCTTCCACTTCTATCACCCTGACCAGTTCGGAGTGATTAATGAAATTTCATATAAAGAATGTGCAGATATGCTGAATTGTAATCCAAGAACAATTCATAATAATCTGGATATATTGTCAACTTATGGCTACATATCATATTCTAAGAACAGCGCACACAGTTTCAGTGTATGCCTTAATGACTATGAGAGCTACTACCTTCCTGCATCCAAAGGAGGACGTGGCTATATTGTCATGTCTTATAATCTTTTAAAGCAGATTATCAACATAGGCAATCTTATGTCACTAAGGATTCATCTGCGTGAGCTTGTAGAGCTTGATACACTTAATCTTAAAGGTGCATTTACTGCGGTTAATAAGACATTTCACGATATCAGACGTTCATTGCCAGCATATTGCAAACCATGCATTATACGATCATGCATGAAAGGTGATTCTGGAATATTTAATATTACATACAAAGATAATGCTGTAAGATTTGAGATCCTGGAGCAGTTTGAGTGTAAGAAGCAGAAATCTGAACTACACAACTCATACATATCTATGTTCACCGGCTTTATCAGTGAATTTAACCAAACTGTTGCAAATGTTAATACCAACAGCTACATGCCAGACGAATATGCATCTTTCTTTGATTTATCAGATAAGAATTATCCAGCTGACATGACTGGTTCTTATTGCATGATTCATATAAAGGATTACGAGATTGAAGACATTGCACAGTTGTCAATGCAATATTCATATGACAAAGTTATTGATGCTTTAAGCAGTATATATAAGGATTATTATATGCGTGAAAAGACGGTTGGCAATCTTGGCGCACTGCTTAGGACTATAATTCTTGCCAACATGCAGCACCGGGGTTCTCCCGGCAGAAATACTTCTACTGCCGCTTAATATCTATAATACAGGTTGATTAGTTATTTAATTATGAATAGCTGACCAGCCTTATTTTCGTGTTCTGTTCTCTCCTACACCCCAATTCAACAACAATCATTATAATTAAGATTAACTTTTTCACTGTTTTATTGTAGTTTTCTGAACAATATCCTCTACTTTCCCAATATATATGCGTTTTTTAATATATAGGAGATGCTTAAAATGTTTTTCTTACGCTGGTTTTCTTGAAAATTTTCGACATGAATCAGATATTTTTCTTCCTAAATTTTATTATTTTAAACCTATGATTACTTTTTTTCGTCTGCAATAATATAGATTTCAATTGCTTGTTTTGTTATTTCAACTTTTACGTGGAACAATTCGACTAGTGAAATAAAAAAAATAAACAGCCATCGATTCCAGAAACCCTGTTGTTTCCAGACGAAGCTGTTTTTGTGTTTAGCAATATCTGTTTATTAATAAGCTGTATTATTATAAGTATTTAAGGACTATAGTGTATGTGAAATTATAATAATATCCATGTTAAAATATAACCTTGTATTTTCGCCATATTGCGCTTTAAATGTTTTTTTGGATTCATTCTATGAATAAACACAAAATCTGCATATACGTCAAAATACAAGGTTATACAAACTGGTATGCTAATAATATAAATTTAATAATGGCAATCTATACTATTCTGAATTATTTTATAGATTTTCCAGTAAATCATTTAATCTGTCTTTTAAAATCTGAACCCTGACTTTAAGATCAACATCACTTTTAATAACTGACTTATTATTCTTCAAGACATCAAAATTATTTTCAAGAAGGCTTAGAGCCTGTTCTGTCTTGGCAATTGAACTTATTCTTTTAAGTTCTGTATCAGAGATTGAAGTCTGACGTTTTTCTTTCTCTTTCTGAGCCTGCTTTAATTTTTCAATATTATTCTCGAGTTTAGTTTTCTCACGTTCAGCCTTATTCTTCGCTTCAGTTATAAAGCGTATCTCATCCTCAAGAGCTTCTTTACTCTTACTCTTAGGTGCGTTATTTTCAAGCTCTGCAATACGTTTTTCAAGGAGCTGGACAGTGCTTTCCTGTGATTTTATCTGATTATTAGCTTCTTCCAGTTCAGTTTTATAACGTTTTGCCTCCTGCTCGCGTTCTTCTGAAAGAGCCTTGATTGACTGGTATTCTGCATTCTCTACCGTTCCATTTTTGCGGATTATATTGAGAATACTCTTCTGTGCATCTTCATCCAGTTTACCGAATTTATCAGCCTGATTAAGGTCAATGCCGTTTGCATTCAGCAATTCTGATAATTCAGGAATAAGCTTCTCTGCTGTTGTATATTTTCTTGCTTGTCGTTCAGAAATATTAAGCTGCTTTGCAATCTCAGCATTAATGTTCTTTATTTCGCCAGAAAGCTTTTTGGCTTCATATAATTCTTTTAGTCTTGATACTTCCCATCTTTTTACTTCCATAGATGTCTCTCTTACATCATGGTTGGCAGATATAAGCATGATTTCCTCATCAATGTCTGAAATACTGGATTTCTCTACTTTACAAGGAATACCTGTTGGAAACAGCTGCTTGTAATCCTTATCAGACATCATGCAGATGGCACGGAATCTACGTTCACCAGAGACAAGACGATATATATCATTATCGCTGTCATATATAACGGAAAGGTTGTGTCTTAATCCATTCACAAGGATGCTTTCCATAAGTGCTTCAATGCCTTCCTGGCTGTACATTTCATTTTTAGGGTTAGATTTTATTCTTGATTTGTCTATGAATTGGAAGTTATATTCGGCCTTTGCCTGAACTTCTTTTAATTTACTTCCACCATCGTTATTGAGAACACCTTTGCTTGTTATTCCTGCTCCAAATGTCTTTTTTGCCATTATTTCTCCCCCTTAAGATATTTTGCGAGTTCCCGGAAATGTTTATTATCCATTAATCCAAGATAATTTACGAGTTCAATGTAGTCCTGTGTTGCTCCAGACCGTTTGTCATACGTAAGTAATGGTTCAAATGTTGTATTAGATTCACTTACAGATATGCTGTTACGGATTGATACAGGAAGGAATTTATCTCCAAACATATTCTCGTAACTTTCAAACATCTGTTTAAATAATGTTGTTCTTCCAGCAACTCTTGTCATGAAAATTCCTGCAAATTCAATATCCAGTGAATATTTCGTGTTTAACTCTTCTATTGTATCAAGTAATGACATAAGTCCATCATATGAGAAATTATCTACACCTATTGGTGTTATTATCTTATCGCTGGCGCATATTGCACATGTTGTAAGGTATGACTTGAATGGTGAATTATCTATAATAATGTAGTCAAACTCATCATTAAGGAGTCGTAAGTTGTTTCTAAGATTTAATTCGATATTTTTCTCTTTGCTCTGGTCATAGATTTTGTAGATAAGAGTGTTGAGTTCTCTTGATGCAGATAAGATAGAAATATTATCATAATCTGTATAAGAGATATATTCCATTACATTATCTTTATTATCCAGCTTTGAGCAGAACAGACGTTCATAATCAACATCTTTGATATTATCTACTGTACTGAACATTTTAGTTGTGTTCATCTGTGGGTCTAAATCAATTAGCAAAACATTGTATCCAGAAATGGATAATATCTGTGTGATTGTAATTGCAGATGTTGATTTACCAACTCCACCTTTTTCATTGATTAAACTAATTACTTCTGACATATGTATCCTTTCAATCTTCTGCATCGCGCAGAATTATACTGATATTGAACTCAGTTCAATATATTCTAATGTATCTGTATCTATGTTAATTATACATTATATTTTATTTAATTCAATACAAATTCAGTAGGAATTTGACTTTATTTTATTATTTTATGCAAATAATCTAAGATTTATGACTTTAATAACAATAATTTACTCTTCAGCATAAAATTAAAAGTTTTATGCTGATTAATATAATTTATTACATTGAAATTTAAGGGAATGTAAATATAATGGAATGTTAAATTGAAGTTGAAATATTGAACTGAGTTCAAAATAATTTTTTTTCATCTTATAGAGAGAATGTGTCAGAATTGTTTATTGCATGCATAAAAATAAATATACATATAAAACTGAACTGAGTTCAATATTCGCTTTAAAAAATTTCAGAACTTTTTAGCAATAAAGTTTAGTAGAAGAAAAAAGTGAACTCAGTTCCTCAATATGACATAAAATAACCAATATCATAATATCATACAATAAACTGAATATTAATCACAAAGAATTAAATTGAAGAAAATTGATAACAGGGACAAAATAAATAAAAGTACAAATTTGATTAAAAAGTAAATTAGGGTATAGGAACTCAGTTCAAAATTAAATAAGATAATAATAAAAATGTATAATTATGTTGAGAATAAACAAAAAAGGAATATTATAGTTAAATAATAAAATTGAACTCAGTTCAAAAATGTCGATTATAATATATTTAATAAAAGATAGGATAAATATCTAAATCAATATAAACATACATTTGAATATTTGATTATGCATACTCTATTATTAAGTGAATTACATTTAATTAGTAGTATAATTCAAATTAAGATGAAAATAACATATAAATATAAACACAAGTTCGAGTATGTTCCACGTGGAACGTCAAAGCAGGAATAACACTATTTACAATATGTTGAAGTATATAAGATTGAAGGGAAAATTAGGATAAGAAGACATGTATGGAGAATAATGTGGATTGTTGTGGAATCCAGTCGAATTGTGATGTTTCCAAAGATAATATGTTAAACAATTTGTCCAGATGCCTGAGACTGCAACAGAATATGGAAAAGCGCGCGGTGTCGGTGAAGGAGTGCGTACCTGTGGTGTGCCGAGGGAGGAGCTTTTCGTAGTATCAAAGGTTGCTGCTGAACACAAAACTTATGAGGAAGCTTATAATGAAGGAAAATTAAAGGCAATCGGTGTGTCTAATTTCCAGACTGGTGATATTGAAAGTCTTGTAAAAACAGCTAATCCTGAGCATATGAAAGCCAATGCACAGGCTGATTTTGAAATCAGCGCAGAGGACATGGAAGTACTTAAGAATTTAAAGAAGATTGAAAGCTATGGTGCAGCCAGCGGATTCCCGATATATGGAGGAAAGATGTAATATGAAAAAATCAAATATCATATGACATCTAAACTGCCGGGAGTTAATGATTATTACACAACACTTGATGAAATAAATGTACCAACAATGGTCAGTGGGTGTTTGACGGACTTCCGATGGAGCATGATGTTACAAGGTTAAAAATAATTGATGTTAAAAAATTTGACAGTGATGCAGTGTGGATAAGGCATCAGTGTTGAAAATGAAACGTGTTCAAGCAAGTCTGAACGGAATATATTTATGAATTCTGCCCCAAGTTGGGGCAGAATTGCAAGAATGAGGAGCAGATATGTGTCTATGGTCATGTGTCTGTTTTTTAATATTATCGCAAAAATTTATAGAAAATTTGGTTGCTTCCATAAGAAGCCTCGCTTAAAATGATATTGAGGCAGAGAGCCTTTTGCGGAATCTTAGAAAAGAGTTACTCGGACTGGATAAAAAGCATGAATTACACCGGCTATTGGGAACTTTGTTATCAAAGAAACTTTTACAAAATGAAAAGCTAAATATAATTGAAAAAGAGTATTGCTGAAGTGGAAAGAAATATAAAAGAAAATCAGCATGTAATGGCATAAGCATTGTAGTGAAATAGTTTAGATAAAAATAGGTTGTATTTATCCTAAAGTTTGCATATACTATAGTAAATAAATCACGAAGGTGATCAAATGACTATAGATAAAAAACAATGGTGTCTATTTCAGACGCTAACCAGAATTTTTCAAAAGTAGCAAGATTAGTGGACGAATGTGGTTCAGCAGTGATTTTGAAGAATAATGTACCAAGATATCTTGTTATAGATTTTAGTAAAGCAGATAAGGATTTTACTGCATCTGATGAAGATGTGTTAAGTATTTCAAAGCAGCTCATGGAGCAGAATAAAGAAGCATATGAGGTACTAGCTAAATGAAAAACTGAGCAAAAAGCAGATTCTTATGTTTCATACTCAATTGATTTAGCAGACTGGTGGAAGCGATTGAGTCAGAGATTACAATTTATTGGACTCTGCATTAGAAAATCCTTTTCAGTCTTTATGCTTTAAAGCATGAACCACAGCGTATACCAATGAAGGAGTTTGTTTCATTTCTTTAATATTGCAGACAGGATTAGAAGACAGGGCAGTGAACCAATAATGGTTTGCTGCCCTTTTCACAACAAAAAGGTCATTTCATAACAACTGTGGAAGATATAATAAATATATTAATCAGACAAAAAGTGACAATATGCGAATTGCTGTCTGTGGTGATGAAGTATTTATGGCTCAGATATTGGAAGAAAAATGATTCAGACTTGTACAACAATTATGTTTGCTACGTTTTATACTGGCTTCAAAGGAAAGATGAAGGAACATAAGATTTTTGCGATTAGAGCAATGGGATGTATGTTATTTTCTGTACTCTCTGGGTATAAGATGATTTCAAGCAAAAGTGCAGTTAATGAGAGTGAAGAAGTAGAAAAAGATTAAAATATTTATGCTATTTGGTAACATATGTTACGGAATGTAGTATGCCCAAATACTATAATACATACATAAGATAAATAAAATAAAATTTGAAAGGAGATTTTTATTATGAAGAAATATGTATGTGGACCATGTGGTTATGTATACGATCCAGAGGTAGGAGATCCGGATGGAGGAATTGCACCTGGAACACCATTTGAAGATATTCCAGATGACTGGGTATGTCCGGTTTGTGGATTGGGTAAAGATGTATTTGAAGAACTAAGCGAATAAGAGGACTGGTTTATTCGATATAGAGTAAAGCTTCAGCATTAAGAATTTTTATTGATTTCCTTGAATCAAGATGAATAAGTCCGTCTTCCTGAAGTGATAAGAGTGTCCTTGAAAGGGAAGGTCTGGTTGTATTCAGATATAGAGCCAGTTCTTCTCTATTCATGGATAATGATACAAGATTGTTGTTATCTGCACGCTCTAATAGGTATGTGGCAATGCGCTGTTTGAGATTACCGCTGGTAAGAACCTCAAGCTGTTGATTATTTTCATTAGTTCTTTTGGCAAATAGTTCCAGCATATTAAAAACTACTTTGCTGTGATGAGAGCAGTTTTTTTCACATCTGCCACCAAAGAAGTCTTTTGAAATCTCAAGAAGCTTTACATCAGATTTTGCCTTTGCATAACCGCTATAGTGGTCTTTATTAAGAAAAAGTTCAACTTCGCCAAAATCTTCCCCTTCGGAAATGTTGGTAATACGAAGAACTTTGCCATTAACATTGATGGAGCCAAGTTCTACTTCGCCATTAAGAATGAGATAGAGCTTATGGGGAACATCACCCTGAAAGAATATATAATCGTTTTTCTTATATTCATGAACGACAGACTGAGTACAGACAAGGCTTTTCTTAAATTCAGCATCATTCAGATTATGAAAAATTGACAGGTCTTTGATTTGCATATAAGTACCAGCTTTCTATTATAGTAACATTTATTTTAACATATATGAGGTGGATTGTAAGGAGGTTTTATGACAGTAATTACATTTGATGATAATTTAATAACAGGTAATAAGACAATAGATGAGCAGCATAAGGAACTGATTGATCGTATTCAGCAATTTGTGAATGCATGTGAATCAGAAGATGCAAGAGTAAAGGCAATTAAAATGCTTGATTATCTTAATGAATATACAGATTTTCACTTCAAAGAAGAAGAAAAATTGCAGAAGGATGTAGGATACCCGGGATTGGAGGAACATATAAAGAAACATGAGGAGTTCAGGCATACTGTAAAGGTACTTTATGATTATCTGGATGAAAATGAGGGGCCAGATGAAAAGTTTATGGAACAGGTGAAAATCAATGTTATTGACTGGCTGTTTGGTCATATCAAGACATTTGACAGATCTGTAGC
>CAKRLE010000013.1 GCA_934359185.1 uncultured Lachnospira sp. | reverse complement strand
ACAGAGGATATGTTATAACAGGATGACATATATAACGGATGAAGAATTTGGTATGAAGTTTTGAAGGAATCAGACTTGATTAGATAATAATATGTTTACAACCCATTGGGTTGGATATAGGGGTGTGGTGAAATGGTATCATAGGGGTCTCCAAAACCTTTGCCGCGGGTTCGATTCCTGCCACCCCTGTTTTTTATTTTATGACGCAAGAATTTAGCTAGGTAAGCTATATTTCTTGTGTTTTTTTGTGTAAATACTTAGAATGCAGGAGATTAGAGCGTGAATAGAATCAATAATATTTTAAAGAAAGACATAGTTCTGTCAATATCAGTTATTCTTGCTGTATTGTCTATGTTTGTAATATCACCTGATAAAGAGTATATAGGGTATATCGATTACAGAACGCTTGCTATATTATTTTCGCTGATGGCAGTTATGGAGGGGGTTAAGCAGATGGGTGTGTTTGAAACAATTGCCCATGCATTGGTTGCCAGATGTAAGAATATCAACAGCCTCGTTATGATTCTTGTTATGCTGTGTTTCTTTGGAAGTATGCTTATTACTAATGATGTGTCTTTAATTACATTTATTCCGCTTACAATTACAGTTTTTAATATGTTACCTGATAAAGTGAGAAGCTGCTGGCTTATAACAGTTGTGATAATGCAGACAATTGCGGCAAATCTTGGAAGTATGCTGACAACAATAGGAAATCCTCAGAACCTGTATCTTTTCACACTGTCAGGAATGAGTCTCACAGAATTTTTAGAGCTTATGCTGCCATTAAGCTTTGTGTCATTAGTTGTAATAATCCTATGGATTTTTGTTAAATCATTTATTACAGATAGGAAATCGGACTTTGACGATGGCATTGATTTTAAGATAGATTTGAATGATAAAGAATATAGCAGAAAATTATTTGTTATGTATACGATGCTGTTTTTATTGTGTCTGCTTACAGTAGCAAGAGTAGTTCCTGTACAGGTTACATTAATAGTTGTTATATTAATGATAGTGATTTTTGACAGGAAAGTCTTATATAAAGTAGACTACCCACTGTTGTTTACATTTACTGCGTTATTTATATTTATTGGCAATGTCGGAAGAGTAGGAGCATTCAGTGATTTTCTCGCTAGTGTTATTAATGGAAGAGAAATGTATACAGCAATAGCAGGAAGCCAGATTATGAGTAATGTGCCTGCGGCTATTCTTCTTACAGGATTTACAGACAATATAAAAATGCTTATTTTAGGGACGAATATAGGTGGACTTGGAACACTTATAGCATCAATGGCAAGCCTTATCTCATTTAAATATATAATACGTGAGAAAGGCTGCAGCAAAGGCAGGTATATAAGTTTATTTACAGTTTATAATTTGATGTTTCTTATAATATTAATTTTATTTGTTAATGTTTTTAAAATATGATACTATAGTGACACTTAGTTAGTTAGTTTGTATTGAAAGGAGTTTTTATGAATCCAGCATCATTATTCAAGATTAAACAGGCGATGGGACGTTTTCAGGGTACACATCCAAAGTTTGTAGCATTTTTAAGAGACATTTTTGGAGCAGGAATACCAGAGGGGTCTGTTATAGAGATAAGTGTTACTAAGCCGGGAATGGACAAGGTTACTACTAATATTAAAGTACAACAGTCTGACCTTGAACTGTTAGATGGTTTAAAGGATTTAACTTAAATATCAGGAGGCTGGCATGGCACAGATAGGAATTATTATTAAATCAGCGATTGATTATTTTGATGGAGATGTCAGAAGAATTAATCATTTTCTGAAAGTGTATGGATATAGCAAGACATTAGGAGAGCTGGAAGGACTGGATGAGAGAACACTTGAGATTCTTGAGACAACAGCAGTTCTCCATGACATAGGAATCAAGATTTCTGAGCAGAAGTATAATTCAAGTGCCGGAAAATATCAGGAGATAGAAGGACCAGCTGTAGCAGAGGAGATTCTTAGGAAAATTGGCTGTTATGATGAAGAGTTTATAGAGCGTGTAAAGTTTCTTATAGGACATCATCATACATATGATTCAATTGAAGGACTTGATTATCAGATACTCGTTGAGGCAGATTTCTTAGTCAATGCAGATGAGGATGGGCTTAGCAAAGAGGCAGTCAAAGCATTTGCTGATAAGATATTTAAGACTGTAGGTGGATTAAGCATATTAAAGAGTAATTATATTAGAGAGGTGTAGATATGCCAGTTATTAATAGTAGTAATTTCAGTAATAGTGGAAAAAATGGTAAAAAGAAGGTTAATCCTATTCTGCCGCTTATAGTTATGGTTATACTAGCGGTTGCCCTGATTGCATTGTCATCATTTGTGGCAGATGTAAATTCATCAATGTATCAGCAGCAGCAGGAATTGCAGTCAATGTATGACGAGCAGAATTCTGGACAGTAAAGAAGAGATAATAGTAAAGGCAGGAGATTTGGAATTAAATTCTCCTGCCTTTACTATTATCTTAGATTTTATTGTGTGAAAATTATATATTATGCTGTGATTGTAGTACCTGTCTTACCTTCAAGACTTGTCATAGCCTTGTCAAGATTAGCGATAACAGCCTTTCTGTCGGAATCTGCTGTTACGAATCTGATAGAAGCATCAACCTTAGGGAAAGTTGTCACAGCTGGGAAATGTCCGTTCTTGATATACTCATGAAGGTCAGCAGCTGAAATTCTATCAAATGCTTTTTCATCAGCAGTGCCTTTTCCAATAGTAAGCTGGTCATATCCAGTAAGGAATAAAAGCGTGCTTGCGCCGACAAGTTCAGCAAGCTTAGCTGCTGTGTAATCCTTCTCAATGATAGCACTTGCTCCTTTAAGGTGTGTACCCTGCTGTAATACAGGAATACCTCCTCCACCAGCAGCAATAACAACCTGGTCTGCATCAAGTAAAGCTTTGACAGCATCAATTTCATATATATCTATTGGCATAGGAGCTGCTATAATTCTTCTGAATTTACCAGGTTCTTCTTCAATGACATGGTTTCCTTTTTCTTCTTCTGCATCTGCCTCTTCTTTAGTCATAAAACGACCAATAATCTTAGTTGGTTCGCTGAATGCGCTATCAAAAGGATCTACTCTTACCTGTGTTATTATAGTTGAAACAGTCTTGTAGATTCCTCTGTTAAGAAGTTCTTCTCTTATAGCGTTCTGAAGATCATATCCAATGTAGCCCTCACTCATGGCACCACATACTGACATAGGTGCAACGGTACGATTATCAGGATTAAGTCTTGCAAATTCAGTCATGGCTGTCTGAATCATTCCAACCTGAGGTCCGTTACTGTGAGTAATTACAACCTGATATTTTGCTTCTACTAAATCTGCGATAGCAAGAGCGGCTTTTTTAACATTAGCCTGCTGTTCTGGGAAAGTCTCTCCGAATGCATTCCTTCCGAGAGCAACGACAATTCTTTTATTTTCCATAAGAAACTCCATTCCGCCTATTGTTAGACATTTTATTGTGCAGCACGTATTATGCCCTGCTGCATATAATGATGATAGAAGTCAGACACTTGTGCTAAGTGTGAGACAATTATTAATAATATTATAATGTATAAGACCCAGAAAATCAATGAAGGAATAAAATTATGGCTATAGTGGAAAGTGTATTACCCAAAGTTAATGCAGCAGTTCTTGATACGGGGATTTTCAGGCATAGAGACTTTGATAACAGGATTATAGCATTCAGGGATTTTGTTAATGGCAAAAATGTTGTATATGACGATAGTGGTCATGGAACACATGTGGCTGGTATTATAGCAGGGAGTGGTCTGTCATCCAATGGAAAGTACAGGGGAATTGCATCATCTGCGGGAATCATAGCAGTCAAGGTGCTTGATGAGAATGGCAATGGCAGAATTTCTGATGTTTTAGATGGAGTGGACTGGCTTATAGAGAATAAAAAAAGATTTAATATAAGAGTTGTTAATATATCGTTTGGCTCTGTGCTTAAATTGAATAAAGAAAATATGGAAAGTTACGACAGGCTTGTAAATGGAATTGATAAGTTGTGGGATAATGGATTAGTAGTTGTTGCAGCAGCTGGCAATAATGGTCCTGCGCCAGGAAGTATAACTATTCCAGGGATAAGCAGGAAAGTTATAACTGTAGGAGCATTTGACGATATAAGGTTTAAATCGGGCAGGGGACCTACAAAAGATTGTATCGTTAAACCAGAAGTACTTGTTACAGGTACGAATATCATAGCATGCAGCAATGTCCAGGGAAAATATGTGACTAAAAGCGGTACTTCAATGGCAGCTCCGATTGTGACTGGTGCAGTTATAAGACTTTTAAACAGAAAGCCAGAATTGACACCGGGTAAAGTCAAGCTCAAGATACATGACAGTGCAATAAAAAAGAGTGAGTACAGAAATGCCTGTGCATGGGGAATTTTAGATGTTGCTAAACTTGTATATCATTAGGTTTACTTTTCCAGTTGAAATGTAGTATAATTAATGAGATTATGTTAAATCCAAAAACAGAAATTTTAATTGGAGGAAGAATTTAATGATTAGCGCTAATAATGTAACACTTAGAATTGGTAAGAAGGCCTTGTTCGAGGATGTTAATATTAAATTTACAGAGGGGAACTGTTATGGTCTTATCGGTGCCAATGGTGCTGGTAAGTCTACATTTTTAAAGATACTTACAGGACAGATTGAGCCAAGTAAGGGAGACGTGACTATTACACCTGGCCAGAGACTTTCTTTCCTTGAGCAGGATCACTTTAAATACGATGACTGTGTTGTTCTTGACACTGTTATACGTGGTAATGAACGTCTTTATGAGATTATGAAGGAAAAAGACGCTATATATGCCAAGGAAGATTTTACTGATGAGGATGGAATAAAGGCAAGTGAGCTTGAAGCTGAATTTGCTGATATGAACGGATGGGAAGCGGAATCAGATGCTGCGCAGCTTCTTAACGGACTTGGGGTTGAGACAGATCTTCATTATAAGATGATGTCAGAGCTTAATGGTAGTGAGAAGGTTAAGGTACTTCTTGCAAAGGCATTATTTGGTAATCCAGATATTCTTTTATTAGATGAGCCTACTAACCATTTAGACCTTGATGCTATTGCATGGCTTGAGGAATTCCTTATCAATTTTGAGAATACAGTAATTGTTGTATCACATGACAGATACTTCCTTAATAAGGTATGTACACAGATTGCAGATATTGATTATGCCAAGATTCAGCTTTATGCTGGTAACTATGATTTCTGGTATGAGTCAAGCCAGCTTCTTATCAAGCAGATGAAGGAAGCTAACAAGAAGAAGGAAGAAAAGATTAAGGAGTTACAGGAGTTCATCCAGAGATTCTCTGCCAATGCTTCTAAGTCTAAGCAGGCTACATCAAGAAAGAGAGCTTTGGAGAAGATTGAGCTTGATGAAATACGTCCTTCAAGCAGAAAGTATCCATATATTGATTTTAGGCCATCAAGAGAAATTGGTAATGAGGTATTGTCAGTTAATGGTATATCTAAGACAATTGATGGCGTTAAGGTACTTGATAATATTTCATTTATTGTTAACCATGATGATAAGATTGCATTTGTAGGTTCTAATGAGCTTGCAACAACAACACTGTTCAGAATATTAGCAGGTGAGATTGAGCCAGATGAGGGTGAATTTAAATGGGGTGTTACAACATCTATGGCTTATTTCCCTAAGGATAGTGCCGCAGAGTTCAACAGAGAGGATACTATTGTTGAATGGCTTACACAGTACTCACCAGACCCAGACCCAACATATGTACGTGGATTCCTTGGAAGAATGCTTTTTGCAGGTGAGGATGGAGTTAAGAAAGTTAAGGTATTATCAGGTGGAGAGAAGGTTAGATGTCTGATATCCAAGATGATGATTATGGGAGCTAATGTATTAGTATTTGATGACCCTACTAACCATCTTGATATGGAATCAATCACAGCGCTTAATAATGCTCTTATTAAGTTCCCTGGTGTTGCATTATTTACATCACACGATCATCAGTTTATACAGACAACAGCTAACCGTATTATGGAGATAGTTCCAAGTGGACAGCTTATTGACAAGATTACAACTTATGATGAATATCTTGAGAGTGATGAGATGGCGAGAAAACGTCAGGGATTCGCAGATAATGCATCAGATGATGAGGATTAATCTGATTCTTATGCAATGAAACGGAGGAGTTAATTTTGGCAGGAACAGGTAATTCTACTAAAGCCAATAATAATAAATCTAAAAAACGAACGACGACAACGGCAAGGTCTTCATCATCAGGCAGAAGCACGTCTGGCAGAACAACATCAAAGAAACGTAAGAAAGTTGTTGCCAATCCTTTAAAGGATGAGATAGTTATTCTTTTAGCTATTGCATGTTCGCTTGTATTACTGCTTAGTAATTTTAATCTTGCAGGCAGTATTGGAGCATGGATTAAATGGTTTATGTTTGGCATGATTGGAATTATAGAATATATATTTCCAATCATACTGGCTGTTACATTGATATTCATGGTGTCAAATAAGGACATGCTTGCGGTAGCAAGAGTAAAGTCAACAGCAGTATATGCACTGGTTATAGTTCTTGCTGCTGGCATTATGAGAATTATGGATAAGCCATCTATTGCGTATTCGTCACTTGGAGAAATGTTTGAGACATGCGCAGATGAAAAGACAGGTGGCGGACTTCTTGGAGGATTATTGTGCAAGATAATGTCTCCGCTTGGAACAGTGGGAACTATAGTGGTTTTACTGATACTGGCAGTCATATGTATAATCATAATAACTGAGAGATCATTTATAAGTGGTCTTATGGGATTAAAAACAGGCGGCTCAAGAATGATAAAGGCTGCAAGACAGGATTATGATATATATAAGGAACATGCAAGTGACAGGGCGGCTATGAAGCACGCTATTCACGAGGAGTATGATACAGAATCAGAAGAGGAGTATCTTATGCGGCGTAAGCGTGAGAAGGAGCTTCGCAATAAGGAACGACTTAAAAAGGAACAGGAGATTCTTATCCAGAAGGAACAGAGAGCCAGGGAGCGTATGAGCCGCAAGGCGAGAGGTGTAACACTTGACACAGAGCTTCCAAGGGAGAATGCTGCACCTAACAGTGTTGATATTAAAGAGATAATATCTGATGTCAGTAGGGACATTGACATAACGGATCATTATTCTAAAGATATATATGAGCCAGATGTTGTGATCGAGAATGAGCCAGTTGTTGAGAATGTATTTAAACAGGAAATGCAGCAGATACAGCCTCAAGATGCACAAGATATCAATATTGCCGAGGAAGAATCAGATGTCACGATCACTGAATTAACAGAAAATGTATCAGAATATAATGATATAAGTTATGAACCAGAAGAATCTGATAATAACTTAACACAGACAGAGCATATTCAAGAAATTAGCCAGGTGACAGATAACCAGACGACAGATGTCCAGCTGGAAAAGAATACTGATTCTACTGCCAGCTCACATGATACATATGTATTTCCGCCTATTGAGCTTCTTACAGCAGGCAATGGCAGGAAGAACGGCAATCAGGCATTGGAAAATCATGATACAGCTATAAGGCTTGCACAGACATTACAGAATTTTGGTGTCAAGGTTACTATCACAGATATAAGCTGTGGACCATCTGTAACAAGGTATGAACTGCAGCCAGAGCAGGGCGTTAAGGTCAGTAAGATAGTATCATTATCAGATGATATAAAGCTTAATCTGGCAGCTTCTGATATCAGAATTGAGGCACCGATTCCAGGCAAGGCAGCTATTGGTATAGAGGTTCCTAATAAGGAGCCGGGAAGTGTACATTTCAGGGAGCTTATCGAGTCAGACACATTTAAGAATGCCCCATCTGCAATTGCATTTGCGGCTGGTAAGGATATAGCTGGAAAGACTATAGTTGCAGATATTGCCAAGATGCCTCATCTGCTTATAGCAGGCGCTACTGGATCGGGTAAATCAGTATGTATCAACACAATTATTATGAGTATCCTGTATAAAGCTCATCCTGATGATGTTAAGTTAATCATGGTTGACCCTAAGGTTGTTGAGCTTAGTGTATATAATGGCATACCTCATCTTCTTACACCGGTTGTAACAGACCCTAAGAAGGCATCGGGTGCGCTTAACTGGGCAGTGTCAGAGATGACAATGCGTTATAAGAAGTTTGCACAGATGAATGTAAGGGATCTGAAAGGATATAATGCCAAGGTTGCAAAGATGCAGATGCCAGATGGTGGGCAGCCACCGGCAAAGATGCCTCAGATAGTTATAATTATTGATGAGCTTGCAGATCTGATGATGGTAGCTCCAGGCGAGGTTGAAGATGCTATATGTCGTCTTGCACAGCTTGCCAGAGCAGCAGGAATACATCTTGTAATTGCTACACAGCGTCCATCAGTTAATGTAATTACAGGTATAATTAAAGCTAATATTCCTTCAAGAATAGCATTTTCTGTATCATCGGGTGTTGATTCAAGAACTATAATAGATATGAATGGTGCTGAGAAGCTTCTCGGTAAAGGTGATATGCTGTTCTTCCCATCAGGCTATCCTAAGCCTGTACGAGTTCAGGGTGCATTCGTATCAGATGAGGAAGTTGGAAGGGTAGTTGATTTCCTTAAAGCTAATATGACTGAGGAAGTTGTATATGACGAGGAAGTTACTAATTCAATAACATCAATGGAGTCCAATGTGGCTGGCAAAGAAAATGAGCAGGATAGAGATTCATTATTTGCAGATGCAGGAAGATTTGTTATTGAGAAGGAAAAAGGTTCAATAGGAATGCTTCAAAGATATTTCAAGGTTGGATTTAACAGGGCAGGAAGAATCATGGATCAGCTTGCTGATGCAGGAGTTGTAGGTCCGGAGGTTGGAACCAAGCCAAGAAAGATTCTTATGACTAATGAGGAGTTTGAAGAATTTCTTAAGAATAATCCTGATTAAACTGGATAACCAGATTTTAAAAAGTTAAAACTACATTTAATTTTATATAAGACAAAGGAGATGTTCTCATGGAAGTAAAGAGCGATATTGAGATTGCACAGGAAGCGGATATGTTAAATATTGCAGATATAGCAGCAAAGGTTGGATTAAATGCTGATGATATCGAGATGTACGGAAAGTACAAGGCAAAAATATCTGATGATGTGTTCAAGAGATTGGAAAACAAGGAAGATGGCAAGCTTATTCTTGTTACAGCTATCAATCCTACACCAGCAGGTGAGGGCAAGACTACTATAAGTATCGGACTTACAGAGAGCCTTTGCAAGATGGGAAAGAATGCAGTTGTGGCATTAAGAGAGCCATCACTGGGACCATGCTTTGGTATCAAAGGTGGTGCAGCAGGCGGTGGATATGCACAGGCTGTACCTATGGAAGACCTTAATCTTCATTTTACAGGGGATTTCCATGCAATAACTTCAGCTAACAATCTTTTAGCCGCAATGCTTGATAACCATATAATGCAGGGCAATGCGTTAAGAATTGATACTAAGAGAGTTGTGTGGAAGAGATGTCTTGATATGAACGACAGAGCTCTTAGAAATATCATCATTGGAATGGGTAATAAGACAGATGGTGTTGTAAGAGAAGACCATTTTATAATTACTGTTGCATCAGAGATTATGGCTATTTTATGCCTTGCTGATGATATGGCAGATTTAAAGAAAAGACTTGGTAAGATAATTGTTGCATATAATTATGATGGTGCCCCGGTTACTGCTGCAGATATTAAGGCAGTAGGTGCGATGGCAGCTCTTTTGAAGGATGCAATTCACCCTAATATGATCCAGACACTTGAGAATACACCAGTTCTTGTACATGGTGGTCCATTTGCTAATATTGCACACGGCTGTAATTCAATAAGAGCAACTAAGCTTGCCATGAAACTTGGAGATTATGCTGTTACAGAGGCTGGCTTTGGTGCAGACCTTGGTGCAGAGAAGTTTATGGACATCACATGCCGTCTTGGTGGAATGAAGCCAGATGCAGTTGTTATAGTTGCAACAGTAAGAGCACTTAAATATAACGGAGGTGTTCCTAAGGATCAGTTAAAGGAAGAAAATCTTGAAGCTGTCAAGAAAGGAATTGTTAACCTTGATAAGCATATTGAGAATATGAAGCAGTTCGGAGTACCAGTTGTAGTTACACTCAATGCATTTGTAACTGACACAGAGGCAGAGTACAACTTTATCAAGGAACATTGTGAGAACTTAGGATGTGAATTCGCACTTGCCAACGTATGGGAAAAAGGTGGAGAAGGCGGTCAGGAGCTTGCACAGAAGGTGATTGATACACTTGAGAACAAGAAATCAGAGTATAAGCCATTATATGATAATGAACTTTCACTCACAGATAAGATAGAGACAATAGCTAAAAAGATATATGGTGCTGGAAGCGTGTCATACAGTGATGCAGCTAAGAAAGAGCTAGAACATATAGAAGAAATGGGATTTGGCGGCATGCCGGTATGTATGGCTAAGACACAGTATTCTTTATCAGACAATCCAGCACTTCTTGGCAGACCAGAAGGCTTTGATGTCAATGTAAGAGAGGTGTATGTCAATGCTGGTGCCGGATTTGTTGTAGTACTAACAGGAAAGGTACTTACTATGCCGGGACTTCCTAAGTCACCAGCGGCTGAAAGAATTGACTTTGATGAGAATGCAAGTGTTATTACAGGATTATTCTAACTTATTATAATAAGGAGCAGATGTTATGAAGTTGCAGGAATTAGTTTCAAAAGTTGAATACACAGTTTTATCTGGTACTACAGACGTAGAGATAACAGGGGTAACATCAGATTCAAGAAAAGTAACGGAAGGCGGACTATTCATAGCAATCAAAGGTGCTATGAGTGATGGACATAAGTTCATACCAGCCGCAATAGAAAATGGTGCTAAGGCTTTGATTGTTGAGGATGATATTAATTTATCTGACATTAAAGAGGGCTGCGTTGTTTTGCGTGCTGACAATACCAGACTCGCACTCGCTCTTGTTTCGGCTGTTTACTATGGCAATCCGGCAGAGAAGCTTTTCACTATCGGAATAACAGGAACTAAAGGAAAGACTACAACTACATACATGATTAAGAATGTATTAGAGAGTTGTGGTATCAAGACTGGACTTATAGGTACTATAGAGACAATCATAGGAGATACATCTGTTCCTGCAAAGAATACAACACCGGAGTCAATCCAGATTCACGAAAGCTTTGCCAGAATGGTAGAGGCTGGATGTAAGGCTGTTGTTATGGAAGTTTCATCACAGGGACTTAAGTTAGATCGTACTGCAGGAATTATGTTTGATATAGGTGTGTTTACTAATCTTGCACTTGACCATGTAGGTCCTAATGAGCATGACAGCTTTGAGGATTACATGGAATGTAAATCAAGGCTTTTCAGACAGTGCAGGCTTGGAATAGTTAATGGCGATGATGAACATGTCGAGGATATATTAAAGAACAGCACATGTAATGTCGAAAGATTTGGACTTAAAAGTACTAACGACCTGTATGCTTCTGATATCAATCTTTTCCATCAGAGAGGTAAGATTGGTCTTACATATAAATGTAATGGATTGTGTGATTTTGATGTGGAGGTACATCTTCCAGGATTATTCACAGTATATAATTCATTGTGTGCAATAGCGGTTACAAGACATTTTAATGTTGAGATTAATCATCTTAAAGAAGCACTTTTATCAGTTAAGGTAAAGGGAAGAATGGAACTTGTGAAGGTTTCAGAGGATTTTTCACTTATGATAGATTACGCCCACAATGCGATGGCATTAAAGAGTATACTTGAAGATTTAAGACAGTATAAGCCTCACAGACTTGTTTGTCTGTTTGGATGCGGTGGCAACAGGTCTAAAGACAGAAGGTATGATATGGGCAAGATATCAGGTGAACTTGCAGACTTTACGATTATTACATCTGATAATCCGCGATATGAGAATCCAGAGGATATTATCGCTGATATAGAGTCATCACTTGTAAAGACAGGTGGTAAGTATGTTAAGATTACAGACAGGGCAGAGGCTATCAAATATGCTATTAAGAATGGTGAACCTGGGGATATTATAATTGTGGCTGGTAAAGGACATGAAGATTATCAGGAAATCAATGGCGTAAGATATCCGATGGACGAGAGAACTCTTGTGGCTGATGCAGTTAAAGAGTTAAAGGAAGAAGGCGTAGAGGGGCTTATTTAATGTACGCAGATATAATTGTAGATATATCTTATGACAAACTTGATAAGACATTTCAATATGCCATACCGGCACAGCTTGAAGGTCAGATAACTATAGGAACAAGAGTGTTTGCTCCATTTGGTCAAGGCAACAGGCTTATATCTGGCTATGTAGTTAACATAACTAATGAGCCATCGTTTGATGCTGGCAGGATAAAATATATCGACAGCATTGATGGACATAGTGTTCCTGCAATTGAGAGAATGATACGTCTTGCTTTCTGGATGAAGCATGAATTTGGTTCTACCATGAATCAGGCTCTTAAAACTGTACTTCCGGTTAAAGATAAAGTAAAGAATATTGAGAAGAAAAGCATTGCACTTAATGTGGATGATGCACAGCTTGAAGAGGCAATTGAAAAGAACCGCAAGGGCAACGCCAAGGCGAGGCTGAGGCTGCTTGAGGCTTTAAAAGATGATAAAATAATAGAATCTGATATTGTTAAAACTAAACTTAATATTTCTGCACAGACGATAAAAAGCCTTGAGGAAGCTGGAATAATTAAGATTATATCAGATAATGTATACCGCAATCCTATCAATACAGGACATTCAGAGGGGGATTACAGATTTACTCTTGATGAGGCACAGAAAAGGGCGGTTGATACATTTATAGAGGACTATGATAATAACATAAGAAAGATATATCTGTTGTATGGTGTGACTGGAAGCGGAAAAACACTGTGCTATATGGAGATGATAGAACATGTTGTGGCTATGGGAAAGCAGGTAATAGTACTTATTCCTGAGATTTCCCTGACATATCAGACAGTACAGAGATTCTATAAAAGATTTGGTGATTCAGTTTCAATCATTAATTCAAGAATGTCCAAGGGCGAGAGATATGACCAGTTTGAGAGAGCAATGAATGGTGGGATTAATATAATAATCGGGCCAAGGTCAGCATTGTTCACACCATTTTCAGATATAGGGCTTATAGTCATAGATGAGGAGCATGAGGGCAGTTATAAATCAGAGCGTTCGCCAAGGTATCACGCAAGACGTACAGCGATTCATATAGCTGAAACAATGAATGCTTCTGTTGTGCTTGGTTCTGCAACACCATCAGTTGAGAGCTTCTATATGGCTGCTACAGGAAAATATAAGCTTCTTGAACTTGAAAAAAGAGCGGCGGGGGCTGTTATGCCTACAGTGTATACAGTCGATTTAAGAGATGAGTTGAAATCAGGCAACCGTTCCATATTTTCAAGAAAATTAAGAGAACTTATGGAGGACAGGTTAAGAAAAAAAGAGCAGATAATGCTGTTTTTAAATAAACGTGGCTTTGCAGGATTTGTATCGTGCAGGTCGTGTGGACATGTATTCAAATGCCCGCATTGTGATGTGTCACTTACATACCACAAGAATGGAAGAATGGTATGCCATTACTGTGGTTATGAAGAGCCAGCTGTCAGGATATGTCCAAAGTGTGGGTCTAAGTATGTATCAGGCTTCAGGGCAGGGACCGAACAGATTGAACAGATATTAAATCAGGAATTCACATCTGCAAAGGTGCTCAGGATGGATATGGATACTACACAGGGGAAAGGTGGACATGAAAAGATACTGTCGAGCTTTGCCAATCATGAAGCAGATATTCTCGTTGGAACACAGATGATAGTAAAAGGGCATGATTTCCCTGATGTAACACTTGTGGGGATTCTTGCTGCAGATATGTCACTTTATGGCAATGATTATGCATCTGCTGAAAGAACTTACCAGCTTCTTGTACAGGCTTCTGGAAGAGCAGGAAGGGCTGGCAAGGCAGGTGAGGTTGTTATACAGAGTTATACACCGGAACATTATAGTATTGTAACTGCTGCAGCAAATGATTATAATACATTTTATTCAGAAGAGATAGAATACCGAAGCCTGCTTGGATATCCGCCAATTCAGAATATGTTAAGAATAGCATTTTCATTAAAAGATAGTGAAAAGCTTGAAGCAGCATGTGATGATATTAAGGCATGGAGTATAAAATATGCATGTAATAAGGATAATATGGCAGCAGTGGCGGGACCGGTTCCTGCACCGGTATACAAGGTCAAAGATATATATTCACAGATTCTATGTATTAAATCACCAGAATATGATAAGCTTATAAGATTTAAGGATGCTGTGGAAGAATATATAAAAGATAATAAAAAATATGATAATATTTTAGTGCAGTATGATTTTAATTAGTTATTACATATGCATATGAATGGAGGTTACAATGGCAATCAGAAATATCAGAGAAATTGGAGATGAGATTCTTACAAAGACTGCGAAGGAGGTAACAGAGCTTACACCTAAGATAACGGAGCTTATAGACGATATGTTTGATACGATGTATGCAGCTAATGGTGTAGGTCTTGCAGCTCCGCAGGTGGGAATAAGAAAGAGAATAGTTGTTATAGATTGTGGCGATCAGCCTCTTGTACTTATCAATCCTGAGATACTTGAGACAAGCGGAAGCCAGACTGGCAATGAGGGCTGCCTTTCAGTGCCAGGCAAGGTTGGTGTTGTGACAAGACCTGATTATGCTAAAGTTAAAGCATTAGATGAAAACTTTGAAGAATATATAATTGAGGGAGAGGAGCTCCTTGCAAGATGCCTCTGCCATGAGATAGACCACCTTAACGGAATCCTTTATGTTGATAAGGTTGAAGGTGAATTAATGGATGTAGAACAGGAAGAGTAGAATATGAGAGTTGTATTTATGGGAACTCCTGACTTTGCAGTTGGAACGCTTGAAGCTATAGTAGAGGCAGGACATGAAGTTGTGGCTGTTGTTACACAGCCGGATAAACCAAAGGGACGCGGCGGCGCAATGTCTATGTCTGCAGTGAAGGAATGCGCAATTAAGCATGGACTGACAGTGCTGCAGCCAGTTAAAGCAAGAGAGGAAAGCTTTGTGGAGGAACTTAGGACATATAATCCTGATGTCATTGTTGTAGTGGCATTCGGACAGCTCCTTCCAGATTCGATTTTACACATGCCTGAGTATGGATGTATCAATGTCCATGCATCACTTCTTCCTAAGTACAGAGGAGCGTCACCTATCCAGTGGGCAGTTCTTGACGGCTGTGAGTATTCAGGTGTTACAACAATGCAGATGGATGAGGGACTTGATACAGGTGATATCTTAGAAACTGCAAAGGTAAAGCTGGATGAAAAAGAGACAGGTGGAAGCCTATTTGACAGATTAAGTGTTGTAGGAGCAAAGCTTTTAGTTGAAACATTAAAGAAGGCTGAGAGCGGAGAGCTTCATCCAGTTAAGCAGGATGAAAATGAGGCGACATATGTAAAGATGTTAAATAAATCATTTGGACTTCTTGATTTTACCAAGAAGCCAGAAGTGCTTGAACGGATGGTGAGAGGACTTAATCCTTGGCCAAGTGCATTTACACATATTGAGGGAAAGCTCCTTAAGATATGGGATGCCTCAGTTGAAGCAGTAGATGATGATAAAGAGTGCGGAAGTGTGGTTACCGACAAGAAGACATATTTCAAGGTGAAATGTGATGGAGGGTATCTCGTTATTAATGAACTCCAGCTTGAGGGAAAGAAACGAATGAAGACAGCAGATTTCTTAAGAGGATATTCTGTTAAAGATAATGAAAAATTAGGCTGATTACAGTGAATGCTATTGTAATGCAGAAATGGAGGCTGTTATGGGATACGGATATTATTATGGATATGGAATAGATCCTACTTATATACTTATAATTATTGCTGCGATTATTTCGCTTATAGCACAGGGACTTGTCAAGTCAACATTTTCACGTTATTCAAGAGTTGCAGGTGCAAGAGGAATAACAGGTGCACAGGCGGCAGAGATAATTCTGCGTGCCAATGGAATCAATGATGTTACAGTGCAGAGAGTTTCAGGAAGCCTTACAGACCATTACGATCCAAGAACTAAGACAGTTAATCTCTCAGAGACAGTTTATAATAAAACTTCTGTAGCAGCAGTAGGTGTTGCTGCGCATGAGTGCGGACATGCTATACAGCATGATGTTGGATATGTTCCACTGACATTCAGGTCAGCACTTGTTCCGGTGGCTAATATTGGTTCGCAGTTATCATGGGTATTTATCATACTTGGACTTATTTTAAGCTACAACCATACACTTATAACTATAGGAATATTAATGTTCTCATTAGCTGTATTATTCCAGCTTGTAACACTTCCTGTCGAGTTTAACGCATCATCAAGAGCGCTTGAGCAGCTTGAAGCCCAGGGAATACTCGATGGCAGGGAAATAGGCGGAACAAGAAAGGTATTATCGGCGGCAGCCCTGACATATGTAGCATCAGCAGCTGCTGCAATTTTACAGCTTTTAAGACTTATAATTCTCTTTGGAGGAAACAAGAGTGACAGAGACTAAAGTTAATCTTAGAATGATTGTTCTTGAGATTCTTATGGAAGTTGAAAAGGGACAGCTGAGCCATCTTGTAATTGGAAATGCGCTGAAAAAATACCAGTATCTTGATAAGCAGGACAGAAGCTTTATATCAAGGCTGTCACTTGGTGTTATAGAGCATAAGATTGAGCTGGATTATATAATAGACCAGTTTTCAACAACCAAGGTATCAAAGCAGAAACCTGTTATCAGATGTATATTAAGAATGGGCGTTTATCAGCTTAAATATATGAATAAGGTTCCAGTCAGTGCTGCGTGCAATGAGTCTGTAAAGCTTGCGGAGAAGAAGGGATTCAGGACACTTAAAGGTTTTGTCAATGGAGTGCTTAGGAATATTTCAAGAAATATTGACAGTACAGCATATCCTGATTCACAGTCAGATCCTTTAACATATCTTAGTGTTACGTATTCCATGCCACAGTGGATTGTAGAAATGTGGCAGAAAGAATATGGAACAGATAAGACGGAGTCAATGCTTAAAGCAATATCACATGACAAATATACATTTATAAGATGTAATACTGGAAAGGTTACACCTGAACAGCTTATTGATATGCTTTCTAAAGAAAATGTTAATGCCAGATATGCAAAGGATATAATAACTGATTCTGCGCATGATATACCAGAGTATGCACTTGCAATAGAAGGATATGATTATCTTGAATCACTTGATACATTTAACAGGGGATTTTTCTGGGTTCAGGATATAAGCTCCATGCTTGCGGCGGGTGATGTTATAGGCAAGTCAGCCAGGTGTCTTGATGTATGTGCAGCTCCAGGTGGAAAGTCACTTAATGCAGCACTCATAGCGGCAGATGGAAGCGTTGATTCAAGAGATGTAAGTGAAGCCAAGACGTCACTTATTGATGATAATATAGCAAGACTTGGAATTACAAATGTGACGACAAAGGTATGGGATGCGACAGTGACAGACGAGATGGCTGTCGGTGGATATGATGTTGTTATAGCAGACCTTCCTTGTTCTGGTCTTGGAATAATGGGACGTAAGCCAGACATAAGATACAATGTTACTAAAGAGTCAGTCCAGTCACTGGCAGAGCTGCAAAGACAGATACTCTCAACGGTTTCTTCTTATGTCAAAGAGGGAGGCGTTCTTATATACAGTACCTGTACAGTGGACAGGGCTGAAAATCAGGATAATGTGGAATGGTTTACTTCCAATTATCCATATGAACTTATTACAGACATGATTAATATAGCTCCAGGTGACCTTGGCAATGACGGATTTTTCATTGCAAGATTAAGAAGAGTATGATGAGAGGACAGATATGAGCAGTTACGAACAGTTAAATAATCTATGTGACATCAAATCACTGTCATATTCGCAGCTTGAAGAGTATATTGTATCCTTAGGCGGCAAAAAATTCAGGGCGGCGCAGCTATATCAGTGGCTTCACCAGAAGCTTGTTACGGATTATGATGAGTGTACGAATATACCGGCAGATCTGCGCGCTGTCCTTAAAGAAAAGACAATACTTACAGCTTTAAAACCGATAAGGGTGCAGACCTCACAGCTTGATGGCACGTCCAAGTACCTGTTTGAGCTGTATGATGGCAATCTTATAGAGAGTGTTCTTATGAAATACCATCATGGCAATTCTGTGTGTATATCATCACAGGTTGGCTGTAAGATGGGATGCAGATTCTGTGCATCAACACTTGATGGATGCGTCAGAAGCCTTAATCCGTCAGAAATGCTTGACCAGATATACAGGATTCAGAGCATTTCAGGTGAGAGAGTATCTAATGTAGTTATTATGGGTTCAGGAGAACCTATGGATAACTATGACAATGTTATCAAATTCATTCATCTTCTTAACAGTGAGAAGGGACTTAATATAAGCCAGCGCAATATAACAGTGTCAACATGCGGGCTTGTGCCTAAGATATATGAACTGGCTGATAATAATCTGCAGATTACACTTGCAATCTCGCTTCATGCGCCAGAGGATGAACTCAGAAAGACGATGATGCCGATAGCTAACAAGTATTCAATCAGTGAGATAATGGATGCGTGCAGGTATTATATAGAAAAAACTGGCAGAAGAATTTCATTTGAGTACAGCCTTGTAAAAGGTGTTAATGATACAAAAGAATGCGCTGACATGCTTGTCAAGCTGCTAAGAGGCATGAACTGCCATGTCAACCTTATTCCAGTTAATCCGATTAAGGAGAGAGATTACGAGCAGTCAGAGCACAGAGCGATAGCTGAATTTAAAAATAAGCTTGAAAAATGTGGAATTAATGTTACTATTAGAAGGGAAATGGGCAGGGATATTGATGGTGCCTGTGGACAATTAAGAAAGAACTACATCGATAATGTTGATGCAGATTTAACTTAGTGGAGGAATAATGAGAGCGGTTGCGGCTACGGATGTAGGCAGAATAAGAGAGATTAATCAGGATTGTGTGTATAGCAGTGTTGAACCTATTGGAAGTCTTCCTAACCTGTTCATAGTGGCAGATGGAATGGGAGGACATAAGGCTGGAGATATAGCTTCGCGTCTTACAGTTGACAGTGTTACAAGCCAGTTGTCAAAATCAAATGGAAGGGATTATATAACGCTTATCAACGATACGATTATCAAAGCGAATGAAGAGGTAATCAATAAGGCTGCTGAGTCAGAAGATTACGCGGGAATGGGAACAACTCTTGTAGTTGCAACGATATTCAATAATGTACTAAAGGTTGCTAATGTGGGTGACAGCAGATTGTACATTATCGGTGATGATATAATACAGATAACAAGGGATCATTCTTTAGTAGAAGAGATGGTTATCAGTGGCCAGCTTGACAGGGCTGATGCCAGAATTGACACAAGAAAAAATATAATAACAAGGGCGATAGGCGGGGAACGCCACGTTGAGGCTGAGATGTTCTCGGTAGAACTAAAGCCTGACGATATAGTACTTATGTGTTCAGATGGATTATCTAATATGGTAGATGACGAGCAGATTCTACAGATAGTGAAATCAAATCCTGATATAGAGGAGGCTGCCAGAATACTTATCAGCACGGCTAATGATAATGGTGGTAAAGATAATATATCAGTAGTTATCGTTAAACAGTGACAGGATTGTTGTTATTCATAGATGGAAAGGGTTATTTTAAATATGTTAAGAAAAGGAATGTTTTTGGCTGATAGATATGAAATATTAGAACAGATTGGCACTGGCGGAATGTCTGACGTATACAAGGCAAAATGCCATAAGCTTAACAGATATGTAGCTATCAAGGTCTTAAAGAAAGAATTTAGCGAGGATAAGACATTTGTATCCAAGTTCCGTGCAGAAGCACAGTCAGCAGCGGGACTCACACACCCTAATATTGTTAATGTGTATGATGTTGGTGATGAAGATGGGATCTATTATATCGTTATGGAGCTGGTAGAGGGGATTACTCTCAAAAGATATATTGAAAAGCGTGGCAGAATTCCATATAAAGAAGCTGTCAGCATAGCTATACAGGTTGCAAAGGGTATGGAAGCAGCCCACAGCCATCATATTGTCCACAGAGACATTAAGCCACAGAATATTATTATATCTAAGGATGGAAAGGTAAAGGTTACTGATTTTGGCATTGCCAAGGCAGCATCTTCAAGTACAATTAATTCATCTGCGGCAATGGGTTCTGTACATTATATCAGTCCGGAGCAGGCAAGAGGCGGTTATTCAGATGAAAGAAGTGATATATATTCATTTGGTATAACATTGTTTGAAATGATAACAGGTACAGTACCGTTTGATGGTGATTCAACAGTTTCTGTTGCTGTACAGCATATACAGGATGATATTCCAGCGCCATCATCTATAGTTGACGGTGTTCCTATAAGCATTGACAAAATAATATTAAAGTGTGCCCAGAAAAAGACAGAGAGAAGATATCAGAATGCATCAGATCTGATAACAGATCTTAAGAAATCACTTGTAATGCCAGATGAAGATTTTGTTTCAATGGCACCTTCATATGGCAGGAATGCATCTGATAATCAGGCACATGAGCTTGCTGTAGAGGAAGTTGATGTCAAAGATGTATCTTCAAGAAAGATGGTACGTCCTGTAGCACCAGTAAAGGAAGATGTTATAGATAAAGTAGCGGACGACAAGGCAGATCAGGAATTGAGCAGCCTTCTGATAGAGGACGATGATGATGACACAGGCAGACCAAAGCCTGCATCTAAATCTAAGAGAAGAAGAGAGCCAGATGATGAGCTTCTTGATGATGATGATGATGATGAGTTTGATGAGTTTGATGATGATGATATAGATGACGAGGGCAATGATAAGCTTGATAAGGCTATTATGTATATCGGAATAGGTATAGTTGCTCTTATTGTTATCATAACAGTTGCAGTTGCTGTGAAGTTATTTGCAGGTGGTGGATTTGGTTCAGGAACAGAGCAGGAGACTACAACAGCAGTTTCAACAACTAAGGCAACAGCACAGTCATCAGATAAGGATAAGGACAAAGTAACAGTTCCTAGTCTTGTTGGCAAGACAGAGGAAGAAGCAAAAGAGGCTCTTAATGCAGTTAACCTTGGATATAAAGCAGTTAAGCAGGCATCATCAACAATACCTGAGGGCAAAATTATATCACAGGGAACAACGGCAGGAACTAAGGTTAATAAGAATACAACAATAACGCTTTCAATAAGTTCTGGTCCTGACAGTGTTACAGTACCTAATGTTATTGGAATTGATCAGGTTGAGGCATCTAATGCAATAGAGTCAGCCGGATTTAAGGTAAGTGTCAAGAAATCATATAGTGATACTGTTGAGGCAGGAAAGGTTATAAGCCAGTCTCCATCTGCATCAAGTGCAACTACTCCTGGTGCTACTGTTACTATAACAGTAAGTGAGGGAAAGGAAGAGGCTAAATCAGCTACAGTTCCTAATGTTGTCGGACTTACAGAGGCAGATGCCAAGGCTAAGCTTACAGAGCTTGGAATCAACTGTAAGGTGTCATACCAGTCATCAGCAGGCAATGTAAAAGAAGGATATGTATTCGGACAGTCTGTAAAGGCAGGAGATAAGGTTGCAGCGGGAGCTACAGTTACAATTAATGTAAAGAAATCAGGTAACTCAAGTTCAACACAAGCGACGACTTCTTCGACATCAGGTACAACTAAAGCTTCTAACAGTGCAACAACTAAGAGCACTAATAATTAATACTATGAACTTGCAATATGGAGACTGATATATGAGCAAGGGTAAGATAATCAAGGGAATTGCAGGATTTTATTATGTCTATGTTGATTCCCTTGGTGTATATGAGTGTAAAGCCAAGGGAATATTCAGAAAGAATCAGGTAAAGCCACTGGTTGGTGATGATGTTGTTATAGAGGTTCTGGATGAAGAAGAGAAAACTGGCAATATTACAGATATACTTCCAAGAAAAAATGAACTTATAAGACCGGCAGCAGCCAATGTTGACCAGGCACTTGTTGTATTTTCAATCGCAAATCCACAGCCTAATCTTAATCTTTTAGACAGATTCCTTATTATGATGGATTATCAGAGCGTTCCAACTATAATATTGTTTAACAAGTCTGACCTTGTGGATGATGCAGAGTGTGAGCGTATAAGGAATATATATGCCGGGTGTGGATGCCGGATTATGTTTTCAAGTACACTTGACCAGAGCGGACTTGAAGAAGTAAAAGCTGTTCTTAAAGGAAAGACAACAATTCTTGCAGGACCATCAGGCGTAGGTAAGTCGTCACTAACTAATTATCTTCTGGAAGAATCTAAAATGGAGACTGGTGACGTGAGCCGTATAGGAAGAGGAAGGCATACAACAAGACATTCAGAGATATTCTGTATGTGTGAGGATTCATATGTATGTGACACACCAGGATTTACATCACTTATCCTGCCAGATGTTGAAGCGCAGGAATTAAGATTTTATGTGCCAGAGTTTACAGAGTATGAGGGAACGTGCAGATTTAACGGATGTGTGCATGTCAATGAACCTGACTGTGCAGTTAAGCAGGCGGTGAGTGATGGTACTATAAGCAAAGAAAGATATGACAGTTATATATGTCTTTATGATGAATTGAAAAGAAAGGTAAAGTATTAGAGATGAACATTTTATCACCTTCTATATTGTCTGCAGATTTTGCAAGACTTGGAGAAGAAATCAAAACAATAGATGAAGCAGGGGCAGAATATGTTCATGTAGATGTTATGGATGGATTATTTGTTCCAAGTATTTCTTTTGGAATGCCAGTGATAAAGTCTGTCAGAAAGGTGACAGATAAGGTATTTGATGTACATCTTATGATTAATGAGCCTATAAGGTATATAGATGAATTTGTTAAGACCGGGGCAGATATAATAACTGTTCATGTTGAGGCATGTTCTGACGTTGTGGCAACTATCGAAAAGATTAAGGCAGCAGGAGTTAAAGCTGGAATAACACTTAATCCGGACACACCGGTATCTGCAATCAAGCCATATATGCATATGGTAGATATGGTACTTGTCATGAGCGTTAATCCGGGATTCGGCGGACAGAAGTTCATAGTAAGTTCTCTTGATAAATTAAGAGAGGTTAAGAAGTTAAGAGATGAATTAGGACTTAACTTCGATATAGAGGTTGATGGTGGAATCAATGTCGATAATCTGCTGTCAGTGCTTGAAGCCGGTGCCAATGTAATAGTTGCAGGTTCAGCTATATTTGGCGGTGATGCGGCAGAGAATGTATCTGATTTTAAGGGCGTTATGAGTACAATTTAGCAGGATACATTTTTAGATTGAGATTAGAGTACTCGTGTAGTATAATACTAAATTATGTTATCAGAACAATACATGGATATAAAGGAGATAAAGATATGAAACTCGGTATCGTTGGTCTTCCTAACGTAGGAAAGAGCACATTATTTAATTCACTTACTAAGGCAGGAGCGGAGTCAGCAAACTATCCATTCTGTACAATCGACCCTAATGTCGGCGTTGTTACAGTACCAGATGAGAGACTTGACAAGCTTGCTGCATTATATAATTCAGCTAAGATAACACCAGCGGTTATCGAGTTCGTTGATATAGCAGGACTTGTAAAGGGAGCATCCAAGGGTGAAGGACTTGGCAACCAGTTCCTTGCTAACATCAGAGAAGTTGATGCAATCGTACATGTTGTAAGATGTTTTGAGAATACTAACATAGTTCATGTAGAGGGAAATATTGACCCACTCCGTGACATAGAGACAATTAATCTTGAGCTTATATTCTCTGATATGGAAGTCCTTGAGAGAAGACTTGCAAAGCAGAAAAAGGCAGCATATAACAATAAGGATATTGCAAAGGAAGTTGACCTTCTTGAGAGACTTATAGCATATCTTGAGGCAGGCAATCTTGCAAAGAATTTTGAGCTTGCAGATGAAGATGAAGAGGCACTTATGAAGGAGTATAACCTTCTTACAGCTAAGCCTGTTATATTTGCAGCTAATGTTACAGAGGATGACCTCGCAGATGATGGTGCTGACAATAAATATGTAGCAGCGGTAAGAGAGTTCGCAGAGAAGGAGCACTGTGGCGTATTCGTTATCTGTGCACAGATTGAGCAGGAGATATCTGAACTGGATGATGACGAGAAGAAGATGTTCTTAGAAGATCTTGGAATCAGCTCATCAGGTCTTGATAAGCTTATATCAGCGAGCTATTCACTTCTTGGACTTATAAGTTACCTTACAGCAGGTGAGACAGAGACAAGAGCATGGACAATTACTAAGGGTACTAAAGCCCCTCAGGCAGCTGGTAAAATCCATAGTGATTTCGAGAGAGGATTCATCAAAGCTGAGGTTGTCTATTATCAGGATTTACTTGACTGTGGTTCTTACAATGCCGCTAAAGAGAAGGGATTAGTAAGAATGGAAGGTAAAGATTACGTTGTTAAAGATGGCGATGTAATTTTATTCAGATTTAATGTATAATAACCTACATAATGTGGTACTAGTACCATGCAGCACTACATGGTGTATAAATGGGCGGAAGCTAGATAAAATCTGGCTTCTGCCCATTATTTTTTTGCAAAAAAGGGTTGAAATTTATATTAAATAAGTATAAAATTGACACTAAAGTGGTTGAAAGTGGTAGCAAGTGGTTGAAAGTGGTAGATGGAGGACGAAATTTATGTTTATGGGTGAATACAATCATACCATTGACGCTAAAGGGCGTCTGATTGTTCCAGCTAAATTTCGTGAGGCACTTGGTGACGAATTCGTAGTGACTAAAGGCCTTGATGGATGCTTGTTTGTGTATTCCAATTCCGAATGGAACGCTTTTGAAGAGAAGTTAAGGACTCTCCCACTTACCAACAAGAACGCCAGACAATTTACAAGATTCTTCCTGGCTGGAGCAGCAGCCTGTGAAGTAGATAAACAGGGAAGAATACTTTTACCACAGGTATTAAGGGAATTTGCAAAGCTTGAGAAAGATGTGGTATTAGTTGGAGTCGCAAGCCGGATTGAGATATGGAGTAAAGAGGTCTGGGAAGAGTCAGTTAATACGTACGATACTGATATGGATGAAGTTGCTGAGAACATGGAGAACCTTGGATTCAGTATATAGATTTTGATATCTGATAAGGGGTGATGGTATGGAATTCAGACATAAGTCAGTTTTACTGGATGAGACAATAGACAATCTTAATATTAAACCTGATGGTATATATGTTGATGGAACACTCGGCGGAGGTGGCCATTCATATGAGATTGCAAAGAGACTTTCAGATAATGGAAGACTTATAGGAATTGATCAGGATGAGGATGCTATCAGGGCAGCAACAGAGAGACTGCAGGAATTTTCATCAAGAGTGACAATAGTAAGAAATAATTACTGCAATATGAATCTCGTACTTGATGAACTTGGAATTGATAAAGTTGACGGAATAATACTGGATCTGGGTGTGTCGTCATACCAGCTTGATACAGCAGAGAGGGGCTTCACATATAAAGCAGATGCACCTCTTGATATGCGCATGGATCAGAGACAGACACTCACAGCAAAAGATATTATTAATGGTTATAGTGAATATGACCTTTATAGAATTATAAGAGATTATGGTGAGGATAAGTTCGCCAAGAACATTGCCAAGCATATAGTTACGGCAAGGCAGAATGAAGAGATAACAACAACATTCCAGCTCAATGAGATAATCAAGGCTGCAATTCCTATGAAGTGCCGTGCAGTAGGAGGACATCCATCTAAGAAAACTTATCAGGCGATAAGAATTGAGCTTAACCATGAACTTGATGTGCTTGAGAATTCTATAGACATGATGATAGACAGGCTTAATCCAAAAGGCAGGATATGTATCATAACATTCCATTCATTGGAAGACAGGATTGTTAAGACACGATTTAAGAATAATGAGAATCCATGTACATGCCCACCAGATTTTCCGGTGTGCGTATGTGGCAAGGTTTCTAAGGGGAAGGTTATCACAAGAAAGCCAGTTCTTCCATCAGAGGAGGAGCTTAATGAGAACAAAAGATCAAAGAGTTCTAAATTAAGAGTCTTTGAGAAAATATAATGTAGGGGGAGGACGCCAAAGGATGGCTAGTAGTATTGATTTTAACAAGGCGATGATGACAAGAAATACTAATCCATATGTGTATGGCAATGCGGTCTCTGTACCACAGCAGGAATCACAGGCAGCACCAGCAAAAAAGGCTGCTCCTGCAAGAAAAAAAGCACCTGTAAGAAGAGATGAAGAAGCTTTAAGACAGGAACGTTTAAATAACAGGAGAATCCGCAGGGCTAATAAGGTTAATTTCCTGTATACACTTGGCGTATCTGCTATAGTAGTTACTATATTTATTATGTGCGTACAGTATCTTAATATCCAGTCAGCAGTCCAGGGTAATCAGAATACTGTTACACAGTTACAGACAAAGCTTAACGAGATAACTAATGAGAATGATGAGAGAGAGGTCGAAATCAATACCAGTATTGATTATGAGCTTATATTTGACACAGCAGTTAATGAACTTGGTATGATATATCCTGACAGAAACCAGGTTATTACATATGATTCTGCTACAAGTGAATATGTTAAGCAGTATAAGGATATTCCATCTGCCAGGTAATCACAGATAAGGAAACTGATTATGAATAGCGAAGATATTAAAAGAAAAAAATTACGAGAGAAAAAAGCAATGCTGAGAGTTACACAAAAAAAGGTTGGCGTTGCTTTTTTTGTATTTGTTGTGTGTTTTTTAGGCATAATAGCACGTATTATACATATTAATTATACGTCGGGCGAAACTTACTCAAAGATAGTGCTGGATCATCAGACATATACCTCTACAACTATTCCATATAAGAGAGGCCAGATTCAGGATAAGAATGGAACAATCCTTGCGTATAGTGAGAAAGTGTATAATCTTATACTTGACCCCAAGACAGTACTTTCTGATTCAAAGTATAAGGAGCCTACACTGAGTGCATTGGTGCGGTGCTTCGGGCTTAACAGGTCGGATCTTGAATCAATTCTTGCGTCTAAGCCAAACAGTCAGTATGAAAAACTGTTAAAGGAACTTACATCTGACCAGATTAAAGAATTTCAGGATATGGTGGCAGATACCAAGAATAATCCAGATATTAAAGGCGTGTGGTTTGAGAACAGCTATATAAGAAAGTATCCGTTTAATACACTTGCATGCGATGTTATAGGCTTTGCAAGTGCAGCTAATGGTGGCGAGTTAGGTCTTGAAAGTTATTATAATGATGAGCTTTCAGGAACGGATGGAATGGCATACAGCTATGTCGGTGAGAATCTTGAAGTCCAGACTAATGAAAAGAAGGCAGTGGATGGCAATAATATAGTCACAACTATTGATTATAAAGTGCAGTCGGTAATAGAGCAGAAAGTG
The DNA here is from genome assembly GCA_934359185.1 of uncultured Lachnospira sp. GTDB lineage: Bacteria > Bacillota > Clostridia > Lachnospirales > Lachnospiraceae > Lachnospira. The sequence goes on along the minus strand of CAKRLE010000013.1, from coordinate 43,709 downwards.
GCAGCACTTAATGCAGAACGGCCTTCTAAATCTACAGCAGTTATTGCTATGGATCCAAATTCAGGTGAGATTCTTGCAATGGTAAATTACCCATCGTTTGACCTTAATAATCCAAGGGATTTGACTAAGATATATACGACAGAAGAATTAAGCGGCATGTCAGATGTTGATATGACTAATGCTATGTATGCACTATGGAATAATTACTGTGTTTCGAATATATATGAGCCAGGTTCGACATTTAAAGTATTCACGGAAGCAGAAGCATTAGAGGAAGGCGTTACGTTTGATGGAGATACGTTTAACTGTAAAGGGTATGAGGAGGTAAGCGGTGAGAAGATTAAGTGCCATGTATCGTCAAGTAAAGGCAGCCATGGAATAATCACGCTTGCAGATGCACTTGCGCAGTCATGTAACCCTGCCATGATACAGCTTTCATCCAGACTTGGAGGCAAGAAGATGGCAGCTTATCAGATACAGCTTGGATTTGGAAGCAAAACAGGAATTGACCTTCCTGGAGAAGAAGCGGGTCTTATAAAGGGTTCTGATATGACAGTGCTTGATGCAGCCTGTAACTCATTCGGCCAGAATCTTAATGTTAATATGATTCAGATGGCTGCAGCATTTTCATCTGTAGTCAATGGTGGAAGCTATTACCAGCCACATGTTGTGAAGAGGATAGAAAAGAGTACAGGTGAGGTTGTTAAGAATATAGAGCCTACACTTGTAAGATATACTGTAACAAAAAAGACATCTGAACTTATGAGAAAATATCTTAAGAATGCGGTTGATAACGGATTAGTTAAGAAGGCTGGTGTTACCGGATATTCAATTGGTGGTAAGACGGGTACAGCCCAGAAGCAGCCACGTTCGGAGAATAAATGGGTTGTTTCATATATAGGATGCGCGCCTATGAATGATCCTCAGATTGTGTTGTATATTGTTATTGATGAACCATATGGAACTAATGGAACAGGTGGTTCTACTAATGATGCACTTAATCTTACACATGACATATATGAGGAAATACTTCCATATCTTAATATATACAAAGATATATCAGAGGAACCACAGGATACATCTGACAGTCCTGTAGAGTCAACTGTACAGGTTCCAGAGAATAATTAACATATATCCGGAAGGCGGCTAATATTATATTATAATCAGCTGCTTTTCGGATTTTTATGAATAAAAATGTATTAAAGTTTAACACAACTAACAGAATGCCGTATATGAGGCATCGAAAGAAAATGTTCGCTGCTGCTATGTGCGTTGTGGCGGCATCAGTGGTTCTTATTGTTAGGCTGTGCGTACTTATGGTATGCCAGTCAGAATATTATTCAAATAAGGCTTCTGATCTGCATGAGCGTCAACGAAGCATTAAGGCGATGCGTGGCCAGATATTAGACAGAAATGGTGTTGTGCTTGCTTCAAGCCGCACAGTATGTACAGTGTCTGTGATTCACAGCCAGATTGAAGATGCTGAAGGCGTCATACAGATGCTTGTCAGAGAACTTGCTATAGATGAGCAGACTGCGCGGAAAAGGGTTGAAAAAGTATCGTCTATAGAGAAGGTTAAATCTAATGTAGACAAGGAGACTGGGGACAGGATAAGGAATTACAATTATCCAGGTGTCAAAGTTGATGAGGATTATAAAAGGTATTATCCATATGGAAGCCTTGCGTCCAAGGTGATAGGATTTACAGGTGCAGATAATCAGGGAATATTAGGGATAGAGGCTAAGTATGATGAACAGCTTTCGGGCGAATCAGGCAGGATACTTACAGTGACAGACGCATGGGGGATTGAGCTTGATGAGTATCAGGAGATGAGAGATGAGCCTGATAAGGGCGATAATCTTGTTCTGTCATTGGATTATAACATTCAGAGCTATGCAACACAGCTTGCTGAAAAAACAATGTTGTCATGCCAGGCAAAAAGTGTATCTATAATTGTGATGAATCCGTCCGATGGCGAGATACTTGCAATGGTAAATACACCTGAATATGATCTGAATGACCCATATTCAGGTGAGACAGATATGAATATTCTCAATGCCAGATGGAGAAACTTCTGCATCAATGATACATATGAACCGGGCTCGATTTTCAAGATGGTAACTGCGGCGGCAGCGCTGGAGACAGGCGTGTGTACGCTTAACGACCACTATTCATGCGGTGGAAGGACAGTTGTGGCTGACAGGACGATAAGATGTCATAAGACAACAGGACATGGCAGCCAGACTTTTACTGAAACGGTTATGAATTCATGTAATCCTGCATTTATTGAGTGGGGAAGAAGAGTAGGTGTATCATCATTTTATAAATATATGGGAAAACTTGGGCTTTTGTCTAAAACAGGCATAGATATAGCAGGAGAAGCTTCAACAATTATACATAAGCAGGAAAAAGTTGGCGAGGTAGAGCTTGCTACAATGTCGTTCGGGCAGTCATTCCAGATAACGCCCATGCAGATGATAAGAGCGGCAGCAGCAATTGTTAATGGCGGGAATCTTGTTACACCACATTTTGCTGTAAAGACGGTTGACAATAATAATGAAACTGTTAATGAATTTACATACAGTATACAGTCTGATGCAATCGATAAACATACTAGTGATGTAATGAGGGATATACTTGGGCAGGTTGTGGAAAAAGGTGGAGGCAGTAAAGCTTATATAGAAGGATTTTCCATTGGAGGAAAGACTGCCACGTCACAGAAGCTTCCAAGAGGTTCTGGCAGATACATTGCAAGCTTTATAGGATTTTCAAGCGTTGATGACCCGCAGATTATGGCGATGTGCCTTATTGATGAGCCGGTCGGGGCATATTATGGCGGAACGATAGCAGCTCCTGTTATAAGAGAACTCTTTGAAAATGTACTGCCATATACCTTGAAATAATATATGAATGATAGTAAAATTAAAAGATATACGATTGACGCATATTGCGCGATAATGCAGTCGTAACACGGAGGATGGATTATGGAATTTGAAGGGAAAAAAGTATTCATAGCAGGTACTGGAATAAGCGGAATTGGTGCAGCTAAGCTTTTGATACAGGAAAATGCAGACGTTGTGCTTTATGATGGCAATGATAAATTAAAACCAGAGGATATTAAAGCAAAAGTGGGTATGCCTGTAATGGAAGTGTATGTTGGAAGTTATCCACAGGGAAGTGAGAAGGAATATGATCTGCTTGTCATAAGCCCTGGAGTTCCAATTGACAGCGAACTTGTCCTTAATTTTAAGAACGCAGGTATTCCTGTATGGGGAGAGATAGAGCTTGCATATCATTTTGATAAGGGGACACTTCTTGCAATAACAGGAACTAATGGAAAGACTACAACAACAGCGCTTACAGGACAGATTATGAAAGCATGGAAGGATAATACATTTGTTGTTGGCAATATTGGTAATCCATACACAACAGAAGTGTCAAAAACAACAGATGATTCATATACTGTAGCAGAGATAAGCAGTTTCCAGTTAGAAACTATACACGAGTTCAAGCCGCTTGTCAGTGCTATACTTAACATAACACCAGACCATCTTAACAGACACCATACCATGGAATGTTATATCAGGACTAAAGAGGATATAAGCATGAACCAGACTAAAGACCAGGTATGTGTCCTTAATTATGAGGATGATGTGTTAAGAGAGTTCGGACTTAATGAGTGCAAGGCAGATGTTGTATGGTTCTCAAGCAGGCAGAGACCACCTAAGGGTGCGTATGTAGAAGATGAAAACATACACTATTATGATGGAAGCACAGACAAAGTTCTTATGAATGTGCATGATATGAATCTGATAGGTGAGCATAACTATGAAAATGTATGCGCTGCAATAGATATTACTAAAGCAGCAGGTGTTCCAGAGGACATAATGCTTCATGAGATTAAGAGATTCAAAGCAGTAGAACATAGAATTGAATATGTTGCAACCAAGAATGATGTTGTATATTACAATGATTCCAAGGGAACTAATCCCGATGCAGCAATCAAGGCAATCAAGGCGATGTCGCGTCCAACAATTCTTATTGGTGGAGGATACGATAAGGGCTCAGAGTTTGATGAATATGTGAAAGCGTTTAATCCGATGGTTAAGATGCTTGTCCTTATGGGGGTTACAGCACCTAAGATAGCAAAGACAGCAGATAAATATGGATTTAAGAATTATGTGTTTGCAGATTCGCTGGAAGAGGTTGTAAAGATATGTGCTGATAACGCCAGACCAGGTGATGCAGTCCTTTTATCTCCTGCGTGTGCAAGCTGGGATATGTTTGAATCATATGAGCAGCGTGGAAGAATGTTCAAGGATTTTGTTAACAAACTTTAATAATAGGGGTTTTATATGGCAAAAAGAGTTAAAAAGCCAAAAGAGAGATATTTTGATTACAGTCTTTTATTTGTGACTATATTTCTGGTTGGCTTTGGACTGGTGATGATATATAGTACAAGTTCATATACTGCACAGATGGAGAGTGGCAATGCAGCATCTTATTTTGTCAAGCAGCTTTTATCTACAATAGTTGGATTTGTTGCTATGTATATGGCATACAGATTTGATTACCATATCTGGCAGAAATATGCATTAGTCCTGTATATATTTGCATTAGGACTTGTGTTTGCACTTATTCCGTTTGGAAGCAGTGCTAATGGCGCCAAGCGATGGATAAGATTCCCTGTGTTTGGTGGCGTGCAGCCAGCCGACGTGTCTAAGTTCGCAGTCATTGTTCTGATTGCAGCTCTTGTATGTGGATATGGCAAGCAGGTCCGCAAGCTTAAAAATGCATTTATAATCTTTATGATTTCGGCAGGAATACAGGGAGTTGCAGTATTTATAATATCTAATAACATGAGCAGTGCGCTTATTATATTTGCAATAGGGTTTGTCATGATATTTGTGGCATATCCAGGATATAAGATATTTGCAGCATTAGGAGCGGCTGCTGTTGCGGGTTTTGTTGGTCTGTATACATGGGTGTCAGGCATGATTAATTCTAATAAGATGACAGGAAGTTTCCGTCTTAACAGAATACTTGTGTGGGTAGATCCTGAAAAATACATTACTGGCAAAGGTTATCAGACTGTGCAGGCATTATATGCCATTGGTTCAGGCGGTTTGTTTGGAAAAGGATTAGGAAAGAGCCTTCAGAAGCTTGGATACATACCAGAGTCCCAGAATGATATGATATTTTCTATTATATGTGAGGAGCTTGGATTATTTGGAGCGGTGTGCATTATTCTTGTATTTGTTGTTATGCTGTGGAGAATAGCGCATATAGCACAGAATGCACCAGATTTATTTGGAACGCTTCTGGCAGCAGGTGTGTTTGCACATATAGCAATACAGGTTGTGCTTAATATAGCCGTTGTTACCAATATTATTCCTAATACAGGTGTCTCGCTTCCGTTTATAAGTTATGGCGGTTCGTCGGCAGTAGTACTGCTTGCAGAGGTTGGGATTGTTATGAATGTGTCTGGCCAGATTAAACTTGAGATGTAAAGGCGTTGGTGAATATGGGTGGTATTGGTACAAAGCTTGACAGAAATGCACATAAAAAGAAAATATTAAAGCGCCTTATTATCATACTGATTGTTGTTGTGGCAGCGTTTGCAGGTGTAAGTGCATATGTATTCAGGGCTGTATCTATAGAGTATATAGGTGGAACCCACTATGCGCCGGGAGAACTCAATAATGTCATATTTGGCGGCGACAATCCTAACATACTGTTTTATATGCTGTTTGGAAAGAAAGATAAGCAGATAGCATTTGTACAGAAATATGATGTGGATGTGACATGGCCTGACAAACTGACAGTTACAGTGTATGAGAAGCCGATAGTCGGGTATATAAGCTATATGGGCTGCAACATGTACTTTGATAAGGATGGTACAGTTGTAGAGAGCTCATCTTTGAAGTATGAAGGTGTTCCACAGATAGAAGGACTCGAATTTAAAAGCATAGTCCTTAATTCAAAGCTTGAGATTGATAATATGTCTGTATTTGGTAATATTCTTGATCTTACACAGGCGTTTGATAAGTATCAGCTTGGTATAGATAAGATATATTTCGATTCATCTTATAATGTCACATTATATATGGATGATGTTAAAATAGAACTTGGAAGTGTGGAGGACTGCACAGAAAAGTTATTTGTGTTAAAGCAGATGGAGGACAGCCTTGAAGGGATGAATGGTACATTGTATCTTTCAGAGTATAATGGCAATAATTCATCAGTCATATTTAAGAAAGAAAATTGAAAAACATATTGATATTTTACTGTAAATTTTATATTATATTTAGTAGTGCAAAAAAAGGAGGCAGTTCCCTTGTTAGAAATTATGACAAATGACTCAGGGTCATCAGCAAAGATAATAGTAGTGGGCGTTGGTGGAGCTGGAAACAACGCAGTTAACAGAATGATAGATGAGAATGTTGGAGGAGTAGAGTTCATCGGGATTAATACAGATGGACAGGCATTGCAGTTATGTAAAGCTCCTGTAGCTATTCAGATTGGTGAGAAACTGACTAAGGGACTGGGCGCAGGTGCCAATCCAGAAGTTGGAGAGAAGGCAGCAGAGGAAAGCATAGAAGAGATTACACAGGCCATCAAGGGTGCAGATATGGTATTTGTTACCTGTGGTATGGGTGGTGGAACAGGAACTGGTGCAGCTCCTGTTGTTGCTAAGGTATCTAAGGAGATGGGGATTCTTACAGTTGGTGTTGTTACCAAGCCTTTCAGATTTGAGGCTAAGACACGTATGAATAATGCCCTTTCAGGAATAGAGAGACTTAAGGAGAGCGTAGACACACTTATCGTTATCCCTAATGATAAGCTTTTAGAGATAGTAGACAGAAGAACAACTATGCCAGAGGCATTGAAGAAAGCTGATGAAGTTCTTCAGCAGTCCGTTCAGGGTATCACAGACCTTATCAATAATCCTGGTGATATCAACCTTGATTTTGCCGATGTTAAGACTGTTATGCAGGATAAGGGTGTTGCCCATATCGGTATCGGTTCAGCAACAGGTGATGATAAAGCTCTTGAGGCTGTTAAGATTGCTGTTGAGAGTCCGCTTCTTGAGACAACTATTAATAATGCAACAGATGTCATCATTAATATTTCTGGTGATGTTTCACTTATGGAAGCTAATGATGCGGCAGATTATGTAAGAGAGCTTACAGGGGATGATACTAATATTATCTTCGGTGCTGTATATGATGATTCAGTTACAGATTTCGCATCTATTACAGTTATCGCTACAGGTCTTGAGGACACTAATGTTAACAATGCAATGGCAGGATTTTCTGCACAGACAAGAGTTGCATCAGGTGTAAGACCAGCAGCTAAGCCTACATATTCATATTCAGGTGGACAGGCATCTACAGCACCTGTTCAGCCGGCAGCAGCATCAATTACACCTTCATATGCTTCAGAAGAGCCAGTTCCAGGTCTTAAGACTCCTGGTGAGATTACAAGCAGTAAGGTTGAAAAGGGAATTAATATACCAACATTCCTTCAGAAGAATCGTAGATAATAATTTAATAATTTTTATATGCCCCGTCAGGTAACTGGCGGGGCATTTTTTTCTAAATAAAATTTTTCTATCCTCTCTTTGCGACAAATTTCTTATCACGACCTGTCTATAATACATCATGTTGTCAGCAATGGTAATGACAACAACAGGATGTTCTGATAGAGAGGGAGGCGATAGACAATCGTTGTATATCTTGACGTTTTTTTCCTGCTTAATCTGTTTATGGATTACATAGTGCTTTATTACACGGATAAGGTCTGTGGGTATGCTGCTTCATACTCAAAGATTTTTCTTTCAGCCACTTTAGGAGCACTGTGGGCTGTCATTGTACAGATAAGCACAGGAACCGTCAGAAACATTTTTCATATATGTACATATCTGGTAGTCAGCTTCCTGATGATTATGATTATCAGTGGTACATATAATCCTAAAAGAAATATTAAAGGAACAGTTATTCTTTACGTTATAACATTTACTCTTGCAGGGGCTGTCCATATGCTTGTGTCATATACAGGCATGGGAAGGTTTATTGGACAAAGGATATTATCACGTCCGGAACTTCTGGCATATGTGATTGTCGCAGCAGCTATTATTAAAATATGCGCGCAGGCTGTTGTGAAGATTATGCAGATAAGAGAGTATATGGTAAAAGTGGATATTGGTGCTGCAGGCAGACGCTTTACGGTGAGAGGGCTGGTTGATACCGGAAATCATCTCACAGATCCATATAATGGCAAGCCGGTATGTGTTATAGATAAAAATGCTGTTCCTGACAACATATATATAGGTCAGAAGGAAAAAGTACACTATATTCCCATAAGTTCAGTTGGCTGTGAGAATAGTGTGATACAAGTGTTTACAGCCGAAACGTTCCGAATATACAACAGCAGTATCGAAATAAATCTAAAAGATGTTCTGGTAGGAATCAGCGAAAATGTCATATCACATGGGGATGATTATGACATGCTGGTAAATCCGTTATTAATAAAAAATGGGAGACAATAGTTATGGTATTAAAGGTAGCAGTAGAGGATAGATTTCAGTTTAAGGTGGTACCGGGATTTAAAAGTTTATTTACAATCTCACAGCCAGATGTACATTATATAGGCGGTTCAGAGGTGCTGCCGGCACCACTTGCGGCAGATGAAGAAGCAAGAGTTATAAAGGAGCTTGCAACAGATAATCAGGGTGACGCCAGGAAATGCCTGATAGAACATAATTTAAGGCTTGTAGTGTATATAGCAAAAAGATTTGATAATACAGGAGTGGGTGTCGAAGACCTTATTTCAATAGGAACAATAGGACTTATAAAGGCTATTAACTCATACAAGCCTGATAAAAATATCAAGCTTGCAACATATGCATCAAGGTGTATTGAGAATGAAATTCTTATGTATCTTAGAAGAAATAACAAAACTAAGGCAGAGGTTTCGATTGATGAACCTCTCAATGTTGACTGGGATGGAAATGAGCTTTTATTGTCTGATATATTAGGAACAGATGAGGATGTTATATATAAAGATATAGAAAATGAGGCGGAGAGGAAGATATTAAACAGTGCAATAGCAAAGCTGTCTGACAGGGAAAGAAAAATAGTTGATTTAAGATACGGACTTACAAGTTCTGATGGCGAGGAAATGACACAGAAAGAGGTTGCCGATCTGCTTGGCATATCACAGTCGTACATATCGAGACTTGAAAAGAAGATAATCAGAAGATTAAAGAAGGAAATGGTAAAGAATTCATAAACAAATATCGAATTGGTATTGACATTTTTGCCTGGCTTATAGAAAATAGATATGTTAAGCAAAACTTAGGAGGATTGAATTGAAGAACAGGAATTCAAAACAGCCTTCAAAGAAACCATTCAGATTAGATAACTTTATAGCTGTTATTACATTGTTAGCAATAGCTGCATTTGGATTAATGGTATATGCTGATTATAATGGCTATGATCTGTCTGCATTTCTAAAAAATAATAAAATTAATAATATCCCACAGCAGGAAACAAGTGCTGCAAGTACGTCAGCTACAGTAAAAAGCAGGCAGGAAAACACAAGTACGTCAGCTGTCACACAGGCAGAAACGCTTGGCAGGAGTTATACAGTCTGTATAGACCCGGCACTTGGTGGAAGTGATTCTGGTGCAAGTGCTAATGGGCTTACAGAGAAAAATGTCACGCTTGCTGTTGCCTTGAAGCTTAAAAGCGAACTTGAGCAGAGGGGCATCAAAGTTGTCCTTACAAGGGACTCAGATAAAACAGTTGCCAATGAAGCAAGAGTTTCTGTATGTGACAAATCACAATCAGATCTGCTTGTTTCCCTGAGACTGAATTCAGCACAGAATACTGCGGTAAGTGGATTTGAACTATGGGTTAACAACAAGAAACCAGCCAATTCAGTATCGGCGGCAGACGCTATAGGAAAGAGCATGTCAACGATAACTGGTATAAGGAACAGAGGCGTTAAATATGGTACAGTTACTAATGCTGATGAGAATTATTATGTTAATTCCAGGTCCAAATGTGCCAGCCTTGTTATACAGTTAGGATTTATAAGCAACAAAGAGGATGCATCACTTCTAAAGAATAATGATTCGGAAGTGGCATCTAAGATAGCGCAGGGAATAGTGACATACTTTAAAGAAAAGAAATGAGGAATAATTGATGGCTAAGATTAACCAGAAGAATATCAGAAATTTTTGTATAATAGCTCATATTGACCATGGCAAGTCTACACTTGCTGACAGAATTATAGAAAAGACAGGGCTTCTTACAAGCCGTGAGATGCAGGAGCAGGTGCTTGATAACATGGATCTTGAGAGAGAGCGTGGAATAACAATCAAGGCACAGACTGTAAGAACTGTATATAGAGCCAGTGATGGACAGGAATATATATTTAACCTTATTGACACACCGGGACATGTTGACTTTAATTATGAGGTTTCAAGAGCACTTGCAGCCTGTGATGGAGCAATCCTTGTTGTAGATGCAGCACAGGGCATAGAGGCACAGACTCTTGCTAATGTATACCTTGCACTTGACCACGACCTTGATGTGTTTCCTGTTATTAATAAGATAGACCTTCCAAGTGCTGAACCACAGAGAGTTATTGAAGAGATAGAGGACGTGATTGGCATAGAGGCACAGGATGCACCACTGATAAGCGCCAAAAATGGTATCAATATCGACCAGGTTCTTGAAAAAATCGTTGAAAAGATTCCAGCGCCAACAGGAGATCCAGAGGCACCTTTATCAGCACTTATATTTGACTCACTTTATGATGCGTATAAGGGTGTTATAGTATTCTGCAGAGTTGTAGAGGGTACAGTTAAGAAAGGTACTAAAATCCGTATGATGGCAACTGGTGCTGTCGAGGAAGCTGTTGAAGTTGGCTATTTCGGAGCTGGACAGTTTATTCCTTGCGATGAATTAAGCGCAGGAATGGTTGGCTATGTTACAGCAAGTATTAAAAATGTATCAGATACAAGAGTTGGTGATACTATAACCGATGATATGCGTCCATGTGCAGAACCACTTCCAGGTTATAAAAAGGTTAATCCTATGGTTTACTGTGGCCTTTATCCGGCAGATGGTTCAAAGTACCAGGATTTACGTGATGCATTGGAAAAGCTCCAGCTCAATGATGCTTCACTCCAGTTTGAGCCAGAGACTTCAATTGCATTAGGTTTTGGATTCAGATGTGGTTTTCTGGGATTATTGCACCTTGAGATTATACAGGAAAGATTAGAGAGAGAATATAATCTCGATCTTGTGACAACTGCTCCGGGTGTTATATATAAGGTTCATAAGACTAATGGAGAGGTCATAGACCTTACGAATCCATCGAATATGCCAGATCCATCTGAGATTGCATATATGGAAGAACCTATGGTAAGTGCTGAGATTATGGTAACAACAGAGTTTGTCGGTCCTATAATGAAGTTATGCCAGGAAAGACGAGGCATATACAATGGAATGGAATATATAGAGCAGACCAGGGCATTGTTAAAATATGACCTGCCGCTTAATGAGATTATATATGATTTCTTTGATGCACTTAAATCACGTTCAAGAGGCTATGCATCATTCGATTATGAGATGAAGGGGTATGAGAAATCTAATCTCTGTAAGCTTGATATTCTTATTAACAAGGAAGAGGTTGATGCACTTTCGTTCATCGTATTTGCAGGCAGTGCAGAGGAGAGAGGACGTAAGATGTGCGAGAAGCTCAAATCTGAGATTCCTAGACAGCAGTTTGAGATTCCTATCCAGGCCGCTATCGGAAGCCGCGTTATAGCAAGAGAGACGGTTAAGGCACTTCGTAAGGATGTCCTTGCAAAATGTTATGGCGGCGATATTTCCCGTAAAAAGAAGCTTCTTGAGAAGCAGAAAGAGGGAAAGAAGCGTATGCGTCAGATTGGCAATGTAGAGATTCCTCAGAAGGCATTCATGAGCGTATTAAAACTTGATGAAGAATAAAGATTAAGGGGTGTGTATATGAATCCAGATGTTTTTGGGGTGTATGTCCACATCCCTTTTTGTGTGAAAAAATGCAATTACTGCGATTTTCTGTCATATGCCAGTGATGAGGATACCAAAAAGAAATATATCGCAGCACTTGTTAATGAAATAAAAAGCCTTGAACCAGATAACCGCCCTGTGGCATCTGTATTTATCGGAGGCGGTACGCCGTCATGCATAGATGAGAGGCATATTGCAGCTGTGATGGACGCGCTGCATGACAAATTCCGGTTTGCAGATAATGCAGAGGTGACGATAGAGTGCAACCCGGAAACACTTACCAGGACAAAAGCGAGAATATACATTGACAGTGGCATTAACAGGATAAGTTTTGGGTTACAGTCAACTGATAATGCAACACTTAAACTTCTTGGAAGAATACATACATATGAGAAGTTTGTTGAAAGTTTTATGTGTGCAAGAGAGGCGGGATTTAACAATATTAATATAGATATGATGGCGGCGCTTCCAGGACAGGGAATGGATTCCTATATGGAAGGGCTGGCAAAAGCTGTATCTCTGAATCCGGAGCATATATCAGCATACAGTCTGATAGTGGAAGAAGGCACACAGCTTTATGATAATCTATCACATTATCCAGAGCTGCCAGATGAGGATGTTGAGCGTGAAATGTATCATGGGACATTAGATTATCTTACCAGAATGGGATATAAAAGATATGAGATATCTAATTATGCCAGACCGGGATTTGAGTCGCGTCATAACTGTTCGTACTGGGAATTGACAGATTATATAGGAACGGGGCTTGGTGCATCTGGATATTATAAGGGATACCGTTATACTAATACGGCAGATATGAAGGAGTATATCAGGTGCGCTGCGGAGGAAATTCCGGGACAGGCGTGCGAAAGGCATAAAGAAACATCTAATGATATGATGGAAGAATTCATGTTTCTTGGGCTTAGAAAGATGGATGGCGTATCATATGACGAGTTTCAGAAGATATTCGGGTGCGATATTAAAAGCATTTATGCAAAAGAGATAGAAAACAACTGCCATAACGGACTGCTCTGTGAGTATATCAATGAGGGCGGCGGTGTAAGTTTAAGGCTTACAGAACGTGGAATTGATATAAGCAATACAGTTATGGCTGATTTCATGCTGTGAGGCAGTATGGAAGCTGTGTTATTTTATCCTGTGGATGAACTGTTTAGGTGTCTCGCCCATGAAGGATTTGAATTCACGCTGGAAATGTGCCTGGTCGGAGTAGCCTATGTTCTGGATAAATTCAGAATTCTGACGGCTGCAGTCTGTAAAAATCTCATTGAGGGCATGCTGGAATCTAAGACGTTTGCACAAATCCTTAGGACCGAAACCATATGATGCGTTGAAAAGCCTGTTAATATGCCTGCATGAATACCCTGTTATCTCAGATAACGTATTAACAGAACAGTCACCGTCTGCATTAAGTATGACAGAACGCATATTGGCAACCTCTTTGCCTGATATATAACGGCGTTTGCTTGATGAGAGATATTCATTAAAAGCTTTGCATTTGTCATCAAAATTATCAATGTCAGCAATTTCTGTTAAGAAATCATATTCAGGACATGTTTTATCTGGTTTGAAATCAATGATTCTGTCTGCAATGGCAGCAGGAGTAAGTGTATCAGAAGCTCCTTTATTAAAATATACTGCGTCATCATCAAATACAGCTATGAAATAATTGTCATAGCCGCTTATGTCTACATCTGTTTTTTCTGACTGGCTTCCTATGCATATAAAACGTGACTGTGCTGGTGAATTGTATGCAATTATCCATACGCATCCAGCAGAAGGTATTACGCTTAATGAATCAGGAACAGACATACCATGCAGGTTCTTAGAACATGCATCGTATATATGCATTCTGCATGGAGTTGTAAGCTCCTTTTCAGGAACATCCCTGAATGTGATATGTATGTATGGCTGTATTGTTGAAATGTTTGATTTCATGGCTTAAAGCTCCTTTCGTATATTACGTATAAAAGGCATGTGGGTAAGTTTTATAAAATAAATATTAAAGAAATTTTAGAAAATTATAAAACATGTCCGATTTATTCAATAATTATATAATTCATGATGTATAATGTCAACATAAATTAAATAAAGCAAAGCACAAAGGCGTGCAACCATAGGTAAATGGTTGCACGCCTATTTTGCGTATATGATTAATGCTTTTATTTAATTAAGAAAGAAATGAAAACAGGAGGAAGGATTTATGGAAGAAATTCTTACAGCAGTTGACGCAGAAGTATTTGGAGTCTGGTTCCTTATCGGTGCCGCTCTGGTATTCTGGATGCAGGCTGGTTTCGCAATGGTTGAAACTGGTTTCACAAGAGCAAAGAACTCAGGTAACATTATTATGAAAAACCTTATGGACTTTTGTATTGGTACAGTAATGTTCATACTTATAGGTTTCAGTTTACTTTTAGGTGAAGATTTAGCAGGTCTTATTGGTAAGCCAGGATTTGATATCTTTACAGCTTATGCAGATTTTGACTGGTCAAGCTTCGTATTTAACTTAGTATTCTGTGCAACAACAGCTACTATCGTATCAGGAGCTATGGCAGAGAGAACAAAGTTCTTATCTTACTGTGTTTATTCAGCTGTAATATCAGCACTTATATATCCAATTGAAGCTCACTGGATATGGGGCGGCGGCTGGTTATCACAGCTTGGATTCCATGATTTCGCTGGATCTTGTGCAATTCATATGGTTGGTGGTATATCAGCACTTATTGGTGCCAAGATATTAGGACCTAGAATTGGTAAGTTTGAAAAAGATTCAAGCGGCAAAGTTATTAAGGTTAACGCATTCCCAGGACACAATATTCCTATTGGAGCATTAGGTGTATTCATTCTCTGGTTAGGCTGGTATGGATTTAATGGTGCAGCTGCAACATCTGTTGACCAGTTAGGCTCAATATTTGTTACAACAACAATTGCGCCAGCAGTAGCAACTGTTACATGTATGATATTTACATGGATTAAGTATGGCAAGCCTGATGTTTCAATGTGCTTAAATGCTTCATTAGCAGGTCTTGTAGCTATCACAGCTTCTTGTGATGTAACAGATGCATTTGGTTCTATCTGTATAGGTATTGTAGCAGGTCTTTTAGTAGTATTTGGTGTATGGCTTCTTGATTATAAGTTACATATTGATGACCCGGTTGGTGCTGTAGCAGTACATATGATGAATGGTATCTGGGGAACACTTGCAGTAGGTTTATTTGCAACTCCATCAGCTCCAGAATATTCAATTGCCAATGTAGCAGGTGAGGAGATTAAAGGTTTATTCTACGGTGGTGGATTTGAACTTTTAGGACTTCAGTTACTTGGCTTTGTATCAGTAGCAGCATGGACAGCAGTGACAATAACAATTCTTTTCCTTGTTATCAAGGCTACAATTGGTCTTCGTGCAAGCAGAGAAGAGGAAATCAAGGGACTTGATATCACAGAACATGGTCTTACATCAGCTTATGCTGGATTTGAAGTATCTACAACAGACCTTACATTTGATGCATCAGATTTCGAGACAGTTGGTACAGCCAAGATGGAAGATGCAGTTCCTGCAGTAGTACAGAAGTCTGCTGGTTCTGATGATAAGAAGATTACTAAGGTTGAGATTCTTATGAAGCAGGAGAGATTCGAGAAGTTAAAGAAGGCTATGAACGATATCGGTGTAACAGGTATGACAGTTACACAGGTTCTCGGATGTGGTACACAGAAAGGTGCTCCTGAGTATTATCGTGGAGTCCAGATGGAAATGCAGCTTCTTCCTAAGATTCAGGTTGAGATGGTTATATCTAAGGTATCTCCAATGGATGTTATTAACGCAGCCAGAAAGGCTCTTTACACAGGACACATCGGTGATGGCAAGATATTTATCTATGATGTTGAGGATGTTGTTAAGGTTCGTACTGGTGAGACAGGTTATGATGCTCTCCAGGGTGCAGATGATTAATCAAAGATATCAATATTAATGGTAATATTATTCCAGGTATTATGGCTTATCGCTATGATATAAATGTATCCCTTTATTAACAGGCTCTGGCATTGCTATACAATAAGTATGGCAGTGTCAGAGCTTTATTGTATGAATATTTATACAATTATTATATGGTTTGCAATAATTCTTACATCTGAAAATCTTTTGTCAAATATCAGCTTTACTTTTGGCGTAAAAGATACTAAAATAATTAATAGCAGAGATTATGTAATCTCATATATTTAATCTAAGGAGGACTTATATTAATGGCTAGAGAAAGACAGTCAATGGATGGTAATACAGCCGCAGCTCATGTAGCGTATGCCTACACAGAAGTAGCAGGTATCTATCCAATTACACCTTCAAGCCCTATGGCAGATTATGTGGATCAGTGGTCTGCAGAGGGAAGAAAGAATATTTTTGGTAACACAGTGACAGTATCAGAGATGCAGTCTGAGGCTGGTGCTGCAGGTACAGTACACGGCTCATTAGCAGCAGGTGCTTTAACTACAACATTTACAGCTTCACAGGGACTTCTTCTTATGATTCCTAATATGTATAAGATTGCTGCTGAGCAGCTTCCTTGCGTATTCGATGTATCTGCACGTACAGTAGCTACACAGTCACTTAACATTTTTGGTGACCACAGTGACGTATATGCCTGTCGTCAGACTGGTTTTGCTATGCTTGCAGAGACAAACCCACAGGAAGTTATGGATTTAAGCCCAGTTGCACATCTTGCAGCATTAGAGGGAAAAGTTCCATTTATTAACTTCTTCGATGGTTTCCGTACATCTCACGAGATTCAGAAGATTGAGAAGTGGGATTATGAAGATCTTAAGGAAATGTGTCCAATGGATGCTGTAGAAGCATTCCGTGCACATGCTCTTAATCCTAACAACCCAGCTATGCGTGGTTCTCATGAGAATGGTGATGTATTCTTCCAGCATCGTGAGGCATGTAACTCAGTTTATGATGCTCTTCCAGCAGTAGTTGAGAAGTACATGAAGAAGATTAATGACAAGCTCGGTACTAACTATGATTTATTTAACTACTATGGTGCTCCAGATGCTGACAGAGTAATCATCGCTATGGGTTCTATCTGTGATGTTGCAGAAGAGGTTATTGATTACCTTACAGCTAAGGGCGAGAAGGTAGGTCTTGTTAAGGTAAGACTTTACCGTCCATGGTCATCAGAAGCTATCTTAAAGGTTATTCCTAAGACAGCTAAGAAGATTGCAGTATTAGACAGAACTAAGGAGCCAGGTTCACTTGGTGAGCCACTTTACCTTGATGTTGCTGCAACACTTCGTGAAGCAGGCATGAATGATGTTACACTTGTTGGTGGACGTTATGGTCTTGGTTCTAAGGATACACCACCTTCATCAGTATTTGCTGTATATACAGAGCTCCTTAAGGATGCTCCTAAGAACAGATTTACTATCGGTATCGTTGATGATGTTACTAACCTTTCACTTCCAGAGGTTAAGCCAGCTCCTATCACTTCAGCTCCTGGTACAGTTGAGTGTAAGTTCTGGGGTCTCGGTGGTGATGGTACAGTAGGTGCTAACAAGAACTCTACTAAGATTATCGGTGACCATACAGATAAGTATATCCAGGCATACTTCCAGTATGACTCTAAGAAGACAGGTGGTATCACAATCAGCCACTTAAGATTTGGTGATAAGCCAATCAGAAGCCCATACTACATCAATCAGGCTGACTTCGTTGCATGTCATAACCCATCATATGTAGTTAAGGGATACAAGATGGTTCAGGACGTTAAGCCAGGCGGAATCTACATGATCAACTGCCAGTGGTCAGACGAGGAACTTAACCACCATATGCCAGCAGAGGCTAAGAGATATATTGCTAACAACAATATCCAGCTCTACACAATCAACGCTATTGATAAGGCTATTGAGATTGGTATGGGTAAGAGAACTAATACAATCTTACAGTCAGCATTCTTCAAGCTTGCTAACGTAATGCCTATCGATCAGGCTGTTGAGTTCATGAAAGCTGCTGCTAAGAAGTCATACAGCAAGAAGGGTGATGCTGTAGTAGAGATGAACTACAAGGCTATTGATGCCGGTGTAGATGCTATACATAAAGTAGAAGTTCCAGCTGACTGGGCTAATGCTACAGATGAGAAGAAGGAAGTTAAGAGAGAAGGCCGTCCAGCCACAGTTAAGATGGTTAACGAACTTCTTGATCCTATCGGACTTATGGATGGTGACAGCCTTCCAGTATCAGCATTCAAGGATATCGCTGATGGTCAGTTCGAGACAGGTGCTTCTGCATATGAGAAGCGTGGTACAGCAGTTATGGTTCCAGAGTGGAATCCTGAGAGCTGTGCTCAGTGTAACAGCTGTGCATTCGTTTGTTCACATGCTACAATCAGACCATTTATCTTAAGTGCTGATGAAGTTAATGCAGCTCCATCACAGATTAAGCTTGTTGATTCTAAGCATGCAACAGATACAACTATGAAGTATACAATGTCAGTATCTCCATTAGATTGTATGGGATGTGGCGAGTGTGTTACTGTTTGTCCTAAGGCAGGAGATGCTTTAAAGATGGTTCCACAGGAATCTCAGGCAGCAGAGCAGCCAGTATTTGATTACTTAGTTGCTAATGTTGGCAAGAAAGAGATTAAGCCAGCGCTTGTTGAGACACCAATCGGTTCTCAGTACAATCAGCCATTACTTGAGTTCTCAGGTTCATGTGCAGGATGTGCAGAGACATCATATGCAAGACTTATTACTCAGTTATTCGGTGAGCAGATGTACATTTCTAACGCAACAGGTTGTTCTTCAATCTGGGGTGGTCCAGCTGCTACATCACCATATACAGTTAACAAGGATTCATTAAAGGGACCAGCATGGTCTAACTCATTATTTGAGGACAATGCAGAACATGGTTTTGGTATGTATCTTGGTCAGAAGGTTATCCGTAACCAGGCTATCGCTAAGATAGAAGAGATGGCAGCATCAGATAAGGCATCTGAGAGCTTCAAGGCTGCTGCAGCTAAGTACATCGAGACAAAGGATGATACTAAGGCTAACACACCAGCAACAGATGCATTAGTTGCTGAACTTGAGAAGGCTGCTGCTGAGGGTTGCCCAACAGCTCCAGAAGTATTAGCTAAGAAGAACTACCTCGCTAAGAAGTCTGTATGGATCTTCGGTGGTGATGGCTGGGCTTACGATATCGGTTTCGGTGGTCTTGATCATGTACTTGCATCAGGCGAGAATGTTAACGTAATGGTATTCGATACAGAGATGTATTCTAATACAGGTGGACAGGCTTCTAAGGCTTCTAACATCGGTGAGGTTTGTCAGTTCGCTGCAGCTGGTAAGGAAATCGGTAAGAAGTCACTTGCTGAAATCGCTATGAGCTATGGTTATGTATATGTTGCTCAGATCGCACTTGGTGCTAATCCAGCACAGGCTCTTAAGGCTATCAAGGAAGCTGAAGCATACAATGGTCCATCACTTATTATTGGTTATGCACCTTGCGAACTTCACGGTATCGCTAAGGGTGGTATGAACCATTGCCAGGATGAGATGAAGAAGGCTGTTAAGGCTGGTTACTGGAATCTCTTCTCATTCAACCCAGCACTCAAGGCAGAGGGCAAGAATCCATTCACTCTTACATCTAAAGAGGGAGATGGTACATATCAGGAATTCCTTAATAATGAGGCTCGTTACACAAGACTTATTAAGCCATTCCCAGAAAGAGCAGAGAAACTCTTTGCTAAGTCTGAGCAGGCTGCTAAGGATAGATATGAGCACCTTCTTAAACTTGTTGAGCTTTACAAGTAATGAGCAATTTCTTAGTGTGGTGCGATAGCACCACGCTTAGAAATTGCCATGCAAGAGAGTGATTTTTATAAAAACTCCCCTGACAGATAATATGCTGTCAGGGGAGTTTATACGTTGTTAAATTATATGCTTATTGCTGTATTCAAGAATTTGATTGCTTTTTTAGTTCTGCAATCTCGGCTTTTAATCGGGCAATCTCAGCCTGAGAATTTTCTCTTTCTGCTTCTAATTCCGCATGAGCCTTATCAACTTCCTGCTTCATCTCATCTATAAGTAAATCCATTGAATTCTTATCCAATATCCGTAATGCTTCTGAAAACATATTCAACACCTCCCAAGGTCTGCTGATATATTCGTTAATGTCATTTATGATACCAGCAAGCTGAGGGTATAACTTAAGAAGTCTGTCCATATCGCATACATTATCTGTGGTCAGGAGCATAAGATACATAAGCCTTTTCTGCTTCATATCATCGCTTGGTTCATTCTTGTATACAGACTCATCATAATCATATCGTGTCACTGTGGTATCACCATTGATAATATCAGAATATCTGTATTTGATGAAAGTGTCAAGGTTTATAAGATGAAAGTCCTGCAAAAGTTCGACATTGATGCCTGTGTTAAATATGGTTTTTCCGACATGAAAGTAAAATTTTTCATCAAGGCTGCTTATAAGCTTCTCGCTGCTCCTTTCATAGAAGATGATAGTATGGACATGGCGCAGATTCTTATAAGAAAATACATTTTCTCCATTAGCAAGACTTGCGTTCTTAAGTCTGGTGTACTGCCTCATAAGCAGATCAGACGAGTAACACGATATTCGTTCAGCCGGGAACAGATATGGAACCTTCTGGACTTCAATATTGGCAAGACTTCCGTCAGACATTCTTACCACGATATCCATAATAATAAGTGCGCCCATGTAAGTACTGTCCTCGTTAGGTATTACCTCAACAACACTCACTTCTTGTCCAAGAATGGCACTGATTAATTCTGAAAGTCGTTCTCTGTGGATATCTGCATTGAATATAGCCTTGAAAAATGGATCATATAGAAGAGGAAGTGTCTTTGTTCCTCTTAGAAAATCATCAAATCGTTCTTTCCACGAAGGATTTGATGATAATTTTATATACTGCTCATACATCTGTGGATTGCTGCGAATCTGGGTTATAGCATCAGAGTAGTAATCCTTGTTGTTATTCTCCATTCATTATACAATTCATCGATGAAATCTCCTTAATATATTTAGTTATGCATCACTATATAATGAATATATCATATATATTTTAAATGTGCAATATATATTTTGAGAGTAATATTGAAATTCGAAAGTTATAAATTTTATCTATTTATTGCAAAATATACCCGATAACCGACATAATGTACCCGTTATGAAAAAATAAAAATAAATGTGTATTATATAAGAATAAAATAGAGGCTTCCACCATTATGCCAGAAGCCTCATGTTTATTAATATTTTTAATTATAATCCGAAAGAAGCATCATGGAATATCTTTAAAAGCGAAAAAGAGAGTTTTTACATGGATGTGGTTATTTGTGGCATTTGGCAGTTGTATAATCGGATTTATTTTACCACATGTTGTTGCAGCTTATGTGTACAGGACATTTGTGATAATAAGAGTAGTCTGGTGCATGCCTATTATTGTAGTAAATGCATTATTTGCATTGATAGTTCATCTGGTATACAGTTATTACATGAGGAATGTGGGAATTATATTAAATGAAATGTCTAGGGAATAAGGACAGCCGGAACTGTTATAACAAATGTATATAAAAGACATTTACCAGATGCATATCTTGAGGGGAATTTAGAACCGCCAACGGATGATATGCGGTATGAAATTAAAGAACAAAGTGATAAGCGATAACTCTTGACACCCTCACGCAATCCCGATATTCTGATATTGATTAAAGCTAGGAGGAAAATCGCATGAGAAGATTTTATGAAGGTAATGATAATAAGGGATATCAGGAGATAGTAGATAAAGAATCTGAGCTGGATTTAATAGGTTTTGATTTAATAAGACTTGAGCCAGGTGAGAGCGGTAAATATGATTCAGGAGAGTATGAGATTGGTTTAGTCATCTTGCAGGGAACATGTAATGTCAAAGTAGATGGTGTTAATTTTGATAATCTGGGTTCAAGAAGAAACGTATTTGATGGAAAGCCGGTTACAGTGTATGTTCCAAGAGATTCTAAGTATGAAGTTACAGCAACAGGAAGCCTTATGCTTGAAATTGGTGTATGTAAGGTAAAAGCAAGAAAGAAGTATGAAGCATTTGTAATAGACAAAGATGACGTTACTACAGAGCATAGAGGCAAGCTTAACTGGCAGAGAGATGTCAATGACATTATTACATCAAAATATGAGGGAAAGGTAGACAGAATTGTACTTGGTGAGACTTACAGCATGTCGGGACAGTGGTCTAGTTATCCATCACATAAGCATGATACAGATAATCTTCCATTTGAGGTAAACATGGAGGAAATCTATCATTTTAAGGTAAATCCTGGACAGGGCTTTGGCATTCAGGTAATGTATAATGATGATATGACTTTAAGAGAAAGTTATATTATTAAAAATGGTGACAGTGTAGCCATTAAAAATGGTTATCATCCAGTGGCAGCAGCTCCGGGATATCAGGTGTATTATCTCTGGGTTATGGCAGGCGCTGATACCAGACAGCTCACACCATGTGATGACCCTGATCATGCATGGGTAAAAGCAGTAGAAAAGATGGTATAGAAATTAATAAAACCGACTCTGTTGGCACTATGTGAAGGTAACTTCCAAATGTGCTGACGGAGTCGGTTTATAATGCTTATAAAGGAGCTTCGTATGAAAAAGATATTGATAGTTGAAGATGACAAAGACATAAGCAGCGAGTTAAAGGCACTGCTTGATAATTCAGGATATGAAGCGGATGTGCTGGAAGCATTTGATAATGTGAAAGAGGCAATTGTATCGTCAGGTGCAGACCTTGTGCTTCTTGATATCAATATCCCATACATGAACGGAGAGATGGTGCTGCAGCAGTTAAGACAGGTATCTGATATTCCGGTGATTATGGTGACAAGCAGGGATTCAGAGACAGATGAAGTGCTGTCTATGAGCTATGGGGCAGATGATTACATTACCAAGCCATACAATCCGACAATTCTTCTGCTTCGGATTAATGCGATATTTAAAAGACTTGAGAGCAGACAGACTAATGCGACATACAGAGGACTTACGATACTTCCGCAGAAAGGTGTTATACGATATAAGACCAGTGATGTAGAAAATGCAGATGGCAGTATGTCAGGTGTTGGCGATACTGCCGAGAAAGAGATTCTTCTTACCAAGAATGAGATGACAATATTTATGTATCTGCTATCTAAGAAAGATACAATCGTGTCAAGAGATGAGCTTATGACAGAGCTGTGGAATAACGAAGAATATCTTAATGACAATGCGCTTACAGTCAATATAAGCAGACTGCGCGCAAGGCTTAAAGATATAGGCTATGATGATGCGATTGAGACTAGAAAAGGACAGGGATATATACTCGTATGAGACATTTTGATTTTAGAAGATATGTTAAAGACAGGATATACACAGTTATTATCATATGTGTAACTTTGGTGTTAAGCATTATGTTATGTATTGCATTTAAAGTGCAGACAGAACTTATTCTGGCATTAGCATTGTTAGAATGTATAGCGGATATATTGATAGCTGCGATTGACTATTATAAAAAGAAACACTTTTATAATGAATTACTCAGTAATCTTGAGGGAATAGATAAGAAATACTTGGTCATTGAAACTGTGTCAAAACCAGATTTTTATGAGGGCGAGATTCTCTATAATGTGCTTTATGAGACAGAGCGTTCTATGGCTGAAAATGTCAAACAGTACCGCGTAGGAATGGAAGATTTCAAGGAATATGTTGAAATGTGGATTCATGAAATCAAGCTTCCTATGGCTTCACTTACGCTTATGCTGCATAATTACCAGAACAGTAATGCAAAGCAGGAGAAAGAGCTGATTGATAAGATATCGACACAGTTATCGCGCATAAACAATTATATAGAGCAGATTCTTTATTATGTCCGCAGTGAAAATGCTGAGAAAGATTACATCATCAATGAATGCCGTCTTTCAAAGGTTGTCAATGCTGTGGCAATAAGGAATAAAGATTATCTATTGGAAAACCGCATTAATCTTGAGGTAGATAATCTTGGCATGGATATCATGACCGATTCAAAATGGCTTGAATTCATATTAAACCAGATTGTGAGCAACAGTATCAAATATCACGATAAAGAAAAGGCGGAAAATATAATTATGATTGCAGCGACAGAGGATAAGAGCTGCGTTGTCGTAAGTATATATGATAATGGGATTGGAATATGTGATGCGGATATTACAAGAGTATTTGATAAATCATTTACAGGGCAGAATGGAAGGAATTATTCCAAGGCGACAGGAATGGGATTATATATTGTAAAGAAATTATGCGATAAGCTTGGACATAAGATTGAATTAGAATCAAAAGAGGGAGAATATACACAGGTTAATATAACATTCTATAAAAATGACTTCTTTAAACAGGTATTGTAATATTACAGATTTGTAATGTTGTGTAACATTGGAAATGCGACAAAATGCCGAAGTAAGACTATTATATATCCATGATGTGGAAAATGACAGAGAGGTGTAAGAACCCGGATTTCACATCACATAAAATATAAGGAGATGGAATAATGGATACAATACTTAAAATTGACAGAATTGAAAAGTATTATGGCAACAGATCCAGTCTTACTAAAGCGATTGATAACATGTCATTTGAAGTTGACGATGGTGAGTTTGTTGCGATAATGGGAGCGAGTGGTTCCGGTAAAACGACACTGCTTAACTGTATATCAACTCTTGATAAGGTGACATCAGGCAATATATATGTTGCAGGTGAAGATATAACCAGACTTAAAGGCAACAAATTAAATAAATTCAGAAGAGAGGAACTTGGATTCATATTTCAGGATTTTAATCTTTTAGATACACTTACAGCGTATGAAAATATTGCACTGGCACTTTCAATACAGAATGTGAAAGCAAAAGAGATTGATGTCAGGGTTAAGGATATATCATCCAAGCTTGGAATAAGAGAGGTGCTTAACAAATATCCATATCAGATGTCAGGTGGACAGAAGCAGAGAGTTGCAAGTGCAAGAGCGATTGTCACTAATCCTAAGCTGGTGCTTGCAGATGAACCAACAGGAGCACTTGATTCCAAGTCATCAAGAATGCTTCTTGAAAGCTTTAATTATCTTAATGGCGACCTTGGAGCGACAATCCTTATGGTTACACATGATGCTTTTACAGCAAGCTATGCTGGCAGAGTGATATTTATCAAGGACGGAAAAATATTTAACGAGATTCACAAGGGCAGTGATTCCCGCAAAGCATTTTTTGATAAAATCATTGATGTTGTAACACTTCTTGGAGGAGATCTGAACAATGCTCTTTAAAATATCTCTTAAAAATATAGGAAAGAGTTTTAAAGATTATGCCGTCTATTTCTTTACTCTTATCTTAGGTGTGGCAGTATTCTATGTGTTTAATTCACTTGACAGCCAGACAGTTATGATGGATGTGAATGAAACAACCTATGAGATTATAGATTTGATGAATGAAATGCTGTCAGGTGTGAGTGTTTTCGTTTCGATGATATTAGGTTTCCTGATTATATATGCGAGCAGATTTCTTATAAAGAGAAGAAATAAAGAATTTGGAACATATATGATACTTGGAATGGGCAAACGCAGGATTTCAATGATTCTGTTCATGGAAACATTTCTTATAGGAATTATTTCATTAGCTGTCGGATTAGTTGTCGGAGTTGTGGCATCCCAGTTTATGAGCGTTCTTGTCGCTAATCTGTTTGAAGCGGACATGACTAAATTCAAGTTCGTATTCTCAGCACCGGCATGTGTTAAGACACTTATCTATTTTGCTATCATGTATATGATTGTGATGGTATTTAATACAATTAACATAAGCAGATGCAGGATTATTGACCTTATCAATGCCAGCAGGAAATCAGAAAAAGTCAGCATGAAGAATCCATGGCTTTGTACGGTAGTTTTCATAATAGCTGTGGGAATTTTATCATACGCATACTGGATGGTTACTAAAGGCGTATATAAGATGAATACTATTGATAAAATCGGTATACCGATAGCGCTTGGAAGCATAGCGACATTTCTTATATTCTGGTCGTTGTCAGGTCTTCTTATAAGAATTTTTTCAAGCATAAAAAGTGTGTATTATAAGGGCATAAACAGCTTTGTTTTAAGGCAGTTCTGCAGCAAGATTAACACAACTGTATTCTCAACGACAATTATCTGCCTTATGCTGTTTATTACGATAAGTGTACTTTCTGGTGCATTGTCAATGAAGGATTCTATGTCAGGCAATATCAATGAGACTGCACCTGTTGACGTACAGTTTTTTAAGCCAGGTTATGCCCAGATACAAGATGCGTTCAGTACATCAGAGCCAGATAGCGGCAGCGAAAGGAATGACAAAATTTTAGAGGATTCAAAGCTTAGTATCGCAGAGACACTTAAAGCTAATGGATTTGATGTTGAAGGAAAATTAAAAGATATTGTTAATTACAGTGTGTATGAAACTGATGTTAAACTAAAGGATGCCCTTGGAGGCAGCTTTGAAAGAATACAGCAGATGTATCCGAATATTATCTATACAAATAGATGTCAGGTCATGAAGATAAGCGATTATAATAAAGTTGCAACGCTCTACGGCAATAAGACATATGAGCTTGATGATGATGAATTTATTATGCTCACAGATTACAAATCTTTTGTAGATATGTATAATATGGCTTTGAAAAATGGTGTAACCATTGAAATGAACGGAAAGAAGTTAAAGGCAGGATATAATGAGTGTCAGTATGGTTTTGTACAGATTGCAGCACAGCATATGAATAATGGGATTATCCTTGTTGCAGATAATACTGTTGATGAATCACAGTGTTCAAGTGTGGGAATGTGTGCTGATTATAGCGTGTCTTCTAAGGCTGATAAAGAAGCGGTAGATAAACAGATTAATGATATATGTGAGAAGATATATAATGAGTCGAGCTGGCTTACATTCAATACACGCCAGGAGCTGATAGACAGCAGTGTGGGACTTGGAGCGATGGTCACTTTTATAGCTCTGTATCTTGGGATTATCTTTCTTATAAGCAGTGCAGCTATTCTTGCACTTAAAGAGTTGTCAGACAGCTCGGATAATAAAGAAAGATACGGAATGATACGGAAAATCGGTGTCGATGAGAGAATGATTGACATGGCACTGTTTAAGCAGATAGGAATATTTTTTGCATTTCCATTGATTCTTGCAATTATACATTCTATCTTTGGAATTAAGTTTATAGGAATTATACTTGATTCGCTTGGGATGGGAGCAATGCTTGCATCGGTTGGAATGACGTTTGTATTCCTGCTGGCTATATATGGTGGGTATTTTGTCGTGACATATATCTATAGCAGAAATATAATAAAAGAGAACAGGTAGAAGTTTCGGGTTATAATTCGTTGCGTGACTGGCTAAAATATGGTATACATGTGCTATAACGGACAGAGGAGATAATAATAATGGGTAATTATAGTGTATATCAGTTATTGTGGCTCTTTTTCATATATTCATTTCTTGGATGGATTTATGAAGTGTGTGTAGGGGCAACGAAACACAAAAGATTTGTCAACAGAGGTCTTGTGAATGGACCATTCTGTGTTTTATATGGAATCGGTGCAATCCTTATGTCAATAGGTCTTAAGGGAATGACTGGGATTGCGCTGTTTGTATTTGCTGTTATATATGCGGCAGTTATTGAGTGGGGTGCTGGACATCTGATTGAGAGATATTTCCATGAGCGGTGGTGGGATTATGGCAGTTTCAAATGGAATTTTGACGGATATATCTGTGCTGCAGTATCGTTAGTGAAAGGTTCACTTGGATTTCTGGCTGTAAGATATGGCAATGATATGTTTCTTAGCGTATATTCCAATATGCCAAAACTTGTCATGCACATTATACTTATAGCACTTATTGCACTTCTTTCAGTTGATATTGCAGCATCATTTGTGCTGGTTAAGGGAAAAGAAAAAAAGAATTTAAGAAATGCAGGACAGCAAAAGAATGCGGAGTGGCTAGAGAATGCCAATGACAATATAGATAAATTCAGTAAAAGGCTTGGCAACTGGATTTATAACAAAGTAACCCATAGAATAGACAGGGCATATCCAGAGGCATCTGCTGTCAAAGTACAGGAGAGAGATAAAAATGTATTTGCAAGTGGATGTGATATTTATAAAATAATCATGCTGTTTTTTATAGGAGCATTTTTAGGTGATATAACAGAGACTATATTCTGCCGCATAACGGCAGGCGTGTGGATGAGCAGAAGCAGTGTTGTATGGGGACCATTCAGTATTGTGTGGGGACTTGCGATTGCGATTGTAACAGCACTTCTTTATAGATACAAGGATAAGAGTGACTGGTTCTTATTCTGGGTAGGAACATTACTTGGTGGTGCATATGAATATCTGTGCTCTGTATTTACAGAGATAGTATTTGGAAAGGTTTTCTGGGATTACAGTGGATTTAAGTATAATCTTGGAGGAAGGATTAATCTGCTGTACTGTTTCTTCTGGGGAATAGCTGCTGTTGTATGGTTTAAATTGTTGTACCCTACGGTTTCTTCGTGGATTGAAAAGATTCCTCTGAAGTTTGGAAAGGTGCTGACATGGGCACTTGTTGCATTTATGTGTTGTAATATTGTGGTTTCGTGCATGGCACTTATTAGATATGATGAGCGTGGAAAGGAAGTGCCTGCGGCAGAGAGCTGGCAGGAGTGGATGGATGTGCATTATGATGATGCGAGGATGAAGAGGATATATCCTAATGCCACCACGATAGATTAATTGCGCATTTGCGCGCTCTGTGCGCAAACAGCCCCACCGCCTCACAGTCTGCAGCTTCCCTGTCTGCGTATGCTTACTTCACGGGGTCTAACCTGTCTAGTTGCTCTAAGGCTGGCACGACAATGCCTGTTTAATCAGAATGCTAAAAACGCGCTTCGCTTGGACGTTTAGCATTCTGATTGGCATTTGTCTAACACCAGCCTAAGACCAACACGACAGAACGCCAGGTGAAGTAAGCATACGCAGACAGGGAAGCTGCAGACTGTGAGGCGGTGGGGCTGTTCGCACACAGGGCGCGCAAATACGCAATTAATGGTTTCTAACGAAACCTCGTCTGGTTTGAGATTTGCTTTATGTAATAAAAATTTTTAATTCCCTCTTGACAAAAATGGCAGGAGGGGATATTTTATATATATCAACTGTGCTAACATACATAGTACAGTTGTGACAAAAATATTATCGGAGGGAATGTTATGAGTGATAACATGTTTGTAATTGACTTGATGTCTCGAGTGCCGGTTTATGAACAGGTTATTAATCAGGTTGAGCAGAAGGTTCTTATGAAGATTATGGCTTCGGGAACTAAGATGCCGTCAGTGAGAGGGCTTTCTATGCAGCTTGCGATTAACCCGAATACAATTCAGAAAGCATATTCGGAGCTTGAAAGAAGAGGGGTTATAATCACGGTGCCAGGTAAAGGAGCGTTTATTGCTGATGATGCTGTGGAGAAAGCAAGTGTATTAGCCAAGGATAAGCTGTCAGAGTTCAGGGAGATGGTTTCAGGGCTTGTTATAGCTGGCGTATCGAAGCAGGAGCTGATTGATATAGTTGATGGATGTTTTAATAAAAAATATAATGGAGCAGAGGTGAAAGATAATGATTAGAGCGGCGGGCATAACTAAGAAGTTTGATTCATTTGTGGCGCTGGATGAAGTCAGCTGCAATATCCTGGATGGCTGTGTATATGGTCTTGTAGGATCAAATGGTGCTGGTAAATCTACATTTTTAAGAGTACTTGCCGGAATATATAAGCCTGATTCGGGGCTGGCGTATATTGATGATGAACCAGTATATGAGAATCCAGTGGCTAAAAGTAATATAGCATTTGTTGCAGATGATTTATATTTTCTTCCAGGTGCGAGCATGAATAAGATGGCGAAGATGTATGCCAGGCTTATTGACAGCTTTGATATGGAAAGATTTAAGGAGCTTACAGGAATATTCAAGCTTGACCCTGATAAGAATATAGCGAATTTCTCTAAGGGAATGAAAAGACAGGCGGCGATTATTCTCACACTTTCAACAAGAGCAAAGTATATGTTCTTTGATGAGACATTTGACGGACTTGACCCGGTTATGAGAAATCTTGTAAAGAAGCTTATATGTGATGATGTGGCAGAGAAGAATTCAACAATTATAGTTACATCACATTCTTTGAGAGAGCTTGAGGATATATGCGATCATCTTGCACTGCTTCACAAGGGCGGACTTGTGCTTGATAGTGATGTATTGGAGATGAAGACTACACAGTTTAAGGTTCAGGTTGCATTTGACCATGAATTTAATGAGAGTAAATTCTGGGATATGAATATAACAAGATACCGTCAGATGGGTTCAGTTGCCAACATGATAGTTAATGGTGACAGAGAGCAGATGATTGAAAGATTCAGAGCTATGAATCCTATTGTATTAGATGTGTTGCCACTTACATTAGAAGAGGTATTCACATATGAGATGGAAGCGTTAGGATATGAATTTGATAAGCAGATGGAGGTGAAGGAAGATGAATAATAAGAAGGTGTTTAGCATACCGCTGTTTATTAATAATTTCCTGCAGTTAAAGATTATAGGAATACTTGCCACTGTCATAATGGCAGTAATACCGGCTATTACGTTAATATCAGAAGGCTCAGCAAATCAGAATTATTTCAGGCAGACAGGAAGCAGTATTTCGACATCAGTTACTATATCTGATTTTACTGTGTTAATAGCTACATTTGTTGTTGTAACGCCTATACTTATGCTTATGGCATTTAATTATAATAATAAGAGAAACAGCTCGGATTTCTATAATTCACTTCCATACACAAGGCTTAACATGTATCTTACAAAGCTTGCGGCAGTGTTAGCATGGCAGTTAATTATGTTCGCTGCTGTATTTGTGGCGGTTGCAGTGCCAATGGCTATATATCATGAGTATTTTGTATATTCTGTCTCATCGCTTGTATGGACTGTTGTGGGAATAATAATATGTAATCTGATATGTGGAGCATCTATTGTGCTTGCATGTTCAGTTACTGGTAATCTTATCAGTAATATATGTCTTTCAGGAATAATCATGTTTCTTCCAGCGGTGTTAAGCGAGTTGATGATTTTTACAGTTCAAAGTATGTTTGACTTTGCATCGCACACGGTTACAGTCCCTGTGATTGGAAAAATGAGAAATATGCTTGTAAATGTTGTATTTGGTGATGTTATGGGACTTGGAGCAAGGACCTATACAACAGGTGGACTGACAGGAACACTGACTAGCAGATCCAGCATGATTTATACACTGGTGCTTGCTGTTATATATACTGCTGCTGGTTTTTATTTCTTTAACAGAAGAAAGAGTGAGATAGCAGGTAAGGCGACAGTAGGTAACAAAGCACAGTTTGCAATTAGAACTGTTATTGGTTTTGTTATTCTCGATTTTGCTGTGATGGCAATAGTAAATTCAATTAATGATATATCCAACGTAAGTACAATTATGTCTGTAGGACTTGTTATTATCGGGGCATTCATTGCGATGCTTGTATATGAACTGCTCACAGGTGACAAGACACTGTTATTGAAAAAAACAGCCATATCATTTGCAGCAGCTTTTGTATGCTCGATTGTATTTACTGGTATTATTGCGATAGGTACTGTCAGAATGAAAGCATATAATCCTGATGTGGATAAAATATCATATGTGAAGATTGAATCTGGTGATTACAGATTTAACAGTGATTATACAGGATATGATGACTATTACAATAATAAGCTGTTCTCTTTTAAAATAGATGATAAGGAATCTGTTAAGAAGTTTGTTGACGCATACGATAACTGTAAGGGAAAGAGCAGAATTGACATGTACAATTCAAAGAATGTCAGGGTATATGATATAGATATATATTTTAAGGATGGATTGCTTGGAAGACATAGAAAAATCCTTGTTAATTCAAAACAGTATAATGACATAATTAGCAGTCTTAGCAAGTCTGAGGAGTATCAGAATATATATCTTAGCCTGCCAGACTCTAATGGAGTAAATATCGGATTTAATAATGATGTTCCGCTTGACCAGAAAGAGGCTAAGAAGATATACGAATCAGCTAAGGAAGAGATTAGAAATACAGACTTTACGACATATATGGCAGCAAGACAGGCATCTGGTGTATGTGATAAATTAAGAGTTAAATTCATAGAAGATGGCGTTGAGTGGAATATAAGAGTGCCTCTTACATCAGCTATTCCCAAGACAACATCAATGTATATGAAGATGGTTAGTGAAAAGAGCAAATCCCTTATGGTGGAGGGAGTTAACTTTGAAAAAGCCAGAAGCATAGTAATCAATTCAATAGATAATGATTCTCTCACACAGATTATAGCTGATTCTGTACAGCTGAATATATATAGAATTGATATTCCTAATGCAACACAGGATGTTTTGTTCTCAGATTCTATATATGGTGAAGATGGTGAGTCAAAAAGCAAAAAGGCATATCATGGTGATGATAAAGATATGACATCAGTGTCAGGCATGCTGGAAGAGGTAAAGGATAAACTTAATAATTTTGATAACAGCATAACAATTGATCCATCAAAGCCTTTCTATCAGATTGATTTAGGAATATATGGAAACGGCTCCAGATCTGATTACTACTCAGGAACGAATAGCACATTTTACTTCTATCTGCAGTAGTTAAATGTACCATGTGATTTGACATGAATAAGCGTATCTTTTCAGGAAACACTTTAATAGTAAGTGTTTCTTGAAGGGAGAGCCTGTTATGTCACATAATAAATTTTCTAATAAACTTGATGAAAACCTGACCCTTATCAATAACCGGCTTAATGTGCCAGCTAATTTCGATATTCTTACAAGAAATATCGTTATCGGCGGCAGAAAAGCCGGTTTTTTCTTTGTGGATGGATTTGTGCAGGAAGATATGATAGAGAAGCTTATGCAGTTTTTTTATTCATTAAAGCCGGAAGATTTGTCTGATATCGATACCTTTTTAGTGAAAGGAATGCCGTACACAGAGGCGGAAAGCTGTGATGATGTTGAAAAGGCGGTTACTGCATTTCTATCAGGTGTCACACTCATGCTTATAGATGGATTTGAGAGTGCAGTTCTTATTGATTGCAGGACATATCCTGCAAGAAATGTGTCGGAGCCATGGAAGGACAGGGTGCTTAGAGGTTCAAGAGATGGCTTTGTTGAGACAATGGTTCACAATGCGGCACTTTTAAGAAGGCGTATACGTGATGAGAAATTCTGTATGGAAATATATTCAGTTGGAGAGCGTTCAAGGTCTGATGTTGCAGTGTGCTATATAAGTGACCTTGTTGACAAGAGTCTGCTTGATGATATTAAAAAGCGCATTTCTAAAGTGAAAGTTGAGTCGCTTACTATGAATGTCGAGAGCCTTGCGGAATGTCTTCTGCCGCACAGATGGATAAGCCCGTTTCCCAAGTTTAAATATTCAGAGCGCCCGGACACAGCGGCGGCAGCAATACTGGATGGCAATATAGTTGTTCTTGTGGATAATTCGCCGGCAGTTATGATAATTCCGACATCTATATTCGACCTTGTGGAAGAGGCAGATGACTATAATTTTGCGCCGGTTATCGGAACTTATCTCAGGCTGTCGAGGTTTGTGTTTACATTTGTCACAATGCTTCTTACGCCTGTGTGGCTTCTTCTTATCAATAATCCGTCATGGATTCCGGAGTGGCTGTCATTCATCACAGTGAGCGATGACATAACTGTACCTATAGTGTGGCAGCTTCTTATACTTGAAATGTCTGTTGATGGACTTAAAATGGCGGCTGTCAACACGCCATCGCTTCTGTCAACTCCGTTGAGCATAGTTGCAGGTATTGTTGTCGGCGAATATGCGGTAAGTTCAGGCTGGTTTAATACAGAATCTCTGCTTTATATGGCAGTTGTCACCGTTGGAACATATTCACAGGCAAGCTTTGAGATGGGATATGCCATGAAATTTGTGAGAGTGCTGACCCTGATTCTCACTGCAATATTTAATGTGCCGGGATTTGTGGCAGGATGTGTGATTGGGCTTGCAGCGGTTGCATTTAATAACACAATATCGGGCAAAAGTTATCTTGCACCACTCATTCCATTTGATGGAGAAAAGTTAAAGAGGGCCGTGTTCAGAGTGAGACTTCCACATGGGAATAAGTGATATATTATCTTTGCAAGCTGAATACATTATCTTTGCAAGTATGAATCTGGAATGATATAATTAAATGTAATAGGTCAATGGATATTCAGAAAGGAAAGCGTTATGGCTTTAGAGAATAAACTTAATATCACAGATTCCACAGAATTAGCCAGAATGGAAGAAAATTTAAAATGCTTTCAGCAATTCATAAATATTTATTTGATGAAATATATGATTTTGCAGGCAAAATAAGAACTGTGAATATGGCAAAGGGCAATTTCAGATTTGCGCCGGTTATGTATCTGCAGGCAGCTATCGAAAATGTTGAGAAGATGCCGCAGTCCACATTTGATGAGATAATTGAAAAATATGTTGAGATGAATATAGCTCATCCATTCAGGGAGGGCAATGGAAGAAGTACAAGAATATGGCTGGATTTGATTCTGAAAAAAGAGCTGAACCGGGTTGTAGACTGGAGTGTGGTTGACAAAGAAGATTATCTTCTGGCAATGGAGAGAAGTCCGATAAAGGATATTGAGATAAAATATATTTTAAAACAGGCTCTGACTGATAAAGTAGAAGACAGAGAAGTGTATATGAAGGGCATAGACCATAGTTATTATTATGAGGGATATGCTATATATAAGGCACAGGATTTATAAAAAGATGAAAATGATAAGCGTCCCTTTAGGCAGGTGTTGTTGGTAACCCACTATAAAGGGACGTTTATATTGTGACACATTTTTTGCAATAAATTTACCTGCGCAGCTGTTCATACAGATTATTGATTACACCATCTTCTGGCGAGTTCATGAATATGAGCTGGTTATCAGTCTTTATCATCATGACTGGCGATGCATCGTGCATGATATATAATCTGCATCTGCCATATGTGTCGCCTTTGTATATGCCGACATCATATGTATCTGTAGAACCGCCATTCACTCTGATAAAATGGTCATTTGGAAGTTCGTCAAGTAACTGTATATCAGTTATGTCCGAAATGTTCAATTTAGATGTGTAACCGCCTGCTGATACTGTGAATGTGTTGTCAGTTATTTCTGTATCGATGTGAACATTGATGAATGGAAGAAGTACAGCTGCCATAAATATAAAGCATGCAATTATTATTGCGGCTGTAGTACATGTGAATACCCATGCACCTTTTTTGGCATAGTTTAAGGAGTAGTTGGTACTTTGCAGCCTGTCTGGGACAAAGGTCCTTCTGTCAGTAGGATTATAGTAAAATCCTGTTTTCCAGTAGTCATCATCATCAATATATTCAATATTATTATCAGCTGATAACAGCTCATCTTTTTTATGTCTTGCCATTATTAATGGAATGATGAGAAGTCCTGCTGATAATATTTCAATAAATGTATACACGAATATTGTTGATGATATCAAAGTGCCAGTTATCAATGTAGCAATGGCTGTGTAAGACCATGCAATTGTGTTGACAGCACTTAATAGTATAAGGGCAGTACCTGCGTATTTTTTAATTGTGGTGTTAACTTTATAATTAAGTGCAGAGTCTGTGCTGTATATATTTTTCTGAAGCCTGCCTATTGCAATGTGAAATGCCAGGGCGACAGCAGAGACTATCACAGAACTTATAAAGAATATAAATATTATTTCATAGTCTGCCTTGTTTCTCATTCTGATAAATGGAATAAACAGTGCTGTCTGGATTATTATAAATAATATGTGATACCAGTATGTGACATGTGTCTTTCCAGTGTCGGCACTTATTTTGGTGTCAATGTATAATTTGCGCTTCTGTGATTCTATAATCCAGTTGTTTGATATCTTCAGGGCATACATTTTTCTGTGTGATGCAATTAAAAGATATTGTAAACCACCACAGTATATAATAAGCCATAAGCAGTATACAAATGTAAATATAATTAGATTATAAAAAATCAATAAGGTAACTGCAATTGACAGTACCGCATTAATCAGGTTGAAACGCTTCATAGTACGTCTGCATGTTGAGACGATAGACAGAACTTCTTCGTCATTGCTGTGTTCTGATGGAATATGTACACCGAGGTACATTCCGCTTTTGTACTGATAGTTGGACTCGTACACATAATGGAATATGGCAAAAAGGAACATATCAGTGACAAAAATTATTATAAAAAGTGCTATACTCATATTAATCTCCATTCCTGTGCCAGGCTGGCACATCTTTGTCTGTATTGGCAGCAGATTTTGTTTCAGGGTGTGGCAGGTTTCATTCTTGAATACATACTGTCACATATCTGTAAGAATTCTGATTTGCTCATACCAGTTATATAGGCTTCTGCTGACAGAAGTTCAAGTTCAGATTCCATCTTTTCACGGAACTGTATGCTCATGTCAATATTTTCTGATACGCAGGCACCAAGACGCCGGTCAATCTTGATATAGCCTTCTGCTTTAAGAATCTGGTATGTCTTGTTGACTGTCATAGTGTTAACTCCTGCATCTTCGGCTAACTGTCTTACTGTAGGCAGTTTTTCTCCGACAGCAAGCTCGCCTTTTCCAATTCCTTTAACTATCTGGTTCCTAAGCTGCACGTATATAGGGGTGCTGCTGTCCATATCTAATTCGATAACCATGTAAAATCTCCTTTCTGCCAGGTTTTAGCTGGCTTTGGCAGCTATTATGTCTGTTGAAGTGATTATGTATGTTTGTCTTACTTGTATTATAATATATAATACAAATGATACATCATGTCAATGCAATCAGGTAAAACCTTTAATAAATATTTTAGAATTTAATTGCTTTACTTAATACTAAAATTCATATATATGTGTTAGAATAAAAAACAGATTAGAGTTCTTATGTAGAAATGGAGCGCATATGGGTAGTGTTATAGGAATTGATTTAGGTACAACTAATAGCTGTGTGGCAGTTATGGAAGGTGGAGTGACTAAGGTTATCTTAAGCAGTGAAGGATACCGCACGACACCTTCAGTTGTTGCGTTCTCAAAGGATGGACACAGGCTTGTCGGCGACGTGGCAAAAAGACAGGCTGCTGTCAATTCTGACAGGACAATATTTTCAATCAAGAGACATATGGGAACTGATTATAAGAAAAAGATAGATGGCAAATCATACACACCACAGGAGCTGTCTGCATTTATATTATCCAAGTTAAAGATGGATGCGCAGGATTACTTAGGCACTGAGGTTACAGATGCAGTCATAACTGTTCCTGCGTATTTTAACGATGCACAGCGTCAGGCTACTAAAGATGCCGGACGTATAGCTGGTCTTAATGTATTAAGAATAATTAATGAGCCTACATCAGCGGCACTTGCATATGGGCTTGACAATGGACATGCACAGAAGATTCTTGTGTATGACCTTGGCGGTGGAACATTTGACGTATCAGTTATTGATATAGGTGATAATGTGATAGAAGTGCTTGCTACTTCCGGGGATAATCATCTTGGTGGTGATGATTTTGATGCAAGAATTGTTGAGTATCTTGTTGACCAGTTCAAGGTTATCAATGGGGTAAATCTTGCAAAGGATATTGCTGCGATGGCAAGAATCCGTGAGGAGGCAGAAAAGGCGAAGAAAGAGCTTTCATCTGCCATGACAGCTAATATCAATCTTCCATTCATAGCGATGACTAAAGAAGGTCCGCTTCATATGGATACACAGATTACAAGACGTCAGTTTGAAAATATGACATCTGACCTTGTGGACAGGACAGTTGCACCTGTTGAAAATGCACTCCATGATGCATCTCTTAGCAAGCAGGACATTGATATGGTTCTGCTTGTCGGCGGTTCAACCAGAATACCTGCAGTTCAGGATAAGGTAAGAAAGCTTATGGGTAAAGAGCCATCAAGAAATCTTAACCCGGACGAATGTGTTGCTATGGGAGCAGCTATTCAGGGTGGAAAGCTTGGAGGACAGCTTGTGGCAGGAAGTGCTGCATCAGACATTATTCTTATGGATGTCACACCTATGAGTCTGTCAATAGAGACTGTCGGTGGAATTGCAAGCAGGCTTATAGAGCGTAACACAACAATTCCGACAAGACACAGCCAGATATTTACAACTGCCGGCAATTTCCAGACATCGGTTGATATTAAAGTATTCCAAGGAGAAAGAAAGTTTACGAGAGATAATAAACTTCTTGGCAATTTCAAGTTATCTGGAATAAAGCGTGCAATGGCTGGAACACCACAGATTGAAGTTACATTTGATATAGATGTCAATGGTATTGTCAACGTGTCTGCCAAAGACCTTGGGACAGGCAATCTCCAGTCTATAACAATCACATCTAACTCTAATATGTCAGAGGAAGAGATAGAGAGAGCAAGATGGGAAGCGAGAGTATATGAGAAACAGGATAACGAGGCAGGAGAGCTTGTGCAGCTTGTCATAGATGCTGGTAATCTTGCAAACAGAATTAATGCCGAGCTTGCGGCTCATAAGAAGGACTGGGATAAACCTATGCGTAAGCAGATAAAAGATGCTGCTGGTGCACTGCATAAGGCTTTAAATGGCGTTAAACCGGAGAATGTGACTATAGATGAGGCAGACAAAATAGCAGCTGCCAAGAACAATCTTGAACAACTGCTGAATCAGTTTAATATTGCGTATTAATATGTTTAATATCTCATAAAGCCTGACATGATGCAGGCTCCATCTGCACCGCACTGCATAACTTCGTCTATCTGTGTGGTGTCAAAATGTATGCCGCCGATTGCATATATTGGAATTGATACATGTTCACAGACATTTTTAAGAAATTCTGTTCCTCTTGGCGGCAGTCCTTTTTTACAATCAGTTGCGTATATGTGTCCTGCGGTTGCATAAGAAGCCCCAAGCTTCTCTGCTGATACCGCATCCTCGATGGAGTGTACGGATGTTCCGATTACATCAAAGCATGTGCGCAAATCATTTCCTTTATCTGTTTTATAATCGTTATCTGCAATTGCTTTTAACAAATTAAGTGGAAGGTGTATTCTGCGGCATCCCAGTTCTACGGCTATGTCTGCAAATGTGTGGAGTATGCATGTCACGTTGCTGTTATTGCATATTTTGAGAACATCTTTTGCGATAATTCTATATTCGTAATCTGTAAGGTCTTTCTCACGCAGGATTAATGCGTGTGGATGAGCATGTCCGATTTTTTCAATCTGCTGCATAAATGTCCTTGATTCGTCTGTTAAGTGGCGGTTTGTCACCGCAATTAATCTATCCATATATTCTTTAGGAAAATTATCCGGCTGCATAATTGTACCTCGTTTATATATTATTTGTTACTAAATCAAATTTAGGTTCACTGTATCATTTTTTATCGAATATATCAAGTTGATATGAACTGGTTGTCATAGTATAATGGCAAACAGAAAGGTGTATGTGATGGAGAAAGTAAGTGTTAATATAGACGGAACTGATTATGATATAGAAGTAATCAGGAGCATAAGAAGAACCATAAGCTTAGAGATAACATCTGTTGGCATAAGATTAAGGATTCCACGCAGGCTTTCAGATTTAGAACGTGATATTTTTCTGCAAAAACATGCTGGATGGCTTAAGAAAAAGCTGGCGGCAAGAACTAAGAGACAACAGGGGGATGGTTATGGCAATATTGACGATGTAAAGCCATTCAGTGGCATGGGAACTGACAGATTCCCGGTATATGCTGAACTGCCGGCTAAAGATAAAGCGGTTATTAAAAAAGCATTTGAAGACAGGGTTTCTTATTATGCAGATATTATGGGAGTATCTTATAACAGGATTACTATAAGAGACCAGAAAACACGCTGGGGGAGCTGCAGCAGCAAAGGCAATCTTAACTTTAACTTTCGTTTGTATTATATGCCACAGCATCTCATGGATTATGTGATTGTGCATGAATTGTCGCACAGGAGGCACATGGATCATTCTAAAGAATTCTGGAATGAAGTCGGCAGATTTTATCCGGAGTACAAAAAATGCGTTGAAGAATTAAGAATTGCTGGAAGTGATGTATGAAGAACTTCCTGCTCCGAAAAAGAAGAAGGGAGAATCTTTCGTTAATGCGGTTATCTGTGAAATGAAAGAGGAAACGGGGCTGGATATAAAGAATCCACGGCTTGTGGGTGTGAAGCAATCGCCTATCAGAGATAAAGTTTGCATTAATATACTTGACTTTATGTCTGACATAAAGTATGCTATGTTCAAATGGAGGTGATATATTGGCAAAGATGGGACGACCAAAGGCTGAAAATCCTGCTGATAAGAGGATTACAATCAGACTGAATGGTGAAGAACATGAATTGCTGCTTGAATACACCAAAAATCATAACATGACTATGACGCAAGTAGTTAAAATGGCGGTCTTAGAGAAACTAATGGCTGACCAGAAGTAATGCAGGCTCTTTTCTTTTTGAGAAAGGAGAAAAGATCTTCCGTTGTATCTTTCTGGAAACGGAGCCCCGAACGAAGCATTAATATATATATAAAGGAGAATGAATATGAAAGATTTAGTTTACAAGGATCACACCGCATTGGATTATGCGAAAATGGCATGCGACACATTGATGAAGAAGTTTGATGCACCGGATCTTCCTCCAAAGGGCAGATTCCACTATCATCAGGGTGTATTTTTATCCGGTATGCAGAAGACCTATGATATCTGCCAGGAAGAAAAGTATTATGATTATATTAAGGCATGGGTAGATTCTATTATCAAAGAAGATGGAACAATCGAAACCTTTGATAAGGGACAGCTTGATGATATCCAGCCAGGCGTACTTCTTTATGAATTATACAGAAAGTCCGGCGATGAAAGATATAAGAAGGCATTGTTCACATTACTTCAATTAATCAAGAACTTCCCGAAGAACGATGAAGGCGGTTTCTGGCATAAGGAAAAATATCCTTACCAGATGTGGCTGGATGGCTTATACATGGCAGGACCTATCAGTGCAGAATTCGCCGCTACCTTTGACCAGCCGGAATATTTTGATATCTGCGCTTTCCAGGCACTTCTGATGGAGAAGAAGACCAAGGATCCTGTGACCGGATTATGGTATCATGCCTGGGATGCAAAGAAGGTTCAGCCTTGGGCAAATCCTGAGACAGGACTGGCTCCTGAATTCTGGGGACGTTCTATTGGCTGGGTTCCGGTAGCTATTCTGGAGGAGCTGGATTATTTCCCGAAGGATCATAAGGATAGAGCAGAGCTGGTTCGTCTGACCCTTGACCTGATTAAGGCAATAGTGAAATTCCAGGATAAGGAAAGCGGACTGTGGTATCAGGTAGTAAATAAAATGGGACAGGAAGACAACTGGCTGGAATCATCCTGTACCTGTCTGTATGTAGCTGCTATCTGCAAGGCTGTAAAGGCAGGATATCTGGATAAGTCTTATCTGGAAATTGCAGAGCTTGGTTACAAGGGAATTATCAATCGTCTGAAGTATAACGAGAATGGTGTTATCATCGACAATATCTGCGTTGGTACATGTGTAGGTGATTACGCATTCTACTGTGCAAGACCGACAAGTGAAAATGACCTCCATGGTGCAGGAGCATTTATTTTAATGTGCACTGAGGTATATAAGGCATTTCATGAATAAAATCTGAAAATTTAAGGCGCTCTGTCAGAGCGCCTTATTTATGATATAGGAAATTGCTAATAAAAAGATATCAGGGGGAAAATACCTTTTGACCCCAACATCATAAGAAGTGCATCGCTTTCGAAATAACTGGGTGAAAAGGCTGCCTGGCTTCTGGATAGCGCATATCAAAAATTCTCGGCGTATTTAGCTCGGCTGGTTGCGAAATGATGTACTGGAAGAGGTAGTGATTATGAAAAGATTGATAGCAATGGTTCTTTGTCTTTTATTTGTTATATCTTTAGCTGGTTGTGGAAAAGGAAATACAAAAAATTTAGTTATTGATTATGGGACATCATCTATATACACAAAAGATGACATGGATGAAGCTATTGATGTTGTAAAGAAACAATTTAGTTCTTTTGAGGGGTGTGAATTGCACAGACTATCTTATACATCTGATGATGCGTGCAATAATGAGGATAATATTGCCTGGATGAATGAATTGGAGGAAGCAAACGACAATAAAGAGAGTTTCACACAATGTATTTCGTTTGATAGTAGTTTCAGGTCACCTAAAAATGGAGGTGGAGCGTGGAACGCTAATGAAGAATACACATGGTCATGGTGGTTGGCGCGTAGCGAAGGCGGAACATGGAAATTAATGACTTGGGGATATTAACGGTCGGTTCCTAAGTAACAAATAACAGTTTGAATTGTAGCAAATTATGACATCTTAACAAGAAGTTATAGGTTATCAATAAAGACCTCCAAAAGCCTTGAAAACAAAGGATTTATCGCAATGTGTTCGCCTTATCCCTTTATAGGGTTTCACACAAGTTTACACTTTCCCAAACTGCTCATAAGGGCAAAAACAAAGGAAAATACATAAGGGTTGAACATTGTATACATAAGGGTTGAACATTGTATACAGAAGGAAGAACAAAGATGATGAGAACAATTAAAGTTACGGGAAAAGGAAAATAGCAGTAAAGCCGGATATGATCCGATTATATGTAAACAAGGAAGATCTTTGCCAGGAATATGAAGAAACTCTTCGTAGGTCAACAGAAAATACAGAGCTGCTCAAGGATTTATTTTAAAAACTTGGATTTCAGAGAAAAAACCTTAAAACAGTATATTTTAATGTTGATACAGAATATGAAAGCTATCAGGACAGGGATAAGAGGTGGAAGCGAAGATTTGAGGGATATAAGTATATTC
Source organism: uncultured Lachnospira sp. (assembly GCA_934359185.1). GTDB lineage: Bacteria > Bacillota > Clostridia > Lachnospirales > Lachnospiraceae > Lachnospira. The sequence continues at coordinate 597 of CAKRLE010000013.1, read as the reverse complement.
ATCATATGAAAATAGAGTTTGCTTCTGATAACAAAAAAGCTGGGACAGGTGCTATATGCTTTGGCACATACATAGTTCATTAAAACCAGAGTTTTCTATTGAATATACTGTAGCTGATGTAGAAAAATGTAAAAATGAGCTGTTACATAAAGCAATTGAGGATTCCATTCAAAAGGCACAGGTACTTACAACAGCAGCGAATGTGAAATGAGTGCCCCCGGCAGCATATGACATAGATATTGAAGCAGACGATATAGATGTTACTGATACAGTTACTGTAGTCTGGGAAATATCTTAAGTCTGAGAAAATCTATGGTATTGTGTTTGTTGAAGAGGTGTAAATGGTGGTATAATCCTATTATTGATAGATAGTAATAATAGGTGATTTTTATGGAACAACGGAGGCGATTAAGAATCCAAAGAAAACAGCTTACAATAAAGTTTATAAGAAGACGAGCTTTGGCATTATGGATTTATTTAAGTAACTATCAGGAGGATTACATCATGGAACGAGTAGTACAATTTTTAAAAGAAGCAGAGACATATTATTTGGCAACAGTAGAAGGCGACCAGCCAAGGGTAAGACCTTTTGGAACA
>CAKRLE010000012.1 GCA_934359185.1 uncultured Lachnospira sp. | reverse complement strand
AGTTTTTGTTGTGTGTCGTTCTCGCCGACAGCTATGATAGAATAACACCTATTTTGCAAACTGTCAACACCTTTTTTGTAATTTTTTAATTTTTTTTGTAATTTCCTGTCACAACGCCATAATTATCAACTGTCAGAAGATCTACATCATAGCTCTGATTAACCTTTACCATCTCATCTGACAGGAAACGTACCCTTATATAATCAGGAGTATATCCATATGAATACTCTTCTCCATCTATAATTGTCTTCTCCTCAACAAGAACTCTCTCACTCCTGCCTATATGTTCTCTTATGTAATTTAATTTCATTTCGGATGTAAGATTAAGAAGAATATTACTTCGTTCTGCCTTTATCTTTTCATCAATCTGGTCAGGCATCTTATCTGCAACAGTTCCTTTTCTTCTTGAATACTTAAATACATGTACCTCGTAGAACGCCACCTTCTCCAAAAAATTCCGAGTTATATTAAATTCTTCATCCGTTTCACCTGGAAATCCAACTATCACATCCGTGGTAATCGCCGGGTTATCAAAATACTTTCTTAAAAGCATGCATTTGTCATAATACTCTTGCGAATCATATTTTCTGTTCATTCTCTTAAGCACAGTATCACATCCACTCTGCAGCGAAAGATGGAAATGAGGACACACTTTATCAATCTTGCTTATTATAGATGCAAATTCATCCGTTATAACTCTTGGCTCTAATGAACCAAGTCTTATCCTTTCAAGTTTGTCAATCTTACTAAGCTCAACTATAACTTTCATCAATGAACCTTTTCCATTATCAACACCATATGACGAAAGATGAATCCCTGTAAGTACAACTTCCTTGTAGCCCTTATCTACCAGTTTTTTCACTTCATCAACAATATCATCAAGCTCCCTGCTTCTGATTCTCCCTCTTGTATATGGTATTATACAATATGAACAGAATTGGTTACATCCATCCTGTATCTTGATATACGCTCTTGTATGCTCATTAACCTCATCAATAGACAAGCTTTCATATTCAGCCTCTTCACTAATATTGCAAACAAGGCTGTTGTTATCGTGATCAGAGCTATACTGTTTAATAACATCAACTATATTAATCTTATTATTATTACCTAATATAATATCTACAGAGTTATCTGCCGCTGCTTTTTTTGCATCAGCATTAACATAACATCCTGCAGCAATAACAACTGCATCCGGATTCATCTTCTTTGCTTTGTGAAGCATCTGCCTTGATTTCCTGTCTGCTATATTAGTAACTGAGCATGTGTTTATAATATATATATCCGCCAAAACATCTTCTTCAAATGGAACGATCTCAAACCCAGCTTTTTTCAACAGCTGCTCCATTGATTCAGCTTCATATGAATTAACCTTGCAGCCAAGACTATGTATTGCTACTTTACTCATATATTTCTCCTTAAACATTTTATCCTTGAAATAATAGTTTGTCACAAATCTAACGATATTGGTTGACATCCTCCGCATAAAATCTTATTATAATAAGTATCAACAATAATTGAATTTTCTAGGAGGTTCTTATGAAAACAGTTAAAATTTCACTCAATTCAATCGATAAAGTAAAATCTTTCGTTAATGACATTACAAAATTCGATGTTGATTTTGATCTGGTATCAGGAAGATATGTTATCGATGCTAAATCAATCATGGGTATCTTCAGTCTTGACCTTTCAAAACCAATCGACTTAAACATTCATGCAGATAACGAAATTGATACAATTTTATCAGTTCTCTCACCTTACATGGTATAATATTTAATATTACATTAGCCAAATAGCGTCTGTTCATCTGAACGGACGCTATTTTTGTTTTATTTTACAACAATCTTTTCAACCGTATCTAAGGCCTTCTTCATAAGTTCATCTATAACGTCATCAAGATGGTGTTCATCATTCTTGATAATATTAAGATTAGGCTTTGTGACCGGATGCTTTGCAACAAATATAGTGCAACAATCTTCAAATGGCTGGATTGATGTCTCATATGTTCCAATTCTCTCAGATATGTCAATAATATCCTGCTTATCAAACGCTATGACTGGTCTGAACACCGGCAATGTGCATACTTCATTAGTGCAATACAGGCTGTGCATTGTCTGGCTTGCCACCTGACCTATGCTTTCTCCTGTTATAAGTCCGAGGCATCCGCTTTCCTTAGCAAGATGCTCTGCAATCTTCATCATGTATCTTCTCATAATAATTGTAAGCTCATCATGAGGACATTTCTCGTATATAGCAAGCTGTATATCTGTAAAATTAACAACATTAAGTGTTATCGGTCCTGAATACTTAGATACAATCCTGGCAAGATCTACAACCTTCTGCTTTGCTCTCTCACTTGTATATGGTGGTGCATGAAAATATGTTGCCTCAAGTGAAACACCTCTCTTAGAAATCATGTATCCTGCAACAGGACTATCTATACCCCCTGATAAAAGAAGCATGGCTTTACCGGCAGTTCCAATTGGCATACCGCCCTGTCCTGCTATCTCAACAGAATATATATTAATAACATTTCTGATTTCTACCTGTAACAAAACATCTGGATTATGGACATCAACTTTTAATTCTGGATAAGCATCTAAAATTCTTCCCCCAAGTTCCATATTGATTTCCATTGAATCCATCGGATAATTCTTTCTTGCTCTTCTTGCATTAACCTTAAAAGAAAAATTCTTATCAGGGTATGCCATATCAATATACTTAACAACCTGCTCTGCAAGGTCATCAAAACCATTATCTTCAATCTGTACAACAGGACATATGCCTATTATTCCAAACACTCTCTGAAGGGCACTTACAGCCTCATCATAATCGAATTCCTCATTAGCTGTTGCATATATTCTTCCATTTTCTTTAGATACTTCAAACGCACCTTCTATATCCTTTAACGCATATCTTATCTGCTTAACCAGTGCATCTTCAAATATATATCGGTTCTTTCCTTTAACTCCGATTTCGCCATATTTTATCAAAAAAGCCTTGTACATATAATTCCTCATTTCTGTATTAATTAATAACTGCGGTACTTTCTAAGAACTGGCAGAAGGTTATTGAGTTCACTTATTGTATATTCCAGTTCTTCCTTCGTTGTCTCAAAACAAAAGCTGAATCTTATCGTTGAATCAAGCAGTTTGGTATCAAGCCCTATTGCTGCAAGCGTAGAACTAAGCCCTGGCCTGTTAGATGAACATGCTGAGCCTGATGACACATATATGCCTTTATCTTCAAGTGCATGCAATAGCACTTCCGCTTTGATTCCATTAAAACTTGCACTCACAACATGCCATGCAGCATTCTCTTCACTTCCATTAATTGTAACGCCTTCAATCTTGCATAATTCGGACACAAACCATTTTCTAAGCTCATACATATCCTGCTGTTTATTATCAAAATCAGAATTATATATCAATTCAACAGCTTTGCCAAGACCTGCAATTCCAGGCACATTTTCTGTTCCTGAACGCATTCCCTTCTGCTGTCCACCTCCAAGTATTATAGGCTTTAATCTTGTCTTATCTTTGATATATATAAATCCTGTTCCCTTTGGTCCGTGAATCTTATGTCCACTTACTGTAAGCAGGTCTATTCCAAGCTTCTTAGGTATAATTTTCAATTTACCATACGCCTGGATAGCATCAACATGAAATACTATATCTTCATTGTAGCTTTTTACAATCCTAGAAATTTGTTCTATCGGTTCAATTGTACCTATCTCGTTGTTAACCATCATAGTCGATACAAGTATAGTTTCATCATCAAGCGCCTCTTTTAATGCATCAAGCAAAACACTTCCATCTGAATCAACTGGAAGAAATGTAACCTTGTACCCCTGCTGTTCAAGAAAATTAAATGGTTCTTTAACTGATGAATGTTCAACAGAAGAGACAATCACATGATTGCCCTTTCTCCTATTAGCCATTGCCGCACCAATAATTGCCATATTATTAGACTCGGTACCACCTGATGTATACACAATCTCTTTTTCCTGACATTTCAATGTCTTTGCAATTATCTGTGTAGCATTCTTTACATACTTTTCCGCATCAACACCTTTCATATGCTTTGATGATGGATTACCATAATCTTCTAACATAACGCGTGTTACAATATCAACAACTTCATTAGCCGCCTTTGTTGTGGCAGCATTGTCAAGATAAACTTCCACTTTATTCCTCCATATTGTACATAAGCACAGACATAAGCATCATACCTGCAGTCTCAGTTCTTAGAATTCTCTTTCCAAGCGTTATTATATCCCATCCATGTTCCCTTGCATCTTCAAGCTCACATGAATCAAAACCGCCCTCAGGACCTATAAATATACCAACACTCTGTCCATTATTAATTGAATTAATAACATCTTTGGTGTGTTTCATCCCCTCAGCACACTCATACGGCAGAAGCTTGATATCAAGGCTGTCTGCATACTCGAGTGCCTGTTTAAATGTACACACTTCATGCACCATAGGTATAATGCTCCGCTTGCTCTGCTTTGCCGCAGACTGTGCAATTGCATTCCATCTATCCACCTTTGACTTAGCTTTCTTGGCATCAAGTTTTACAACGCTTCTTTTCATCGAAACAGGCACTATCTCATAAGCACCCAGCTCAATCATCTTCTGAATTACAAGCTCCATCTTATCACCTTTCGGAAGACCCTGGAACAGGTAAACTCTGGATGGAAGCTCTTTACCAACCTCATCCTTGGATATTATGTCCGCTCTTATACAATCATCTGACTCACTTACAATCTTACATGTATAATCAATATTATCGCCACTGCTTATAAGCACATCATCACCCACCGCAAGGCGCAATACGTTCTTAACATGATTAACATCACTTCCCACAATATCAATGTAATCATCATGAATATTTTCATGCATGGCAAAAAAATGATACATACATTCCTCCGTACACTAAATCACTAATTACTTTCTGACAGCAGTGATATTAACCCACTCACCATCATGGTTAATTTCAACTATCTCAAGTTCGTCATTGCTTCTGAATGCAGATGAAACCTCTTCTTCCTTGCTGTCGATAATTCCAGATGTTATAAAATAAGCACCATGTTTCATATGCCTTGTTATCTCCGATGACAATGGAATAAGAACATCCGCAAGAATATTAGCGCATACAATATCATAGCATTCGTATCCACATCTGTCCTGAACAGCCTTATCATCAATTATATTGCCCTCAATAACCTCAAGCTCTTCTGCCTTAATGTCGTTTTGCTGTGCATTTTCTTCTGATGCAATTATGGCATTAGGGTCAAGGTCTGTTCCAAGTGCATGTTTAGCACCATATTTTAATGCAACAACTGAAAGAATTCCGCTTCCGCATCCAACATCAAGAATTTCGTCATTCTTTTTTACATACTTCTGCAACTGTCTTATAACCATTCTTGTTGTCTCATGCGAGCCTGTTCCAAATGCTGTTCCCGGATCAATTGAAAGTACAGGATGACCTTTCATCTCATCTGTCTCTTCTTCCCATGTTGGTTTGATATATAAATCTCCAATTGAGAATGTATGCCAGTACTGCTTCCAGTTGTTAATCCAGTCCTTATCCTCTGTCTGGCTCTCTGTTATAGTTCCATCCCCGATATCTGTAAATGTTCTTAAATCCTCTATCTCTTCTCTTACTTTTGCAAGCACAGGCTCATTATCCTCATCTGAATCAAGATAGAAATTCACCTTTGCAAGCCCCTCATCTGGTGGAAGGTCTGGTATGAAATCGACAAACATAGTCTTAGCCTCTTCCTGTGTAAGCTGTACGTTATCCTCGACTTCTATCCCCTCTATTCCACATTCTGCAAGTGTTGCACTAAGTAAGTCAACCGCCTGTGTAGTAGTATTAATTGTATATTTATTCCATTTCATAATATTATCTTTCCTGCTGCCTTTCTAGCATTTCTCAAGAAATACTTTGTAGCTTCTATATGCCTCATATAAATCAACTTTACTTATAACCTCATATGGCGCATGCATATTCTGCACACCAACGCCGCTGTCAATCACATTCATTCCATAATTACCCATAATATAAGCGATAGTTCCACCACCGCCAGCATCAACACGTCCAAGTTCTGCTGTCTGATATATTACACCTGCATCATCCATAATCTTCCTGAGCTTTGCAATATACTCCGCTGAAGCATCATTAGAACCAGCCTTTCCTCTTGAACCAGTATACTTTATAAAAGCAACTCCCTTTCCAAAATATGCTGTGTTTTTCTTTTCACTCACACTCGCATAATTTGGATCATATGCTGAATTAACATCTGATGACAGCATATTAGAATTAGCTAAAGCTCTTCTTAATGCAAGATCAGAATACTGCCCTGTTCTGTCCAATACTTCTGCTACTGTATTTTCAAAGAATCTTGAATGCATGCCAGTAGCACCAACACTGCCAATTTCCTCTTTATCTACAAGAATACACACGCTTGTTCTCTCTGGTGATGATGATTCTAACTGTGCAATAAGAGATGGATATGCACATACCTTGTCATCATGTCCATATCCGATTATCATGCTTCTGTCAAGACCATAATCTCTTGCTGGACCGGCTGGCACAACGCACAGCTCTGATGACTGGAAATCTTCCTCCTCAATGCCATACTGCGACTTTAACAATTCAAGAACAGCCTGCTTTACAGGTTCCTTTTCTTTGTCGTCTTCGTTATCTGATGATTCTTTCTTTACAGCAGGCATACTACCTACAAGGACATTTAAATCTTCGCCATCAACTACCTTGTCAGCCTTTTTCTGCATCTGTTCAGATGCAAGATGTATGAGCAAATCTGAAATTCCAACTACTGGCTCATCATCCTTTTCGCCTATTGTAACTTCTATAACTTCTCCTGATTTTAATGCCACAACACCATGAAGCGCCATAGGAAGTGTTACCCACTGATACTTCTTAATTCCACCATAATAATGTGTATCAAGCAGTACAAGTCCTGTATCTTCATATAAAGGATTCTGTTTTATGTCAAGTCTTGGCGAATCAATATGTGCGCCTAATATATTCATTCCATCTTCTATAGGCTTCTTACCTATAACAAACAAAACGACAGCCTTGTCCTTGTTAATCGCATATACCTTATCACCTGCATTTAGAGGCTTTTTATCTTTGATGTAGTCATTAAGATCTTTGTAACCATGCTCTCTTGCAAGTTCTACAGAACGCTTTACACATTCTCTTTCTATTTTACAGTCAGAAATAAAGCTTTTATAATTATCTGCAAACTCAAAGACCTTCTTTCTTCCCTCTTCATCATAAATATCCCATGCAACTTTTCTTTCCATAGCCAGACTCCTCTCTATCAAACTATATATTAAGTGTTAATTGGTTCTCGTCATAATCATCAGCGTTGTCAGCTTTTATCTCCATCTCAGCCTCATCCTTGAATTTCTCAATTATGTCCTCACTTATAACCGGGAGCTCGTCTATCGATGTAACGCCAAATGCACGTAAAAATTCCTCTGTCGTCCCAAAAAGCATAGGTCTTCCAGGTGCATCAAGTCTTCCAAGTTCCTTTGCAAGTCCATATTCTACAAGCTTGTTAACTGCATGTTCACAGCTTACCCCTCTTATCTTTTCAATTTCTATCTTGGTAATCGGCTGCTTATATGCAATTATGGAAAGTGTTTCAAGCAAAACATCTGTCAGGACATATTTTCTAGGTGCTGCTGCCACCTTAATCAAATCCTCGTACAATTCCTGCTTTGTACACATCTGGAATGCATTTTCTAATTCTATAATTTTAATACCTCTGTTAGAAGCCTCATATTTATCCATCATATTATGGATAATCTTAACTGTCGTTTCCTCATCGTGTCCAATTGCAGCTGCAAGCTTATCAACAGATACCGACTCTCCCATAGTGAACAGTACTGCTTCAATAACAGCTTCAATTCTATCTATATCCATTAGCTACTCCTCCATAACATAAGCATTTACATTTAAGCTTCTTCTATATCACCCATATCCTGTGGGTTACCGACAACTGTTACCTCTATCTCACTGCACGTTCCATCCTGAACCACCTCAACTATTCCAGTTTTAATAAGTTCAAGCATTACAAGAAATGTGACAATAACAGATTCTTTTGAATTATTATTTTCAAGCATCTGCCTGAATGAAAACTTTTTATGCTTTGTTATATATTCTTTCACTTCTAAAGCCTTATCCGCTATGCTTACTTTTTCTTTTTCAATCTTGCCGAATTTGCTTCTTATTGGGTCAATCTTCTCCTCTTTACGCTTCATTACTTCCTGAAATATAGTATTCAGCCTTGCAAGCGTTGTATCACCTATAAGCTCTTCTATGTTTATCGGCGGCTTATATGCCTCAACCTCAGGCGGAATGGTTGGTTCTTTGTAAAATGCTTTCTGTGCATCCACCTGTTTGTCCTTTAACTCATATGACATATATTTGAACAGTTTATATTCTAACAGTTTCTCAACAAGCTCTGCTCTTGGATCTTCCTCCTCGCCATCCTCGTTGACTTCTTTAGGAAGAAGCATTCTTGATTTGATATCAAGCAGAGTAGCCGCCATTACAAGAAATTCACTGACAACGTCCAGATCTTCTTTATCCATGTTGTCAACATATTCCATATACTGCTCTGTAATCATAACAATAGGTATATCATATATATTAACTTTATTCTTATCTATAAGGTGCAGCAAAAGATCCAGCGGACCTTCAAATACCTGTAATTTAACATTAATTCCCATATAAGACCTCTTGTTTATATATGTGCGCCCATAAACGCAACTTATATTGTAACCAAAACTAAATATATTTGCAAATTATTTCTTTATATTTCATAAAAAATATAATATACTATATTGAAATGACTAAAATATCTGGGGGAAACTTATGAGTAATAAGAAACTACAAAAAGCAATCTTAATTATACGTCCGATTGCTGATAAAATTAAGGACGACAATCTTACTGGCTATGCTGCACAGTCATGTTTCTTCCTTATCCTCAGCTTTGTGCCATTTATAATTCTGTTAATGAGCTTATTAAAATACCTTCCTATATCTCCAGATGAGATATACGATATAATGAATGGTGTTTTTCCATCAATGCTGATGCCAATTATAACTTCTGTTGTAAATGACATTTATTATAACAGCAACATTGCTGTTGTTTCTGTTACTACAATAATCGCACTCTGGTCTGCCGGAAAAGGTTTTACATCAATCATATTCTGTCTTAATAACATATACGGAACACATAAAAAGCAGGGATGGATTCTATCAAGAGTTTTTTCATCTTTATATACAGTTGTATTCATAGTCAGCATTATCCTCACACTTATGCTGTTTGTATTTGGAAAGCATCTGATTGTTATCATTAACCTTTTTATGCCAAAGCTAGGAACATTGTTACAATCTGTACTGAATAACAAAGCACTTTTGTTTCCAGGCATACTGATGGTTATATTCCTTGTAATGTATGTATTTATACCTGACAGAAAAACACATATTATGTCAGAACTTCCAGGAGCTATAACAGCATCTGTCGGATGGATTTTATTTTCATTCTTCTATTCGTTATATGCCAATTATTCTCCTAACTTTTCGACTATGTATGGAACTCTTTCCACATTAGTTTTTGCATTAATCTGGTTATATTTCTGTATGATAATTGTGTTCTTCGGTGCAGAGCTTAACATTATACTTACAACATATAAGCAGTTAAAAAACACTGGTACCGCTGTAGAAGAAGTTAAGAATTGATATATAATCCATTCCTCTTTCCGCCATGTTTCTTACCGCATTCTGGCTCATTCCTATTCCATGCCCATATCCACCGCCGGTAAATACAAATGTCTTATCTTTTGATTTACCGGCGGTATCAATTATAAAAAAAGAACTTGGAAGGTCAAATGCTTTCCTTATCTGTCCCTCGCTCTCAATACAGACATCAGCTTTGCTTCCACTTATTGTTACACTGTTTACACCGCCGCCACTCACTCTGTTATTAACCTTAATCGAATTAACTATACCTATGTCAGAATATCCCATTTTTCTTATATTGCTTATTATATCAGAAGAACTTTTTTCTATTTTCCACCTGTAGTAATTACACCCATAGTCATAATCATTTTCATTCTGTCTCGTGATAAATTTCCTGAAATTATTCTCAGACGACAAATCAACTGTCTGGCTATCTGATGATATTAATCTGCTCTCATAATATGGATAATCAGATGAATCACTTCCCCACAGACTCACATCTGCACCAGCTCCGCAAGATGTTGAATAATAATATGCTGTAACAATCTCATCTGCATAATAAAGCATCTTACCACACGTGGCGCTTATCGCCTCATTTGCTTCAGGTTTTTCAACCGTATTGTTATATACCTGATAATTAATTGTATCATCCATATGTGCCTCATACTCAGGATATGCATAATCATTAAGGTGCGCATATGCATAACTCCTTGCACATACAGCCTGAACCTTTAATGCTTCAACGCCGAAGCTTGATGGCATCTCACTCGGCACTACCCTTTTCAGATAATTTTCTATTGCAATTTCATTAACAAGAACAATGCCGCTGTCCGTCTTATAAGCTGTAATCGTCCCTTCATATTCAGGATTACCCTGGCTTTTATTGATAGACGCCAGCTTTATCTGGCTTCCAGAATCTGTGCTTATAACCGCTTTTTCATAAGGCATTTCATTGTTAAGCACAAGCTCATCTCCCGGATTATATTCATTTATAATGTCACCGTATTTCATATAAAACCTGCCGTCACTTGTAACAGTAACATTATCATATACTGTTGAATCAGACTGGTTATTATATATAAGTATCCTTATATCAGTATCTGTTATATCCTTTTTAACAGTAATCGCAATCATTTTACCATCTTTCAGGACAATATCTGCAAGCATTCCGCTTACATCTTCTGATGTACCACCAATATAAAACTCCCTGTTTACACCATACATATTCACATACAGCTTATTATCCTTAAATTCCGATATCCATACATTCTTAAATGTTGTCTCATCAGATATAATATCTGTAACCATAAGAATTTCGTGTTCAATAGAAAATACCTCAATTGTCTTATCTTTATATCCAGTAAGATTAAGCCCTGTATAATAATATTTCCCTTTGTTAGTACTAACCGTATATAATTTATCAAACACATCATCATTAGACTCTGCTTCTCCGCAGGCAGCTACTATTCCAAGCCGGACAACATCCAGCTTATCACCTTTTTCAAAATATTCTTTATATTGCTGGACAACCGAAATGAACTGTGAATTAGATATGGCCTTATCTTTTTTTGTGTCTGATTTATTCACTGCGCCAACATACTTATATACATAATCAAGATCACTTTGCATAAGTGCCCTGTCAGGGTCTGAATCCTTTATCATTCCTTTATCAAAAAGCCCTATATCACACAGATAACTATAATAATCTGAAAACCAGTATTTTACACTGTCTGTTTTCCCAGCAGTATTATGATCATCTGAATAGCCATTAAGATATGCAAGCACCTTACATGCATTAGCAAAACTACAATTGTCATGTCCTATCAGTCTTTTGTTGTTCACATTAATAAGAAGAGCCACCAGTAAAGCAAGCAGCAGCATGAGGATTATCAACACACACCCTTTTAACCAGCCTGACTTTATGTGACTCTTTAAAATATTATTATTCAAAACAATTCAACCCTTATATATATTTGTGCTTTTCCTAAAATCCACACATAATATAATATGCAGAAAAATGTATATATAGAACAAAAGGATGAGCAGCTTTCACCGCTCATCCTTTTAAATAATTCCCAGCATGCCGTTCCCGTCTCTTTCGACTCCTAGCCTGCGCTAGGTGGGTAACCGCATCTGCACCGCTGCCTTCCACTGACAAAGGAGGCTTGACATTAGAGCAAAGATATAGGAATCCCTTCGAAAAAATGTAGGATCAAAATATGACAGGCTGTCGTACACTCCAGGAATTAACAACCAATTAATACGTTATGTTTATTATAATTCAACTCTTTTGTATACACAATAGGTAATTTCAATTAATATTAACACTTTCTTCAAATTCGTCTGCTTTTTCCCTGAATATCTTATGCTTCATATTATTGTAATATGTATCAGCATTCTTAAGCTGTTCCATCGCTTTTAATTCATCACCATTTTTCTTGTACACATTATAACTGATAATACTCTCATAATAATCTGCAAAAAGATAATAATCTCTGTCATCATCAGTTATTGTGCGTCCTATCGCCTTATTATATGCAATCTTTTTATTAAGCTCGCCATAATCCTTGTTGCTGAAATCTGAATCAAGCTTTTCAAGCGTATATCCTTTTGCACGTTCTGTATAATACATACTGTCATACGCAACGCTGCTTGCCGCTCCAATTGACATAACAGCAAGTATAGCCGATGCAATATACATAAGTTTAGATATAATGCCAGCCTTGCCTTTACGAACTAATCTAGTTATCTTCATCAAGCATTCTCCTTGTCATAAGCGAAATAATCCCAGTTGTATCTTTATCTGGAAGTCCTGCTATATCCTCATCTGTAAAATTACAATAAGCTTTCAGGAACTGTTCAAGCTCATCCTGCATATCATATATATATTCAAGGCTCTCTGGCAGTGATGATGAAAAAGTACGTTCAGACATTGATGAATAGAAGTCATGGACACTTGTTGCTGCTTTGCTAAGACTGCTGCCATAATTATTATTATCTGACGTATAATGAGATATTATGTATTTCTTAGCCGAATTGTAATAATCTGCCATATTATAATATCTCGACCATCCATTATAATAAATGTCATTTCTTTCTGACAGTTTCTGATCTGCTATAGAAAAAAGCATATATGTCTGTAGATATTCGCCATCATTCATAAGTTCTTTAACATGTGTTGTAATCTCATCCTTATGGCGTGAATTGTATGCAGCAATTCTGTTCTGTCCTATGTCATATGCATAATTCACCATAAATACTGACAGCACAACAAATATGATAACTGACATCATAAGAACGACCATAGGTGTTATATATTTAATAAACCATCTGGATTTATTCTTAACATCTTTTTCTGTATGAGCAAACCTCGTCTCAAATCTTTTCATATCATCCACATGACTTGCGCCTATTTCATTACGCGCACCACAATTAGGACAATATTTATTATTAATGCTTATCTCACTACCACATTTTTCACATTTCATCTATGCAACAACCTCTTAATATTACTTCATTCTATCATAGTAAACGAGTGCCCTCTGTTTTAAATCATCATAGGAATATGAATCATAATTTTTAACATCATTAGCAAATTCCTCTTTTGTCACTTTCAGATTGTCATGTACAAAACTCTCAACTTTGTTTACCCACTCATCTGTAATTACAACATCACTATCTGTCAGTGAATAGTATGAATATACATTATTATTACCAGTTAAACATTTGTTTCTCTCCGAAACAAAGTCAACACAATACCTGTATGTTGATGTATAAGATGATTCATAATTATAATAACCACTGTCATCATCCATATATTTAAGAATGTAACGGTAATAATAACTGTACAGCCTCACAATTGCATAATGTTTCCAGTATTTTACTGCTTTCCCATTCTTATATATATCCTCAGAAGATAAGAAATCGTCTATTTGGGCGAAATCACCTGCATTATACATTTCGTCAAGCTTATCTATATTATTGTCATACCATTCATATGATTCGATTATTTCTCTTCTTTCTTTAGAGTTATCATGATAGCTTTTATATTTTGCCACGCCAATTAATGAACCTGATACAATACATACAGCAAATATAGCAGCCATTATAATTGAACGCTTCAAGGTTGTCTTTAATTCTGTACGGATTGCATTGTCATCCATCTGATCCATTGTATCATTCATCGAATACAGATCATTCATATACTTCTTCTCCGCATTCTCATGCTGTGATGCATGGCAGTAAGGACACTCTACTTCATTCTCTCCAATATCAGCACCGCAGTTATAGCACCTTATCATCTTCTATTCTCCTGCAATATTCTCTATATTCTCAGCAGATAGTTGTATAGCTTCTTTTACAGTATCAACCGATACACCCATCTTATCTGCAACTTCTGAAACGGTAGGCTTTCTTCCAAATTCTTCCTTCAGGCGTGATGCCCAGTCATTAACAAGATTAACCTTGCCAAGTACCTTGCCAGTCACTTTATTAGATGCACTCTGCTCATCTATAAGCATTGAAAGACACCCCTCAACTTCTCCTTTTACTTCATCCTGTATTCCTTTAAGAACATACAGAAGGTCGTCTGTACTTCCCTCTTTTATCTTATCTTTCCATTCATAATTATTCAGAAATCTCTGCTCACTTATGTATCCCATCATTGCAAGATTAGCTTCCTGTATAAGATCTCCTGATAATACACCTTTTCTTCTGAATGGTTCAATCCATCCAACTATATCTGAAAGAAATGATTCCGATAAAAGCTTTAAAGATTCCTTATCATTATCCTCGACAATATTCATAAGAAGAAATGCTCTTGTTGTATCTGACATCTTCTCAATCTTACCAATGTCTTCAAGATAAATTGAGACAAACTCCTCATCTTTCTTATAATCTTCATCACTTAACATAACAACTTCATCTGAAATTTCCTCATCCTCCGAAGTCTCCATAAGTGTCATGAAATCATTATTAAAAGCATCCTCACCTGTCACTTTAATGTTATTGGCCATGAGATATCCGTATATCATATTACGTTTTGCATCATCTAATACAATACCTTTGAAATATCCGTCAACATCATCCCTGGATACTATATTACCATTAACCTTAGCATATTCTTTAAGTTCGTTAAGCCCTTCCATAAAAAGTGCCTGAGTATCTTTATTATCTGCCATCAAACAGCCTCCATCAAATCTTTTTACACTGTTTTTATTCTATCATAGACATTCCACTTTGTCATTGACAAAAAATCCATATTTGCTTATATTAAATGTGAAGTATATCGTGTATCTATGCGATATTAATATTTAGAAAGATGAGGTTTATTATTCATGAGAATCGCTTTAATCAATGAGAACAGCCAGGCTGCCAAGAATGAGCTTATCTACACAAGTTTAAAGAAAGTTGCTGAGAGCAAGGGACATACTGTTGATAACTATGGTATGTATAGTGCAGATGACGCTGCATCATTAACATATGTACAGAATGGTATTCTTGCAGCTATCCTTATCAACAGTGGTGCTGCTGATTTCGTAGTAACAGGTTGTGGTACAGGTGAAGGTGCTATGCTTGCACTCAACTCATTCCCTGGTGTATTATGCGGACACGTTGTTGACCCTTCAGACGCTTATATGTTCATGCAGATTAATGATGGCAACGCTATTTCACTTCCATTTGCAAAAGGTTTTGGATGGGGAGCTGAACTTAATCTTACATACATCTTCGAAAAGTTATTTGAGGGCGAACCAGGCGGAGGATATCCAAAGGAAAGAGTTGTTCCAGAACAGCGTAACAAAAAAATTCTTGATGGTGTAAGAGCTGTCACATTAAAGCAGGATCTTGTTGCCGTATTAAAAGAACTTGACCAGGATCTCGTAAAAGGTGCTGTTGCAGGTGAGAAGTTCAAGGATCTTTTCTTTGCTAACTGCAAAGATGAGAAAATTGCTGAATACGTTAAGACTCTTCTTTAATTTTATTTCCAGTTTCAATAACAGATATCAAATAAAAGCTTGCCAGTATATTTCTGACAAGCTTTTATTTTACTTCTGTATGTACTGTATCATTCCAGGTCCTAACATATCTGTTGGTCTTGCTATAAACCCATGCTTTTCATAAAACTTTTCTCTTCCCTTTGCACACATCAGGCACAGCATCATTCTTGTTCCCGGCTGTGTCATATTGTTAACATACGATATAAGTTTCTCTACAAGTGCGCTTCCAATAGCCATTCTTTGATATTCTGGAATTATTATTAAATCCTGTATATAACTTATAACTGACCTGTCACCCACTATTCTTCCCATTCCTATAGGTCTATCACCATCATAAACCGTGACAACCTCAATGCTGTTATCGAGCGCTCTCTGTGCCTGTTGTCTGTCAAGTTTTATCCAGTTGACCTGTTCTCTTAATGAAAGATATATATCAACATCTCTCACATCATCCCTGTATGTAATCATTTAATCTCACCATATGCACATATTGCATATTTCCTTGTATTAATTTTCACAAATTTATTGCAAGTATACTCTTATCGCATTAAAATGTAAATATATAAATTTAAAGAGAGGAATACAATATGATTACTGTAGCAAAAGATGGAACTGGCGATTACTCATCAATTCAGGAGGCAGTTGATTCTATTAAATCAGTTCCAGAAACAATATTTATTAAAAAAGGAACATATGAGGAGCTTGTTGATATAAGGCTTAATAACATTACCCTTATAGGTGAATCTAAGGATGAAACAATCATAACATATGGATTATATGCCAATATGATTATGGAGGATGGTATTAAACGAGGTACTTTCCGCACAAGCACTTTTACAATTATCGCAGATAATTTCAATGCTTACAATATAACATTTATAAACTCATCTGGATTTGGCACAGAAGTAGGACAAGCTCTCGCTGTATATGCAGAAGGAGACAGAATAACATTCAAGAACTGTAAAATGTATGGTCATCAGGATACCTTATTTACAGGTCCACTCCCTATGAAAGAAAAAGAACCAGGCGGATTCAGGGGACCTACAGAATTTGCCAAGCGCATACCAGGTCACCAGTTATACGAAGACTGCTATATTGAAGGAGAGATTGACTTTATATTTGGAAGCGCAATTGCATATTTTAAAAACTGTGAATTATATGCACTTAACAGAAATAAAGAAATCAATGCGTTCTACACTGCTCCATCTACATACGAAGGCCAGAAATATGGTTATGTATTTGAAAACTGCCGTCTTACAGGCAACTGTCCAGACAAATCAGTATGCTTAAGCCGTCCATGGAGAATACATGCCAAAACTGTTTTTTTAAGATGTTATATGTCGTCACAAATAACTGACTATGGTTTCCATGACTGGAACAAACCCGAATCACATGACACATGTTATTATGGAGAGTATAAATGTTTCGGTGAAGGAAGCGATACAAGTGCAAGACCGGGATATGTACACCAGTTAACTGACGAAGAGGCATTACAGTATACCCAGGATAAGGTTATAGGCTTCTAAATAATGTGAATAACTGTAAATATACAAAGCGGACAACCCAAACAGAGATTGTCCGCTTTTTATTGATTTAATCATTAGAAAATATTATTGAATAGACAGATTACTTATTGTTCCAAGTGACACACCATTCTTATACGCCGTGAGTGATATTGTACCTGATGCGCTGCTTTCCGGAACCTGGAAACACGCTACTGCAGTATATGTACTTCCTGCTGCAACCTTGATATCTTTAAGAGAGATTATATCATTATTAAGCATAGATGCTGTCTGTATAATATTCTTTCCACCAATATCTGCTCTCATAGTAACACCACTCGAAGCTGTGTTCAGTGTTAACTCAGAAGATGAGTTATTCTTAATATTAAATTCAACCGCAACTACCTTGTATCCATCCTTAGCAGATATACATACTGCATATTCATCCATCGGATATCTTGTACCAGACGTACAATCCTTAACGCTTATTCCTGCACCTGTAATTCCGAATGCATTAGCAAGAGCCTGATATACATCTGTAGATACTGTTGCAGCTGTCACAGAAGATGAACTGGCTGTCGATGTAGTTCCTGCCTTAGTTGTTGCTGTTGTAGAATTTCCAGTAACAGATGCCTGCTGTGTAGGAGCAATAGGATTATATGATGTTCCATTACTTTCGTACTTATTAAGAGCTGTTCTCACTTTAGTGTATTGCCACTTATTATCATATGAAAACTTGAGCATCTCCCCTGCAATATATTCAGCAATCAATTCATTCTGACGGCTGTCAAGTGTTATATCATTCTCGCCACATCCAACAAGCGATATAGCAAATATACCTGTTAATAAACATACTAATATCTTTTTCATAAATCCCTCGCATTAACTACCGATAAAATAATCTATTCTTATATAATATCACGCTTTAGCATCAAGGTCAAACCAGAACTCAACTCCACCTTCAACATTGGCAGCACCACATTCCCTGCCATATGCATCCATAATAGCTTTTACAATAGACAGACCTATGCCATTTCCTCCATATTCTCTTGTTCTTGCCTTATCAACCTTATAGAATTTAATCCAGATATTCTCGATATCTTCATCAAGGATATGCTTACCCGTATTATACACATATATCCTGACCGTATCTTTTCTCTTCTCATAATACACTTCAATCTTTTTATCAAAATCACAGTGATTAATTGCATTACTGATATAGTTAGTTATAACCTCCTCAGTCTTATATTCATCTGCCCAGACATCAAGCTTATCATCTGTTTTCTTAAATTCAATGCTTATATCCTTTTGCTGTGCACGAAGCTCATTAGCCATAACAATAGAATTAATCAGTTCTATAATATTAAATCGTTCTATTACAAGTTCATCCTGTCCAAATTCTATCTGATTAAGAGTAAGAAGTCTTTTAACCATATTATTCATCTTATTAGCCTCATCTATTATAACATCACAATAGAAATTCATGCTCTCAGGATCATCCGTCACTCCATCCTTTAACCCCTCAGCATATCCCTGGATAAGCGCAATTGGTGTCTTTAATTCATGAGATACATTAGAAAGGAAGCCCGAGCGCATCTGCTCTATCTCCTCTTTCTTAGCTATATCCTTCTGCAGCTCAAGATTAGCCGCCTTCAATTGGGATATATTCTCCTCAAGTTTCTCTGACATATTATTGATACTGTCACCAAGAATACCGATTTCACCCTTATCTTTGCCAGTATACTTAACATCAAAGTTCAGACCTGCCATCTTTTCTGCAATACCTGAAATTTCTTTGATAGGTCTTGAGATGTAAGATGATAATATAACTGCTGCAGCTGCACCAATTGCCATGATTATACATCCAGCAAGCGGTATAAATGAATTAAATATCTTTACATTGTCTTTAATCCCCTGAATACCAATCCTTATAATAAGAGATGAACCATTGTCCAGCGTTCCCCACAGTTCATAATAATAATCCAGCATTCTGTCATCGTATACTTTCTGCAAAGTATATTTACCTGACTCAACAAGAATATCCCTGTTCTCAGCTATGCCACTGTTATACATATCATATATCTTGTCAATCTTATCTTTATCAAATGGCTTTTTAGGTAAATCCGAACCATCCTGTGCATCATCCGAAGACGAACCAGATGGTTTTTCCGGCTTTTTAACATCTGATGATTCTGAATTATCCTGTGTATTAGATAGATTTCCCTCAAATATATCATTATTAAATATATTTCTTTTAAGACGCAGAATCATATCAGCCTCGCCAGCACTATTAGTATATAATGTTGTCCAGTCACTGTTAACAACGAGAACTGACAGGCTGTTAGCTGACGTATAATATTCAAGATTATCATCCATCTGCGATTTAGTTATAGTTCCATCTGTGTAGGAACATACGAGTTCATTAATTTTATCATATCCAGATAACATCTGCTTTCTTTTTGCTTTGAGATAATATCCTTCAGCAAGAAAACTGTTCATTACAAACAAAATAAGTACCAGAGATGCAATCAGTATTGTCAAAAGTGTTGTAACTTTGAATTTAATTGAATGTATATTCATATATTACACTTCGAACTTATATCCCATACCCCATATAGTACGGATACAATCGCCCTTCTCTCCCATTTTTTTACGAAGTTTCTTAACATGCGTATCTATAGTTCTGGCATCTCCAAAATAATCATAATTCCATACATTATTAAGAATTTTTTCTCTTGATAATGCAATCCCCTTATTCTCTACAAAGTATGATAACAATTCAAATTCCTTATAGCTTAGTTCAATCTCCTGTCCATCAATCTTTACAAGATGTGCAGCCTTGTCAATCTCGATTCCACCAATCTCAATAACCTCTGAACTATCAATCTGATATGCTCTTCTTACCAGTGCATCAACCCTTGCTGTCAGAATCTTAGGGCTGAATGGCTTTGATATATATTCATCTGCCCCACAATCAAATCCTGTAAGTTCATCATTCTCTTCACCTTTAGCTGTCAGCATTATAATTGGCACTTTAGAATCTTTTCTAATCTGTCTGCATACTTCCCAGCCATCCATCTTTGGCATCATAACATCAAGAATTATAAGCGATATATCTTTATCAGCATAAAATATATCTATAGCCTCTTCTCCGTCACCAGCCTCAATAACTTCATAATTCTTACGCGACAAAAAATCATTAACTAATTTACGCATTCTGCTTTCATCATCAACAACTAAAACTTTAATTTTATTCATAATACCTCTCCAATCAAAGTCATTTTACATTTTCTATATAATAAACTTACTTTATGTTCAAAATGTGACGAAATACAAATTATTTGTTATATTGCTGTTCCAATTGTTTAATCTGAGCTTCCCTTGATTGTAATTCCTCTTCCCAGCCAGCATATTTGTCCTGAATTTTATTTTCATAATTGATAATTGTAGGCGTCTGTGAGGTTGACATAATGACTGCCATTGCAATAACGGCTATAACAAGCGCAATATTGATTATAACCATTCTTATGAATCTGTCTTTATACATGTCTCTCTGCTTTGTCAGTTCTATAATTTTCCCTCGTGTCTTTGTCATCTCTCTTTTATCAGCAAGCATGGACTGCAATTCTGAATTAATTGGAATCGGTCTGATTTTATCATTAGGAATATCTTTATTATTATACAGATACTGTTGCAAATCTTTAAGATAATCAAGTCCTACAGGTGTCTTAAACAGCTCTTTATCAAGCATTGTATTATATAGTATATATATCTGTTTGGGGTCTTTTCTGTCTGTCTTAGACGAAACATAACGTATCGCATTCATTTCATTTTTCGCCTCATCAGCAGCTTCTTTAGTTGTAAATGTATATCCTGCCACCGTAAAATCTTTTTCATTATTATTATGTTTTTTCTGCATCATACACATATACCTCATTAAAAATTAATTCTGTAAATCTAATATATCAATTCTAACACAATACAAATACACATACAAATAAAAAAGCCGATATATATTTGCACACAAGTACAAAATATATATCGGCATATAGGGGTATGAAAACTAACCTATTAATACAACTGCTACATCATTAACATTAGTGCCTGTCGGTCCTGTCTTAATAAGGCCGCCAACTTTCTCTAATGCATGATATGCATCGTTTTCTTTTAACACTTCATACTCATCAATTCCAAGCTTCTTCAATTCCATATGTGTATCAGAGTCAACATAACCTCCCGCTGCATCTGTAGGACCATCTGTACCATCACTTCCAACACTGAATACTGCCACATTATCAAGGCCAGATATCGCTGAACTTGCCGCAAGTGCAATCTCCTGATTTCTTCCACCTTTTCCATGACCTGTAAGATTAACAACTGTCTCACCACCAGCAATAAATGCTATCTTTTTGCCAAGGTTGATATGTGTCTTTGCAATTGATGCCAGAAAACTTCCTGCCTCTTTAGCCTGGCAGCAAAGCTGGTCTGTCAGCATAACTGGCTCATATCCATACTTAATACACTCTTTTTCTACTGCACTGCATAACTGTTTTACACTGCCGTTAATCTGTGTTGTAACATTATCAAGCTGCTTTGGTGTTTCGATACTCATAAGCTCTTTTGCTTTTTCTGATAGCCTGATACCATATTTTGCTATTATTCTGGCAGCATCTTCACATGTTGATGAATCTGGACAAGCCGGACCAGACGCTATCATATCAAGCGGATCCCCCAGTATATCTGAAAGCACAATTGCATACACCTGGGCTGGTTCACATATTTTAGCAAATTTACCACCTTTAACAGCAGAAAGTCTCTTTCTGACAGTATTTATCTCAACAATATCTGCTCCACATGCAAGAAGCTGGTTAGTTATATCCTGAAGTTCTTCTCCAGAAATAAGCGGTTTTTCAAATAAAGCACTACCGCCGCCAGATATAAGGAATAACACTGTATCATTAGCACTAAGATTAGAAACTGCTTCAATAGCTTCCTGGGTTCCCCTAAATGAATTCTCATCAGGAACAGGATGTCCAGCCTCTATACATACGCATCTGTTAATGCTACCTCTGACATGGTCATATTTAGTTACAACAACACCTTTATCAATCTTATCGCCCAGATAATCCTCTGCTGCTTTCGCCATCTGCCATGCTGCTTTTCCAGCTGCCACAAGAATAACTTTCCCTGAAAATTCTTTTCCACTTAAAGCACGCCTGACTGCTTCATCCGGCAAAACCGCATTAATTGCCGCATTAATTATATTATCTGATATCTTTCTTAATTCATCGTTCATATAATCACCTCACTCACCTATCTTAATACCTGCAAGTTTTTCATAATAATGAGCAATTGCACTGTGGTCACTGCTTCCATCTCCATTGTTATGAAGATACTGCATAACTTCCTGTACCTGCGCTGTCATAGGAACCGGAGCGCCTACACTATGTGCACAATCTAATGCATTATTAAGGTCTTTGATATGAAGATCTATTCTAAATCCTGGTTTTACATTGCCTTCTATCATCATCGGAGCTTTTGCATTCATAACTGTAGAACCTGCAAGACCGCCTTTAACAGCCTCATACACACACGCTGGATCAACACCTGCTTTTTTTGCCAGTGTCAGAGCCTCCGCTAACGCTTCAATATTACACGCTACAATTATCTGGTTTGCAAGCTTTGTTGTATTACCAGCACCTAATTCTCCGCATCTTGTAACACTAGAACCCATTTTAAATAATAATTCTTTATATTTGTCAAATACCTGCTCATCGCCTCCAACCATAAACGCAACTGTTCCATCAATAGCCTTAGGCTCCCCACCTGATACAGGAGCATCAAGCATATATATATTCTTTTCTTTTAATACTTTTCCGATGTATCTGCTATCAACAGGATTAATTGAACTCATGTCTATAAAACACGCACCTTCACGCATATATGAAGCAACACCATCAGCCCCAAGCATTACTTCTCTGACCTGTGGACTGTTTGGAAGCATCGTAATGACTACATCACAGCTTTCGCCTATCTGCTTTAATGTTCCGCGTTCGGCACCTGTATCAATAAGCTCCATTATATTTTCCTCATGATGGTCATTAACTATAAGCGAATATCCTGCCTTACACAAATTCTTGGCCATAGGCTTTCCCATTATTCCAAGTCCTATAAATCCTATCTTCATATATAACCTTCCTTCCATTTTTAAATCCATTTTCTTCTTATATTTATAATACAAGACGTCTGGTCAAAAAAAGGCAGGAAACTATATCCTGCCTCAAAATGGTTATTATTTAAAATATCAATGAAAGAATGAATATCTCTACCATTGAAGCAATACCCATTATCAATGTACATACTGTCTGAGTTTTATATCCCTGTTCAGGCTGCATCTCACCAAAGTTAGTAACAACCCAGAAGTAAGAATCATTAGCATGTGAAACTGTCATGGCACCAGCGCCGATTGCCATTACGCAAAGGACTGTTCTTACCGGTGAAGCTAATCCTAAAGCACCAAGGAGTGGAGCAACAATACCTGCTGTTGTTGTGATAGCAACTGTTGAAGAACCCTGTGCTGACTTTAATATAGCAGCTAAGATGAATGGGAAGAATATGCCCACTGCTGATAATACTTCAGCATGTCCTGTGATATAACTTACCATTGAGCTAGATGATATAACCTTACCAAGGACACCACCTGCAGCTGTTACAAAAAGAATAGGACCAACTGTTTTTAATGTTTCATTAGTAATATCATAGAAATCTTTCACCTTGCCAGCAAGGCCAAGCTGTAACGCAGCAAATAAAGTACCTACTGTCAAAGCAATGATTGGCTTTCCAAGAAATTCACAAGCTATATCAAGTACTCCTGTCCAACCTGCCATAGATGAAATTGAACCAAGTGCCATAAGAATAATTGGAACAAGAATTGGAGCTAAAGCGTTGAATCCGTTAGGAAGCTTACCATATTCCGCTACAAGTTCCTCGTATGTCTTAGTTACTTCGCCATTATCTGTAACCTCATCTGCACTCTTTACTCTCTTTCCAATATATTTAGCATAGATAAGTCCTGCTATCAATGGAAAAATTGAGCAGACAGCACCTAATCCCATTACAAGTAACAGATTATCTCCAACACCAAGTGTATTAGCTGCTGCTATAGGACCTGGTGTAGGTGGAATAAATACATGCGAAATATAAAGACCTGCTGACAATGCAACTGTCATTGCAACGCTCGAAACTGCAGTTCTTTTAACAAGCGCTTTTCTGATAGGATTAAGAATAACAAAACCACTATCACAGAATACTGGGATTGAAACGACCCAGCCCATAAGTTCAATTGCTAATTCTGGACGTTTCTTTCCAACAAGTTTAATAACCATGTCAGCAAGCTTTAAAGCTGCACCTGTCTTTTCAAGTACAGAGCCAATTAAAGCTCCCAGAATGATTACAATACCGATTGAACTGAATGTTCCTGAGAAACCTGAACCAATTACTGTTGGTATACCTGAAATAGTTTTTCCATCTGCACCCTTCATATCAACAAATGGAATACCTGCAAGAATTGCAAGAATAAGAGATACACCCATGATCGCCAGGAAAGGATGGACTTTGAATTTGGAAATCGCTACAATCATAACAATGATTGCGAGTACAAATACAATTATCAATGGTAAACCTGACATAATAAACACCTCTTTCTTTTTGTATTTTACGTTTCGTACAATTTCTTGTACTTTTTATGGTGCAATTATAACATCAGCATCTATAATTGTATATGTTACGTAAACCATATTTATTTTTAATTTCTTGTTATGTATAACAATTTTAATTAAATCAATGAGAATTTTTATTAATTTTATCCAAATGCAACCTCTTGAGTTTTAGGCATTTTTAACAAACATCACATATTCACGCTCAATTATCTAAATCATATGCAACTCTCATCGCTATGTAAAGTGCAGAACTCTCGCTTGGCTTTCTTACGTCATAACCCGTTATTTCTTTTAATCTTGTAAGCCTGTACTGAATTGTATTTTTATGGACATACATCATGTCTGCCGTCTTCTGTATAGAGCCTTCTGCCTTAAAATATATATTAAGCATGGCAATATATTCTTTTATCTCTTCCTCCGAACATCCTTTAAACACTTTATCAATATATTCTTCTTTAATGTCAACAGACACGCAGTTAAGTAATAATTCAAGGCTTAAATTTTCATAACACACAATAGGATAATTTTCATCAGATGCTGTTCTCCATGCCCTGTGAGCCTGAAGATAAGCCTCATGCATATTAGTATCTGCCCCATCTATCCCTATATTAAGTCTCATCTTCTCTTTTTCATATACATAATCAGCCATCTGTTCTGCTATCTTTTCTAACTGCTGTGTTGGCATCCTGTCAACCAGGACAACCTGTCTTAAAGCATTTCTAAAATGTATAGCTCCTTCATACTTTTTCAGGAAAATATCTATGCAGTTCTCCATCTTCTGTATCTTTGACTGTCCTTCATGTGTCTCCTTATAAGAATCAAGCTCTTCAACACTTGCAATTATAATTCTTCTGGGGCGGTTAATATCTATATTAATAGCATTACCACGCTCCTCAAGTTCCTTGTAATTGACGTATCCAGATCTTATAAGCCATTCCTCCATAAGTGCATTTTTTATCCGCTTATCCATCAACTGATTGTATGTATTTCTTCTCTCCTGCAAAAGTATCTCTGTCATCTTCTTCAAAAGTCTTCCCTGATTGATAACCTCATCATATGAGCCTGTAATTCCTACAACTCCTACTATCTCGCCATCCAGCTCAAGAGGAAGATTAAGACCTGTCCTTGCAGTATCTGTCGCAACTTCATCGCTTATATAATACTCTTCCAGTTTTTCTGTTATTATCTTATATGCTCCTTCATGAAACTGTCCGATTCGTTCCTTATCGCAGCTTGCAATTATTATCCCTCTTTCATTCATAAGATTAACATTCTGTTTTACAAGCTTAGATATCTCATCTACAATGTTTTTTGCTGACATCTTGGATATATGCATTGCCATAGCCTTACAGCCTCCTCTCAAACAAAGAAAAGGTCTACATGAATATGTCATGTAAACCTTTCATAATAAGTGGACCTGGTGGGAGTCGAACCCACGTCCTAAAGCTCTTCCCCTGTTCTTCTACTATCATAGTCAGTTATTTGACATTCCCTCCAGCAACCGGAAACTAACATCCTGATACCTTTAGTAGCTTCATGATACGCCCATGACCGCAAAGCTTAAGTCAAGTCGTTTCTCACATATTCGAAGCCTGGATCCTAAAGTGTGAGTGCTCTAGGTCAGACTGCTGTCACTAGGCAGCGTAAGCTAAATTTTCGTTAGCGTTTATATTTAAGTTTGCCATTTAACGCATCGCATGCGGATAGCTTCACCAGCTTCTAAACCCCAGTCGAAACCTTTACAAGCCCGTGTGTAAGTATACTATCATTAAAGATAGGCAAAGTCAACCAGTTTAATCAGCCAAAATTCCTAATTTTGAAATCTTTCTGTGCCTCTCTTAGCTGGTCTTTCTTTGCAATAGACTCTCTCTTGTCATAATTTTTCTTACCCTTGGCAAGACCTATCTCAATCTTCATCTTACCATTCTTAAGATATACCTGCAATGGTACAATCGCATAACCCTGCTGTGCAATTCCAGCAGATAATTTGTTAATCTCATTTTTATGAAGAAGTAACTTCTTAGGTCTTAATGGATCTTTGTTAAATATATTCCCCTTCTCATATGGTGTTATATTCATACCAATTATGAATACCTCACCATTGATAATCTGGACATATGCTTCTTTAATAGAACATTTACCAAGTCTCATGGACTTAACTTCTGTTCCACATAGCACAAGTCCAGCTTCATACTTATCTTCAATGAAATAATCAAAATAAGCTTTCTTATTATTAGCTATAAGCTTACTGCTATTATTATCCTTAGCCATATCAAACCTCTCTTTTAGATATATATGCAGAATTATTCATTATTATCATCTGCAATCTTAAAATCAATAGTTCTTAATATTCTATCGGTACCTGAAACAACAATCTTTAACTTCTGTCCAAGCTTATAAGTTTTGCCTGTTCTTTCATTAACCATCTCATAGTGATTTTCGTCATATACATAATACCCATCATTCATCTCGGATACACGTATCATTCCCTCAATTGTATCAGGAAGCTCAACATATATGCCCCAGCTTGTTATGCTTGATA
Source organism: uncultured Lachnospira sp. (assembly GCA_934359185.1). Lineage (GTDB taxonomy): Bacteria > Bacillota > Clostridia > Lachnospirales > Lachnospiraceae > Lachnospira. Next base: position 50,125 of record CAKRLE010000012.1, on the reverse strand, counting down.
TAACGCCTTCATATATCTCACCGATATGTTTCTCCATATATTCAACCATTTTGAGCTTATCTGTGTCTCTCTCAGCATCATCAGCCCTGCGCTCTGTAGTGCTTGTATGTTTTGCCGTCTCTGGAAGTATCTTATTATAATGTGCAATCCTTTTATCCGAAAGTCCTCCATGAATATTCTCTTTAATTATTCTATGGATGAACAAATCCGGATATCTTCTTATAGGTGATGTGAAATGGCAGTAATACTTGGCCGCCAGTCCAAAATGTCCTATGCAGTCAGTTGTATAGCTGGCTCTCTTCATTGAACGCAGCGTAAGTCTTGCTATAAGATTTTCCTCATCACTGCCTTCTATCTTAGACAGAAGCTTCTGGATTTCCTTAGGATGCATATTCTCTCCTACTCTTATAGAATAACCGAAATTATTAATAAATGCACCTAATTTCTGCATTTTCTCAGGATCAGGATTCTCATGGCTTCTATATAAAAACGGAAGTTCCTGCCAGAAATACTCTGTTGCCACAGTTTCATTAGCAATAAGCATAAAATCCTCTATTATCCTTGTCGCTGTATTTCGTTCATACGGTCTGATATCTATAGGATAGCCTTTATCATCAAGAGTAATCTTAGTCTCTGGAAAATCAAAATCTATAGAGCCTCTCTTATAGCGCTTACTTCTAAGAATCAACGCAAGCTTTTCCATTCTCTTAAAAAAAGCAACAAAATCGCTGTATTCCTCAACTAACGCCTCATCACCATCAAGAATCTTTTTAACATTAGTATACGTCATACGTCTGTCAACATTGACAACTGTTTCACATATTTTAGATGATATGACATTGCCCTTCTCATCAATATCCATAAGACAGCTAAGTGCAAGTCTGTCAACGCCCTGATTCAGAGAACATATGCCATTAGAAAGCTTATGTGGAAGCATAGGAATTACCCTGTCAACAAGGTACACACTTGTACCTCTCTCATATGCAGACTTATCCAAAGGACTGTTTTCCTTAACATAGTGGCTTACATCTGCTATATGGACTCCAAGATGATATATTCCATCACTCTCAGTCAAAGTTATCGCATCATCAAGGTCCTTTGCATCCTCTCCATCAATAGTTACCATCTGCCAGTCCCGGCAGTCAACCCTTCCCGCATAATCTTTGGAATCAACATGGTCTGGAATCTTATCGAGATATTTCATAACCTCGTCTGAAAATTCCATTGGAATATCATATGCTTTAACAATTGATAAAATATCTGTTCCAGGGTCATTCACATGACCTATTATCTCTGTAATGCATCCTTCAGGATTTTTTTTGCCATTGCCATAATTTGATATATGGCATACTACTTTGTGTCCTTCCACAGCGCCAAGAGATTTTTCCTTAGGTATAAATATATCATATCCTATCTTGCCATTATCTGGAATTACAAATCCATAATTGCGGCTTTCCTGATACGTTCCAACAATATCTGTTATCTGATGTTCAAGGACAGCAACAATCTTTCCTTCACATCTTCTATCCCCATTTTTTTGTTTAGTAACAACAACTTTAACTTTATCCATGTGAAATGCACCGTTGGTATCTGATTCTTTCACAAAAATGTCATCATCTCTTCCCTCAACAGTAACAAATCCAAACCCACGCTTAGTTGTCTCAAATACACCTACTAATGCAGTATTCTCCGGTTTGCCATATTTCCCTTTCTTTGACACCCCTATAGTTCCATCAGCCACAAGACTGTCAAGCACTTCCTGCAGTTCATGTCTTCTATCTTTAGGAATCTGTAAAAGAATAGCCAGCTCCTTAGTCTTCATAGGAACATACAGCTCATTATGAGTTATTAGATCAGTTAATAATTTTCTTCTATTTTCAAATTCAGCATCAAATTTTGAAGCCATATATTCCTCCCTCCATTAATAAAGCACTCTTAAGTATATCCTTAAGAGTGCTTCATATACATTAAAAATTAATATTGAGTACTGCTGCAATAACGAAGAAAAGTATAACACATATTCTTGTTATCTTAACAAGCTTGCCTTCCATTGAACGGCCCTTGTTCTTGCCCCAATATGTATCAGCAGCCCCGCTAATAGCACCTGAAAGGCCTTTCTGCTTGCTCTCCTGCATAAGAACAACAACAGTAATAACAATTGATATTAATATAAATATACCCATAAGGATTATTCTGATAGTATCAGCTACAGACATTCCAAACATAAATACTCCATTCCGCTTGTATAAGCTAATTAATCACATAATGCAACAATTATAACATCATTCCAATAATATTTCAACTAAAAATTATTTTTTAATAAGTAATGACTGTCCTGTCATTTCTGCTGGCTTGTCCATTCCCATAATATCAATAAGTGTAGGAACTATATCACATAATTTGCCATCTTCTTTTAATGTGTATGACTCATCATAGTTAACAAGAATAAATGGAACAGGATTAGTTGTATGAGCTGTAAATGGTTCTCCAGTCTTATAATCTATAAGCATCTCAGCATTGCCATGGTCAGCACATATAAACATAACACCATCAACTTCCTTAACAGCCTCAACAGCCTTGCCTACGCACTCATCAACTGTCTCAACAGCCTTAACTACTGCATCAATAACACCTGTATGACCAACCATATCTGGATTAGCAAAGTTAATTATGATAACATCATACTTATCCGAACGGATAGCTGCACATAACTTATCGCATACCTCTGGTGCGCTCATCTCTGGCTGTAAATCATAAGTTGCAACCTTTGGTGACTTAACAAGAATTCTGTCTTCACCCTTGTTAGGTTCTTCTACGCCACCATTAAAGAAGAATGTAACATGTGCATATTTCTCTGTCTCTGCAATTCTAGCCTGTGTCATATTATTAGCAGCAAGTAATTCACCAAATGTATTAGTAATCTTTTCTTTCTTAAACGCTACATACTTATTAGGAATTGTAACATCATAATCTGTAAAGCATACATAATGAACTTTCTTTCTTGAACCTCTGTCAAATCCAGTAAACTCATCATCGCAGAAGCATCTTGTAATCTCTCTTGCTCTGTCTGGTCTGAAATTAAAGCAGATAACTGAGTCTCCATCCTTGATTGTGGCAATAGCCTTGCCATCCTTGGCAACAACTGTTGGCTCAACGAACTCGTCTGTCTTGCCAGCCTCATAAGATGCCTTGATAGCACAATTAGCGCAGGCTGCCTGATTACCCTCGCCCTCTGTCATTGCTCTATAAGCCTTCTCAACTCTGTCCCATCTGTTATCTCTGTCCATTGCATAATAACGACCCATGATAGATGCAATCTTACCAACACCAATCTCGTCCATCTTATCATACAACTTAGCAATAAATTCTTTGCCGCCATCTGGTGCTGTATCTCTTCCATCCATGAATCCATGCACATATACATTCTCAAGGCCATTCTTCTTAGCAAGTTCAAGAAGTGCATACAAATGTGTTATATGGCTGTGGACACCACCATCTGATAAAAGTCCATAGAGGTGAAGATCTGAATTATTCTTCTTACAGTTCTCTATAGCACCCAATAATTCTTTATTCTCAAAGAAATCACCATCTTCTATTGATTTAGTAATTCTTGTAAGCTCCTGATATACAATTCTTCCTGCACCCATGTTAAGATGTCCAACCTCTGAGTTACCCATCTGTCCATCTGGAAGACCTACTGCCAATCCACTTGCATATCCCTTAACATATGGATACTCGGCCATGAGTTTGTCCATAACTGGAGTATTGGCTAATGCAATACCATTACCTTCTTTCTTATCATTCAAACCATATCCATCAAGAATCATTAAAACAACTGGTTTCTTTCTCATTGTAATTCTCCTTAACTAAATCTATATAATAATATTTCCTAAAATCAGTGAAATAATACCACATTTCAGCCTTGTTGTAAAGTTAACAAAGCATTAAAAAGCTGTTATATCCAACAAAATGAATACAACAGCTTAAATTCATAATAATTAACTAGTTATTCTTGAGGCAGTTGACAATCTCTGCAAATTCAGGCTTAAGGCTGGCACCTCCTACTAGTCCGCCATCAATATCAGGCTGTGCAAATAATGCCGGTGCATTCTTAGCACATACGCTTCCACCATACAGTACTCTCACCTTGTCTGATACTACCGAACCATATATATCTCTTATAAAACCTCTGATAGCCTTGCATACCTCCTGAGCCTGTTCTGTGGTTGCTACCTTGCCTGTTCCTATAGCCCATATAGGTTCATATGCGATAACACTCTTGATTGCCTTTTCTGGTGGTATATGCTTAAAAGCATTATTAATCTGTCTTCGTATAAAATCTAATGTAACACCATCTTCTCTCTGACCAAGCGTCTCACCGCAGCAAAGAATTGGAACCAGATCATGATCAAATACTTTCTTGAGTTTTTTATTAATTACATCATCATTCTCATTAAAATACTGTCTTCTCTCTGAATGACCTATAATAACATACTTGACGCCTGCATCAACAAGCATCTCTGGAGATAACTCTCCTGTATACGCCCCCTTCTCCTCATAAAACACATTCTCTGCACCAACTTCTATGTTAGTGTCTTTAACCTCATTAACAACCGGTACAATATCTATAGCTGGAACACAGAATAAAACGTCCACATCCTTGTTATCTACCAGAAGCTTTAACTCATTAACAAGTTTAACCGCCTGACTTGGTGTCATATTCATCTTCCAGTTACCAGCAACTAATTTTCTACGCATTATATATACCTCGTCTTTCATAATATTCTATTCACGTTTTTAGCTTGTTAATATTATAACACATTCAATTTTGAAATACTATATTATTTTACAAATTTAATTATTCAATAATTAATGTCCGTATATATGCATTTTAAGAGAAAAAAAACTGTTAATTCAAACAAACGCAAAAACAGCATGAATACTAAGATAATATTCATGCTGTTCTAAATATATTACATTTATGTCAGTCTTTATTAGTATTATTTATCGTTAGCTGCTGCAACACCTGGAAGCTCCTTACCTTCAAGGAACTCAAGTGAAGCTCCACCACCTGTTGAAATATGTGTCATCTTATCACCAAATCCCAGGTTATTAACAGCTGCTGCTGAGTCGCCACCACCAATAATTGTTGTAGCATCCTTAAGCTGTGCAAGTTCTTCAGCAACTGCGATTGTACCAGCTGCGAAGTTATCGAACTCAAATACACCCATTGGTCCATTCCATACTACTGTCTTTGCATCTGCAAGCGCTTCCTTGTAAAGCTCTCTTGTCTTAGGTCCGATATCCATACCCATATCATCATCTTCCTGATGACCTGCCTCTACAACATGGAAAGGTGTATCATTCTTAAATTCTTTTGTTACAACTGTATCGATAGGAATAAGCATCTTTACTCCCTTTGCCTCAGCCTTTTCCATCATCTCCTTAGCATAATCAAGGTAATCATCCTCTACTAATGACTTACCAACATTACCACCATGAGCTTTCTGGAATGTATAAGACATACCTCCACCGATGATAAGTGTATCAACCTTATCAAGAAGGTTATTGATAACTGAAATCTTTGATGAAACCTTAGAACCACCAAGAATAGCTACGAATGGTCTTACTGGATTGTTAACTGCATTGCCAAGGAAGTCAATCTCCTTCTGCATAAGATATCCAACAACAGCTGTGTCAACATACTGTGTAACACCTACATTAGAGCAGTGTGCTCTGTGGGCTGTACCGAATGCATCATTAACAAATACATCACATATAGAAGCAAGATCTTTAGAAAATGCTTCACCATTCTTTGTCTCCTCAGCACGGAAACGTGTATTCTCAAGAAGGATAACATCACCATTGTTCATAGCTGCAACTGCTGCTCTTGCATTATCGCCCACAACTGTATCATCAGCTGCGAACTTAACTTCCTGTCCAAGAAGCTCTGATAATCTCTTTGCAACTGGTGCGAGTGAGAAACTTGCATCAGGTCCCTTTGGTTTACCAAGATGCGAGCAAAGAATAACCTTTCCACCATCATTGATAAGTTTCTTAATTGTAGGGAGTGCTGCAACAAGACGTGTCTCGTCTGTTATTCTGTCACCATCCAATGGAACATTAAAATCGCATCTGCAAAGTACTCTTTTACCATTAACATTAATATCATCTACAGATTTCTTATTAAGCATATTACTTTTCCTCCAATATCTTTAAAAAATACCAGAGAATATTATTAATCATATTCTCTGGTAATAATCACACTATAATCAAGACTAGATTAGTTTAACTCAGCGAAATACTTGATTGTTCTAACCATCTGGCTTGTGTATGAATTCTCATTATCATACCAAGAAACAACCTCAACCTGTGTCTTGCCATCTGGTAATGGAGAAACCATTGTCTGAGTTGCATCAAAAAGTGAACCAAATCTCATACCAACGATATCGCTTGAAACGATCTGCTCTGTATTATAACCAAAACTCTCTGTTGAAGCAGCCTTCATAGCAGCGTTAACTTCGTCAACTGTAACAGCCTTATTAACTACTGCAAAAAGAAGTGTTGTAGAACCTGTTGGAGTTGGAACTCTCTGAGCAGCACCGATAAGCTTGCCGTTAAGTTCTGGAATAACAAGACCAATTGCCTTAGCTGCACCTGTTGAGTTAGGAACGATATTGCAAGCACCTGCTCTAGATCTTCTAAGGTCACCCTTTCTCTGAGGACCATCAAGAATCATCTGATCACCTGTGTATGCATGAATTGTACACATGATACCTGACTCGATTGGAGCAAGGTCATTAAGTGCCTTAGCCATAGGAGCAAGACAGTTTGTTGTACAAGAAGCAGCAGAGATAATCTTATCATCAGCTGTAAGTGTCTCATGGTTAACATTATATACGATAGTCTTAAGATCATTACCAGCTGGAGCTGAGATAACTACCTTCTTAGCACCTGCATTGATATGAGCCTGTGCCTTATCTTTTGATGTATAGAAACCTGAACACTCAAGAACTACATCAACACCAATTTCTCCCCATGGGCAATTGTTAGCATCTGGCTCTTTGTAAATCTTAATTGTCTTACCCTTAACAGTAATTGTACCAGCTTCATCATCAGCAGTAACTGAATCCTCATCACCTAACTCGATATATCTACCCTGTGATGAATCATACTTTAAAAGATGAGCTAACATCTTTGGGCTTGTTAAATCGTTGATAGCTACTACTTCGTAACCTTCTGCACCAAACATCTGTCTGAATGCGAGTCTTCCGATACGGCCAAAACCATTAATTGCAACTTTTACTGACATAAAATTTTTCCTCCTATTATATATGAGTTTGTTAATTATTAATCAACTAGGTTGTATTGTACAAAAAAAGCATTAAAATATCAAGTATCATTTCCTTTTTTTGTTAAAATGTTAAAAAACATATGCTGCTTTGATAAATTTTTAGCTAATTTGACGAAATCTCTTCATGGACACCTTCTGCAACATTCTTTGAATGATCTGATACTCTCTCCAGATTAGTAAGAATATCTAAGAATGTAACACTGCTTGTCGGTGCGCATAAACCATCAGAAAGTCTCTGGATATGTGTATTACGAAGATCGTCTTCAAGATCGTCAACCTCTTCCTCTATCCTATACACATCCTTGACAGCATTCCTGTCAAGCGTTTCTCTTGCTGATATACATCTGCTGAGACAAAGAAGAACTTTATTAAAAAGCTCTTTCAGCTCACGATTACCTCTATCAGAAAATACAATATTATTTTCAATCTTATATTGAGCCAGTTCTGCAAGATTCTCTGCCCTGTCTGAAATTCTTTCCAGATCTATAACCGCATGGAAAAGATTGTTAATTACAAAATGCTGCTTATCTGTAAGTGATAAGTTATTAAGCTTGATAAGATATGCCGTAAGATACTTGGCATAATAATCAACCTTTTCCTCTGTTGTATATATCTTCTCAACAAGTTCATGGTCATTCTGGGTAACAGCTCTTGAAGAATATTCAATATTGTCATATGCCAGCTTAGCCATTGAAACCACTTCATTCTTAGCACGTTCAAGAGCTACTGACGGCTGGCTCATAAGTCTGTTGTCAAAATGACGGCTTATCTCTATTTCTGCCTCACTCATGCTGTCTTCAACTTCAAACTGTCCATCATTATTCTTCTCTGGAATAATAATTCCAGAAAGCTTAACAAGCAGCTTTGCAAACGGAAACATAACACACGTACATGTTATATTAAACAGTGTATGGAAAATAGATATCTCAACTGCTGTTATATTATGAGTCGCTATATCAGGACGTATACAGAATAATATAAATCCTGCTGTTCCAAATAATATTGCACCCGCTATGTTAAAAAGCAGATGCATACAGGCAGCACGCTTTGCTGTTCTTGTTGTTCCAATACAGGATATAAGTGCTGTGACACATGATCCGATATTCTGTCCTAGTGTAATAAACACAGCAGCATTAGTTGTGACAATTCCATTAATTGCCAGTGTCTGTAATATACCAACAGAAGCGGATGAACTCTGAAGTATTGCTGTTACAATTATACCAATAAGAATTCCTAATAAAGGATTACTTCCAACAACTTCAAACGCCTTAGAGAATATTGGAGCATCTGTATATGGTGCTATCGCTGAACTCATAAACTCAAGTCCCTCAAACAGCAGACCAATACCAACTACTATCTCTCCTACAATCTTGGACTTGTCCTTCTTGGCAAACATACTGACAAATGCACCAATTCCAATAAGAAGCGGTGCATAAAATGCTGGTTTAAATGCTTCTGCTGCTTCACCAATCTGTCCTAATGATACAATCCAGGCTGTGATTGTAGTACCAATATTAGCGCCCATGATAACGCCTACAGCCTGTACAAGATTCATAATACCTGCATTAACAAATCCGACAACCATAACTGTAGTTGCACCACTACTCTGAATAACAGCGGTTATCAATGCACCTACACAGACAGCTAGAAATCTGTTTCTTGTAAGATAGCCAAGAAGTGACTTCATCTTACCTCCGGCAGTTTTTTGCATACCATCAGCCATTCTGTTCATGCCATAAAGGAACATACCAATTCCTCCTGCAAATATGAACAAACTACTCATAATTTCCATATCGGGAACCTCTGCACTTTCAATTATTAATTTAATGTTAATTTCGTGTAAAAATTTACACCTATTTAAGATAATATCAATTAGTTGAATGTTTTTCAAGCTAAATAAAATCTTATTTTGTATACTAGTTTATTTTCTTACAATCTGCTGTTATAATCAAAAATAAAAAAAGGAGAATCCACATGCTTTTACCTGATTGCCACATTCATACCAGATTTTCTTCTGACTCAGACACAAATCCTGAGGATGTTATTAATAAAGCCATACAGTTAAACCTTTCTTCTATCTGCTTCACAGACCATAATGATTTCGACTGGCCTCTGGATGATGGAAAAATCCTTTTTGACCTCGACCTCAATTCATATATCAGTTATATGAAACAGTTACAGGCAAAATACGCCTCAAGAATCCCTATATATATAGGAGTAGAACAAGGATTAGCTTCAACATGTGCCAGACGCATTGATGAATATGACCCTGATAACCAGCTTGATTTCATAATCGGCTCGTCCCATCTTGTATATGGCAAAGACCCTTATGAAAAAGAATTCTGGCTTGGGACAGATATAGGTGAGGCTGTCACTGCTTATTACGAAAGCATAGTCGAGAACATTGACACTTGTAATAATTATGATGTGTATGGACATCTTGATTACATAGCAAGATACATACCTGACAAGACTTATCCATACCACATTAATAATTATATGGACATAATTGAAACCATATTAAAAAAGCTGATTGATAAAGGCAAAGGCATTGAAATAAATACTGCTGGATTAAAATATGGCATGGGTGCACCTAACCCTGATGTATCTGTACTTAAGCTTTACCACGAACTTGGTGGCGAAATTATAACAGTCGGATCAGATGCACACAAACCAGAAGACGTTGCAGTATACCACAAACTGGCATACCAGTATCTTAATGATTCCGGATTTAAATATTACACAATATTTAAGAACAGAACCCCCCAATTTATCAACTTATAATCTTACGAAGACATTCAATGGTATAATCGATATCTTTATATGTTATATCTTCATTTAATGTAAACCTTACACTGCTTCTTGCCTGTTCATCAGTCATTCCTATAGCTTTGAGTACATGTGACGGCTTGGATGATGCTGACGAACAGGCTGAACCAGCTGAAGCACATATTCCAAATCTGTCAAGATGTGACACAATCGAATATCCGTTCTGTCCTTCAAAACAGATATTAACATTGTTTGGTAACCTGTTCTGTGAAGTTCCGTTAAGCCTTGCACTATTAAAATTCTTAGTTATCTTCTGAATCATATAGTTTCTAAGCTGCATTTCTCTTATTCTTCTATTGCTCATTGTCTCCATCGCTATCTGTGCTGCTTTTGCCATGCCTATAACAGATGCCACATTTTCTGTGCCTGCCCTCATTCCCATCTCCTGTGAGCCACCATGTATAAAAGCTGTCTCTATGGCATCTCTTCTTATATACATAAATCCAACGCCTTTGGGACCACGAAACTTATGTGCACTTGCACTCAGCATATCAATTCCAGCTTCATTTACATTAATATATATATGCCCATATGCCTGAACCGCATCTGTATGAAATAAAATCCCACGTTTTCTAAGATTATTCTTCCTTGCAATGTCTCTTATAGGCATGATTGTACCAATTTCATTATTAGCGGCCATAACACTTACAAGTATTGTTTTATCATTGATGCATCCTGAAATCTCCTCTGCCGTAACTGTTCCACCTTTATCTGCCTTTGCAAGCGTTGTGCTAACCCCCTGGCTCTCTATCCATTCCAGTGAATTAAGCATCGCCTTATGTTCAACATTAGTAGACACTATATGTCCAAGTCCTCTGTCAAACGCTGCCGCCTTAACCGCCCAGTTATCGCTTTCTGTTCCTCCTGATGTAAAATATATCTCCTCCGGTCTCGCCCCAATCGAATGAGCAATGGCACTTCTTGCGCTCTCTATATCATTCTTAACCTTTCTGGCAAAGTCATAATTACCTGAAGGATTAGCATACTTTTCTTTAAGATATGGCATCATTGCCTCTAAAACACGTGGATGTAGTGATGTCGTAGCTGCATTATCCATATAAACCATTTTATTCACCCAAACCAGCCCTTAATTATTTTACTTATTAATAATATATTCACATCATGAATATATTGATATAAAGCTTTTGTTCAGGAATTATAAATGTCATTAAATATTTCCAAAATCACTGCTAAACTGTCACGTTCACCGATAATCAAAGGAACTATAATTCTAACGCTTGCTGGCATGATTGGAAAAATTCTGGGATTTTTATACCGAATTATACTTACTAGATGCATTGGTTCGGAAGAACTTGGACTATATCAGGTTGTACTTCCTATTGCCGGCATAATATTTTCAATATGCTGTGCAGGTTTTCAGTCTGCTATATCGAGATATACTGCCAAAAACCCAAAAGATGGTGTCTTATGGCTTGTCAGTTCCCTAATTCCAAGCCTGTCACTATCATTTGCAGCCATGTTTATAACTAATATTTTTTCGGATGTTATAGCTGAAAGAATCCTGCTTTTCAAAAATGCAGCGCCTTCTGTAAAAATGCTTTCATGGTCTTTCCCTTTTATTGCACTGCACGACTGCGGCTGTGGTTATTTTTATGGTAAGAAAAAAACTGCTGTTCCAGCAATTTCACAGCTTGTAGAACAGATAATAAGAATATCTGTACTTGTATTATGCTCAACAATCCTGACATCTACCGGATCTGTCATGAAACCTCATCACGCTATTATAGGTAATATTGCAGGTGAAGCCGCTGCTTCACTTTATGTAATTTTATTTATAATGCGCTCACCCGATACATTTATTCACAACAGGCACATTCTCCCTGCAGCTATAAAAGAAAGTTTTTTCTTTTCTCTACCTATGTCTGCCAACAGCCTTTTAATCCACTTGTTTCAAAGTGCTGAAGCTGTTCTTATACCAGCCCAGCTTATAATATATGGGTACACTTCTGCTGAATCACTAAAGTTATATGGCATACTCAGTGGAATGGTTCTTCCCCTTATAATGTTTCCATCTGTGCTTACAGGCTCTCTTGCCGTTTTACTTATGCCATCTGTAGCTGAAAACAGCAGTTCAACCAAAAGTACTATATGCAGAACAATAAAAATGTGCATAAGTCTTGGTATATACAGCATATCTGCTTATTATATATTCGTAGCCGATATTGGAAAAATACTGTTTGATGAACCTCTTGTGTATGAATTCACAAGACTTCTTTCATGGCTTTGTCCATTCATATATCTTTCTTCAACCATGAACAGCATTATAAATGGTGCTGGCAAAACGACTTCAACATGTATACAAAATACACTCGGCATTATTATAAGACTTGCAGCACTAATTGCATTGGTTCCAATTTATGGTATAAATGCATATCTATACGGACTACTTGCATCTAAAATCATAGTATGCCTTATCCAGTATATACAGATAAGCCACCTGTTCCATATAAAAATGGATACAGGTGGCTGGATAATTAAATCTGCACTATACTCTGTATTATCAGTCACTATTGCATTCATAGCCGGATATATCATCGAAAATATATCAGCCATGTCTAACACACAGATGTCTGCACTAATAACCGACACTGCCTCACTCTGTCTGTCAGCAGTTATTTTCTTTATTCAACTGTATATTTTATCAAGGTCAACAGGAGCTGATAAGATATCTGATGCATCCTCATAATATTCTTCATTATCATGATACTCCTTTGCCAGCCACTCTACTGCCTCTTTTCTCCCTCGTTCATCAAACGAAAAAGAGGCTCTTTTAATGCCTTTAGCTGTATTATCATCACACATAACTGCATCATATCCATATGGACCACGCCAGCAGCACACTTCCATGTTAAAATCTGGTTTCTCACCTGTTCTTAACATCCTGTAGCGCATCTTTCCATGTTGTCCACTGTATATTCCACCATATGAAAAAAAATTAAGCGGCATTATCTGATTCTCATCTATCATTATTATTTTCCTTTAAGCCATTCCGTTAACTGTCTTATACTTGTATAACATCTCTGCATGATTCTGCTCCTCTATCTGGATATCAGCAAGAATCTTTCTAACAGCAGGATTTCCAAATCTGAACACATCAGAATTATATTCAGATGATACCATTTTTTCTGTTCCAATACAATCTGTTGCAAGGAAACAATCTGTCTGTTTATCATCATTATTATCTGACACTGAATATTTCGCTGTTGGCTGGTAATCCTTGCCTGCTGAATCATTGCAGTCGCACTCTGGCACCTCTCCATCAAGTATCTTACCAAGTGTGTCAAGATGCTTCTGCTCCTCTTTTTCAATTGAAGCAAAAAGATTTTTAAGCTCTGTGTCCTTAGCCTGCTCCTGATATCTATGATACTTCTCTACGCAGCTTTTCTCCTGTGTCTGTAAATCTGTGATAACATTAATCTCCTGCTCTTTTAAAACCATGTCAAACAACCTCCATGCAAATTTTATTTCATGGATATTATTGACAGAATTTTCAAACATATACATGTTTTATTGCTAGTAGTATTTACGGCTCTGTCTTACATAGATAATCATAAGAATAAAAGAAATTGCATCCCAACCCCCGCAACTCCGCCTATTTCCTAGAGAATATAAGGAGTTATCTGATACACATAGTAATTCAACCAATTCGTATAGAGGTTATTCGCATGGCTGCGCCATGAAAGCACAGGCTTTCTGTTACAGTCATCGTCCGGGTAATAATTAACTGGCATTGCTATATCATCAAGTCCCTTCTCCAAATCTCTTTTATACTCCTGGTCTAGTGTGATTCTGTCATATTCAGGATGTCCCATGACGAATATCTGCTTTCCATTCTCAGCCATGACAAGATATATTCCAGCCTCTTTAGAATCAGCAAGGACTGTGAGTTCACGATTACTTAGTATATCTTCCCTGTCTGCCTCTGTGTGGCGTGAATGAGGAGCATAAAAATAATCATCAAAGCCTCTTACAAGAGGTTCTTTCCGATTAAGAACATGATGTCTGTATACACCTGACAGTTTCATATCAAGAAGCTTTTTCTTAACTCCATAATGATAATAAAGTCCTGCCTGCGCACCCCAACATATATGAAGCGTTGATGTTATGTGGGACTTTGACCACTCCATAATCTGTGTAAGTTCATCCCAGTAATCAACCTCTGTAAAATCAAGCTTTTCAACTGGTGCACCTGTTATTATAAGTCCATCGTACTTGTTGTCTTTTAATTCAGAAAATGTCTGGTAAAACTTTTTAAGATGTGATGCAGATGTGTTCTTGGAAGCATGGCTTTCCAGCTGCATAAATGTAACATCTATCTGCAGAGGTGTATTAGACAACGCCCTCAAAAGATGTAATTCTGTGTCCTGCTTGATAGGCATAAGATTAAGAATAACTATTCTTAACTCTCTGAAATCCTGTGACAGTGCTCTCTTTTCATCCATCACAAATATATTTTCTTCTTCCAGCTCTGCTTTAGCTGGTAAATCACTCTGTATTCTGATTGGCATTGTTTGTTATTCTCCTTATTAGTTAATCATTTAAGCATGTCAAGGAATTCATCAATTGATACAATCTTAACACCTAAATCCTGTGCTTTTGTAAGCTTAGAGCCTGCTGCTTCACCTGCAACTAACAAGCTTGTCTTTTTGCTCACACTTCCACTGCACTTTCCACCATTGGATGCTATCATATTCTCAACATCCTTACGTCCATAGTCATCAAAACTTCCTGTAACAACGACTGTCATTCCTGCCAGTTTATCTGATGCCTGCTTATTCTCAGGCATAGTCATATTAACACCACAATCTGACAATCTGTTGATTATAGCAGCATTATCTGCATCATGGAAGAATTCATATATACATTCCGCCGTAGTCTGACCTATATCAGGAATAGCTAAAAGCTGCTCTTTATCAGCATCCATAAGTTCTATGATACTATTATAATGCTTCATTATCTCTGATGCTGTAGACTTACCAACATTGCGGATTCCAAGAGCTGTAAGCAGCCTGTCAGGTGTATTATTCTTAGAACTGTCTATAGCATCAAGAAGCTTGTCTGTATTCTTTTCCTTGCCTATAAGACCTTTCTCTATAAGCTCATCCCTGTGTTCTCTTAATCTGTATATATCTGAATAGTCATTAATATACCCCTCATGAATGAGTACTTCAACATATTTATCACCAAATCCTACTATATTCATGCAGTTTAATGACACAAAATATGACACAGTTCTTATAAGTTGTGCATGGCATGAAGGATTGACACACCTTATATCCGCTGAATCCTCATCCTTGACAAGCTGGTGTCCACATACCGGACAGACTGTTGAAGCCTTAAATATCTCTTCCGGCTCACTGACAAGTCCACACAGCTTAGGAATTACATCACCTGACTTCTTAATCAGATACACACCACCAACACCAATTTTATTCTCATTAATATAATCCTGATTATGGAGTGTAACTTTAGACACACTTGTACCGCATAATCTTGCAGGTTTTCCAGTCTGTCTGTCATACACATGTCCAACGAATGTAAGCTTGCCGGTTCTTCCTACATCTTCTTCGATAGACTCCATCACAACTTCTTTCTCTTCAGGTGGATATTTGTAGGCAATATGGCCGCTTGAATACTTACTTCCAGCAGGGAAGTCCTGTCTGTATGCAATCTGATCAATCTTCACAACTGCACCATCTATATCATATTCAAGGTCGCCACGCATTTCGCCTATTCTGTCAATCGCCGCAATAACTTCATCTGTATTCTTGCAAAGCTCATTATATACAACAGAAACTCCCTTATCCTCAAGCATTGCAAGTCCCCTGGTATGACTTGACATAAGCTCATCAGGACCGCTCTGGACATTAAAAATAAACATTCTTAGTCCTCGTTCCCTAGTTATCCTTGAATCAAGCTGTCTCAAAGTTCCTGCAGCAAGATTTCTTGGGTTAGCAGCAGGTTTTTTTCCGTTATTTTCCTGCTGCTCATTATATCTCTCAAAATCCTCGTGTGACATATAAACCTCGCCTCTTAATTCAAGCGAGTCATAATCAAGGTCAATGCTCTTTAATACATCAGGAATTACCATTGCATTAGCTGTAACATCCTCTCCGATAAGCCCATCACCTCTTGTCTCACCAAGGACAAGCTCCATACCTCCACTGTCTTTAGCTGCATATCTTAACGTCATCGACAATCCATCAATCTTAGTTTCAACAGAGAAACAGGCATCTGGATGCATCTGCTTAACCTTTTCAACCCATGCTGCAACGTCTTCCTTTGTAAACACATCTTCTATAGAGAGCATTGGAACATTATGTGTAACCTTAACACCAGCTTCTCTCTTGGCAGCACCGCCAATCTTCTGTGTAGGTGAATTCTTATCAACCCATTCTGGATGTGCTTTCTCAAATGCCTTCAGCTTTATCATAAGCTGATCATATTCATAATCACTTATATCAGACTCATTGCCATTGTAGTACTGATCCATGTATACATTGATTATGCCCTTTAATTCTTCATAATCTTTAATGTCGTCCAGATTATCAAATGCTTTCATATCTGCCCTTTTCTCCCTTCCTGCCAATCATTTCTACAAGTGTCTTATATTCACTGTCTGACACATATCTGTATTCTCCTGTCTTAAGATTGCCAAGATTGATATTCATAATCCGTATTCTTTTAAGTTTAACAACTTTATACCCAAGAATCTGGCTCATTCTTCTTATCTGCCTGTTAAGTCCCTGTGTCAATATTATATTAAAGGTACGCTCGTCAACAACTTTTACCACACACTTCTTAGTCCACCTGTCAAGGTCTTTTATATACATAGGCTGTGACATTTTCTTAGCAAAATCAGGCTCCAGCTTCTTATTGACTGTGACAATATATTCTTTCTCATGTCCATTAACTGACCTTAAAATATCATCCATAAGCTGCCCCTGGTTCGTAAGGAGTATAAGTCCTTCTGAATCTTTATCAAGCCTGCCTATTGGATATATCCTTTTATCAAAGCCAATATAATCAACAATGTTATTGTCTCCCTGTTTGTCTGTGGTTGTACAGACTATTCCAATCGGTTTATTAAATGCAATCAGTAATCTTTCATCACTGACAGCCACCAGTCTGTCATCCACCATAACCTGCTGTCCATCCGATACCCTGCTTCCTAATTCTGCTATAACGCCATCAATCCTGACACGTTTTTCATTAATCAGCCTGTCAGCCTCACGTCTGGAACAATACCCACAACTGCTTAAATATTTATTGATTCTTTCATCCATACAAAAACTACCCTGTAAATTTAATATCGAATATTATCTTAACACATATTTTTATTTATTGCTATTCAATAAAAAATGTTATAGAATTATATAGATGTATTTTTGTGCACGTAGCTCAGTGGACAGAGCGTTCGCCTCCGGAGCGAAAGGCCGTGGGTTCGACCCCCATCGTGCACATTATGATACAAGATGTATCTGTCTATCTTTTCTTGAATAACAATATACAGAATCAGAAAGTATCTCATTGTCTGAAACCTCATCACTATTTACCTGACACACCATCTTCTTTAACTCGTCTGCTTTGTAACCGCTCTTTACCGGTACAAGTATAAGCTCATGTATAGATGATGGAAGTATGTACAGATCATGCCCGATTTTATCTGCAATGCTGTCAAGTACTCCATAATACATCATTGTTGATGCCCCATTAAGCATAGTTTTATTAGTCAGCACATACATCTCATCCTCGTATACGGCATCATAATCATCAAGGAATTCCTTGAGCTGTCTTGCATCATCCTTGCACTCTTCATAAGTCATCATGCCCTCCATCATCTTTCTTAACACTTCTCCCATGCCAAGTATGACACTTTCAAGAAGAATAGGGGTATTATTAACTGCATCTTTATGAATCGTCTCATTACCAATTCCCCACATTGCCATATTGCTGTTCTTAATCAGTGCATATCCGCTTGTACCATTCTTAGTACCGTAATAACAATAATATATGACAGCCAGGTCCATAATCTTGATATGAGGTACATCTTCAAGAAGCTTTTTATTCTTCTCATAATTAACAAGTCTGTATACAACTTTATCCCTTATACTCTCATATCTGGAAAAATCTCCTATATCATTCTCATCAAAACACATATTATCGAGTCCTTCGGTATATCTAGCCATAATATCACTCACAACATCATCAATATCTTTTCCTGAAAGATACTGATGGTAATAATCATTAATATATATTGTTGGAGCAATAAACTGACCCTCATGCATAATAACAAGCCCATCCAGCTCACACCCATTATTCTTTATCACATGGTTTATAGCTACTTTGCACCCATCTTCAGTGCTTTCTTTTACTTTACTTTCAATACATGTTAAAAATTCTTTATATTTCATTAAATCTCCTTATTAATATTAAATTAAAATTATGGGGTAACAATCGAGACAGACTTGTATTCACATACAAATAGATATAAGATTAATATATATTATTGTATTAAATATTAACCTTTTATAAGTATAGTCTCGTATTTGATTTTTGTCAATCAATTTGTATATTTTATTTTTTAGAAATATATCTTAATAAACTTTTTCGCCTCTGAGCAGCTTATCAAGCAAATCCGCCAGCGGTTCCATCGCATTTTTAACCTCATCAAATGTATTTGTCTGCGCACCCGCTTCTATAAGCATCGATTTTCCGCGTTCATGAAGACAATATCTGTATGCATTGACATATATATTTCTAAGATATCCTGGATAATACGCCTCACCAAGCAGATGCATCTGAAGACTCATTGCAAGATTGTCATCTCTGTATGGATTGTTAAGATATCCAATATTACCGACCGCATTGCTGTAGCTTATTCCATTAAAAAACATAACCTTAGCCATCTGTTTTCCATCAATCTGTGTTACAAGCCTTGTGTCCTGTGCCACTCCATCCCTGTGAAGGTCAATAACAACATCTATTGACGGATTTTCCTCTAATATCGCCGCAATTCCATTCTCTGCATATGTATACGCCTTGCTCCTGTCCAATTTGCCGTCAACATAATCATAGACGCTCCTGTCATGTATGACATTATAGCCGTACTGTTCTGTGAGAAGCTTCGTGAGATAATCCCCTACACCTAATATTGTTGTGCTGTCATCTCCTTCAACCGAATCAGTAAACCCCTCCTGTGAATGTGTATGGAATATAAGAATCTGTGGCGACTCGCTGCCATGCGATACAGTCATATCTTTGCCTAGGAACTCCTGCGGTCTTAAAATGTCAGATGTAAGGGTTGTTATACTTGTCACTGTATAGAATCTCTTCGTGAATGCGTAGTTGTATAACTGCTCTGCCTGATATGTACTGCCTGTTATGACATTTCTTGATATAACATCACCTTCTGCATTCTGGGACCGGTTTTCCTGCAGACTTACGCTATCTTTATCCGTCTGTGCCGCCGAAGTTGTTTCATCATTAACAACTTCTATATTATTGCCAGATACATTGATAGAATAATTAGTCTCACATCCTAATGCATTGTTATAACTCATCTGATACACCAGGCCAGCCGGATATATCTCGTCCATTATCTGTCTGGCAATTCCTTCATCCTTTAAATGTTCCGCATCACTATAGCCTGCCGCAACAGGCAGGCTTATCTTCCATATCATGCTGCCTATTGCTGACCACATCGCATTAAGCAGGAATGTTCCTGCCATGCTTACCACTGACGCTGACATGATAAATATACAGACTATAGCCAGCAATATTTTCTTTACTTTTAAACGCTTTCTATTCCTTAACCTTCTCATTCAAAGACCTTTAACACATATAATTAATTTCAACCTGCACTTACATCATTATATGTGTCCATAATTATTAATATGTTTCATATGAATACACCATATCATTAATAGCTTCTGAAAGAATATGTGCGTTTGATTTCACGGCAATATCCACATCTTTTGGCGTGACAAACATATTGTTCATCTCTATAACAGTAGGGATGCCAACTGCAACAACAGGAACCCCTATTGTCTTATCTGTTATTCCTGAGCGATGATTACCAACACCAGAGCCTGGATTAATTCCCCTGTCAGATATCTGGAATGTCTTGTTAAGATGCTCAATGTTTCTTGCCGCAAGTGCATCTATAACAATCACTACCCCTGGCTTCGATGTTGCAACAATTCCCTTTACTATCTGTGATGTCTCCATACCAGTCTGTGCCATAACACCTGGCACAAGCGATGAAAGTCTGCAGTCAGCTGAATTACAAGTCACAATATGCCTGTTGACGAGAAGCCCCTCAACAGCCTGTGGTCCTAGTGAATCAGCTGTTATATCCCTGTTGCCAAGTCCAATTACAAGAATACTTCTGTTGTTAACAATAAACGGTTCTATCACATTTCTTAGCTGTCCAGTAATAATTCCTGTAAGGCATGCATCATAATCACTGTCGCCCATACCACACTCAGATGCTTCTATCGTTATATATGTTCCCTGCTCCTTATTAAAGAGCCTCTCCCCTTCATTATTTGTTATTGTCAGTTCTGTTATCTTAATACCAGTTATTCCGTCAGTTTGTTCTCTTACCTTGACACCACTATAGGCTGTGTCATCTTTATCAACTGTTTCATTTAATTCAACGGCAAGATCAGTCCTTGACTGTGAAGAGAAAAATAATTTATCCATGAAAATCTCCTTGATATTTATATTGTGGTTCAGATTAATCTATAGCGGTCTTCAAACACTATATAATGTATAATTGACATTTTTTGTATTTCTAATCAATTTTATTAAACTTTTGTGATAATATTGGTAAAATTTTGTTGACAGAGTTGGATATGTATTATAGAATAACGAAGTATGTTTACATTAGATCGTCCGTGTCCGGCTTTAATGAGAAACAGAACTTATAATAATTATAAATATTTTGGAGGTGACAGGTTTGGCTAATATTAAATCTGCTAAGAAGAGAGTTGTTACAAGTCAGTTAAGAGCTGATAGAAATAAGGCTATTAAGTCTAGAGTTAAGACTTTTGTAAAGAAGGTTGACGCTGCTGTTGAGGCTAAGGATAAGGCTGCTGCAGAGGCTGCTTTACCAGTTGCAATCGCAGAGATTTCTAAAGCTGCTTCTAAGGGAATTTTCCACAAGAACACAGCTGCAAGAAAGGTATCTCGTATTACAAAGGCTGTTAACTCTTTATAATTTATTTAAAGATAGATTAAATATAAGACCAGAATGTGCACACCCACTCACATTCTGGTCTTTTTATTATCTGCTGTATTTAATTATTATCATCTCTACTGCCATTCTGTCGATAAGCTTTCCTGACTTTACATCCTCCTCTGCCTCTGCACAGTCACTTAATGCATTACAAAGATACTCTCTGCTGAAATTCTTCGCCATAGCTGCATACTTTCCAACAACAAATGGCGGTGTTCCCATCTCTTTTGCCATCTGTGCATTACTCTTTCCTGACAATATTCCCTCTGACACCTGTAGTATTCCATTGAACTGTCTGACTATAAGAAAAAGTATGCTCATAGGCTTTTCCTTTAATGTCAGAAGGTCGTAGTACAGAGTCAGTGCAAGCTGTTCATTCTTACTGCCAATAGCAGATATCATGTCAAATATCTTGCTGACTGTCTGTGTCGAGCAGACCTCTTCCACATCACCCTTTTCAACAACTGGTTTATCATAACAGTAAGATACAAGCTTTTCTATCTCCTGTTTTATCAGATTCATGGAAGCTCCTGTCTTATCAAGAAGACACGCTGCCGCATCACCTGTGACTGACTTATTTTCCTCCTTGAATAATGATGCAATCCACTTAGTAAGCACTGATACAGGCTGGGCATTCATCTCTGACACATATCCCTTATCATTAACCGCCTTATAGACCTTATTTCTCTTATCAATCTGATCTTCCACAAACACTATTATCAGATAATCCGGAATATTCTTAATGTATTCTGCCAGTTCATCATTCGAACTTTTAAAGAAACCGCTGTTCTCCACAACAATAAGTCTCTTCTCAGCAAAAAATGGCATTGTATCGCCGATAGATATAATTTCTTTCACAGACACATTATCCTTATCAAAAAATGAATAGTTCATTGTGTCATCGCCGGCAACCGCCTTTACAAGCCTGTCCTCATACTGCTTTTTAAGATAAGGCTCATCCCCATATATCAGATATACCGGTTTATATTCATTATTCTTAATATCTGCACTAATCTGTTTCATGGACACACCTCATCATTTATTATAGCAATTTACATCAATGGCTATATTCTAACACATCATTTATATTTTGTCTTTAAGACATATCTATTTTTATTATAGTATATGCTTATCTGTCCGCTGATATCGGTCTCGTATATGTCGCAGCCGCTGCTTTCAAGAGTTTCGATTGTCTTACTGGCAGGATGTCCGAATTTGTTGTCTTTGCCGCATGATATCAATGCTATATCTGGATTTAATTTTTCTATAAATTCACTTCCACTTGACGTTTTTGAGCCGTGGTGCGCCACTTTCAGGCAGTTGACATGCCTTACATCACTATCTGCCATCTGCTTCTCGCTCTCCTGTGTCATATCTCCTGTCATAAGCATGCTGAAATTCTTATATACAACTCTATAGACAGCCGATGCCGAATTAATATCGCTGTATTTTCCATTTTTATCAGGACTTACACAGCTTATGTAAAGATTCCCCTTTGATATATTAAAATCCCCTGCATCCGCATACACAACCCTCATGCCATTATCTCTGGCACTCTCACACAGCATTTTATAGTTATCATCTACATTAATGCTTTCAGACAAAGGCATGACAAGTGTATTAATTTTAAGTGATGATCGCCCCATCTCAATAAGTTCGAGTATTCCACTTATATGATCTTTATCTGTGTGGCTTACAAATATATAGTCAAGCTTTGTGATTCCGTGGCTTTTAAGAAATGGATATATCCTGTAGCGTCCTACCTCACTTACATCAGTACTGCCGCCATCATATAACATATTTACTCCTTCTGCACTGATATAGATTCCATCTCCTTGTCCTACATCAATCATATGCGCCTGAAATTCATGCTTCTGCTTATATCCTATCACACACACAAGAAAGCAAAACCAGATGCATGTACCTGTAAACCTTTTTCCTTTAAGACCTTTTATCACATAGATTCCAGCAACAAGCACAATATAATACAGTATAATCTGCCATAGCTGTGGCTGCCCCACACCCCATCTGTTGAATGGAAGACTGTCTGTAAAGCTGCATAATACCTGATAAAATTTTAATATATAGTGTGCGCTTCCAATTACAAAAATCGCAATCTGGCGGTTAAACAAAGCTATAACGCCTCCAGATATGCCTGTAAAAAGAACAACTGACATAAGTGGTATAACAATTACATTTAAAAGTACACCAAGAACAGGAATTTCATAGAAACTATAAAGAATAACAGGAAGTGTAAACAGACTGATTCCGGCACTCTGTGCAAGTGCCATGACAAGCCAACGCACAGCCTTTCTTGATAACTTAATGACCGACGGCGTATCAAAATACACATTATCACACCATTTATCAAGATGTGGTTTCAACATGCCTGTTATCGGAGAAATCATAATACATATTCCTAGAATTGCAAGAAATGACAACAGAAATCCACTGTTAAACACAGCATACGGATTATCTGTAACCAGTATCACCGCCGCAAGTGACAGCGCAGACAAAGTATCATACATTCTTCCTGCCACTTCTGCACCCATGCTCACAACGCACATTATAACAGCACGCCTGGCTGATACTCCATTGCCAGTTAACATTCCATAGAAAGCAAGAAAAATACAGGATATTCCGAATGCCATTATACATGTAACTCCTGCCTTTCGCATAAGCCTGTACAGAGCCATTCCCACAAATGATACATGAAGACCGCTTATCGCGAGAAGATGTGCTATTCCATTTCTCTGGTACAGTGAATAATAATCCTTATCCATATCTGCCTTGTCACCGAGAACCACCGCCTTAAGCACTCCGCTGTCCGTATCTGTTGCAATACTGTCAAAGCTTTCTTTCATGCGCCTGTTAACATAATTAACTATTCTGGAATACTTACCTGAAGATGTTACTAACGATATCTCATTAGCAGCTACCTTATAGAAAATTCCTATAGACTGATAATACAGTTTCTGGTTAAACTGGCCGTCATTGGCTGGGGATTTTATCTCTTTAACCTTCCCCTTTACCATAACTGTATCACCTAAAGACACCTCACTATTAACCTCTGAGGCTGTTACATAAAAACCATTATGAAGATAATACTCCACTCCATAATCTGTAATTTTAGAATTAGTAATCTTACCCTGAATGCATACATAGTCACCGGGCTTGTATGCATCCCTTTCAAATACGCCCGACAGCACTAATAATATATCAACAGCTATTATTACCAGTGCCGCAAAGCAAAGAGGTCTTTTAATACCTCCACCTCCCTCTTATCAGTTACCCTGCTCAATAATATCGCTGTTAAAGGTAAATGTGTTTTCAAGGCTTATTGTCTCACGGTAACTCTTAGTAGAATCACCATTAATCATAATTTTGACTGAATCAATATTGCCCTGTGCACACAGCGTATTAACTATTGAATATATAGGTATCTCATTAGACACGTTAACCATCTCTGTGATGAATACAGAGCTTAAATTAACATAACATACATTATCACTTACGGAAATACTAAGAACCTTCAGGTCTGACGGAAGTGTTGCTGACATATTAGAGTCAGATGGCCCCTTAATCAGATTTTCAACAAGAATCTTCTCAAGCGATGTACTCTTGCCTACTGCTATGCTTTCGTTCTTAGTAACCAGCTGGGTTCCAAGCTTATTTGCATAATAGAGTGTCACAGTCTTCCACTCTACATTTTCAAGATTTTCATCTGAATCATCAACAAAATCCGATGGTGACATAAGCCCAATATGCGAACCATCCTTGTAAGATGCAGGAGAGCCGTCAACATAAAATCTTACATATTCTATACCATCAATCTGTGTAAAAAGCTTAACCACACCAGCCCTGAAAAGGAGTTCATCTGCGGTATCCATCACTCCATATTCCTTATTGAAATACACATAGACAACATTCCGTATAATCTCTGTCTTTTCCATATTGACAATATCTGGTTTCAAAGATACACAGTCATCCTTCTTAATATTCTTTCCCATCTGGTCAAACAGCTCGCGGATAAGTTCTTCTTTATTCTGCGTCTGTGTCACATACTCACTTGTTATGAGCTTATTACCTGCAGCATTCTTATAATACACGTTGTATGATATTCCTTTTTTTCTGCCGCAGCCTGTAAGAACACCTATTGATATTATAATACACATACACATTACAATATATTTAATTATCTTGATATTATTCTTAAATGCCAAATCTAACTCCAATCTAACCTATGTAATTAAGTGGTATTC
The DNA here is from genome assembly GCA_934359185.1 of uncultured Lachnospira sp. Taxonomy (GTDB): domain Bacteria; phylum Bacillota; class Clostridia; order Lachnospirales; family Lachnospiraceae; genus Lachnospira. The sequence continues at coordinate 24,417 of CAKRLE010000012.1, read as the reverse complement.
TTACAGTAAATGTAGTTCCATTGCCCTCTTCACTGTATAATTTAATAGTTCCATGATGAAGCACTACAATCTGCTGTACAATTGCAAGTCCAAGACCTGTTCCTCCAGTCTCACGCGATCTTGCCTTATCAACCCTGTAAAATCTGTCAAATACCATATCCTGGCTCTGTTTAGGTATACCTATTCCTGAGTCCTCAATTCTTATATAAAGATACTGATAATCTGCATTCAGCGATACATGAACCCATCCATCATTAATATTGTACTTGATAGCATTTTCAACAAGATTAGATACAACCTGTGTAATCTTAACCTCATCGACCTCTGCTACTACAGGTCTGAAACTCTCAAAAAGTATCTCAACATTCTTTTTCTCTGCAAGCGGAGTAAGCCTTTTAAGCACCATCTCAATAAGCTCGTTGATATTGACCGATGCTATATTAAGCCCTCCTGCTGATTTATCCATTCTTACAATAGATAAAAGATCCTCGATTATCTTGCTCTCACGATCTATCTCTTTAGTTATATCCTGCATGAATTCCCTGTATAACTCAACAGGTGCATCCGACTGCATATTGAGCGAATCAGCAAGCACCTTGATTGATGTAATAGGTGTCTTTAACTCATGAGACACATTCGATACGAATTCCTGACGGCTCTCATCAAGGCTGTTAGACTTATCCATAATCATATTAAAATTATCAGCGAACTCACGAATCTCTGATGAGCCTCTGCCTGACACACGCTTGGTTGTGTAGCCGTTAGCAATGCTCTCTATAGTGTCCATTGTCCTTCTGAATGGCCTGAACATGAAAATGTATATAAGAGCAAGAACAATTGCCATAACCACTACAATTGTGACAATAGATAAAAACACCTGATCCTGAACATCGCTTTCAAATGTCATTACCCTGCTTATATTAGAATCCGCAACAAGCGCACCGATTATACTGCCCTCATCATTATAGATAGGAACAATCGCCTCAATAGTGCCTGTCTTTCTGTAATATAGTGACGTGCTTTTACCAGATGAAAAAGCATTCATTACTCCTGAATTGATAATATTCCTGCCATACTCTGATGAGTATGAATCATACATGATTACATACCTTTCATCAACCACCCTGAATCTTACATATTCCATAGCGGAATACTTTTTAAGATTGTTGTATGCTCCGCCAATCTCGGCATTCTTCAAGGATGAATAAGCCGTAAATTCACCAGAAATCATGGCTGACTTATTCTGAAGCTCTGCCCTTTCCTTCTCAAGGATATTCGATGCATAGAATTCCCTTGATACAAGCTGGAGAACTGTAAGTGCTGCGCATACAAGTACAAGAGTGATTATATAAAGCCTCACCCTTGTACTCGCAATCACATGTAATATATCTTTAAAAATCTTCTTTATATTAGACATTATAGTAATAACCTACTCCCCAGCGTGTATGAACATACTTTGGCTCACTTGGATTTTCTTCTATCTTCTCTCTTAATCTTCTGACATGTACATCAACTGTTCTTGCATCGCCAGGATAATCTTCGCCCCATACAAGCTTAAGAAGTACATCTCTTCCGTATACCTTTCCTGGATTCTTTATAAGAAGCTCTATGATATCAAATTCCTTGGCAGTAAGATTAATCTCCCTGCCAGATATATATACTCTTCTTCCATCGCAATCCACTCTCATATCACCCGCAACGATAACAGATGAATTACTCTTAGGCATCTCCTTCTTGGAATTACGGCGCAGAATTGCTTTAATCCTCGCCTTTACCTCAAGTATATTAAACGGCTTGGTAATATAGTCATCTGCACCATACTCTAACCCAAGAATCTTATCCATATCATCGCCCTTGGCTGTAAGCATTATTATGGGAACCTGCGAGAACTCTCTTACCTGCTGGCAGACCTGCATACCATCTATAACTGGAAGCATTATGTCCAAAAGCACCATATCATAATCATTATCTCTTATCTTATCAACAGCTTCCTGACCATCGTAAGCCGCATCAACTTCCATTCCGTCCTGCTCAAGACTGAATTTCAGTCCCTTAACAATCAGTTTTTCATCATCGACAACTAAAACCTTATTAGCCATAACACACAAGCCCCCATAAAACTTACTCTTAATAATCTATACTCTTATATAATCTTTTATCTTCTCAAATGCAGCTTCTTTAATTCCGGTGACATTCTTAATATCTTCTATCGAATTAAAAAATCCATTCTTTGTTCTGTAATTAACAATATCCTTAGCCCTTGATCCACCTATCCCAGGAAGAGCTGTAAGCTCACTCTCTGATGCAGTATTGATGTTAATCTTAGAGGCAGTTCCAGATGAAACCATATCAGCATTCACCGCAGGTTCCTCTCCCTCAGCTGGAATATACACCTTCTGTCCATCTGCTATCTTATCAGCAAGATTGACAGCACTTATATCCGCCCCTTCCACATAACCACCTGCGAGCTCAACTCCCTCATATATCCTCGTTCCCTCTGGCACTCTGTAAACTCCGGGATTAGCAACAGCTCCACATATGTAAGCATATATATTCTTATCTTGTGTAGTGGGTTCTTGTGAAAGCTCTGTTGTCTGCGTGACAGACGGCTTGGTAGATATGCTGTATTCATATTCCGGATCACCGCTGTTGCTCATAAGCCTTGACAGGCTGTATACAATACCAGCGGCAACAATAAATACACATACAGCGATGTATCTGTAATTATTCTTATTGCTAATTACTCTATGAATTATATTATTTTTCATGATATTCCTCCATTCACAATAACGAAACATCTAATCATTATATGAATTTCAGAAAACATAGCGTACCTCTATATTTTACATAAATAATTTTTAGATTACAAGTGCAAATAATCAATAAATATAGTATAATAATTTTAGACTGCTTTCACGGCAGTTTATTATTGATTTTATGGAGGTTTATTTTGAAATCACTCAATACACGTCATAAAAGATTTCAACTGCTAGACGATGAGCCAGGAATTATCCCAAGTGGTAATATCACCTACTTCATCGCATTTTTTTTGCCGCTTATCGTATTCGTAGCAGTCTACTACATGAAAGATATATTCCCATTCGATGACGAGTGTTATCTTAGGTCAGATATGTACCACCAGTATGCGCCTTTCTACTCTGAGCTGTGGAACAAGCTCCGCTCTGGCGAAACACTCACATACTCATGGGATATCGGTATGGGAACTAACTTCATATCGCTGATGGCATATTATCTTGCCAGTCCGGTCAACTGGATTATAGCGTTATTCCCACAGAAATATATGATTGAGATAATGAATGCACTGATTATAATAAAGCTCTCGCTTGCAAGTGTTACATTTTCTTACTATATCACTAAGCATTTCAATACGAAGAAATGTACTGTAGCAATATTTTCAATATTCTATGCAGTATCTGGATATGCATGTGCTTATAGCTGGAATATTATGTGGCTTGACTGTATCGTGCTTCTCCCACTTATCATGCTTGGACTTGAGAATCTCGTAAAGAAGAACAAAGGATTTCTCTACTGCATATCATTAGGCTTATGTATATTTACCAACTACTATATATCAATAATGGTCTGCATAACTATAGTAATCTATTTCATAGTTCTTATGCTTACTACAGACAAACTTTCAAGCCCTGTGCTCTACCTTAAAAAGATTGTAAGATGGGGATTTTATTCACTGCTTGCCGGTGGACTTGCTGCATGCTTCCTGCTTCCTGAGATATACACATTCTCACTTTCAGCATCAAGCAGCACAACATTTCCACAGAGCTGGACAGCTTACTTTTCAGTTGTAGAGATGCTCACAAGACAGCTTATGTACGTTCCTGTACATCTTGGTCTTGAACACTACCCTAATATATTCTGTGGAGTCGGCGTATTTATCCTTATCCCGCTCTACATTATGGATAAAGAAGTAAAGCTTTCTGAGAGAGTCGGCAAATGTGCCATACTTCTTATATTCCTGTTATCATACAACATCAATGTATTCAATTATATCTGGCATGGTTTCCATTTTCCTAACTCTCTGCCAGCAAGACAGGCATTCATATATATATTCTTTATCCTTGCCATGTCATACGAGGCTTTCTACCATCTTAAAAAGATATCAGACAAAGCCTTCGGTGGTGCTGTATGGGCTGCGTTGATATTTGTATTTATTGTGTCCGAATTATTCAAAGATTCAGATACTTATACATTCAAGACATTCTATATAAGTGGATTGTTTATCATCCTCTATGCAGCTTTACTCTATATCACAAGACGGAGCAGATGCCGTTTTCCTTATGCATTTGTTATCGCACTCACCCTTGTCGTTGTGGAGAGTGCCCTTAACCTCAATGCTACAGGGCTTGGAACAACAAGCAGATCAGCTTATCTTGCCGACTATGATGCAATGAATGAAGTCATGGACACCGTTGCAAGCGAGGATTCATCATTCTACCGTATGGACAAGGTATTCGGCTCACGCTCCAAAAATGATGGTGCCTGGCATAATTACAAGACAATATCAACCTTCTCTTCAACATGTAACGAGGGAATGTCGACACTGTTTACTAACCTTGGGCTTGAAGCCTCAACTAATGCATATGGCTACAATGGTTCAACAATGGTAACTAACTGCCTGTTCTCAGTGAAGTACCTTATAAGCAACACAACTCTTGCCACAGATGATTTATTCTCATTCGTCACAGCTAATGATGGACAGTATGTATACAGGAACAATTACACTCTTCCTATCGGATATGCTATCGACCACACGCTCAATGAAAAGGAATCTCCATCCTCTGTGTACAACGGAATTGAGAACCAGAACAACCTTATTGAATCGCTTACAGGTATAAGCAATGTATTTGAGCTTATATATAATTACAGCTCGACAACAGAGGCTGAATTCACACCAACCCGCAATGGCCACATGTATATATACAAGCCAGAGAACACTACTGACTTTTTATCTGTGACAATCAACGGAAAGACTTACACATACAGCAGCTTAAAGAATGATAACAGAATTATCGATGCAGGTTATGTAACAACTAATGACCAGATAAGCATGGGTGCTGAACCAGCTTCTTCATACAAGGTCTATATCTTAAATGAAGATAAATATATGGCAATGTATGCAAAGCTTAACTCAAGTGCATTTAATGTTGAAAGCTTTTCTACCACTAAGTTTACTGGCAATATAAGCACATCATCTGACGGTACCTTCCTCTTCTCAATACCATATGACAAGGGCTGGTCTGTATATATTGATGGTAAAAAATGCCAGACTTATGAAGCATTCGGCGCACTTCTTGCAACTGACCTTACCGCAGGAGAACATACTGTAAGATTAAAATATGTTCCTGTTAATTACATTAAAGGTTGCATTACTACTATACTTTGCATTATTATATTAATTGCTGCCGGATTACTTAAAAAGTACAGATACACAGCGATTATCAATAGCAGCAAGCTTCCACCGGTTGTTATTGATATACTTAACAATGATGATATAATATGCAAAAGAACTCCTAAGAAAATCGTAACGCTTACAGAGCTAAACGATATGGATGATTTTGATAATATCGAATTGGATGAACCTGAATCTGATGACGATAATGAATAATTACAACTATATTTTATTAACTACATGGAGGAATTAATATGAAATTATGGGGCGGACGTTTCACTAAAGAGACAGACAAACTTGTTAACAACTTTAACGCATCTATCTCATTTGACCAGAAGTTCTACAGACAGGATGTACGTGGCAGCATTGCACACGCTAAGATGCTTGGTGCTACTGGCATTATCTCTTCTGAGGAAAGCAGACAGATTATAGAAGGTTTAGAGGGTATTCTTGCAGATATTGAGAATGGAACTCTGGCTATAAGTGATGAGTACGAGGATATCCATACATTTATGGAAGCTACTCTTATTGAAAGAATCGGCGATGCAGGTAAGAAGCTTCACACTGGAAGAAGCCGTAATGACCAGGTTGCACTTGATATGCGTCTGTACACAAGAGACGAAGTACGCAATGTCAATCATGAGGTAAAGGAGCTTATGGCTGTTATACTCCGTATCATGAAGGAGAACACTAACACTTACATGCCAGGTTTCACACATCTCCAGAAGGCACAGCCAGTAACTGTAGCCCATCATTTCGGAGCTTATTTTGAGATGTTTAAAAGAGATAGAAGCAGACTTGATGATATCTACAAGAGAATGAACTACTGCCCTCTTGGTGCCGGAGCACTTGCCGGTACTACTTACCCACTTGACCGACAGATGACAGCAAGACTTCTCGAGTTTGATGGTCCAACACTCAACAGTATGGATTCTGTATCTGACAGAGACTATGTTATTGAATTCTTAAGTGCACTCTCTACTATTATGATGCACCTCAGCAGATTTTCTGAGGAAATCTGTATCTGGAATTCTAATGAATACAAGTTCATTGAATTAGATGATGCATACAGCACTGGTTCAAGTATCATGCCTCAGAAGAAGAACCCTGATATTGCAGAGCTTGTACGAGGCAAGACTGGACGTGTATATGGTGCTCTTATGAGTATTCTTACAACTATGAAGGGAATTCCTCTTGCTTACAACAAGGATATGCAGGAAGATAAGGAGCTTACATTTGATGCGATTGATACAGTTAAAGGCTGTGTAAGTCTCTTCAAGGGCATGATTGATACTATGAAGTTCAATCCAGCAAGAATGGAGGATTCAGCTAAGAAGGGCTTTACTAATGCCACTGATGCCGCTGATTATCTTGTTAAGAAGGGTGTGCCATTCAGGGATGCACATGGATATATCGGACAGCTTGTCCTTACATGTATCGACAAGGGAATCTCTCTTGATGAGCTTCCTCTCGAAGAGTACAAGGCTGTATGCCCTGTCTTTGAGAATGATGTATATGATGCAATCAGCTTAAAGACTTGTGTTGAGAAACGTCTTACTCTCGGTGCTCCTGGCCCTGATGTCATGGAACATGTAATCAAGTTATGCGATGAGTATATGAATGAGGATTGATAGATAAATCAAAATTGCAGGTGAAGCAATATTAAAGCTTCACCTGCAATTTTTTATCTATGCTCCTTAATCATCATAAGGCAGACAATCATAAGTAGTCCTGCTGATATCCATATCGCCCTAAGGCCCGTATAATTAGACAACACGCCGCCTATTCCTGCGCCAATTGCAAATATAAAGATAATTCCATAATAATGCAGTGCCTTGAACAGGTCTTCTGAATTCCTGCTTCTTATATACTTAGATATGCTGTCTGTACCACTTCTTAAATTACCTATACACATAGTACTTGCATATGCATATCCTCTTACCTTGCGGAAAGTCTGCACCTGCATTGAACATGAAAATGATACAAGCATGTTAGCTAACATATTATACTGTGATGGTATGAATCCAACTGCAAGAAGTATAAGAATCTCCATCACAACTATAATCTGTCTCCAATGGATTCTTACGCTCTTCTTGTACTTATTGCCAATCTGCTCTGCTACAAGCACACCTAATGCAAATGATACAACCGGCAGAAGATACTGTAACCCCTTAAACCATTCTCCCATCATAAGATGCTGACTCATAAGAACCACATTACCTGTCTGTGCATTGGCAAATACGTTGTCACGCACATTATAAGTGTATGAATCCTGAAATCCACCAGACAACGCAAGAATCGCGCTTAACAGGAATGTCTCAGATGTCTGGAATATTTTTTTGTGCTTTTCCTTATCCATCGTATATCACCTTACTTCTAATTATACTCTTACCTTAGTTCCCTTGGTATCTCTGTGAGCAAGTTTCATCTTTCCAAAATCAATCATCTTGCCCTTATACTCCATAGATAATTCATCATTCTGTCCGAGCAGGAACACATCTTCCACGTAATCATCCTTTGATAATTTGATTCCGCGCACACCTACTGCGGATTTCTTCTTCATAGGAACATCTGTAAGTGGGAACTTTAAGAATACACCTGTATTCGTCTGTAATATAACATTTTTATCGCTGATTACTTCCTCAACTTCAACAACGCTTCCATCATAGTTAAACTTAGAGTATGCTTCAACCCTCACATCTGTCTCTACGATACTTATAACCTTATCGTCATCTGAAAGCTTAGTCGCAGCAACAGTCTTCTTGGCAACATCAAACTCATCAGCTTCAACTATCTTCATCATTCCCTGGCTTGTTGTAAACAACAGCTTCTGACCTTTTATCCGCTCAAATGGACACATATATACAATATACTCTCCACTGCTGTCATAATTACCAAGATTATCTATAGGAACGCCTTTATCCCTGAAACGTGTGCTGAATGGTATATCCTTAATCTTAATCTGGTGAAGAAGTCCATTATCTGTGAATATACATATCTTGCCATCATTCATGCATGAGAATATATATTTGTATTCACTGTGGACAGCCTCTTTATTACGCTCGTATGCCGCCATATCGATAGTCTTGGCATAGCCGAATCTGTCCATGATAAACATAACTTCCTGAACCGGAATCTCTTTCTCTACGAAAACTGCCGCCTCGGCATCCTCTATAGCTGTTCTTCTTGGCACACTGTATTCCTTCTTAATCTTTAGAAGGTCAGCTTTGATAACCTTTGCCATAGCATTTCTGCTTCCAAGAAGCTTCTCATACTCTGCGATTTTCTTTAAGCACTCATCGTATTCTTTCTGAAGTGCAAGAATCTCAAGACCGATAAGCTTATAGAGTCTCATCTCTAATATGGCAGATGCCTGTCTTTCAGTAAAATCAAGCTTTGATGCAGCCTTCTTAGAAGCCTCGCTCTTAAACTTAATCTCATCTGTCACACCATTGATAAGGCACTCTTTTGCCATCTTAAGATTAGAACTTCCTCTTAATATCTCTATAATAAGGTCAATTATATCACATGCTCTTATAAGGCCTTCCTTAATCTCCTTATTGGCAAGCTCCTTGTTAAGCAGTGTTGTATACCTTCTTGTCGCAAGCTCGAACTGGAAATCAATATGATGCTTAATAATAGCTTTAAGTCCTAATGTCTCTGGTCTTCCATTGACAATTGCAAGCATGTTAACGCCAAATGTGTCTTCAAGCTTAGTCTTCTTGAACAGGAGATTTTTAAGATTCTCAACATCTGTATTCTTCTTTAATTCAAGGACAATTCTTATTCCCTCTTTAGATGATTCGTTAGACACATCTGTTATATCTGTAGTCTTCTTGGATTCTACAAGGTCTACTACATCTGATATGAATTTACCGATATTAGCACCTATCATTGTATATGGAATCTGGCTTATTACAAGCTTATCCTTGTCACCCTTCTTAGCCGCTGGCTCGAAATCAACCTTGCCGCGTATCTTTATCTTGCCCATTCCACACTCATATATATTCTCAAGCTCAGACTTATTAATAACTATTCCACCTGTCGGAAAATCCGGGCCTGGCATATATTCAAGCAGTTCCTTGGTTGTTATATCCTCATTATCCATATATGCACACACAGCATCGACAACCTCGCCGAGATTATGTGTAGGAATATTAGTTGTCATTCCGACAGCAATACCATCAGCACCATTGACAAGTAAGTTAGGTACTCTTACAGGAAGAACTTCTGGCTCCTTTTCTGTCTCATCAAAGTTAGGCACAAAATCAACAACATTTTTATCGAGGTCAGCAAGATATACGTCCTGTGTGAACTTTTTAAGCTTGGCCTCTGTATATCGCATGGCGGCTGCTCCGTCACCTTCTATTGAGCCGAAGTTACCATGTCCATCGACAAGAGCCATTCCTTTCTTGAAATCCTGTGACATAACAACGAGTGTCTCATATATTGAACTGTCGCCATGTGGATGATACTTACCCATTGCATCACCGACAATACGCGCAGATTTTCTGTGAGGCTTGTCATAATTAAGTCCAAGCTGATCCATCGCATACAGGACTCGTCTCTGTACCGGCTTAAGACCATCTCTGACGTCTGGCAGGGCTCTTGCAGTTATTACACTCATTGAATAGTCAATGAAGGATTTCTGCATAAGCTCTGAATACTCAGTTTTAACAATATTCTCAGCCATCTTTATCTCCATTCTCAAATCTATCTATACTTTATATCAGGATGTCTGCATTCCTGACATCCCATCAGGCATCTATCTCAGCTTCATTAGCATGAGCATATATGAATTCTCTTCTAGGTGGCACGTCACTTCCCATAAGAAGTGCTGTTACCTCTGTTGCCATTCTGGCATCCTCAATCTCCACCTGCTTTAGGATTCTTGTCTCTGGATTAAGTGTTGTCTCCCACAACTGTTCAGGATCCATCTCTCCAAGTCCCTTATATCTTTGCAGTGTGAATGTACCAGATGCATGTGACTGTCTGTATTTTTCTAATGCCTTGTCATCATACAGATACACGCTGTCACCCTTTTTACCACCTTTGCCCTGCTTGTCCGATTTTTTCAATTCTGCCTTGTACAGAGGTGGTGTTGCGATATACACATGTCCCTGATTGATAAGCTCTGGCATGAATCTATAGAAAAATGTAAGAAGCAGTGTATCAATATGTGCTCCATCAACATCGGCATCAGTCATGATAATAATCTTATCGTATCTTAACTTCGATATATCAAAATCATTGCCATATCCTTCAAGGAAGCCACAGCCAAATGAATTAATCATTGTCTTAATCTCGGCATTGGCAAGCACCTTGTCTATACTTGCTTTCTCAACATTAAGTATCTTACCTCTGATAGGAAGTATCGCCTGGGTTCTTCTGTTTCTGGCAGTCTTGGCTGAACCACCAGCGGAATCTCCCTCTACTATGAATACCTCACACTCAGATGCATCCCTGCTCTCACAGTTAGCAAGCTTTCCATTAGAATCAATCGAAAACTTAGGCTTGCTGAGAAGATTGGTCTTGGCCTTCTCCTCCGCCTTTCTTATCTTGGCAGACTTCTCCGCACATGCGATAACCGCCTTTAACTGCTCAAGATTCCTGTCAAAATACATCTGGACTTCATCATTAGTCACTGCACTTACAACAGTTCCCGCATCCGGGTTATCAAGCTTTGTCTTTGTCTGTCCCTCAAATCTTGGTTCAGGGTGCTTCACAGCAACTATCGCCGTCATACCATTTCTTACATCAAGCCCTGTGAAATTGGCATCTTTATCCTTTAATATGCCAAGCTCTCTGGCATACTGGTTGATAACCATTGTAAATTTCGACTTAAAGCCTGTTATGTGTGTTCCGCCTTCCTGTGTATATATGTTATTACAGAACCCCAGAATATTCTCCTCGAACTCATTGACATACTGGAATGCACACTCAACCTCTATTCCATCTTCACTCTTTTTGAAATATATTATGTCTGTGACAGTCTCCTTGCCGCTGTTAAGCTCCTTTACATAAGCCCTGATACCATCTGGCTCTGAGAACTCTTCACTCTCCTCGCTTCCAGAACGCTTATCTTCATAATATATAGTAAGCCCCGGGTTAAGATATGCTGTCTCATGCAGACGGCTCTTAATCGCATCGCCCTTGAATCTTGTCTTCTCAAATATCTCCCCATCTGGCAGAAATGTTACTGTTGTACCTGTATCATTCTTTCTGCATGTGCCAACCTTCTCAAGTGGTGCACATGCCTTGCCTCTCTCATATCTCTGGTGATATACAATACCATCAATTCTTATCTCAACTTCAAGCCATACTGACAGTGCATTGACGACTGAAGCACCTACACCGTGAAGTCCACCAGATATCTTATATCCACCATCACCGAATTTACCACCGGCATGAAGCACTGTAAATACAACTTCAACTGCCGGTATTCCTGCCTTTGGATGGATTCCAACCGGAATTCCTCGTCCATTATCTTTGATTGTCGCAGAGCCGTCATCATTGAGTGTCACATGGATTTTGTCACAATATCCAGCAAGATGCTCATCTACAGCGTTATCTGCAATCTCATATATAAGATGGTTAAGTCCTTTAGTCCCAACACTTCCGATATACATTCCCGGACGCATTCTTACCGCTTCAAGACCTTCCAGAATTGATATACTGTTAGCATCATAATTTTGTTTAGACATTTTAATACTCTCCCGTTAAACCTGTATTATTTCAGATACTGATTATATACATCCTCAAAATTCACATCAAACATATCAGCCTTTGATGTCTTCTTTAACTTCCATACGCTCTCATTAATCTCTACATATTGCTGCTTCTCGTATTTTTCAAAGGTATTATTGAAAAGTTCAAGACGTTTCTTTTCTTCCATTGAAGACTTGTTAGCCTCAGTCTTCGATTTGTCATTATCACTGCTGCACTTGATTATGTAGTATTTACCATCAGCCTTGATAATATCACTCACTTCACCTGTTGCAAGATTATATGCAGCCTCCTCAAAAGCTGTATCAAGCTCACCTCTTCTACATTCTCTTTCATACTCATCTGGATTGTAATCCTTTGCCACGACATAGAATACCTCATCCTTAGCTATACGTTCCTGTGCCTTTTTGATATCTTCCTCATTATCTGTACAGATATACTGGATCCTTATAACTCTTGCATCATCATAGCTGACCTCAACATTCTCTGATGATGTCATGTCACTATAGAGATTCTCAGCTACCGCAAATGCTGTAAACATATTGGTAAGCTTATCCTTTGTTATTAAATGATTATTAATCTGATCCTGTGTCAAAGATGAATAGAATGCATCAACAGCATTGCTTACACCTTCTTTCTGTGTTCTTGACAGTGCTGTTCCCTTTTCTTTCGCAAGCAGATTCATGCAGTATATTCTTTCAAGCTTGGCTTTAACCTGCTCTTTAACATAATCATCAAATGTCACATTACCAATTGACTGGCTCCATATATCTGTTCCGAATAATTTCTCGTATTCCTTTCTAGCATCTGAAAGCAGTATATCTGCCTCACACATATCAGCCTTCATGCTGCCGACCTTGCAGAACTCAGTCTTTTTCATTCCAGTTGAAATATATATAAACTTTCCATTAAAAAACTTCATATATCCGATAATAAGTAATGCCACAACAACAACGACCGCAATAATTGTAATCTCTGTCTTTCTCTGTTTTCTCATACAACTCTCCTATCTATTATTTGTGGTAAGGTTCATTCTTCATAATCCTATATGCCCTGTAAATCTGCTCTAACAGTATCACTCTCATAAGCTGGTGTGGAAATGTCATCTTAGAAAAGCTAAGCCTCATATCTGCTCTTGCTAACACTTCCTGTGCAAGTCCTAGCGAACCGCCTATAACGAATGCAATGCTGCTGTGCCCATCAATTCCTAACCTGTCTATACATTCTGACAGTCCAACTGAATCAAGCATCTTTCCTTCTATTGCAAGAGCACACACATAGTCTGAATCCTGTATAGCCTGCAGGATTCTTTTTCCCTCTTTATCTTTTATCTGTACATTGACAATGTCACTTGCATTATCCGGTGTCTTTTCATCCTGAAGTTCAACTATCTCCAACTTGCAGTATCTTGAAAGTCTCTTTGAATATTCCTCAACGGCTTTGACATAGAAATTCTCTTTTATCTTGCCAACGCATATTATACGAATCTTCATCAGCCTTCCACCACGAAATATCTGCCATCATCTAATTTGAATACTTCTAATTCATCTTCAAGCTCTTCATCTGAAAGCGAATCAACATCCATGCCTTCTTCCTCAAGATACTCGCGCACCATTGATATGTCATCAAAGCACTGTGCAAAGCAGTCCTCAAGGAATTCCTTTGCCTCATCTATTGTCTCTGCTACGGGTTCATCAAATAGCTTCTCCTGGTCTCTTAAAAATACCTTTGCACATTCTAATAATTCATTATCGTTCATTATTATATTCCTCCAGATTAATTAATACTTTTTCAACACTGTCTGTCTCAAATCTTCCGTGTCTTTTTACATCATCTGCTGCTGTGTCCATAACATATGAATGGTACACGCTGCCAAGCATCTCGCAGTCATTATAATTATCCCCGAATGCCATGCATTCATCTGTTTTAACGCCCAGATATTCCATAACCTTTTTCAAGGCACTGCCTTTGTTAACTCTCTTATCCATGTAATCAAGGTACTGGCTTCCTGATACAGTAGCGGCAGCCTTATCTCCCCATGTAGATATAAGATAATCTTTAGAGTTATCTATACCTGACAAATCACAGATTGCAACCTTTAATATATCTTCATTGATTTCCCTGAAATCCCGAATCACCTTTGCCTTATATTTGACAACCTTGGTCATCCTGTTAAGATACTCCTCACTCTTAGGAGATATATAGGCATATTTCTCGCCTGATACAAGTACCTCACAGGATGGAATCTTATTGACATCCTCAATTATATCCATTGCAAGGTTATAATCCATCGGTGTCTTCACAATTGTCTTATCTTTATATTTAACTAAAGCCCCATTCTCCGCTATATACATAAGCTCATCTGCAACAGGTGCAAACAACATTCTAAGGCTTTCTACCTGCCTGCCGCTCGCTGGCGCAAATATAACACCTTCTGCTATAAGCTTTCTTACAACATCAATAAGTGAATCATCAACACTCTGTGCGCCGTTACGAAGAATTGTCCCATCTAAATCGCTTGCTATTAATTTAATCATACATTCCTCTTTACAATATATCCAATTACAAAAACTCTTTAATTTCCTGATACAGTCTTCCAGCCGGAAGTCCGACTACATTATTATAGTCCCCGTCAATCTTTTTAACATATCGGGCAAACATACCCTGTATTCCATATGAACCAGCCTTATCCAGCGGATCTTTTGTACCAATGTACTCATTTATCTCAGAATCATTCAGCTTATAAAATTCAACATCTGTCTTTTCATAGAACGAATGAATCCCACCAGAAGATATAACTGATACTCCTGTATAGACCTGATGTGTCTGTCCAGACAATGATTTAAGAGTTTCAAATGCCTCCTGCTCTGACTTAGGCTTTAAAAGTATTCTGTCATTGAAACTTACTATCGTATCTGCACCAATCACAATGCTGTTATCTTTAGCATGCTCATCCAGTTTATCATATACAGCCTTTGCTTTCTTTAACGAAAGCTCCATAACAACCTCATATGGAATCTTTTTAGAGGTTGTCTCATCTGTATCACTTGTCATAACGACATATTTTAACCCAATCTGCGACAGAAGCTCTCTTCTCCTGGGAGAGCCTGATGCTAATATTATTGTCTTCATATATATCCAGCCTTTTTATTGCATTGTATTACTATTTTAAAACATACTATATATTGTATCATCAATATTTTAAATCATCAATATGTGTTTTTGCAAAAAAACAGCCAGCCTATGGCAATACCGCCACAGCACTGGCTGTTCACTTATTATACAATTACTTAGAAGAAAGGCTTCTGTTCATAGCTGATTCCATGGCATCTATTGATGCGCGGATGATATCATGGTCGATACCTGCTCCGAAGTACTGCTTGTTATCATCACCTGTGATACCTACATATGCGATAGCACTTGACTCAGAACCCTTATTGTTAAGAGTGTGCTCCTCATAGCAGCATACATCGCAAGGCTTGTTAAAATGCTTAGAAAGTGCATTACTTACAGCATCAAGACGGCCATTACCAACAGCTTCCACATCAACTTTCTTACCATCCTGCTCGATTGTAACAGTTGTTGTTATACCATTCTCCTGCTTGAAATGTACCTCTGAAATCTTGAATACTGGTGTGTACTTCTTATAACGCTTCTCAAATATCTCAAGGACCTCTTCTGGCGAAAGCTCTTTGTGCTGTACGTCTGATACATCTTTAACAGCATATCCAAGATCTTCTCTCATCATCTTAGGTATTACCATTCCAAAGCTGTTCTCAAGAACGTATGCAACACCGCCCTTACCTGACTGGCTGTTAATTCTGATTACATCCGAATCATATGTACGTCCTACATCCTCTGGATTGATTGGAAGATATGGTACTGTCCAGTGCTTAGTATCATTCTCAATTCGGTAATGCATTCCCTTGGAGATAGCATCCTGATGTGAACCAGAGAAAGCAGCGAATACAAGTTTACCACAGTATGGCTGTCTGTCACCTATTGTCATCTGTGTAAGTCTCTCATAAGTCTCTGCTATATGTGGAATGTCTGAGAGATCAAGCTCTGGGTCTACACCCTGTGAATAAAGGTTCATGGCTAATGTAACAATATCTACATTACCAGTTCTCTCTCCATTACCGAATAACGTTCCCTCAACTCTGTCTGCACCAGCAAGTACCGCAAGCTCCGCATCAGAAACGCCTGTTCCCCTGTCATTATGAGGATGAACTGATATAAGGACATTTTCTCTGTTATGAAGATTCTTGTCAAAATATTCAACCTGTGAAGCAAATACATGTGGAAGTGACATCTGTACTGTAGATGGAAGGTTGATGATACATTTGTTATCTGCTGTAGGCTCCCAAATATCAATAACAGCATTACATACCTCTAACGCATACTCTGGCTCTGTTCCTGTAAAACTCTCTGGGCTATACTCAAATGAGAAGTTACCTTCCTCTGATTCTGCGAGCTCCTTTAACAACTTGGCACCATCAATAGCTATCTGCTTAATCTCCTCTTTTGACTTTCTGAATACCTGCTCACGCTGTGCAACTGATGTTGAATTGTATACATGAACTATGGCATTAGGTGCTCCCTTAACAGCCTCAAATGTCTTCTTGATGATATGCTCTCTTGCCTGTGTAAGGACCT
This sequence comes from uncultured Lachnospira sp., assembly GCA_934359185.1. Classification (GTDB taxonomy): domain Bacteria; phylum Bacillota; class Clostridia; order Lachnospirales; family Lachnospiraceae; genus Lachnospira. The sequence continues at coordinate 7,607 of CAKRLE010000012.1, read as the reverse complement.
GTACTGTTACATCCTGTGGAATCATATCGTTCTCAATAAGAGTTCTTAAAAATGTGTATTCTGTCTCAGATGCTGCTGGAAAACCAACCTCAATCTGCTTAAAACCAATCTTTACAAGCATCTTAAAGAACTCAATCTTTTCTTCAAGATTCATTGGTTCAATAAGTGCCTGATTGCCATCTCTTAAATCAACTGAACACCATAATGGTGCCTTATCAATGTAGTCCTTGTTAACCCAGTCATTACATGGAACTGGTGGCATAAAATAACCTCTCTTGTACTGTCTGTAATCAAACATAAATTTACCTCCAAAAATAAAATAATCACATAACAAGTAAAAGGAAATACATGTAAACATATAAAAACACGGATAATAAAAAATCTTTCGTCCATGACATAACATGCCAAGAGACGAAAGATATATAATCTCACGCGTTACCACTCTTATTCACGAAAAATCGTGCACTCACTGAATACGGACAATCATGTCTTATATTCTGTCCATTATAACGGTTGGCTTCCGGCTACGCCTACTAATCAGATAGATAAAATCTATATAACTTCAGATAGCAGCTCCGAGGCGAGTTCAACACTTCCCTTCCACTGTCTTGCACCAGACGACAGCTCTCTGACTCCAGTTGATGTCTACTATTCCTCTTCTTCGCTTTTACTTATTATATGGTTGTATGATACATCACACTTTTTCATGTGTCAATATTAATTTGTTATTCTTTTAAATTTCTTTTAAAATTATCATACTCTTCTTGTGTAACTGACTCGTCTGAATATCTGGCTTTTTCATATATTGATGTTATCCTGGATGCTTTTATATCATCCTCTGTGATAGCTGTCTTAGTAAGCTTTCCTGGTGTAAGAGTTGAATCAACCGCTTTTCCCTTCATTCCGTTAAGCACTTGTTTTTTATACATTTTCCGTATATTTTTATCACTCTTAGCTTCTTTATACTTTGACATAGAACCATACAATGATACCCTCTCCTTCTTTTCTGTTGGAGCAACATATTCAACCGTATCTGTTCCAAGCTTCTTAACCCTGTTAAAATTGGATGCATACACTTTAATTATGTATATAACTCCAATCACTATCGCAGCAATAAGCACCATTCCAAATATCTCTGCAAGAAGTTCCATAAAGTCATTATCATCTGCTGCAGGCACGGCAAATTCTTCTACAGTAGCTGCTGTAGTCTGTTCTATTGTTTGCTGCATATCACTGCTTCCTGATAATCCCATAAGGAATATGATGAGCTTTAAGAACATTCTTATAATAAACTTAAATCCTGCTCCAATATACGTAAAAATATTACCATAATATCCGCTGTAGAATACCGCCATTCCAAATGATACAAACACAACTGATATAACCGTTACAAAACCGCTTACAGATTTCATCTGTTCTGCCGGAAAATCCTTTTTTTCTCCATTCAGGTCATACTCCTGCTTTAAATATTTCAGATTGTTATGGATTATCTGAAGGACAATAAATAATATGCAGAGCACTCCCTGTATATTCATAAGCAGTATGCTTCCAGCTGCCATTCCAACAAAATATCCAACAACAATTACCAACAGAAAATATATATCGACAGCCTCTTTTGCAACAAGCGACCTGATTGCCGCTTCTCTTACTGTCTCAGCACTCTGGCCTTCACGTATAGGAATCGAATTATCTTTGTATATATTAACCTCCATGTTCTTTAAACTTGTTGAATATATACATATCAATGCGGCTTCCATCAGATTGAATGTTATCTGTCCCTCACCTGCACGCAAGCTAGTTATAACAGCAACTGCAATAATCAGTAAATTACTAATAACGAACAGGCTGAACTTCCTGATACATTTTCTAGCAGCAAATGCAGCTACAACTGCAATAATAACCCAGTAAGCATCTATAAAATGTGCCTGATCAAGCTTTAGTATACCAAGATAGCATGTGTAACATATTGAAAGAAAAAGAACACACTGCATCAAAAGTTCTGTAAATGCTATGGCTCTGACATTATTAACCCTTTGCATTGTGTGATACCTCCCATTCAACTGCATTTCCAACAAATTCATCAAGCACAACTTCTTTGTCTTTAAAATGTGGTGCTATAAATACAGCCTGTGACTGATTTCCTATCAGGCTATTAAGTTCCATCTGCAGCTCACGTCTTGTATTCTGCGAGATTATTATATACATCGCACTGTTACTACCATCATCATCAAATAATGTTCTGTTATAGTTATCCGTTCTTTCTTTGATAAACTCCATGAAATTCTCCTGGCCACATGCAATATTAATATGTGCCAGTGCTGTATCTACGTCCTTGATATGCTCCTGCTCACCTTGTGGATATACTATAACTGGCTGTTTTGTCTCATAATCAACACCATTTGAAATCAATCCCACCGATATACCACTCTCAAGGAGTGTCTCTGCAACTCCTGCCGCAATTGATATCGAGGCTTCACCAAGTCTTTCATATACAAGCATCCCCTCCGGTTCAAGATTGAGAAGAATATATGCCTGCTGGCACGTAGTCTCATTAAACTGATTAACCATAAGTTCCCCAGTTCTTGCAGACGCTTTCCAGTTAATCGTGTTCATAGGATCACTTGTATCGTATTCCCTTATCTGTCTGAATGCGAAGGGGTCGGGATTAATAAGGCTGTTACGTTCTGCGAGTCCTAAAACTCTTGAATACAGAACATCTACATCATCACTGAAATAAGGGTCAGGGTATATCGTGACAGAAGCAGTATTATCTGCCTTATATACACATATATCATCCATAAACAGACCTGTAAAAATCATCTCAATATTATTAACAGAATAAACACCACGTTGGTTACATGTAACAGGAATACGTCTTGTAATTCTCTGGTTCATCAAAAGGGAGAACACATCATCCCTGTATGTAGCATCTGTTATCCTTGAATTCTCACTGCCATCCTTAAATACAAGTGAGCTTGACGCCTGAAACTTCAGATGAATAAACGGAAGCGGAAGCCTTTTTTCATTAGACACAACCTCTACCAGTTCAAATGTATCACCGCATACCGCGTCAGGAACGGAAAACTTTATCGACATCTTTAAATCAGACTTCCAATATTTGATATAAAACCTTTTCAGGAGCAGATATACTGCTGCTGCCCCTGCAATCATTAAAATAATATGCATTACTTATCCCATTCCTCTACTGGCACCTGTATTTTGCCGAGAATCTCATTAATAACAGCCTTTCTTAATCCGCTCTTCTTAGCACCTCTCTTTAATACCAGTCTGTGTGCAAATACATATGGTGCAATTGCAGTAACATCCTCAGGTATAACATAATTACGTCCTTTAATATATGCATATGCCCTCACAGCATTTACCATATTAAGAGTACCTCTTGGACTTACACCTATAGATACATTCTCATGATTTCTTGTCATATCCGCAATATCTACAATATATCCCATCACGGACTGGTGTACATAGACTTTAGACGCCTCTTTTATCATCTCTGCGACTTCTTTTCCATCACATACAGCAGAGAGTGTATCAAGAGGATTTTCCCCCTTAAATCTGTTAATTATCTCAATCTCCTCATTCTTATCTGGATAACCGAATGATAACTGTAAAAGAAATCTGTCTAACTGTGCTTCTGGGAGTTCGTATGTTCCCGCAGTCTCTATAGGATTCTCTGTTGCTATTACTATAAATGGTGCTTCAAGCTTAGTGCTTGTGCCATCAACCGTAACCTGTCTTTCCTCCATACACTCAAGAAGCGCAGACTGTGTTCTTGGTGTTGCCCTGTTAATCTCATCAGCCAGCAGTATATTAGTAAACACAGGACCCTTTCTGAATACAAACTCGCCCTGCTTCTGGTTATAATAATTAATTCCTGTCACATCTGATGGAAGTAAATCAGGTGTGAACTGTATTCTGTTAAATTCTGCATTAACTGACTTAGAAAATGCCTTGGCTGTCATTGTCTTACCTGTTCCCGGAACATCCTCCAAAAGAACATGTCCACCGGCAATTACAGCTGTGAGAATTAATTCCACAACATCATCTTTACCCACAATAACCTTACACACATTATCTTTTATAAGCTTTGCCTTATCCTGATACTTAAATATCTCTGCCATATTATTCCTCGTTTCTTTAATATGATGTATGATATACATCTTACATCTATTATAATTATCTTTTCCGATTATATCAAAAGGAACCCTGCCATACAATATGACAGCGTTCCTTTTTTTATAAACATAATATAAATACTGTTCTCATGGCTATACGCCCATTTCATTATAATGCTATTCTTCTGGTGGTATCTGTGCATTCACATCTATACCTCTTGGTGCAACAGGCGTCGAGAATACTATCTGTGTACTTGTCCTTCCAAACTTCTGCAATTGTCCTATGAAAGTATCTAATTCCATTGTGCTTGGAAAAATCACTTTTAACAGCATCGAATACGTTCCTGTCACACAGTTACATTCAACAACATTAGTACAACCCTGTACAAATGGATAAAATTCTGGTTTCTGTGCTGGTGCAACTTCCAGATTAATAAATGCAGTTATGTGATATCCTAACTTTAACTGATTAACCTTAACCTCATATCCTTCTATAATCTGTTCTTTTTCAAGTCTTTCTATTCTTGCTGAAACTGCCGGTGATGACAAAAAAACTTTCTCCGCCAAAGCCTTCAATGGCATTCTCGCATCTTTCTGAAGCAGTGTTATCAACATTTTATCAATCTTATCCATATTTTTCCTCTTTCACATTTATTAATATAAAAAAAGGAGACAACTTCCTTACCCTCTAAGAAAATCGTCCCCTTTGACTTAACTTTACATTGAATATACAACATTATTATAATAACTTCAAGCATTTTTATATAATTATTGCATTTTGCTGTCCTGTTTGATAAAATCAAATCGGTTTTGTATGCTTTTGATACAATTATTATAACATTGTACTATTACAGTACAGGAACGGAGTTTATTATGTCTGAAGACATTAACATTGATAACAATTCTAATGAATACTCAACTGTAACTCTCTCACTTGATGATGGAACTGAGTGTGAATGTGCTATTATCCGCATATTCCCAGCAGGTAATAACAACTACATTGCACTTTTACCACTTGAAGGTGAAGCGGCAGATAATGATGAGGTTTATCTATACAGATACTCACAGACTAAAGACAATGAGCCTGTATTAGAAAACATTGAATCTGATGAGGAATATGAAATAGTTTCTGAAGCATTTGATGAGGAACTTGATGCTATGGAATATGAAGAACTGTATCAGCAGGAAGATGAAGAAGAGTAATCAATTCAGAATTCTTTAAGAAATCTTGAGGGCAGAAGGCACTTATTATATCGTTCACGGACAGAGCATATAATAAGCTGTTCTTTTGCCCTTGTCATTGCGACATAGAACAACCTGCGCTCCTCCTCAATATCAGCTTTGGTAATCGCCTTATTATATGGCATAATTCCCTCATTTGCATCTATTATTATAACCCTGTCATATTCCAGTCCTTTTGAACTATGCATTGTGCATATTGTCACGTTATTATGCTGCTTATCTGTATCTTTAGAAAGCCCCTGGCTGCGTGTGTTATTTAATTGCACATTATCTGTTTTCTTATTATCATAATTATATAATTCAAGCCATTCATTATACGAATCATACCCTGCTGCTGACTCCTGCAGCCTGTCTAACAGTTTTATCAGGTTATCCCTGCATTCTCCATGTTCATGCGAATATTCTGATATATATGAATCATATCCAATCTTCTTTCTTATATAATTAATACCTGCATATGGTGTCATACTCTTTAATACCTGCATATCTGTTATTAAACGTAAAAAATTATCATGAAGCTTTATCTGTCTGCCCTGCTTCATCCTCATGAGAATAACATCTGTATCAACTGACTCAGATATGAAAAACTCACGGCTTATAAAACGTACTGGTTTATTAATTATCCGCACATAATCAGCTCTTCTTTTACTTCCACATGCAATTCTGATATATGATGCTATATCAAGTGCAATCCAATGTGAAAACAGCTTATCTCCTTTATCAGCATCCTTGATTTCAACACCAATCCCATCATGTTCAAGATATCTTTTAATATCATATGCACCACTATTAGTTCTTGTAAGTATCGCTGTCATGATGCCATCCTGTGCAATATGCGCCACATATGAATTTTCTTCAATAATTGTATCAAATTCCAGCTTTTGAACTTCACATCCTCTGTCATGAAAGGCTTTTAAATCCTTATAAAATCTGTCTTTATTGATATTAATAAGCTTTGTCGCTGACTCCACAACCGCCTCGTTAGACCTGTAATTGACATTAAGTGTATAAACCGATATATCTTCATATGAGTTCTTAAATTCCTGCATAACTGCTGGTGCTGCCCCTCTGAATCCATATATACTCTGGTCATCATCTCCAACTACAAATATGTTATTGTGTCCTTCAGCAAGCATCTTTACTATCTTAAACTGCATTGGCGATGCATCCTGAAATTCATCTATCAATATATATCCAAACCTGTCCTGCCATTTTTTCAACTCATCCTTATCATTGCTAAAAAGCTCATATGTCTTAATCATCATATCTTCAAAATCAACCATATGCGATAATTTAAGCCATCTTTCATATTCATCAAATATATTAAAGAACAGCTTATACTCACAGCTCTTAGGAATATATCCGGCTCTCGCATTATCATCTAATGATTTAACCTTTCCTATCTCCGATATAATATCTCCAATTGTATTATTCTCATCACGTATCTCTACATTATAAAGTGAAAACTGTGTCTTAATGAACTTCCATTGTTGTGACACTTTGACAATGTCTGTAGCCTTAAAGCCATAGACACTCTTAAGAATCATAAAAAATATTGCGTGAAATGTACCAAAATTTACTCCTGTTGACGAAAGATTTCCCATTTTCAAAAATCTGTTTTTCATCTCAATAGCCGCCATCTTGGTAAATGTTATGACCAAAATCTTATCCTGACAAACACCTCTGTCCTTAATAAGACTCGATATCCTGTGTGTTATAACTGTAGTCTTGCCGCTCCCTGGTCCTGCTAAAATCATAGCAGGTCCATTAAAATGTCTCACTGCGGCATATTGGATCTGGTCCAGAGCCATCCATATCTCCTCTCCACCAGATAAAAATATAGCGTATTAACTTATATCTATGTAATCCCTACATAGCAACCTTTTCTTTAATCTTTCGTACATCATTCTCTATTGAATTAACCCTTACTATAAGCAGCTCTCTTTCCTCATGATACTGCTGTTCATGCTTTAATGCCTCATCAAACTTGCGGCTTAAATCACTGTGCCCCTCTGCAATAATGTGTATATTGCGGTTAGTCTCATTCTCAAGAGTTATATTGATGTTTATAACATCATCCTTAAGAACAGATACATCATTCTTTAGTTCGGATACATCTTCCTTTAGAACCGTTACATCTTCCTTTAGAACTGTTACATCTTCCTTTAGTTCTGTTACATCTTCCTTTAGAACCGTTACATCTTCCTTTAGTTCTGTTACATCTTCCTT
>CAKRLE010000011.1 GCA_934359185.1 uncultured Lachnospira sp. | reverse complement strand
AATGGGGAATGCGATTGATGAGGTAAAAGAGAGAGCTGATATTGTAATTGGTTCAAATGATGAAGATGGTATTGCGGATTTTATTGAAAATAAAATATTATAGATAAATATGTGGAGATGTGGTATCTATTAGCAGGCTATGAGGGGATAGGCTGAATTTGATCAGACTAAGATGCCGATATTTGATGCAGATAATGTCTCTCATATGTTGGAAGTAGTATAATAATGTCATTGGGAGATTAAATATCCAAGATTTAGGTTAAACGGGAGGTTTGAAATGTTATTTTTGTATTATCCAAGATGTTCGACATGCCAGAAAGCCAAGAAATGGTTGGAGGAGCATAATGTAGAATTTACTGAGCGAAATATTGTGGAAGAAAATCCTGGCTTTGATGAATTACAGACATGGTATAAGCAGAGTGGACTTCCAATAAAGAAGTTTTTTAATACAAGTGGTTTGCTTTACAAAGAGATGCAGTTAAAGGACAAGCTGCCATTAATGAGCGAAGAAGAACAGCTAAAACTACTTGCTACGAATGGAATGCTGGTTAAACGACCAATTGTGATAAGTGAAGATAATGTGCTTATCGGTTTTAAGGAAGCAGAGTGGGAAATACTTGCAAAATAAAATTAATAAAGCATTCAAGGGATGTACAGGATAAGCGTGTAACAAAAACTGCTGCAGAAGTATTAGAACAAGGAGTAGGGATGAGGCTATATTGACCAATTATAACAATTCAAGTATGAAAGATGATGGATGCTATAAATGAAGACATATTTATGGATAGAAGATAGAATAGAAAAAGCAAGTTACATATTCTGGGTAACATTTATGCGTGAAATATGTCCAGAAGTAATTGTTGAAAGTAAAATGAATAATCATGAGTTGGTAAAAGCAGTTAAGGACTTAACGGATGAAGAAAATAGATATATAATTGCATTGGATAATTCTTTTGATAATGTACAGATATGTATGGAATTGAAAATACTGAAAGAGGCGGCAGAAAAAAGAAATAATGTATTTTTATTAGACCTTATATGCTTTGAATATACATTATTGGAATTTGATAAATTGATTGACTGGATTTATGCATTGGAAGATGAATTTAGAGAAAAACGTGCAAGAGCTATTGCTGCAAGAGAAAAGTTGATTCAAATTATTAATTCTGGCGAGATGAATTATAAAGTAATACAAGAAATATTAACTTATGGTTGCAAATTGTATAATCATAATATTGAACAGCTATCTGCAAAGTTATTATTTGATCTTACGAGAAATACTGGATTTGAGGTTTCAAAAGGCAATTTGGGTGAATGTTGGAAACAGAATTGCTGAGAGTGGTTAGATAGACAAGAGGATGATATTTGTGGATTGGACTATAATAGACTTACATTAAATGATAAAATGAAAAGTATATATTGGGGTACATCACTTCATAGAAAATTTAAGAATATTGGATTGGAGGTTCGCGCATGATTACCATATATAAAAATAAGAAAGATATACCAAGTAATATGGATTATGTAGAGCTTAATGATGTGTTCTTTAATCAAAATACGGTTTCTAAATTGGATGTAAGAGCAAGTGCAATTGTTGAAAAAATAGATGAATCTAAGTTGATTGGAAAATATAAGATAGAGTCAAAGTTTAATGGAGTTACATTAGATGTAGATTGTTTATCAACAGGTTGCAAAACAGTGTTGAACATAATGTATTTTCCTAATAAAGTGTTTTGTTTGAAGGAATGTGGTGACAATGCGATAGAGGCTGTGTACTGTTTAGAAGATGGCGCGGTATATAGTGATTATGCGATAATGCCATTTGATATGGATAAAGTTAAAGTATTTGATGAAAATGGTACGAAAATAATTTCTGATTATGAAGAATTGAAGGAGTGGTGGGGGAATGAAGAGTAAGCCAATAGTTATGGAACATTTTTCAACTGTGCATACTTCATATATATTGAATTTTGATTTTACAAATAATATTACAATTCTTACTGGTTCATCAGCAACTGGAAAAACAGCTTCGTTTTCTTTCATGAGAGAATGTATGGCAGTGAATCCTAGTATTGTATGTATAAATTATCAGGATTATCAGAAAGATATAAAGAAGATTATCTCTAGTGAAACGGGTAAGTTGATTGTGATTGATAATGCTGATATTTTGTTGGATGATGATACAAGAAAATACATTTCAACAGATGATAAGAATCAGTATTTGATAATAGGAAGAAATCCAAGAAATTTGTTTGCAACCAGTGATAATTTGTTTGAACTTGTAAGTGAGAAAAAGGGAGAGCAGACAGAATTTAGACTGAAAAAATATTTATAGATTTGAATAATTAGGTCGAGGTATATCCATGAACATTGTTTCAAAACAGACTTAATAGAATTTATAATGATAAGGGGGAAGTGTCATGCTTGAAGTAAAATTTTATGATTCAGTGGAAGATTCACTGTTGAAATTTGCAGTGATTGTCTCACAGAGCAACGGCAAGTGGGTATTTTGTAAACATAAAGAAAGAGATACATACGAAGTGCCGGGAGGACACAGAGAAGCGGGTGAGGATATTCTTGAAACAGCTAAAAGGGAGCTGCAGGAAGAGACAGGAGCTATCAAATTTGAGATAAAACCAATATGTGTATATTCGGTGACAGGTAGGACCAGAGTGAATGATACTGGTGAGGAAACATTTGGACTGCTCTGTTGCGCAGAGATAACAGAGTTTGCGAAAGAATTACATAGCGAAATGGAGAAGGTTATACTCATGGATGAGCTTCCTGAGAACTGGACATATCCGTTGATACAGCCGAAATTAATAGAGAAGTATTTGCAGATTATAGGGTGACATATACTAATGGAAAGCAAGATATGATAGATATTATTCTAAATTGTAAATAGATTGTTAACATGCAAGGTTAGTGCATTAGGTTATAGCTTGTAGGTCTTTTAGTCTAGTGCATAAAACCAGAATATAAGAGAAGATTTTACATACATTGCATCTTATTTAAATTGGAGATATCGCACTGGACATTGAATGTTTGGTGCGATTTTTTTATGTTTACAAGAAAGAGGTGCAGAAAATGAATGATTTAATTGAACTTAAACTGATAACAGGAGAAGATGCTGAATGTCTGCATAAACTGCAGATAGAAGCGTTTACGCCATTATATGAAAAATATCAGGATGATGATACAAGTCCGGCAAAAGAAAGTCTTGAAACAATAACGAAGAATATAGTTGATGATAATTCGGATTTTTATTTTATTTTGTTTAATGGTGAGAAAGCTGGAGCTGTAAGAGTTAAATGGCATAAAGGGGAAAAAGTACATGAGAATGTAAATTGGATATCTCCTATTTTTGTTATTCCAAAGTTTCAAAATAAAGGAATTGCCTGTAACGTAATCAAACAATTATTTGATATTTATCCGAATACAATAGAATGGTGGTTATCTACTATCAAGCAGGAAGAGAAAAATTGCCATTTGTATGAAAAATGTGGATTTGTTCGAACTGGAGATGAAATAGTTGTAAACGAAAATATGACATTAGTTTTTTATGTAAAGAGTTATATTGAGGTAAGGAAATTTAAGGAAGAGGATGCCCAAGAGGTAAGAAATCTTATAGTCAGGAATTTCTTAGAGGTTAACAGTAAAGATTATGGCATATCAGCAATGGAGTTGCAAAATCCCCTCTAAAGTGTTACCATCAACTCAAAGTTAGCAACGACTAACATGCAATAGTCATATATAACTTGAGGAGGATGGATATGTTCATAGAGATTAAGGATGCAAGAAAGCATTATGGAGAGGGCGAGACACTTGTCAATGCGCTGGATGGCGTGAGTCTGTCGTTGGACGAGGGGAAGATATACGTTATTCTTGGACCATCGGGCTCAGGGAAAAGTACCCTGCTTAATATGATAGGTGGACTTGACAGTCTTGACTCAGGAGACATAACAGTATCGGGAAGAGATATCAGCAAGGCTGATAAGAAACGCATGGCTGAGTACAGACGTGAAGATGTCGGATTTGTATTCCAGTTCTATAATCTGATTCCAGACCTCACAGTACGTGAAAATATTGAGGTTGTGGCAGATATTTCCAAGAATCCGATGAATATAGAAGAAGTTATGGAGGCTCTTGATATCAGCAAATACCGCACAAGATTTCCAAAAGAATTATCAGGTGGACAGCAGCAGAGAGTTGCGATTGCAAGAGCACTTATCAAGAATCCTAAGATACTTTTGTGTGATGAGCTTACAGGCGCACTCGATTCCAAGTCATCAAGAAGCGTTCTCAGGTTTATCGGCAAGGTCAATGAAAAATTTGGAACGACAATCATCATTATAACACATAACGAGGCAATCGCAGATATGGCAGATACTGTCATAAGAATCAAGGATGGTCAGGTTGCGTCATGTACAGATAATCAGCAGAAAAAAGATGCTGATGGATTGGAGCTGTAATATGACACTGAATAAAAGATATCTAAGAAATATTAAAGAAAATCTGTCATTTTATATAGCATCCATAATTCTTACGGCAGTTGCGCTTGTTCTGTTCTATCTGTTTTACATTGCCGGGACTGGGATCATGAACTATGGCGATGCGTTTTTTGAAAGAAACGGACGTGAAGATGCAACATTTACGACATATTTAGAGATCCCAGATGACAGGATTGATGATTTAGAGACAAAATATAACATCACATTTGAAAAAGAACATTATGTCAATGTGAATGAGGATGATTTAAAGATACGAATATTTAAAGCCAATAAGAAGATTGATTTGTATGAGATTATTGACGGAAATGACGTGTCGGCAGATGATGAGATAGTTATATCTAAGGGATACGCAGTCAATGAAAATGTAAATATTGGCGACAAAATAAAGATTAAGGGTAAGGAATATACAGTTACAGGATATTTTCTGCGCCCGGACTATCTGTATATGCTTGAAAATCCAGATGATTCATATAAGAATATAACATCGTTCTTTCTTGCGTATATGACGGATAGTGCATATGACAAGCTGGAGGCTAATTCGTGCCAGTATAAGGTAATATTTGGAGATAACACAGACCAGATTCAGTTCAGGAAAGATATTAATAATGAATACAAGATGAGCAGTTATCTTGCAGCAAATGATAACCAGAGAATTACGATGGTTGACGACCAGGCAACAATGTTCCTTATTATGGCATTTGTATTTCTTGTGACACTTCCTCTGATAACAGTTGCGCTTATTGCTATTATTATAGGAAGAAAGATTAAGAGCGAACAGAAGATGATAGGAACGCTGTCAGCACTTGGCTACACTAAAAGACAGCTTATGTGGCATTACAGCGTACTTGCCATGATTCCTGGAGTTATCGGAGGAATTCTTGTGACTGTCATTATAAAGGTGATTCAGCAGCCATTTGGCGAGCTGGCATTAGCGGATTACGAGCCTATGCCGGCAAAATTCGTTCTGCCGATACCGATTGCGATTCTTGGGGCCGTTGTGCCTGTCATTATATATATGCTTGAAGCTGCCCACAAGGTAAGCAAAATGCTTAAAAATGACACAGTTGCCATGCTTAACGGCAGTGTTGGAGATGGTGGCAGGACACGTAAGGTTATGGTTGATAAGTCGTTACCAGTGCGAAGGAAATTTGCAGTGCGAAGCATACTTGCCAATCCAGGAAGAAGTTTTGTTGTGCTTCTTGGAGCATTTTTGGGAGCAATGATTATATGTGTGGCATTTATGTTCATTGACTCTCTTGAAAATGTTGTCGATAAAGGCTCGCAGAGCATGGGGGATTTCAAGTATCAGTATGTGCTTAACAAGCTGCGCACTGAACCTGAGGATGATGCAGATGAGCTTGTCATAGGCAAATTTGAATATGATGGTTCGACATTTACAATGATTGGTGCCGCAAATGATGTGAAATATCTTAACATTGAAACAACAGATGGCAAGAGAGCGGACCTCAATGATGGATTTTATATCACGAATGTAATGGCGTATTCATATGGACTTGGAAAAGGTGATACATTTACATTTATCAATCCTACGACACTGGAAGAGAAATCTGTTGTGATTAATGGCGTTATTACTAATGATTCACAGAAGTTTCTTATTGGAAACAGTGATGATGCAAGAGAACTGCTTGGATGGAGCGGCAAGTCTTATAACGGATTAATGTCGCAGAAAGCATTGGATTTGGGAGACAGCATATCGAAAACTGTGACTTCGGAAGATATAAGGGAACAGATGCAGACAATTCTTGATTCAATGGGAGCGATTATATATTCGCTTGCGGTTATAGGCGCGATTATCTGTGTTGCGGCTCTGTATGTGTCAGTTAATATGCTTGTTGCAGAGAACCGCCATAATATATCTATGCTTAAGGTTTTAGGACTTAAAAACAGAGAGATTAACCGGATGGTTCTTGATGTCAATCATGTGCTTATACCGATAGGAATTGTACTCGGAATGCTTGCTGGATATGGCTGTATGGCTGTCGTGTTTAAGGTGTATTCTGGAATTGAAGGTGTGTTGTACTCAGCGGTCATATCAGCCAAGAGCATAATACTTGCAATTGTTATAGTTGTTCTTTGTTATGTATTGTCACTGGCTGCGGTCAGAAAGAAAGCGGACAATGTAGATATGGTTGAGAGTCTTAAAGATAACAGAGAATAAAATGCTGTGTGAAGATGTATAACAATTTCATAACATTAAACAATGGTGTTAAGATTCCACAGCTTGGTCTTGGAACATGGTTTATTGATGATGATAAAGCTGCTGGTGCTGTGAAGGAGGTGGCAGCAGGAATTGATGAGACATTAAAGAACTTCAAGCATATTGAAGATTACGGCGAGAGTAGAGTGTTCCCGATATATGGTGGTAAACTCTAATAGATTAATAAGACTAAGATAAGAAACGGCTGCCGCTTTAACAGTTTAAGTGTTAATGCGGCAGCTATTTTTTGTGAAATCTGATGATAAATTAGCATGCGAATATACTTGCGAATAAATACATATAATGATAATATATAAGAAAAAGGAAGGGGAGATTTCAATGCCTAATATAAAACCGATATCAGATTTGAGAAATTACACAGAAGTACTGAAAGAAGTTGATGTATCTAATCGTGTGTATCTTACAAGGAATGGACATGGGGAGTATGGAATCCTTACAATGAAGGAGATAGACGAATTAGATAGGATGAAAGCGGCATATACATTATTTGCTAAGTTAAAAAAAGCGGAGGAACGTGCACAGACTGAAGGTTGGATTGATGCCGAAGATATCGAAAAAGAACTGGGGGTATAATATTGTATGAAGATAAGATAGTCACCAGATGCCAGAGATAAACTTCGGAAAATAAAAAGTGACACAAATGCGCAATTTGTAAGTAAAATAATTACTTCAATAAACAAACTTAAAGATAATCCTAGGAAATGTCCTACAATTGAAAATATGCTTGGAATACCAAGTCCATATTATTTTCTGCATGCGGAGCATAATTATATTTTCTATAGAATAGAAGAGGAGATTATATATGTGATAGATATATATAATGAGCGTGAAGATTTTATGTGGGATATGTTCGGAATAAGACTTAGGACAGATGAGAGTATAGACTATTGGGGAGAGTAGGACTTTTTTGAGTGGTTATGTTAAAAGTTGAAGTCGATATCAATTCCCTTGATATCTTCATTGATAAGATTATTATCCTTCATTATCTGCTGAATCTGCTTCTGTACTTCTGCAACATTGTCAACAGACTGGGATTTTATCTTGTAATTCTGCTCAATCTGTTCAGCTTCAGACTCGCCCTTGATGATATTCTCATTGTCCTTTTCAGTCTTAGTCTTGGCATCATCAGTCTGGGATTCTTCTTTCTTTTCCTCAGCCTTGTCAGCTTTCTCTTCGGCTTCGGCTTTCTTATCATCGACAGCTTCCTTACCATCGTTAATAAGCTTAAGCATGATATCTTTTTCAGCGGCTTCAAGTACCTGGTCTGCTGCGTCCTGAGATTTTATCATATTCTGGGATGCAGCCTGGTCAGTTTCTGCCATAAGTATAGATATAGTCATTCCCATAAGTTTTTCATCAATTCTCTGGGTTTCAATATCAAGACCATCTTTGACACCATTTAACTCAAGAATCTTTTTCTGGTATTCAGTGAGTGGCTGGTTCTGTAATTCTTTCAAACGTGCAATCTCTTCATCCGTGAAGTCGTCATATGAAGCACCAGTCTTGTTGTTCTGGTATTTTTCCAGAAGTTCAAGATCCTTCTGATCATCAGAATCTTTAGATACGCCGTACTCTTTGCGCAAAGCTTCTTTAGTATCATCGATACGTTTCATCTGTGCGAGAAGCTCCTGCTTTTTCGCAACCTGATTAGCCTTGTCGTCATTCAAATCCTGAATATTTTTAACAAGCCCGTCATCCCTGTTCCACGCATCACTTATCAGATTCATAGCTTGATTTCTTGCGTTTTTACGCTTGTTATCTATATAATTATTATCATTATATGAAAGCGTTAAATCTTTGGCGTATATGTTTCGTCTGCTTTTGCTATCAGATGACAAATTAGAAGATGAATCATATCCGGCATTATTATAAGTTGTTCTGATAGATATTGACATAATAGTTCCCTCCTTGGAACAGATTTATCGTATAGATACATTATTATTATCGGCAATAAATGTTATATACATTATGTAATATAAGAATTATTTATAAATGTGTAACATGAGTGGGGCAATATAAGAATATACATAACATCTGCGCAGTGATAATTGAATATAGTCATCTTTCCTCATCTATGCTATTATAAAATAACGAAAATTGCTGAACGGATAATTGTGACATATTGGTTGTGATATGGGGCAAAGGTGAGGAACAGATGAATTGCGAAGATATGGTTAAGATGCCTGAATTAAAAGGCGTATTGAACTTGAAAGCTGGGGCAGAAGGGATGCTTCATCCGATAAGATGGATATATTTTGCCGACTGCCTTCAGTGCGTTAAGAATGAGTATCGTGTTGAAGATTATATACATGGAAGTGAATTTGTGGTGCTTACCAACAGGAGCCTCACAGATGACAGTACACGATTAAGAGAATTAATCAGCAAAATGCAGGAATACGATATAGCCGCACTGGGAATCAATGAAGGTCAGATATCGTATGAGATGGTTGAATATTGCAATGAACACAGTCTTCCATTGTTCGAGCTTCCAGAGAAATTTCCGCTTGTGGATTTGAGCCAGATAATGTGCCAGAGACTTGTCATTGAGCAGAATAATAAGAATTCAGCCGAGCAGTTATTTACATCTATTCTGGATGCCGAGCATCTTAACAGAGAAAATGTATTTGCACAGGCGAGATTTTTAAATGTTGATTTGTCAGGAGAATTCCGTGTTATAGAATTTGCTTACTATAAAGATAAGAATAATTATGATGAAGGTGGATATGAGACTGGCAGGTCAGACGGAGGAATGCATCGTGATGATTCACTTACAGTCGGTCAGTCGATAAGCAGAATTATCAGTACAGAATTTTCATATCACCTGTCTGAGAATATTCTTGTCCAGCTACAGACTGGTACAGTCCTTGCGCTGATCCCATCTGGCAGGATAAGTGATGAACAGTTAAATGAGGTTCTTGGCAACATAGTAGATATTGCGGACCGTGAGTATCACACTAACCTCTATGTAGGGGTTGGTAACAGCACAGGCTATCTTGAGGACGTGAAGCTCAGTCGTAATGAGGCATCTGCAGCAATCAAAGTTGCTGATATATCAAAGGCAGATGAACACATATTTTTTTACAAAGACCAGGGATTGTATACATTGATATCAAAGATTACAGATGATAAGTTTTTAGATGAATTCGTTGAGAAAAATATAGGAAAGCTTATTCATGCAGATGAAGTCAATGATGGAAATCTGTGTGAGACTCTTGAGAATTATCTCAACCACAACTGCAATGTAAAATATACAGCTGAATCAATGTATATTCACCGCAACACCTTAAATTACCGCCTGAATAAGATTCAGGAAATCTTGGGCAGGGAATTTGATGATATAGAAAGCTGCCTGACTTTAAAGCTGGCATTTATGATAAGAAATTACCATAAAATGCGCCGCGAAATATAGATTTGTGCATGATGCACGAAAGATTTAGTATATCGTGTACATTGTAATATAAAATTGGACTGTTATAATTTAGGCACAATCAAATAAAGCAAAGACAAAGGCGTCGAATTAAGTATTCTGCAATACTTTATTCGATGCCTTTTTGTAATTTAAGGAGGACAAATTTATGACAACAAAGGATTTAGCAAATGCATTACCAGAGATTATAACAGAGCAGGTTCCAGGACCAAAGTCAAAAGAACTTCTTGACAGAAGAGATGCTGCAATTCCACAGGCATTATGTGGCAAGACATATCCAATATGTATCAAGCAGGGTGCAGGCGCAATGTTTGAAGATCTTGATGGCAACAAGATTCTTGACTGGGTCGGCGGCGTAGGTGTTCTTAACATAGGTTATTCTAATCCAGAGGTTATAGAGGCAGTTAAGGAACAGGCTGAGAAATATTTCCACACAATTTTCAATGTATATGTACATGATGGTTATGTAACACTTGCAGAGAGATTAAATAAGATTATTCCATGTAAGGGCGATGTTAAGAAGACATATTTCGCTAACTCAGGTGCAGAGTGTGATGAGAATGCAATCAAGATTGCAAAGGCTTACACTAAGAGAAATGGTGTTATCTGCTTCACAGGTGCATTCCACGGAAGAACTAATCTTACAATGGCATTAACAGCCAAGAAAGTATACGCAGTCGGCATGGGACCATTCCCAGCAGGAATTTACCGTGCTCCTTATCCATATCTTTACAGAGCACCTAAGGGATACACAGAGGCTGAGGCAATTCAGTACTATATTGATGAGTTAAACAGAATATTTGATGAAGGTGCTCCAGCAAGCGAGATTGCCTGCATGATTTTAGAGCCACTTCAGGGCGAGGGTGGATTTATTCCAGCACCAATCGAATGGGTTAAGGCAGTTCGTAAAATCTGTGATGACAATGGAATTCTTATGATAGCAGATGAGGTTCAGTGTGGTAACTGCAGAACTGGTAAGTATTATGCTTCTGAGTACTGGAAAGAAGCAGGTGCAGCTCCTGATATCATCACAACAGCAAAGTCTCTCGGTGGTGGTCTTCCAATATCAGCAATCACAGCAAGAGCAGAGGTTATGGATGCAGCTCCAGCCGGAACAATAGGTGGTACATTCTGTGGTAACCCACTTGCTTGTGCATCAGCATTAGCCGTTATGGATGTAATGCAAAGAGATGATTACGCAGCTAAGGCAAGACATATCGGAGAGGTTGTTACAGCAAGATATAAGGAACTTCAGAAGAAGTATCCGGTTATCGGCGATATAAGAGGTCTTGGCGCTATGATTGGTATAGAGTTCGTAACAGACCCAGAGACTAAGGAGCCAGCAACTAAGCTTGTTGCCAGTATTATTAAAAATGCTATGCAAAAAGGTCTTCTTCTTGAGAGCTGCGGAACAGCAAGCAACACAATTCGTTTCTTAGCTCCACTTACAATGACAGATGAGCAGATGGAGAGAGGCCTTGAAATATTCGAGGAGGCTATTAAGGAAGCTCTGTAATAACTATAATTGGAGGAGATATCTATGGAACAGAAATCAAAGTTTGATAAGGTAATGGGTGCGTGGGATATACTTGTTATCGCATTCGGTGCAATGATTGGCTGGGGATGGGTTATTAACTCAGGTGACTGGATTACAACAGCCGGTTTTATGGGCTCAATTATTGCGATGCTTATAGGTGGAGTGATGGTGTTTTTTGTAGGTCTTACATATGCAGAGCTTACATCTGCAATGCCTCAGTGTGGCGGTGAGCATGTGTTCAGCTACAGAGCAATGGGATCTACAGGTTCATTTATATGTACATGGATGATTATATTAGGATATGTTGCCACATCAGCATTTGAAGCAACAGCACTTCCTACAGTAATCACATATCTGTTTCCTGATTTTAACCAGGTTTACCTGTATTCAATAGCAGGCAAAGACATATATCTTACAACTATTATATTAGGCGTTGGTGTTGCTATTCTTATTACAATTATTAATATAAAAGGTGCTAAGACAGCAGCCATGTTACAGACAATACTTACAGCAATTATTGCAATTGCAGGAATACTTCTTGTGGTTGGTTCTGCTATTAATGGAGATGGAGCTAATATAACGGGACAGATGTGGGAGTCTTCAACAGGAAGCACACTCGGAAGCGTGTTCAAGGTTGCATGCATGACACCATTCTTATTTATAGGATTTGATGTTATACCGCAGGCGGCAGAAGAAATTAATGTGCCTTATAAAAAGATTGGCAAAATCATGCTGTTATCAATATTCCTTGCTGTTGCGTGGTATCTTCTTATAATATTTGCAGTCTGCTACATTATGCCACAGAGCGCAATTGCACAGGAAATGTCATCACAGAACGGACTTGTATCAGCCAAGGCTATTGAGATAGCCTTCCATTCTCCTTTGATGGGCAAGGTGCTTATAATCGGCGGATTATGCGGAATTATCACTTCATGGAATTCATTCCTTATGGGTGGAAGCAGAGCTTTATATTCAATGGGAGAATCTCTTATGATACCTAGGGTATTCGGTAAACTTGGAAAGAATAAGACACCAGAAGCAGCCATTATTCTTTGTGGTATTGCATGCTGTATAGCTCCATTCTTCGGAAGAGGCGTTCTTGTCTGGCTTGTTGATGCAGCTTCATTTGGATGTGTTATTGCATATATGTTTGTTTCAATATCATTCTGTATATTGAGAAAGAAAAAACCTGAAATGGAGCGTCCATACAAGGTAAAGGCTGGAAAATTCGTAGGTATTATGGCAGTTGCAATGGCAGGATTTATGACACTTTTGTACATTATACCAGCATCATTTTCAGCAGCACTTATATGGCAGGAATGGGTAGTTGTAGGAACATGGCTGGCGTTGGGAGTATTCTTCTACTTTTATTCTAAAAGAAAATATGGTGTGGAATTTGGACGTGATATATTTATAGTTGATGAAAACAAGAGCGTTATGACAGAAAATGAAGATTCTCATATAGCTGCGATTAATAAGAAATATGAGGGCAAGCATTTTGTTGTCACAGTCGGATGTGAATACGGAAGCGGTGGACCAGAGATTGCCAAGATGGTTGCAGATTATTTTGGAATAGAGTATTATAACAGAGATCTTGTGGACAAGGTTGTAGAGCAGATTGGTGTAGACAAGGGACTTGTTGAGGAAGCTGATACAAAGATTGGTGTGAGATATGGATTTGATACGTCTTATGGTGTACGTTATGCCAACCTTTCAAACCGTGTAATTGATGCACAGTTCCAGGCAATTCACGATTTTGCCAAGAAGTCATCATGTGTTATTGTCGGACGTAGCAGTGACTATATTCTTAGAGACAGAAATGATGTACTTAATGTATTCATATATGCACCAGAAGAAGATGAGATAGCTGCAGTCATGAAAGAGAAAGGCATTAATGAGCGCAAGGCAAGAGAAGAATGGGAGTCTGTTGAAAAGGCACAGCATGCAAGGCATGAGTATATTACAGGCAAGAAGCGTGGCGACAGGCATACAAGAGACATTCTTCTTAACAGCAGCCTGCTTGGATGGAGACAGACTGCAGATTTTATTATAGACCTTGTAGAGCGTAAATATTCTATTAGTGAAGAGGAAGTCAGGAAGGAGGCTTGATATACGATGAAAGGTTTTTCAATTAAAACAGAAGTCGAGGAATTTGATACATTTGAACAATTCGCTAAAGAAGCAGAATTAGGAGCAGATGATTTGGTATTTTGTGGTGAGCATACATATAATGATTATGTGAAGCCATTAGGGGTTAATGTGCAGACACTGTTCAGGGACAGATACAGTAAGGGTGAACCTATTGACAGTGAAGTTGATGCTATTCTTGAAGCGTGCAGAAATATGCAATTTGGAAGAATTATTGCTATAGGTGGTGGAACTGTTATTGATATAGCTAAATTAATAGCTGTGGCTAAACCTGAATATAATGTGGATGATCTTTATGACAATGCGGCAGAGCTTAAAAAGCATCATCAGTTAGTGGCAATACCTACAACATGCGGTACAGGCAGCGAAGTTACGAATATTTCCGTTGTTAACCGTGTAAGTAAAGGTGTCAAGATGGGTCTGGCGATTGATGAAATGCTTCCAGATAAAGCGGTTATGATAACCAATATGCTTGATTCATTACCATATAAGATATTTGCTACATCATCAATTGATGCAATGGTACATAGTGTTGAATCATTTTTAAGTCCTAACGGATGCAGTATATCAAGAATTTTCTCAACAAAGGCACTAAAGACTATTATTTCATGCTGGAAAAAGGCTGTAGATAATGGCGGAGGTGAAGCATGGAAAGAATACGCAGCTGATTTCTTAAAAGCCTCTAACTGGGCTGGACTTGGTTTTGGATACGCAGGCTGTGCAGCAGTTCATGCATGCGCATATCCATTAGGCTCCGTATATCATATTCCGCATGGACAGTCAAACCAGTTAATGTTTGCTCCAGTTATGAAGAAATATAAAGAACTCCAGCCATCAGGCAGAATTAATGATCTTGAAGCCTTAATAGCCGAAACCCTCGGCTGCCATGCAGAAGAATCACTTGAAGTTCTCTATTCTTTAATGGACGAAGTCCTAAAGAGTGAACCTCTTAAAAACTTTGGTGTCAAAGAAAGTGACCTCCCAGTATTCGCCAGCGACGTAATCAAAACCCAGCAGCGTCTCCTAAAAAATAACTACATCCCTCTCACCGAGGAACAAGTACTTGATATATATAAAAGTGTATTTTAAAACTGACATAAAGCAAACTACGACGTTGATAAAATATAAAATTTCCTGATGCACGGGGTGGGCTGCCATAGCTTTGGGGGTGCACTACCCATGTAATGGTCATTGACGACTGTCGTGCAAGTCTTAGGTCGGTGTTAGACAAGAGCCTAAGCCGCCTGCTAAACGTTCAAACGAAGTGCGTTTTTAGCAAGGCGGCTTTAATCAGCTTTGTCGTGCCGACCTTAGAGTTGCTAGACACAAAGGACCAGACCATTACATGGGTAGTGCACCCCAAAGCTATGGCAGCCCACCCAGCGCATCAGGAAATTTTCCATATTTTAAGGTTTTGTTAAGGTTCTTCCAATTCAATGGTAAGGAATGCATGTTATTATAACACTATCAAATAACAAACCCATTGAATTAAGGAGGAATTAAATATGTGGTCAAGATCAGATTTAAAGCAAAGAGCCAAGAATACATTTAAGTTAAATTACTGGAAGTGCGTTCTTGTAAGTCTTATACTTGTACTTGTAGCAGGAGGCGCTGGAGGAAGTTCAGCTTCAATTGGTTCATCAGGAGTGACAGATACAGTTATAAACAGTTCTGATTATTATGATATGCCGGATGATTTAGAGGATACTGTTTCTAAGGCAGCAGCTCTGGATGTTGATGGCGTTTCGCGTGCTGCAAGGATAGTAAGGATAGTTACATTCGTAATAGTTTTTGTTGTCATATTTGTGATAATTCTGGCAGTTGCCTGCGTTATTGATATATTTATATGCAATCCGCTTGAAATAGGTGGAAAACGATTCTATGTCCGCAATCTTCATGAAAAGGCACAGGTTGGTAATCTGGGATTCGCATTTGACACTAACTATATGAATGTAGTTAAGGTAATGTTTTTTAAAGACCTTTATATAGTGCTGTGGTCATTGCTTTTCATAATTCCAGGTATTATCAAGGAATATGAATATATGATGGTTCCATACCTTCTTGCTGAGAATCCACATATGGGCAAGGATGAAGCACTTGCTATAAGCAAGCAGATGATGGCTGGCAATAAGTGGAAAGCATTTGTGCTTGATTTATCATTCATAGGATGGCATATCCTTTCTGCATTGACATGCGGAATACTTGAGATATTCTATGTTGCACCTTATGTTGATGCTACACATGCGGCACTTTATGATACCCTTTCATATGTTAATCAAAATGAATTTACAAATAATGCATCAGATAGTATAGTAATGGAAAATACAGATAATATGTAGGAGCTATTATGAGCTATAAGATTCTGATTGCAGATGATGAGCCGGAGATAAGAGAGCTTCTCCGGCTTTATCTGGAAAATGAAAAATATATTGTGATTGAAGCTGCAGATGGACGGGAAGCAATGGACAAGATGCAGTCTGATAAGCCCGACCTGTGTATACTGGATATCATGATGCCAGAAGTAGATGGATATACATGCCTTGCACAGATTCGCAAGCAAAGCAATATTCCCATTATAATTCTTTCAGCTAAGAATGCAGATTCGGAGAAGATTCTTGGACTTAATATGGGAGCAGATGATTATCTGTCAAAGCCATTTAATCCACTTGAGGCAGTTGCAAGAGTTAATTCTAATATAAGAAGGTTTTATGCATTAGGAGCTGGTGTGGATGGTGTTGACAGCACCAGTAAAGAGGAAAGCAGATTGCCAGGCAGACAGCTTAAAGTGCGTGACCTTACGCTGGATGAGGATTCATGTACATTAATTAAAGGCGGTAAGCAGATTGAACTTACATCGGTTGAATATAAGATAATGGAGATGTTCATGACACACCCAGGTAAAGTTTTTACCAAGCAGCAGATATATGAGTGCGGCTGGGGTGAGGATTATATAGTAGCAGACAATAATATTATGGTATGCATAAGTAAGCTGCGTTCCAAGCTCTCAGATGATGCAGCGGAATATATAAGGACTATCCGCGGATTAGGATATCGTTTGGAGAAATAGATGAAAAAGCATGATGATTTGAAATGGTTTCTTATCAGAAAATTTATAAAAATTCTGATTGTTGTTGGCGTGACAGAATATTTTATTACTTTTGTCATTAATTTATATGTTATGCCTGTACTGTTTGACTATTTTTTCCCTGATTATGGTAAAATAAGGATAGCAGCGTCAGAAATGGTGTTGTTTCTGGTTGTTATGCTCGTACTTTTGTGCCTTGGGGCTATTGGCTCAATATTTCCGTTCCCTTTTAGCGGAATCATGCGTAGTGCATTAGAGAATATCCAGAATGGTTTATCGCAGGTGATGTCATCTATTAATGAGACAACTTCAATCTATGCGCTTGGCAGGATGAATGCAGTATTGTTGTTCCTGACAGTTTTTGTACTTATTGTGGTTGTGGTAACTCCTTATATAGCAGGAGCTTTTTGTTTTGCGAGAATTACAGTTAAACAATTCAGGATTATCCAGAAGGAAAGGGAAGAGCAGCAAAGAGACTTTGACAGGAAGAGGAATCTTATGCTGTCAGATATTGCACATGACCTGCGTACTCCTATGACAACGGTTAACGGATATGCCAGGGCTCTTGCTGACGGAATGGTTACAGATGAGGCAAAGAGGCAGGAATATCTTAAGGCAATCCAGAACAAATCTGTACGCATGAATGAGCTTATTAATCTGTTATTTGAATATGTAAAACTTGACAGTGAAGGATTCAGGCTTGATAAAACCAGACTGGATTTATGTGAACTTTTAAGAGAAAATGCAGCACTTGTCTACTCTGATGTTGAAGATGCAGAGATGAATTTTGAGGTATCGATACCAGAAGAGCCATATTATATTAATGCCGATTCGATACAATTTTCAAGAGTTGTGACTAATCTTCTCAACAATGCAATACGCCATAATCCCAAGGGAACAACGATAGTGTTGTCAATGGAAGAGGAAACCGCAGGTGTCAGGATTATTATAGCTGATGATGGCAATGTAATCCCAGATGATATTAGCAGGAATATATTTGAACCATTTGCCAAAGGCGACTCGTCAAGAAGAAGTGGAGGAAGCGGACTTGGTTTATCAATTGCAAAGAAGGTAATCAATATGCATGGATGGGATTTGAAGTTCGTGTCCAGGCCGGATGACAGGAATACAAAAGCATTTGTTATATGGATAAAAAAAGACAAACAGGATTATATATATGGATAGTGCAGGGAAGTAATGTAATGAATAAGAGAAGTTGTGTGATGGCAGCTGGCAGTATTTTGCTGGCTGCCATGATGTTATATGGATGTGGCAGAGAAAAAAGAAGTAATATTAATGTGAAACCAGAAAGGACAGTAAGTGAATTAACAAGCATGGAAGATAATAATATGACTGAAAATGAAACAAAAGAATTGTCTGTTAATACTGATACAGCTGATAAATTCAATTATGAGGACAGCCAGTTTTATATAACAGAGATTACAGATGAACTGTTTGCAAAGATGCAGGGGAAATCATACAAGGACAATTGCACAGTTCCTAGAGAAAATTTAAGATATATACATGTGCTTCATAAGGACTTGAATGGAGAGATAAAAGAGGGAGAGATGGTTGTCAATAAATTTATCGCCGAGGATGTCCTTGAGATACTAAAGGAGCTGTATAAGGCTGATTATCCGATTGAAAAAATCAGACTTATAGATGAGTATGATGCAAGTGATGAAATGTCTATGAGGGACAATAATTCTTCGTCATTTAATTTCAGATATATATCGTATACAACAACAGTATCTAAGCATGGCAAGGGGCTTGCAGTTGATATTAATACTCTCTACAATCCATATGTCAAAATAGTTAACGGAAGTCTTAGCGTAGAACCTGCTACGGCTGTGGAGTACACGGACAGAAACAAAGATTTTATATGCAAGATAGACCATAATGACCTGTGTTATAAGTTATTTACAGAGCACGGCTTTGAATGGGGCGGAGACTGGGAAAGCGCAAAGGATTACCAGCATTTTGAAGTACCAGATGAAGTAATTAAAGTAAATGGCTTGTAAAAATGATGTAAATATCAGTGATAATTATAAAAAGTATTTCTAATATACAAGGGTATCTGATATACTTATACGAGTTAAAAATTATAACAATAATAAGGAGGAGTTATCGTGGCAGATATTATTAAAGCGATAATCTATGGTATTGTAGAGGGCGTTACAGAGTGGCTTCCAATAAGCAGTACAGGTCATCTGATACTTGTTGAGCAGTTAATTCCGTTCAAGGGGACAAGTGAGAATTTCTTTAATGTGTTTGATGTTGTTATCCAGCTTGGAGCAATCCTTGCAGTGGTGGTTTTGTACTGGAGTCAGATATGGCCGTTTGCATTTACCAGGAAAGCACGTGAGGGAAAGAAAGGAATCGGTGCGTTCTTTAAGAAAGATATATGGATGCTCTGGTTTAAGATATTAGTGTCATGTGTTCCGGCAGCAGTTATAGGGATTTTATTTGATGATGTATTCAATGCGTTATTCTATAATCCAACCTGCGTTGCAATTGCACTTATTGTATTTGGCGTGGCTTTTATAATTATAGAGCGTGCTAATAAGGATGAGAGCTTTAAGATTAACTCATTATCAGAGATTACATTTAATACAGCTGTTATAATCGGATTATTTCAGGTTATAGCGGCAGTTTTTCCTGGCACTTCAAGATCAGGCGCTACAATTGTAGGTGCACTTCTGATTGGCGTATCAAGAAGCATCGCTGCTGAATATACATTCTTTCTTGCAATTCCAGTAATGTTCGGTGCAAGCCTTTTAAAGCTTGTAAAGTATGGATTTGCATTTACAGGAATAGAGCTTGTTGTGCTGCTTGTAGGTTCGGCGGTTTCATTTGTTGTGTCTATATTTATTCTCAAATTTCTTATTAACTATGTTAAAAAGCATGATTTCCAGGTGTTTGGATACTACAGGATTATTCTTGGTGCGATTGTTCTGATATGTGCAGCTATAGGCATTATACATTAGGATAATTAAAATAGTTGGTGCATCACCAGGTGATACATGATATAATTAATTCAATATATTATGGAGGGACAGTATGGAGGATAGAATTGCAATCCTGATTGATGGAGATAACATATCACCTAAATATGCAGAATATATTAAGAAAGAGGCTGAGCATATTGGAAGAATCAAGATATCAAGGTTATATGGTTCGATAAGTTCTCCAACTGTAAAGTCATGGTATGGTGTGATGCCAGGACAGGGAATTACTCCTATGCTGCAGATAAGTTATGCGAATGGAAAAAGCATTGCAGACCAGGCACTTACTATAGATGCCATGGATATACTTCATTCGGGTCAGATTGATACATTATGTCTAGTGAGCAGTGACAGTGATTTTACCAAGCTTGTTTACCGTGTTAAGGAAGCCGGTATAACAGTAATTGGAATGGGTGAACAAAAAACTAATGAATCGCTTGTTAAAGCATGTGATGAATTCAGGATTTTAGATCTTATATATAATGAAGTCAAGGAAGATGATTCTGCTAAACATATACCAGATGTAGATGTGGTTCTGTCAAATGATGCTGAGGCATTGGAAGAGGAAGAGATGATTAAAGAAGCCTCGCCTATCAGTGTACCAACGCTTGATGAAATATTATCTGAGATATCAGACTATCTTGAAGATGACTGGCAGAATCTTGCAAGTGTAGGAATTCATATGTCTAAGAGATGCCCTGGATTTGATGCACGAATATATGGCTATAGGAATTTTTCAGACCTTATAAAAAAGAACAGCAACCGATTCGAGCTTAAGAATGAACTGGCTGAAGATAAAATACATAAAATAGTATATGTTAAAAAGAAATAGAATGCATTTATAAAGCAGCTGTCCGTAAGATATGGACAGCTGTTTTAACTATTTAATTGACAATAAAATTCGAGTGTGATATATTATGCAATTAATGTAGTAGTATGGTACTAATGTTATAGGACTGTAGTTCAGAGCAGGGAGGTATACGAAATGAGAGAAAAATTAAGAAAAATGAAACTGAATAACAGAATTAAACATAGCTATGTTATGGTTATTAAGATGATGATTGCAACAGGTATTGTGGCAGTTATATGTCTTGGTCTGCTTGATTTGAGATTTAATGATTATGTCAGGGGTGCACAGAAAACTGATACAGCTGTGAAAGTTAGTATTATTAATATAGACAATGCCGCACGTAATGTCAGAGAGATGGCACTTAATGATGATAAGGCGACATATAGCACATATAAGAAAAATTTTGAAACAGAGCTTAAAGATTCTCAGGAACAGATTGATATAATTAAAAGTACTAATATCATAGATGAGTCATTATATAATGACTATGTTAAAGCTCTTAATGATTGGGCAACAGTTGGATATGATATTATAAATCAGATTGAAAATGGTGATATTGCTGGTGCAAAGAATAAGATACATAATGTGTGTACACCAGCTCTTAACAATCTTACATCTATTGCTGATAAAATGGAGGATGTTACTGAAAAAGAAACTAACAATGCAGTGGCGTTATGTAATATTGTGGCAATAGCAGGTGTTGCAGTAATTATCATTTTTATAATTCTTGCGGCAATTATATCCGGAAGAATTGGTGACATTATTGTAGAACTTATCATATCACCTATAAAAGACGTTGAAAAGGTTGCGGATGATCTTGCAGAGGGTAATCTTCATACAGAACTTACATATTATTCAGATGATGAGCTGGGATTCCTTGCAGACAGTTTACGCTCGTCTATAAAGACATTGGATTCATATGTAAGTGATATATCAAGGGCTATGAAACAGTTCTCAAATGGTGATTTCAATGTTCATCCAGAAGTGGACTGGAAAGGCGATTTTAAAGAAATACTTGATTCGTTCATGACATTTGAAACGAGCATGACTGATATGGTCAAGAATCTTCAGAATGTTGCAGACCAGGTATCAGAGGGCTCAGATCAGGTTGCGGAGAGTTCTACAGAACTTGCACAGGGGGCAACTAATCAGGCTGCAGCTGTTCAGGAACTCACAGCATCTCTTACAAGTGTATATGATAGAGTGTCACAGAATTCACAGAGTGCAAAAGATGTAAGCGGTGAGGTTGGCCAGCTTGGTATACAGCTTGACAGCAGCAATGGCAAGATGAACGAGATGGTTGATTCAATGAAAGAGATTAACCGTTCATCTAATGAGATCAGCAAGATTATTGAAACTATTAATGAGATTGCTTCGCAGACAAACCTTCTTGCACTTAATGCATCAATAGAAGCAGCGAGGGCAGGAGATGCCGGAAAAGGCTTTGCAGTGGTTGCTGACCAGGTAGCTGTACTTGCGGCACAGAGTGCTGATGCAGCAAGAGAATCAGCATTACTTATTGAATCATCAGTTAAAGCTGTTGAAAATGGTATGGTTATTGCTAATGATACTGCTGTACAGCTTGGTGGAGTAGTTGAAAACTCAAGGGCGATTGTAGGTAAGGTTAATGGTATAGCAGAAGCACTTGATGCACAGACAGAGGCAATTAAACAGGTTAATGAAGGTGTTGAACAGATTAATGATGTTGTACAGACTAATTCGGCAACATCAGAGGAATGTGCAGCAGCCAGCCAGCAGATGAACAGCCAGGCAGATAATTTAAAGCAGCTTATATCAACATTTAAGGTTGCGGATATTTAAAAATAAATATTTATATGTTGTATAGGATAAGGATATTGATATGAAAGTCAATATCCTTATTTTTATTAACGATATTTTTATAGTAATAATGATTTAGATTGAATGATAATTGCACAGGTGTTATACTGATTATAATATATAATGAGCGTGTAAAATCAATAAAGATAAATCTGTTGTGCTGCTTATGATGTACTAATGTTAAAGAAAGAGGTATTATTTTATGGTAAGAAAAAAACTAATATGTATAATGGCTGCGTTTGCAGCCATTTTGTCAATGGGGTGTGGAGCGTCTCCATCTGGACCATCAGGTATTGCCAGTGAGCCATCAGTTAATGATGGAACAGTTGAACTCAGGGTCTGGGCAGAAGAGAATAACCTGGAAATGTTAAATAAGATGATAGAGAGTTTCAAACAGAAATATTCATCAGAAGCAAAATTTGACATAACCATAGAGGTTCAGAGTGATTCAGAATTAAGGGATAAGCTTTTGGGCGATGTTAATAATGGCCCGGATGTGTTTCATTTTCCAGATGATCAGCTTAACAGTCTTATAGCAGGTGGTGTTTTATCTCCTGTTGATAATACTGATGCTGTGAAAAGTGCTAACACACAGTCTTCGGTAGATGCAGCCTCATATAATGGAAAAATGTATGCATATCCAATGACTGCAGATAATGGCTATTTTTTATATTATGATAAGAATTATGTGACAGATGATGATGCCAAAACATTTGATGGATTACTTGCTGCTGCACAAAATGCAGGAAAGAAGGTGTCCATGGAGATTAATTCAGGATGGTATATGTATTCATTTTTTGGTGGAGCAGGGCTTAAACTTACTCTTAATGATGATGGTGTAACTAATAGCTGTAACTGGAATACAACAGATGGAACATATACCGGTTTAGATGTTGCACAGGCTATGGTCAATATAATATCGAATCCTGCATTTATGAATGCACCAGATGGAGACTTTGTAAATAATGCAAAGAATGGAACTGTTGTTGCAGCAGTTAGCGGTGTGTGGAATGCAATTGGTGTTAAAGAGGCATGGGGCGACAATTACGGAGCGGTCAAGCTTCCTACATACACATGTAACGGAAATCAGGTACAGATGAGCTCATTTACAGGTTATAAGATGATAGGTGTCAATTCATACTCTGATAATATTAAATGGGCACATAAATTTGCAGATTGGATAACTAATGAGCAGAACCAGACAATAAGATTTACTGAAAGAAATCAGGGACCTTCTAATATTAAAGCAGCATCTTCAGATCAGGTTACAAAGGTACCGGCAATCCAGGCTGTTATTGCCCAGTCACAGTATGGTGTGTTACAGAGAGTAGCTAATAATTACTGGACACCTTGTACTAAATTTGCCAATGCGCTGTTAGCAGGAACGTCATCACCAGATGAACTTCAGGCAGAGCTTGATACAATGGTCGAAGGTATTACATCTTCAGTAGCAAAGTAAATTAGGAGGTGCATGTTCGTGAACAATAAAAATCAAAATAAGCGCGTAAGTTTAAAAAGTGCAATTCTGATACCGGTAATTGTGCTGTGTATGGTGGCATTATTATCTAATGCTGCGGGCATTATCAATATAAGTAAAGTTAATAGGTCAGCAAACCAGATAGTCAATGATGAAATGAATAAGGTTTCAGATCTTAATGAAATCCAGTATGGAATACAGAATCTTCATAAACTGGCTTTGTCTCATATTATATCAACCAGTCTTGATTCAATGATAACAGTTGTAGAGAGTATTTCTGCTCAGGAAGATGAGCTGGATAAGAGATTTGAAGATTATCAGAAATATGTTTCAGATCAACAGCTTGATGATTACCTTCAGATGAAAAAAGAATTTGACGATATAAAGAAAGAGGTTGCTAACCTGATGGGCAATAGCGCTCTTGGTAAGAAAGAGGCTGCTTATGCAATAGCTAATGAAGGGCTTGCCAGCAACGCTTCCATGGTTGAGTCGTATGTGCAGAATATGATTGATATGGCCAATTCAGAAGCTTCTAAAGCAAAGGAGACATTAGGTAAAGTATATGTCAGCGCTATAGCAATTACGGTTGTAATGATTGTTATCAGTGTAATATCATTGATAGCGACGCTATATATTGTAATGTTCGCAGTTGTTAAGCCGCTTACTGGAATATCACGTAAAATTGGTGATATAGTTACAGGAATAGAGAACGGAGAGGGTGATCTTACCCATCGTATAGATGTAAAATCTAATAATGAGATTTCTGATATTGCCAAGGCCATTAATATATTTATAGATAAGCTTCAGGAAATCATGAAGCTTATCGTTGAGAATGTTAACAGGATGGAGGCAATAGTTAGTCAGGTTCGTGGAAGTGTAGTAACATCTAATGACAGCGTATCTGATTTGTCAGCTATGACAGAGGAGTTATCTGCTACAATGGAAGAGGTAGGTAGCTCTGCTAATATTATCAGTGGTAATATCGAATCTGTGAGAGATGATGTTGAAACTATAGCTGACAAAACAGATAAGATTAATGAGTATTCTATACAGATGAAACAGCATGCAGATGAGATGGAATCCAACGCCAGAAATAATATGTCACATACAAAAGAGAAAGTAAAAGAAATTCTTGAAGTATTAAATAGGGCAATAGAAGATAGTAAGAGTGTGGATCAGGTAAATAGTCTTACAAATGACATACTTGGTATATCGAGCCAGACAAATCTTCTTGCTCTTAATGCCTCAATTGAGGCAGCAAGGGCAGGCGAGGCTGGTAAAGGATTTGCGGTTGTTGCAGATGAAATCCGAAATCTTGCAGATTCAAGCAGGGAAACAGCTGGTAGAATTCAGGAGATTAATGGCATTGTAATGAATGCTGTGCATAATCTGTCCTCTAATGCTAATAATCTTGTTGAATATATGGAAAAGTCAATACTACCAGAGTTCGAGGGATTTGTTAAGGGTGGAGCAGATTATAAAGAAAATGCAACATATATACAGGAATCAATGGATGATTTCCAGCATAGAACTGCGGCACTCAGAGCATCTGTTAATGAGATTAATGATTCAATTACAACAATTGCCAGAGCCATAGAAGAAGGTGCTAATGGTGTCACAGGAACTGCTGAGATGACTCAGAACCTGGTTGTTGATATGGAAAAAATTAATAAACAGATGGAAGAAAATGAACAGATATCAACATTGTTAAAAGACGGAAGTGCTGTATTTAAAAGATACTAAAATTCATACCTTCAAAAAGGAGCTGCTGTGCTGGATAATTGGCACAGCAGCTCCTGCTTTGTCTATTGTTACGAAACAATGTTTTCATGTATAATTTTAACAGTCTGTATTATTATTGTAGGAATCAGAGCCAGTATCCCTATAATTATGTAATCGTATGCAGGAAGTGCAATAACGCTGAACATTTTCTGGACAAAAGGAACGAACAGTACAGCAGCTACTAAAATCAGTCCGAGAACAAATGCACCAAGGCTATACATGTTATTTTTGAAACCTAGTTTTATCAGACTGTGAGAGCCACGACAGTTAAATCCGTGAAGCAGTCTTGCAAGAGTGAGTGTTGAGAATGCCATTGTACATGCTGCTGCCGGGTTTGATGTAAGTCCTATTGTAAAAGCAATAGTTACACATATAGCAATTAATAATCCCTGGCTTGTCATTAGTGCTGCAAATGATTTGTCCATAATTCCTTTTTTAGGATTACGAGGCTTCTGTGACAGAACATCTTTACTGCCAGGCTCCATGCCTATAGCTAATGCAGGCAGGGAGTCAGTGACGAGATTAATAAAAAGAAGCTGTACTGCCTGGAATGGGACAGGGAGAGCCATAAGTGATGAGTATATAACTACTAATATAGCTGCAAAATTGCCTGACAGAAGGTACAGAATGGCATTTTTTATGTTGTTATATACAGTTCTTCCGTTGGCAACAGCCTTGACAATTGTAGCAAAATTATCATCAGCCAGTATCATGGAAGCAGCATCTTTAGAAACCTCCGTTCCAGTAATACCCATGGCAACACCTATGTCTGATTTTTTCAATGCCGGAGCATCGTTGACACCATCTCCCGTCATGGCTACAATTCTTCCTTTACGCTGCCATGCGTCAACAATACGGATTTTATTTTCTGGAGATACTCTTGCATAGACAGATATTTTTTCAATATTATTGTCAAGTTCATTATCAGTCATTTTGTCAAGTTCCTGTCCAGTCAGGGCAATATCTCCATCATTCCATATTCCGATACTTTTTGCAATAGAGGTGGCAGTTATCTTATGGTCACCTGTTATCATAACAGTTCTTATACCTGCTTTTCTGGCATCAGCAACTGCCTGTATGGATTCTTTTCTTGGAGGATCCATCTCAGAGATGAGTCCTAAAAATGTAAGACCTTGTTCGCTGTCAGATGTAAGTCCTTCATCAGATTCTTTGTATGCAAAGGCAAGTACACGAAGGCCTTTTTCAGAGAAGCTGGTGTTCTGGTTAATAATCTGATTTTTGAATATATCTGACATTTCATGAATGCCATCGGAAAGGAGTATTGAAGTACACCTCTCAAGCAGCACATCTGGAGCTCCTTTGGTAAAGATTGTAGGAATGCCGTGAATTACGTGTTTGGTGCTCATGAGCTTACGGTCAGAATCAAAAGGAAGTTCTTCTTTTCGTGTTAATATATCACGCATTGTATCTTCAGTTATTGACAGTTCACAGTCATTGTTGATATCTGTTATATTGTGGTACATTTCAAGAAGCGCATATTCAGTTGGGTCACCGATGCCTTTTCCGTCAACAATGGAAGAGTCATTTGCAAGGACAGCATCATATATCAGGTATCTGTGAAGCTGGCATGATATATCAAGTTGTGATGGGGTGATAACTTTTCCATCTATGAATATATCCTGGACAGTCATTTTATTCTGTGTCAAAGTACCTGTTTTATCGGAACAGATTACGGATACACAGCCAAGTGATTCAACAGCAGACAGATTTTTGATTATAGCCATTTCTTTTGACATTTTCTGGGTTCCCATCGCCTGGACAATAGTAACAATAGAGCCAAGTGCTTCTGGAATTGCTGCGACAGCGAGAGCAACAGCAAATAATACTGCATCCAGTATGGCATTACCTCTATATACACTTAATGCAAATACTATAAAGCATATTATCATAATGCAGGCAGCAAGCTTCTGGCTGAACTGGTCAAGACTTACCTGTAGTGGAGTTTTCCTTGATTTGGCAGAATTCATAAGTTCAGCTATTTTACCTACTTCAGTATTCATTCCTGTTTCAGTGATTGCAGCAACAGCTCTTCCGTATGTAACAAGGCTGCCGGAATATACCATGTTAGTACGGTCTGCCAGAGGACATTCGCTGTTAATTATATTATTTACTTTCTCTACATTGGTGGATTCTCCTGTAAGCGCACTTTCATTTACCTGAAGAGAGTAGCTTTCAATTATTCTGCCATCAGCTGGAACAATATCACCAGCTTCAAGAATAACGATGTCTCCAGGCACAATATATCTTGAGTCAGTTTCCTGCCTGATTCCATCACGGATAACTCTTGCAGCAGGTGATGAGAGTGATTTTAATGCATCAAGTGATTTGGCTGCTTTTATGTGCTGTATCGTTCCTAGCAGTGCATTCAGGATAAGCACAGATATAATTACTATTGTGCTTTCTATGTCGTCTGTGAACATTGATATAGTGGCAGCTATTATAAGAATTATTACCATGAGGTCTGCAAACTGCTTAAAGAAAATAGTAAGAACGCTTTCTTTTTTAGAATCCTTAAGAGTGTTATCGCCATAAGTGGATAAGCGTGTGGTGGATTCAGCAGTGCTTAAACCTTTGTCGGTGGTATTAAGATTATTCAGGGTTTCTTGTGTAGTTAGTCTGTACCATTCTTTCATAGTATAATCATCCTTTCCTGATATATTATTAATAAGTGCATTTGTTTAGATGGAGAATAAAAAAGAGACTTTATGCAGAAAAACACCTGTTATAAGATATTTTTCTGCATAAAGTCTCATCACCACCAGGGTATGCATCACCAAACAGTTATAAACTGCCGCGTATGTTGACAATGCATTTCGATTACTCCCTTTTGCACTATTAAATTATTAAATAAAATCTAACATTTAAGAATAGATATGTCAACCCATAAATTTGAAAATACGATAAAAATGTGCTACACTTGTAACAATATTGTAGTAACAAAGGAGGTCCTTTATGAAGGTTTTAATGTTAAATGGAAGTCCAAACGAGACTGGTAATACATACAATGCACTTCTTGAGATAGGCAGACAGTTAGAAAAAGAAGGAATTGACTATGAGATATTCCAGATAGGCGGAAAGCCTGTCCGTGATTGTATTGGATGTGGACAGTGCAGTGAGCAGGGATGCGTATTCAATGATGATGCTGTCAATGAATTTGTCTGTAAGGCGAAGGAAGCAGATGGATTTGTATTTGGAACGCCAGTATATTATGCTCATCCAAGTGGAAGAATACTGTCATTTCTGGATAGGGCATTTTATAGTGGAAGCAGATATCTTGCACATAAGCCAGGAGCTTCTGTGGCTGTTGCAAGAAGAGGTGGAACAACAGCTTCTTTTGATGTCCTTAACAAATATTTTGGAATATCACAGATGCCTGTAGCAGGTTCGACATACTGGAATATAGCTCATGGACGTACTCCGGGAGAGGTAACACAGGATGAAGAAGGAATGCAGACGATGAGGAATCTTGCGCGCAATATGGCGTGGATGATAAAGTGCTTTGATGCGGGTAAGAAAGCTGGAATAGAGACACCGGAAGCAGAACGTAATTACAGAACTAACTTTATAAGATAAACTGATACATGAGGTAGACCATGATATTAAAACCCCTGCAGCATTATGACACTGCAGGGGTTTAATATATCTATCAGAATTGACGGATGCTGCCATATTTTATGGCAGCCTTTGTTTTAGTAAAATGAAGTGTTTCTCTTGTTGCACAGATTTTGTCTGCCAGGCAGACAAGCCACGCTTCGCGGTTAGTAGGTGGTATAGGTGTGAGCGGGAACATATGTCTTAAAATAACAATGCGCTCAATTCTGTTCAGGTTTAAATCATGCACCGCATTCATAAAAGCTCTTTTAGGGTGCGTAAATCCGTGTAAATGATGTGAACCATCACCAGTTATGTGCCAGTCATATAAAAAGTAATCGTGAAGCAATGCGCCTCGTATCATAGACCAATAATCAATATCAATCTTAAAATGTGCGGCAATATAACAGCTTGTATAGGCAACTTCAACGCAGTGCTCATATACACTTATAGTTCCATGCTGCATGAAATTTTTTGTTTTAAGAAAGCGGGAACTGACGTTGAGTTCCTCTATAACAATTGAAACCATCTTGTTTATCTCTTGTGTTGTTGGAACACTTATTAATCTGCTCACGATAAACCTCCCTGATAACTTAAAACAGAAACATTACAGTCATTAAAATTATTCCCATATATATATTCATAATGACACATTTTTAAGACAATTTCAATAAAAAAATAAAACTAAAATAAGCTTTATTATGGGTCTGATAACTGTGATTTTGAAAAAGATGTAATTTTTTTTAAAATAATGCTTGACTTTTTATGAAAAAAGGACTAGAACACAGTTGACGTCAGAAATACCTCGTGATCACAAGGCGAAATTTTAAATTTAATCGTTTTGGAGGAAAAGTCAAATGAATACTTTAAAAGCAGAATTAAGAGATAAGAAAGTAAAAGCTTTAAGAAGAGAAGGATATGTAACCGGTAACCTCTTCGGCAGAGAGATTGACGGCTCCATTCTGGTTAAGATGACAAAGAAGGATGTAGCTGATATCCTTCGTGATTGTGAAAAGGGAAGCAGAATTAACCTTGATGTAGAAGGTAAGAAGTATGATGCCCTTATTAAGGAAATCGACTATGGTCCTTTTGCTAAGGAGATTAAGGATATTGAGTTTCAGGCACTTGTCAGCAATGAAATTGTTCATTCTACAGCAGAAATTGTATTGCAGAATAAAGAGATGGTTACAGAAGGCGTGCTGGAAGAACTTCTGGAGGAGATTTCGTTCAAGGCTCTGCCAGCCCATCTTGTTGACAAAGTCGTTATTGATGCTGGAAAGTTAAGAATCGGTGACACAGTGAGAGTTAAAGACCTTGATATCTACAAAAATGCTGATATAGATGTCCTTACAGACCCAGAAAAGGTTATTGTAAGTGTCGTTGCATCTAAGAATACAGATGCGGATGATGATGGTGAAGATACAGAAGAAACTGAACAGGCACAGTAATATTCTGGCGATATATGCATGATTTACATATATTTACAGTTGTTTACCCATATTTTAGTTGAAATGAAGTGTGTATATGGTATAATCAATGACGGAGCCGGAGAGGCACAGGAAAGGATATAGCTAATGAAATTTAAAGACCATAAGAATATTAGTAGTTACCTTGTTAAATCCCATGACCGAAGAATTAAAGCAAGAAACAGATGGGCGTTGGTTGTAGGAAGTGTTATTCCTGATATTGCATTTTATACATATTTCAGAGGAAGCTTTAATGGACAGAAGCTTAAGGGACATAATTATGAGAATACAAGCAGTCTTATCAATCATCTGATTGAGAATATTGAGAACGACAGCAAATTTGGTGTTAAGAGATATTTTGATATTGGAAAGCTGCTTCATTATAGTGCTGATTCATTTACATTTGCACATAACAGCCATTTCAAGGGTAATATAAGTGCACACAGAGCATATGAGATGAAGCTTCATGAGAGGCTGGAAGAAGCAATGAGCAGTGATTATTCTGGAATTGCTTATAAGGGTATGAGTGATATGTATTCAAGAATTAAGGAACTTCATGACAGATATGTTTTAGAGTCTCCAGACTGTCAGACAGACTGTAGTTATATAATGTATGTATTGAGATATCTTTACTCGATGCTTGCCATTGAGGGAGTATCAGAGGCAGAGATGACAGTGGCTGCGTAATGCATATACCAGTATTAATTTAATAAGTTAGTGTGGAGCATCCTGCAGATACAGGGTGCTCTTTATTATTTTTTTTATAAAGTTTATAAAAAATTATCAGCACTCTCTATTGACGAGTGCTAAAGGTGGTGCTATAACAATTTTGTAAATGAGAAAGAATAAAATGCCTATGATTGATTGTGGAGGTGATTGATTATGGCAAATAAAAGAGATTGTTATGAAGTACTTGGAGTTTCAAGGGATGCAGATGAGGCTGCAATTAAAAAGGCTTATCGTAAGCTTGCAAAAAAGTATCACCCTGATACCAATGTTGGTAATGCACAGGCGGAAGAGAAATTTAAGGAAATTAATGAAAGCTATGATATAATTGGCAATCCTGAGAAAAGAAAATTATACGATAAATATGGATATATGGCATTTCAGGAGGGATTTGACGCAAGGAAAGCTGAAGAATATGAAAAGTATGGAGGAAATGGCTCATATGAGTTTCATTTTGATGGAGCGGATGGCAGCGACATAGATGATATATTAAAGAATATTTTTGGTGGAAGTTCAGGCTTCGGCAGCAGTGGCTTCGGCAGCAGTGGATTTGGCAGAACATCGGGATTTGGCAGAACATCAGGATTTGGCAGCAGATTTAGTTCTGACAGGCAGGGAGCTGACGCACACGCAGATATCAATATAAGCTTTGATGAGGCTGTCAACGGATGCGATAAGAATATTACGCTGCAGGGGTCAGATGGAATGACACAGTCGCTCCGTGTTCACATTCCTGCAGGTGTAGACACAGGAAGCAAGGTGCGCCTGAAGGGAAAAGGCGGCAAGGGAGCAGGTGGTGCTAAGGATGGAGATCTGTTTCTTAATGTAAATGTAGGTAGCAAGCCAGGATATGACAGAAAGGGACTTGATATCTATACAACTATTAATATTCCGTATACAACAGCAGTTCTTGGCGGTGATGCCATAGTTCATACAATGACTGGTGATGTGAGCTGTAAGATAAAAGAAGGAACCCAGTCTGGAAGTAAGATACGGTTAAGAGGAAAAGGTGTGCCTTCCATGAAGAATGGCAATATTCGAGGCGACCAGTATGTAACTGTGCAGATTCAGGTTCCAAGGAATGTGTCTCCAAGGGCAAAAGAGAAGCTGGAAGAATTATCAAAGCTTATTTAATTAATTTGGATTAGTGCGAATAATGTGGTATCATATACATATTAATATAATATGAGGAGGTATCACATTGGCAACATCAGGGAACAGACGACCAGTGAGAATGTCAAGGAGACAGCGCCAGTTAAAGAGGCAGAGACAGATGCTTGCGATAGGCGTATCATTAGCTGCATTAGTTGTAATTATTATTGCAGCAGTTTCATTAAAAGCGTGCGGTAATAAAAAGAACGATAATACAACATCAGATAATGTACAGCAGTTAACAACTGTGGGCACGACGGCACAGGCAGAGTCATCTTCTAAGACGGACGATAATAAGAACAGTCAAGAAACTGAAACACAGAATAATAACCAGACTACAGTTGCAGAAACAGTAGCAGAATCTTCGGCAGGTGTTGATAATAACCAGCCAGGAACAAGCCTGGGTGTAACATCTAAGGGCTTTAAGATAGAGCAGAGAGATGGTGCAACGTATATAGATGGGGTGCTTATAGCTAACAAAACATATGCACTTTCTAGTTCATTTATCCCTACTAATCCAGATGTTCCTGTCACTGAGGCAAAAAGTAACAAGAGCCTTGATAAAGATCTTATGGCAGCATGGAAGAAAATGCAGGCAGATGCCAGTGCAAGCGGACTTAATATATATATATCAAGTGGCTACAGATCTTATCAGTACCAGGTAACAGTTTATAACACTTATGTTGCCCAGGATGGTAAGGCTCTGGCAGATACATATTCATCACGTCCAGGCAATTCAGAGCATCAGACTGGATTATGTTTTGATCTTAATAGTATTAATGACTCATTTGCAAATACAGCAGAGGGTAAATGGGTTGATTCTAACTGCTATAAATATGGCTTCTGCATAAGATTCCCTAAGGGTAAGGATGAGTACACAGGATATCAGTATGAGTCATGGCATCTAAGATATGTAGGTGAGGAGCTTGCAACAAAGCTGTATAATAACGGAGACTGGATTTCACTGGAAGAATATTTTGGAATAACAAGTGAATATCCTAATTAAAGCTAAGTCATCTGTTAAGATATGA
This sequence comes from uncultured Lachnospira sp., assembly GCA_934359185.1. Lineage (GTDB taxonomy): Bacteria > Bacillota > Clostridia > Lachnospirales > Lachnospiraceae > Lachnospira. The sequence goes on along the minus strand of CAKRLE010000011.1, from coordinate 45,566 downwards.
TTAAAAAAATTTTTATAATGAAATGGCTGAAATGTATAGAAGCTTCCCATGTGGCACATAAATATCGTGACACATGAGGAGCTTTTTACATTTAATTCTGGAAATACATTACAATTGTCAGTTTATTTGAAATAAATATTAAAATACTATAAACAATTACGACGGAAAATAATGCCAAAGCCTTGTAATTGCTGGCTTGAAGACATTTTTATTAAAATTTTCTTGTTTTGACATGCTTACTGTGATAATGGTATATATTAAGAATAAGTCGCTGGAAAATGCAGTGATGAACTAGATAAACAGTGAATCTGACAGGATTTGCCAGTCGGTTGAAAGGGGTAATGATATATGGAAAGAATTGATGGTTATACAGAGAAGCTTGCAGGGTTATGTATTAAAAATGATCAGATAGATAAGTCGTTGTACGATGAATATGGTGTTAAGAGAGGACTCAGGGACCAGAATGGTGCAGGAGTTCTTACAGGACTTACAAATATATCATCAGTAAGGGCATTCGATACAATTGATGGTCAGAAGGTTCCTTGCGATGGTGAGCTTTTATACAGGGGATATGATGTTACGGATCTTGTAAAGGGAAACAGAGGGGCGCGTTACCAGTTTGAGGAGGCTGTGTATCTGTTATTGTTTGGCGAGCTTCCTGATAAAGAACAGTTTGAGGAGTTTAAAAATGTGATTGCCGGGTGCATGGATCTTCCAACTAATTTCACGAGAGATGTAATTATGAAAGCACCAAGTGCTGATATAATGAATAATATGACAAGAAGTATGCTGACGCTTGCTTCATATGACGATAAAAAGGATAATCTTGATATTGACAATGTATTAAGACAGAGCATACAGCTTATAAGTATATTTCCAATGCTGGCTGTGTATGGTTATCACGCATATAATCATTATGAAAATGATGATAGCATGTATATTCACAGACCAGATAGATCTTGTTCTATTGCAGAAAATTTTCTTAGATTATTAAGACCTGATATGGGATATACTGAATTAGAGGCAAGGGTTCTTGATATTGCACTGCTTCTTCATATGGAGCATGGTGGTGGTAATAACTCCACATTTACAACAAGAGTCGTTACATCATCTGGCTCTGATACTTATTCTGCTATCGCTGCAGCTATGTCTTCTCTTAAGGGAAGAAAGCATGGTGGAGCAAACCTTATGGTAATGAATATGATGGATGATATAAGTGAACATGTAAAGGATCATGCAGATGAGGAAGCTATAGAGGCTTATCTTGATAAGATACTTAATAAAGAAGCATTTGATAAAAAAGGTCTTATCTATGGTATGGGACATGCGGTTTATTCATTGTCAGATCCAAGAGAACGTGTGTTTAAAAAATTTGTTGAGCAGCTGGCTGTGGAGAAGGGACGAGAAAATGACATGCTTCTTTATAGCAATATTGAAAAGATTGCTCCAATGCTTATTGCTAAGGAACGTAAGATTTACAAGGGTGTAAGTCCTAATGTGGATTTCTATAGTGGATTTGTATATGATATGTTGGGAATTCCAAGACAGTTGTTTACACCATTATTTGCAATTGCAAGAATTGCAGGATGGAGTGCTCATAGAATAGAGGAGCTTGTTACAACTGATAAAATAATCAGACCGGCATATAAGAGTCTTGTTACAAAGAAGGAGTATATTCCAAGAGAAGAAAGGCACTAGACAGATATGAGTGATATTAGTGAGTATCCTGGACTTACGTCCAAAGAGGTATCGGCAAGGGTTCATGGTGGCCAGGTTAACAAACCTGTTGATACAGGAATGAAGTCTAACAAAGATATCATAAGGGAGAATTTACTGACTTATTTTAATATTATATTTCTTGTGCTGGCAGTATTGGTGTGCGTTGTGGGCTCTTTCAGGAGTCTTACATTCTTACCTGTCATCATTGGAAATGCACTTATAGGTATTGTACAGGAGATAAGGGCCAGGGATACACTTGCTAAGATGAATCTGTTGAGTGCACCTCATACAGTTGTTGTAAGAGATGGAGAACGAAAGAAGATAATGTCGGAAGAACTTGTCGCGGATGATCTTGCAATATTCTCATCAGGAGACCAGATACCCGCTGATGCAGTTGTTGTAGGCGGTTCTGTTCGTGTCAATGAATCACTTCTCACAGGTGAGGCAGATGAGATTGAAAAGGTTCAGGGAGACAGGCTGTTATCAGGAAGCTTTATAGTTTCCGGTAAATGCAGGGCAATTATAGACAAGGTTGGCAAGGATTCTTATATTTCCAGACTGACTCTGGAGGCAAAATCACAGAAGACACAGGAACAGTCAGAAATGATACGCTCTATCAATACTCTTATCAAATGGGTAGGTATCGTGATTATTCCTATTGGTGCAATCCTTTTCTACCAGAGCTTTTTTATAACAAAGGATACATTGCGAGAGAGTGTTGTATCAATGGTTGCAGCTGTTATAGGAATGATACCGGAAGGCTTATACCTGCTTACCACGATTGCACTGGCGGTCAGCACTATGCGTCTTGCAAAGCAGAAGGTATTGTTACACGATATGAGAAGTATTGAGACTCTGGCAAGGGTTGATGTACTCTGTGTTGATAAGACAGGCACAATCACTGAAAATACTATGTCAGTAAGTGACATTATTCCGGTTGATGTTGGTGATGCTGGTAAGGTTGTTGAGACCGCAGATGAGGAGTATGATACCACTGGGTTAAAAGTTAAAGATGGATTTAATAATTCAGACTTTATGAACAGGCTGGGAAGATTCTGCCAGGATATGACTGCTGATAATATAACAATGCAGGCATTACAGCAATACTTTGGAGATAAGAAGTATAAGGGAACGAAGCCTGTTGTAATGACGTCTTTTTCGTCAGAGGTTAAATACTGTAGTATAACTTATGATGATGGGGCATATGTTTTGGGTGCTCCGGATGCGTTGTTAAAATCTGATAATGACAGATACACTGACATGCTTACAGGGTATCAGAAGAAGGGATACCGTGTGCTTGTATTTGGTATATATGATGGTGTGGTTGATGGCAGACCGTTTGGTGATGCATTTACACCATATGGATTCATAACGTTGACTAATCCAATAAGAAAGCAGGCAAAGAAGACGTTCCAGTACTTTGACAGACAGGGTGTGGCTGTCAAGGTTATATCTGGTGATAATCCTGAGACTGTATCAGAGGTTGCTAAGAATGCGGGGATTAAAAATGCAGAGAGCTATATTGATGCCAGAACTCTTAAAAACAGTGGTGATATAGCACTTGCGGCAAGAAAATATACTGTATTTGGACGTGTTACACCAAAGCAGAAGCAGCAGCTTGTCAAAGCAATTAAGAGTCAGGGACACACGGTTGCAATGACAGGTGATGGTGTCAATGATATACTGGCATTGAGGGATGCGGACTGCAGTGTTGCGATGGCATCAGGAAGTGATGCGGCGGCACAGGCAGCTCAGGTTGTGCTTATGGATTCAGATTTTGCACATATGCCATCTGTTGTTATGGAAGGACGAAGAGTTGTTAACAATATTGAGCGTTCAGCCAGTCTGTTCCTTGTGAAGAATATATTTTCGCTGCTAATGTCAGTTCTTTCGGCAGTCCTTCTTATAACGTATCCGCTTGAACCTTCGCAGATATCGCTTATAAGTATGTTTAACATTGGCATTCCGGCATTTTTCCTTGCTATGGAAGCTAACGAGAACAGAATCGAGGGAAAGTTCTTAAAGAATGTATTTTTGAAGGCACTGCCAGCGGGACTTACTGATACATTTGCCATAGGCGCGCTTGTTGTGTGTGGCAAGGTATTCGGTCTTTCGGCAGCAGATATAGCTACAGCGGCAACGATGCTTCTTGCAATAGTTGGATTTATGATTCTTATAAAGATTTCAACACCGCTTAACAAGTATAGAATAGTTGTGCTTATTGGTAATATTGTGGCACTTATAATATGTGCAACATTGTTTAATAATCTGTTTGCGATTAACAAGATGTCAAGCATATGTGTGCTTTTATTTCTTGTATTTTCATTTGCGGCAGAATCACTTTTCAGGATTCTTTCAAAGATTGTTGAGGCAGTTGAGAAGAAATTTGAGAAGGAGTAAGGATATTAACATTTGTAATTTCTTCGCAGCGCTGTAAAATAAATAATAGAAAAGGAAGTAATATACAATGAGTAAGAAAATAGCAGTTATAGGAATCGGTGGAATTGGAGGATATGTTGGAGCATTGCTTGCAGAAAAATATGATGATGTGACATTAGTTGCGAGAGGTGCAAGAAAAGAGCTTCTTGAAAAAGAAGGTCTTGTGCTTCATTCAGAATACAGGGGAGAGCATGTTATAAAGCCTGTAAAGGTTGTTGCAAGTTCGTTAGAACTTGAACCTATGGATTATATATTTATATGTGTAAAGAATTACTCGCTTGAGAGTGTGTGCAAAGACCTCAAAAACTGTGTTAAAGACGGAACAGTTATAGTTCCAATTATGAATGGTGTTGACCCTGGAGACAGGACAAGACAGTTCTTAAAAGATGAGGGAATCACAGGTGCTGTGGTTATGGATTCACTTATATATATTGTGTCATTTATTGATAAAGACGGAAGCATAGTCCAGCAGGGAACATTTGCCAATATGTATATAGGAATACAGAATCCATCAGATGAGCAGTGGAAAAATGTACAGAAAGCAGCGTCATTGCTGGATGATGCTAAAGTAGATTGCGTTGCAGCCAAAGATATTGAGAGGGAAATCTGGAAAAAATATATTCTCAATGCGGCATATAATGTTGAGACAGCAAGATATAACAACAATATAGGTCAGTTAAGGGCAGATCCTGTTAAGACAAAACAGCACGAAGATCTTATATGGGAAGCATACAGCGTTGCGAAAGCAAAGAATGTCAACGTGGAAAAGGCAGATGCACAGGCGATAGTTGACAGATTCCATAACGAATTTAAGGATGACGCGACAAGCTCGCTTCAGAGAGATGTCGTTGCTGGAAGAAAGACAGAGCTTGAGACATTCTGCGGATATCTTGTAAAGGAAGGAAAGCGTTTAGGACTTTCATTGCCAGTTACAGAGCTTATGTATGAAGCGCTGCTTGAACAGGTAAATAATTAAAACATAATTTAATAATTAAAAATATAATGAATAAAGCTGGATAACTCCATGGTTAGTGGGCTGTCCAGCTTATTTGTTTTATAGGACTTCAAATTGTGATTTGTCAGGAAATACCTGTTCAAATGCCTGTGCAAGTTCTGTTTTGATTCTTATGTAATCTACTTGTGTATTGGAATCATTGATACACAGAGTTTTCTTGGAACGTGAAAGTATGGCACGTACAATTGGCGTGATGTCATCAGAGATATTGTAATATCCCAGAAGATTATCAATATTGACAGATACAAACTGGTCTGTCTGTTTCTGCCATTCTCTTAAAAGATATTGTGATACGTCTTCTCTGTCTCTGAATCTGTGGCTGCATGTGGCATCAAGCAGATCATATTCCTTTTCCCAGACTTCTTTATATGTAGATATGCATAAAGGTGATGCGCCATGAGCTGTGTAGAATCCTGTGTAGAGTGGAAACACACGCTCAAGATTATTGTATACATAATTCTTTAATGGATAATGGATGTTGAAATAATTGTGAGGATATTGGCGCATATTATCATATTTGTTAAAATGTCTTGCGATAGCTAGTGTGTTATTAAGATATATGTGTGACATCACCTCATTTTGCGGATTGGCAACAACAGGCTGCAATGCAAGCATATCAACAGGCATGCCGCCAATAAAAAAATCATGTCTGTCAAGGGCCGATGTGATAAACATATCATCATTAAAATATATAAAATGCTCAGATAATCCCTCGATTCTGTGAAAATTAAGCTCTATCGTATGAGAATTAAACGTAGGAAGGTACTGAGAAGGAATATAGTCTGTGTGGTTTACAAGATGAAGTTTTGGATGGTCTGTATTAAGCCAGACTGGAATCTGGCCACATGATACGAAATGTATGGTTCTTACCCATGGCATGCAGTTTTCAATTCCGCGGAAAAGATATTTAAGGATATCCCAGTCGCGGTATCTTTCATCTGAATCATCTGTATCAGTGCGTGCTGCAGTGTTAGTGGCAGTATCAGGCAAAACTGGATCATATGAGGCTTTCAGGGATTTCCATTCAGGGTCACTTCCATCAACCCATGCAATTACTATGTCTATAGGGTAATCATCATTGTTATGCATAGCTTTGGATCTGTTCATGATTAAAGTCCTCCCAGGTACACCATTAATACATTTATATGCATATAATAGCAGATATGATGAGTTCTTTCCATCGAAATAATTGCATAGTGTAAAGATTAAAATGTAAAAGGTTGACATTTGTAAAGCAAAAGGATATAGTTTTTATGAAAAATTAGAAATATGGCATATATATTGTGTCAGAATGGAGAATTAATGAGTATTCAGATAATAACAGATTCAGCTGCAGATTATAATATGGATGAACTTAAAAGAAGGAATATACAATGTGTTCCAATGTCAGTAAGTTTTGGGGAAGAGCATTATATTGATGGTGTGACTATTACAAAAGAGATGTTCTATGATAAGCTTTTGAACAGCAAAGAAACACCTAAGACAGCCCAGCCTTCGCCAGCAGAGTTTCTTGACAGATTTGAGGCTGCTAAAGAAGCAGGTGATACAGTCATAGCAATTCTTGTTTCAAGTGCATTGAGTGGTACATATCAGACAGCTATGATGGCTAAGGACATGGCTGATTATGATAAAATATATATTGTTGACAGCAGGAGTGCATCTCTTGGAATAAGAATTTTAGTAGATATAGCAGTAAATATGAGAGATCAGGGATTGGCGGCTGATGATATTATCAGTGAGATTGAGAGCCTGAAAAAGAGAATAAGAATATATGCAGGATTAGACACTCTTGAATATCTGTATAAGGGGGGAAGAATCTCAAGAGGTGTTGCAAGCATTGGGACACTTGCCAATATAAAGCCTATCGTGACATTTAAATCAGAGGGAACAGTTGAATTATGTGGGAAGCAGGTTGGAATAAGACATGCAATAAAGCATATTGCCAAGATGGTAGATGCAGATAAGCCAGATGAAAGATATCCGGTGTATTATCTGTATAGCCATGACAGGGGAAATGTTGCAGGGTTTATAAGAAATCTTGAAAAATTGGGATTTGTTGTTGAAAATCCTAAGATAAGAGAGATAGGACCTACAATCGGGTCACATATAGGTCCGGATGCATTTGGAATTGTGTATATATCACATGATGACATTTTGTAAATCAGGATTTAATAAACAAAAACTGTATGCCTGCTCCGTGAGAGTCTGTCTCTGCGTGCCGTAAACTGCTGAATATTTGCGAGCCCTTTGTGTCTAGCATTTCTAAGGGTGGCACGACAAAGTCTATTAAAGCCGACTTGCTAAAAACGCACTTTGTTTGGACGTTTAGCAGTCGGCTTAGCTTTTGTCTAGCACCGCCCTAAGAACTGCACGACAGTCGGTTATGCAAATATTCAGCAGTTTACGGCACGCAGAGACAGACTCCCACAGAGCAGGTATATAGTTTTTTATTGGAATTTGTCCTTATAAGTGGTAAAATAATCGCAAATGTTATAAAGCGAGGGAGAGTTATGAAAACATGTAAAAAGATGGTAGTCAGGCTTGTAGCACTTGTGGCTGTGGGGCTGGCTTGCGTGCTTGCATACTGCGGTCTGGGCAATGCGGGGGTGAATAGTGGAATTGTGGCTTATGCTGAGGATGGCGTGATAAGTGTCACTACCAGGGAAGGGCTTGCGGCGATTGCAGATAATCCTTCAGGAAGCTACAGGCTTGATGCTGACATTGATATGTCAGGAGTTAACTGGATTCCATTTACATTTAGAGGAAAGCTGGATGGCAACGGACATGCAGTTCTTAATTTAAGTTATAGTGTGACAGGTTCGGAGTCAGACACATCATATGATGGCAATTATAAGAAATATGATACATATTTTGGCGGTTTGTTTAGTATTGTAAGAGAGGGAGCTTCAATATCTAATCTCAAGCTTATCAATATAAAGGCATCTCTTGAATCAGACGTTCCTGTATTTCTGGGTTCGGTTGCAGGATTCCTTGATGGTGGCATTATCGATGGATGCACAATATCAGGCCAGCTGCAGCTGTCAACAACAGCCAGGATGTTTGGTGTTGGAGGAATTGCCGGATATGGAAGAGGTTCAATAACTAATACCGATTCTACAATGACACTTGTATGTATTGATAATGATGTAAAAGATAAAGATGAGCAGTTCCTTGGCGGTGCTTATGCCACAGGATACATTGACATGGATAACTGTAATGTTACGGTGTACGGATATGATTCAGACCACGGCTATGTTCATGATGGCGGACTTACCGGAATGTATATGTTCTATCCATATGGACAGAAATATTCTGGGAAGATTACTAATTGCAATGTTAATGGCTTCATTTCCTTTTTTGAGGATAATACAGACAGAAGGGCATACTGTAAAGCTTATTATGGCGAGCTGTTAAGCACTAATCTTGTGATTGATGGATGTAGTGAGACATTTGAGAGAAGAGAAGTATATGATTACAGTAAGAATCTGCTTCCTGATACATGTGATAACGAGATAACACCGCTTGACAAGGTTCCTGGCGAAAGATATTCAAAGAAAGTGACAGATAGTACAGACACAGAATATGGATATACAACATATACATGTAATAGTTGTGGATATGAATATACAGATAACTACACCCTGCTTGCATCTGACTTGAAAAAAATTAAGGAAGAGCAGGAGAAGAGTACTAAGGAATCATTATCATTGTCAGACGATACATCGGCTGTCAGGACAGATAATACTGCACAAGGCGACTGGGCAGGCAGTGAAAGCAAAGGAATAGGTGTGCTTATTATTATTCTTGCGGCTGCAATACTTATTATAGTGGTGTTTATTGCAGTTTATTTTATGAACCAGCGCAGGAGAAGAATGAAAAGAAGACATAAAAAACATTCAAATGTCAAAAAAATGTAAAAATAATAACATATTAATTGACTATTAATATTTAAATTGCTATTATTAAAAAAAGGGTCATATGTATAATAAAATATGACACATACAACTATTGTGGTGGCTTGATTAATATACGGATTATATATAGTGATTAGGGGGATGTATATTATGGTTAAGTATGAGAAACCAGTCATAAGCATGATTGAAGATTTAAGTGAGAATGTCTATATGGCAAGTGGAACTGCAGTTGGCGGTGGAGACTGCTGGACAGTAGGCGGTTCATCAGTTCAGAACTGGAATGGTTCACATAATGTATTTGAGATGAGAGCAACTCATTCTACACAGGTTGAGCATATCTCAACAGGCGTTAATTATGTAATCAGCTTCAGTGCTCCGTTGACAGATGCGTATTCAGAATTTCCATGTACGTTTTCTGGTAATAAGGCTGTTGTAACACGTGATTTACATGCAAATGGTTACAGATCAGGAGACAACGTTACATTCAAGGTATGGGCAAAGGCTGCAGATGAGGCAACAACTAAAGCTTTGGCTATTACAGGTGTTACATGGAGCTGTAATCATGCAACTAACGTACAGGGTAAGTATGATTGATAAATAGTATAGAAGATACGATAAAAGCTGCCGCACAATTTATGTGTGGCAGCTTTTTTAAACTGATGATTAAAATTCATTAATCATCTTAGTAATCTCTTCGTCTGTAAGAACTCTGCATTGCCTGTCTTTTATGGCATATACCCTGTCACAGATATTTAGAACTGTTGGGCGGTGTGTTGTCACAATACACGTTCTTGGATAATCATCCTGCATAAGATTTTTAAGAATCTGGCGTTCTGTAGCTACATCAAGAGCAGATGTTGCTTCGTCAAGAAGCAGTATCGGCGATTTACGGAGAAGCGCCCTTGCTATTGCAAGACGCTGTGCCTGACCTTCAGAAAATCCGCCTCCACGCTCTTTAATCTCTGTATTAATCTGTTCAGGAAGCTCCCTTACGAATTCCCATGCACAGGCTTCCTTTAAAACGTCAATAATATCTTCATCTGTGGCATCTGGCTTGACAGTGCGCATATTATAAGCAATTGTTCCTGAAAACATTGTATTTCCCTGAGGTACATATGAAAAAAGTTTTCTTGTTGATGGAGACAGATGTATAGCTTTATTTTTATCACTGCCATATACAATGCACTGTCCTTCATATGTTGAAAGAAGCGATAGAAGAATTCTTAACATGGTAGTTTTTCCTTCACCGGATGGACCTACAAGAGCAATTATCTCATGCGGATGTGCTTCAATAGAAGCATGTGAAAATACATTGGTTCCAGTTTTGTATGTATAGCTCATATCGCTGATTTCGATATTGATGCCGCAATCCATGCTGCTGACAGCCAGTTCTTTGACAGCATCATCATCAGAGTAATCTTCTTTAGGCATCTCTAGTATGTCGCGAAGTCGTGTTATTGAGGTAGACATGCTTATTGCAGAAGGAACAAGAGATATAAGCGAGTTCATGGCACCAGTGAGCTGTCCTGCCATTGACAGGAAAAGTGTCATTGTACCATAGCTTATGACACCACTCCATACACGGTAAATTCCCCAGCCGTAACAGCTATAAGATACGAGAAGCCCTACAGTTGATAATATGAAAGATGTGAGCATTGACATTCTGTTAAATTCCATCTTCATATCGAGGTATTCCTTTTGAATCTCACGAAGCCTTTTTCCATATAATTTAACAAGGTCAAATGCTTTGACAGTCTGTATATTAGAAAATGCTTCCTGGTTAAATCCTGAAGTTTTGGCACTTAATGCGGCACTGCGTTTGTTATTGTTAACCATGCGTCTCATGAGTGTGCGGGACATAAGTGCGCTCACAGGTACTCCGAGAAGTGCAAATATTGCAAATGTAGGGTCATTGACAAGTACAATTGCAAGAGCTGATATGAACCTGAAAAGATATATGAACATATTAGGAAGCCAACTGAGTACTCCACCTGATATATTAGATGCATCTGAACCCCATCTTGTGAGCAGGTCTCCTGTGTGGTAAGTTGTAAGGCTTTCCCAGTCAGTTATTAGAATCTTATCGTATATCTCTGCTTTGATTTCGTTGTCAACACGTATATTAATCCAGTTAGAAACATAGCTGCTTAGCTGGGATACAAGCGTATTGGCAATACCAAATCCTATCATCATGCAGAATGTAATTATTACCTCGCCAGTCTGGTGCCCGGTAATAATATCTACAAGATCTTTAGAAATATAACTCGTAACAACTCCCATGACAACGCCGGACATTCCTATAAGTGTATAGATGATTATAGCAAGCCAGTATCTTTTGACATATGAGTACATCCAGAGCGTGTTGCTTAACATTTCTTTGAGAACACCCTCTTTGATTCTTGAAATGGCGTGTTTGATTGTGTCCATGTTTTTTACTCCATATATTAGTCTATATTATCTATGTAATTGTCTATATATTCCCTGCATATAACAGCAGCATTGTCACTCATGCCGCATGAGTAAGAAAAGACAAGTGCTTTGTCACATATAGCCCTGGCTGCAGTAATATTGCTTTTTAACATCTCTTTCGTCCATGAAGGAGATATGAATCTGTTAGCGACTGAAAGGATTACATTATCCATCTTGTCAGCAGGTGTAATTACGTTGTCTTTTCCCTGGGATATAAGAATAATTCCACCAAGCTTATAAGTATTGCTATCGTATATGCCAGAGGTTCCACACCATGGAGTTCCCTTGACAATAAGCTGTGTGCCGGATATGTCAATACAGTTTAAGTCGCCATTGATAACAGGAGTGCCATATACTCTGTTCCAGATGTCGGCATGAGTTGATTTGCCTGTCCCGGAAGGAGCACTTATAAGCCATAACCTGTCTCTATATAGAATTGATGCAGAGTGAAGTGCATATATTCCACGCTTCTGGTTAAAAAAAAGATATGCAAAACGGATTGCATGGAAAACCTCGTATGTACCTGTCTGGTAGTCGATATCATTTAGGACACCATGAATACATTTGCCGCTGTCTTTAAGAGATGGAACATTATAGAAGAGATTAACCCTTCCATCATCAAATAATTCACATTCCTTTATTACACTGAAAATGTTAAAAAGAATGAAATATCCATCTGCTTTCTTGAAAATACATACATCACGGGTTTCTATGACAAGCTCTTCAAGCGGATAATTCCTTGAAAGACTGCCGGCTACGCTGATATTTATGCTGCATTTGGAATTATCCTTTATCATAAATGAATCAAATTCATCAGGATACATTCTGGACGGACCATTATACGACATTGACAGGCCAGCGATACTAAAATTTTTAGTTATGGAATCAATGTTGATGGTGTTGTTAAACATAAATGCATTAAACACGTGGTTTATATCAAGTGTCCGTATAAATGTATCTGCATCATCTGCGATAATGGATTTATTGCTGGTGTTATCTGCCTCAAAATAATTATATAGTAAGTCGAGCCAGGCATTTCTTAAATTATCAGACATTGGATTAAAACAGATGTCACCGGCACATGAATTAACAGCATCACAAAGCTTCTGCCACATAACTGCGCCTGTAGAATTTAATTTTACAGCTTTAGCACCACAAGACACAGCCTGGCCATAAGGAACGAGATAAGGTGTGCCGTCAATGTATTCAAGAGAAAATTCTGGAATCATATCAGAAGTCCTTTCAATAGTTATTAGCTGGACAGAAAAATTTTGTCCTCATATCATAATATTATGTTAATCACGATTATAATCATTTAATTTTATCATATGTATATAGTTTAAATCAAATTATAAAATAAATCAGCGCTTCATCACTTTAAAGCATGTCAATAATTTGACAAAAATTTACATAAATGGTTGAAATGTAAAGGAAAAGATATTATAATCTAAATAAAAAAGAAACTTTTTATTAAAAAATATAAGGAGGACTATATGGCAGAAGAACCAAGGAAAGTTATTCTGGAACTCGGTAAAAAGATTACTGACAGAATTCCTTATCATCTTGGACTTAAGGAACTGACAGTTAATGATCCGGAGTATTGGGGATTAGCTGAGGTACTTACAGATGAGATGGCAGAGGTTGCTCTTAAGATGAAAGTAAGAGTTCCTGAGACCGTGGAAAATCTTTCTAAGAAAACTGGCAAGTCAGTTGAATATCTTGAGAAGCTTCTACAGGAGATGGCTGTTATAGGTATTATCGAGTACAACTGGGAGAATGAAGACCACCACAAGCAGTACATACTGCCTATGTTCGTTCCGGGAGCAGCGGAATTTTTCGTGATGAACAAGGAGCAGGCAGAAGCTCACCCTAAAGTTGCTGATTTCTTTGAGAATATGTCACGTCTTCCTCTTGAGAAGGTTACACCTATGGTACCACCAGGAGGAGCTGGAATCGGAATGCATGTAATTCCAGTAGAGAAGGCGATAGATACAATTAATGAATCCGTGAGTGTAGAGCATATTTCACACTGGCTTAACAAATACAAAGACAAATATGCAGTTGGAGCCTGTTCATGCCGTAGACAACAGAGATTAAGAGGCGAGGGAACAGACGAGATTGAAGGCGAGCTTTGTATTGGGGTTGGCGATATGGCTGATTACCTCGTTCAGACAGGCAAGGGACGCTACATTGACTATGACGAGGTTATGGAGATATTACAGCGTTCAGAGGAGAATGGATTTGTTCACCAGATAACTAACATTGATGGTGAAAATAAGATATTCGCTATATGTAACTGTGCGCCGGGTGTCTGTAATGCACTTAGGACATCACAGTTATTCAACACACCTAATCTTTCCCGTTCAGCGTACAGGGCGCATGTTACAACGGATAAATGCGTTGCATGTGGACGTTGTGTGGAGTTTTGTCCGACAGGTGCAGCTAAGTTAGGCCAGAAGTTATGTACTAAGGAAGGCCCTGTAAAGTATCCACAGGCACAGCTTCCAGATGCTGCCAAGTGGGGCCCGGATAAGTGGGATCCAGATTACAGAGACCACGCTAAGATTAATTGTTATGATACAGGTACAGCACCTTGTAAAACAGCCTGTCCGGCACATCTGCCAGTTCAGGGATATGTTAAGATGGCGCTTGAGGGAAGATATATGGATGCCTTGAAGCTTATCAAGAATGAGAATCCATTCCCGGCAGTCTGTGGTGCAATCTGTAACAGAAGATGTGAGGATGCCTGCACAAGAGGCACAATAGATGCTCCAGTAGCTATTGATGAGATTAAGAAGTTCATAGCTAAGCAGGAGTTAGAATCAGATAAGAGGTACGTGCCTAAGACAGAGAATCATGAGGGCAAGCAGTTCCCACAGAGAATTGCAGTTATAGGTGCAGGACCTGCAGGTATGTCAGCAGCATATTATTTAAGATGCAAAGGTTATCCTGTCACAGTATTTGAAAAATCAGACAAGCCAGGTGGAATGCTTGTTATGGGTATTCCTTCATACAGACTTGAAAAAGACATCATCGCAGCAGAGATTGAAGTTCTCAAGGAGATGGGTGTTGAGTTCAAATGTGGTGTTGAGGTTGGTAAAGATGTAACAATCCAGCAGTTAAGAGATGAAGGATACAAGGCGTTCTATGTAGCAATCGGTGCCCAGGGCGGAAGGCTTGCAGGAGTTCCGGGAGAAGATGCTGATGGCGTTATGACTGGTGTTGACTTCTTAAAGAAGTGCAATAAGAACGAGGCTGATGCAAAGCTTACTGGAACAACAGTAGTTGTCGGTGGTGGTAATGTTGCCATGGACGTTGCAGGAACAGCATTACGTGCTGGTTCATCAGGTGTTACACTTCTCTGCCTTGAGTCAAGAGAAGAGATGCCAGCAGCCAGGGATGAGGTTGCAGAGGCATTAGAAGATGGCATAGTAATTGAAAACGGCTGGGGACCTAAAGAAATTCTTACAGAGAATGGCAGGGTTACAGGCATTGTATTCAAGAAATGTTTAAGCGTTACAGATGCAGATGGCAGATTTAACCCAACATATGATGAAGCGCAGTTAAAGACAATCAAGTGTGATAATGTCCTTTTATCAATTGGTCAGTCAATCGAGTGGGGCAGCCTTCTTGATGGAACTAAGGTTGAGCTTAACAGAAACAATACAGCAAAGGCTGACCCGGTTACATATCAGACTGGTGAGCCAGATATATTTGTTGGTGGTGATGTATACACAGGACCAAGATTTGCAATAGATGCAATTGCAGCAGGCAAGCAGGGTTGTGTATCAATCCACAGATTTGTTCATGAGGGACACAGCCTTACAATCGCAAGAGATTTAAGACAGTTCACAGAGCTTGATAAGAGCAATATCGTTATTGAAAGTTACGATAATTCTAACAGACAGGTGCCAGGAAGAAAGCCTGGTGTGGCAAAGGATACATTCAGGGATTTAAGAGAACCATTGACAGAAGAGCAGATTAAGAAAGAAGCTTCAAGATGCCTGGGTTGTGGAGCATCTATAGTAGATCCTAACAAATGTATCGGCTGCGGTATCTGTACAACTAAATGTGAATTTGATGCCATACATCTTAGCAGGGATATTCCAGAAGCAAGCCGCATGACTAAGTCAGAGGACAAGCTTAAGAAGATTCTTCCATATGCTGCTAAGAGGGCAGTTAAGATTAAGTTCAGCAAAGAAAAATAATAAATTAATTTACTAATGAAGGGAGCGGTTTTATGTTATTCCAGATTTACGGCGATAACGCCATGTACCAGTTATTAGGCTGGGTATTAGTATTTGCAGGTCTTGTTATCTGCAACGAAATTGCAAGACGTACTAAATGGGGAGGAATGTTATTTTTCGTAATCATTCCAATCGCACTTACAGTTTACTTTATTGCAATTGCAATTGGTGCCAAGACAGGAGCTTCATGGGCACTTAACAACGATACTTATATGTATATGAACGGATGGTTTCATTATGCTAAGCTTTATGCAGCTACAGCAGGATGTATCGGTTTCATGATGTTAAAGTACAAATGGAGTATCGGTTCAACAGAATGGTTTAAAGTATTCCCATTCGTAATTGTAGCTATTAACATTCTTATTGCAGTCGGCAGCGACTTCGAGTCAGCTATCAAAGGTGGCATGACAGGTGGCTGGTGGTACTCTAACGAAGGAGTATGGCTGTATGGTGGCTGGTGGAACTGGCTCAATGGTATCGCTGGTCTTATCAATATCATGTGTATGACAGGCTGGTGGGGAATTCATCAGTCAAAGAAGAAAGACGATATGCTTTGGCCAGATATGACAGTTTGGTTTATTGTTGCTTATGATCTGTGGAACTTCACATATACATACAACAACCTTCCAACACATACATGGTACTGTGGTGTAGCACTTCTTCTTGCTCCAACATTTGCTAATGCACTCTGGAACAAGGGTGGCTGGATTCAGAACCGTGCTAATACACTTGCTATATGGTGTATGTTTGCCCAGGTATTCCCACTCTTCCAGATTAATACAAAGTGCTCAGTACTCCCTGTATTATATGAAAAAACTGGTGCTATTAATGGTATGCAGTTAAGCTCATTTACAAAGGCACAGATGGATGCATTTGGTGCTAATCCTAAGATGCAGGGCATCATGGGTATTATCGCATTAGCTGCTAATGTTATCTGTATCGCAGTTATCATCAAGAGATCTGTAGAGCAGAAGAAGAACCCATACAAGAACGATATCTGGGTTGGTACTAAGGATTATGAGGCAGCTATGGAGAGAGCTATCGACTAATTTTCTACTGATAAGTAAAGAAAAACAAAAAACTTTGCTGTGACAATACCATGTGGTATAATGGACGCTGTAGCTGATAATGTAAGCTGCAGCGTCCAAATGTATATAAGGAGGATAATGTAATGAGAATAATAGAAGTTAAACAGAGTATATATGCAGACAATGATGCAGATGCAGAAAAGTTACGTCAGGAATTAAAGCAGGAAAAGACATTTTTGCTAAATCTTATGTCTTCACCGGGAGCTGGTAAGACTACAACACTTGTGTCTACAATTAACAAGTTATCAGAAGATTTAAAGATTGGTGTTATGGAAGCAGATATTGATTCGGATGTTGATGCACTTACTATCGCTGATAAGACAAATGCTAAGACAATTCAGATTCATACAGGTGGAATGTGCCATCTTGATGCAGATATGACAAGACAGGGTGTGAGGGAGCTTGGAACTAAAGAACTTGACCTTGCAATCCTTGAAAATGTCGGAAATCTTGTGTGTCCAGCAGAATTTGATACAGGTGCAGCTAAGAATGTCATGATTCTTTCAGTTCCAGAAGGACACGACAAGCCTCTTAAATATCCACTCATATTTACAGTGTGTGATGCGCTTATCATCAATAAGATAGATGTTCTCCCATATTTTGACTTTGACATGGATAAGGTTAAGGAATATGCTCTCAAGAGAAATCCTGATCTTAAGATATTCCCAATCTGCGCAAAGACAGGAGAGGGTGTTGACGAGTGGTGCAGCTGGCTTAAGGAACAGGTTATTGAGTGGAATAAATAATAGTATAATAAACAAGTAGGTGGTTATATGACTAAGAAGCAGCTTGCTCTTGAAGTAATTGACAGATTAAAAAAGGAATATCCCGATGCAGAGTGCAGCCTTGATTATGATGAAGCGTGGAAACTGCTTGTAAGCGTAAGGCTTGCGGCGCAGTGTACAGATGCAAGGGTCAATGTAGTTGTTCAGGATTTGTATGCCAAATTTCCTACAATTGAAGCATTAGCCAGTGCAGAGGTGTCAGAAATTGAGGATATCGTGCGCCCATGCGGTTTGGGAAAAAGCAAGGCAAAAGATATCAGCGCATGTATGAAGATGCTTCATGAAAAATATAATGACAAAGTGCCGGATGATTTTGACAAGCTGCTCGAATTGCCGGGTGTTGGAAGAAAGAGTGCTAATCTTATAATTGGTGATGTATTTGGCAAACCAGCAATAGTTACCGATACACATTGTATCCGCCTGTGCAACAGAATAGGTCTTGTAAATAATGAAAAAGACCCTAAAAAAGTAGAGATGGCATTGTGGAAGATTGTTCCACCAGAGGAAGGCAATGGATTGTGTCACAGGTTTGTCGAGCATGGAAGGGCAGTATGCACAGCAAGAACCATGCCATATTGTGACAAATGTTGTCTGAACAGCATTTGTGCCATGAACACTTAGCGAAGCAAAGCTGAGCTTAGTGAGAATCATACCTGGGCACTTGGTGAGGTGTTTTCGAACCTAGTGCACATTGGTAAGCCAGGAATATTTAGCGGAGGAAGAGTATGTATAGAGAAGAATCTCTTGAAAATATATCTGATGGAAAGTTATATACAGATAATGATATGGTGAAGGCTGATACAGCAGGCTGTACAGGCTGCAGGCAGGTCTGCTGCCACGGAATGGATAAATCTATTGTATTAGACCCATTTGATGTACACAGGCTGACTACAAGGCTTAATATGACGATGGAACAGCTTCTTGATGGATTTGTGGAGATTAATATCGTTGATGGCATAATGCTTCCTAATATGGCGATGAATAAAGAGACAGATTCATGTTCATTTCTTGATGAAAAGAATATGTGTAAGATACACACAGCACGTCCGGGGGTGTGCAGGTTATTTCCTTTAGGACGATACTGGGAAGATGAGACACATTTTAAGTATATATTACAGAAAGGTCAGTGCAATAAAGATAATCTGGCTAAGATAAAGATTAAAAAATGGATTAACAGTGAGTATGGCGGCAGGTATGATGAATTTGTATCACAGTGGCACAGATATCTTGTTAAGATTAAATCATCAGTGGCACAGATAAAAAATTCTGAGGCAGAAGGAGAACTCGATAATAATACAGCCCAGACTCAGATTCGTACAATATGCATGTATACGTTAAAAACATTTTTTATGACACCATATGGAACTGATGATGAATTTTTTGAATTAATCGGGCAAAGGATTGATATGGCGTTGAAGGCTATGGGAATGGATGATTAAAGGAGGTTACATATGCGCAGCATATTATTCAGCGTTGGTAAATTAAATATACCGGGTTATGGATTCATGATAGGCATTGGATTCATCGTGGCACTTCTTGTAGGCGAGTACAGAGCTAAGAAGAAAGGGCTTAATCAGGAAAGCGTTATAGATATGGCTATAATTGCTATTCTTTGCGGATTTCTAGGCGCAAAGCTTCTGTATGTCATTGTAAATTTCCAGGAGTTTATTGAGGCACCTGGAAGTGTGCTTGGAAGGGCAGGATTCGTAGTTTATGGTGGAATCATAGCAGGAGTACTCTGCTGTCTTTTGTACTGCCATGTCAAGAAATTAAGCTTTTTGCAGTATTTTGACCTTATTATACCAGAGGTTGCGATTGCACAGGGATTTGGAAGAATTGGATGCTTTCTTGCGGGATGCTGTTATGGAAGACATACAGATTCAGCATTTGGCGTTATATTTCCTGAGGGGAGCCTTGCCCCAGCAGGAGTTAAGCTGATTCCAACACAGCTTATATCTGCAGCAGGAGATATCCTGTTTGCAGTCATTCTTATAGTTATATCTGCCAAAGCCGGAGAGGCATCAGTTCCAGGGTCAAAGAAATTCGGGCATGTGGCTGGTGATATAGGATGCCTTTATCTGTGGATGTATGGAATTGGAAGATTTCTTATAGAGTTTTTGAGAGATGATTACAGAGGTGCTGTTGGAGCATTATCAACATCACAGTTTATATCTTTGTTTATGGTGCTTGGTGGAATTGTCCTGTTTGTATTTAACAGAAGAAATGCTGGCAAAGAAAAAAAGAGTCAGAGTAAATAAGTATTTAAAACATAAAATAAGCTGCACATCGGCAAGGTGTGCAGCTTATAATTATATATATTACAATACCTTAGATAAGAAGTCTTTAAGACGTGCTGTCTGAGGATTTTCAAACAGTTCTTTAGGTGTATTCTCCTCGGAGATAACACCATCAGAGAAAAACATCGCTCTTGTAGCAACTTCTTTTGCAAATCCCATCTCATGTGTAACAATAAGCATTGTCATGCCGGAATCAGCAAGCTCCTTAATGATGGAAAGAACCTCACCGACCATCTCAGGATCGAGGGCAGAAGTAGGCTCATCGAATAACATAACCTCTGGATTCATAGCCATTGCACGGGCAATAGCAACACGCTGTTTCTGACCGCCTGAGAGCATGTCAGGGTACTGGTCAGCCTTTTCCTTTAATCCAACCCTGTCGAGAAGCTCAAGTGCTTTAGCATCAGCTTCTTCCTCAGACATAACCTTTAGCTGTACAGGGGCTAACATAACATTTTTCTTAACTGTCATATTAGGGAAAAGATTGAAATTCTGGAATACCATTCCCAGTTTTTCACGTATTTCGTTAATGTTGACAGACTTGTCAGTGAGGTCTGTATCGTGGAAATATACATGTCCTTCAGTTGGAATCTCTAACATATTAAGAGAACGTAAAAATGTTGATTTACCACAGCCGGAAGGTCCGATGATTGCAACAACCTCACCTTTTCTTATAGTGGTGCTTATTCCGTTAAGAACAACATGTTCACCATAGACTTTTTTTAAATTCTCAACACGTAAAATTACATTCCAGTCTTTTTCAGAATTGTCTGTGTTGTTAGGATTAACATTGATAGTAGTATCATTATTAGTATTATTAATATTATCTGCGCTCATTGCTTCTTAATCTCCTTTCAAGCTTCTTTACAAGTGATGAAAGAATCACAACCAATACAAGATATATAAGAGCTACTGTAAAGAGTGGAAGCATTGCGTCATATGTGATACTTCTTACGATATCACCACCACGGGTAAGATCTGTAAGGCCAATGTAACCACTGATTGAAGTTTCTTTTAACAGAACGATAAATTCATTAGCCAGGGCAGGAAGTACATTCTTAAATGCCTGTGGCAGAATTACGTATCTGAATGTCTTGTGATATGGAAGTCCAAGGCTTCGTGCCGCCTCAAACTGTCCGTTGTCGATTGACATAATTCCTGAACGGAATATCTCAGCAACATAAGCACCAGAGTTGATACCGAAAGCAAGTATTGCCACGATAGTTTTGTTGATGCTGACAGAACCGAATATAATGTAATATATAATCAGAAGCTGTACCATAGTAGGTGTACCACGGATTACAGTAAGATATATATTACATATGAAATTAGCGATATTAAGACCGCCTGATTTGTCGTGCGTTGAGCGGATAACAGCTACGATAAATCCTAATACAATACCCATAAGTGCAGCGAAGAATGCAATAAGAATAGTATTCATAAGACCGGTAAGCACATACTGGTATCTGTTTTCTGCAAGGAAATCGTTCTTAAATCTGTTAACAATGCTCTGGCTTTCAGCGATTGCTTCATTGTCTCTTACAATAATAACCTGATAAGATGTTGTGTAAGACTTGGAAAAATCAATATTTTTAAGTCTTTCGGCAGTCACAGTCATACCGGCAGCACCAAAATCAGCCTTGCCCGACTGTACTGCTGTGATAATGGAATCAAACTCCATATCCTCAATCTTTAAGTTCATTCCAAGGTAGTCAGCGATTGCAGTTGCAAAGTCAACATCAATACCTTTGATAGTTCCGTTGTCGTAATACTCATATGGCTTGAAATAAGCATTGGTTGCCATTACGAGTGTACCTTTGCTGTGGTCTGTTCCCTCAGGAGTTACATAAGGTGTTTTTCCAGCATTGTCACCGATGTAATTGTCAAGAATTTTCTGCACTGTGCCATTAGCTGACAGATAATCTATTGCCTCATCAATAGAGGCTTTAAGGTCAGGTCTGCTCTTAGAGATACATATTGCGTAATCCTCAATTGCAAATTCTTCGTCAAGAATCATAAGATCACGATTAATCTCAACAAATGATTTGGCTGGCATCTGGTCAATTACTACCGCATCAATTTTTCCCTGCTTTAATGCAGCTACGGCATCATTACCTTTGTTAAATCGCTCTATAGTAGTGTTAGAGCCGTCATCTTCCATGTCACTTACTAATGTATCGCCTGTTGTGCCAAGCTGGACACCGATTTTTTTGCCAGATAAATCATCAACTGAAAATACGGTGTTTTTGGCAATCTTGCCACATCCTGCAAGTCCACAGACGGATAGCACTAACATAGACAGAAGTACTAATTTTTTTAGTTTTCCATACATGTTTCTTCTCCTTGTTTATATCATTTTATAGAAGATTATACACAAAAACATGTTGTATCACAATACAAATAAGGCTAAAATATTATTTATGAAGATTAGAACACCTTATTATTATAAAGATTTCAAATGTATAGCAGGAGATTGCACAGATACATGCTGCGCTGGATGGGATGTTGACGTGGATGAGAAGTCATACAGATACTACAAATCCGTTAAGGGAGAATTTGGTAATAGGTTAAAAAGTGTCATGGTGCCAGAAAAAGAAGGAGGATGCACATTTACACTGACCGAGGATAAAAGATGCCCGTTCCTTAATGATAAAAATCTGTGCGACTTATATATTGCACTTGGTGAGGAACATCTGTGTGAGACATGTGATGAATTTCCAAGATTTATTAATGAATATGGCAATGTCAGGGAGATAGGAATTGCTCCGTCATGTATAACTGCTGGTAAGCTTATGTTTGCTGACAGACAGAAGATGCATTTTGATGAATTTGAAGACGGAAAACCAATAGATATGTACAATGATATAGATGCATTTTTGTATATGCAGCTATGTAACGCAAGAAAACTTGCATTTGACATAATAGACTATGAGGAATTCAGTGTTGATGAGGTCTGTATTATATTGCTGGAATTTGCCAGACAGATTCAGAAGCATATGGATAATGAGAGAGATGACCTTATTGCATCAGTTGTCAAGCGGTTTAAAGACAAAGAATATTGCTGTAATGTTGTCAGTTCATGCAGGGAAAAGTTAAAAAAAGATAACGACAGACAGCGTGAGGCTGGCAGAGCTGGTGTGGGAAGCAGATATATTGATGCGGTTTCCAAGTTCTTTGATTCGTTCAAGGGAATGGAAGTCATCAATAAAGACTGGCTTATTTATGTAGACAAAGAAAGAGCATTTGAACGGAATATAAAAAAATTGAACAAATCGGACAAAATCGGGAACGAGGTTTTTAATTATACATTGGCTGATGAAATGTACAGAAATGCTCTTAAAGGCTTTAAAAAGTACTATAAGGATAAAGAGTACCAGTTCAGGCAGCTTCTTGATTATTATGTATACAGATATTTCCTGGATAGTGTGTATGATATTAATCTTGTCTTAAAGATTAAAAATGCGGTTGTGGGATATCTGATTGTAAGACAGCTGGATATGGTGTGCTGGCATGAGAATGGCAATACAGAATACGATGAACATGTTGACATAGCACATCTTTATTCAAGACAGTTTGAACATTCGTATACGAATTTTGAGGTGTACTCAGATTATTTTATGAGAAAGAGATGCTATAGTATCAAGGTGCTTGAGGGGCTTTTGTTATATGAAGATTGATAATATAAGCAAAAGATATGGAAGGCAGCAGGTTCTTGACGGGGTCAATCTTGAGATTAATCCTGGCGAGTCTGTGTGCATAGCTGGAACCAATGGATGCGGCAAATCAACGCTTCTTAAAATAATTGCAGGTGTCATAAAGGCTGATGGTGGAAGTATAAATTATGGTGCTGATAATGTGCGTATCGGGTATGTTCCACAGGAGTCACCGCTGATAGATGAGCTTACAGTGAGGGACAATCTTAAGTTCTGGTTCTGCGTTGGCGGCAGCAGGGTTGAGAAAATGTGCAGTGAAGGCTATATTGGCAGACTTGACATATTATCATATATAGACAGGAGAGTGTTGAAGTTATCTGGTGGAATGAAAAAGCGTGCAAGTATCGCATGCGCATGTGGCAATAATCCAGATATTCTTATCATGGATGAGCCAGGGGCATCGCTTGACCGCGAATTCAAGGCTGTTATACGTGATTTTGTGAAGGCATTCACAGGGAAAGGCGGTATTGTGCTGTTTTCAAGTCATGAGGATGCGGAGATTACTATGGCAGACAGGATTGTTGTGCTTCGGGATGGTAAGATATGCGTGTAAAGGTAAAAATGTATGTAGCATTGCTGGTCTTAAGAATAAAGCAGGCAGTAACATTTATGCCAAGAGCTATTCTTGGAACAGCTCTTTTTATTGTACTGCTGATACTTGGAACTATCGGAATCAAGACGACAAGCGAGCTTGGCGGTGCATCAGAAGATAAGCTTAAAGTTGCGGTATGTATGGATACTGGCAGTACTTCGACTATCAATATGCCGGTTGTCGGTGATGTTGACGAGTCGGTATATATAAAAATGGCGGTTGATTATGTCGGCAGTATTGATTCAGTAAAAAATATCGGCGAGTTTGAGTACTGCGATGATGAGGCAGCTGCCATAGAGAGGTTAAAGAATGGAGGATATGCGGCAGTTGCTGTGATACCATCTGATTTCATAAGTAAGATAATATCAGGGAATGGAAGACCTGCAAGAATTATATTTGCGGGGAGTGGAACTAATGTGTCATCAGCACTTTTTCAGGAAATGATTAAGGCTGGCGCTGAGGATGTATCATCTGCCCAGATTGGAATATATGCGGTTGATGATATGATTGATGAGTATTTTAATGGGGTTATCAAGCTGTATCAGGCAGAGATGGAACTTAATGCAGAATATTTTTCTTATGCCCTTGACAGGAGTGCATATATAACGACTGAATATGTGTCGGGAGGCAGGGGACTTTCTGTTGTGCAATCATTTGTATGTACAGGAATTATGATAATAATTGCTATGGGTGGTGTGTTGTGTGCACAGTGCCTTTATCCTGACAAATATGAATTTAGTTGTATGCTTAGACAGAGAAGAATACCGGTAATTGTATCATTTTTAACAAAGGTTATAGCGGTGTCTCTGGTGACATCTGCGATATATGCAGTTATATATCTGCTTGTGTGCCTTTCGGCGATGCGTTATCCGGAGGTGGCAGGAATTATAACAGCTGTTGATGGATTTAGTGAGTATACAGGCGCTGGAATTTTGAAGGCTTTTAGAAATATATTTAAAGGGATTGGATGCATTGTTGCAGCGGTTGTTATTAATTATATTGTTGCGGCGCTGATATATGCACTGTCTCGGGGAAAAGAAGGAACACAGGGAGATGGGTATTCAGGTATAATTGTTTTGTGTATCATTTATCTTCTTATGTTTCTGGCATGTGGGTGTCTTTTAGAGCAGTCAATGCTCCCAGACTGGGCTGCACGCATTGGAAGTGTGCTTCCGGCAAGATGGATACGTTACTTTGTTAAAGTGATGCTGATAGGATAAATATGTGGTCACATGGCGGTAGCTAAATAATTGGATGATGGATAGAATTTAATGCGGGATAGCATTAAGTGCAGGAGTTGGCTTGTATGAATATTAAAAGGCTTATAATATGGTTCTGGCTTCTGGTTAAGAAGACCTTGAGAACGCCGCTGATGGCAGTGTTATTAATATCAATGCCGATAGCTTCGTGTATCGGACTTGGCGTTACCACAGGTACATTTGACAGGATTGCTTGTGTAAGCCAGAATGGTGATAAGAGTGAAAGACCATCTGCAGCATTATATGTCTGTGATAATGATGATGTGGCTGTTAAGATTGCTGATAATCTGTGCCGGCTAAACAGCGTGGTAAGATATTACATAGTTGATGACAAAGATACATTCTATAATGATGTCAGGTCGGGCGTGGCTGATTTTGGATATATATTCAGGGACAGGCTTACTGAAAGACTGGATAATAAAAGCTATAGAGGTGTAATAAGGCTTGCTGTCAGTGATTCTTCTTATATAACCTCTATCTCTAATGAGATTGTGTTTAAGGAACTTTTTAAGGTATATTCTCTTAATATTGCAGTTAATTATGTTGAGTCAAAGAATGAATTTGATTCGATGCGGCAGCAGGCAATAGCGGAACTAACAAAAAGATATGAAGCGTATAGCGTGAATGATGATATCTCTTATTTCAGATTTGAGGTATTAGATGATGATGGAGGAAGCAGTGAACTTGAAACTGTAGCAGTGAATTTTCCGATACGTGGAATTTTAGGTGTTATGGTTATGATAGCGGCTATGTCAGGCGGTGTTATGTATTGTCGTGATAGAAACAAAGGCATATTTATGGCGCTCACAAGAAAGATGTCATGTGCTGGAGCTGTTTTGTATGTAGCTGTTCCAGTTATTTTGTTTGCAATATCAGCAGA
Organism: uncultured Lachnospira sp.; assembly: GCA_934359185.1. Classification (GTDB taxonomy): domain Bacteria; phylum Bacillota; class Clostridia; order Lachnospirales; family Lachnospiraceae; genus Lachnospira. The sequence goes on along the minus strand of CAKRLE010000011.1, from coordinate 19,149 downwards.
AATGTCAATGCTGATTTTGGGAGAGGCAGATTTTCCAGAGGAGGCAGTGCGTATGATAGTATATATCTTTATTCTTGTTATAGTTAATAGTCTGCTTGCACTGGTTGTAAGAGATGCAAGTGTGTTTGCAGGTGCAATTCCAGTATGTATGGTTGCGAGTCTTGTATTCTGCCCGATATTCTTTAATCTGACAGGAGTTATGCCTGTTATACGATATTTGAATTATTTGCTGCCTGTGAGCTATTATCTGTAGGGTGGTTGGAAAAATGCAGAATGTGATTGCGGATTGGCGGAAAGGAATAGATATGATTGTTGGTCTGATGGATGTGTCGGCGATGTTTGACGATGAGGCATTGTATCAAAGATGTATGAGTGTTGTCAGCGAGGACAGAAGAATAAAGGCGGCAAAATACAAAAATCATAAGGATAGCTGTCGTAGTGCAGGCGCTGCGGTGCTGCTTAATGTAATTCTTGGAAAATATGTTGAAGGAGAGCTGAGACAGCATGTGGCAGAAGATGATGTGTACGACAGCCATGGCTTGTATGTGATTAAACTACCAGAAGCAGTGGATAAGGTTAGGGAAAAGTATAACTGGGATATAAGGTATTCAGGTAAGGGCAAGCCGAAATTTGACTGGGAGAAGATAAAAGAAAGTCATAATAATAACAGGGGAGTATGTGTTGGTTCTATACATTTTAACATGTCACATGCTGGTGATTATGTAGTATGTGTAGTTGCTGATTCGTGTGTTGGAATAGATATAGAGGGAAAACGCAGGATAAGCGAATCTGTTGCAAGACGATATTTTACGCAGTCAGAACATGAATCTATCAAGTCGGATGATGATTTCTTCAAGCTGTGGACATTCAAGGAAGCACTGGGGAAATACAGCGGTCAGGGAATTATGTCGTCAATACAGAGCAGTGAGGATGATTTAGAGGACAACGTGAATGTCAGAAGATATGAATATGACGGATACCAGATATGCATCGTGAGTGGGTGACATAGAATTTTGGATTTATTTTAAATTTACAATGAGAAAAATCCAAAATCACAGAATTATTGCTTGAAATTTGAAGAAAATGGCTCGATTATATAAAAGGTCTGAAAAAATCCAAACTTTGATAGTTTCTTGGATTTTTCAGACCTTTTTCTTGTATTCAGCCAAATTGAAAATTACTTGCTGTTGTTAATAGCGGCTTCGATAAATCCTTTGAATAATGGATGAGGTCTGTTAGGTCTTGACTTAAGCTCTGGATGAGCCTGTGTACCAACAAACCAAGGATGATCAACAACTTCAACCATCTCAACGATTCTTCCGTCAGGAGAGATGCCTGAAAGTCTCATGCCATTTTCAACTAATACATTACGGTAGTCGTTGTTAACTTCATAACGATGACGATGACGCTCATGGATAGTCTCCTCACCATAGAGCTTGTAGGCAATACTTGCTTTATCAAGAACACATGGGTATGAACCAAGTCTTAATGTTCCACCGATATCATCGATGCCTTCCTGATCTGGCATAAGATGGATAACAGGATGAGTTGTCTCTGGCATAAGCTCACTGCTGTGTGCATCATCATAACCAACTACATGGCGGGCAAATTCAACAATTGAAAGCTGCATACCAAGGCAGAGACCAAGGAAAGGAATCTTGTTCTCCCTTGCATACTGGATTGAATCAATCATGCCTTCAATTCCTCTGTCACCAAATCCACCAGGAACAATAATACCAGCAACATCACCAATCATCTCGGCAACATTGTCTTTGTTAACCAGTTCGGAATCAACCCATTTGATGTTGACTTCAGCAGAGTTAGCAACACCACCATGTTTTAATGCCTCGACAACACTGATATATGCATCATGTAACTGTGTATATTTACCAACAAGGGCAATATCTACCTTTCTTGTTGGATTCTTCCATGCTGTACACATGTCTCTCCATTCCTTAAGGTCTGGTTCAGGACAATCAAGGTTAAGACATTCACATGCAACCTGTGCAAGATGTTCCTCTTCCATAGCAAGTGGAGCATCATAGAGAATATCAACATCAAGATTCTGAAGTACATGTGATTTAGGTACGTTACAGAATAATGCGATTTTTTCTTTAAGACCTTTATCAAGTGGGTGCTCAGTACGGCACACAATGATGTCTGGCTGGATACCCATTCCCTGAAGCTCCTTGACACTTGCCTGTGTAGGTTTAGTCTTCATTTCACCAGATGCTCTTAAATAAGGGATGAGTGTTACGTGACAAAGAATAGCATTCTCATGTCCAACTTCATGCTGGAACTGTCTTATTGCCTCCAGGAATGGCTGGCTCTCGATATCACCAACAGTACCACCAACTTCGATTATGGCAATCTTTACATCATCAGAAGAGTAGTCACGGTAAAATCTGCTTTTGATTTCATTAGTAATATGTGGAATTACCTGAACTGTTCCTCCGCCAAAATCTCCACGACGCTCTTTCTGAAGTACTGTCCAGTAAACTTTACCAGTAGTAACATTAGAATTCTTATTAAGGCTTTCGTCAATGAATCTTTCATAGTGTCCAAGGTCAAGATCTGTCTCTGCACCATCATCAGTTACGAAAACTTCTCCGTGCTGAATTGGATTCATTGTTCCTGGGTCAATATTAATGTATGGGTCAAACTTCTGCATTGTAACCTTGAAACCACGGGCTTTAAGCAAGCGGCCTAAAGATGCTGCAGTGATTCCCTTTCCGAGTCCTGATACAACACCACCAGTGACGAATACGTATTTAACAGGCATAGCCTCCTCCGTTCTGCCGTTATTCGGCTCAAATTATAGTAATAGATAATTAAGTATAATTTAATAAAAATATCCGGTAGCAAAATATCACCACCGGCTCTATCAAAATATATCTGAAAATTATTATACAACGAGTTGTAGTTTATTTCCACCTATTTTTAAAAAATAAATTACAAATCTTTTTGAAAAATAATTTTTTTTTAATTGATTTATAGGTGGTTACTCTATATAATAAACGAGTGATTTTTTATTTAATAGTTATTTTAATAAGAAATTAGTGAAATTCATAACGCATTAAGCGTACCTGAATATATCTGAGGAGATTAACTTAATGGGAAACGAAGAACGTAACACTAACAATAATAACCAGCAGAGTGGTAATAATGGACAGCCGAGACAGGGATATAATGGAAGACCTGGCAACGGTTATAATGGCCCAGGTGGATATGGCGGACCTGGCAGTTATAATGGACCTGGTGGATATGGCGGACCTGGCAGTTACAATGGACCTGGTGGATATAATGGACCTGGAGGATATAATGGTCCGGGTGGCTATAACGGCTATAATGGATACAACCCACAGGGAGGTCCTAACGGCTATAATAACAATAACCGCAATAACAATCGTGGAAACAATAACCAGAACAATAATAAGAAAAAGAACTACAATATGATAATCGGAATGCTGATAGTTCTGGCAGTGTCAGTTATAGGTGTAACTCTTTTGAGAGGACTTATTAACAGCACCAGATATAAAGAGATATCATATACAGAGTTCATAAAGATGGTTGAAGATGGCAATGTGTCAGAGATTGAGTTTGATTCTGACAAGATTGTTATCAAGCCAATAGAGGGGTATGTTGAGGAAAGTGTATGGGGAACTCCTGTAAGCTACACTTATTACACAGGATATGTAGGCGATGATGAGCTGATCCAGGAGTTAAAGCAGCTCCCTGATGTTAAGGTATCAGGACATATTCCAGATTCAAGTTCTTCTATTATAGAGTTCCTTATAGTATATGTAATTCCAATTCTTCTTATGTTTGCCATGTTTGGCTTTATATATAAGAAAATGGGAAGCGGCGGTGGAATCATGGGCGGCATGGGTGTCGGCAAGAACACAGCCAAGGTATATGTACAGAAAAAGACAGGTGTTACATTTAAGGATGTTGCAGGTCAGGATGAGGCTAAAGAATCACTTAAGGAGATTGTTGATTTCCTTCATAACCCTGACAAGTATTCTAAGATTGGAGCCAAGCTTCCTAAGGGTGCACTTCTTGTAGGTCCTCCGGGAACTGGTAAGACACTTCTTGCCAAGGCTGTTGCTGGAGAGGCTAATGTGCCATTCTTCTCACTTGCAGGTTCTGATTTCGTAGAAATGTTCGTAGGTGTCGGTGCTTCAAGAGTAAGAGATTTGTTTAAGGAAGCCCAGAAACAGGCACCATGTATTATATTTATCGATGAGATTGATGCTATAGGTAAGAGCCGTGATTCAAGATATGGCGGTGGCAATGATGAGCGTGAGCAGACATTGAACCAGCTCCTTGCAGAGATGGATGGTTTCGATTCATCTAAGGGATTATTTATCCTTGCGGCTACTAACAGGCCAGAGGTTCTTGATAAGGCACTTTTAAGACCAGGCCGTCTTGACAGAAGAATTATCGTTGATAAGCCAGATCTCAAGGGAAGAGTTGATGTACTTAAGGTTCATTCTAAGGATGTCCTTATGGATGATACAGTAGATCTTGAAGAGATTGGACTTGCAACAAGCGGTGCTGTTGGTTCAGACCTTGCCAATATGATTAACGAAGCTGCAATATCAGCAGTTAAGAATGGCAGAAGCGTTGTAACACAGAAAGATCTTTTTGAGGCGGTTGAGGTTGTTATTGCTGGTAAGGAGAAGAAAGACAGAATCCTTAGCAAGCAGGAGAAGAGAACTGTTGCATACCACGAAGTAGGTCATGCGCTTATAACAGCTCTCAAGAAGGACGCAGAGCCAGTACAGAAGATTACTATTGTCCCTAGAACAATGGGCTCTCTTGGCTATGTAATGCAGGTTCCAGAGGAAGAGAAGTATCTTATGTCTAAGGATGAGCTTATGGCAAGACTTGTAACACTCTTAGGCGGACGTGCAGCAGAAGAAGTTGTATTTGGTACAATTACAACCGGTGCTTCCAACGATATCGAGAAAGCAACTAAGATTGCAAGAGAGATGATTACACAGTATGGTATGTCTGATGAATTTGGACTTATGAGCCTTGAGACTGTTGAGAGCAAGTATCTTGATGGTGGCGCAAGACTTAACTGTTCAGATGAGACAGCAGCCATGATTGATGAAGAAGTTAAGCAGCTTCTCAAGCAGTGTTATGAAGAGGCTAAGCAGCTTCTTCTTGAGAACAGAGATGTTCTTGATGAAATTGCAAAATATCTTTACGATAAAGAAACTATTACTGGTAAGGAGTTCATGAAGATATACAGAAGAGTCAAAGGACTTCCTGAACCAGTAGATACTTCTGATATGAGCAAGTCAGAAAAAGTTGCAGAGAGCGTAACATTTAATGAAGATGGAAGTTATTCTTCAACAGTTCACGGTCCTGTGGATGATTTCTGGGAAAAGCTTGATGAGAAGAAGAAAGAAGAAAAACAGCAGAAAGATGCTGCAGATGAAAAAACAGAAGATAATTCTTCAGAAGAGTAAAATAATAAGTCTGGCAGCAGGTATTATGGAAGGCTTTCAGGGTGCCTGTGGTATAGACGATACGGATTTAAATTTAAATGCAGGAATGTTAAATTTACATTCCTGCATTATTTAGATTGCGTACATATTGCCGTTTTTTACAATTAGAATATTGAGGCAATGCTTTTACACTAATACATTCACAGCTACACATTTATAGCAAATTGTGATAGGATATTATTAATTTGAATTATTGAATTAAAGTTGTCGGATGGATTGGGGATAATATGAATTTTACACATTTACATGTTCATACAGAATATTCACTGCTTGATGGTTCAAGTAAGATAAAAGAGCTGGTTGCAAGGGCTAAAGAACTGGGAATGGACAGCCTTGCCATCACAGACCACGGCGTTATGTATGGTGTTATTAATTTCTACAGGGCTGCCAGGGATGCTGGGATTAAGCCGATTCTTGGATGCGAGGTGTATGTTGCGCCGGGGTCAAGATTTGATAAAGAGGTAGGAATGGGAGAGGACAAGTATTATCATCTTGTTCTGCTTGCAGAGAATAATAAAGGATATGACAACCTGATGAAAATCGTTTCAGCAGGTTTTATAGACGGATTTTATTATAAGCCAAGAGTTGATTATGAGATTCTTGAGAAATATTCAGAGGGAATTATAGCTTTAAGTGCGTGTCTGGCTGGAGAGGTGCAAAGATACCTTGCTCGTGGCATGTATGAGATGGCAGTTGAGGCTGCGAAAAGGTACGAGAATATATTTGGCAAAGGCAATTTCTTCCTTGAATTGCAGGATCATGGACTGCCAGACCAGAAATATGTCAATCCGCAGCTTGTAAGAATGTCTAATGAACTGGGAATAGACCTTGTGTGCACGAACGACTCGCATTACATCAATGCAGATGACTGGGAGGCGCACGATATACTTCTGTGTATACAGACTGGCAAGAAAGTCAATGACGAGAATAGAATGCGTTATACAGGCGGTCAGTACTATCTTAAGTCTCCAGAGGAGATGGCGGCACTTTTCCCATATGCGCCACAGGCACTTGAAAATACACATAAGATAGCAGAGAGGTGTAATGTTGAGATTGAATTTGGCGTGACAAAGCTGCCAGAGTTCAAGGTTCCAGAAGGATATACTTCATGGACATATCTTAATTATCTGTGTTTTACAGGACTTAAAAAGCGTTATCCAGACGAGACCAAAGATCTGGATATTGATGAGCATATGGCGTATGCAGCAGATATAGATGTTCCGGATAGAAAAGATGTTGTCATAACACCTGTAAAGAATCATAAAGATTTAGTCCAGAGACTTGATTATGAACTTTCTGTCATACATTCGATGGGATTTGTCGATTACTTCCTTATCGTGTGGGATTATGTTAACTATGCCAAAGTTAATAATCTTGCTGTGGGACCGGGACGTGGTTCGGCAGCAGGAAGTCTTGTTTCGTATACACTTACAATAACAGATATAGACCCAATGAAATATGATCTGCTGTTTGAGCGTTTCCTTAATCCAGAGCGTGTGACTATGCCCGATATTGATGTGGACTTCTGTGATGAAGGACGTCAGATGGTCATAGATTACGTTATCAGCAAATATGGCAAGGATTGTGTGTCGCAGATTATAACATTTGGAACAATGGCTGCAAGAGCAGTTATCAAAGACGTTGGGCGAGTGCTTGATCTTCCATATGCCATGGTTGATAATATTGCAAAGATGGTTCCAAGAGAACTTAATATAACTATAGATAAGGCGTTGAAGGAAAATCCTGATTTCAGAGATGCATATGAGTCAGATCCGCAGATAAAGAACCTGATTGATATGAGCAAGAAGCTGGAAGGACTTCCAAGACACGCATCTATACATGCATCAGGTGTCCTTATCAGTGGTAAGCCTGTTGGAGAGTATGTTCCACTGTCAGTCGGAGCTGATGGAGAGATTGTTGCCCAGTTTGAGAAAGATACACTGGAAGAGCTGGGACTTCTTAAAATGGACTTTCTGGGGCTTAGAACAGAGACTGTCATAAGCGATGCTGAGGTGCTTGTGAAGAAATTAAATCCAGACTTCACAATTAATAATATAAGCTATGATGATCCTGAAGTGTATGAGCTCATAAGCTCTGGTAAATGTGATGGTATATTCCAGCTTGAGAGTGCGGGAATGAAGAACTTCATGAAGGAACTTAAACCGACATGCCTTGACGATCTTATAGCAGGAATTTCGTTATACAGACCAGGTCCAATGGATTATATACCACAGTATATAGAAGGTAAGAATAATAAAGATAATATTGTGTATGACTGTCCACAGCTTGAGCCTATACTAAAGCCGACATACGGTGTTATAGTTTATCAGGAACAGGTTATGCAGATAGTACGTGACCTTGCTGGATATTCGCTCGGAAGAAGTGACCTTGTAAGACGTGCGATGGCAAAGAAGAAGCTTAAAGTAATGGAGAAGGAGAGACAGAATTTCATATACGGCAATGATGAGGAAGGTGTGCCTGGCTGTATTAGGAACGGTGTTTCTGCGGAAGCGGGTAATGTCATATTTGATAAAATGATAAGCTTTGCAGCATATGCATTTAATAAATCGCATGCTGCAGGATATGCTGTTGTATCATATCAGACAGCTTTCCTTAAACGGTATTATCCAATTGAATATATGTGCGCACTTCTTACATCTGTTACAGATAACACTTCCAAGGTAGAAGGATATATATATGCATGCCGTCAGATGGGAATCAGCATATTGCCACCAGATGTTAATAAGTCAGATATGGGCTTTACTAATGAGAGTGGTGCGATAAGATTTGGTTTGTCGGCTGTTAAATCACTTGGAAGACCTACTATTGAGGCTATAATTAATGATCGGAAGATCAGCGGGGATTTCAAGTCAATCCAGGATATTACATCAAGACTTCATAATGAACTTAACAAGAGAACATTAGAAAATCTGATTAAAGCAGGGGCATTTGATTCATTTGGGGCTAACAGACGACAGATGATGAGTGTCTATGCACAGATTCTTGACAATGCAGACAGACAGGGAAAGGATTCAATTTCAGGTCAGATGTCACTATTTGATATTGTAGATGACAGCGCCAAAGAAGACTTTGAAATAAAGCTTCCTGATCTGGATGAGTACAATAAAGAAGAAAAGCTGGAGTATGAAAAAGAAGTATTAGGTGTGTATGTAACAGGACATCCACTTGATGAGTATATAGGAATGTGGAAGAAACATGTATCCGCCAATGCACTTGATTTTGAGATTGATCCTGAACTCGGAGAGACTAAGGCAGCAGACAATTCCAGACAGACAATTGGTGGAATGATTATGAATAAGAAGGTTATGACAACCAAGAGAGGAGAACTAATGGCATTCCTCACAATAGAGGATATGTTCGGAACAATAGAGGTTGTTGTATTTCCTAAGAGCTATAATGATAACAGACGTGCCATTGAGCAGACAGATAAGGTGTTTATAACAGGACGTGTCCAGGCAAATGTTGATGAGAATGGAAAGCTTATATGCGATAAAATTATTCCATTTTCAGAAGTGCCAAGAACACTGTGGATAAGGATGACTGACGAGCAGACTTATTATAATGAAGAAAAAGAACTTACAGATATGTTAAAAGACCTTGATGGAAAAGATAGTGTTATCATATATTGTGAAAAAGAAAAGAGCAGGATTAAGTGGCCTGCAAGCAGGAATATCAGCATCAGCTCACAGCTTATAGACGGCCTTCGAAAAAAATATGGTAATAAGAATGTAGAGACAACATAATGTTTATTGCATTTTTGTTTTTATTGAGGTACAATATATTCGATTTTAGATTGAATATATAAGCTTATAGTTTTTTATAAGACAGGGAGGAGTAGTTATGGCAAAAGAGATTAAAACAATTGGTGTACTAACAAGTGGTGGTGACGCACCTGGAATGAATGCAGCGATAAGAGCTGTGGTCAGAACTGCTCTGAATAAAGGAATGAAAGTTAAGGGTATACAGAAAGGATACAATGGTCTTATCAATGACGAAGTTATTGACATGGATAAGAGAAGTGTATCAGATATCATCTCAAGAGGTGGTACAGTCCTTTATACGGCAAGATGTATGGAATTCATGACTCCAGAGGGTCAGAAGCAGGCGGCAGAGGTATGTAAGAAACACAAGATTGACGGAATTGTCGTAATCGGTGGAGATGGTTCATTCAGAGGAGCACAGAAACTTGCAGAGAATGGTGTTAACACTATCGGACTTCCTGGAACGATTGACCTTGATATAGCATGTACAGATTACACAATTGGATTTGATACAGCGGTTAATACAGCTATGGAAGCTATTGACAAGATAAGAGATACATCTACATCACATGAGAGATGTTCAATTATCGAGGTTATGGGACGTAATGCTGGATATATAGCATTATGGTGTGGTATTGCCAATGGTGCAGAGGACATTCTTCTTCCAGAAAGATATGATAATGATGAGCAGACACTTATCAATCACATCATTGAAGGTCGTAAGAGAGGAAAGAAGCATCATCTTATTATCAACGCAGAGGGAATAGGTCATTCTACAGGCATGGCAAGAAGAATTGAAGCTGCTACAGGTATAGAGACAAGAGCAACTATCCTTGGATATATGCAGCGTGGTGGTTCTCCAACATGTAAGGACAGGATGTATGCATCAGTTATGGGAGCATATGCTGTAGATCTTTTAGGAGAAGGCAAGAGCAATCGTGTAGTTGCATACAAAGATGGTAAGTTTGTAGATTATGATATTGATGAAGCTTTAGCAATGAAGAAAGATATCAGCGAATATGAGTTTAATATCAGCACATTGCTTTCAAGGTAATATATGATAACAAGTACAGGTAGCGCCCAGGTAAAGCATGTTATATCGCTTTTATCCAGGGCAAAGGCAAGAAGAGAAGATAAAGAATATGTTGTTGAGGGCATAAGAATGGTATCAGAGATACCTTCTGATGCCCTTGTTAAAGTGTATATGTCTGAGACTTTCGCAGATAATAATGGTAATGCATATGGCAATAAGGCAGAGATTGTAAGTGATAATGTATACAATCATATGTCTGATACAAAGACACCACAGGGAATTATGGCAGTTGTCAGAATGATGGAATATACATTATCGGATATATTATCCGGTAAGGAAAGCAAAGCGGCACCGTTGATACTCTGTGTTGAGAATCTGCAGGACCCTGGTAATCTGGGTACAATCATAAGAATGGGAGAAGCGGCTGGAGCAAGCGGAGTTATAATAAGCTCTAATTCAGTTGATGTATACAATCCCAAGGTAATACGTTCTACAATGGGCTCGATATTCAGGGTTCCATATCTTATAACAGATAATCTATTAGAAACCATAGAAAAAATAAAAAATAATGGAGTCAAAGTATATGCTGCACATCTTGATGGAAAGGGTGCATATACAGACATGGATTATACAGGTGGAACAGCATTCATGATAGGCAATGAAGGCAATGGACTTACCGATGAAGCAGCAGCCATGGCAGATTGTTTGGTTAAGATTCCTATGGCGGGAAAAGTTGAGTCGCTAAATGCTGCAATCGCTTGTACAGTGCTGGCTTTCGAGGCCGCAAGACAGAGAAGATAAGCAATAATTTTTACGATTTATGGAAGAAATTTGACAAAAATATTAAACTTTGTTACAATGCTGTCGTAACAAATGTAACATTTATGTAACATTTGCTGAATATTATAGTAATATAATATCGAGAAAGGAATTTTCTATGAGGCATATTCGTAGCAAAGTTTTTTTGTATCTTGGTGTTATGATGGTGGCATTTTTTATGCCTCTCATGCCAGTGATGCGAAAAGCAGTTACTACCTTAAAGATGGTTGAAGTTGCAGAACCTGTTACAAGGGAAGCAACATATTCTGAGAATACAGCAGACATTGTGTTATCAGGAGCACAGAAAGAGAAGGTTACAGGTATATATACAGGACTGGCAGTAGGTATCGTTGATGATTATCTCAACGTCTATACTGAACCAGATGAAAGTTCTGAGGTTGCAGGAAAGTTATTTACAGATAATATCGCAGAGGTTGTTGAGAGCGGTTCTGAATGGACGAGACTTGTGTCGGGTGAACTTGAAGGTTATGTAAGCACACCATATCTTTGCTTCGATGATGAAGCAGAGGCAATCGGCGGTGATATGACAGCGACAGTTATGTCGGATGTTGCGTATGTATATGCAGGTCCAGATAAATCAGAGGTCGCATACACACTTGAGAATGGTGTGGAGCTTCCAGCTGTAGGAAAATGTGGCGACTATATGATAGTTTCTACAGACAATGGAGATGGGTATGTTATAGATGCTGATATGGCTCTTAATTATAACCTTCCATTTGGAAAGACTGTGGAGGAGATTGCAGCAGAGGAAGCGGCAGCAGCAGAGGCTGCAAGAAAAGCAGAGGAAGCAAAGGCTGCCAAGATAGCAGCTGCTATGCAGAATATTGATGTATCTTACAACCCTACAATGAATGTATCAGAGCAGGAAGTGTGGATATTAGCATGTGTTATTGACTGGGAAGCAGCATGGGAGTCATATGATGGCAAGCTTGCTGTTGCCAATGTAGTTCTTAACAGAATAAGAAATACAAGATATCCTAACAGCATACCAGGTGTTGTGTATGCAAGAGCACAGTTTTCAGGTGTATCGGATGGAGCAGGTGGTCCAAGCAGCGCATTTCAGGCAAGACTTAATGCAGGTCCAAGAAATCAGGAATGTCTTAAAGCAGCTATGGATGCGTTATCAGGAACTAATAATGTAGGTAACTACACAGCGTTCCGTCCATCATACAGTGTGGCATTAGAGACATTATCAAGCTTCACGATTATTGGAAGCCATGTATTTTACTAATTGAAAGTGATAAATATTATAATCTGCCAGCAGCAAGCCAGGGTGTTCATAATTGATACCCTGGCTTGCTGTTTTACTTGCAAAAAATAGGTGTTTGCGATAGAATTATTTTCATATAGGTAACTTTTAAGAACTAAAATACCAGACATGAGAAAGGTGGATAAGGATATGGATTTAAAGGGAAGAGACTTTTTAACTCTGAAGGATTTCACTCCAGAGGAGATATTATTCATGATAGATTTAGCAGCAGAGCTTAAAGATAAGAAGCACAAAGGAATTGTTGAACAGCCGCTTATTGGTAAGAATGTAGCACTTATATTTGAAAAGACAAGCACAAGAACAAGATGTTCATTTGAAGTAGCTGCGCATGATCTTGGAATGGGAACAACATATCTTGATCCAACAGGTTCACAGATTGGCAAGAAAGAGAGTATTGCAGATACAGCCAGAGTTCTTGCAGGAATGTATGACGGAATTGAATACAGAGGATTTGAACAGACAATAGTTGAGGATCTTGCCAAGTATTCTAAAGTGCCAGTATGGAACGGACTTACTAATGAATATCACCCAACACAGATGTTAGCAGATATGCTTACTGTAAGAGAGTGTCTTGGAAGATTAAAAGGTGTTAAGTTTGTATACATGGGTGACGCAAGGTACAACATGGGTAATTCACTTATGATTGTGTGTGCTAAGTTAGGACTTCATTACACAGCATGTACATCAAAGGAATATTTCCCGGCAGCAGACCTTGTAGCACAGTGTGAAGAGTGGGCAAAGGAGAGTGGCGGCTCAGTAACACTTTCTGAGAATGTCAAGGAAGCAACTAAGGACGCTGATGTAATATATACAGATGTATGGGTATCTATGGGTGAGCCAGATGAGGTATGGAATGAGAGAATTAAAGCACTTTCTCCATATCAGGTTAACAGTGATGTTATGAAAAATGCTTCTAAGGATGCAATATTCATGCATTGTCTTCCAGCTTTCCATGACCTTAAGACTAAGATTGGTTCACAGATTTATGAGAAATATGGTCTTACAGAGATGGAAGTAACAGATGAAGTATTTGAGTCAGAGCAGTCGGTTGTTTTCCAGGAAGCAGAGAACAGAATGCATACAATCAAAGCAGTTATGGCAGCAACACTTGGAGCATACAAGTAGGAAGAGGTTTAGATGTATTATACAACAACTGGATCATACAGAAGAGCTAAGATGATAATAGACTATGCTAATATAGTATTATGTGTATTTGTGGCAGTTATGGCGGTTATTATACTGTTTCTTAGAAGCAGCAGTGGGATATTGTTTCCAATAACATTTTTTGCGGGTGGAACAGTTAATCTGCTGTCAGGAATTAAGAAGCTGATGAATCAGAACAGGACAGCTGCAATAGTTCTTATTGTGGCAGCAGTGGTTATATACATATTAGCAATTATGTGCCTTGGAGTAGTACGCTGATGGATATTAAGACTAGTATATTAAAAATGTTAAGAAATTCAGATGGATATATCTCTGGACAGAGTCTTTGCGAGACATTTGGAGTGTCAAGGACGGCAGTCTGGAAATATGTCAATCAGTTAAAAGAAGAAGGCTATGAATTTGATGCGGTGTCCAATAAAGGATACCGCATTGTTGAGTACCCGGATATCATTACTAAAGAAGAGATAGAAAGCCAGCTGCAGGATGGGATGGCTGTAAAAAAAGTAGTTTACTATGATGAGACTGATTCGACTAATACAAGAGCGAAGCTTGCAGCAGAGGCAGGCGAGGAGTCAGGAACATTGTTTGTAACTGAATGTCAGACAGGAGGCAAAGGAAGACGGGGAAGAAGCTGGATATCTCCTGCGGGAAGCGGAATCTGGATGAGTCTGCTTCTGCGTCCGGATATCAAGCCATATGATGCATCAATGCTTACAATAGTTGTGGCTATGGCTACAGCCAGGGCAATTGCAGAGGTTGTAAAGAATGACACTGATTCTGATGCAGAGTGCATGATAAAGTGGCCTAACGACATTGTGCTTGGAGACAGGAAGATATGTGGAATTCTTACAGAGATGAGTGCAGAGCTTGAACAGATTAATTATGTTGTTGTGGGAATTGGAATCAACGTCAATACTACAGATTTTGATGATTCAATCAAAGATACAGCGTCATCTATATATGTCCAGACTAATGACCATGTTAAGAGAAGTGATATAATAGCTGCATTTGCAAGACATTTTACAGGATATTATAAGGAGTTTGTAAAGACCTGCGATTTATCAGGGCTTATGGAGGATTATAACAAGTGCCTTATCAATGCTGGAAGAGAAGTAAGAATTATAGAAAGAGATAGTGAGTACACGGCAGCAGCAGCTGGAATAGACGAGGAAGGACGGCTTATCGTTAAGAAATCTGATGGAACAGTGGAAAAAATAGTTGCTGGCGAAGTTTCGGTGAGAGGATTATACGGATATGTTTGATGATAAAGAGATAATATTATGTGCATCAAGCGCATATGATAAGAAATTCTATCTTAATGAAGATTTTAACAAGCTTCCAGATGAGATTAAGGATGACCTTAAAATAATGTGTGTCCTGTTCACGGAGGAAGTTGGTGGAATATTAAAGCTTGTATTTGATGAAGAAGGAACATTAATGTTTCGAACAGAAGTGGATGAGGGCGACCTGCTGTATGATGATATAGCATGCGGAATGCTTATTAAGAAGCTTCAGTATGAGAAGCGTGAACTGCTTGAGTCGGTGGAGATGTTCTACAAAGTATTTTTTATGGGAATTGAGTAACTGGCGATGAAGATTGGAAATGTAGAGATTAAAGGAAATGTTGCACTGGCTCCCATGGCTGGGGTTACAGACCTTCCGTTCAGGCTTCTGTGTAAGGAAAATGGATGTGGTTACCTGTATACAGAAATGGTAAGTGCCAAGGCAATATTATATAATAATAAGAATACAGAAGCACTTCTTAATGTAACAGAAGGCGAGAATCCTATAGCTGTCCAGTTATTTGGCTCAGACCCGCAGATTATGGCTGATATGGCAAAAAGGCTTGAGGAGAGACCATTTGATGTAATTGATGTCAATATGGGATGTCCAGTTCCCAAGGTTGTCAATAACGGAGAGGGTTCAGCGCTTATGAAAGACCCGGTGCTTGTCGGCAGAATAGTAGAGGCCATGGCAAATGCAATAAATAAGCCTGTCACTGTTAAAATCAGGGCAGGGTTTAATTCACAGAGTATCAATGCGCCAGAGATTGCAAGAATAATCCAAGAGTCAGGAGGAGCGGCAGTAGCAGTTCATGGAAGGACAAGAGAACAGTATTATTCAGGCAAGGCAGACTGGGATGTCATAGCAAGAGTCAAAGCGAATGTGTCAATTCCTGTTATTGGTAATGGAGATATACTTACAGGGCAGGATGCGGTTGATATGATGAAACAGACCGGGTGTGACGGTGTGATGATAGGAAGAGGCGCAAGAGGCAACCCATGGATATTTGACCAGATTAATGAGTATCTAAGCTCTGGCAAAGAGATGGTTCAACCAGATATCACGCAAATCCGTGATATGATATTAAGGCATGCGAGGATGCTTGTCGAGGTAAAAGGTGAGTATACGGGAATCCGTGAGATGAGAAAGCATTTTGCGTGGTATACGGCAGGAATGAAACATGCATCTGGGCTTCGCAATGAAGTAAACCATGTTGAGCATATGGAGCAGCTCGAAGCTTTATGTGAGGCATTGACAGAAATGTGCGGCTAGTATATAATATTTTGACTAGTGTTAATTATAGGATAGGTATAAATGTTCAGATATTGTGCATTTATGCGGGGGTCTGTGTTAGTGCACACCTGATACAGATTGATACAGGAAGTAATATTGTGTTGCAGAAATGAGGAGTAATATGGCAGAGAAGCAGTTTCTTACTAAGAGAGGTTATGACGAAAGAGTTGCATTACTTGAGAACCTTAAGGTTGTCAGAAGAAAGGAAGTAGCTCAGAAGCTTAAAGAAGCAAGAGAGCAGGGTGACCTTTCAGAAAATGCTGAGTATGATGCAGCTAAAGATGAGCAGAGAGATATCGAGGCGCAGATTGCTGAACTCGAGGAAATCTTAAAAAATGCAGAGATTATCCAGGATGATGCCTCAGGCAAGAAGGATAACGGCAAGGTTAAGATGGAGAGTACTGTCAAGCTTCATGATATAGAATATGATGAGGATATTGAGTATGTAATCGTTGGTTCTTCAGAGGCAGACAGCCTTAACAATAAGATTTCTAATGAGTCACCACTTGGTGCTGCACTTATCGGCAAGAAGGTTGGCGATATCGTTAAGGTAGAAGCTCCAGTTGGAGAGATTGAATATAAGATTATTGAAGTTAATAACTAGTTTAAGGAGTTTTTAAAGTGGCAGAGAATAATACACAGAACGCACAGGCAGCTAACGGTAAGAATGCACAGCAGCCTGATGTTAATGAACAGATAAGAAACCGTCAGGAGAAGCTTAAGGCTTTACAGGAAGCCGGCAAGGATCCATTCCAGATAACTAAGTATGATGTAACACATCACACAGACGAAATCAGAGCTTTATATGAGGCTCATGAGAAAGAGCTTCTTGGAGACAGACCAGCAGTTAATGTAGATGGTCTGGATGAGCAGAAGGCAAGAGAAGCTGTAACAGCCGATTATAATGAGAGAAGAGCAATCATGGATGCTTCTCCTATCAATGTAAGCTTTGCTGGACGTATGATGTTCAAGAGAGTAATGGGAAAGGCATCTTTCTGTAATATTGCTGATCTTAAGGGAAGAATACAGGCATATATTTCAAGAGATGCTATTGGTGAAGAGGCATATGCAGACTTTAAAAAATCAGATATTGGTGATATCTTCGGTATCAAGGGATTCATATTCAGAACTAAGACAGGTGAGATATCAGTTCATGTAGAGCAGATTACACTTCTTTCTAAGAGCTTACAGGTTCTTCCTGAGAAATTCCATGGAATCACAGATACTGATATGAGATACCGTCAGAGATATGTTGATTTAATCATGAATCCAGAGGTTAAGGATACATTTGTAAAGAGATCTATGATTATCAAGGAGATAAGAAAGTTCCTTGATGGCAGAGGGTTCATGGAAGTTGAGACTCCAACACTTGTATCTAATGCAGGTGGTGCTGCTGCAAGACCATTCGAGACTCATTACAATGCACTTGATGAGGATGTCAAACTTCGTATTTCGTTAGAGCTTTATCTTAAGAGACTTATTGTTGGTGGTCTTGAGAGAGTCTATGAAATAGGGCGAGTATATCGTAATGAAGGTGTTGATACGAGACACAATCCAGAATTCACACTTATGGAGCTCTATCAGGCATATACAGATTATGAAGGAATGATGGAACTTACAGAGAGTATGTTCAGACATCTTGCTGAGACTGTATGTGGTACAACTAAGATTACTTATAATGGAATTGAGATTGACCTTGGCAAGCCATTCAGAAGACTTACTATGAATGATGCAATCAAGGAATATGCAGGCATAGATTTTGACACAGTTAAGACTGATGAGGAAGCTAAGGCTCTTGCTAAGGAGAGAGGAATTGAGTTCGAGGAACGTCATACTAAGGGCGACATCATCAACCTTTTCTTCGAGGAGTACTGTGAGGAGAAGTTAATCCAGCCTACATTTATCATGGATCATCCACTTGCTATCTCTCCACTTACTAAGAAGAAGCCATCAGACCCTGAGAAGGTTGAGCGTTTCGAGCTTTTCATCAACACATGGGAGATGTGTAACGCTTACTCAGAGCTTAATGACCCAATCGACCAGAGAGAGCGTTTTACACAGCAGGATAAGAATGCAGAGAATGGTGATGAGGAAGCTCAGCATACAGATGAGGACTTCCTTAATGCACTTGCAGTCGGCATGCCTCCAACAGGTGGTATCGGCTACGGTATCGACCGCCTTGTCATGCTGCTTACAGATTCGGCTGCAATCAGGGATGTGTTATTGTTCCCTACAATGAAGACCTTGAATGATGTAAATAAGAAAAATGATGTAAAATCTAAGGCTGCTGAAGAAGTGAAAGCAGAGCCTGAAAAGATTGATTTTTCTAAGGTAAAGGTAGAGCCTTTATTTGAGGAAGCAGTTGATTTTGATACATTCAGCAAGTCAGATTTCCGTGCAGTAAAGGTTAAAGAGTGTGTTGCCGTACCGAAGTCAAAGAAACTGTTACAGTTCACTCTTGATGACGGAACAGGCACAGATAGAACCATTTTAAGCGGTATTCATAGCTTTTATGAGCCGGAAGAACTGATTGGAAAGACTCTTATCGCTATCACAAATCTTCCACCGAGAGCTATGATGGGCATTGACTCTTGCGGTATGCTCCTCAGTGCTATCCACGAAGAAGAAGGCGAAGAAAAGCTTCATCTTCTGATGGTTGATGACCACATTCCGGCAGGTGCAAAACTCTATTAAGATGATGTAAAGATGTACCGTTTTACCAAATAGACGGGACGTACTTCATTTGATAAAAAACTGAAAAAACAGCGATTTACATCAAACTTACATCATTTGATGCAGAAATCGGTGCAAGCAAGAAAAAATCGCATAATTAGTGCAATGAGTGGGCAATTCCAATCGGGATTGCCCATTTTTAAAACAAAGAGAAATACAAATCGGAATTTGTCAAAGAAACTTGATGACAATTAAGTGATAGTATTGCAGAAATGACAATCTGAAATTGAG
>CAKRLE010000010.1 GCA_934359185.1 uncultured Lachnospira sp. | reverse complement strand
TATGCATGCAGCCCGACAGAAGGCTCATATAAGGCAACATTTTCAAATATGCAGATTACGGAATGTAAATGGGAATCAGATGCAGACTGGCGTGATTGATGATATGATTTCTAAAGATAAATCTCATATGAGAATCATTATCAGTTAAATTGAATAATAAATATAAGCCAAAAATAAAGAGTGTCATCTGCATCCACCCATATTTGCATCGTTCCATCAAGATATAATTTTGCATATTTAATCAGTTCACCATGTCGTTTTCATTTTATGTTATACTGTTTTAGAGGATTATCTTTCCCTTGTTTTTGCCATTATCAGAGTTCGTAAATACTCATGGGACAATATAATACAAGGGAAACAATAAGGGAAAGCTCATCTGCGATAAACTTAGTGTTTTCAAGGGCTTGAGAGATATTTGATAATAAAATATAACAATTATTGAATCCCTTGGAATATATGCACTTGTCACATCAGCATTTATCCCCAAAGATGAATACAAAGTTTTGAGAAAAGAGCCGTTGATTTTTGATTATGATTTTTTAAAAGGTCTTGCAAATGAATACCAGTCGCAAAAGAAAAAATATGTGATAGTGGCTATTGCCAGTACCGTTTTGTATATCGCAGGGTTGCTGTTACTTGTGTTTACGGTGCGTGGAAATACTCTGTGGAAAGATTGCCATGCCTTTGCTTTTTTAGCTTTAGCAGTTGGAATATTTGGCATGGTGTTTTCTTCTGGAACGATGGCAACTTAAGAAGTGTTAATGCATAACGATAGCTACTCAAACCGCTTTTGGTTTAGGCTTAGGCGCAAAGTGCAATCAAAAATCGATAGGTGGTAACACCTGTAATTAAATACAGAAAATCAGACCGTTGACTGGTCGCAATGTGCGAAAAGTTGACGGTCTTTTTTTATCCCAAAAATCAAAAAAGGAGGTCAATCACAATGACAAAACCGAAAACTCTTGAACAGCTCCGAACCGAAAAGGAACGAGCCGAGATGCAGCTTGCATGCTCATATCCTATTCATTTTCCTTTTTGTCAGATGCAGGAATTTCATCCGACCTGCCATAAAATTGCTTTCTGTCTATTGCTTTTTAGCTCCATTGGCTCTAGGCACTATAAACTTGCTAAGCATTGCCGTCTGGTACAGTATGTAGCGCATCTGAACAACATTTCTGCACATTTCTACGGAACATTTCTTGAAGAATTGGATAAAATAGCATGAAATTCTGTGAAAAATCCAGAAAATGTGATTGTTTTGGATTTTTTCCGTGTTTCCATGAAGTAAAAGAAAAAAGATTGGTTTAGCGAAGTGTAAATACCATGATTTTTGCTGAAATCAGAAAAAAAAGCCTTCAATAAGCCAAATTTTGCGATTATGCAGATTACATAAAGGGAATTTAAAGGGAATTTTATATTAGCATTTGCAATAAACTCTCTTGCCCCTCATGAATAAGGGGCAAGGGAGTTAAAAATCTGAATATTATGTAGGGTTACTTTTGATATCCACATAAAATTTAATATAAATGTTTCCTTTTTTGATAGTATGTAACACCGACAAAAATGTATCCTGATAAAAACAACCATGCTGCCAATACCAAAAGATTATCGTCTTCGCCTGTCTTAGGAGATTCATTATTCGCTGAAGCTGTCTGTTCCGCATTATTTTGAGGTAAGGACTGTGGATTTTGATTTGCAGGATTTTGATCTGCAGGATTTTGATTTGAATTCAAATCTTTAACATCATTATTCGGCTTCTGGCTTTCGCTCTGCTGAATCGTAAACGCAGTACTTGCTGAACCATCTTTCCACAGAATTTCCAGACTGTGTGTTCCTGCTGCCAGTGTGTCCAGATAAGAGGACTTCAATGTAATAATTGTGGAACCGGACTTCGCTTCATAATTATCTGCTCCAATCTGCACACCATCTACCTTAATTCCGATAAATTTAGAAAAATCGCCATTTCCCCGGACTGTAAGGCTGCTGCCGCTCTGCAAGACATAGCTGCTTCCTGTTCCTTCTGTGATTGCATAAGAAGTTTTTTTTGCTATCACAACATCCGCTGCTGCAATCGCAGTCGATCCACCTGCATCACTGAAATAACAGCCACACTTTGCACAAAGCCAATACTCTTTATTTCCCTCTGTCAGATGAGTTGGTTCTTTCGCATCAACCTTAGACAGTGTATGACCACCATAAATATTCTTACACAGATTTCCAGAAACTTCAATCGTTGTTCCTGCTACTACCGGAACAGCAGTTTCGTCACCCTCACCGTATGCTGCCAGGCCAGGATTTTTCTCGCTGTCAAAGGAACAGTCTGTATAAGTGCCTTCTGTATGTGTTCCAACAAATCCTCCGGCTTTATAGTCAGGACTGGCTGCTGTCACTTTTCCGGCAGCATAGCATTTATCCAGTATCGCACCACCTGTCACATTTTTTCCTCCGATTTCTCCGGCAAATCCTCCCACTTTCGGATTGAATCCGGTTACTGAACTTGTCACATTACCGAGTGCGGCACAGGAAGATGCCTTTCCTTTCTTCATGTATCCGGCAAATCCTCCGGCACGCCATTCTCTTGCAACAATATCAACTTTTGCAACGCAATTGTTGTAAGTACTCATTGTAGTCGGATCAGCTTCCCACGCAAATCCCACAAAGCCTCCGATTGCCCATAATCCTGTGACTTTTCCGGTTACTTTGCAATTCGTATAAGTGGAACTGGCATCCATTCCCACAAAACCACCTATATTATCACCGCCTTCGATTGTAACATCTGCCCTGCAGTTATCTGCCGTTACACGATATGCCTCTCCGATCAGTCCGCCTGATATCATTGACTTTCCAACTCTTGTATTTACAATTGTTCCGGATACGGAAATATTATCAAAACGGATCGTATGACCAAAATTTACCATTACAAATCCGGCTAAAATGGCAGAACTACTTTTTTCCATTCCCTCATCCGTTGCATAAATTCTGGCATCCACAATGTTGAGATCTTTCACTCCCACATTTGTTGCAGTTCCTGCATTATCTCCTATTTGCCCAAAAAGTCCCGCACTGCTTTTTTCTGTACGCTCGTCTACAATAAGACCTGTGATCGTCTTTCCGTTTCCATCCAGAAAACCTGCAAACGTTTTATCCTCGGTTGTTCCGTCCTCATACCACTTATATACGCCGATTGGATTCCATCTGTGTGCAGACAGGTCAATATCATTTCCCAATCTGAAATACGCATCCTTATATACTGTTCCAGCTTCCACATCTTTTGCAATCTTAGCAAGCTGTGCTCCGTCTGTGATCAGATACGGATCTGCTTCTGTACCGCTTCCGCCTGCAAATGCTGCTGCCGCATAGTCCCGCCATGCTGTTGCCGGAACTCCGTCATCTGCCAGAACCGGCATCTGCATGAATAACACTGCGATAAAACAGATGAGCAGTGCTCCTACATACTTGAGTTTTTCTTTCATACCCAATACCTTCCTTTACTGTAATTTATTTGAATATATTCGTAAAAATATTCAAATAATCCTATTATATCTGCAAAACAGCTTAAATCAAATTTTATGTAGGGTTACTTTTGACATCTACATAAAATTTAATATAAATGTTTCCTTTTTCGATAGTATGTAACATCGACAAAAACGAATCCTGATAAAAACAACCATGCTGCCAATACCAAAAGATTATCGTCATCACCTGTCTTAGGAGATTCATTTTTCACTGAATCCAAATCTTTAACATCATTATTCGGATTCTGACCTTTGCTCTGCTGAATCATAAATGTAGTACTTGCAGAACCATCTTTCCACAGAATTTCAATACTGTGCGTTCCTGCTGCCAGTGTGTCCAGATAAGAGGACTTCAACGTAACAATTGTGGAACCAGACTTCGCTTCATAATTATCTGCGCCAATCTGCACACCATCTACCTTAATTCCGATAAATTTAGAAAAATCGCCATTTCCCCGAACTGTAAGGCTGCTGCCGCTCTGCAGGGTATAGATGCTTCCTGTCCCTTCTGTGATTGCATAAGAAGTTTCGATTCCTTCCACCGGAATCTCTACTGCTCCTTCCACCGGAATCTCTACTGCTCCTTCCACCGAAATATCTACTGCCGCTTTTGCGTAACCACAAACTGTACACTGCTCATGCTTAGAACCTTTTTCTTCAGCTGTAGCTTTCTTATCGATTACCCATGTGAAGCTATGTCCTGATAAATTCAATTTTTCACCACATTCACAAGTGTTCCAGTGGTTATCAGCATCTGAATGCCACCCGGTACTGTCTACTGTGTGTTCTGTTGTTTTTGCTATCACAACATCCGCTGCTGCAATCGCAGTCGATCCACTTGCATCACTGAAATAACAGCCACACTTTGCACAAAGCCAATACTCTTTATTTCCCTCTGCCAGATGAGTTGCTTCTTTCGCATCAACCTTAGACAGTGTATGACCACCCTTATAACTACCGCAGATATTGGAATTCAAAGACTTTGTATCCACTGCTGCAATCTGGTTTGAACCCGATGTTTTGACATCACCTACACCATTGAGTGTCGGATTCTTTTCCTGATCAAAAGCACATCCTGCCGTAGTACCGACATCATCATATCCGATAAAACCACCCGGTGCAATTGTTGGATTTGAACCTGTCACAATACCTGCCGCACTGCAGTTCTGAATGTTTCCATAAGTATTCGTACCGGAAAAGCCGCCGGTTTTTGGCTTTGCATTCACAAGTGTATTCGTTACATTACCATAGGAAACACTGTCACTAATCTTTCCTTCTTCCAGATATCCGACAAAACCTCCTGTATTCCAGTCATTTGCCGTAACATCGCCGTGAGATGCACAATGCTCTATTTCCACGCTGGCGCCGTACCCAGATACACTTCCGGCAAACCCACCTGTTGCCCATCCTCCGGACACGCTGCCTTCGGCGGTACAGTTTTTGTAGGAGCCCAGGAAAATATCTCCGATGAATCCACCACTAACGCGTGTTCCTGTCACAGTAACATCCGCTGAGCAACCTGAGACATTGGCATAGCTTGCTGAACCAAGCAGTCCGCCGGCCCGCATTTCGGAATCCACTTTTCCGGTTCCCTGACAGTTTTCCACTCCTATACAAGAAACACGGGAGCCTCCTAATATTGTCAGATTACCAGCCAGCACTCCCGCACCATAAGTGTGTGCACTTGAATCCGGGGAATCTCCGGCATAGATAGTAGCATTTTCAATACGAATATTTTTCAGTACCGGTTCATCGGATATAGCTGCTACGTTACCAAACAATCCGGCACAGACGCCATTTCCCCGTTCATCTACATATAAGCCTGTAATGACCTGATTATTTCCGTCGAAATATCCAGAAAAAGAGTGAGAACTCTCATTTCCATAACCGATAGGAACCCATCTTTTTCCGCTTAGGTCAATCGGAGCGGTCAACTTAAAATATTCACCCGAATGAGTTTTTCCATATACTCCTGAATTTACTTCTTCCGCCAGCTTTGCAAGCTGTTCTGCAGTGGCGATCTGATATGGATCATCCTTTGTTCCACTGCCGCCAGCAAAATCAGCCGCAGCAAAATCTGTCCATTTCTCTGTTGCAACATCCGCCCTGGCAGTTGTCGGTGTCAGTGTAAGCGCCATGAAGACCGCCAGCAACAGACCTAATAATTTTTTCTTTGTTCCGGATGACGTATTTCCGGATGCTCCAGCATACTTGATTTTCTCTTTCATACTCAATACTTCCTTTATTGTAATTTATCTGAATATTTTGTGAAAATATTTCATACAAGCTTATTTTATCTGCAAATACAGCTTGCTTCAATCCATCTGGCTCAAGCGGTTGATTTTTGGCTCAAGTGGTTTTTTTGCTGTTGTTTCTTGTTTTTTATCCGGAATTCATCTATTATGAAGTCAGATTATTTTTAAGAAAGAGGAATTTGTTATGAGGATTGCACTGGTTGACGACTGTCCTAATGATTTAAGTATTATGCATCAGTTTCTTGCAGAAGTATTAGATATGGACTCTGTCATTACAGAATTTCATAATGGAGAAGATTTTTTACAGCACTGGAGTGCAGATATTTTCGATCTGATCGTTCTTGATATTTATATGGAACAGTTAACAGGGATCGAGATCGCACGGGTCATCCGGGAAACGGATCCGAATGTCTGCCTTGTATTTGCCTCTACAAGCAATGAATTCGCGAGTGAAAGTTATGAGGTGAATGCCTGCTATTATCTTCACAAACCTTTTTTGAAGCAACAGGTTCTTGCAATGCTTGACCGGATCGGCCTGCAAAATCTTGAAGTTTCACGTACCGTCCTTCTTCCGAATGGGGAAAAGGTACTTTTACGCAGCATTATTTACGCAGATTATGCCTCTCACCGGGTAACTTTGCATTGCAAAAAGGATGAAACGATCACTTTGCGTGTACCTTTTCAGGAGATTGAACAGCTTCTGTGCAACTCTTCCTATTTCTATAGTCCATGTAAGGGAATCATCGTTAATTTTTATGAAGTATGCGGTCAGCCCGATACGGTATTTTCCATGTCTGATGGCTCACTGATCCCGATCAGCCGCCGGAAAGCCGCTGATGTACTGTGTGCTTACTCATCGTTTTGCTTTGATAAGATCAGAAAGGAGATGTCATAATGCTTCCACCGCTTTCCCGCGTTTTTGAAATCTGCCTGTATTCCCTGCTGAACTTTTTTCCATTTTTGATATTTGCATTATATCCGTTCCGGGATGATCTCCGTTTTTCACGCACGAAAACCGGACTGTTGATTGTTGTCCTCACGTTTCTTCAGATTCTGTTCGGACTTCTCGCCTGTTTTTCAACCGGAAATATATCTGCCGTATTGTCTTTGGTCAGTACGCTTTCCTATGCATTTTTTTACTTTACGGCCATCAGGAAATCCACAGGCCAGCTTTTATTCGTACTGCTTATGATTTCTAATATTGCCAATCTGGTCGTCATTACCGCAAAGTGTCTGGAAGGGCAGTTCTTCCCGGATTATGCTCTTTTACCTTACCGTTATTCAATGTCTTTGTTTATGGTGATCGTTGAAATTTTTATTTTAATACCGGTCTTTGTTTTTCTGAAAAAAGTGATCACTCCTGCGCTCTCCTGCTCACAGTCTTTTCATGAGTGGCGTTATCTCTGGCTGATCCCGGCAACTTTTTACCTGATCTGGTATTATATGGTCTATGGCAATTCGACTTTATCCGGGCTTGAGATCGCACTGAATCCCAAAAACATCATTGTATCTGTCTTTGTCAATGCCGGAGCACTTCTTATCTACTCCATCGTTGCCAGATTGATCGTAAATCAGAAACAGATTTTGAAACTGCAGCAGCAAAATCATCAACTGGAATTGCAGACTGTCCAGTATGAAAAGCTTCAGGAAAGAATTGAAGACGCCCGTCGTGCAAAACATGATCTGCATCATCATCTGTCTGTTATGCAGTCTTATTTGGAGAAAAAAGATTATGAATCCTTAGCTTCCTATCTGGAACAGTATTGTAAGCAGTTACCGAATCATTCCCTGATCACCTTCTGTGAAAATATCGCTGCAAATATCGTCCTGTCCCATTATGCACAGGAAGCAGAGCGTCTTGGCATTGCTTATTCTGTAGTCGCAAATATTCCGGCATCCTGTCCGGTTGAGGACCATGATCTTTCTGTTCTTTTTGGAAATCTGCTTGAAAATGCAGTGGATGCCTGTATGGCTTCAAAGACAACTGCCCGAAGCATCATTGTCCGGGCAGTTTATGAAAAAGGTTCTCTTTGTATTGCGATCGACAATACTTTTGATGGTAAAATTATGCAGGATCCGGATGGAACTTTCTTATCCTCCAAGCATGCCGGTAAAGGATTAGGTACTGTTTCCGTTCGGACAATTGCTTCAAAATATCACGGCACCTGCCGCTTTGACTGGAAGGATCAGATGTTTTTTGCATCCGTGATCTGCTTTGGAAAATAAAGGTTTTTGATTGTTTTTGCTATTTCAGATCATCCGTTGGTGCCAGGCACTGTAAACTTGTAGGTATCATGTTGCAATTGATAATCCGCAGATGATACAATCTAGGCAACGGAAACGGAAATAAGACGTATAACAAATCAGGAGGCACAGGTATGTTAAAGAATATTCT
The DNA here is from genome assembly GCA_934359185.1 of uncultured Lachnospira sp. Lineage (GTDB taxonomy): Bacteria > Bacillota > Clostridia > Lachnospirales > Lachnospiraceae > Lachnospira. Next base: position 117,886 of record CAKRLE010000010.1, on the reverse strand, counting down.
GGTAGGTCAGTCAGGTGGACCGACAGCGGTTATTAATTCATCATTATATGGAGTGATTGAGGAAGGACTTAAAAATAAGGAAAGGATTGGCACTGTGTATGGCATGGTGCATGGGATTGAAGGATTTCTGGCAGGCAATTTTATTAATCTTTCGGAGGTGGCAGATAATGAGCCGATTGAAAGATTAAAGATAACACCCGCTTCTTTTCTTGGAAGCTGCAGATATATGCTTCCAGAAGATTTAGAGGACAAGGTGTATGATAAATTATTTGATACATTTGCACAGATGAATATTGGATATGTGTTTTATATTGGTGGCAATGATTCAATGGATACAGTGTCGAAATTATCAAGAGTGGCATTATTGAAGAAATCGGACATAAGATTTATAGGTGTACCTAAGACAATTGATAATGATCTTGTTATGACAGATCATACTCCAGGGTACGGCTCAACTGCAAAATATGTTGCTTCAACATTAAGAGAGATTATACTTGACGCAACATGTTATGCACATCCGTCTGTGACAATTGTTGAACTTATGGGAAGGCATGCAGGCTGGGTTACAGCGGCATCAGTACTTGCAAGAACAGAGTATAGCAGAAATCCTTATCTTATATACATGCCAGAGCATGCATTTGATATGGAAGAATTCAGGAAGTCACTTAAGGTGGCACTTGAACAGGAAACTGCAGTTGTTGTGTGCGTATCAGAAGGAATTGCGGATAAAGACGGCAGATTCATATGTGAATATGCAGATGCGGCATCGGTTGATGGTTTTGGACATAAGATGCTTACAGGCTGTGGAAAGTATCTTGAGAACTATGTGAAAGCAGAATTTGGAATCAAATGCAGAAGCATTGAGCTTAACCTTCCACAGAGATGTTCTTCACTTCTTGCTTCCGCAACAGATATTGATGAAGCCCAAAAAGCAGGAAGAGTGGCAGTTCTGGCAGCTCTTGATGGTGATACTGGAAAGATGATAACATTTGTAAGAGACGATACTAACGGATATGAGATTAATTATGGACTTGCAGACGTGAATGAGATATGCAATAAGGAAAAGAAGTTCCCGGCAGAGTGGATAACAGCAGACGGAACAGATATTTCTGATGAATATATTAAGTATGTCAGACCACTTATTCAGGGAACTAATATTGCTGAATACTCAGATGGTGTGCCGGTTCATTTGAAGCCAGCTTATTATAGATAGGATAAAACAACTCGGTGCCTGGCGCTAACAATTGCTACCTGGCACTAAGTCATTGGTGCTAGGCTAAACTTTTGTGTCAGATGCCATAAACTGGCAACTTGCGCAGATTTTGCTTATATAGTATATTATATCTACGAATTGCGGTGGACGTCTTCGGACAACACCTGGAAAGGGCTTGATGCGTCGAGCTCTTTTTTCAATTGGCAAGGCATGACGCCATAAACAGTCACAGAAAACAATGAGATTAGATTAAATAAGATTAGATGAGATTATATTAGTTTAAGTTAATAGATGGAGGAGTTACATGACATTTTATCAGGAATTGCAGTTGAATCAGGCGGGTTCTAAAAACCTGTTGAAAAAGAGTGAAACTATGAAAGAAAAAATATATCATATGCTGGTATATCTGGTGAAGATTGCTGTTACAATGGCATTTTGTTTTTTCTTTGTTACTATTTTTTGTATCTTATTTGGAAATGAGAACAGTATTGTGGGTGTAGTAGTTTTATTATGCCTTATGGTATTTAGAAATGCGGATCTGGGGATACATACTGGACAGTCTACGATGCTTTTAGCTTTGTTCTTTGTGGTTATGACTGTATGTCCACATTTGGCAAACCAGCTTTCACCAGTACCTGGAATGCTGTTAAACATTGCGGCACTGGCAGTTCTGATTCTGTTTGGATGCCATAATCCATTTATGTTTAACCAATCTACATTGGTTCTTGGGTATCTGCTATTATATGGATACGATGTAACAGGAAATAGCTATCAGATGAGATTAGCCGGGATGGCATTAGGTGCAGTACTTACCTGTCTGGTATTTTATCGGAATCATAAAAACAGAACGTATAAAAGAAATCTGAATGATCTGATGAGGGAATTTGATATATCTTCTTCACGGACAAAATGGCAGTTATGTCAGATCATATGCGTACCGGCAGTTCTTTGTATTGCCGAACTTTGCAATATGCCACGCGCAATGTGGGCTGGTATTGCTGCTATGTCAGCAATCTTACCATTTATGGAGGACATGCAATACAGAGTCCATAAAAGGATTGTTGGAAATATTGCAGGTGTAATATGCTTTACTGTGTTATATTTTTTACTTCCGTCATCCATCTATGCATACATAGGAATCATTGGTGGAATAGGTGTAGGATTTTCTGCAAAATATAGCTGGCAGGCAGTATTTAATACATTTGGCGCTTTAGCCATTGCAGCAGAGAGCTACGGATTAAAAGGAGCTGTTGGTCTCAGAGTGATTCAGAATATTTTCGGCGTTGTATTTGCGTTAGTATTTTGTGCTTTGTTTTATTGGGTTATGTCGAAGAAAAAGGAAACAGGGGCAGCCATAGATGCCAGACGCTAGCCTGCATTGCAAACCAGGCACTATAAAATCTTGAGGAGGCTTTCATGTATAAATTCAATGGTGATAGTATTTTTTATTGTCAAAAGAAGATTTGTTTAAATGAGCATACAGTCTATCTTGATGGCAGCATGGATGATGATGAGATATCACAATATTCTTATGTATACAATGACATACGTGACGTATTTCAGCATGCCCTGATTAATGGTTCTGAGACTGAACCGATGGAGGTCTATATTGCGCCATATGTCTACTGGATAGACAATCCCGAAGCAACTGACACATTGCAGAGGACGGAAGGATATTCACTGCCATATGGAATGGTAGTAAAATGTGAATATCTTCATTTGTATGGGTTGACAGATAATCCATATCAGGTTGTGATTGCCGGAAACCGTGGGCAGTCGAATGGGGCAAATGGTAATTACACGTTGTTTCATTTTGATGGTGATGGGCTAAAGATGGAAAATCTCACATTAGGTAATTATTGTAATGTTGATCTGGATTATTCATGGAATACGGCATTAAACCAGAAAAAGCGTACTAATACAATTACTCAGGCGCAGCTTGCGACATTGTCTGGTGATAAATTTCTTGCAGTTAATTGTAATTTTATCAGCAGGCTGAATCTGAGACCTGTATCTGGTGGAGACAGAAGCTTGTATTATAATTGTCATTTTGAGAGTACTGATGATGCGCTCAATGGCAATGCTGTTTACGAGAAATGCAGTTTTGATTTTTATGGTGGCAGACCACTTTATGATACCTATGGTAGTGGAGCCGTTTTTCTCGATTGTGATTTTAATTCTAAATTGATGAATGTTAAGTCAGAGGTTCATCAGTATTTTACTAAAGCAGGAGGTCCAGTAACTGCCATAGACTGCCGCTTTCATTATGATTATGGAAATATCGCTGACATTGATATCAACTGGACAAAATATCCACTTTCATCGCTACGCTGTTATTCATACAATCTTACAAAAAATGAAGATGGATTCAGCATAGAGTCGGGTGCCACAATTGATTTAACAGGTAAGAAGCTGTTAAATGCTTACAGACTGACTTCAAATGACAAGATTATCTATAATACATATAATCTTTTAAGGGGAAATGATGACTGGGATCCAATGAACCGTAAAGGAATTATAAATGATTTCGGTGATGCCTGTGTGGATATTCCTACGTTAATGACTATCAAATCTGGTTCAGATGTAATTACCAGCGGGATGGATTGCATAGAGTTAAAATCAGAGATATTTATGTTCAGTGATTCAACATTAACTGGTAGTGGTAATTCAGCCAGCAAAGAAAATCATGCTGCTTCAGATGTGAGATGGCATGTGGCACCGGGTTTTGAATCTTATATAAGCCTAAAAGATAATGGTGATGGTACCTGCACTGTAAGCGGATGTAATTCAGACACAGCTGCCAGACAGGTACTTATTATTGCCGACACGCCGGACGGCTTAGAAGCTGCCACAGAGTTAACAGTGAAACCATATATACAGGAGGCGCCTTCTTTTAATTGTATGCCACAGATTAAAATGGAGCATGGGACTTTGAAGCTGAATTATTCCCTTGAAATTGGTGAAGCTGTGGATGAGTCTTTGATTTGCTGGTATCGCTGCATAGATAAAAAATGTTCTGATGAATTGCAGGTACTTACGGCAGCTTCACATTTTGGAAAACCAGAGACTGCTTATAAGCTTACTGCAGGTGATGTTGGATATTACATTAAGGCTGTAATTACGCCAAAGAGTTCTAACAGTGAGTATGGCAGATGTTTATCTGTTATATATGAAGACCCAATAGATATTGGAAAGATTGACAATCCAGACTATATGGATATCGACTTTCACAGCTTTCCGCATGTGAAGCAGCCTGTTATAAAAGCGGGATTTTGGACAGTAGACAGTTTTCGTCCAGAAGATACATGTAATTTTGGTACATGGTCTGATTCAGGAAAGGATACTCCATGGGTATACGGTTATGCAGGAAATGGCTGTGTCGGTTGTGGACTATATCAGGGAACACAGGGAGCACGTTTAATGTATACACCAGTATCTGACAAGATTGCAGATATGCATTTACAATTAACTGTTGATCCTGCAAAAACTGCTGGACAAGGATTTGGAAGTGCTGACCAATACATGGATGTATGTGTAAAATTTGACACCTCGCGGCTAAGCGGCTATGGTCTGCGTATTGTGAGGACAGTTGCAGCTTCTAATGCTGTGTCAATGATGCTTGTGGAATATATAGATGGCAAAACCAAGTTCCTTACCAGTCCAGTTATTGCATCCTGCTATCAGACTGGCTGCACAATTGAATTAAATGTTACCGGTTCAAGGCTCAGGGCGCATGTAGAGAGCACTACGCCGCAACTCGCAGACCAGAAGAAAATGGGCTGGGCAGATATAGTGGATTTAGAAGCTGAAATTAATCCAAATGATTTTGGAGGAATCTGTATTCAGCATACCGGAAGCGTTGGTACAGGGGGCTGGCAGAATTGTACGATGCTTCATAGGCTGTGGTGCCGTTGGTGCCAGGCACTGTAAACTTGAAATTTTGATAAAACAGCATGGGATTTGGATAAAACAGCATGAAATTCTATGAAAAATCCAAAAATGTCTGAAATTATCCTGATTTATTGTGTTAGAAATCAGATTTGGCTGAAAATAGGTAAAACAAGTGAAAAAATCCAGAAAATGTGATTGCTTTGGATTTTTTCCATGTTTCCATGAACTAAAAGAAAAAAGATTGGTTTAGCGAAGTGTAAACACCGTCATTTTGGCTGAAATTAGAAAAAAAGCCTTTAAAAAGCCAAATTTCGCGATTACACAAAAGAAATTGCCACTCGCCGTTGGTGCCAGGCACTGTAAATACCAGGCACTGTAAATCTGTAAATATGCTGTAAATATGCAGCTTTAAAATATATACAAAAAAGCGTCAAATAACATGTTAGATATAGTACCAGGGGGGGGGTATACTAAATTATTATTTTTTTCTAAAATATGGTACAAAAGTACCGCAAAATTGTTGACTTAAAATTCTTATTTTGATATAAAAATGGATAAGTAATTTGATAAGTAATTTATAGTAATTTTTAGAAAGGATAATATGTTATGAACACACGAAAGAAATCTTTAAAAAGCAGACTTGAAACATTACATTTGAAGGATAGGATTAACTATGGATACAAAGCTGTAATTTATTTCATGCTTGTATCAGGAGTAATTTCTATGATAGTTATTGGCATATTGTTCGCAAACATGTATAACTACGTAGGAAAAGTTAATGCTGCTGATACATCTGTAAAGATTTGCAGAATCAATGTTACTGCAGCGGCAAGAAGTATCAGGGAAATGGCATTAAATGAGGACGTATCTACATATAAGAGCTATGATCAGAATGTAACAAGCCTTCTGGAAGCTGTAGACACAGAATTAAAAACAATAAAGGATACAGGTGTAGTTCCAGATGAGCTTTATAATGAGTATGCTAATGCACTTCAGGATTGGGGAAATAAGGGATTTGGCATCATACAGGAAATCGAAAAAGGTCAGGATAAGCAGGCAGTTGATGATATTCTGAATGTATGTACACCTGCCTTGAATAAGCTGGTAGATATTGCAAAAAGAATAGATACATTAACAGATGAAATGGCAGCGCAGGCTGTAAGAAAGACAGTGATATGTGCAGTTGTAGGATTTGCCGTTATTATAGTCTGTCTGATTTTAGCAATTAGTATGTCAAGAAAAATAGGTAAACATGTTCTTGATTCAATTGTAGAACCATTAAGTGCAATTGAAGAGGTAGCTAAAGAATTAACACAAGGAAATCTTCATAGTACTCTTGATTACCATTCAGATGATGAAATCGGACGTCTTGCTGAAAATATGCGTGAATCAATCCACATTCTGGGATCATATGTTGATGACATTGATAATACAATGCAGCTTTTCTCAGAAGGTAATTTCAGCGTAAATCCTAAGGTTGAGTGGAGAGGAGATTTCGTAGGAATCTTAAATTCATTCAAAGCATTTGAAGAAAGCATGGCTGACACAATCAGAGGAATCCAGCATGTTTCCCAGGAAGTATCAGGTGGGGCAGAGCAGGTTGCATTGAGTTCTAATGAACTTGCAGATGGTGCTACTAATCAGGCAGCTGTTGTACAGGAGCTGACAGCAACAGTTTCAACTGTTTCAGATGAGATTAGCCAGAATTCAGAGAGTGCAAAGCAGATTAGTAACAGAGTAGGAAAGTTAGGTGACCATATAACTGAAAGTAATGGTAAGATGCATGAAATGGTAGCTTCCATGAATGAAATCAGCAGGGCATCACAGGAAATTGACAAGATTATTGCAACAATTAATGAAATATCAAGCCAGACTAATTTACTGGCGCTTAATGCTTCTATTGAAGCTGCAAGAGCCGGAGAGGCAGGAAAAGGATTTGCGGTTGTAGCAAACCAGGTAAATATATTAGCTGACCAGAGTGCACAGGCAGCACAGGAATCAGCAGCATTGATTGAAACTTCTGTAAAGGCAGTTCAGAAAGGTATGGTTGTTGCGGAAGATACAGCAAAGCAGTTAGAAGAGGTTGCAGAGGAGTCAAGAGTCATTACTAAAGAAGTGTCTGGAATAGCAGATATATTAGAAATACAGACAACAGAAATCCAGCAGATTAACGAGGGAATTGAACAGATTAACGATGTGGTACAGTCTAATTCCGCAACATCTGAGGAATGTGCAGCTGCAAGCCAGCAGATGAGCAGCGAGGCAGATAATTTACGCGATATGATCAGCAGATTTAAGGTTGAACAAAATTAAAAAAAATACATATAAGTGAGAAGGTCTTTAGCTATGAATAGGGACATATTCAAAAAATTCGGGGAAAAGTCACCTGAAATTTTAATGGAACTTATTTCTGTATGTATGGACGATTATCTTTACGTTATTGACTTACAGAAAAATGCAATGGAAATTTCGCAGTCTGCTGTTGACAGGTTTATGCTGTCAGACAGATATTTAGACGATGCTGTTAATGATATGATGGCAGTTGTATATAAAGAAGACCGCGGACTTCTTAAGAAACATTTAGAAGACATTATTGAAGGCAGAGAGAAAGTACATAATCTCCATTACAGGTGGATTGATAAAAATGGACAGCCAGTATGGGTAAACTGTCGCGGTCTTGTGACATATGACAAAGATGGTAAGGCAGAATACCTGGTTGGGTGTCTCAATGAAACAGGAAATCAAAGAAGGGCAGATAATACCACAGGACTTCTTGGCGGCGTGGAATTTAATGCCTATATGCGTTCGCATAAGGATGAGATTACCAAAGGATTTCTTATGCATATAGGAATTAATAATTTCGGAGCAATTAACAGCTCAAGAGGTTCAGAGTTTGGCAATTATGTTTTAAGAGGTGTTGCCGAAACCATGAAAAAGTGCCTTTTGCCTTCGCAGAAGCTGTACCATCTTGTAGCTGACCAGTATGTAATTGTCGATTTGGAAAGCGAATCAATGGAAGATGCTGTAGAACTAAGCAACAGGATTAATGAAAAACTATATGAGTTCATAGATTCTGAAAATTATGAAGCGGTATTTTCTGTTTCTATTGGTGTTATAAAGGCAGAAGTATTCCCGAAAGAAGGCTATGACGAGTGCCGTAGGAAGTTTTCATTTGCACTTAAGCAGGCAAAAAGCATTGAAAAAAATGGCTTTTATATATTTGATGAGGCAGATTATGAGGAGTTTTTGAAAAGAGCAAAAATAATTGCAGCACTCCGTAGTTCTGTTACGAATCAGTACGAAGGAATGGAAGTGTATTATCAGCCTATTGTGGATTGTGAATCAGAAAAAATCATCGGTGCAGAAGCGCTTATGAGATTTTCAATGATGAACGGTGACAAGCCAGAAATGATTTCACCAGTAGAATTTATTCCGTTACTGGAAGAATCAGGCCTGATAATTCCGGCAGGCAGATTTGTCCTGGGTGAAGCCGTAAAGATGTGCTGTGAAATGCAGAAGTACATTCCTGACTTTAAGATAAATGTAAATATCTCATATGTCCAGATAATGCAGGGGAATGTTGCCGCTGATATTTTAGGTATAATTAAAGAGTATTCATTAAAGCCGCAATGTCTATGTATTGAGATGACAGAAAGCGGATTTGTGGATATGACGCCATCTTTTTGCAAGTTAAGAAAAGTGTTAGATGAAAACAATATTCAGTTTGTAATTGACGATTTTGGAACTGGATATTCAAATCTTCATTGCATAAGAGACATGAAACCAAGCTATGTGAAAATGGATAAGGATTTCACATCTAAAGCCATGAACGAAAAAGATAATTATGAATTGTTCTATAATATCACCAATATGATACATGGAATTGGTGTAAAAATATGCGCGGAAGGTATTGAAGAAAGCTTATGGTGTTCAGAAATGAAAAATATGCATGTTGATTATCTGCAAGGGTATTATTTTGGAAGACCATGTACAAGGGATAAATTTGTATCTCTTATATTAAGATCTCAGTATTAATTACAATACTGGGGTCTTTTTTTGCCGTAAATGCTGTCTTTAGCGTTATATTGTATGATACGGAATATACTATTAAAATCCTATAAGTTCTAAAAAAATATATTGACATGTCAGAACTGACATGTTAGTATGAATAAAACAAAACGAACTGTGCCATAATGACACATAGGGTTTAATTAAATTGTTAATCAACAGGAGGATTTTTTATTATGGAGATGACTTTAAGATGGTATGGACCAGGCTATGACAGTGTTACACTTAAGCAGATAAGACAGATTCCAGGTGTTAAGAATGTCATTACAACACTTTTTGGAAAGCAGGCTGGAGAGTTATGGCTTCCAGAGGAAATTAACCAGCTTAAGAAAGTAGTCGAAGATGCGGGATTAGGAATTGCTGGTATTGAATCTGTTAATGTGTCAGATGATATCAAGATAGGTACAGATAAGAGAGATGAGCATATTGATAATTATATCAAGACATTACAGGCACTTGGTGAGGCAGGTATTCACATGGTCTGCTATAATTTCATGCCTGTTTTTGACTGGACACGTTCAGAGCTTGCAAGAGAGAGACAGGATGGTTCAACAGTGCTTGCATACAATCAGGACACAGTTGATATGATTGACCCTGAACATATGAAGGAGTCAGTTGAAAAAATGTCTAATGGATTCGTCATGCCAGGCTGGGAGCCAGAGAGACTTGACAGATTAAAAGAATTATTTGAGATGTACAAAGATGTTGATGCAGAGAAGCTGTTTAATAATCTTGTATATTTCCTTGAAGCAATAGGACCTGTCTGCGAGAAGTATGACATTAAGATGGGAATACATCCAGATGATCCAGCATGGCCAATATTCGGACTTCCAAGAATCATGACAGGAAAAGATTCAGTAACAAAGCTTTTAGATGCTGTTGATAAGCCATACAATGGAATTACATTATGTACAGGTTCATTTGGTTCTAACCAGAATAATGATTTGTGCGAGATTATCAAGGCTTGCAGGGGCAGGATTGCATTTGCACATGTAAGAAATCTTAAATACAATTCTCCAAGAGATTTTGAGGAAGCTGCACATCTGTCATCAGATGGTTCATTAGATATGTATAAGATTATGAAGACATTATATGATACAGGATTTGATGGCCCAATAAGACCAGATCATGGAAGAATGATATGGGATGAGGTTGCCATGCCAGGTTATGGACTGTATGACAGGGCTTTAGGAGCAACATATCTTAATGGTTTATGGGAAGCTATTGATAAATCATCAAAGTAATTGTGTAAATTGACAGAATGGAGGATATTATGGAACTTTCATTAAATGGTATAAAGAATGAAACTGGATGGAAGGAGGCAGGAATCAGCCTGCCTTCATATGATGTAGAAAAAGTAGCCGCACATACAAGAAAGTCGCCTGTATGGGTTCATTTTGGAATAGGCAATATATTCAGGATTTTTATCGGAGGAATTGCTGATTCATTAATAGAACAGGGAGCTGCTGATAAGGGAATTACTTGTGTTGAAACATTTGATTTTGACGTTGTAGATAAAATATATAAGCCATTTGACAATCTTGTTATGGCTGTGACACTTAAAGAAGATGGAAGTACAGATAAGAAAGTGCTTGGCTCACTTACTGAGGCAGTTAAGGCACAGTCAGGCTCTAAAGAGGAGTGGTCAAGATTAAAGCGGATATTTTCTAATCCGGGTCTTCAGATGGTTTCATTTACAATTACAGAAAAAGGATATGCATTGCGTGATGCCAGGGGTGAGTTTTTCCCATTTATAAAAAATGATATTGATAATGGACCAGACAAGCCATCTTCTGCAATGGCAGTAGTTGCAGCACTGTTATTTGAAAGATTTAATACATGTAAGGAACCACTTGCGGTTGTATCCATGGATAATTGTTCACACAATGGAGAAAAGCTTAAGAATTCAATAACAGAGATGATTGATGAGTGGAATAAAAAAGGTTTTGTCGGAAAAGATTTTGTTGAATATGTTAATGATGAAAGCATCATATCATTTCCATGGTCAATGATTGATAAGATTACTCCTAGACCGGCAGATTCTGTTTATAAATCATTAGAAGAAGCAGGCGTTGATAATATGGCACCTGTAATCACATCAAAGAAGACATATATTGCCCCATTTGTAAATGCTGAGGGACCACAGTATCTTGTGATTGAAGACAGATTTCCTAATGGAAGACCACAGCTCGAAAAAGCAGGCGTATATATGACAGACAGAGATACAGTTAATAAGGTTGAAAGAATGAAAGTCACAACATGTCTTAATCCATTGCACACTGCTCTTGCAGTATATGGCTGTGTTCTTGGATATGACCTTATAGCTGATGAAATGAAGGATAAGGAACTTGCAGAACTCGTAAGAAGAATAGGACTTGTAGAGGGAATGCCGGTTGTTACAGATCCAGGTATAATTTCGCCTGAAAAATTTGCTGATGAAGTATTAAATGTAAGAATACCTAATCCATTTATGCCAGATACACCACAGAGAATTGCAACAGATACCTCACAGAAGGTTGGAATAAGATATGGAGAGACAATCAAATCTTACGTTGCAAAATATGGTGATGCAGGTTCGCTTACAGCCATCCCTCTTGCAATTGCAGGCTGGTGCAGATACCTTCTTGGAGTAGATGATAATGGTGAGAGTTTTGAACTTTCTGCCGATCCGATGGCTGATGAATTAAGGGAACAGCTGTCAGGAATCAGAGTTGGTGATACTTCTTCATACAATGGACAGTTAAAGAATATGTTGTCAAATTCTAATATATTTGGTATAAATTTATTTGATGCTGGAATCGGTAATAAAATTGAAGAGATGTTTGTTGAAGAAATTGCTGGAAAGGGTGCTGTAAGAAATACACTGAAAAAATACCTTTAGAATGTAACAAGCAGACTCAGAGATATAGAAAGGCTGCAAAGTTATGGAAAAGTCATTAAACGAAGAAACATACGATAAATTGAAATACGATATAATGAATTTCAGGCTTGTTCCGGGTGATTCAATAAGCGCCCAGAAAATAGCTGTGAGATATAATGTGTCGAGAACACCTGCAAGAGAAGCCATTGTAAAACTTGAAAAAGAAGGACTTTTAAAGATAATACCACAGTCGGGAACATATGTTGCAAGTATTAACTGCGCACGTTTCAAACATGAATGGTTTGTAAGAAAAAGTCTTGAAATTGGCATGGTTGAGCCGGTGCTTGAGAATGCAAGTGATAAACTGATTGAAAATATGGAGTTAATGAATAACCGCCTTATTAATTATGATAATGGTGGTGAGAATGTGCCAAGAGTAGAGTTGGATAACGCTTTTCACCAGATTATATATGATTGTTCCGGGGAGCAGCTTGCCAGCGATATTATAAAAATGCAGATGAGCCATTATAACAGAATAAGATTCCTCGCAGAACTTAATAGTTCAATCAGTGTCAGAACCAATAATGAACATCAGATGCTTATCCAGGCTATAAAAACTAAAGATAAAAGAATGTATCTTCGTGTAATAAAAGCACATATCAACAGAATATTCAATGAGATTGACAAATTAAAAGGAATATATCCCGACTATTTTGAAGGGACTATATGATTAATAAAATATCAGCGCCTGATTAATTCAGACGCTGATATTTTTATTAATCATTTCACGATATTGTGTAGGAGTCATCTTTTTCAGCTTTTTGAATAATTTAGTGAAATAATTGACGTCAGTAATTCCGCATTGTAGTGAAATGTCCTGGATAGGAAGCTTGGTTGTGTTCAAAAGATATATGGCATAATCAATACGCTTGTTATTAACAAAATTTGTCAGGGTAGTGCCAGTTTCTTTCTTAAAAAGAGTTGATACATAGCTGTTGTTAAGGGCAAATTCGCTTGAAAGCGCATTGAGGCTCAAATCAGCAGTGAGGTTGAATGATATATAATTAATAATATTCTGGACAGGTTTACTGTAATCTTTCAATGAATAAGACTGTACAAGAAGGCAGTATTTACGTGTCATCTCTTTTTCAAGAGCCTCAAGCTGTGCCACTGATGTGCATGATTCAATCTTAAGGGCAAATTTGCGTGATATTTCATCAAGATGAATAGGATGGACATATGCCGATTGAGCCGCTTTACGACAAATCGTATTAAGTATGATCAGGAGATTTTTTCTGTCACGTATAGAGTCTGACAGACGTGGTTTTATGTCAGATGCATTAAGGTGTGACATCGTATCAATGGCTGCAGAATCTCCATGCGCAATGTATTCCATAAGAAGAGCCTCATCACGGTAACGTTCTTCCATAGTTTCAATAGAGTGTTTTGTAGGTTCAGGTGTCTGTTCACTGTATATAAATTCAGACAAATTTTTATTACGTAAATATTTCTTTTTCAGCGTATAATTTTCCCACAGTTTATCACATAGACAGGTTATTATTCCCTCAATGCAGCGTTCATCAGAGAATACAGGAAGTGAAGCATAGTATAACTGCATAAATTCTTTAAGCCTTGATGGAATAGAATTATAACTGCACAAATCGTCAATCCGCTGGTTCGTAAACCGTTCAAATGAAAAAGGTCCTGCCATGAAAGCTTTATCTTCTCCTGACAGCTTTAAAAATATGTATTCACATGAAAAATCATCATGTAGCAGAAGTATATTGTTCTCCTTACAGTTCAAATCGACAAATTCCTGAAAGTCAGCAGTCAGATTGATGAATGTATTTTCTGCATAGATTGTTTTTCTTAATTCATTATCATACCTGTTATCCCAGACGAAAGGTATGTCAACTATATATGATGGAACCTTTATTTTAGAGAGCAGTTTCATTGTATAATCCAGATAAATAGCACACTCCATATCATATCTCCAATCTGTATATATTAATGTTATTATTATATCATAAGTAAACACCGAGTTCAATTTAATAAAAAATGGCATATTTGTTGTTAGTATATTATGTAAAATAAGCGTGTAAAGTGGCATGTTAGATTACACATTACTAACATGTTAGTAAAATATTTTTGGTTTATAGTAATATTTTTGACATAAAAAATGCATAGATAAAAATATTACTATAAATACTAAAATGCGTAATAACGGGAATGTTATTTATAGGATATTATTAAGTTACAGAAAACAAGAGCACAAGAAAGTGCAGCAATATTTAAGGACGGTCTTTAAAAAATATCATGAAATTATGAAATTAAAAAATGAATGGAGGATATTATTATGACGGACAGCAATGGAAAGGTAAAGCCATTTGGCATCAAAGATAAACTGGGCTATATGTTCGGTGATTTTGGTAACGATTTCACATTTTTGTTATCAGCAATGTTTTTATTAAAATTTTATACAGATGTTATGGGGGTTTCAGCAGCACTTGTTGGTCTTATGATGATGGCAGCAAGATTTGTTGATGCAGTAACAGATGTAACAATGGGACAGATAGTGGACAGAAGCAAACCTGGTAAAAAGGGTAAGTTTGCCCCTTGGATAAGGAGAATGTGTGGACCGGTAGCTGTGGCATCATTTTTAATGTATGCAACATGGTTCCAGAATATGCCGATGGGATTTAAGATTTTCTGGATGTTCTTTACCTATCTTCTTTGGGGAAGCGTATGTTATACAGGTGTTAATATTCCTTATGGTTCAATGGCATCAGCAATTTCAGATAATCCAACAGACAGAACATCTCTTTCTAACTGGAGAACAATTGGTGCAACACTTGCCCAGACAGCAATAGGTGTTATCCTTCCACTTGTGGTTTATTACACAGATGAATCTGGTAAGTCTGTATTATCAGGTGAAAAGATGATGATTGGTGCATTAGTTTGTTCGATTGGTGCAGTAATATGTTATATGCTCTGTTATAAAATGACAACAGAAAGAGTCAAAGTACAGCAGAATACGCAGAAGTTCTCATTTAAAGAGCTTATCAAGGAGCTTGCGCATAACAGATCTTTAATAGGAATTATCGTGTGTGCCTTAGTATTTTTACTTGCACAGTTATCATTGAGCAACATGAACTCATATATATATCCTAATTATTTTGGAAACATTAAGGCAATGTCGATTGCGAGCCTTGCCGGAACAGTAGTAGTACTTTTACTTTCTACATTTATTACAAAGATTGCCTCAAAGATTGGTAAGAAAGAATTATCAATTGTAGGATGCTTTATCAGCGCAGCATCATTTATCACATTATTTATAATTCACACACATAATGTATGGGTATGGCTGGCATTAGTAATCGTAGCAACAATTGGTACTTCAATGTTTAACATGGTAATATGGGCGATGATTACAGATGTTATTGATGAATCAGAAGTAAACACAGGTGTGCGTCAGGACGGAACAATTTATTCTGTTTATTCTTTTGCAAGAAAGTTAGGACAGGCTTGTTCATCAGGATTAGCAGGTGTACTTCTTTCAATGGTAGGATATACAGCTGCAACAGCATATGATCCTAAGGTTGTTGACGGCATATACAATGTAACATGTCTTATGCCGGCAGCAGGAATGACATTATTATTGCTCGCATTAATATTCTTATATCCACTCAACAAAAAGAGAGTTGAGTCTAATGCGGCAAAGTTAAGAGAAATGAGGGCAGCAAGGGATCAGCAGTAAAAAATCAAGACAAAAATATTAAATAAAATATCAAATAATAAAAATATTAAATATACAGGAGGAATTTAATTATGTTATATCCAATTTTAACACAGTCAAGATTATTAAGTGATTTAAGTGGCGTATGGGATTTTAAGTTAGACAATGGCAAGGGATTTGAGGAAAAATGGTTTGAAGCACCATTAAAGGATGCAGATACAATGCCAGTTCCAGCTTCATATAATGATTTGAAGGAAGGTGTTGATTTCAGGGATCATTATGGCTGGGTATTCTATCAGAGAAGCATTTCAGTTCCGAATTATGTAAAGAGCCAGAGAATTGTACTGCGCTGTGCAGCGGTTACACATTATGCAAAGATATATCTCAATGGTAAACTCATTTGTGAGCATAAAGGTGGCTTCCTTCCATTTGAAGTTGAGATAAATGATGTGCTTGAGGATGGTGATAATCTCCTAACAATAGCGGTTAACAATGTTATCGATTATTCAACCCTTCCAGTTGGCGGCAAGGCTAATATGATGAGTGGACTGATGGGTGGAGTTGGCGCAGGTGCATCTGATAAGCCACAGAATAATCCAAACTTTGATTTCTTTAATTATTGTGGAATTACAAGACCTGTTAAAATATACACAACTCCTAAGACATATATTAATGATATAACAGTAGTGTCAGATATTGATTTCAGTAAACAGGAAAAATCGGCTGTTCTTGATTATACAGTTGATATTGTAGGAGAAGATAAAGAAAATACTTCATGCAAGGTTGAGGTATTTGACGCAGAAGGCACTAAAGTAGCGTGTGCAGAAGGTACTACAGGTAAGATAGCAATTGATAATGTTAAATTATGGCAGCCATTAAATTCTTATCTTTATCAGATTAAGGTTACAGCAGGCGAGGATGTATACACACTTCCATATGGAATAAGAAGTGTAAGAGTTGATGGAATAAAGTTCTTAATTAATGAAAGACCATTCTATTTTAAGGGATATGGCAAGCATGAAGATACATTTCCTAATGGACGTGGAATTAATCTTCCAATGAACACAAAAGATATATCAATTATGAAGTGGCAGCATGCTAACAGCTTCAGAACAAGCCACTATCCATACAGTGAAGAAATGATGAGGCTGTGTGATGAAGAAGGTATTGTAGTTATCGATGAGACAACAGCAGTAGGAGTCAATCTTCAGTTTGGCGGAGGCGCTAATTTTGGCGGAGAAAGAATCGGAACATTTGACAAGGAGCATGGTGTACAGACACAGGAGCATCATAAAGATGTAATACGTGACCTGATTTCAAGAGATAAGAACCATGCGTGTGTTGTAATGTGGAGTATTGCTAATGAGCCAGATTCAGCAGCAGAAGGTGCATATGAATATTTCAAGCCATTATATGACCTTGCAAGACAGCTTGACCCACAGAACCGTCCATGCACACTGGTAAGCGTACAGGGTACAGCGGCTGATACAGATTGTTCATCAAAGCTTAGTGATGTTATCTGTCTTAACCGTTATTATGGCTGGTACTTTGGAGGACCAGATCTTGAGGTTTCAGAAAAAGGGCTTAGAAAGGAGCTTGCAGAGTGGGGAAAACTTGGTAAACCAGTTGTGTTTACAGAGTATGGCGCAGATACTGTAAGCGGTCTTCATGATACAACATCTGTTATGTATACAGAGGAATATCAGGTAGAGTATTATGAGATGAATAATAAAGTATTTGATGAGTTAGATTTTATAGCAGGTGAACAGGTATGGAATTTTGCAGATTTTGCAACAAGCCAGAGTCTGCTCAGAGTACAGGGTAATAAGAAAGGCATATTTACAAGAGACAGAAAGCCTAAGCTGGTTGCCCATTACTTCCGCAACAGATGGAACAACATTCCTGATTTTGATTACAAAACAAAATAATATGAGTAGTAGTAGTGCAGATATTAAAATAGTATCTGCACTATTGCATATATTCCTGCAAAGCATGATGAATACAAGGATACAAGGCCGTTGTATCATGATTTGTGAATAATTTTGTGAATTTTATAACAAAATGTACTGGACAAAATACAAGAAAATGGTTAATATGTACATATGATATATGAGAGACGTAAAAACCAACTGAATTTCAGCTGGTTTTAATAATGGAAGAAAGGGGGAGATAAAGCATGAAGCAGTTTACATATGTAATCACAGATGAGATTGGAATACATGCAAGACCAGCTGGATTACTTGTAAAAGAAGCTAAAAAGTATCAAAGCACTATCACTATTATATGTAATGGTAAGAGTGCAGCTGCAAGTAAGCTGATGGCTGTAATGGGCATGGGAGTAAAGCATGCAGATACAGTGGAAGTCAGTGTGGAAGGACCTGATGAAGATACTGCTTTCGAACAGATGCAGAAGTTCTTCCGTGAGAACCTTTAAAATATAGTCTTAAGAATGATTTGAGAGGGTATACAATATGGAAAAGTATATTGGAAAGTCCGTATATAAAGGAACCGCAATTGGACCAATCAACGTTCTGAAGAAAAAAGACAGTGTTGTCAAAAGAATACATGTTGATGATATTGATGCAGAATTAAGACGTTTAGATGTAGCAAAAGATGCGACACTTAAGCAGCTCGGAGAACTGTATGACAAGGCTTTGCAGGAGGTTGGCAAAGTCAATGCAGAGATTTTCGAGGTTCATCAGATGATGCTTGAGGATGAAGATTATCAGGATGCTATTCATAATATGATAGAGAACGAAAAGGTTAATGCAGAGTATGCAGTAGCGGTAACTGGTGATAATTTTGCAGAGATGTTCGCGAGCATGGATGACGAATATATGCAGGCACGTTCGGCTGATGTTAAAGATGTTTCTGACCGCATGGTACGTAATCTGAGTGGGGAAGAACAGATTGACTGGAATGATATGGAGCCATCAATTATTGTAGCAGATGATCTGACACCAAGTGAAACAGTACAGATGGATAAGAGTAAGATTCTGGCATTTGTAATGGTACATGGTTCTAAGAATTCACATACAGCAATTCTTGCACGAATGATGAACATTCCTGCACTTGTCGGTGTACCGGTTGATTTGGATATGCTGCACAATGGAACCAATGCAATTGTGGATGGAAAAGAAGCTGTTTTTTATCTGGATCCAGATGATGCCCAGCTTAGTGAAGCAAAGGAGGCACAACAGAAGGAACAGGAACAGAAAAAGCTCCTTTCAACTTATAAAGGACGTGAATCTGTTACAAAGAGCGGCAGGAAAATTCATCTTTATGCCAATATTGGAAGTGTATCAGATGTAGCATATGTCTTGGAAAATGATGCTGAGGGAATTGGTCTGTTCAGAAGTGAGTTTTTATATCTTGGAAGAAACGAACTTCCAGATGAAACAGAACAGTTTAATGCATATCGTCAGGTACTTCAGACAATGGCTGGTAAAAAAGTAGTTATAAGAACACTTGATATCGGCGCAGACAAGAATGTAGATTATCTTGGACTTGGTCAGGAAGCTAACCCAGCAATGGGATATCGTGCTATCAGAATTTGTTTGGAACAGCCAGACATTTTCAAAACACAGCTGAGGGCACTTCTTAGAGCTGCCATATATGGTAATTTATCAATAATGTATCCGATGATTATTTCTGTGGAAGAAGTAATGTGTATTAAAAAGATTGTTGAAGAAGTTGCAAAGGAGCTTGAGGAAGAGAATATTCCTTATATGATTCCAGAGCAGGGTATTATGATTGAGACGCCGGCTGCGGTCATGATGAGTGAAGAGCTTGCAGAGCTGGTAGATTTCTTCAGCATAGGCACGAATGATCTTACACAATATACACTGGCTATTGACAGACAGAATAACAGACTGGACAGATTTTATAATTCACATCATGAGGCTGTTCTTCGTATGATACAGATGACTATTGATGGCGCACATAAGCATGGTAAGTGGGTTGGTATATGCGGTGAACTTGGAGCAGATACAACTCTGACAGAAAGATTCGTAAAGATGGGAATTGATGAACTCAGCGTATCACCTTCAATGGTGCTTGGGGTTCGTAGTAAAATATGCGAAATGGAGTGATAGTCAATGAGAATATATAAAGCAGAAGATTATGCAGGTATGAGCAGAAAAGCGGCTAATATTGTATCTGCGCAGGTTATTATGAAACCAGATTGTGTTCTGGGACTGGCGACAGGCTCTACACCAATCGGTCTCTATAAACAGCTTGTTGACTGGTATAATAAAGGAGACCTGGATTTTTCAGAAGTCAGAACGATTAATCTGGATGAATACAAAGGTCTCAGCCGTGATAATGATCAGAGTTATTATTACTTTATGCACAAGAATTTATTTGATCATGTTAATATACCGGTTGAGAACACACATTTACCCGATGGAATGGAACTGGATTCTGAAAAAGAATGTAACAGATATTCCAAGTTAATACAGTCCATGGGTGGAGTTGATTTACAGGTTTTAGGTATTGGACATAATGGTCATATTGGATTTAATGAACCTGGTGAATCCTTTGAAAAACAGGTTCATTGTGTTAATCTTACCACTTCTACAATTGAAGCTAATAAGAGATTTTTTGCATCTGCAGAAGATGTTCCAAAGCAGGCATACACAATGGGAATCAAGACAATTATGCAGGCAAAGAAAATACTGATTGTTGCCAGCGGTGAGGATAAAGCAGAAATTGTAAAAAAAGCGTTTTTTGGTCCTATTACACCACAGGTTCCTGCGTCAGTTTTACAGCTGCATAATGATGTTACGCTGGTAGCGGATGAAGCAGCACTCAGCATGATTTAATAAGCGGGTGTACGACAGATAGAAGGTGTGAACAGATGATTATAAAGGATGCAAATGTTTTTACACAGGATAATTGCTTTGTTAGAACAGATGTTGTAGTTAAAGATGGAAAATTTGCAGCTATATCTGATATACCAGAGGGAGCTGGAGAGGTAATTGAGGCTGATGGGCTTTATATGATTCCGGGACTGGTAGATATACATTTTCATGGCTGCAAAGGTGCAGATATGTGTGATGGCACCAGGGAAGCTCTTGATGTTATTGCAGCGTATGAGGCATCTGTTGGTGTGACAAGTATATGTCTTGCAACTATGACAATACCTAAAGATGAACTTGTTAAAGTTATGAAAAATGCTGGTGAGTACTCTTATAATGGTGGAGCACATATTGTCGGCATTAATATGGAGGGACCATTTATAAGTCCTTCAAAAAAGGGAGCACAGGCAGCGGATAATATAATGCATTGTGATTACGAATATTTCTGTAAACTTCAGGAGGCAGCGAATGGTTTGATTAAGCTTGTCGATATTGCTCCGGAAGAACCAGGAGCTATGGAGTTTATAGATAAAGTAAAGGACAATGTTGTAGTTTCGCTGGCTCACACAGCATCAGATTATGATACAGCGAAAGAAGCTATAGAACGCGGTGCATCTCATGCGACACATTTATATAATGCAATGCCACCATTGAACCATAGAAATCCTGGGGTTATAGGAGCTGTCAGGGATTCTGGTAAATGTCATGCCGAACTTATCTGTGATGGTGTTCATATTCATCCTTCAGTAATTCGTGCAACATTTGCAATGTTTGGTGCAGAGCGCATGATTTTGATTAGTGACAGCATGAGAGCCACAGGACTTGATGACGGAGAGTATACTCTTGGAGGACAGCCTGTATCTGTAAAAGGTAATCTTGCAACTTTGCATGATGGTACAATTGCCGGGTCTGCAACTAATTTAATGGACTGCATGCGTTATGTTGTAAAGAAAGCGGGATTGTCTCTGGAGACTGCGGTAATGTGTGCTGCATCTAATCCTGCTAAAGAAATAGGAATATTTGATGAGGCAGGAAGTATAGCTGTTGGAAAAAGAGCAGATTTTGTGCTTCTGGATAAAGAATTAAATATAGTTGGCGTATACATAGATGGAAAGGAGATAATATGTTAGGTTTTTTAAAGGGAAAATCAAAGGACAATACAATCTATTCTCCATGTAATGGAAAAGTAGTTCCACTTACAGCGGTTTCAGACCCAACATTTTCTGAAAAGATTCTGGGTGATGGGTTTGCTGTAATTCCATCAGAGGGTAAAGTATATGCTCCAGCTGATGGCGAGGTCACAATGGTCTTTGATACGCTTCATGCGGTTACAATAAAGACAAATCAGGGAACAGAACTTCTTATTCACATTGGACTTGATACAGTCACACTTAAAGGAGAGCCTTTCTCAGCCCATATTGCTTCTGGAGACAAGGTAAAAAGAGGTGATTTGCTTCTTGATGTGGATCTGGACAAAATCAAGGCAGCTGGACTGGATATAATAACACCTGTTATTATATGTAACACAGATGACTATAGTGATATAAGTATTCTGAAAGAGGGAGAGGTTTCCCTTGATGATGCAATTCTGAAGATTTCTTAATCTTTGGGAGATTACTAATGAAACTGATTGGATAAAATCCAGTTTAAAATAACATAAAGGAGGAGAAACTTATGAAATTTCTTCAAAAATTGGGAAAAGCGTTAATGCTTCCCGTAGCGGTACTGCCTATCTGTGGTATTCTCATGGGTATTGGTTACTGGCTCTGTCCAGCAACAATGCAGGGTGGTGAAATCCATGGTGCGGCAAATCTTATTGGCCTGTTTCTTGTAAAAGCTGGTGGCGCTTTAATTGATAACATGGCTATCCTTTTCGCAATTGGTGTTGGTGTAGGTATGTCGGAAAAGAACGATGGTACCGGCGCAATTGCAGCACTTGCTTCATGGTTAATGATTACAACACTTCTTTCTACAGCATTTGTTACAACCATTATACCATCAATTGCAGATAGTGCTACTAAGACACTTGCATTCAACAAGATTGCAAACCCATTTATCGGAATTCTTTCTGGTATAATTGGTTCTACATGTTACAACAAGTTTAAGGATACGAAGCTTCCTGACTGGCTGTCATTCTTCAGTGGAAAGCGTTGTGTAGCAATTGTTGCAGGACTTGTTTCAATTCTTGCATCTGTTGTATTACTGTTTGTATGGCCATTACTTTTCGGCGGACTTGTTGCTCTTGGTGAAGCAATCATCGGATTAGACGTTGTCGGTGCAGGTATCTATGCATTCCTTAACCGTCTGTTAATTCCTACAGGATTACATCACGCATTGAACAATGTATTCTGGTTTGATACTATTGGACTTGGTGATTTACAGCACTTCTGGAAAGGTCAGACTTCAGCAGATGTTACATGGAGTCTTGGTATGTATATGTCAGGATTCTTCCCATGTATGATGTTTGGTATACCTGGTGCAGCTTGTGCAATGATTAAGTGTGCAAAACCAGCTAAGAAGAAAGTAGCAATTGGTCTTGTAACTTCAGCCGCTATATGTGCGTTTATCTGCGGTGTTACAGAACCATTCGAATTTGCTTTCATGTTCCTTGCTCCAGCCCTTTATGTAATCTATGCTTTACTTTATGGTATCTTCACAATGATTACAGTTGCTCTTGGCTTCCGTGCAGGATTCAGCTTCTCAGCAGGTGCGATGGATTTATTATTCTCAGCATCTCTACCAGCAGCACAGAGGACATTGTTGATTATTCCTTTAGGAATCGCAGCATTTATCGTATTCTACTTTGTATTCCTTTTCGCTATCAAGAAATGGGATCTTAAGACACCAGGTAGAGAAGATGACGATATAGAAGCAGAAAAGAAGGCAGAACTTGCTAATGATGATTACGTAGCCGTTGCAAAGACAATCCTTGAGGGATGCGGCGGAAAAGAAAATATCGCAAGCATTGATAACTGCATCACAAGACTCAGACTTGAGGTAAAAGACATCAGTCTTGTTAATGATAAGGTGATTAAATCAGCAGGCGTTGCAGGTGTTATGAAGCCTGGCAAGACATCAGTACAGGTTATTATAGGAACTAAAGTACAGTTCGTAGCTGATGCATTTTCAAAGCTTTGTGAATAATTAATAATTAAGTTGATAAGTGAAAAGAATAACCCCAGAAAGCATATACAAGCTTTCTGGGGTTGTTTTAATTCACATGTTAAAATTCTGTAATAAGAAAATGATAATTGTATGAATCAATTATTTAACAGAATAACTAGATCCTGTTATCTGCAGATTGTCTATGTTAGTTCCGTGATTCAGATGAACACCTATCCTTAAAGGACTTGCAATTGTTGATGCAAATGTTAATGTTGCCGTATTGCCAGAGTAGCTCTTCTGGACAGAAGAATCACTTGTCTCAATATCATCGATAGTATCGTTAAAGCTTACATTAAGAGTAATAGTACCTTCAATTGAAGACCATTCAGTCTGGAACATTGCCTTGCCACCAGTATTGCCCCAACGGTCGATTACACTTATGCTGCCTGTATTGACAGTACCATTAGATGAACCGCTTGCAGCATATACATTCTCTGCAACATCTGAAACTATTGAGATAGCTGGTTTTATGTATTTTTTTGACATGGACGACCTCCTTATAAATATAATCATGTAAGTACAATATAACATAGGAATTAACATAAAGTAAATACTATTATTTGAAATATTCAATAGAGGCATTGAGTTCATCTGCCTGTGACTTCATATTTTCAGCCATAGTAGTAACATTATTCATCATAGCATTTAATTCTTCAATGTTAGCGTTCATCTCCTGGGATGCAGCAGCATTAGTTGAGCTGACATCTGCAAGGCTGGCGCTTGTATTGGTTATTTCATTGTTAAGCTGAACCATCTGTTCAACCTGTTTCTGGATATCATCAGCTTTATCAGCCGTTAATGTAATCTGTGAATTAAGATTACTGAATTCTTTTAAAACGGTATTAATAGAATCTTTCTGAAGCTGGTTGTGTTCCACGATTTTCTTGGAATCGTCAACGCATGTGCCACATTCACTGACAAGCTCAGAAATAATTTCTCTGATGTTATTAAGCTCGTTAGCAGTATTATCAGAAAGAGTACGGATTTCTTCGGCAACAACGGCAAAACCTTTTCCGGCGTCACCGGCACGGGCAGCTTCAATAGATGCATTTAATGATAAAAGGTTAGTCTGTTCTGATATTTCTTCAATTACCGAGATGATTTCACCGACTTTATCAACAATTTCATTTACTTTAGTGATATGTGCCGATATTTCACTTATGCCAGAATCCATTACTTCACTGCTTTCCTGCATCTGGTGCATCTTTTCGTTCATGGCATTACTGCTTTCCTGAACGGATGATGTCTGATTTTTAATATCTATTACTGAGTTATCAATATGCTCTGCTTCAAGAGACATAGTTTCAAGAGAACTATTGATATTGGATATTGAATTTACCATATTAGTTGAACCCTCAGCAACATCCTGAACTGCACGTGATATTTCATCGTTGGCAGAAAGTGTCTGGCTGCTTGTCTCGTTAAGCTCATTGCTGTCTTCATGCATTGCATTACCAACATGTTTGATACGGCCTATTATTGAATTTAAAGCTGTTGTCATAGTCTCCATTTCTTCAGTAATAAGACCGACTTCATCGTTAGATTTGCGGATTTTAGAAAAATCCACGTTCAGGTTACCAGCAGCAATTTCTTTGATAAGAAGGCTTAATGATGAGAGTGGGCGTGAAATTGACCTGCTGAAAAAATATGCGATAATAATGGCAGCAACGAGGATTCCAAGCAGTACTATGCCTGAAATATTAGTTATTCTGGTAATTCCACTTAATGCATCAGCCTCATCTGCACTGACAACAACGATATCTTTGTTGTCAAGCACTACATATCCTGCATATTTTACAACGCCTTTAAAATCATAATCAACTATGGCAGGTGCAGGTGTTTTGCCTGATTTAATCTGTTCAACAAGACTGGTTACAACACTGTTTTCAACTGGTTTGCCTACCTTGTCTTTGTCATTGTGGTACAACATTGTTCCATCAGATGAAACGATATAGATGTAAGAACTTTCTACACCTTTAAGTTTAGTGTCTTTGAGAATGCGGTCATATTCATTATAGGATAAAGACTTGTTGTTATTAACACGCATTTCATTAGATACAAGTTTGGCAGATGTTTCAGCCATGCTCATCATACTGTTCTGGACAGTTGAGCGGATAATAATTCTTGAATTATTTACAATCAGAATCATATTTGTCAGATTGGAAATAATAAGTGCAGCAATTACAAGTGCACATATTTTGAATGCGACAGTGCCTCTTTTGTTTTTTGCTTTATTTTTCATATTAATTCGTATCTCCTTTAATGAATTAGGTTTAATGAATTAGGTTTAATGAATTAGGGTTATTTATGCTGCAGGAAATCCTGCTTACAGCATTTTATATCAATATAATAATACACTTAAATGGAAAATAATACAATAATAATAAGTGGATATAGCTGTCAGTATCATATTATTATATATATAAAAAAATATCGACATAAGCCACTGCACACGTTATAATTAAAATAATTATTAACAAAATAGTTTTATATTGGGGAACGTGATGAATTATATAGTATTTGACCTTGAATGGAATCAGAGTCCGGGTGGTAAATCGACGTCAGAGGCGATGATGCCATTTGAGATAATACAGATTGGAGCTGTCAAGCTGGATGAGAACCTGGATGAGCAGGGAGAATTTTCTGCTTATGTCTGCCCCGTTGCATATGACAAGCTTCACAGGAAGATAAGTGAGATATTAGGAATCACTATGGATGACTTGTATGAGAAGGGACGACCTTTTGCCGATGTCTGTAGTGATTTTTTGGAGTGGTGTGGAGAAGAGTATACTTTCTGTACATGGGGAAGCATGGATCTTACTGAATTCCAGAGAAATATGACATATCATAATATAGAGAATACACTGGCTCAGCCTTTGTTATATTATGACCTTCAGAAGCTTTACAGTATACAGTATCAGGACGGCAAAGCAAGAAGTACACTGCAGCGTGTCATAGAGGAATTTGAAATCGAGGAGGATGAAGAATTCCATATGGCTGACAGTGATGCAAGATATACTGCCAAGGTTATGAAGCATCTTGATATTGACAAGGTTGGAGCATTTTACAGCATAGACACATACAGAATACCTAAGCGGCGCAAGGATGAGATATATCTTAATTTTGGTGAGTATGAGAAGTTTGTATCCAAAGGATTCGCCAAGCGGGAGACCGCCGCTTCTGACAGGGTAGTACGTGCCTGCAGATGTTTTAAATGTGGCAGACCTATGAAGCGTCTTATCAAATGGTATGCAACTAACAGCAAGACGTACTATGGTCTGTTTATGTGTGAGGAGCATGGGCTTATCAAGGGCAGATTCAAGGTAAAGCAGACGGATGATGACATAAGCTATGCTGTCAGAATAATGAAATGTACTGATGAAGAAGGCGCCGAGAAGATACGTCAGAAACAGATAAAAGAGCGTGAACACAGGAGAGCAGCACGCCATAGGCATAAGTAGCAGCTTGCAGGAGACATATTTTGGCTGAATATGAAGAATATACGATGAAAAATCCAAAATTGCAGGTTTTACACTTCGCTAAACCTGACTTTTGGGTCAAATTCAAAAAATATGCGGTAAAATCCAATTTTTTACGAGATTTTGGATTTTTACCGCATATTTTCTTAATATCAAGAAAAATCTAAATAGAATTTAGTCTGGCTAAACAGCAAGGAAAATTACTGCAATACAGATAACAGCCTGGATTATTGCAAATCTGAAAACAACCTGTGGGTCTGACCAGTCGAGATTCTTTCTCATATGGTCATGTATTGGTGTGCGGATATTTTTGAGTGGTTTAAGATGAAGAAATCTCATGCATGAAACCTTGAATAATCCTAATCCACCATCCAGTATAAGCATAAGCGCCATAGGTATGAAAAGGAGTGGCCTGTGGAGCTTTAAAAATGTAAATGCAATGAACAGACCAATGGCACGCGAACCTGCATCGCCCATAAGAAGGCGGCTTGGAGAGGCATTAAACCATAAGTATCCAAGAATACATACTATCATGATAAGCAGAATATGTCTAAAATATGGTTCAATTTCGTATGACTTGAACAGTACGTATGTTGATACAAGCGTTACAACTGAAAGAGTTCCACAAAGACCATCTACACCATCTGAGCAGTTAGTGACATTGATACTTGCCCATATGAGTATGACAATCAGAATGCCATATACAACAGGATTCAGTGTAATTATCTTATCAGGAATGAATGAAAGTTCAAATGTGTGAGGGTTGTAGTGAAGGTATGTCACTGCTCCCATAATAGCTATCGCAAAGTCTATAAGACCTTTTTTAAGGTTACCCCATGGTGTCTTGGCACTGTCATCAAGGTATCCGCTTAACATGGCGGCAAGAACAAGTATAAGATAAATAATAAGTTCTGCATTCATTGGAATGAATAATACGCTTGATAATGTAAATGTAAGTATAAATATGATGCCGGCTCCTCTAGGCTTGCCGACTGATTTAGTGCCGTTAATTGC
The DNA here is from genome assembly GCA_934359185.1 of uncultured Lachnospira sp. Taxonomy (GTDB): domain Bacteria; phylum Bacillota; class Clostridia; order Lachnospirales; family Lachnospiraceae; genus Lachnospira. The sequence continues at coordinate 89,601 of CAKRLE010000010.1, read as the reverse complement.
GTATGCTCTTCCAGCATCTCTTGGAAGAGTATTCTTGCCAAATCTGATGGCTGCGCACGTAAGGGCAAATGCAAATAATACACTAATAAATGTAAGAATCCTGATATGTTCTGATCCAATTAAATAGTAAATCATTAAATTTCTACTCCTTTGACGTTATACGCTGATTATAACACAACATTTGTAATAATAAAAACATTAATTGAAACATACAAATAAGTATTAGCCTTTTTTTATATGCTATGTTATAATGTTAACAGATTAACAGAATGTGTAAGAAATCTAAAACACAAAAGTCGTGATTAATAATTGAATTATAACAATACATATATGGAAGGATGGAATAATGCATGAAGAATGATACAACTGAGGTTTTCATGACTGAGCTTGATACATATTTATTCGGACAAGGTACTCATTATGAAATATATAATAAAATGGGAGCGCACATTGCAGTTAAAGATGGCAAAGAGGGCGTTTATTTTGTAGTGTGGGCACCAGCAGCAAGAACGGTACGTGTTGTAGGCGATTTTAATGGATGGAATGGAGATCAGTATGCCATGACACCAGTGTCAGATGGCGGTGTATATGAGCTGTTCGTTCCTGGCGCATGTGAGGGACAATGCTATAAGTATCTGATTGAATCACAGTCAGGTGAGATGCTCTATAAGGCTGATCCTTATGCTAACCGGGCACAGTTAAGACCAGATACAGCATCTGTCATAACAGATCTTAGTGGATTTAAGTGGACAGATACAGCGTGGGTTGAGAATAAGAAGAAAGAAAATCACCTTGAGTCTGCGATGTCAATATATGAATGTCATATCGGCTCATGGAAGAAGAAGGATGATGGAACAGAAGATGGGTTCATGAATTACAGGGAGATAGCCAAAGACCTTGCTGATTATGTGTCAGAGATGGGCTATACTCATATTGAGCTTATGGGAATAGCTGAGTATCCTTTTGATGGTTCATGGGGATATCAGGTAACCGGTTATTATGCACCGACAGCAAGATATGGCACACCTAAGGATTTTATGTATTTTGTGGATTATATGCACAGCAAGGGAATAGGAGTTATTCTTGACTGGGTTCCAGCACATTTTCCAAAAGATGCACATGGACTTGCGAATTTTGATGGAAGCTGTGTATATGAATATTCTGATCCAAGAAAAGGAGAGCATCCTGACTGGGGAACGAAAGTATTTGATTACGGCAAGAATGAGGTGTCTAACTTCCTTATTGCCAATGGAATGTTCTGGGTTGACAAGTATCATGTGGATGGACTCAGAGTTGATGCTGTGGCTTCTATGCTTTATCTTGATTATGGCAGGACAGCAGGCAACTGGGTTCCTAACAAATATGGTGACAATGGCAATCTTGAAGCCATGGATTTCCTTAAGCATTTTAACAGCCAGATGAAGGTAAGATTTCCACAGGCTATAACTATTGCCGAGGAGTCTACAGCATGGCCGAACGTCAGTGGTGATCCAGATGATTATAACAGCCTGGGATTCACATTTAAGTGGAATATGGGATGGATGCATGATTTTACAGAGTATATGAAGCTTGATCCATATTTCCGTAAGTTTAACCATGGAAAGCTGACCTTCAGTCTTGTGTATGCGTATAGTGAAAGATTTATACTTGTATTATCACATGATGAGGTTGTTCATCTTAAATGTTCTATGATAGGCAAGATGCCTGGAGAGAGAGAGGATAAGTTTGCTAACTTAAAGCTTGCTTATGCGTATATGACAGGTCATCCTGGTAAGAAGCTTTTATTTATGGGACAGGAGTTCGGACAGTGGAATGAGTGGGATGAAAAGAAGTCCCTTGACTGGTATCTGTTAGGTGAAACTGACCACAAGGAAATGCAGGAATTTACTAAGAAATGTAATAAGCTATACAGGGATTATCCATGTCTGTATAAGACAGATTACAACCCGGATGGATTTAAATGGATTAATGCGGATGACAAAGATAACAGCATATATTCATTCTGCAGGATAAGTCCTAATGGAAAAAAGCATCTGCTATTTGTACTCAACTTTACGCCTGTAGAAAGAGCTTCTTTCAAAGTAGGCGTTCCCGCCAAAGGCAAGTATAAGCTGGTGCTTGGCAGTGATGAAAAGCATCAGAAGAAGACACTTACTGCGGTATCTAAAGATTGTGATGGATATAATCAGTCAGTTCTTATCGATATACCGAAGTATGGTGTATGTGTATATGAATTTTCAGCCAACAAGCTTGATAAGAAAGAAAGTCTGTAGAATATTTGTGGAACAATCAAGGCAGAAACTAAATTAAATAAACATTTGTGACGATAAACTGTGTAGAGCGTATGCTTTACACAGTTTTTGCTTTTCCATTAGTGGGTCATACAGATGATTTCAGGGATATTAAGAAGAAATTATTATGTGTTTGGCTTAGATAGTCATTTTTTCCAGAAAAAATCCAAAATTGCTGGAAATGCGGAGCTAAAGCAGAGAGAGAAGAAGGGGAATCTCTTTATTCTTAAGCAAATACAGAAAAAATCCAAAATTCAGATAAAAGTTGGCTTAATATGAGAAAATGACAAGAAAAATCCAAAAGTTGGGTTTAGCGAAGTGTAAAATAGGTGTTTTTGGATTTTTTAAGTGGAAATTTGTTGGGAAATCCAAATCAGAAGAAAAATAATTTGCTGGGAATATCTAAGTCAAAAAAACATCTGCTGGGGATATCCAAGTCAGAATAGAGATACAAGATAATGGAAAATCAGGAGGTCATATGATTTATATAGATGGTTCGGAATTTAACAAGACAAGCGGACTGCAGGGAAGCGGTGCATACAGCGCTAATGCAGCGGGGATCGGCGCAGGCAGTACTCCTGGCAGAACATCGATCAATGTAGCTGAGAATAAAAAGAGTGAGGCGTCACAGACTGCGTTTGCAGGTGTTGTGGTGTCTGGCGCAGCTGTTGATAAAAAGGCGATGGATCAGAATACATACAACAGCCTGATGAAAGAAGCTGATGATATTAAATCACAGATAATGCAGAGTGCTACAGATGCTAAGGCTAATTTGAAGAATCTTTTTAACAGATTAAGCGGTGCAGATGCAGTAAAGATTAATGAGGATGGGTTTAATCTTAATGATTTAAGCCAGGAAGACTGCGTTAACATTGTTGACAGGATTAAGATAGAACTTGCCGCATATAATGAGAATTACAGAGTATATGCAGGAGATATTGATGTAGATAAGATTAAAGAAGTTGTGGGAAGTGAAGCATTTGCACAGCATGTTTCAGGTCGGCTTGGAGATAGTGGTGTTCCATCAACCGATGCAAACATAGATGCAGTTGCTGCTGCTGTAGACAAACTGAGTGATTTGAAGAGTTCAGACGAATATCACGTATCTATGGATGCCAAGGTATATATGGTGTCCAATAAATGTGAAGCAACTCTTGATAATATACAGATTGCAGAGCATGCATACAAGATACGTCAGGGAAATATGAGTGACAGAGAGTGGAATGAACTTAAACCACAGATTGAAAATGTTATAAAAAAAGCAGGTCTGGATGTGAATGAATCAAGTCTTGCCAATGCCAAGGCACTTCTTATGGAGGATATGCCGGTAACAGAGGATAACCTTAAATATATGGCAGCAGTTGATGATATAAATTTCTCTAAAGAAAATGTGGCAGAAAAGACAATAGATGCAATCAAAGCAGGCATTGCTCCTGAAAATGCTGTTTTGACGAATCAGACTGATGTATATGGTAATGTTGCCAAGGCATTAGATACATTGGACAAGATTGCCGGTAATGAGGCAGTTTGCGTTAACATGGCACATGAAATGTCAGATGATGGAATTGTGAGCCTTAAATCACTTGATGAGGCATATGAAATGTATGTTGCTGATACAGGCAGCACAGTTAATCAGGCTGATACAGGTAATGCTGTCAATGAAGATGGTTCAGATGCGGCTGGCCAGGGGGAATCAGGACATAATGACAGACAGCAGAGCAGCACAAGAATGCTTCTTGAAATTCAGATTCTTATGACAGCAGAGGCTGGCATTAATATTGAAAAAAACGGACTTAATATAAATACAGTTTCAATAACAACATTGCATCAACATCTTCTTGCTTATGATAAAGAGATATTCATGGATGAGCTTGGAAAGCAGCTTGCACACGATATAGACAGCGATGAGCTTTATAATACAGCATTTAATACAAGAGAGGCACTTTATAATATTGGTAAATCTCCAGTTGAGATGATAGGCGCTTTGTACAGCGAAATTGCGTATAGTGCAGGTGCAGAAAATGTTGTTACAGTAATGTCTGCAGCAAAGACAGGAATGAGCATAAGAGCCAGATTTAACAAAGCTGGTGTGGCATACGAGACAATGGAAAGCACAGTAAGAGGTGACCTTGGTGACTCTGCTGACCGTGCAGTAGAGGCGAGTGCAGGAGCTATGTTATCAGACATGGGAATGGAAGATAATAAGAGCAACCGTGAAGCTGTGGGTATTCTTGTTAAGAATAATATGGATGTCACTAAAGACAATGTCATGAATATCAAGGAATTAAAGTCTGCATTAGACAGTCTTGTTGCCAATATGAATCCTGAGACAGTTCTTGATATGATTAGAAACAATGTCAATCCATATACAACAGATATCCGGGAGGTCAATGAGTATCTAAAAGCTGAGAACGAGAAAAATGGCAGAGATACTGATGACAAATACAGCACATTTTTATATAAACTGGACAGGACTAATGGAATAACAGCTAAGGAGCGCAGGCAGTTCATCGGAATATATAAGATGATGAACATGTTTACCAAAGACGCAGGTAAGGCGGTTGGTGCGCTTGCGGCACAGGGAGCGGATATTACAATGAGCAATCTTGTGAGCGCATACAACAGCAGAAAATCATACAATAACATAGATATGTCAGTTGATGATAAATCAGATATCAATGTCAGTGTATATGAGAATTATTATACTAATCTGTTCATGACAACAGGCGACAAGATTACACCTAATACTCTTAAAAATGTTAACGACAATAAGCCAATATATGAGAGAAGTGTTGAAAACTTCTGTGAGGCGGCAGATGAGTTCTATGATGCGGCAGCAGAGGCAGCATATATGGATGAGTATATGGAGCTTGTCAGACAGGTGGCAGAGGCAGACTCGGCAGTTATCAATGAGCTTGAACAGGGTGGAGAGGATATAACACTTAATAATATCCAGGCTATGGAACAACTTATGATGTCCGATTTGTTCAATAATAGATTTGGGATTGATAAGAACAGGGCAAGAGATATATTTGACAGCCTGGACGACAGAGAAAAGCTGACAGCTAAAATAAGCAGCCTTTGTGATGAGGCTTCTGACAAGCTGGCAGAGGAGATAGAGAAGGATGACAACAGCTATGATGTTGTAAAGTCTGCTTCTATTACACAGATGACAGCGCAGATGATGGTTAGAAGTACAAGAAGAGAGGATTACACAATTCCGTATATCAAGGGTGATGGAATTGGTATGATGAAGGTATCATTTAAGTCAGACAGTGAGCAGTCAGGTAAGATATCTATAAGTTATGAAGACAGTATGCTTGGAAACGTTAATGTGAATATATCTGTTGGTGATAGTGATATCCAGATATCAGCATTGTACGAGACAAAAGCATCGATAAGAGGTCTGCCTGATAAGCAGGAAATTGAAGCAGCAGATGCATTTAAGGGTAAACTGGAAAATGCAGCGCAGTGTGTTAAGGATAATTATGGCTGCAAGAGAGCAGATGTCATAATCAATCCAGTAAGAAATGTTGAGAGAAGCATTTATAATAGTGAGGAGACACAGATTTCAAGTGCCATTCTTTACAAAATTGCAAAAACTGTTGTTGAAGGTCTTGTGTAAATTAACATTTCCGCCGATAAAGTTAAAAGAATGATTAAAAGATGACAAAGGATTGTCAGGCTGAGTGGGCATGGATGCCAGTTAGAAAGCAATGTAAGGAGATAGATATATGCGTATTAATACTAACATAAGTGCGATGACTGCTAATAATGCACTGCAGAAGGCACAGGATAACCTGTCCAACTCAATCAGGAGACTTTCTTCAGGATATAAGATTAACACGTCAGCAGATGACCCGGCAGGATGTGCTATTTCAGAGAAGATGAGAATGCAGATAAAAGGTCTTGACCAGGCAGATAACAATGCGGCAGATGGTGAATCTGTCCTTAATACAGCTGAGGGGGCATTGCAGGAGTTAAATGCAATGCTGGCACGTATGAAGGAGCTTACAGTCCAGGCTGCGAATGATGTCAACTCAGATGATGAGCGTGCAGCGATTCAAAAGGAGCTGGACAGTATCAATTCAGAGATAGACAGAATAACAACACAGACAGAGTTCAATACACAACCGCTTCTTAACGGTAATCTTGCAAGAAGAGTTTATTCTAATGTGCAAGGTGTGGTTAACCTTTCAGTATCTGATAACTACACAGCAGGAACTTATGGCATTACAGTTAAGGAAGATGCCAGACAGGCAGTAGCAGTTGGAGATGGCAAAGTCACAATGTCTGACACAGATAAGATAGATAAGACAACAGCCGGTTCAATTTCAATTAATGGATATGATGTAAGTATCAATGAAGGCGACACACTGGATACAATAATGACTAAACTCACAGACGCAGCTGATAAGGCTGGTGGAAGATTTTTTGCAACAGCAAGCCTTGATAATGATACAACAGATAAGACTCTTGCAGGAACTACGACACCGAATGGCCCAATTACAACACCAACAGGTGGGAATGGAACAACATATGCAGGTTATAAGGCTGCATCAACATATAATGGCAATACCCTCATATTCATGACAAAAGAATATGGTTCACAGATGACACTTGATATAACATGTGACAATAAGGCGCTTGCACAGAAGCTTGGTTTGGGTAAAGCTTATGTTGCATCAGGAGCTGACAAGGGTATTCAGGCACAGGGTAGAGATGTTGTGGCAGAATTCAGTACAGATGGTGGAAAAAGAGTCGGATTTGCAGATAGTGCAGTTATCTCAACTAAGGGAACTATTATTACAGTTACAGATGTAAATAACCGTAATTTCCAGTTTGATGTGCCTGGCAATGTGGCTGGAACAAAGTTTGATGATAGCGCACTTCAGGCAACGAAGACAGGTGGAAATGAAAAGAAGATTGAGCAGGAGCTTACAGATGTAGGTACTATGAGTATTCATATCGGTGCTAATGAGAATCAGGTAATTGAGCTTGATATCCCTGCGGTTACTTCATATACACTTGGAGTTGATACGGTTAATGTAATGACAACAGTTACAGCCACCCAGGCAATTGCCAAGGTTGATGAGGCTGTCAACAAGGTTAATGAGGTTCGTTCTAAGATCGGTGCTTATTCTAACAGATTTGAGCATACAAGGAATAATCTCGCTGTATCTACAGAGAATGCAGAATCAGCCCTTTCAACAATGATGGATACTGATATGGCAGAGGAGATGACAACCTATACATCTCTCAACGTGCTTACACAGGCTGCCACATCAATTCTTTCACAGGCAAATGAAAGACCAGCGACAGTTCTTCAGATTTTACAGTAAAATGGAGTAATCAGGTATGAACAAAGAGGCAATTAAGACATTTTCATATAGAATCAGCCAGGCAAACAGAACAGAGCTTGTTGTTATAACCATGGATATGGCTATCCAGTACATGGAGGATGCGGTCAATGATAAAAACCCGGCTGATTATAAAGAAAATCTGCGAATGGCGAAAAGAGTTGTTGACCAGCTTGTATCAGCGCTTGATATGAGATTTGACATATCACAGCAGTTATTTGATGTATACATGGTGGTTGAAAGATACATTATTAAGGCAGGAAGCGGTGCAACGGATGAGAATTATCATTCAGAAGAAAGAGAGAAGCTTATTAACACAAGTATCAGCATGTTAGGAAAGCTTCGTGAATCATTTCATCAGGTTGCAAGGCAGGATGATTCAGAGTCTCTTATGAAGAATACACAACAGGTTTACGCTGGGCTTACATATTCTAATATGGGTGGAGCAAGTGAGACATACAGCACAGGAGTTAACAGAGGATTCCGCGTATAGATTAATAGATTTTATTGTTGATTATAACATAATTAAAATGCGTGCAATGATTCGGGTTCATTGCACGCATTTTATTTTTCATGAGATTACATTTTCAGCTTTCTTCCGCCTCCACGTCTTCTTCTGCGGCGGCGGTTTGACTTGATTGTTTTAAGCATATAGACAAGAATAAATAACATAATTGCAATTGTTATCAATGCCCAGAGATTGATAACAAGACATTTTCTTGGAGAATTAATATCGGCAGAATCAGTAACCAGCAGAGGTGCATTGCTTGATGCAGCCAGATTAGCTGGTGTTGAGATTCTTAATGTGGCTGTGCCTACAACATTGCCTTTTGCCTTAAAATCGAGTCTTGCTGAATATACACCATTATCATTGGTTGCAGCATAATTATCGTCTATATCAACGCTTACGTCGCCCACAGACATATTCTTAGGGAGAGTAAGTGTTGAAGCATTCAGGTTAAGGTCAAGATTATACTGGTTAAATACCTTTGAATCATAGAAGCTGTCACTTGTGAAAAGTGAGCTTATAGTTGAACCAGAGGTTGTCAGCTTTTTGAAATTAGCAAATCCCCAGTCAAACAGGCTGCGTGTGTCAATGTATCTCAAATCAGATTCAGATTTGAATACAACACAGATAAGCCTCATATCATCTTTTTCTGCAAATGTTACAAGAGTACATCCTGCCTGGTCTGTAAAACCTGTTTTACCGCCCTTGCAGTACTCATATTCGTAAGTCCTGCCCTTTAACATCTGGTGTCTGTGCTTGATTGTACGCGCAGTCGCAGTCTTGTTCGTAGGCGGTATCGTGTAAGTTGTATAAGTTGAATCGATATTAATAAATGTTGCATTGTTATAACAGCCTTTGGCAATCATAGCCATATCATAAGCTGTTGTATAGTGGTTTAAATCATGCAGACCGCTTGCATTCGAAAAATGTGTGTTAAGAGCACCAAGTTCCCTGGCTCTTTCGTTCATCATATTGGCAAAGGCTGTCATAGATCCTGCAACCTGTTCGCCTAATGCATAGGCAAATTCATTGGCAGAGTGAAGAAGCATGCCATATAATACCTGCTCAACAGTCATCTCCTCGCCAGCCTTTGCACCAAGCTGTGCGTCCTCCCATGTTACAGAACTGGCGGCTTCTTTAGAAAATGTAAGTGTGTCATTGAGGCTGCAGTTCTCAATCGCAAGAAGTCCGGTAAGAATTTTGGTTGTGCTGGCAGGATAAGATATCTCATGTGAGTTCTTTTCATATAAAATTGCCCCTGTATCAGCATCAATAAGAATAGCACTTCCTGATGTCAGGTCTGGTGCAGCCGGCCACTCCTGCACAGACTGTGAGGAGGTGCTGGTTGAATTGATTGTAGATGTCGTAGCAGCATAAGCGGTTACATCTGATGTTGTGCCAGTAATTCTTTCAATGGCAGGAACTGCCGCATTCATGGCGGGAACGGATAATGTAACAGCCGCTAATATCGCTGTAAATGATTTTTTAAATATATTTTTAAACATAGATAACCTCATATAATAATAAAGATAACAATATTTTAGCGTAATATTTACTGAATGTAAAGTTTATCTAATCTAAGATTGCCAATTATCACATTTCCATATATAATGCTTTAAGAAACTCAGGATTATTCTGGGGGAAAGGACAAATCCGATGAATAACCAGCCGGATTAAATATAGATTATATGAGATTAAGAAATGTTCCAGGAGCAAGGGAAGTTATGACTGCCAATGAATATGTGTATACAGAGCCAGAGGGAATGGCTGGCACATGGGCAGAAGTATTTGGCAATAACAATCCTGTTTATATAGAGATAGGAATGGGAAAAGGCAGATTTATATCAACATTGGCGCAGATGAATCCCGATATTAATTATATTGGTATTGAGAAGTATTCAAGCGTACTTCTGCGTGCAGTAGAGAAGCAGGATGAATTACAGCTTTCTAATCTTAGATTTATAAGAATGGATGCGGAAAATATATGTGAGGTATTTGCCAAGGATGAGGTTAGCAGAATATACCTTAACTTCTCAGATCCATGGCCTAAAGACAGACATGCAAAGAGAAGACTTACATCAAGACAGTTTTTTGCAAGATACAATGACATTTTAAAGAAAGATGGAAGAGTAGAATTCAAGACGGACAACAGGCCGCTTTTTGACTTTTCAGTTGAAGAGGTCAGGGAGGCTGGATGGAATCTCGACGTATGTACATACGATCTTCATAATGACCCGGTTCTTAATGAAGGAAATGTATGTACAGAGTATGAGGAGCGGTTTTCAAGCCAGGGAAATCCTATATGTAAACTTGTGGCAACAAGGTAAAAATCTGGCAAGCCCCGTGAGGCCCATGCACAGTGCCACGCAAGCAAGCCCATACCTATACAGTAATTGCATGACGACTGTCGTGTGACTCTTAGGATGGTGTTAGACAATATCTAAGTCGGATGCTAAACGTTCAAGCATAGCGCGTTTTTAGCATCCGACTTTAACAAGATTTGTCGTGCCGTCCTTAGAGTCACTAGACATAAAGGACCAGCAATTACTGTATAGGTATGGGCTTGCTTGCGTGGCACTGTGCATGGGCCTCACGGGGCTTGCCAGATTTTTGGCGTAAAGGAACAAATAATGGAAAAAGGCATATGATATACAAAAGCATCATGGAGGGATTATGCATAAGCATGAATCATCGCTGATTAGATGTATATCATATGCCTTATTTTGTAATAAGAAATTAAACAGGCGCATCGTCCGTTTCAAGAAAAACTGGGATGAAGTTGTAGGATTTACATGCGGTCCTGGGAATCACAGGAAGGGACGCTGACATCCTTTTTTCTAAGAAGAAACTTGATAATTCTGTTTAAAATGTAGCTGATAACGGCGATACATGGAACGCCGAGGAACATTCCAAGCACTCCAAACAGGCTTCCGCCGACTGTAATTGCAAATATAACCCAGAGTGGTGATAAACCTGTTTTGTCACCGAGAATCTTAGGCCCTAAGTAGAGACCGTCAAACTGCTGGATAATGAGAATCAGCAGAATAAAGAACAGGGCTTTAATTGGGTTATTGATAAGCACGAAGATAAATCCGATTGCACCGCCGATATATGGTCCAAAGTATGGAATCATATTGGTGATTCCTACAATAACGCTGATGAGTACTGCGTAAGGGAAATGGAATATCATCATTGCCACAAAACATATTATGCCGATAATCAATGAATCAAGAGCTTTGCCCAGAATGAAACCAATAAATATGCTGGCACTTTCTTTAAGAATCTCTTTAGTGATATTTACAGCCTTTACAGGGAATAATGCGTACATAAGACGCTGTCCCTGATAAAATATATTCTTATGGTCAGAAATCATGTAAACAGAAACAATTACAGCAATAAGAAAGCTTACAACTCCTTTGACAATAGCAACGGATGTGTTTACAACTACAGGCACAATGTTAGTAAGCATACTTGTGATATATGTAATCGCACCAGGAAGTGCCTGCTCAATTTTTTCATTAATGGCTGTATAATTAATAGTATCATTAAGTGAAGGATGATTAGATTCAAACTGATTGATAAATGTCAGTGCTGAATTATACCATATAGGAAGCTGTTCCGTAATCTCCGTTATACTTTTAATAATCTGGGGAATAACAACGCCCAGGAGAAGTATCAGAAGACCGATTGCAATAATATATGTAAAAAATATTGAAAGATATTTGGCGGCTTTTTCAGACTTCATATGAAAAAGTCCGATAAAGACCTTTCTATATAGCAGTTTAACAAGCGGAAATAAGACGAGAGCAATAAATGCACCTGCTAAAAATGGGGATATAAGGTTAATAATATATCCTATAGCATCTACTGTTGCGTGGAAGTTGCCGATAAACTTATAGATAAGAATGCTCCCAAGAACAAAAAGCAGGGCATAACACAATATTGTGAAATATTTGTTGTTCGGAATAAATCGGTGGGCTTTTTTATTCAGATCAGCATCAGATTCTGTACATTTTTTTGAGATATTTTCTATTTTATCAGAAGAAGTTTTCATGTATATATGTGTTTCCTTTCATATTTTTTGGTGAATTATCCATTTTTTTTAATTAAATTGACATTGCGGTAAGCTGTGTGTTAAGGCGGATTCCATAAAGTTGAAAAAACCGAAAACCCTTGTGAAATGTAGGGCTAACGCAGCTCCACATAGATTATAAATAATATAGACAAAAACTTCAATGATTATAAAATTAAATTTTTTTAAATTGTTCTTAAATAAATACAAAAAAACACTTGCATTATTTAAAAATGTCATATATAATACCACTTGTGTTCAGCGATAAGAAAAAACAAAAACACTGACACGAACTTAATAAGCGTCGCTAGCTCAGTTGGTAGAGCACCTGACTCTTAATCAGGGTGTCCAGGGTTCGAACCCCTGGCGACGCACTAGAAGGTCTTATGATTTGGGATTGAGCCCAGGTTGTAAGGCTTTTATTTTTGTCTGGGGTTTACTCTTTTTTCTTTTGATTCATGAAAACATGGAAAAAAGCCAAGATTGTTTTGTTTTGTGGATTTTTTAAGCTGTTTTTCGAGTATCAAGCCAAATCCAATTTTTATCCTTAGTTTGAAACCTTAATTTGGATATATAATTTGAAATCTGGTTTAAAAATCCAAATCCAACCACATCCCAACCCAAGCCAACACAACCCAATCCCATCCCTAAATCCAAATCTATAAATTTTATAATCAAATGATTAGAATATGCCTGTTATGGAAGTTTTTAGAATTTTTTATAGTTTATATATAGAAGTGTATCAGCCATTATGATAAGATGATGATAAAATTTGCAGATGGACAGGTGATGTTAATGAATTTGTTGGAACAACAGGTTGAGCAGAGAAAGATTCAGATAAGAGACCAGTTTATTAAGGAAAATCTATTGTCTGATGAGGTTCTTGATACATTATCGGAGAATATTAAACCTTTTGATATGGAGATGTCATATTACAAATGTGCAGCCATGGAAGTTGAGACGAAGTTCCGCGTGCTTGATGAACAGTTCTCTCTTGAATATGACTGTAATCCAATAGAGTCAATAAAGACGAGAATCAAATCTGTCGACAGTATATTGAAAAAGATACGGAGAAAGAATATTCCACTGAATATAGACGATATAGAGACCCAGATAAGGGACATAGCAGGGGTCAGGGTTATATGTTCATTTATTGAGGATATATATATGCTTGCAGATTGTTTCTTGTCGCAGGATGATATAACACTTATTGAGATTAAGGATTATATCAAGAATCCGAAACCAAGCGGATACAGAAGCCTTCATCTTATAGTTGAGGTTCCCATATTCCTGCATAATGAAAAAAAACCTATGAAGGTTGAGGTTCAGATAAGAACGCTTGCGATGGATTTGTGGGCAAGCCAGGAACACAAGTTAAGATATAAGAAGAATATACCGGCAGACGAGGAAGGTGCAATTTCAGACGAGCTGGCAGATTGTGCACAGATAATTGCATCAATAGACCAACGCATGGAGACACTTAGGACAAGGATGAAGTCTCCGGAATATATGGAGAAGGCTAAGAATTCCACACAGAATATAGGAAGGCTTAGAAAAAAGGGGCTTCTCAACCAGATGGGATTAAAGGCAATAGAGAGTATTGATATGTCAGATAAGAGTTGAGGATAATATGTACGGATACGTTGTTGTTAATAAGCCGGAATTAAAATTCCGGGAATTTGATATGTACAGATCATATTACTGCGGCTTGTGCGATACGCTTGGAAGCCGGCATGGATTGATGTCCAGGATGACATTAAGCTATGATTTTACATTTCTGGTACTGCTTCTGACTGGATTGTATGAGCCAGAGGTGACAGTGTGCGAAAAGCAGTGCATGGTACACCCGGTTAAGAAGCATACCTTTAGAAGAGGTGAGATAACAGATTATGTTGCTGATATGGATCTTCTTATGGCATATTACAAATGTCTTGATGACTGGAATGATGACCGCAATGTTGCAGCCAGGGCTGAGGCAGCATATTTTAAGAAAAAAGCAGCTGGGATTGAGGATAAATATCCTGATAAAGCGAAGGTTATAAAGCAGGAGCTTGACAGGCTCTCAGGTCTGGAAAATGCAGGAGAAACCAATATAGACACAGTTTCTTCATGTTTTGGTAATATAATGGCAGCAGTTCTTGCAATGAAGCATGATGAATGGCAGGAAACGCTTGAGCGTTTAGGCTTTTATCTTGGGAAATACATTTATATACTGGATGCATATGATGATATAGATGATGATATCAGGAAGAATAGATACAATATGCTCAAGGCATACTATCAAAGAGATGACTTTGAGCAGATGGTTCTTGGTATACTTAATGGAGTTATGGCACAGTGTGCGAGACAATTTGAATTTCTGCCGATAATACAGGATGCAGAGATTCTTAAAAATATAATATATTCTGGGGTATGGACCAGATATGAACAGGCGAAGAAACGCCACATGGAGGTTAAAAAGTGACAGATCCGTATAGCGTGTTAGGAGTGCCAAGAGGAGCTTCTGACGAAGAGATAAAGAAAGCATATAGAACACTCAGCAGAAAGTATCATCCAGATGCTAACATCAACAACCCAAACAAGGATAAGGCAGAGGAGATGTTTAAGGAGGTACAGCAGGCTTATAACCAGATTATGAAAGAGAAGGAAGCTGGTGCAGGCGGCTATGGCGCATATGGTGGTTATAATTCATCAAATCAGGGTGGATATGGCTATGATGGAGACAGGACTAATAACGGCAATCCATATGGCGATTTTGGAACTTTCTGGGGATTTGGACCATTTGGATTCGGATACAGCACGAATGGCAATGGTGGTTACAGGCAGCGGGAAGACATGTTTGGCGATGATGAGACAGGACAGCATCTTAAAGCAGCTTATAACTATATAAGAAGCGGTTCATATCAGGAAGCGTTAAATGTGCTTAACAATATGATTGACAGGGATGCAAGATGGTATTACTACAGCGCACAGGCTAATTCTGCTGTTGGTAATACAGCAACTGCCCTTGAACATGCCAGACATGCGGTAGAACTTAATCCCGACAACCAGATGTATCAGCTGCTTTATAACCAGCTGCAGAGCGGTGGCCAGTGGTATGCTGACAGAGGCAATGCCTATGGACGTGCAACTGCAGGCGGCGGTGATATGTGTGTCAAGCTGTGCATGCTTAACCTGTGTGCTAATGTAATGTGTGGCGGCGGAGCGTTCTGCTGCTAGTATATTGGATGATAGCCGGGGCTGCTGTTAGTATGCAGCAGCCCACTCATTAAGCCGGTCAAATAATATATCAAACTGTACAGCTCCGGTGTCCAGTAAGAATTTATTGAACTCTTTGGCAGAATATCTGTTGCCAAGGAGTTCTTTTGCTTTATCCTGAAGTTCAAGAATGGCGATATAGCCAAGCACATAACGACAGTAGTTGCCTGGTTCGCTTACCATCGCATCATACATTTCTTTTGCAATCCTTTTTCCACTGAATCCATAAGAAAATACAAATTTATACACATCATCCTCGTTCCACCCATAACAGCTTACCCCAATATCAACGCTGGCATACAAAAGCAGCGTGAGGGCGTAATTAAGCCCCATAATCTCGTTAAGGTACTTATCGCCAGTCTCTGCGTATCTGTAAGAATCAACTTCAACATAGGTAGCCCAGCCCTCAACATAGCCAGTTGGTGCAATCAGATACCTTATAAGGTCAGGGTCAGAGGCTGCAAAATATGTTGTCTGATACAGATGCCCCGGAAATCCCTCATGTGCAAGAGTTGCGTACAAATCAGCAGAACCGGCATTGTCAGGATTTATATAGATAGAGTTTTCCCCGATATTATCAAGCTGTGGCGTAAAATACATGGCAGGACTTGCTGATTCGGAGATAGATTTATCAACATAGCTGATTGTATAATCAACATCTGGACCATCTGGATAATTGTCCTTTATAAGCTGTTTTAACTGTTCAAGTGTTTCCTCCGGGCTTAGCTGTTGAAATGAAAATCTGGAAACGTTATTGTATGAAGCCGGATGTTTTGATGCGATTTGCTGGATCTGCAGGATAGTTTTATTTATGTAGCTGGATATCAATTCAGCAAATTCATCTAAAGATTTATTCCACCCAAGATTTGATGCCAGAAAATACTCATAGTAGCGTAGTCCGTCAGGGTAATTGCCAATTCCACCAGAATATTTGCCGCTTCCCTTTAAACTGCTTAATCCATCGCGGAGTATTTCATAACCTTTGATGATATGCTCATCTATTGCAGCCTGGTTGCGGCTGATATATTCATTTCTTTTAACTTCTGGCAGCTCAAGTGAATCCAGTCTTGCTGTAAATGTGCTTACGAGAAAACCATCACTTGCATTTTCAATAAATGTATTGCATTGTTCAGTTATCTTGTCAGCCAGATAGTCTTCCATGAATATTCCTGCATCTGCCCTTAGTTTTTCGTATTCACACACGTTTGTGAAATATTTATCAACATCTTCTGCTATGGCAAGGTATTCCTCAACATCTTTTTCTTCTTTAAATGCGTATTCGGCGAGAACGAGTGGAAGCTGAATCTGCTCGCCAATTGTTGTGGACAGTGATGTGTTATACAGGTAGATATCACTATATTCAAGTTCGGTTTCAAGAGTGTATAAAATCTCATCATATGTGAGTTTGTGTTTATCAGACAAAAGCCCGCGGTTGAATGATTTAAGGCGTGTGAGCGTATTTGTTAAATCTGTCGTATCGCCAAGGAAATCAAGGTCATATTCGCCTATAGTCAGTGGATAATCAGTGATTCCATAGTTTTCAGGGTGTTGAAGATATGAGTGGACAGCAAGTCCGTTCTGGGAGAGCGTATCGCGGAACACTTCCATGGCAAATTCCTCGAAAGCATCGTTTTCCTGGGATTGCTGTCTGGGGTCGGAAGCTTGCTCATTTTGATGATTAGAGCTGGAATCCTGGCGGGTGACAGAGGATTGGGGATTTTGCTGCTGGTTTTTTGCAGGTGTGCTGCATCCTGTCAGTGTGGAGACACCTGCTAAACCAGCAATGCCAGTGCCGGCGAGACTGGTGACTGCAATGATGCCGGCAAGAAGTCCGGTCAGGCTGCGCCTGACCTGGCATGACAGCACACGTATATGTTTAAATGATGGTTTACATTTCATGAAAAGCGGAATCCTTTCTGTGTGATGATTTAAGTTAATGCAGCTTGTGATTCTGGCATATGTTTATATAGCTTGTGATTCAGGCATATTGCTTATATAGCTTGTGGGTGTCAGCAATAGCCAGCGAAATTTGGGTGTATTCGCAACATTTTGCAAAATAAATCCAGACACAAGCTTATATAGCCTCTAAACGCAAGTATAGCTAAGTCGATTTTCTTTATATCAAAATTATCTTAAAAAAATCCAAAAATTGCAATGAAAATGGATTTTTTGAAGCATTTTCTGAAAAAAGAGAAAAAAGTCGAGTTTAGCGAAGTGATAAAGGCGAATTTTTGGATTTATTGTGGAGAAAATAACTTAAAAAGCCAAATTAGCAGGTCGTGGCTCTAAGCACACACATTTTCTATGCTTTCAATGCAGGCGGCTTTATCAAAATATCATATTATGAAAATATCATATATGTATATAATTATTACATTATTGAACAAATCATGCAATTATGATATAGTTTTAATTTAGAAAAATAACAAGGATTGGAGAGGTGTTAACATATGCCACAGAATAAAGGTCCATTTTATATGACAACAGCTATAGCATATACTTCAGGCAAGCCACATATCGGTAACACATATGAGATTGTTCTTGCTGACAGTATTGCAAGATATAAGAGACAGGAAGGATACGATGTATTCTTCCAGACAGGAACTGACGAACATGGTCAGAAGATAGAGCTTAAAGCACAGGAAGCAGGAATTACTCCTAAGGAATTCGTTGACAATGTATCAACTGAGATTAAGAGAATATGGGATCTTATGGATACTTCTTATGATAAATTCATCAGAACAACAGATGATTACCATGAGAAGCAGGTTCAGAAGATATTCAAGAAGCTCTATGACCAGGGCGATATCTATAAGGGCGCATATGAAGGTATGTATTGTACTCCATGTGAGTCATTCTGGACAGAGTCACAGCTTGTTGATGGAAAGTGTCCAGATTGCGGACGTGAGGTTAAGCCAGCCAAGGAAGAGGCGTATTTCTTCAAAATGAGCAAGTATGCGAACAAGCTTATTGAGCACATCAACACACATCCAGAATTCATACAGCCAGTTTCAAGAAAGAATGAAATGATGAACAATTTCCTTCTTCCAGGACTTCAGGATTTGTGCGTATCACGTACATCTTTCAAATGGGGTATCCCAGTTGACTTTGATGACAAGCATGTAGTTTATGTATGGCTTGATGCACTTACTAACTATATCACAGGTATTGGATATGATGCTGATGGCAATTCAAGCGAGCAGTACAAGAAGTACTGGCCAGCAGACCTTCATCTTATCGGTAAGGATATCATCAGATTCCATACAATTTACTGGCCTATATTCCTTATGGCACTTGGTGAGCCACTTCCTAAGCAGGTATTTGGACATCCATGGCTTCTTCAGGGTGATGGCAAGATGAGTAAGTCTAAAGGAAATGTTATATATGCAGATGACCTTGTAGATATGTTCGGTGTTGATGCGGTAAGATATTTCGTTCTTCATGAGATGCCATTTGAGAATGATGGTGTTATCACATGGGAGCTTTTAGTAGAGCGTCTTAACTCTGAGCTTGCCAATACGCTTGGTAACCTTGTTAACAGAACAATTGCCATGACTAACAAGTATTTTGATGGTGTACTTAATAAGACAGGTGTTACATCAGCTGATGATGGTGTTGATGCTGACGGCAAGAGCCTTGATTTTGACGCAGACCTCAAAGCTGTTGTTACAGGAACTAAGGCAAGAGTCCAGGATAAGATGAAGACACTTCATGTTGCTGATGCAATTACAGAGATATTCACACTCTTCAAAAGATGCAACAAATACATTGACGAGACAATGCCTTGGGCACTCGCAAAGGATGAGAGTAAGCAGGACAGATTATCAGAGGTTCTCTACAATCTTGCAGAGAGCATTACAATTGGTGCTAACCTTCTTACACCGTATATGCCTAAGACGGCAGAGAGAATTCTTGCACAGCTCTATCCTGCTAATCCAACAGAGGGTGTGAGAGATTTTGATGATCTTGACAAGTTTGGCATTAGGAAGTCAGGAGAGAAGGTTACAGATACTCCAGAGATTCTTTTTGCAAGACTTGACCTTGAGGAAGTATTAAAGAAGGCAGAAGAGCTTCAGGCAGCACAGAAGAAGGCTGCTGGGGCAGCAGACGAAGAATATCCACAGGTTGAAGCTAAGCCTGAGATAACATTTGATGATTTCGAGAAGATTCAGATTCAGGTTGGCGAGGTGTTGAAATGTGAGCCGGTTAAGAAGGCTAAGAAGCTTCTCTGTTCACAGATTAGAATTGGTGCAGAGGTAAGACAGATTGTGTCTGGCATTTCTAAGTACTACAAGCCAGAAGAAATGGTTGGCAAGAAGGTTGCTGTCGTAACTAATCTTGCACCTCGTACTATCTGTGGCGTTGAGTCGCAGGGTATGATTCTTGCAGCCATGGATGACAAGGACAATCTTTCGGTTATGACAGTTGACAAGGATATTGTGTCAGGAAGTGAGATAGGCTAACCATCGGTGCAACGTGTTGGCGTGCGTTGGCTTGCTTCATGATGATTGCGCTGTTCCAATGCCTGATTGCACTGACTCCAGGTGAAAGCCACATTTGGATTAATATAGGTGAAAGTTGTGGGAAAATCCAGATTTATTATGAATTCTGGATTTTTTCACAACTTTTGTATGTTTAAGCTAAAATGTGGGTTTAGCGAAGTGTAGAATGGGTGAATTTGGATTTGTAAGCTTTATATGGTGGATTTAATCCAAAATGTGAAGGCTGTCCGATAAATATATGAAAATCAGTGGATTGCGGAATTGTAGAATATATCTGATATGTGATATACTTAATAAATAAGTGAAAAGATACATAGTCCATTTAATTGTGCGTGATACATTGGATTATGTAAATGTGGTGGTAAAGGAGGGCATATGAAGATATTTGAGACACATGCTCATTATGATGATTCTGATTTTGATGAGGACAGGGAAGAGCTGATTACAAATATGCTGTCAGATGATGGTATACTGGATTGTATTATAAATGTTGGTGCAAGCCTTAAAGGCTGTGAGGACAGTCTTTTACTTGCATCCAGGTATGATAAGGTATATGCGGCAATTGGTGTACACCCAGAGGAGGTTGAAGGCCTTACGATGGGGCACATGCGCTGGATTAAAGAAAATGCTTCTATGAACAGAAAAGTGCTTGCAATTGGAGAAATCGGCCTTGATTATCATTATCCGGAACCAACAAAGGAAGTGCAGAAGCAGTGGTTCAGGCAGCAGTTAAAAATTGCGGGTGAGATTAAAAAACCTGTCATAATTCATTCAAGAGATGCGTGTGCTGACACGCTTGAATGTATGAGAATGGAACATGCTGATAAAATAGGTGGAATTATTCACTGCTATTCGTATTCTAAAGAAGCTGCCAGAGATTATCTTGATATGGGATTTTATTTTGGAATTGGTGGTGTTGTTACATTTAAGAATGCACGAAAACTTATAGAAGCGGTTGAGTATATTCCAATGGAAAGGATTGTTCTTGAAACTGACTGTCCATATATGGCGCCGGAGCCTCATCGTGGCACAAGAAATGACAGCCGTAACATAACATTTGTTGCAGAAAAGATTGCTCAGATAAAAGGTATGACAACTCAGGAAGTTATTGATATAACTAATAAAAATGCAAGAAAATTATTTATATAACAAAGATTAGGAAAGGGTTATGTATGGATTATAGTAATGTGAAGCATCTGGGAAATCCAACGAATACAATTGAGATTCTGGACAAATATGGATTTTCATTTCAGAAGAAATTTGGACAGAATTTTCTTATAGATGAGAATGTTGTGCGTAAAATTGTGCGTGAAGCGGGTGTGACTAAGGATGATTTTGTGCTTGAGGTAGGTCCGGGGATTGGAACTATGACACAGATTCTGTGTGAGGAAGCGAGAGAGGTTGTAGCTGTTGAGATAGACAAGAAGCTTATTCCGATTCTTACGAAGGACACACTCAGCTATTATGATAATGTCACGGTAATTAATGAGGATATTCTCAAGCTTGATATTGCAAAGCTTGCCAAGGAAAAGAATGATGGTAAGCCTATAAAGGTTGTTGCTAATCTTCCATATTATATCACAACACCGATTATCATGGGATTATTTGAGAGTGGCGTTGCACTTGACAGTATCACGATTATGGTTCAGAAGGAAGTGGCTGACAGAATGCAGGTGGGTCCAGGAACGAAGGATTATGGCGCACTTTCACTTGCTGTCCAGTATTATGCAAAGCCATCTATAGTTCTGACAGTTCCAGCGAGCTGCTTCATGCCACGTCCTAATGTGGATTCGGCGGTTATCAGGCTTGAACGCTACAGCCAGCCGCCAGTTGATGTGAAGGATGCACATCTTATGTTCAATATAATCCGTGCATCATTTAACCAGCGCAGAAAAACAATGACTAACAGTGTTGTCAATGCTGGGCTTGGAATCACCAAAGAAAGATTACTGACAGCACTTGAAGCGTGTGGTTTACCGGCTACAGTACGCGGTGAGGCATTGACACTTGAGCAGTTTGCACAGCTTGCGAATGAGCTGAGGTAGCGGGGCTGTAGTTGTGCTGGAAAGAAATAGGTAGTGGCTGTCACGAAAATATGGTGGTTTAGATTCTGTAATGCGAAGTGGTGAGGTAGTGGCTGTCACGGAGGAAGCTATATTTGGATGTGGTGGCAGAGACAGTTTTGGGGGGAATCGCCTCAATTGGCTGGACGAGCCATACGCTTGGCATGGCTGGATGGGGCTGATTGGCTGGTTGAGAGCTCCGATTGGCTTGATGAGTCCTCCGATTTGTTTTAATTTGGCTCAAATGAAATAATTTTGTAAAAAAATCCAAAATGCATGTATTTAATGGGCAATATTTAGCGGAAAAATACAGTTTGGCTGAAAAATAAAGAGAATAAGCGTGGAAATCCAAAATTTATATAAAAGTTGGATTTCTACGCATTTTTTTATGTATTAAGAAAAAAGCTGGGTTTAGCGAAGTGATAAATGCCGTTTTTTGGAGCTTTTTATTATATATAATAAAATTCAGCCAATATATTGAGATTAAGGCGGTAGACATCAATGCAAGAGGTTTAAAAGAGAACAGATTAGTGGTCTTATGCTATGTAAATATACTATTAATTTATATTTGCAAAAATAAATATTGACAAATAATGATTGGATGATATAATTAAGATAAATAAATCAGTATTGATATATAAAAGAAGAGGAACGATTAATAAGAGCCGTGACAGGAATGACAGGAAGCATAAGGAGGGATGCCTACGAATATTGAAAAAATAAAGCAGGATATAGCTGTGTTGGATGAAGAGATTGAAGCATTAAGTACAAGAATCAGGAAGTATCCGCCTGATGATATGTATTGTGAGAATAATGGCAAGTACATTAAGTGCTATATTAAAAAAGATGGGAAAAAGATATATCTGGCAAGCCGTGACAGGGAGATTATATGTAAGCTGGCGAAGAAGAAGTATTATGTCAATAAGTTAATTGATGCGCAGTCAGAGCGGAAATTGTTATTAAAGTGCGTGAATGAATATAATAAGAATATGAATCATGTTAATTACATGTTTGAGAGGCATCCGCAATTATATGATTTGATGTCTGAACCAGATAGACATGATGATTGGGAATGTGAAGCATATGAGAGATGCGAAAAGAATCCAGAGCAGCTTATTGTTAAGACGATTTCAGGTAATATTGTCAGGTCTAAGTCAGAGGCGATTATAGATTCCGTTTTATTTGATAAGAATATTCCGTTTAGGTATGAGGCCATACTTGAGCTTGGCGGCATTATTTTATATCCGGATTTTACAATCAAGCATCCGTATACAGGTGAGATAATATATTGGGAACATTTTGGAATGATGGATAACCAGACATATTCGAGGAATACTGCGAATAAGCTGTCCACATACATTTCTAATGGCATAATTCCTTCAATTAATCTTATAACAACATATGAAACAAGCAAAGAACCATTGAATTTTAATACAGTAAAGAAGCTTGTTGAGATGCATTTTAATATATAAGAACGAATAATTGAAAATTAATGACGTCATCAAATTTATGAATAATGCATCTGGGTAATGCATAGTCTTCCTATAGACAAGATGAAAGGAAGACTGATTTGATGGAAAGTTGTAATAGCAAGTATAAGCGTCTGGTGTCATACATTTATTCATATCCCGGAGGATGCCGAGACAGAAATGTGGGATTCGCCAAGGCAGAGGTGCGTAATGGAATGTTTACGCTGAATGTGACTCTGTGCGGAGTGTACCGTGATGCGCCAGAAGGATTTGGGATATATCTGTTGTTTGACAGGACGAGAGAACAGCAGACCTATAATATGCTTCCAGTTGGTTCGGTTATTGTTAACTGTGGAAAAGGTAAGTTTCAGGGCATATTTAATCCAGACAATATAGAGTCATCTGGATATCAGTTTGATGAGATTAAGGGGATTGGTGTGCTTACCGAGAAAGACAATTATTATATGTGTTTCAGCCTGTGGGAAGCAGATACTATTAATCCATCTAAATGTGTGTATCTGCCTAAGGGATATAAGCAGGCTGAAGCCAGACCTGATATGAATGAGTGCGGACAGCAGACGGATAAGCATGCTTATACATGTCATATAGATGAACCCCAAAAGCGTGATAACATTCTTGCGGCATCAGAAGCTGACGAATCGGCATCAAAAGCCAGCGAACCGACATCAGAAGCCGGCGGACCTGCATTAGAAGCTAGCTCTGAAAAATTCGTGTCTGGCAGTGTTATGAAAGAATCTGTACCAGATGGCAGGGTTGATAATGTTGAAATGCATGATACTGATAAAAATATTAGTATATGTAATGAAGGCAACATGGATGTTGAGAGGCTTTTTATTCATGCTGATTATATCAATGCATTTGATGATGACTATTATTATGACTGTATAGAAGTGACACCAGAGATGTTGAAGAGATTTATTGGGAATGATGTCGTTGAAAATAATTCATTTTTGATGCACAGTTATTATACATATAGACATCTGCTGTTTGGAAGAGTTGCAGACAATGACAATGGAACGAAGTATTTTATCGGGGTTCCCGGAATGTATTCTAATAAAGAAAGATATCTGGCAACAATGTTCGGGTTTAATAATTTCAAGAAAAGCCATAGAAGTGACTACCCTAATCCGTATTTTGGATATTGGTACACAGAGATTTAGGCTGCTGTCAGCTTAAAGATGGCTATATAACCTGATATAGGTATTTAATGAGTATACAAGGATTAAAGTTAAACAATATATACATAGCGAAGATGGTCGAGCCACTGACCGCCAATCATTGCGTATGCGTGCGCTGTGCCTTCACTGATAAATCCAAGTGATTCACATAATTTAATTGAGTGCAGATTGTCGGGGTGTATGTAGGCCTCAACCCTGTGCATGCCGTAATCTGCGACAATTGCTTTAAGAGCCATTGTAACCATTTTTTTGCCAAGGCCTTGACCGGCAAATTGTGCGTCTATCTTATAGCCGATAATGCATGAACTCATGCCTTTGTTGATATTGGAGAATGAAACGCTGCCAATTATCCTATCGGAGCCATTCTGATATAGATAGTAACGTGCGTGCTTTAGCTGGTAAAATGCCTTGGATTCAGCTTTTACAAGAGATTTAATAAATTCCTTTGTGTAGAAATGCGTTGGTTTATCAACTTCATATGGGTCAAAATATTCCCTGTTACTGTAATAAAAATTAAATATATCATCTGTGTACCGCTCATCGAGGACTTTAAGTGTTAAGTTGTTTTCGGTATATTCGTATTTCATATGTCCTCCTATATGTATCCATAGCTATTTTTTCTTGCTTTCGCGTAATGCTTTGAAAAATGTTGTAAGCAGATTGCTGCATTGTTCACTAAGCACGCCTCTTGTGACTGAGCAGACGTGATTGAATTGCGGCATTTCGAGAATGTTGAGGATTGAACCGCCGCATCCGGCTTTTGGATTCATTGAGCCAATTACAACGCGGGGAATTCTTGCCTGTACTATCGCGCCGGCACACATCTGGCAAGGTTCAAGCGTTATGTAGATTGTACATTCTTCAAGACGCCAGTCGCCTATTGCTTTGCTGGCTTTTTTAATTGCGGTTATCTCAGCATGTCCAAGTGTGGTTTTGTCTGTATTTCTACGGTTATACCCTCTTCCAATAATTCTGCCGTTATGAACAATAACACATCCAATTGGAACTTCCATGAGTTTTCCAGCTTTTTTTGCCTGTTTTAGCGCCTCTTTCATATATTTTTCATCGAGAGAAGTAATCTCTTTATCTGTATAATTAACATCTGTATCATTAACCATAAAAGTTCTCCTGAATTTAGAATTGGGAAATGCTGCTATGAAATATCTTTAGTAGTATAACATATATTTAATACAATTGACATAGGCGCAATTCCTAGGTATAATATAACAGACCGTGCAGCCGGGGTAGTAGCGGCACCTTGTACCTGCAATCCGCTATAGCAGGGGTGATGTTTGGCAGAGGGCAGTAGTTTATGGAGCAGCCCGATATAAGTGGTGTTGACATTTGGGTCTTTCGCAACAGAAATTCATGAACCATGTCAGGTCAGGAATGAAGCAGCATTAAGTGAAACCTTCTGTGTGCCGAAAGGCAGCCTGGATCGAGCTAACTGTATCGGTAACGTCTGTGGAGTACTGTTCGAAGCTGGACGCACGGTTTTTGATTTGATGCATATTTTTAACAGGAAGCAATCAGCTAAATTCAGCCAGATTTAAGATTTAAGAAAGGAAGCTTGTGGTATGTCTTATCAGGCTCTGTATAGAAAGTGGCGTCCAACGACATTTGAGGATGTTAAGGGGCAGGATCATATTGTTACAACACTAAAGAATCAGATAAAGCTTGACAGAATAGGACATGCGTATCTTTTCTGTGGAACAAGAGGTACAGGTAAGACAACAATTGCAAAGATATTTGCAAAGGCAGTTAACTGCGAGCATCCCGTTGATGGAAGCCCTTGTGGTGAATGTCCGTCATGTAAGGCTATAGCCAGTGGCGTTTCCATGAATGTAGTTGAGATAGATGCGGCATCCAACAATGGTGTAGATAATATAAGACAGATAAGAGAAGAAGTACAGTACAGACCGACAGATGGAAAGAAAAAAGTATATATCATAGATGAGGTCCATATGCTCTCGATTGGTGCGTTCAATGCACTGTTAAAGACACTTGAGGAACCACCAGAATATGTTATATTCATACTTGCGACAACAGAGGCAAGTAAGATTCCGATAACAATACTTTCGAGATGCCAGAGATACGATTTTCACCGAATCAGCATAGAAACGATAGCGGCAAGGCTTTCTGAGCTGATGAAGTATGAGAATATCAATGTCGAGGACAGGGCGCTGCGCTATGTTGCCAAGGCAGCAGATGGTTCAATGCGAGATGCATTAAGCCTGATAGACCAGTGTATCGCATTTTATCTTGGACAGGATCTGAAATATGAAAATGTACTGGATGTGCTTGGTGCAGTGGATACAACAGTATTTGCAGATACATTAAAATGTATTGTGAATTCAGATGTATCTGGATGCCTGGCAATGGTTGAAGATATAATTATGCAGGGCAGGGATTTAAGCCAGTTTACGGCTGATTTCGTATGGTATTTAAGAAACCTGCTGCTTGCAGCATCAACAGATGATTTGTCGAAGCTGCAGGATGTAATAGATATATCAGAGGATAATCTGGCACAGTTATCAGAAGATGCCAGAATGGCAGATGTAGATACTCTTATGAGATATATAAGAGTTATGTCTGATTTATCCAATGAATTAAAGACTGCGACACAGAAGCGAATTAAGCTTGAGGTTGCGCTTATCAAATTGTGCAGGCCGGCTATGGAGCCAGCACAGGATATAGGTGAGCTGTCAGGAAGAGTAGGTCAGCTTGAAAGTCAGCTTGAACTGGCTGTAAGGGCATTGAAAGAGACAAAAAGTGAGCTTGATAACACTAAAAGCCAGTTAAGTTCCGGAGCATATGGTGCAGGAAGCATGAGTGCGCCGGGAGTGGGCAATGGAGCTTATGGCGCAGGAAATATGCGCACAGAAAGTAAGCCGGCACCTAAGCGGGTTATAGATGCACTTCCAGATGATATAAGGCAGATTGCGGCGAGCTGGAATAATATAGTTAATTCGATTAATGAACCGCTTCTTGTGACATTTTTACAACAGGCAAATGTTACACTTGCGGAGAATAATACAAGCCTTGAGATAATGGTTTCTTCAATGTCTGCATATAATTCATTATCGAGAGAAGAAACGAAGCAGCAGCTTGTCGATATAATAGAGGAAAGAACAGGGCTTAAAGTTGATATAATGATAACAAAGCTGTCTGACGGTGAGGATTTCCAGAACCGTTTCACAGATATAAGAGAACTGGTTAATATGGATATTGAAGTAGATGATAAGGAGGAATTTATATAATGGCAAAAAGAGGTGGATTTCCAGGAGGAATGCCTGGCAACATGAATAATCTCATGAAGCAGGCTCAGAGAATGCAGAAGCAGATGGAGACACAGCAGGCAGAGCTTGAAGCAAAGGAATTCAGCGCAGCAGCAGGCGGTGGTGTTGTTGAGGTTACAGTTACAGGTAAGAGGGAAGTAAGCAAGGTTAAGATTGACCCGGAAGCTGTAGATCCAGATGATGTAGAGATGCTTGAGGATCTTATCATGGCTGCAACTAACGAAGCGTTAAGAAAGTGCGAGGAGGAGTCAGCAGCACAGATGTCTAAGATAACAGGTGGTCTTTCAGGACTTGGCGGAGGCCTCTTCTAATGGACATATATAGCGGCCACATTAACAGACTAATTGAGCAGTTATCGAGATTACCAGGGGTTGGGGCAAAGAGCGCCCAGCGCCTGGCATTTCATATTATTAACATGCCTGAGCAGGATGTTGTGAATCTGACAGAAGCCATAACAGATGCCAAGGCGAATATTAAATATTGCAAAGAATGTTTTACGCTTACAGATGACGAATTATGTCCGATTTGTTCAAATATGGCACGTGATCATAAGACAATTATGGTTGTTGAGCATACAAGAGATATGGCAGCTTACGAGAAGACTGGCAAGTACGATGGTGTATACCATGTCCTTCATGGTGCAATCAGTCCAATGCTTGGAATCGGTCCTGGGGATTTAAAGATTAAAGAGCTTATTAAACGTCTTGAGGGAGATGTTGATGAGGTGATTATAGCTACTAATTCAAGTCTTGAGGGCGAGACAACAGCGATGTATCTTAGCCGGCTTATCAAGCCAACAGGAATCAAGGTGACAAGAATAGCCAGTGGTGTTCCGGTCGGCGGTGATCTTGAATACATAGATGAAGTTACCCTGTTACGTGCGTTAGAGGGCAGGACACAGTTATAGAAGACATATTAATAGCAGTAGATAATCAGGAGGATAGACATGGCAGTAACTATGCATGGAGATATCATATCAGATCATAGGGAGCGTATGCTCAATCTGAAAAAGTATTATCCGTTTTTCAGACTGACAGAGATTAATTTTGCGCAGTTTAAAGATGGCAGATACAGGATTCTCGATATGGGATATATTGTCATGGCTATCCTCAGGTTTTTTATTGAGGAGAATAATTTCAAGGAAAAGGATGTGACATATCCAGAATATCTTGATTTTATCAGAGGTGTATTCACAAGAGATTTCGGACTTTCGCTCAGTGAAGATGAGAGCAAGGAGGTCGCAGATTACATTTTTGATAAGATTAAGAATGACGGAAAGCCATTTGATTTCCAGTATTTTGACCCGATTGATAAAAAGAAACGTGTATCGAGAGTAAAAATGTTGGAAAGTACAGTGCGCAACAGTACAGTGTGGTATTCGATAAGTCCTGATGCAGTTGAGTTTTATCTGGATACCAAGGAAATTAAAGATGAGAGCAGAATTAATGTGCAGCAGCTTCTTTTAGAGAAAATGATCCGTGCTAACAACTTCAAAGGTGGAACAGAAGTTGTTGAGAGGATTAATGAGGAAGTAAACAGGCTTCAGCTTAGAAAAAATGAGGTGCTGTCTATAATTGCATCGGATGTCTATGCAGGAATCGAGGCATATGAGGATTTTGTCGATACTGGAATGAAGTGGTTTGAGGATGAGGAGAAGCTGTTTAAGAAGAACCGTGACCTCATAGCTGTGGCACTTGAAAAGATTGAACAAAAAGGACATGGCGAGACATATTTTAAGATTGCTGGAGAGATTCATGAGCTGGAAAGCCAGTTGAAGGTTGCCATGAACAGGCATGGTGAGCTTCTGAAAGCGTGTACGCAGATGCAGAAACTGACAGATGAGGCGATAATGAAAGCCAAGCTTGGAAAGATAAGAAGCCATGTTGAATTTGCCGGTATGTTAAAGGATATGATTAAGACAGACAGGGCAGATATTCTTGCGGTAGTTTTGTCGCCACTGTTCAGACCTAATGTGCATAAGACATTTGATGTGATAAATATTGATAATGCGCTTAATAACAAACCGCCGCGATATCAGGAAGCCGAGAAAGTTGTAAGAGAAGTCCCAGCCGACATCGTGTTTGATGATGAAGTTGAGGAGAAGAGGATAAGAGACAACTACGTATTCATTATGGGCAATCTTTACATGGCGCTTAACGAGAGGGATACATTTACACTAAAAGAGTTTAACAAGTTGATGAAGAAACATTATTCTGAGGATATAGTTAAGAATGGAGATTATTATTCATTTTTTGTTAATCTGTGCCAGAAGAAGCATTACGTTATCGGTGGCGGGAATGTGAACAATGAGAGCTTTCTTGATGAGTATGTTGGTGGGACATTTGCTGATGCAGACAGATTAGAGTTTGATATAGAGCAGTCTGATGGGGGAAAGCTGGAGCTGTTTCCAGACTGCGAGGTGCTTGATGTCCGATTTGTAAAATGTTGATAAAGGAGCAGCCGGATGGAAACTAAAAATATTGAAAAAGGAATGGAGATTGTTTCCAGACTTCTTGCAGGGGAAGAGGTTTCGGAGACAGGCGCAAACATTTCTTATTATCAGGAATACAATAATAACGCACAGGTATATGATTTTGTCCATATGGCATTTGGCAGGATGAATATTAATCTGTATGAGTATAATAATGGGCTTTATATCAGTGCAGGCGAGAATAACACAGCATTTGGATACAGCAATGAGGAATTGAAGAGGATTCTTGGAATCAGGTTAAACCGCGAGCTGTATCTGGTGTATTTTGTTATATATAACATAATAATTGAATTTTATAATGATACCGTGACAACGACATATGCCGAGTGCGTCCAGGTGGAAGATATTATAAGAAATGTAGACAGTTCAATTAACGGAATTATTGACAGGAAGAACGGAATTATCCTTGATGAGATAGAGGAAAACAGCTTCAGGCAGATAGCACTAAGCTGGGAAGAGCTTCCTGCGACATCAGGTGCAGAGCAGGCTGGAATAAGGGCAGCAAAGAATTCCAAGACGGGATTTGTCAAGATGGTATTCAACTTCTGCATAATGCAGGGGCTTCTCATTGAAAATGCTGGAAGATTCTATGCAACAGACAGATTCAAGGCACTGATTGAGAATTATTTTGACGATTATCACGGAAGATTTGCAGCGATACTTGGCGATATTAAAAATGATGCAAGTAAGGCGGCTGGCAGAGCGGCAGACAAAGGTATGGATAATGGTATTCAGAAAGATGAGGAGTAGATATGCCACAGATTAACAGAATCAGGGTTAACAATGTAAAATATAACTTTGGCACACAGTTCTATGATGATTTCATGATGCGTTTCAATTGCAGTAATACTCTCTACGACCTTGCAAATGGTGGCGGTAAGAGTCTTCTGATGCTGCTTCTTATGCAGAATATGATTCCTAACTGTACTCTTGATGACAAGCAGCCTATAGAGAAACTTTTCAGACAGGGAAGCGGCAATACAGTTATACATTCGCTTATAGAGTGGAAGCTTGACCCATGTTATCAGAAGGATAATTATAAATACATGACTACGGGCTTCTGCGCAAGAAAGGCAAATGGCAGGGCAAATGAGGATGATGCCGAGGCAGGAGTTAATGTGGCAGGAGATAGTCTGTCATCATCAGTTGAATATTTTAATTATTGTATTTTTTATAGAGAATTTGGAGATAACGACATTAAAAATCTTCCGCTTGAGAGTAATGGCGAGAGAATTACATATAATGGGCTTAAAGCATATCTTAGAGATCTCGAAAAGAAGGATTTTGGCGTATCAGTCAGGATTTTTGATGGTAAGGGTGATTATCTTAACTTTCTGACAAAATATGGCATATATGAGAGCCAGTGGGAGATTGTCAGAGGAATTAATAAGACAGAAGGACATGTAAGGACATATTTCGAGAACAGCTATAAGACAAGCAGAAAGGTTGTTGAGGATCTTCTGATAGAGGAGATTATACAGAAATCATACAACAACACGCTTGGCGTTGATAATGATGAGGGTACAATGGCGCAGACACTTATGGATATTAAGGATAAGCTGTTGGAGCTTTCAAAAAAGCATGCCCAGATAAGTGGATATGACAGCCAGATTGCAGCTATCAGTGGCTTTGCTGAGTATGTTAAAGGCTTTAAGGTTCTGTATGATGAGAAAATGATGTTAGAGGACAGGCTTTATAAGCTCATGGTTGCCTGCAAGAAATCATTTGCTGACAGCGGTGTGCGGAAGAAAAATGTTGAGGATAAGCTGGAATCTTTAACGGAAAATAAGAAGCTTGAATGTAAATGTGCTGCGACAGGTGAGATAGCAGCACAAGAGGCATCACTTCATGACATGAAGCAGTTGATTGATGAAGCATTAAGGGTTGTTGAGAAACAAGATAAGCAGATTGAAGAAAAGAGACATAGACTTACAGACCTTGAATCGGCAAAGGATTACAGGGATTATCTTGAGTATAGTGTATCTGTAAGGCAGATAACAGAGACTATTAACAACAGAAATCTTGGGAATAAAGATATAACAGACAAGCTTCATCAGATTGCGACAGATATGAAGAGTGTGATTGATGCGGAAACATCTGCATTAAAGCAGGAGCATGAGAGGATATCTGATGAGATTAAGCATTTAAAGCAGAATATGGATGATGCTGACAGGTCATATACGGATAATCTTAAAAGACAGGCGGCTGTAAAAGCACAGATTGAGTATATAGAAAATGATACTGGCATGATTCAGAAGAATCTTACACAAGCCATGGAAGATGCCGGCGTTATTGTTGCGGAGAATGCGGAAAGCCAGCTTGCAGATATAGAGGGTAAGCTTGCTGTTATTAATAATAATATTGACACTCTTGAATTGAAGATTTCGGACATATCAGACAGATATGCACTGTGCAATAACAGAAAAGAAGTGCTGGAACTTAACAATAAGATGCTTGATGAGCAGCTTGAAGAGACTTCTAAGAAGATAGATGATATGGAAGCTGACGAGTCAAGAATAGACAAACTTATTGCTATATATAATGTGTCATCTAAGGATGAGCTTGGTAGTGTGTTGTATGGAATATACGACAAAATGGGAAGGCAGATTATAGAGACACAGAAAGAAGCAGATAAGCTTGATGCATTTATTGAAAATGCACGTAAGGGAACTTACGAATGTCACAGCGAGGAACGTGACAGACTTGCGCAGTATCTTACAGATACATATGGTGATGATGTTGTCGAGGGACATGAGTGGTTCAGAAATCTTAATCCGGGTCAAAAGAGGGATGTGTTCAAGCGTGTTCCTTTCGTAGAGTACGGATTTATAATTAAGAATGATTTCGACAGAATAAAAGAAGATGTAACGCTTACGAATTTCCAGCGAGGAGCATATGTCATACCTGTTATCAGTGAAAATGTTCTCTACGACACTAAGTTAGAGGTTAATACAGAGCTTGTCGCATTTGCAATGAAAGATATGAATTTTTTGCGGGACGATGCATCTTTGATGGTGGAGATAGAGACTGCAGAGGAGGAACTTGCCGAGCTTAATGCACAGCTTGACAAGCTGAATGACAGAAGAGCTATTGTGCGGGATGATTATTCATATGTGGAACGTCTGAAAATGTTTGAGACATCCGCATTTATCATCAATATAGATGAGCTTACGCATAGAAAAAACCAGAACGAGAGTGAGATTAACAGGCTTAATCTCGAGGCGGGAGACATTGAAAGAGAAAAATCAGCGGCAGTGAACAGACTTACAGAGCTTAAGAATATGAAGCAGAAGCAGGAACAGACTGCGTCAGCTCTTGTAAGGATTGTAGAATTGTCAGATTCTTTCAATGACAAAGTTAAACTTCTTGAGGATATGAGAAAGCAGCTTGATGATGCAGATGCTGTTCTTGGCAGTGCGCTTGAGACAAAGGAACAGGTTAAGGATAAGTATTCTGAGGCAGCATTAAGATGTGAGAGTGTTGAGCGTGAACTTGATAAACTTAGTACGAGCTGGAATGACTTATACAGACAGTACTATATAGAAGGTTCGGAGAGTGCTGGCGGCGGGTTTACCCAGGAACAGATTCTTGACATGGAAGGAAAATTTCTTGGACTTAAAGAGCTTATTGATAAAGAAAATTCTGATATAAGCGATAAAGAGGCATTACTTAGGCATTACCGCAATTCAATGGACAAATGTGTCAGGGCAATTGAATATCGTGGAAGTGATTTTGAGGAGATTAAGTCTAAGGTTGAGAGCGGCGTTCTTGAAAATCTTGGCGAACCAGCCATGTATGAGATAAAGGATTCTATCAACAAAGACCTTGAATCAACAGCTTCCAAGCGAAGCGAGCTTGACTCCCTCAACGCCATGATGAACAGACTTGAGGGAAGTATCGAGCATGGAATAGGCAGGATATGCGAGGAATATGGTGAATATGAAAAAGTAACATGCGATAATCCTGAAAACTATATCAGACAGCATAAGGCACAGGCAGAGGCTATAGAGGCTGAGATTAAATTGGTCAAGAGTGAGCTTGTAAGGATTGACAAAGATCAGAAAGATATATATGTATGGA
The DNA here is from genome assembly GCA_934359185.1 of uncultured Lachnospira sp. Lineage (GTDB taxonomy): Bacteria > Bacillota > Clostridia > Lachnospirales > Lachnospiraceae > Lachnospira. The sequence goes on along the minus strand of CAKRLE010000010.1, from coordinate 55,009 downwards.
ACAAAGATCTTGAAAGAATTATAGGCAATGCAGGGCTTGCTATTCCAGATGAAAATGAGATTGCAAGGCTTATGGAACATGATGCTTCAGATGATGAGGCAGAAGGTGTCAGTGCTGATGTTGATATATCAGGATATGAATCTGTGTCAAAGGAATATGACAAGCAGATGAAGCTTATCGGCAGGAAAAAGGATGAATTTGAGAAGCGTAAGGGAGTACTTTCTAATCTTCTTGAAGGCTATGGTGCAGGACGTCTTGCAGATGAGATAAGAAATTCACTTGTTATGCCATCTGACAGTAAAGAAACTGAGAGTCTTGCTGACAGGCTTAATGAGACTACAGGCCTTATCCAGCTTGAAAAGGACAGAGTATCTAAGGGAATTGAGGATATGGAGCGGATTAAGGATAATTTTGAGAACAGATGTATCCAGACATGCTGTAATATCAAGACTGACCTTGACAGACTTCCAAAGCTGTCAACCATACGGATGGATGATGAGACTATCTCGATAGTCGGACTGTCTATACCATATGTTCCAGAGGACAGTTTTAAGGAAAGAATGTCTTCTTATATAGATGAGACAATTGATATGGCAGAAAGTTTCCAGACTCAGGAGGAGAGACTCCGTTATATCAGAAACAGACTTACATGGAAGAGATTATTCTCTGTAATAGTAACTGATATGAATTCAGTGAGAGTTAATCTGTACAAGAGAGAGCGTATAAAGGATCAGAGCAGGTATCTCAGATACGAGGAAGCTGTTGGTTCAACAGGCCAGTCACAGGGTATTTACATCCAGTTTCTTATTGCGATTATCAATTACATATCAAGTATTAATGCAGCTGCTGGCAGCACAGGTGTTATTGGCAAGACAATATTCATAGATAACCCATTTGGTGCCGCAAAAGATATATACATCTGGGAGCCTATATTTACACTGCTTAAAACTAACCATGTACAGCTTATTGTTCCAGCCCGCGGTGCAACACCGGCAATTACTGGAAGATTTGATGTCAATTATATCCTGGGACAGAAGCTTACAGATGGAAGGCAGACAACAGTTGTTGTGGATTATTACAGCAAGACAGATACGACGCAGATGGAGTACACGCGGATGGATTACGAGCAGACCAGCTTGTTCTTTGAATAAAAGCAGGGTTTACAATGGAAAAATGGTATGTTACACTCACTATGTATGTTTAGGCACATTTTTATTGAACTGGAATTATGCATACGAAATGTTGTGACAGTCTGCATGGATTAAATGCAGAGGTTGTATATATAAATTATGAAAAGGTGGTGTCGTATTTTGGATAAATACGAAATGAAACTTAGCATAGAAGAGATTAAGAACCTGGTTGACAGAAAGAAGTTCAAGGAGGCATCTGATCTTGCAATGACGCTTAACTGGCAGAAGGTAAAGGACTGGTCTGCACTTTCTGCAGCTATAACTGCACATGAGAAAGCCGGGGAACTTGAAGAGGCAAGGGATATGGCGATACTGGCTTATAATCGTAATCTTGGTGGCAAGAAGCTTGTATATGAGCTTACAACTCTTATGATGAAGTTAAAGCAGTTCGAAGAGGCAGATGAGCTTTTCCTTGAATACGAGAAGATGGCATCGAGAGATGTCAACAGATATATTCTTTACTATGAATTGAGAAAAGCAGAAGGCGCACCAAGTAATGAGCTGGTTGAGATTCTTGAGGATTATAAAAAAGAAGAAATAGACGAGAAATACATGTACGAGCTGGCAAAGCTCTATTCTAAGACGGGAAGAAAGAAAGAGTGTGTTAAGGCATGTGATGAGATAGCACTTCTTTTCCAGGATGGAACGTATGTCGTTAAAGCTCTTAAGATGAAGCAGTTCCACGGGGCACCTCTTACAGAGGTTCAGCAGCAGAAGCTTGAAGAAGCTAAAGCACGCAGGGCTGACATGGAGATAACAAGGGAAATCCTTTTCCAGCAGCAGATGGATACTACGAGATTTACAGAGAATCAGGAAGCTGAAATTAACGAAATGATAGATGGCACTTCTGTGTCAAGAGATACAGTTGATGTTGGAAGCATGTTAAAAGAAGCAAGTAATCAGGCAGCTATGGATGATGACGTTGATTATACGGAATTTGAGACTGAACTGGATGAGAATGGTGTTAACAGAAAGCTTAAAAGATTTATTCTTGCCAAGGTTCAGGAGGCTGAGGACGCAAAGAAAGCGGAAGATGAACAGACAGTTGACGCTGTCAGTGAAACTGCTGTGAACACAGAAAATGAACAGTCTGATAGTGATGCAGAAGCTGATTATGCTGATGTGGACAGCGAAACAGCAGCGGCAGCTGAGAATGGCATGTCTGCAGAGGAAGGATCTGAAGAAGAACCTGAAGAACCTGCCAAGATAGGCGAGATGCCTGAGTCTCTTAAAGATCTTATTGCTAATGCAAAGAAAAAGATTGAGTCAAGCTATGATAAGATAACTAAGGAAAGTGAGCAGGAAAAGCTCGAACAGGAGAGAGCAGAAGCTGCAAGACAGATACGTGCAAGGGAAGATGCTATGCAGATAGAAGAAGTAGCAGTCCCAGGTAACAATATATATGACACACAGAATCTTCAGGCGGAGATTGCCAAGAACCTCAGCGCAGTACTTGATGATGACACTGATCAGGATGTTGAAATGTTCAGACCTAATCCAGTGCCAGCTCCTGTGGTAGTTAACCAGAATGAAGAGGTTAACACAGAGGATGAGCAGATTGAAGGTCAGATGAGCATAGCTGACTGGATGGAGACTGTGCGCGAGGAAAAATACGGAAGCCAGAACACTAAGGAGTATTCTAAGAGTGAGTTAGACAGGCTTCTTGACCAGAAGGAAGAAAACAGCGCTGCATATGAGAAGCTTCTTGAAGAGAAAAAGCTCAATAAGCAGATGAATTTATCAAACACAGGCAGTATTGCGCCAGGAATGATTATTGAGGCAAAGACTGATTTGGCAATCAGGACTGGTAAGGCAACACAGAAGCTGGAGGAAGCTGTCGAGAATCTTAAAGAGGCAGCTGCTGTTGCAGATGAGATTAATAATATGTCACAGGAGGAAAATGTGTCATATGAGACAGTTCAGAGAGAGCTTACAGCTTCTGTTGAGAAAGTTTCTCTTGATACAGCCAGACTTGACGTTGTTCCAGACCAGGTTATAGCGCAGTATGTTGAGAAGGAGATGGCAGCAGCCAGTCCTGTCACAAGAAAGGTTTCTCCTAAGGCGGCAGCAGAGAAGATAGAGGCAGCCAATCCGGTTAAGGAAGTAAAGGATCTTAAATTAGATTCTAATCTGGCACGATATTTTAAGAAATATCGTGAGATGCCAGGTTTAGAGAATCAGCTTGCAGAGTATTTTAATGCTCTTCCATCGGAGATACTTGATACAACTTCAAGAACAGGAAACATCCTTATATCGGGTAATTCAAGTTCTGATAAGTACGATCTTGCGAAGGCGATTGTAAGAGCAATTAATTCATTATACCCAGATAATCCTAAGAAGATTGCCAGAACCACAGGCGAAAGTATTAATTACAGAGGAATTACCAAGTCTATGGGAAGGCTCAAGGGAACTGTGCTTGTAATTGAAGGAGCTGGTGTAATCCAGCCTAAGAGAGTACAGGAGCTTATGGAATGTATGGAGCAGGATACAGGCAGGATGATAGTTATCCTGGAAGATTCAGATACAGAGATTAATGTACTGCTTAATTTTAATCCTGATCTTGCGAATATGTTTAATCACAGAATCATTCTTAAGCAGTATACTGTCAATGAACTTGTTGAGATGGCAAGAAAATTTGCGAGAAGACGTTCATACGAGGTTGATGATGATGCACTTCTTGAATTATATTTAAGAATCGACAAGCTTCACGCGGTAACAGATAATATCAAGCTTGATGATGTCAAGGAGATTATCAATCAGGCAATCGAACATTCAGAAAAGAGAGCATCCAGAAAGCTGTTTAAAGGAATTAAAAAGAAGCATACTGAAAATGGAGACCTGATTTATCTTACTGAGTCAGATTTCAGGGAGTAGTGTGGATTACAGCTGCAGACAGAATGGAAAACATATCTGCAATGATTGTAGTTTAGATGTATCACAAGTGTACTAAATAATAGCCATCAGGCGAAATGGAGGAAATAGAATATGAGTAATATTGATGAAATGTCTGTTAATGCCATAAGAGTATTATCAGCAGATGCAATTCAGAAGGCAAAGTCTGGTCATCCGGGACTTCCACTTGGTGCAGCACCAGCTGCATACGAGTTATGGAGCAGACATATGAACCACAATCCAGCAGATCCAGAGTGGAAGAACAGAGACAGATTTGTTCTGTCAGGTGGACATGGTTCAATGCTTTTATATTCATTATTACATTTATTCGGATATGGTGATTTAAGCATAGACGATATCAAGAATTTCAGACAGCTTGGGTCTAAGACACCAGGACATCCTGAATATGGCCACACAGTAGGTATTGAGGCTACAACTGGTCCTCTTGGACAGGGTATGGCTATGGCAGTTGGTATGGCTATGGCAGAAGCTCACCTTGCGGCTGTATTTAATAAGGATGGTTACAATGTAGTTGACCATTACACATATGTGTTAGGTGGAGACGGCTGTATGATGGAAGGAATTTCATCTGAGGCATTTTCACTTGCTGGAACACTTGGTTTATCTAAGCTTATTGTATTATATGATTCTAATAACATTTCAATTGAAGGAAGCACAGATATTGCATTTACTGAGGATGTAATGAAGAGATTTGAGGCATTTGGCTTCCAGACTATAGAGGTTAAGGATGGTAATGACCTTGCAGCTATCGGTGCTGCAATCGAGGAGGCTAAGGCTGACAAGAACAGACCATCTCTTATCAAGATTGATACTCTTATCGGATATGGCTGTCCAGCTAAGCAGGGTAAGGCAAGCGCACATGGCGAGCCACTTGGTGAAGAAAATGTGGCTGCTCTCAAGGAAAATATTGGCTGGCCATGCAAAGAGGCATTTGAGGTACCTGAAGAGGTATATGCTAATTACAAGACTATTGCAGCAGATAGAGCTAAAGCGGAAGACGAGTGGAACAAGTTATTTGATGAGTATTGCAGCAAGTACCCAGATATGAAGGAAATGTGGGATAACTATTATAATGGTTATGACCTCTCAGCTTTATTTAATTCAGATGAGTACTGGGCTAAGGGCGATAAGCCAGAGGCAACAAGAAGCACATCTGGAACAGTGCTTAACCTTATCAAGCAGCATATGCCTAACATGATAGGTGGTTCTGCTGACCTTGCACCTTCTAACAAGACTAATATGAAGGATGCAGGTGATTTCTCTAAGGATAATTATGCAGGAAGCAATCTTCATTTTGGTGTAAGAGAGCAGGCTATGACAGCAATTACTAACGGACTTGCACTTCATGGAGGACTTAAGCCATTTGCTGCGACATTCTTTGTATTCAGTGATTATACTAAGCCAATGGCAAGACTTTCATCACTTATGAAGTTACCTGTAACATATGTATTCACACATGATTCAATTGGTGTTGGAGAAGATGGTCCAACTCATGAGCCAATTGAGCAGCTTGCAGCATTCAGATCATTACCTAACTTCACAGTATTCAGACCATGTGATAAGGTAGAGACAAGTGCAGCATGGATGTATGCTGTGACATCTAAGGAGACTCCAACAGCTCTTGTTCTTACAAGACAGAATCTTCCACAGATGCCAGGCTCATCTAAGGATGCTTTAAAGGGTGGTTATATAATTGATGATTCTTCAAAGGCTGTTCCTGATGCAATTATTATTGCAAGTGGTTCAGAGGTTTCTCTTGCAGTTGATGCGAAGGCAGAGCTTGCAAAGGAAGGCGTTGACGTAAGAGTTGTCAGCATGCCAAGCATGGACTTATTCGAGGAGCAGAGTGCAGAATACAAGGAGTCAGTTCTTCCAAATGCTGTAAGAAAGAGAGTTGCAGTTGAGGCACTTTCTGATTTTGGCTGGTACAGATATGTAGGCCTTGATGGAACTGTTGTAGCTATGAAGGGATTTGGTGCTTCAGGACCGGCTGCAGAGCTGTTCAAGAAGTTTGGATTCACAACTGAGGCGGTTGTAGAGGCTGTTAAGAGTGTGATGTAGCAGGCGCGGCAGCGTGGCGTTGATGTGTGGCGCGGCTGGTAATATGAATGCTGCGTTGTGGCGTGATAATAAGTTTGATGTGGGTTTTGGATTTTTGTGAGGAATTAACACAGAAAAATCCAAAATATAGCAGAAATAGGTTAAAAATGTGTAGTGAAAATCGGAGATTTTCTCTATAGAAGAATAGGTGCAGAAAAATCCAAAATTTTGTGGAAAGCTGGATTTTTCTGCATCTTTTTTTGTGCTTAAGCCAAAGGTGGGGTTTAGCGAAGTGTAAAACGGGAGGTTTTGGATTTTTTAGGCGGAAATCAGCTTGGAGAGCCAAATGGAGGGGAAATAGAAGAAAAATGGAAGCTGAATAGAAGTCAAATGGAGACAAAATGAAAGAAAATAGTGGAATGTTAGGACACTAAACTATTAATATGATATTATTATAATATTGGTGTTTTGTAATATAAAATGAATGTAAAATGTCAGGAGGCTTGGATAATGAGACAGAAACGAGAAAAATATCAAACTCAGTACGACAAGATGACGAAAGAGCCAGTTGGCAGGCTTGTTATTACGCTGGGAATTCCAACGACAATAAGCATGCTTGTCACTAATATATATAACATGGTTGATACCATGTTTGTAGGAAAGCTGGGAACAAGTGCGAGTGCGGCAGTAGGCATTATATTTGGATTTATGTCAATATTGCAGGCATTTGGATTCTTGTTCGGACAGGGAGCGGGAAGTATTATATCAAGAAGACTCGGTACTAAAGATGAAGAGTCAGCATCAATTGTTGCGTCAACATCATTTTTCTCATCCTTATTTATGGGTGCATTGATAGGCATTTTCGGAATTATCTTTAATACGCAGATGATATATATGATGGGAAGCACAGAAACAATTCTGCCATATGCTAAGACTTACAGCATGTTCATACTGGTGGCGGCTCCATTTATGACAAGTACATTTACACTCAATAATATCTTGAGATTCGAGGGTAAAGCTTCACTGGCGATGGTGGGACTTATGTCAGGAGCTGTCCTTAATATTGTGGGTGACCCTATATTCATGTTTGGATTTAATATGGGGATTGCAGGAGCAGGACTGTCAACTGCATTATCACAACTTGTAAGCTTTCTGATTTTGTTGTATATGTTCCTTTCAGGTAGAACACAGAGCAAATTGTCAATCAGAAAATTTACGAAAGAATTCAGCGTGATGTCAGATATAGTTGGAACTGGATTTCCAAGTCTTGTAAGGCAGGGACTTCAGGCGGTTGCAACTATGGTACTGAATCAGCAGGCAGGAATGTATGGGGATGCTGCAGTCGCAGCTATGAGTATCGTATCAAGAATAAGCTTCTTTATATTTGCTGTAGGGCTTGGAATTGGACAGGGATTCCAGCCTGTGTGCGGTTTTAATTATGGTGCAGGTAAGTTTGGCAGAGTTAAGAAAGCGTTTAGATTCACACTTATTACAGCGGAGGTGCTTCTTGGAACATTTGCAATTGCTGGACTAATATTCTCTAATGAGGCGATTGCCATATTCAGGGATGATGCTGAGGTTATTGCATTTGGAACACCAGCGTTGAGATACCAGTGTATCGCATTATTCCTTAATCCTTTGATTGTTTTGTCAAATATGACATTGCAGAGCACAGGTCAGAAGGGATGGGCGACATTTCTTGCAATGACAAGAAGCGGATTATATTTTATACCGATGCTTTACATACTTGTTGCCACATGTGATTCAATGGGAATCCAGCTGGCACAGCCGATTGCAGATGTAATGGCATTTATGACGGCATTGCCGGTTATAGTTAACTTTTTGAGGAAGCTGCCGGAGGATGCTGCTTAGTGAGTGGATGGCGTTGTATTGCATGAAAATCCAGAAAATTAATGAATCTTGGCTTAAATCAGCATGTAATGTTGATTTAAGCCAAGTCTCAGGTTTAGCGAAGTGTAAAATCGCCAGATTTGGGTTTTCTGGGAAGAAAATAGGTATTTTGCGCCAAAGGTTGAAATGATGAAAAAACACATAATGTTTCAAAAATAAGTGTAATAACCTCTTGAATAATTTAATAAATGATATTATAATATGTTTAAGATTGTTAGTTAATTAACAAACAAATTTTATGGAGGTGCTATTATGGCAAGATTTACTTTACCAAGAGATCTTTATCATGGAAAAGGAGCATTAGAAGCTCTTAAGACATTTGAGGGAAAGAAAGCCATTGTCTGTGTTGGTGGTGGTTCAATGAAGAGATTTGGTTTCCTTGACCGTGCGGTTGATTACCTGAAGGAAGCTGGTATGGAAGTTGAACTTATTGAAGGTATTGAATCAGACCCATCAGTAGAGACAGTTATGAAAGGTGCAGCTAAGATGCAGGAATTCCAGCCTGACTGGATCGTTGCTATGGGCGGTGGCTCACCTATCGATGCAGCTAAAGCTATGTGGATTAAATATGAATATCCAGATGTAACATTTGAGGATATGTGTAAGGTATTTGGTCTTCCAAAGCTTCGTAGAAAAGCTCATTTCTGTGCTATATCTTCTACATCAGGTACAGCTACAGAGGTTACAGCTTTCTCAATTATCACAGATTATGAGAAGGGTATTAAGTATCCTATCGCAGACTTTGAGATTACACCAGATGTTGCAATCGTAGACCCAGACCTTGCTGAGACAATGCCTAAGAAGCTGGTTGCACATACAGGTATGGATGCCATGACACATGCTATTGAGGCATATGTATCTACAGCTAACTGTGATTTCACAGACCCACTTGCATTACATGCAATCAAGATGATTCAGGCAGACCTTGTTGATTCTTATAACGGAGATATGGCTAAGAGAGACAGCATGCATAATGCACAGTGTCTTGCAGGTATGGCATTCTCTAACGCTTTACTTGGTATCGTACATTCAATGGCACATAAGACAGGTGCTGCATTTGCCGATTATGGTGCACACATCATTCATGGTGCTGCTAACGCAATGTATCTTCCTAAGGTTATCGCATTCAATGCTAAAGATCCAACAGCTAAGAAGAGATATGGAGAGATTGCTGATTTCATGAAACTCGGTGGAGCTAATGATGATGAGAAGGTTAAACTCCTTATTGAATACTTAAGAGGCATGAATGACCAGCTCAACATTCCTCACTGCATTGGCAAGTATGGTCCAGATAGTTTCCCAGCAGAGCAGGGATTTGTTCCAGAGAACGTATTCCTTGAGAGACTTCCAGAGATTGCAGCTAATGCTATCTTAGATGCCTGCACAGGCTCTAACCCAAGACAGCCAAGTCAGGAAGAGATGGAGAAGCTTCTTAAGTGCTGCTACTATGATACAGAGGTTGATTTCTAATCAAAGACTATATGTAGTATATTAATATAGAAGTAATACATAATACAGAGTTACATATCCGTAAGGTGTGTGGCTCTGTATTTTTTTTATTTCATTTACAATATGAATACAATCCGCTATTATATTAATAAATATAATGATAGTATAATTTATGGGAATTAACGTGGAGGATTTGACACTATAATGGCTAGAGAGAGTTTATTGCTTTTTAATGTAGGAAATGTGCAGACTGCGGCGATTAAGCGGCTGGCAGATAATATGAGGCTGCGCGTGGTTGATGTGTCGGCAGATAAGTATGATTATACACTTGGAGATATATGCGATGGCAAGGCAGAAGCTTCGGGACCTTCGGCAATGGCTTCAGGGGCATCTGGGAATGCAGCAGGAAAAAGCCTTCTGGTTTTTGCAGGAGTGACAGATAAGCATATGGATAAGATTTTATTTGAAATGAAAAGCCGGCAGATAGCAGTTGACTACAAGGCGGTTATGACAGAGACTAACAGGGCTTGGAATATACACAGATTAATGTTTGAGATGGAGAGGGAGAGAAGGGCGTACATGAATAAATAGATATTCTAATTTATATTTTAAGCAGTAGAAAAGAGATTGGGAATGAAAAAGTACATGGATACAATAGATTACAATGAAAATGGCAGAATGCCAAAAAAGGCAGTAAAAAGAACTACGATAGTTATGGCGGTTTTAATGGCAGCCACATTAGCAGGCTGTGGCCATTTACATAGCAGTGCGGATATATCAGATTCGGTTATTAATTCAGCTGCACAGGCAGCATCAGATGCGAGGACAGCAGATTCAGATACATCTGAAAGCAGGATAGACCAGGATAAGAAAAATGGGCAGAGCGAACAGAATAACAGTGATTCACAGGCAAACCATACAGAGCATGTATACAATGAAGTCCGCAAGGATGCGACATGTACAGAAGCAGGTGTAATCACATATACCTGTAAAGTGTGTGGAGAGACATATTCAGAGACGGATGCATCGGCACCAGCCAAGGGACATAGTTATTTGCTGACTAAGCAGGCACCTACATGCGTGCAGGGGGGTAAAAATATATATACATGCAGTGTGTGCGGAGATTCATATACAGAGGATGATGCTGATAATCCAGCATTAGGACATGATTTTTCTTCAAATACAATAGTTGTGACAGCAACTGAATATTCACCGGGAACAAGAAGATTTTCATGTACAAGATGTGGGGAAAGCAAAGACATTGCATATGGATATGCACACAAGGTAAAAGCGTATAATGGGACACAGACGGTATACGGATACTGGGATACAGTCTGTGAGCAGGAGATATTGGAACTGCTTAACAATTACAGGGCATCTCAGGGATTAAAGCCGGTGTCAACAACAAGAACCATGATAGAGACAGCACACACACGTGCAAAAGAAATAGCGTATTCGTACAGACATAACCATTCAAGACCAACAAATGAGAGATGGCGCACAGCATATCCAGAAGATGATTTCTGTGGAGAAAATATAGCTTCAGGGCAGGCAGATGCGCAGGAAGTAACAACGGGCTGGATAGAGTCGCCAGATCACAATGAGAATATGGTTAATGAAAGATTCAGGACAATAGGCATCGGTGTATTTGTAAGAGTAGACTGTCCTGAAAGCGGAGAGGTAACAGAGCCAGACTCTAAGGGATTGTCACATGAAGACAGCAGGTATTATGTACAGGCATTTGCCAATTAATACTTAATAAAATGATATTGAATAAGTTAACAACTCCTCTTTTGGAAAGTTACTGCTATTATACGATAGCAATAATAAACTAAAAGAGGAGTTGATTATTTATGTTAATCAAATGCAGAGAATGTGAGTTACAGGTAAGTGATATAGCAGCATTCTGTCCACACTGTGGATGCCCTGTAACAAGCAGACAAAAAAAGAAGAGAAAGAAAAAAGGAATAAGGACAAGCGACAGAATGAGGCTTCCAAATGGATTTGGACAGATAAGCATGATAAAAGACAGAAATCTGCGAAATCCTTACAGAGCAATGGTTTCAGTTGGAAAAACCGACACAGGACGTCCTGTATGCAAATTGTTAAAGCCACAGGCATATTTTCCGACTTATAATGACGCATATGCTGCATTGCTTGAGTACAACCGTAATCCATATGATTTGGAGCCGGGAAAGACAGTAAAAGATGTATTTGAGGAGTGGAGTGAGAAATATTATCTGAAGCTTAAAAATTATTCGAGCGTAAGGGCAGTTGAGACGGCGTGGTCGTACTGCTCATCTGTATACAATATGCGTATCGTAGATCTGCGCGCAAGGCATATAAAGGCATGCATGGAAATTGGCACGATTATAATAGGCGGCAAGCCAAAGACACCGAGTGCTGCGATGAAGAATAAAATAAAGTCGCTGTTTAACCTTATGCTTGATTATGCGTATGAATATGAGATGGTAGAGCGCAATTATGCAAGAACATTTAAGCTTAATGACGAGACAATCAAGGAAATCCAGACAGTTAAAAAAGAGCACATTCCATTTACTAATGAAGAAATTGATATTCTGTGGGAGCATGTAGATGACAAGTACAGTGTTGACCTTGTGCTTATTCAGTGTTATTCAGGCTGGCGTCCGCAGGAGCTGGGGCTTATTGAGCTTGAAAATGTTGATATAGTGCAGTGGACATTTGTCGGCGGAATGAAGACGGAGGCGGGAACTAACCGAATTGTGCCGATTCATTCAAAAATCCGTCCGCTCGTCCTGAAAAGATATAATGAAGCAAAAGAACTTGGCAGCAGGTATATTTTCAACTATGCTGACCTGGACAGGCATGACAACAGCATTAAGCTGACATATAACCGTTACACGAAGATATTTAACCGCATAAAGGAAGAAATCGGGCTTAACCTTAATCACAGACCACACGATGGACGGAAACATTTTGTGACGAAGGCGAAGGAATACGGCGTTGATGAGTATGCTATCAAATATATTGTCGGACATAAAATTCTTGATATTACAGAAAAAGTCTACACTGCGAGGGAGACAAGCTGGCTAGCAAAGGAGATTGAAAAGATAAAATAGTTGTGTAGGAATGTCAATGTATGAATAGTATGCGAATAATGTAGGAATGTAACATTTAGGTGGCACGAATAGAAGAAATATGTAACTCATGGTATCATTTTGGCGCATTTCTGGCATGATTTATTATGGAAATGTAAATCTGAACGGATTTATGAACAGAATGAATGCAGCAGTCTCTATTAACAAAAATGTTCAAAATATGTACAGAATGAGGTCGGATTATTCACATTTGACACATTTTGTGATAAAATATGAACAACGCAAACACGCATAAATGCTGGATTTGCAAAACTTGTTCATAATTTGTTCAAATTTATTTAAAAAAATATTAAAAAAGTTGTTGACAGATTGCTTAGAGTAGTTTATAGTAAGCACTGTAATAATTACAAACGGAGAGCAAAAAGCTCTTCGGAAAAATTTAAGGAGGAATTTATAATGAGAAAAAAGTTACTTGCACTTGTTATGTGCGCAACAATGGTTCTTGGTTCTTCAGCAGTTGCATTCGCAGCTCCTTCACAGGATGACTACACAAATGCAAAGAAGATTTATGACAACAGCAAGAATTTCACAAACGAGCTCTACAAAGAGAACGAAAAGGTTAAGGAAACAGTTTGGGTAAAGTCAGTACAGTCAAATGTTACATTTGGTTTTGACGCTGATACATTACAGGCTGTAAAGCTTAACGATGACGGAAAGGCTCTTCTTTACGTTGGTGATGCTAAAGACGTTACAGCTACTGCTACAGTTAACGCTTCAACAACAATCGGTACAGTAGTTGAGAAGTATGCTGCTTCTAAGAACCTTGACACAACTAAGACAGTTGCTGATTTAGGTCTTGACAAGGTTATCTACGCTGCAAAGGATAACATGGGTCTTAGCCATGTAATCTATGCTTCAGTTGATGATGCTACAGTAACACCAGGTGCTGCAACATACACAACAGTTAAAGAGTTAACATCTTCAGAGATCACATTCAATGGTGCTAAGCAGACAGTTTACTACACAGCTGATGGTTATTCATTCGTTGAGTCTGGCGCTAAGCTTTTCGAAGCTGACGTTAAGGATGTAACAGGTTCAGGTATCAAGTGTGTTAAGTATGACACAGCTAAGCTTGAGTCAAAGTATATCCCTACATTAGCTAAGGCTCTTGAGAATGGTACATTAACAAAGAACGCTATCGCAGTTCAGTTAACAGCTTACTCTGTAGTAGGTGACAAGGATGTTTATGGTGATTACAGACTTAACAAGGTTACAACACCTACAGCTGGTTACACAGTAACATCTTTATCAGATCTTCTTTCAAGAACAAGCCTTAAGAACTCTGTAAACATCTACAAGTTCAACGAGGAGTCTCCTGTAACAGATTACGAGATGGGCGCTTCAATCTACCCAATCAGCACAGTAGCTACAGATGTTGCTATTTCTGATACAAAGTTCACATTTGATGTAACTTTCACAGGTGATTCAGACGTTATCATCTTCGATCAGGCTGGTGATGCTTCAAACAACGATGGTGTTGCTGATACAACAACAGCTGCTGCAGCATCTACAACAAACTCACCAAAGACAGGTGATGTTGCTCCAATCGCAGCTCTTGCAGTTGTTATGATGGGCGCTTGTGGTGCTATGGTTGTTGCTTCTAAGAAGAGAGCTTAATCAATCCTTGATTGACTAAATAATCAACTTTTAGACAATAACATTGTTGCAAACAGAAAAAAGTAAAGTTTTCCCCGACAGAACTTCGGTTCTGTCGGGGTTTTCTTAATGGATTAAATATAATAGACTTGAGTATACACAATACTATATATTTTTAAATTTCGCGAGCTCTGATTTAAGTCGCATTATTTCAGCTTGTGATGCTTCTCTTTCTGATTGTAAATCTGATTCAGCCTGTTTTAGTTTTATTTGTGCCTGATTAAGTTCTGATTGCGTCTGATTAAGTTCTGATTGCGTCTGATTAAGTTCTGATTGTGTCTGATTAAGTTCTGACTGCGTCTGATTAAGTTCTGACTGCGTCTGATTAAGTTCTGACTGTGTCTGGTTCAACTCCGTATGGGCGTGACTTAATTCATTCTGAATCTCATTCAATTCAGCACGTGCTTTATCAGCATCCTGCTTCATTTCGTCTATAAGTAAATCCATTGAATTTTTATCCAGTATCCTCAATGCCTCTGAAAACATATTCAACACCTCCCAAGGTCTGACAAGATATTCATTAATATCATTGATGATACCTGAAAGTTCGGGATATAGATTGAGAAGCTTACTCATATCAGATACATTACTTGTAGATAAAAGCATCAGATACATAAGACGTTTCTGTTTCAATTCTTCGCTTAATCCTGAATTATATACAGAGCCATCATAATCATATTCCGTAACAGTAGTATCACCATTTATAATATCAGAATATCTGTATTTGATGAATGTGTCAAGGCTTATAAGGTGAAAATCCTGTAAGAGTTCCACATCTATATTAGTATTAAATACTGTCCGGCCCACATGAAAATATAATTTTTCATCAGTTCGGCTTTGCAGTTTTTCACTGCTTTTTTCGTAAAAAATAATTGTGTGGATATGATGTAAATCCTTATATGAGAATATATTATCTCCATTAACAGATCTCGTATTTTTAAGCCTTGTGTATTGTCGCATAAGCAAATCAGAAGAATAGCATGATATCCGTTCTGCTGGAAATAAATATGGAACTTTCTGAACCTCAATGTTGGCAAAGCTTCCATCAGACATTTTTACGACAATATCCATAATGATAAGTGCTCCAGTAAAAGTGCTGTCCTCATTAGGTATCACTTCAACAACTTCAACCTCCTGCCCCAGGATTGCACTTATCAGTTCAGAAAGTCTGTCCCTGTGCGTATCTGCATTGAATATAGCTTTGAAAAATGGATCATAAAGAAGAGGTAATGTTTTTGTGCCTCTTAGAAAATCATCAAATCGCTCTTTCCATACAGGATTTGATGATAATTTTACGTACTGCTGATATAAAGATGAATCTTCATGTATACGTTTCATAGCCGACATGAACATATCTGTATCTTTATCTGCGGAATTATCATAAAAAGTATTCATTCATTATTTAATTCACCGATGAAAATCTCCTTAATATATTTAGTTATGCATTACTATATTTGAACTATACCATATGAAATAAAAATATGCAAGTATTATTTATCAATTGTGATGTATTAATCTTTTTAATATTACACATTTAACAATTAATGTAGATGTGTTATAATTTTTCGGAATGTTATTACAATGTAAATATTGATTGCAAGAAAGGAAGATTATATGTTTCGTAAGAAATTAGTTGCACTTATGATGGTTACAGTACTTGCTGCATCATTTACAGCGTGTGGAGATAAAGGTACCAATACAGTTGGTAGTGAAGAGACATCTGTTGCATCAGTAGAATCAAGTCAACAACAAACTACAAAATCTGCAGAACATGAGGCATCAGAAAAGGCTGCAGCTGAAGAACTTTCCAAAAAAGCTGAAGAAGCTAAAGCATCAATGGCAGCTGCTGTTGCTAAAGCGGCACAGGAAGCTGATTCTAAAGCACAGGCAGAGTCAGAGTCAAAAGCTGCTGTGGCACAGGCGGAAGCACAATCACAGGCAGAAGCTATGCAGGAGGCTGCAGCAAAGGTTGCTAATCAGGCAGCTGGTTCTGATGATGAGGTTGTCACAGTTGTTGACACATATGGTATTGATTCTGCACGGTTACAATACTCAGCTAATTATGCCGTGTATGCAGAACTGGTAAGACTTACTAATGAACTTCGTGCAAGCCTTGGTGTAGCACCACTTACAATGGAGGAAAATATCAGTATAGCGTCTTGTAAAAAAGCGGTTGACTATTATGTATCTGGTTACTATGATGGACCTAATCATACAATGATTGATGGAAGGCGTTGGCAGGCATTATTTGAGGATTTCAACATAGCAGCATCAGCAAGAGCTGAAAATCTTGCCAAGGGTCCAGCATATAAGACTGCACAACAGATGTTTGATGGATGGAAAAATTCATCAATTCATTACAATAATATGGTTAACCCTGCATATACACGTGTTGGGGTTGGCAGCTGCGGATATGTATGGTTTATGGATCTGGCTGGTTAGAAATGTAGATAATAGATATTAATATAAGCTTATACTGTATAATGATTAAAAGCATATACAGTATAAGCTTTTTATTATAGATTAATAGAAAACGGCATAAGAAAACCCCGGCAGAACTGAAGTTCTGTCGGGGAAAACTTTACTTTCTCATGTTTGCAACAATGTTTATTGTCTATGAATCAAGTTAGTCAATCAAAGACTGATTAAGCTCTCTTCTTAGAAGCAACAACCATAGCACCACAAGCGCCCATCATAACAACTGCAAGAGCTGCGATTGGAGCAACATCACCTGTCTTTGGTGAGTTTGTTGTAGATGCTGCAGCAGCTGTTGTTGTATCAGCAACACCATCGTTGTTTGAAGCATCACCAGCCTGATCGAAGATGATAACGTCTGAATCACCTGTGAAAGTTACATCAAATGTGAACTTTGTATCAGAAATAGCAACATCTGTAGCTACTGTGCTGATTGGGTAGATTGAAGCGCCCATCTCGTAATCTGTTACAGGAGACTCCTCGTTGAACTTGTAGATGTTTACAGAGTTCTTAAGGCTTGTTCTTGAAAGAAGATCTGATAAAGATGTTACTGTGTAACCAGCTGTAGGTGTTGTAACCTTGTTAAGTTTGTAACTACCATAAACATCCTTGTCACCTATTACAGAGTAAGCTGTTAACTCAACTGCGATAGCGTTCTTTGTTAATGTACCATTCTCAAGAGCCTTAGCTAATGTAGGGATATAATTATGATCTGTATCAAGCTTAGCTACGTCATACTTAACACACTTGATACCTGAACCTGTTACATCCTTAACGTCAGCCTTGAAAAGAGCCTTTGTAGCTGCATCATCAACAACAAATGAATATTTGTCAGCTGTGTAGTAAACTGTCTGCTCAGCACCATTTACTGTAACCTTTGAAGATGTTAACTCAACAGCCTTAGTTGTATCAGCTGTAGCAGCTGCCATTGTACCAGTTACATCAGCATAAATAACATGCTCAAGACCAACATTATCTGTTACCTTGTAGATAACCTTGTTATAACCAAGATCTGAAAGAGACTTTGTTGTGTCAAGGTTCTTTGCCTGAGCATCAGCTAAGATAGCTGCTGTTACAGAAGCATTAGTAACAGTTGTGGCTGTTACATCTACTGCATCACCAACATAAAGAAGAGCCTTGTTGTCAGAGTTAAGCTTTACAGCCTTTAAATCATTAGCTGAGTTGAAACCAAATGTAACATTTGACTGTACTGACTTTACCCAAACAGTTTCCTTAACTAACTCATTCTCCTTGTAAAGTTCTGCTGTGAAGTTCTTACTGTTGTCGTAAATCTTCTTTGCGTCCTTGTAGTTATCTTCAGATGGAACTGCGAATGCAACTGCTGAAGAACCAAGAACCATTGTTGCGCACATAAGAAGTGCAAGTAACTTTTTTCTCATTATACTTTTCTTGAAATCAGCCGACATGCGGATGTTGCGGATTTGTGTAGGAGCTGCACTTACGGGAAAGGTAGAATATGAAGCTATATAAAATGATTTTTACCTGTATAATCGATAAATAACAGCGTGTGTAAAAGAATACCTACTAAACTGAACAAATAGGAAAATAATATGTAATAGCATATAATATCATTTCATTTAATCAATGATGATATTAAAATGCAAATGCGTTAGATTTATACAACTGCATTACGATGTAAATTAAAAAGTTGACAAATGCATTTTGCAGAGATATTATATAAAAAAGAACATATATATGCATATTGGAGGTGTTGATATGGCTACAGTACCTACACAAGTAAGAATAGATGCCAATTTAAAGAAACAGGCGACGGAATTATTTTCACAGCTGGGAATGGATATGTCTAGCGCAATGAATATATTTTTGAAACAGTGCGTACTTAGGGGTGGACTTCCATTTGAAGTGACAATTCCCAAATATAAACCAGAGGTTTTGGAGGCTATGGAAGAAGCTAAAAAAATCAGCAGTGACCCTGATACAAAAAGATATGCCACATTTTCACAGGCAATGGAGGATATTGATTAATGCCATATGAGTTGATATTAACCAATAAATTTAAGAAAAGTCTGAAGCTTGCTAAAAAACGTGGATTGGATATTTCCTTACTTGAAAATATTGTTACCAAGCTGCAGAATAATGTAGTGCTTGATGATAAGTATAGAGATCATGATTTGAAGGGAAAGTATCATGGATTTCGGGAGTGTCATATTCAGCCAGATTGGTTATTGATTTATCTAAAACAAGATAATGTTTTAACTTTAACATTGGTTGATACAGGAACACATGCGGATTTGTTTGATATGTAATAATTAAAATACTTGCTGGTATATATGTGTATCAGCAAGTATTTTATGTTAAAAGAAAACCCCGGCAGAACCGAAGTTCTGTCGGGGAAAACTTTACTTTCTCATGTTTGCAACAATGTTTATTGTCTATGAATCAAGTTAGTCAATCAAAGACTGATTAAGCTCTCTTCTTAGAAGCAACAACCATAGCACCACAAGCGCCCATCATAACAACTGCAAGAGCTGCGATTGGAGCAACATCACCTGTCTTTGGTGAGTTTGTTGTAGATGCTGCAGCAGCTGTTGTTGTATCAGCAACACCATCGTTGTTTGAAGCCTCAGCACCCTGATCGAAGATGAGGATTGCCTGACCATCAACAAAGTTAAGTGTTACATCAAACTTACCATAAGGTGTAGAAACATCGATATCTGAAGCAACGTTAGCTACAAGATTGTACTGACCAGCTTCAACATCTGTAGCTACTGTATCGCTGATACGATATACGCTAGTAGCGTTCTTGATAGATGTCTGTGAAAGCTCATCTGTAGAGATTGTTAATGTAACAGCAGACTCTGGAGTCTTAACAGCCTTGATGAAAGGAACCTTGTTAGATACACCGTACTGATATACATCAAGTGTTACAGCAGCAGCGTTCTTTGTAAGAACCTTATCCTCAAGAGCCTTAGCTACAGAAAGCTTCTGAGCAGCTGTACCGCTAGCCTTTGAGAAGTTGTATACATAGTTACCATTAGCAGAAGCAGCTCTTAAATCAGCCTTGAAAAGATTTGCACCTGACTCGTCATATGAATATCCATCAGCTGTCTTATAGTTTGCAGCCTTTTTAAGGTTACCAGTTGTCTCATCAAATGTAAGAGCATCCTTGATTGAATAGTACTCTGTTGTTGAATTTGCAATAGCTGCTGTTGTGTCATTTTCACCAAATGTAACAACTGCTACCTTGTAAACAGGTGCACTAGCAACTGTGCTGAGGTTAACAACATAAGATGCTGTCTTACCAGCAAGCTTAGCATCTGTACCATATACAGTCTTTGCATCAGCAGCAACTGTTGATGTTAATACAGAAGCATTAACTACAGATGCACCTTTACCAGTGTTATCATCAGAAACTTCTCCAATGTACTTAAGAGCCTTGTTGTTTGAGTTAAGTCTAGCAGCACTACCATTAGGTACATTATTATCATCTGCAATGAAACCATAAGTAACACCACCCTCACCTGATACATATACAGGTGTTGTAACGTTCTTTGTAGAGTCGATTTCTGTGATAACCTTCTCGCCCTTCTTGAAGATCTTTGCAGCATTATCATAGTCATCTGTTGATGGGCTAGCGAATGCAACTGCTGAAGAACCAAGAACCATTGTTGCGCACATCATAAGTGCAAGTAACTTTTTTCTCATTATACTTTCCTTGAAATCAGCCGACATGTGGATGTTGCAGATTTGTGTAGGAGCTACGCTTGTGGGAAAGGTAGAAAATGGAATCAAATAATGCCATTTTTTTACGTAAAATCAGAGAATAACATAAGAACGAAAAAGAATACCTACAAAACTAATCAAATAGGAAAATAATATGTAATAGCACTCTAGTTATCAAATCATAATTTACCAAATTGTGATTTGATAACTAGAGTGTATCAGAAAAATTACTTACTAAATATGAACCAACATGAATTTAGAAGTAATATAAACATGATTACAATCAAAAATTACTTCTATATAACTAATGATTTACATTTAGTAAGTAAAAAAATAAGACAATATTAAAACAATATCAAAATGATATCAAAATCCCACAAAAACTACTTGCAAGAATGTGATATTAGTAAATTAACAAGTAATAATTTTAACAAAGGAGAAAATATTACGTGCTAAAGTCTAAACATGCTCATTTTACAAGCAGATTATGTAAAAATGCAAATAAACCACCGGATGTATGAGATAAACCGCCGGATGTATGAAAAAGACAAAGCCTGCAAATATTTCAACATAAATCTCTATTGTCCACAAACAAAAACTTTTATTACCTCATATATTATGATATACTTATTCAGAATATAGAGTTTCAGAAGATGAAAATGTTAAAATGAGATATATAATCTAATAGGAGATAATGTAAAGATGAGTAACAAGATAAAGAAAAATGATACTGTTAAAGAATCAAGAGGTGTCAGGAATAGTAAGAAAGATAACGACATCATCAAAGATATTAATGGTGGTGCTGGAACAAGCTGGTTTGCACAGCATAGAGGTGCAACAATAGCGATAATAGTTGTGGCAGTCATTGCGATACTTGCTGTTGGTATATTTGGAGCATATGAGATAATCAGAAGTAATGGAAAGAAGTCACTTCTTACATCAGATGTAATACAGGAATACGATAGCAGATACGTAACCAAGATAGATTGCAGCATACATGACAGCATAGATGTTGATAATCTTTATCAGGCTGCCAATGCAGACGATACAGATATCATTGCCAATGTAGCGAATAATAAGAATTTTGATATCATCTACAACCATAAGAAATATAGCTACAATGATGGTATAATCAACCTTCTTGTGCTTGGAATAGATGACCTTGGCGCTGTTACTGAGAAAGAAGGTTTGTATAATGGTGGACAGTCAGATGCGATAATGATGCTGTCTTTGGATACTAAGAATAAGAAGTTCTGGATAGTACAGGTTCCAAGAGATGCAGTGGCACTTATAGATCTTTATGATGCGGATGGTAATATTACAGATACAATAGAAGCCCAGATAACAGTACAGCATGGAACTGGTAATGGTCTTGAGGAAAGTAATTACCGCTCAGGTAAATCAGTATCGAGAATGTTCTATGGACTTCCAATCCACTCAGTTACATCAGCCAACATGGGTGGTGTTATTGCTGTAAATGATTCAATAGGCGGCGTAACAGTGGAGTCACTCTATACATTTACTACTTATGGTAATGATTATGGCACTAACGAGACATTTGTGCAGGGCCAGACATATAAGCTTATGGGAACATCAGCTTACAATTATGTACATTTCCGTGATATAACAAGAATGAATACATCATCAGAGCGACTTGCAAGACAGAAGCAGTATCTTAACTGTTTCTTCAATCAGGCATGGAGTTCAATAGCACATAATCCAACTAAGATAGTAGATATCTATAATACAGCTATGGATTATATAATCACAGACCTTACAACAAGCGAGATGGTAACACTTGTATCAGAGGCAGCTGGATGTTCTTACGAGGGAATTTATATGCTTGAGGGAAGCGTAAGAGCCGGACAGCAGGCTGGTGAAACAGAACATTACGATTTAGACCAGGATAAGCTGAAAGAATACCTTGTTAATAACTATTATGTAGAGACTAAGTAATTATCATTAGTAAAATGGATTGATATATCAGGTAATCATTACATGAGAAAATATTAATTAGATGAGGGGACGAGTAACTTGCGTAACTACGTTAACAAAAGCCGGGATGGTATACAGAATGTAATACTATTCTTTACAGATGCGGCATGTATAATGGCTGCATATTATCTGTCTGGCATGATATGGCTGGCAACATATAAAAAGCTCAGCATGTCAATCACAATGGGACAGTTGTCAGGAAGCTTGATAACAGTTATTATTGCTGTGCTGATAACCGCTTTATTTGTAAATGTGCCACCAGATTTTGTGCAGCGTGGTAAATTTATTGAATTTAAGTCAGTTGTAAAAAAAGGACTTATTTTCGGTGCGATTGTGGCTATATACGAGCTTATCAGAAGAACAGACACGATTCCAAGAGGCGTGTATGTGCTTACAGTTGTAGGCGGAATAATTCTTATGTATGCGACAAGATTTCTGGTAAAGTTTTATCTTATATCCAGAAGCAGAAGCTTTATGCATTCAACTAATGTCATCGTCATCACGATGAAGAACCGTGCCAGGAGAATAGTTAAAGAACTACGCGATGGCGAGGACTGGTCAGTTACGATAGCTGGTGTGATTGTCATGGATGAAGACCAGACAGGGCGCGCTATCAGCAAATACAGCGTTGTTGCGGACAAAGATACCATGATGGATTACATTAAGCGCGAAATTGTTGATGAGATATACATAGATGTCGATTCAAGAATGCGTGAAGAATTAAGACCAATGGTGCTTCAGTTCGAGGATATGGGAATCACAGTCCATTTAAGGCTTGATGTGCTGGATGGATTCAAAGATTTCAACACAACAATGGGAACATTTAATTCAATTCCGGTTGTGACATTTTCTAATAGAGAATTTGATGCAAAGGATATGACTATTAAAAGGCTGTTTGATATGGTTGGCGGTTTTGTGGGCGTTATAATTATGTTCATTGCCATGATATTCGTTGGACCATTAATTAAATTGGAGTCGCCGGGACCATTGTTTTTTAAGCAGAAGAGAGTTGGCAAGAACGGAAGATATTTCTACATATATAAGTTCAGGTCAATGTATGTAGATGCCGAGGAGCGCAAG
This sequence comes from uncultured Lachnospira sp., assembly GCA_934359185.1. GTDB lineage: Bacteria > Bacillota > Clostridia > Lachnospirales > Lachnospiraceae > Lachnospira. Next base: position 31,455 of record CAKRLE010000010.1, on the reverse strand, counting down.
GCAGCTCTGATGGCGCAAAATGAGATGAATGGACTTATGTTTAAGATGGATGATGACCCACGTATAACAAAAGTTGGTAAATTTATCCGAAAGACAAGCATAGATGAGCTTCCACAATTTATCAATGTGCTTAAAGGTGACATGAGCCTTGTTGGAACAAGACCGCCAACAGTTAATGAGTTCAAGCAGTATGAAGGCCACCATAAGAGAAGACTTTCTATGAAGCCAGGAATAACTGGTATGTGGCAGGCGTATGGAAGAAATTCAGTCAAGGATTTCGAGGATGTTGTTAAGATGGATCTTGACTATATCGATAACTGGAGTCTGGGACTTGATATCAAGATACTTTGTAAGACGGTTGTGACTGTGTTTACAGAGGGTGGAAAATAGAAATAGTTAAACCCCAGCAAAAGCTGATATATATGTGGATGACAGTATATATCAATCTTTGCTGGGGTTTATAAGTTTGTTTATTTGGTGTTTCTTACATGATTAATCATTGCATCTATTTTTTCATTAGAGTTGACAACATTAAGTTTTACTTCTGGATGATTAGATGCAAATTTGACAAATAATTCATGTGCAAATGCCTGACCGATTTGCCTATGCCTTTTTTGTTTATTATATTTTGATTTTCGAGTTCCGACAGATATCTGTAAATCGTTGTTTTATTCTGAATCACTCTATTTACTGTGCTATCCACACAAATCCTAGCACCTTAGAGCTGTCTATTTGTAAGTTCTCAACGCACTGTCTGAGAGTAGTCTTTTTGTCGCATCCGCCCTGAACAGCGATGATAGTAGCGTCACAGTTGTGGATATCTGCGATATTAGAAAGATATTCCTGTGGATAAACATATGAAGCCATGCCTGCATAGCTGTCAGCAGAACCAGCCGCTGCGGAGCCTGAACACATCGCATCAATCATAGGATTTGCCTTCATTGATACAAGAGCAATCTTGTTGTAGCTGTTGTCCTTGGCGATAGTGGCGATTCTTTCTGTAAATACTCTTGATGTAGCATCTTTAAGAGATACCTCGCCGAGCTTATCGAGCCCTGTAAATGAAGCCTCTTCCGGAACATCAAGTATGTGGTCAAATACAGCAATCACGCAGAGAATACCAAGTCCTATAATAATTGAACCAAGAAGCACAACGATGTTTTTCTTGGTAAGTATTGCTGATTTGAGAGAAACATTAACAGTTGTTGAGCCTGTTGAGCCAGAAGTAACGCTATCTGTAGCAGCTACAGAAGATGAACTTCCCTTGGCGAGTTCACTCTCAAGCCATTTAGCAGCAGTCATATTAAGTGAAGTGAATTTGCCATCTTTACCCTTAGTCTGCGCTATAACATCATTAGTTACAATAGTTGAACATGGACCCAGTTTAAAGAGCTTTTGTCCATGCGAAATATATGAGTCCATGGCAGCATTGATAATACATCGGATTCTTTCAACAGAACACTGGCTGTATACATTAATAATAATGATGTCATTGCCAGAAGTGGAAAATGTAATGCTGTCAGTATCAGTTAATGCTGTAAAGCTTCCAGCACTAAGTGCAATATTAATGTCATCCTTAAATGACTGGAAATTCGCTATATTAGTGCAGTCAGCTAAAATCTCTTTTTCATAATTGCTTTGATTGTTGATTCTGCTGAGTATATAATAATTATCCTCTGCCGAATTATCATTAGAGACATTAACCTCAGGATAAATCTCACTCCAGTCAACCTTTACATATCTTGTGATGTTAAAATATGTTGTTCCAGTTGGAGAAAGATTGTCCTCAGCGAGCATATTTTCAGATGATGATTTGTTGGTATTAGCAGTGTTGTTACCTGATGTGTCCTGGCTGCCTGCTGCAGTCTTATTAACAACAGCCTTAGATGCGGCAACAGTTTTGTAAGCTTTGAAACCAACAAATGCAGCACCAAGTGCAAATGTTATCAAAATAATGTACCAATATTTTAGAAAGATTCGCTTAATCTTATTCCATGAGAAAATAATCTCTTCTTCCTGATTCATATGTCCTCCTTGTTTATATGAGTTTGAACTGCAATTTTGTGGATAAATGATTGAATGTCCAGCTCATTATGTTATTATTTATTGCGTGAGATACGCATACTTATTAATATTATACAGTACTGCGCAGAGCGGGGCAAGAAATTTAATTATTTATTGAAGTGATAGGCGAAATTTAATGAGCAATTATTTTAAAATATTATCAATTACTGATACCAGGTTTGATGAAGGAAAAGAATGGTATGATGGGTATCGATTTGGAAATGCAGATTGGCTTGTAAAGTCGAATGCAGAAGCTATTACGAATATCTGCAAAATGATGACCGACAGAATATATTGCTTTATGGAATCACATTCTGCAAGAAGAGGTGCAAGGTTGCTGTTATGAGGAAGATAGAATAATTATATATTGATTAAAATATGGCGGTGCCGGGTGATATCTGATATCACCTGGCACCATCTTTTTTCATGCATTACATGTATTATCTGTTTATAACCATCAGCAAAGGAGATAATACATGACAAATAAAAATTTATCACAAACCAGAAAAATGATTAAAGCAGTAACTGCGGCGATATTAACCTCAATCATCGCACTTGTACTGCTGGTAACATCAATGCAGTTTACGACAACACCTATATCTGCGCAGACGGATTTCAGGCAGGCAGCAGAGGATACGCTGAAAAATGGAATGTTTATGGCAGTATTTTCAGGAAATGCACTTGTTCCAGCATATAGCGATAGCATGCAGACACCAGAGGTCAGCCGTACGGACGTAATAAATGTTGTAGCCGCGGCTCTTGAACGTGAGCAGTTGACTAATCTGGCAGCAGTCGTACAGACGACATCAAACACTGTGGATTCACAGATGCAGGATGGAAATGTGACCTACAGCATTACCCTGCCAGTCAGCACATTCATAGATTGTGGCGTGGAAAGTGCAGAGAGATTTGCGGTGTATACAGTAAAGCACGCAGAAACAGAGACGATTTATATACTTAAAAGCCTTGCGTTCACTGTATCACCAAATCCGTCAAATGTGGCAGATGAGCTTGTGACAATAAAGCTTCCATCAGCAGTTACAGTACTGGTATTTGACAGCAAAAATGATGGCGACAGGGAAGAAACAACAGTGGAACGGGAGACAACATCTTCACAGATAATTCCAACCCAAGTCAAGACTACATCAGCAACTACAGCAGCATCACCAATAAAACCAACACAGCAGATGACAACGAAGAGCCAAGAAAGCACAACTGTAGTTCATGAAATTGCAACAGAAAGCGAAAGGATGTTTGAGCCGGAATACGAACAGGGAGCGGAGTTAGAAGAATCAACGGATGAATCAGAGGAAGATTTATCGCCTAAGACAGGAGAATTAAGCTTTAGAGGCAGGTTGGATATGGATTAAGAATGGGACATCTGGATATGCCAAGATAGAAAAATGTAACTAATTGACTAAGACTAAAGACTGATGGTTATAGTGGGCGGCGCTGGTGATATGTGTTGGGTATCACTAGCGGCGCACTGATTAATATAAAATGCCTTTTCTAGAGATAAATAATGAGCTATCAGATGATAAGTATAAAGATGGGACAAAAATAAAAGAGATTGTTGCTTTATATGATTTTGACACATGTATACGTAGATCGTTTTTAAATACATATTATTAATCGAAACAAATATAAAAAATTTAATTGCATATTCATTTTCGCAGGCACTTAATTTCAGATATTCAACGCCAGATAAGCGGTAGAGTATCTGATCCATGCATAGCGCATTATTTAAAGCAACATGGATATATTCCATTATGGGTGTTGAATAATATTTTAATGTATATAACACCAGTCAGAAACTTCTGTGCACACAATAATAGATTATATTGTTATAGAACTAAGCGGCCTTTAACGGATATGCCTATTCATGATAAGCTTGGCATTCCTAAAAATGCTGCTAATGGAGAATATTCATATGGTAAGCGCGATTTATTTGCTGCAGTTTTAGGCATGAAAATATTATTATCAGATACTAATTTTAAGAGATTTATAAAAGAGATTAACAATGCTGTTGATAGATTTAGACCACAAATGCATGTCATAAAAGAAAACGAGTTATTATCATATATGGGATTTCCAGAAAATTGGGTGGCAGAATTACGAAAAGCAGATTAACATAGGGCGGCGCCGTCAGGCGGCCGCCCTATGTTGTTATTCCACCACGCGGATAGTATAATATTTTCTATATAACATTAGAATATAAGAGGGGGAAAGATTGTATGAGATATTCAGAAATGTTAGAACAATACAAAGGATATGGCGAGATTGTAAAAGGTTTGCGGGATGCGTTAGAGCCTATGGCTGGTTATCAGAATACTCTTGTATCCAACATGTCTGCATGGACAGCCGCCTCTAGTGTCAGTAAGTTGTTTGATAATCAGCTGCAGTCCGTTATCCAGAGTTATAGTGGTGGAAAAATAGAAACTTTTATGTCGCAGATTGACAAGATGCATGATTTTTATAATCCGACAGCAGCAGAAGCAATAAAGAGTGCGATGTCTGGTTATTCAGGTATAGCTGAACAAATTAATCAATTTAATGGTTATAAGAACATTGCTGAAGTATTAAATTCATATAGTTCAGTTAAAGATGTAATCGACAGTGTATACTCATCATTGGATTTTGATGACGAAGAAGAAAATATAGCGGAACTGGAGACAGATTTTGCCGATGAGCAGGAGCTACAGGATGCATTGGAAGAGGAATTCACAGACGAGAATAAATTTGCTAAAAGAATCAAGAGCTGGGCGAAGGAGAAGATAAAGAAGTATAATATATACAAGTTTATAGGATTATTTATAATAAATGTTTTTATTCTGCCATATCTTGAAGAAAATGTGGGCAAGCCAGTTATGACAAAGGTTGTAAGCATTGTGAAGGAAGCTCCGAAAAAGGGTGCAGGGATAATATACAGGCTCAAAGACGGCGTGCAGGCGATTATCATGGAGAATACGAATTACTATTATAAGGTCAAATTTACAGATGAGAATGGCGTGGAGCGGGAAGGATACGTGGCGAAGAAGAATCTGAAGGTGATTGAGGAGGAAATGGAGCAGAGTGAGGATAATGATATGGAAGATGAGTAGAGTTTTGTGGTTGATTTGAGGTTGAGGAGGGAAAATGCAGTAAATGGCAGAGAAAATGCGAAATCAACTGGATTATGGGTTGAAAGAGCATAGGTTAGGGGTGTATAATAATTTAGATTATGTATTTTTATTATATATCAAGTTGTCATATTAGAAAAAGATTTGCTTAGAAGGGATTAACGTATTGTGAAAATTGCAATGTATGGACAAAAAAGAGTTCCGTCACGCGAAGGGGGAGTTGAAATCGTTGTGTGGGAACTTGCAACAAGAATGGCTGATATGGGACATAATGTTACATGCATTAACAGGCGTGGACATCATGTAAGTGGGGCACAATACGATAATAACCAGATTAATCAACCAGATGGACATAAAAAACGTAATAATATAATGGATGGAATTAAGATTACATCTGTACCAACGATTGATAAAAAGGGATTGGCGGCGACATCATCTGCATTTTTTGCAGCAGTTAAAGCAGCATTTGGCAGATATGATGTTGTTCATATCCATGCAGAGGGACCAGCGGCTTTTTGTTATATACCTAAAATGTTCGGCAAGAAAGTCGTTGTAACATGTCATGGATTAGATTGGGCGCGTCCGAGATGGAGAAACTCATTTGGTGGGAAATTCATCAAATATGGTGAGCGCATGGCGGTAAAGCATGCGGACTCAATAATAGTATTAAGTAAAGGCGTTAAAGATTATTTTAAGGAAACATATAATCGCGAGACAGAATTTATACCTAATGGCGTTAACAGACCACAGATAGTCGAGGCCAGCGAGATCACAGATAAATGGGGAATTACAAAAGATTCCTATATTCTCACAGTTGCAAGGCTTACAGATGAGAAGAAGATACATTTGTTAATAGAAGCGTATAAGCATATTAAAACAGATAAGAAGCTTGTTATAGCTGGTGGCAGCAGTGATTCTAATGAGTATGTTGAAAAACTTCATGAAATGGCGGCAGATGATGATAGGATAATATTTACAGATTTTGTTCAGGGAAAAGTGCTTGAGGAGTTATACAGTAATGCGTACATATATGTTCTCCCAAGTGAACTTGAAGGAATGCCGTTAAGCCTTCTGGAAGCCATGAGTTATGGAAACTGCTGTCTTACATCAGATATAGCAGAATGTGTGGACGTTGTTGGCAACAATGCTGTATCATTTAAGAAAAATGATGTTGATGATTTGACGGACAAGCTCAAAGAATTATGCGATAAAAAAGATATGGTAGAAAATTTAAAGTCACAGGCAGCAGATTATATATGTAATAAATATAACTGGGATGATGTAGCCAGAGAGACAGTTAAAATTTATCAAAGCTAAATGCGCACATGTAATGATATAACAGATACGAATAATTATCTGTGTTATTGAATTGTATTAAAAGGATATTAAGCGATGAAAATATTAATGATTAATAAGTTCCTCTATCCTAATGGAGGCTCAGAGACATATATATTCAAATTGGGAAAAGCTCTTGAGGCACATGGACATGAAGTACAGTATTTTGGAATGGAACATGAGGGAAGGTGCGTTGGTAATAGAGTTAATGCATATACTTCCGATATGGATTTTCATGGTGGTTCAAAGCTTGCTAAATTAACTTATCCATTAAAAACAATATATTCATCTGAGGCTAGAAAAAAGATAAGAGCTGTACTTGATGATTTTGAACCAGATGTGTGTCATCTTAATAATTTTAATTATCAGCTTACACCTAGTATAATTTTAGAGATAAAGAAGTGGAGCAAGCAGACAGGGCATGCGTGCAGGATTGTTTATACAGCGCATGATTATCAGTTAGTATGTCCGAATCATATGATGAATAATCCTAATACGCATCAGAATTGTGAAAAGTGTCTCGGGGGTCATTTCACGAATTGCGTTAAAGGTAAGTGCATTCATGGCTCTAGTGCGAAGTCTGTTATTGGAATGATGGAAGCTGGGTTTTGGAAATGGAAAGGTGTTTATAAGTATATTGATACGATAATTTGTTGCTCTGAGTTCATAAAGAGAAAGATGGATTCAAGTGATGCTTTGCGAGGCAGAACCATTGCATTACATAATTTCATAGATTCAGATGCCAATAAAGATCTGTTGGAAGATATTAATCATAATAGTAATACAGTTGATAAGTATTGCCTGTATTTTGGAAGATTTTCAGAAGAAAAGGGCATAAATACTCTTATTAATGCGTGCAAAAGTCTTCCTGAAGTCAGATTTATATTTGCAGGAACAGGTCCGTTAGAACATGAATTAGACAGTGCTGCTAATATTGAAAATGTAGGATTTAAAACGGGAATTGAATTGGAAGAACTAATAAGAAATGCACGATTTACAATATACCCATCCGAATGGTATGAAAATTGTCCGTTTTCAGTTATGGAAAGCCAGATGTATGGTACACCTGTTATAGGAGCGGATATTGGCGGAATTCCAGAATTAATACAGAATAATAAAACTGGTGTTTTGTTTGAAAGCGGTAACACGAATAAGCTTATTAGTGCGATTCGAGGATTATGGAATGATGAAGATAAAATCAAAGCGATGTCAGAAAATTGTGCAGGTGTAGAGTTTGATACGATTGAACAGTACTATGACAAGCTGATAAGGATATACGAGAGCTAATTAATGCTGTATCAAGGAGACATTGGTAATTACTATGAGTGAAGAAAATAATCGTTATAATGCATTGAATGGATTGAGAATGCTTGCTGCATTTGGAATTGTAATGATGCATGTTAAGGCAAATAGTGTGTACAATATTAGCGGATGGATATATAACACATGTATAGATTCATTTACTAATTTTGTATTCCTTTTTATGGTAATATCATCATTTGGCATGTGTTGTGGATATTATGATAAGATAATAAATAATAAAATTTCTATAACAGATTTCTATGCTAAAAGATTTAGAAAAATATTACCATTCTTTACAATATTAGTTTTAATTGATTTTATTGTATCGCCATCGGTTGATGCGTTATATGAAACGTTTGCGGATATTACATTATTATTTGGATTTTTGCCAGATTGTGGTGACATATCGGTTATTGGAGTTGGATGGTTTATAGGACTTATATTTGTGTTCTATATAGCATTTCCATTTTTTTGTACATTGCTTACAAGTAAGAAAAAGGCGTGGACTGCATTTGCAATAAGTCTTATGTATAACTATGCGTGTCTGCATTACTTTAATGTTGGACGAAATAATATATTATTCAGCGCATGCTTTTTCATAGCTGGTGGTCTTTTGTATTTGTATAGAGAACAGATAGCTCACATTAACATATGGATTATGCTGGCTGTGACAGCCGTATCAATTGTATTGTATTATATTATATTATATTATATTCTTAATCGAAATGTAGCAGGATGCTTGATTGTATCTGCCACATTGGTTATGTATGCAATGTTATCGAATGGGGGATTGCTAGACAATAAAGTGGCTGCATTTTTTAGTGGAATAAGTATGGAAATATATCTTTCACATATGTTTATATTTAGAATAATTGAAAAGATTAAGCTGAATTATATATTTGGATATAGCTGGGGAGGATATATAAGTACTGTTGTATTAGTCTTAATTGGAACAACAGCGTTTGCAGTTGTGGTAAAGCATATATTGAAATACATGAATAAAATTGTTTGGAATAAAAAGTTAGGTGGAGAATGTAATGGCAGATAAAAAATTAAACGGAACAGTTATTGTGACATATCGTTGCAATGCAAGATGTACTATGTGTAATAGATATAAGGCACCTTCTAAACCAGAAGAAGAGATATCTGTAGAGACAATAAAAAAATTACCACAGATGTATTTTACCAATATAACAGGTGGAGAGCCATTTATACGAACAGACCTTAAGGATATAGTGAGAGAATTATACAAAAAGAGTGATAGAATTGTTATATCAACTAACGGATTCTTTACAGATAGAATAGTTGATTTGTGTAAAGAGTTTCCAGATATAGGAATCAGGATATCTATAGAGGGACTGGAGCAGACCAACAATGAGATAAGAGGTCTAGATGACGGATATCAGAAGGGATATCAGACTCTTAAAACATTAAGAGAAATGGGAATGAAAGATGTTGGCTTTGGAATGACCGTTCAGGATAAGAATGCGCCAGACCTTGTTCCACTTTACAAGATATCTGATGAAATGGGAATGGAGTTTGCAACAGCTTCACTTCATAATAGTTTTTATTTTGTGGAGGCTAAGAATATAATTCATGACAGACCAATGGTTGCAAAGAATTTTGAAAAGCTTGTTAATGAACTGTTGACATCTAAAAGCCCTAAAAAGTGGTTTAGGGCATATTTCAATCATGGATTAATTAATTATATTTATGGACAGAAGAGACTGCTTCCATGTGATATGAGTTTTGATACATTCTTTATAGATCCTTATGGTGATGTCATGCCTTGTAATGGAACTAAGGATAAAGAAGTTATGGGTAACCTTAATGTTCAGACATGGGATGAATTATGGAATAGCAAAGAGGCAGAGGAAGTCCGTAAGAAAGTTCGCTGTTGTGACAGAGACTGCTGGATGATAGGTTCAGTAAGTCCAGCTATGCATAAATATATCTGGAAACCAGCGTGGTGGGTAATAAGACATAAGCTTAAATTCTGGACAAAGAATAAATACAGTATGTATGAAAATAAGATTGTCAGAGATTTGAGAGATGGTAAAGTTACGAAAGAAGAACTGGATAAATGCAGCACATGTGATATGTGTGCTACCGTTAATAACGGACTTAGTGAGGCATCAAAAGAGCAGCTAAAAGGTAGAAGCGGTGAAGAGATAGTTGATGCAGACATCAGGAAGCAGATGAATAAATAATATAAAAGTGTGTTTTGAATGGGGTGGATGTACATAATGAAAAGGGTATATACATCAAAAGGAAATATTGCATGTTTTGTGGTTCTTATGTTGATTGTTTTTCAGAATTGGATTTCCCAAAAAATTAATGCATGGTCGTTGTTTGATGAAATTTTTACGTTGTTTCTATTAATACTGGTTTGTATTAGCAGGACATATTGTGCGAATTATAAGTTTAGTAAGTTTGATATATATATAGGGACAAGCGTTATTATTTATTGGCTTGTTACTACTTTTTCATCATTTTTTTTTGAATATCAATCTTTTAAGACATCTGTTATGGCATCTTTTTTAGGAATTAAATGGTTCATAGTATTTTGGAGCGTTAAATATTTGTGTAAGTCAAAATATAACAGTATTTTCAATAATTCAGATAAGGTTATACATAAAGTTATTATTGTATTTGCAATTGTTGAAAATTGGTATTGGATTAATAATATACAGAATGTTTTTAATGCAAGGATGTATTATAATGCATTGTCACCAATATATTTGTGTGCTGTAAATGTAATGTTAGTCGCAATTTTATTTATGCAATGGCGAGACACTAGATTGGATTGGGTATGCTTGATTTTGCTATTAGAAAATTTGATATTTTCAACGAAGGCTAAAGGATATGCAGCCGCATTGTTAACAGTAGTTATATTTGTATGGGTTATAAAAAAGAATAGAAAAATAAAGATATATGAACTATTGGTAATGGCGCTTTTAAGTATAATGCTGGTATGGGAAAAAGTTTATTTTTATTATGTATATGCTAGTGCACCGGATCATGATTATGCAAGATATCGTTTAATGGCTACAGGCTTTCAAATATTAAAAGATTATTTCCCTATTGGCACTGGCTGGGGAACGTGGGGATCCTACTATTCATCTGTTAGCTATTCGCCCGTATATTATATATACGGATTGGAAAATCATCATGAACTTGGAATAGAAAATCAAAAATATATGATGGATAGTTATTTGGCAAGTGTTATGGGAGAGTCAGGATTTATAGGCGTGTTAATTATATTTATATTTACGATTGCGATATTTATTATTGTAAATAAATTATTCCGGAAAGATTTACGTATATATGCAGCGGGACTTTTATGTATTTCATATTTATGTATAACATTTGTTGAGGAAACTGGATTTGCTAACCCTGCTTTGATAGGATTAGCAATTGTTATGGGGATGATTGTATCAAAATGGGAGATGACTAATGAAAGTGATAACACAAGAAAAAAATAAAATAGTGTTTATTATATGGTGTATTTTTTTTGTAATAATTGTTGGTTTGATATTTTGGAAAGCTAAATTTGGATATGCTGATTTAGATGAGGCATTTTATCTTACTATACCATATCGATTTATATTAGGCGATAAAATATTGTTTGATGAGTGGAACAATACCCAGCTATCGGCAGTTCCATTAATACCAATTCTTAAGCTATATATCAGAATTACAGGCGGAACAACGGGAATATATTTGTTTATAAGATATTTATATACAATATTAAAATGTATTGTATCTATTATGATTTATGTTATTTTAAGAAAATTTAGCAATGTAGGTGCAATGATTACATCGATTGCTATCTTAATATATAGTGGATATGGTTTAATGGTGTTGTCATATAATTCTTTAGCAATAGGCGGTTTGAGTCTATCATTATTATTATTGATTGTTAAACCAGAAAAAAAGTATAGTAATATTTGTTATGTGTTAAGTGGAATAATGCTCTCGATTGCTGTATTAGGAATACCATATCTGGCAATACTTTATTTTGCTTATATTATTGCTGCTTGTAGTATTTCTATAAGAAAGAAATGTGATGATATGCCATACATAAAAGACATGTTTTCGTTTAAAACTTTAGGGATGTGTACAATTGGAATTTTAATAATGGTTATTGTATTTGTTATATATGTGTTGACTCATACGTCATTAAATGAGTTAATACAAACAATTCCGTATATATTGAATAGTGATGCAGCACATCCTGCTAAATCTATATGGAAATTAATACCTAGTTACATAAAAAGAATTTTAATGCGAAATACTTTTTGCAAGAGTACTTTTATTATATATGTAGTATTTATAATTGCCTGCATAATATATCTATTAGATAAATTAAAACATAAAAGGGAAAAAATATATATGTGTATCTTTTTTATATTAACTTTTATGTTATTAATTAGTTATGCAATAGATGATGGATATATTAATTACATAATATTTGCTCCAAATATTTTGGCAGCTTGTCTTATGTTGATTAGGAAAAATGATATAACTAAGACAATGTTTTGGAGTATATATGTGCCGGGAATAATATTTTCGTTTGTTGAGCATGTTGCCTCAAATACAGGGTTCGTTGGCATAGCATCTGCTTCATCGGTATCAACAATTGCAAGTATTATGATTATATATATTACATGTAATGATTTGATTAACGTAAAAGAATGTAGAATGGTCATGTGGGGATATATATGTTGTATGATTGCGATTTTGTTATTTTTCAGAATGACATATATATTTTGGGAAGAAGGAATTAATAAACAGACTGAATTATTAAATTGTGGACCACAAGCGGGATTAATGGTAAGTCGTGAGAAAGCGGACTACTATAATTCAATAATGGATGATACAGAAGATATAAGAGTTGAAACAAATAATAATGCGTTGTATGTGAGTGACCAGTCATTATATTTAACGGGAATTCAGCGATATGCTACATACTCTTCGCTTTGTTATGGAATATCAGACAGTAGAAAGACTTTATATGATTATTATGAACAACATGAAGATAAAATACCAGATATAATATATGTTGATGATAATTATGAAAAATATAATATTTGTGAAGATTTAGCTAAAACACTTGGAATGAACGTAGAAAGAAAAAAATATGGATATATACTTAGGAGGGAATAAAAATGGATTCAATATATATAGTTATGCCCGCTTATAACGAGCAAGATAATATTAAAGGTGTTGTAAATCAATGGTATCCAATAGTTGATAAAATAGGAAGTAATTCTAAACTTGTCATAGCAGATAGTGGCAGTACAGATGATACACATGACATATTAATTGAATTAAAGAAAGAATATCCAAGAATAGAAATATTAAATAAGACAGGTAAAAAGCATGGTCCCAAAGTAATTGCATTATATAAATATGCTATAGAAAATGGGGCAGATTATGTGTTTCAAACTGATTCAGATGGTCAGACTAATCCTGAAGAATTCGATGATTTTTGGAAAGAAAGATTGCAATATGATGGCATATTTGGACACAGAAATGATAGAGGTGATGGTAAATCTAGAGCATTTGTTGAAAAAGTTGTTTGCATGCTGTTGAAACTATATTTTGGGGTAAAAGTTCCTGATGCAAATGCACCATTCAGATTAATGAAATGTGATGTATTGAAAAAGTATATTTATAAATTAGACGATAACTATAATTTGCCTAATATTATGGTTGTCACATATTACGTTCACTATAAAGAAAAAGTTGCATTTAAGAAGATAACATTTAAACCAAGACAAGCTGGGAAGAACTCAATAAATATCCGTAGGATTATTGGAATAGGTTGGAAAGCTTTAGGCGACTTTCATAAACTTAAAATGGAGATGTAATTGTGGATAAGATAAGGAGCTTATATAAAAAATATAAAGATATTGTACCATATGTTTTTTTCGGTGTTTGCACTACAATTGTTAACGTAGTCGTATATTGGTTTTTTGCATATGTTTTAATGCAGGCGACGATGTTGAGTACAATAATAGCATGGATTGCTGCAGTGTTATTTGCTTATATTACCAATAGAAAATGGGTATTTCATAGTCAGGCATATGGTGTTGTGAGCATTATGAAGGAAATTGTCTCTTTTTTTAGCTGTAGGCTTGCAACGGGAATTATCGATTGGTTATGTATGTATATATTTGTTGATGTGTTACATGCAAATGGTGTGTTGATTAAATTTGTTGCAAATATAATTGTTATTGTACTTAATTATGTTGCTAGTAAGTTGCTTATATTTAGGAGGAAAAATGATAATGAGATATAAGCAAAGAAATTCATCCTTTGAGATTTTACGTTTGATGGCTATGTTTATGATAGTGTTTGAGCATTGTCTATTAGCTACTTCATTACACACAGGTAATGTACTATCTGCGATAGATAATATTGCTTGGTCATTAGAAGCGTTAACGGTATGTGCTGTCAATGAGTTTTTTTTAATATCGGGATATTTTGCAAGTGAGAATGCTAATTTAAAAAGAATAATTAAGATATTACTTAAAACTATTTTTTATTCATTTACAATTTATATAATATGTGTAATTATAGGTTGGGATACATTAAGTATAAGAGGAATAATTACATATGCGTTGCCAGATGTATTTAGAAAATATTGGTTTATGCAGGTATATATAGCGTTGTCTGCTATTATGCCATACGTTGCAAGAATGTTAAATACATTGAATCAAAAACAGCATATAACATTGATTGCGATAAGTTTAATACTGTTTTCGCTTCATCAGACATTTATACCAGTTCGTTACACGTTAGATACAACACAAGGATATGGAATTATATGGGCGATAACATTAGTGATAGTTGGAAATTATCTAAAAAAATATGGTAATGATTTTATTGACAAAATAAGAACACGATATTTTGTATTTGGATACATAGTTATTGCATGTATAATGTTTATTTTTAATTATCTTATTGTGAAATATGGAATTGCTCAAGGGGTAACAAGCAGAGCTAATTTTTATGCATATAACTCCATAACAGTATTTTTACAAAGTGTATGTTTGTTTTGCGTATTTATTAGGATTGGTAAAAAGGATATATGCAATAAATTTGTGAATTATGTTGCATCATCTGTGTTGGTTATATATTTAATATCTGCACATCCGGATATGCTATATAATATATGGAGTAAGTTTATAAAAATAGAGTTATTAATCAATATACTTTTATTATATATTATTGTCGCAATTGTAACATCATTACTGGTGATGGCTGTGTGTATACTAATTGATAAAACAATTGATAAATTAATTAAATTTGACAAAATAAGTAATATGATAAGTTCAAAATGTGGCATCAATTAATAGAAAGGTACATAGTGTATGTCAAATTCGGATAATAATAAGAAATTAGTAAAAAATGTGTTGTTGTTTGCGCTTAGTAACTTTGTTCCCAAAGTTTTAAGTTTTCTTTTAGTTCCGGTGTATACATCATATCTTACAACGCAGGATTATGGAACATCTGATCTTATTATAACGACAGCATCCCTAGTTGTTCCAATATTTACAGTTTCAATAGATAATGCAGTTATACGCTTTACGATTGAAAATAAACAAGATAAAAGAGCGTATAGAATTGCTATTGATATATTTTTGATTGGGAGTATTGCGTTAGCAATTATTTTGGGAGTTGTATCTATATTTTGGAAGATAGATGTTACATATTTGATATGCGTATTTTTGTTATTTGCAGTTTCTGCTCTGTATCAGATAAAAGTTGCATATTTAAGAGGTATGGATAAAATATCTTTTTTAACATTATGCAGCATTATTAGTAGCTTTGTTTCACTTAGTTGTAATATTGTGTTTATAACGATTTTTAAGTGGGGGTTGTATGGATTTGTATTATCAAGTATATCAGGATATTTAATTGTTGACATTATTACAACTATATACATGAGGAAAGATGGTATATATAGTGTTAGTTTTAGATTGCAAGATCAAATCAGCTATATAAGAGAAATGATTTCATATAGTTTTCCACTTGTTTTCTCTGGATTGTCATGGTGGATTAACTCGGTGTCAGATAGATATATTGTAACATGGATGATGGGTGTTGCTGCCAATGGAATATATTCTGTGGCTTATAAGATCCCAACAATTTTAAGCATGGTTCAATCAATTTTTGGACCGGCATGGACGCTGTCGGTGTACGAAGTATATACTCAGAGAGATGGAAAAGAATATATAGGCAAAATATATGATATGTTTAATTTTATAATGGTTTTTTCGTGTAGTGGATTAATTTTTTTGAATATACCATTGGCTAAATTTTTATACTCTAATGAGTTTTATCAAGCGTGGAGATATGTACCGGCGTTATTAATATCGGTAGTGTTTATTGGAGTAGGCTCTTGTGCATCACCATTATTAGGAGCATATAAGAAATCAAAATTATCTGCTAGAGGAAGTATATATAGTGCTATTGTAAATGTTGTTTTGAATTTTGTGCTTATAAGATTTATTGGGATTCAAGGTGCAGCTATAGCGACAGCGATTAGTTATTTTGTGTCGTGGTTATACAATACAATACAAGCAAGAAGATTGTGCCATTTCTATATTAACTGGAAAAAACACATATTTATGTATGTTCTATTGGTAATTGAATCTATAATAGTGTTGTTTTGTAGATATTATTGGATATCAGGAGTGATTCCAATGATTATTATAATAGCATGTCGAGATAATGCAAAACATATGGTTTATAAAGTGAAAGATATGATTATGTCAAAATTAGGTTGAGAAAGGATAATAATTATGGTATTTGCATCTGGTATATTTTTGTTTATGTTTTTACCTGTAACATTGATTGGATATTGGCTTTTAAGAAACAAATCTGTTCAAACGAGAAACTTGTTCCTGCTTATTATGAGTATTGGATTTTATCTTGAAAGTGGATGGAAAGAACTGATTCTGCTTCTTATGTCGGTTATTGTCAATTACATAATGGCATTTTTAATTGCTAAATATAATGAAACAAAATTAAAAAAAGTGTTTTTCATAATTACGCTTATATATAATATTGGAATGTTATTTGTATTTAAATATTTAATTTTTGTATCAAGTCAGATTGGTCAATTGATACCTCAAGCAAAATTAACAATGTCAATTGCATTGCCTTTGGGTATATCGTTTTACACATTTCAGGCAATGTCATATGTGATAGATGTATATAGAGATGCTGACATGGTAGAGCATAATATATTAAATGTTGCATTGTATATAAGTTTTTTCCCCCAGCTTGTAGCTGGTCCAATTGTAAGATGGGACTCAATAAGAGACAATCTTAGAAATCCTCAAAAGGGGGGGTGAATTATGGATTAACCAGATTTACAATAGGCTTATCAAAGAAAGTTCTAATAGCTAACCAAATGGCTGTTTTAGCTGATAAAGCTTTCGGGCTACTTGGGCAAAATGAATTAAGCGTAGGTTTTGCTTGGATAGGGGCTGTTGGATATATGTTACAGATATATTTTGATTTTTCTGGATATTCTGATATGGCAATAGGACTTGGTGCGATATTTGGATTTAAATTTCCAGAGAACTTTAATTATCCATATATATCAGGAAGTATAACAGAATTTTGGAGAAGATGGCATATATCATTAAGCAGTTGGTTTAGAGATTATGTATATATACCTCTTGGAGGGAATAGATGCAGTAAGCCTAGAATGTTTTTCAATTTATTTATTGTATGGATGTTAACGGGTATATGGCATGGAGCAAATTATACTTTCTGGTTATGGGGATTTTGTTATTTTGTATTTTTGATAATCGAGAAACAGTTAAAGCTATATGATAGAAAGAAAAATATAATAATTGTGATATTGAGACATGCTTATACGTTATTAGTCGTTCTTTTGTTATGGGTACTATTCAGAGCTGATAATATATCAGATGCAGTTAATTATATAGGAATTATGTTTACAGGAGGAGCTTCTGGCTCATATGCATTAGGGGTTACAAAATTATATATTAAGAATTATATTGGATATGTAATTATTGCTATAGTAGGATGTATGCCATGGTTGAAAGTATTAAATAACAAGATATCGTTTAATGAAAAAGCAAAAAGTGTAACAACTCAGGTTGGAGTTGTTATATTGTTTATATTAGCATGTTGTGTAACAATTGATAGCAATTATAACCCATTTATATACTTTAATTTCTAAGTAGGAAGAGGTAATAATGAAAAGAGATAAAAAATATAAACTTAATGGTTCCTCATCTGTAATCGTTATAGTTATGATTATAGGATTAATTAGTATATGTTATCAGATAGGGCTGAAAAATATATGCGTGGATATGCTGAATATGAAGGCTGAATGGATTGATAAAACTATAACATCGATGGAAGGTGGAAGTATATATTCACCAGATGTTGTTGATATTAATTGGAAAAAATTATATCCATACAAATCTGAAAAAGCATATAATCAGGAGGTAATAGAAGGTTCAAATACAACATCTAATACTAAGAGTGGTAAAATTGCTCAAATATATTCTCAATTTGAAAAGTATTCATCTGATTATTTTACATTTACGAATATGTGCGAAAAAGTATCTAAATCATTCAATAAGAGTATAGGAATGAATATTGTTTCTGATTCATATGGAAATATTGTATATAAAATGTCTGATGGAAGATATTCAGCAGAAAGAGCTTATAAAAATAATGATGCAGAAGCAAATAACATTATATCATTTGCATCATATTTAAAAGAATCTGGGATTAATTATGCATACATTGCTGTACCATCGCCAGTAGATCCAGATGAAGCTGATAATATTATTACAAGAGGTTATAAAGAATACAGTAATGTAATGATGGATGAAGTACTTGATAAATTAAAAGCAAATAATATATATACTCATGATTTAAGGCAGGATTTAAAAGCAGCAAATATTAGCTGGAGCGATGTGTTTTTTAAGACAGATCATCACTGGAGACCAGAGTATGGCATATGGGGTGCAGAAAAAATATCAGATGTTATAGATGAATTACAGGGGATAGAATCGGATAAAAGTGTATTTGACAAGGGTAATTATATAATTGAAAAAACAGATAATATATATATGGGTGGATTTGGAAAATCATTAACAACAGTATATACCTCTAAAGATGACATGGAGGTATGGTTACCATTATTTAGTACTAATATATCGAAAACTGTACCTAAATATGGATTGAATTTGAATGGAAAATTTGAAGATGTTATATATGATATGAGTAGTTGGCCTACATATAATATCTGGAATCATGGTATCCAACCTGAAAAAACATATAAAAACAACGAAAAAGATAACAAATTTAAAATTTTGTTATTAACAGAGAGTTATTCAGATGTTGTTTCTCCTTTTTTAGCATGTACTTATTCTGATATAGAGGAGATAGACCTTAGATGTTTTGATGGCAGTCTTGAAACATATATTGAAACGACAAAGCCCAATATAGTTCTTACTATTTATTCTGCATATGATTATAATAGTGGGGCAGAAAATAATTTATATGATTTTCGTTAGAGGTAAGTATGAATATTAAAGTTGATGAATCTAATTTGACAAAATTTGTTTTTGCTATTGGAATATTATTTTATCATATATGTATATGGGGATATGATATAGGAGGGGGATGGCTTACTTTTATTCGTTCAACGTGTATGTTTGGATTTTTGTTTTTATCGGGATACGGACTTGTAATGTCATATTATAAAAATGGTTTATGTAATTATTGGGAGAAAAAATTTAAAAAGATATATATACCTGCGGTTGTAGTTAATATATTAGCTGCTACAATATTGCTTGTTTTGCATAAGATAGAATACGATAGGGGTAATATATTTATTGAAATATTTATGCTGAATAGATTACCTGCTATTAATAGTGAATTATGGTTTTTGAAATTGTTGTTAGTGTGGTATATACTATTTTTTATTGTGTATAGTTATGTACATGAATATAAAAGGCGAATCATATTGATGGGGGGGTAATGCTATTAATGTGTTACATGATTCCAGAAACATACGGAATGGCTAATTTGTATAGTATGTCATTTGCGGTAGGCGTTTTATATGCAGAGATTCAAAGACATATTAGTATATCGCAAAAATGTGTAGTAATGATGAAAAGAACAATATTTGCAATTGCATTTGTTGGCGCTATTATTTTTATGAATTATGTTGATTACAATAATGGAATTGTTTTTAATAAACCAATTAATTTTTATGGGTTTATGCTAATTTCTAATATTGTATTTGGATGTAGTGCGTTAGCTATAATTGAAATATGTGGGGCAATTATAAAACATAGCAAAATAGTATCAGGATATACAAATATATTAGGTGGTATGTCCCTAATGATTTATTTTCTACAAAGACCATTAGTGTTGGATCCTATGATATGGAATTCTGGAATTATAAAAAAAACAATATGTATGATTATAGGAGTGTGTATAATAAATTTAATTTCATATGCTTATTCAGTATATTGTTGCTCTCAAATAAAAGTGAAATTTAGATAGGATATGAGTTATATGAATATAGAATATTTTTCAAGAAACAAAAGATTATTAGCTGATGGCGATGGAAAACGGGAATTCGTAATTGACAATATTGTTAATTTAAATTGGTGGCATATAAGGTATGGACAAGATAATCAAAATCTTGGAGATATGTTATCTGAAGTTGTGTATGAATATATGTGTAAATATTATGGGATAAAACCTAGTGCAACTGTGGCTAAAACAAAACATTTGTATGCAATAGGTTCTATTTTGTTCTTTGAAAATCAAGATGCTGTAGTATGGGGAACAGGATGTATGCATGATTTGGAAAAGAATTTATATAATGTTATGCATCAAAAATATATGAGAAAATTAGACGTTAGAGCCGTAAGAGGTCCATACACTAGAAAGGTCTTGATGAAGTTAGGGATAAAATGTCCGAAAATATATGGAGATCCAGCGATGTTAATGCCTCTTATATATCAATCGCATAAACAAATTGATAATAAAGTACTTGTGATAACTCATTTAAAGGATAAGAACATTGAGGCAGAAAAGCTATCATCAAATATAGTTTATACGGATATGATTACAAATGATTGGAAAAGTAAAGTGGATTTGATTACATCATCAAAACTTATTATTAGTAGTTCCCTGCATGGAATTGTTCTTGCAGAGAGCTATGGAGTTCCAGCTATTTTGTTAAAACCCAATATGGAAGGAGATTTATTTAAATATAAGGACTATTATTTGGGAACTGGAAGAAAACAAGAGGATATTCCAATGGCTGATACAATACAAGAGGCGTTGGAATATAATGTAAACAATATAAAAGTTCCAGATGTGGCAGGCATTCAAAAAAATTTGATAGAATCTTTTCCGATAGATATTTGGAAATAAATACGAGGAATATAAATAATGATATATGTTGAGATATTGGGGAGAATGGGAAATCAGATGTTTTCATATGCAATGGCAAGAATGTTGCAGAGTAAGAATATGAATCAAAAAATAGCATTTGATTTTTCTAATTTTGAATATAAAGATGATACTTGGATGAATTATATATTTAAATTTAAGTGCTCATATAATGTATGTGAAGAGAAAAGAAAACTAAATATTTTACAAAAAGCGTTACTGCATATATTTTACAAGAAGAGAAATAAAATAAATAATTGGTCTGATTTAAGAAGATTTGAAGATAAATATACAGATTTTTTGCAGATTTTTGGTATATATATATATTCTGTTGGATATCATAGAGTTCGTTATAAAAGTATGTTTAAGAATAAAATTGTTATGGGTTTTTATGAATCATCAAAATATTTTGATGAAATAAAGGATACTATTATTGATGATTTTCAAGTAGAAATAAAAAATGATTATGCAGAAAATATAATTAAAGATATTTTAAATTATACAGCCATAGCTGTTGGTGTCAGAAGAGGGGATTTCACATCAAAGGAAAATAAAAATTTTTGTGATGTATGTTCTCCATTATATTATGAAGATGGAATAAAAATATTATATGACAAATTAAAGTATAAAAAAAATTCAAATATAAAAGTTTATTTTTTTACCGATGATATAGAGTGGACAAAAGAAAATATAAAATGTGATTTACCTAAAGAGTATATTACATCGTCAATATCGGGTCAGTTGAAACCTTGGGAGATGGTATATATTATTTCAAAATGTCGTTATCATGTTATATCAAATAGTAGTTTCTTTTGGTGGGGACAGTATCTTAATAATGATAAAGATAAACTTGTAATTGCTCCTGATAGATGGAGAAATGAAAATAGTGAAGTGTACAGAGACATATATGAAGATAATTGGATCTGTATATCGCCTAGATAAAATTTTAAGGTGGTTAGTTATATGGGAAGAATAAAAAATCTAATAAGAAATATTAATTATTTAACAAAACATAGTTTATGGGATCAAAGGGAAGAGGATATAGTATACCTAACTGATAAAATTTTAGATGATGGGTTTTATGAATATGAATTATTAAATAGAGATGACAAATTGAACATTCTTTCTAAAATGCAAACATTACAATTGATAAAATCATCTCCGAAAAGTTTTATTAGAACTGGTGATGGTGAAATAAAATTAATGATGGGATATGATCAACCATTTCAAAAATACGAGAAGGAAATAGCTGAAATATTAAAGAGAACTTTGACAGAGTCTAGAGATGATTTATATGTCGGAATTAATAGTGGATATTTCATACCATTATATAATAAATCAGACAATGATAAAAGATTTTATAGAAGAATGGCATATGATTATAGAAAATTTTATTACTCATATTGTAATAAGAATACAACTTACATAGATGCTACTTTTACATCTGTTGATTTAGAGTATAATGGAACTGAAGAATCAGATAATTATTTTGGGAAATTAAAATCGTTATTTAACAACAAAAAATTAGCAATTGTTTCAGGAAAAGGAATAATAGAATCACTTCAATACAATATTTTTTCAGAAGCAGACGATATTATTAGAATAGATGCACCTAAAATTAACGCATGGGATGAACATGAAAATATAATTAAAACAATACATAAGATGGTCTCAAAGGAATATATAATAGTATTTATTTTGGGAATGGCAGGAAAAGCAATGATTCCTGAACTGACTGACTCAGGATATATGTGCTGGGATGTAGGACATTTAGCGAGATATTATGATGAAAATAAAAAAAAGACAGTTTTTTCAAGGGAGGAAAGAGCACGACTATATGCTCCAGAGTAATATGAATTTTAAAATGATGTTAAAGAAAACAAAAGTATTATATCCATTATGGCATTTGTTTAGAATAAAGCATAATGAAAGAAAAGAAGAAAAGAAAATAAAAGCATATCAAAAGCATGGCAATGATACATTAAAAAAGTTGATGAATCTTGTTATTGCATATGATTATAATTGTATAGCGGTTTCAGGGACTTTATTAGGGCTTATACGAGATGGGCAGCTTATTCCTTGGGATGATGATCTTGATTTTGCAATTATTGAAAATGAAGAATTTGCTTGGAATGAGTTTGAAAATAATATGAAAAAAGCTGGATTTAAAAAATATAGACAGTTTGAGGAAAATGATGTAATAACAGGGCAGGGGTATAAATGGAAAAATGTTTTGTGCGATTTTTCGTTGTGGAAAATGAAACCAAATGAAGCTTCGTCATCAATATTGTACAATTGTGTTCAAGTAGAAAATAAAGAATATATTAACAATGAGTATATGGATTATAGGGCTGTTTACAAAGATGTCAGTTGCATAAAAACAATTATAGTTAAAGAATTTAATGGAATCCATGTTAAGATACCACAGAATTATGAAGAAGTTTTATCTTCGCTATATGGAGATGGATGGAAAATACCAGATAAAAATTATAAGTCAAATTTAAAAGAAGTAATTATAAGTAGGAAGGCAATATATTATTAAATATGAAAGATAAAATATCTGTGGTTATACCAATACACAATTCAGAAAAATATTTAGCTGAATGTCTGGATAGTGTTTTATCACAAACATATAGCAATATTGAAGTGATTTTGATAGAAAATTTATCAACAGATTTATCTATGGAAATTTGTAAAGAATATACAAGAAAAGATGACAGAGTTAAACTTTTTATAGAAAATAAACCAGGGGCAGCTGCTGCAAGGAATTGTGGCATAAAAAACGCAACGGGAGAGTATATTACTTTTGTAGATAGTGATGATTTTTTAGAGAGACAAGCATATGAAATTATAATAGGAAAAATGAATGTCTATAATTCAGATTTGGCTTGTTATTCCTTTAATTATGTAGACGAAAATAAGGATATAATAAAATGGTATACGCCTAGATTATCAAAGTACAACATGAAAAAAAAGGTTTACACGGGTAAAGAAACGGCGGCGATTTTTTTGCAATCCAAAGATATAGAAGGATTTGGATGGAATAAAGTGTTTAAAAGGGATGTTTTTATAAACAATAACATATTATTTGAAGAAAACAAAACTGCTTACGAGGATATGGCAATCTTATTTGATGCCATATCTTATTGCAAAAGGGTTATATTCATAAATTCGAAATTATATAATTATCGGCAAATAGAAACATCATTAACGCATTTTGACTATAATAATAAAGAGCGTGAATATAATGATTCAATAGAGCATATTGCACTAACTGCAAAAAGGATGAAGCTCATAAAAGAACTAAATGTATTTTTAGTAAGCCGTAAAATAATATCATTATATAATAAGTCTGATTGTCGTGAAATAAATAATTATAAGTGTCAAAATGGAACAAAAAAATTTATTTATGAATTATGGATGATTTTAAAAAATTATAAATCTGAAAAAATTAAAACAATCGCAAAAGCTATAAGAATTAGATTGCAAAGTAAATAAGTTTTATAGAGGAGAAAATTTGAAGGTATTACATTTATTAACAAGTGGTGAGACAGGTGGTATAGAAAGTTTATGCAGGGATATTGGGAAATATGGAAGACTTGATCACATATTTTGCTTTGTTTCAAGAGGTGGGTGCATATATGACAAGATGTCAGCAGATGGCATTAATGTTGTTAATCTGTCGGGCAATGGTAAAGGATTCAATATAAAAAAATTACGAATGCTCATAAACTACTGTGTGGATTCAGATGTAATAATAGTCCATCATGGTGACCCGATTTTGAAACTATACTATATATTTGCTAAAAAAATAACACATAAACATGGGGTTACAATGGTACATTCGTGTTATGATGATATGTCACAGATAGACTATCATGGTATTAAATTGAAAATAATGGATATGATATTTCAAAAATGTTTTGATGTATCAGATGAAGTATGGTTCGTATCAAAGGCAGGAAGAAAAAGTTGTGAAAGAAGATATAAAATTAGCAATAATAAATGTAAAGTAATTTACAATGGAATATCGCCACAACTATTAAAGAAAGCAGAAAAAAATACAATAGAATCAAAGCCTATATATAACATAGTATACATAGGAAGATTAGCACCAGAAAAGGGCATTGGATTGTTACTTGATGCATTTGCCAAAGTAAAGAAAAAGTATAATGTAAAGTTATCTATTGTTGGAGATGGAGTACAGATAGGTGAATTAAAGAATCAGGCTCAGAATCTTAATATTAATAACGATATAATATTTTATGGTCAGAAGACAGATGTATCACAGTATCTAAGTGAGGCAGATATATTTGTGTATCCATCAACATGTCAGGAAGTATTTGGAATAGCATTGGTTGAAGCTATGGCATATGGTATTCCATGTATAGCTAATAATGTTGGAGGAATACCAGAAGTTATTGATGATAAAATAAATGGCTTTTTGACAACAGAGAATTCGTCAGATGAGATTGAGAGGCTGATAGAGCTTATAATAGAGAAGTATAATGATGGAACTATTATGAGTATATATATGAATGCCAAAGAGAAGGCTCAGAAGTTTTCAATATGTGATACTTGTGAAAACATTGAGAACAACTTGGTTAAATTATAGGGATATTTACGAAGAGGGAGATATTGATGGAAAAAACTAACGAGCATGAGCAATTACGCAAGGCTCAGTTAATGATTGCAAGAGAAATTAAGAGAATATGTAAAAAATATGATATTAATTATTTTCTTGATGCAGGTTCAATGTTGGGTGCAGTTAGGCATGGAGGATTTATACCATGGGACGATGATATGGATATAGGAATGCCTAAGGAAGATTATAGAAGATTTTTAGAAGTCGCACAGAAGGAACTCGGTGATAAATATTTTGTTGACAATTATAATACTAATGATGAAAATCCATTAGTATTCACCAAAATAAGACTTTTAGGAACACAGTATATAGAAAATAAGTCAAATGCAATGGCAAAACATAATGAGATTTTTGTAGATGTTTTTCCGTACTATTATATATCAGACAATAATATTATAAGAAAAATTGAAGCGTTTAGGATGCAGCTTTTGGCACATATGCTGCTTATAAAAGGTGGTTTTAAGGTGTGGAAAGGGGAATCAAATCTGAAATATTTTAAATTCCTTCCTGTTCAGATTTTATCACATGTATTTTCATCCAGATACATAAAGGCTAAAATGGAAAAATTATATGATAAGCATGAGAATACACATAATATATGTGTTCACTCGGGTTCTTGTTATAATTATTGGTATTTTCCTAAAGCGATATTTGATAAGATGATTGATATTAAATTTGAGAATGATTTATTTAAAATTCCAGAGGATTATGATGCATTTTTGACACAAGCATATGGAGATTATATGCAGCTTCCACCTGAAGAGGATAGAAAAACGCATCAAATAATAAAATTAGATATGGGACAATATTTATTATAGGAATATTTATAGTTGAAAATATTCCTATAATATCATATACTCTAATTGTTCACAAAATACGAAAGGTTAATGTACATGAACATACAAGAAAAGGATATTTTGAACACTATTTATAGAACATCTAAAATAAATCAAAGAACTATAGCTGAGCTATCAGGCTATTCACTTGGAATGGTGAATAAAACAATAAAAGCATTAGTTAATAATGGATATCTTTCTAGTAATTTAGATATTACTAAAAAAACTATTGATATGATAAAAAAGGAAATGCCTCAAAATGCAATAATTCTTGCAGCAGGATATGGTATGCGTATGGTTCCGATTAATACTGAAGTTCCTAAGGGGCTTATAGAGGTTA
Source organism: uncultured Lachnospira sp. (assembly GCA_934359185.1). Lineage (GTDB taxonomy): Bacteria > Bacillota > Clostridia > Lachnospirales > Lachnospiraceae > Lachnospira. Next base: position 4,335 of record CAKRLE010000010.1, on the reverse strand, counting down.
AGGGAGAAGTCCTAATAGAAAGAATTATAAGGCAGCTCCATGAAGTTGGGATTAATAAGATATATGTCATTGTTGGATTTATGAAAGAGCGATATGAGTATCTTATTGATGATTATGGGGTTGAATTAATTATTAATTCAGAATATAAAACAAAGAATAACTTACATTCATTAGCAAAAGCAGTTAGATATATAGGTAATTCATATATTATTCCATGTGATATATGGTGTAAGAAAAATCCTTTTTCAAGAAATGAACTGTATTCGTGGTATATGGTAACTGATACATATGACGATGATAGTATTGTACATGTTAATCGAAAGCTTGAATTGGTGACAGTTCCTAGATTATCAGATGGAAATAAAATGATTGGAATAAGTTATTTGGATGATGAAGATTCCAGGTTAGTCAGAGGGCGTATAGAAGAATTGTGTAAGAATGCTATTTATGACGATAGATTCTGGGAAGAGGCATTATATAATGATGGAAAGATGGCAGTAGCAGCAAAGATTGTTAATTCATCTGATGTTATAGAGATAAATACATATGAACAATTAAGGGAATTGGATAGTGAGTCTGACCATCTTAAATCTGATGCAATTGATATAATATGTAATGCATTAAATGTAAATGAAAATGATATAACAGAAATTAATGTGTTAAAAAAGGGAATGACTAATAGATCTTTTTTGTTTTCGTGTAATAGAAAAAAATACATAATGCGAATTCCGGGGGAGGGGACAGAACAGTTAATTAATAGAAAACAGGAAGCTCAAGTATATAATGTTATATCTGATAAGCATTTATGTGATGATATTAAATATATTAATTCAGATAATGGCTATAAAATTACTGAATTTTTAGAAGGTGCAAGGGTATGTGATCCCGACAATGTTGATGATTTAAAGAAGTGTATGAAATGTTTAAAAACATTCCATGAAATGAATTTAAAAGTTGATCATGCTTTTGATATATTTGGTCAGATTGAGTTTTATGAATCATTGTGGAATGGAGTGAAATCAGTCTATAAAGATTATGAATTAACTAAAACAAATGTATTGTCGTTAAGACCATATGTAGAAAAACATGTTGGTAAGAAATGTTTAACACATATAGATGCAGTTCCAGACAATTTTCTATTTACAATAGATAGTAATGGAAATGAAGATATAAGATTAATCGATTGGGAATATGCAGGTATGCAGGATCCCCATGTCGATATTGCAATGTTTTGCATATATTCACTATATGATAGAAGTCAGGTTGATAAATTAATTGATATATATTTTGAATATAATTGTCCAGATAATATAAGAATAAAGATTTATTGCTATATTGCTGTGTGCGGTCTTTTATGGAGTAATTGGTGCGAATATAAAAGAAATTTGGGAGTTGATTTCGGAGAATATTCAATTCGTCAATATAGGTATGCTAAAGAATACTATAAAATCGTAAAAGAGAAATTATGATATTGTACAAGGGGGATTTATATGGGAGAGAATATAGAGAAAAAGCAGATTGATTGGATTATAACATTAGTTCCATTGATAATTATTATTGGATTATGTGTGGTGTTTTTTGCAATGCCGGAACAATCTAATATCATATTAGGACAGATAAGATATTTTTTTGGTGATACTTTTGGAGTCTATTATTTAATAATTGGCTTGGGGATATTTATATTATCTATATACATAGCTGCTTCTAAGTATGGTGATATAGTATTGGGGGAGCCAGATGAAAAACCAAAGTTTTCATTTTTTTCGTGGGGATGTATGATGTTTACATGTGGACTCGCAGCAGATATTTTATTCTATTCATTTTCTGAATGGATTATGTATGCAACGGATCCTCATATGGCTGAGATGGGGAGTATTCAGGATTGGGCTGGTGTGTATCCTTTATTTCATTGGAGTTTTATCCCATGGGGATTTTATCTTGTTCTTGCAGTTGCGTTTGGTTTTATGCTTCATGTACGTAAGCGCAGTCGCCAGAAGTATTCTGAAGCATGTAGACCGATTTTAGGAAAGCATACAGATGGAGTACCTGGAAGATTGATAGATTTACTTGCTGTTTTTGCATTGATAGCTGGCACAGCTACAACATTTAGTGTGGCGACGCCTCTTATGGCAGCAATAATAGAGGATATTTTTCATATGCATGTCAGCCGTACGGTAATAAATATAATCATTTTAATTATTACATGTATCGTGTATACATATTCTCTTTTACACGGTTTTAAGGGAATAAGTATTCTTGCAAAAGTTTGTATATATCTTTTCTTTGGATTAATGGGTTTTGTACTTTTATTTGGTGGTGAGACGAGGTATATACTGGAAACAGGTTTTTCTTCATTGGGCAGAATGATTCAAAATTTTATAGGATTATCTACATATACGGATTCATTACGAACAACTAATTTTCCGCAGACATGGACAATCTATTACTGGGCATATTGGATGGTGTGGTGTGTGGCTGCTCCGTTTTTTATCGGTAATATATCGAGAGGAAGAACTATTCGACAGACTATTGTAGGTGGTTATGTATTTGGCGTTGGCTCAACATTATCAAGTTTTATAATATTAGGTAATTATTCTATGGGTAAACAGATGACAGGAGCAGCTGATTTTATATCACAATATAATGCTGATGGAGATTTATATACGCTTATAGTTTCAATTATAAAATCACTTCCATGTGCACCATTAATTATGTGCATTGTTCTTATTACAATGATTGCATTTTATGCTACATCGTTTGATTCAATAGCACTTACGGTATCATGTTATAGCTATCGAAAACTTGCAAATGATGAACAGCCCAATAAAATGATACAGTTTATGTGGTGTATTTTATTGATAATGCTTCCTATGGCACTGCTTTTTGCTGAAAGTTCTATGAATAATCTTCAATCGGTCAGTATTATAGCTGCGTTTCCAATAGGAGTGGTGATTGTAATGATTGCAATTAGTTTTTTGAAAGATGCCAAGAAATATATTAAAGAATTAGAGCACAAATGATTTTTATTTTATGCAATATTATTATTGCTTAATTTAATTAATAGAATTATACTATATTGGGTTTGTAAGGCTGCCTTTTGGCAGCCTTTTGATATATTATATACAATACATATGGGAGAAACTATAAAATGAAAAAGGGCAAAACACTATTTAGTAAAATAATTATAACAGTAATGATGTTTGTATTATTACTTGGAGCAATGGGGAATGATGTGTATGCATCTACAATATTAAAAAAGGGAATGATAGGAATTGATGTTTCTAAACATCAGGGAAGTATAGATTGGGATAGAGTAAAAAAATCAGGACAAGCTTCATTTGTAATAATAAGGGTTGGATATGGAAATGATGAAACGAGTCAGGATGATGAATATGCAGAGTATAATATGAGAGAATGTGAGCGACTTAATATTCCATATGGTGTATATTTGTTTTCGTATGCTTTATCAGAGGCAGAAGCGTATAGTGAGGTTGAACATATAAAGAGAATGCTTAATGGAAGAAAACCTCCAATGGGAGTATACATTGATGTTGAGGCAAGTTCATATTATGAGCAGAATGGACTTGAATATATGTCTGATGAGGGACGACGTCGAATAACGGATTATGTAAAGATAATCCTTAGAGGAATAAGTGCTATGGGATGTAGTGCGGGCTATTATGCAAATGTTAATTATAATGAGCATGTTTTATATAAAGATGAGTTATCTGGGTATAGATGGATTGCTGGTTATGGCGATTATCAAGGATATAGTGAAGAAAATGGTGCTTTGATATGGCAGTATAGCAGCAATGGTTCAATTAGTGGCATTAATGCTAGAGTTGATATGGATATGCTGTTACAGGATTTTGTTGTGGGTAGTACTTCTGGAGGTGGTTCAGGGAATGAACATGCAACACCAGGCTGGAAGCAGGATTCGAGTGGCAAGAAATATCAGAATGCAGATGGAACATATGTAAAGAATGAGACAAAGACAGTAGACGGAAAGACATATTACTTTGACGCAAATGGATATATGGTAAAAGGATGGAGACAGATAAGCGGAAACTGGTACTATATGGATGCAGCAGGAGTGATGCAGAAGAGCGTCTGGGTAGGAAATTATTATCTAAAGAGTGATGGAACAATGGCAAAGTCAGAGTGGGTAGATAATAACAGATACTATGTAGATGAGAATGGTGCGTGGGTAAAAGGAAAGATACCGAATAGTACAACAGGAAGTGGTTCAAATAGTGGCCATGCAACACCAGGCTGGAAGCAGGATTCGAGTGGCAAGAAATATCAGAATGCAGATGGAACATATGTAAAGAATGA
>CAKRLE010000009.1 GCA_934359185.1 uncultured Lachnospira sp. | reverse complement strand
TACTACGATCTTTTCCGAGTTGAAAACGGCAAAATCGTCGAGCATTGGGATGTAATGGAAACGATTGCCGATAAATCTACATGGCAAAACCAGAATGGAAAATTCTAATAAATTTTAATAAAAGTCCTCCTTCAAAAATAGTAAGGGGGACTTTTATCATATGTTTTTAACAGGAAATATTAAAGTTCAAGTGAATCTTCTGCATCAACCCACATCTGTAAATTTCCATCAAGATATAATTTTGCATATTCCAGTGGTTCGTCAATAGCAAGTGCATTTAATGCACAGTCTGATCCAGGCGTGGTTTTTAAGTCCTGCTCAGCTTCCCAGCAGTCAATGCGAAGCATATAGCCGGCACTGGTATAAACATCAATACTGTTGCACCGTGGATTGTATTCTGCAAATATTGTTCTCATCGTATCCCATCTCCTTATGATTCAATCAATCATTAATTGTAAAAATTAAGAAGCATTCCAATCAGTTCACCATGTCAGTTTTATTTTGTGTTATACTGTTTTATAGATTTTTCTTGCCCTTGCTTTTTCCCTTACCAGAGTCTGTAAACACTGGTGGGACGATATAACACAAGGGAACATATAAGGGAAAGTTCACCTGTGACAAATCCAGTGTTTTCAAGGGTTTCTAAAGAATTTAATGACAAAATATAACAGTTATTAAATCTCTTAAAAAAGGTGAAATCTCAAATCGGAATTTATCAGAAAATGAGGAATAGTTGAAATGGAGGCGCTATAATAACATGAAGATTGAAGGGAACCAGAAAGAACTGGATGCAATGGTAGAATTTCATAAGGGAAACCGTGTCGAGGGGCTGAGACTGCAAGAAGAATTTGCAGCGGAATTTCGTAAGGAGTATAAAGACAAAGATCACTGTCCTTGCCTGAAAGCCTGTCGTTATCACGGAAACTGTAAGGAATGTGTAGCAATCCACAGAGCGCATCAGGAACATGTTCCTAATTGTATGCGACCATTGATTAATAAAAAATTGAAATTGATGTCAGAATTAACAGAGCATACCTTGGCAAATGAAATAGAAGCTCCACATGAGATTTTAAGAAAATAGGCAAGTCAAATTCCAGTTTGATGGAGAAAGCAAAAATCATTCATGTCCTTTGTTATATAGTTTCTGTATATTTTTTGGAAGTTTATCAGGTAACATGGCATTTATAGCATCTTCGTTACCATCTTTCATTGCTGTTTCATAATACCAACACTTAAATTTTAAGAGGGAGAGAGTTTTTTGAAGTCCTTGAATTTCAGTTTCAACAGCTGATTTTCTGGCTTCAAATAATTCTTTCCTTTTTTCATAGCTGGAGCTGCCTTCAGATACCCAGACAAAAAATTGCTTTATATCTTTGATCTCAAGCCCTGATTTCTTCAGACATTCAATGATACGAAGCGCTTCTAATTCATTATCGCTGAAATAACGTATATTTCCCTTGCGTTCCAGATTAGGGAAAAACCCTTCCTTGTCATAATACCTTAATGTAGAAACAGGAAGATTAAACATTGCAGAGACCTGACCGATTGTATACATAAAAACCTTCTTTCAAATTTATGCTTGACCTAAAGTTAACTTTAGGCTGTAAGATATTTATATCATATACTATTGTTAGTGTAATTACAAGAAATTTTGCATATGGAGGATGTTAAATATGTTAAAAACAGAAAAATTAAAGCTGGTATCTGAATGGGATAAAACTTTTCCACAGAGTGAAAAAGTAGACCATAAGAAAGTGACATTTGTAAATCGTTATGGAATCACACTTGCCGCAGATTTGTATAAACCGAAAAATGCATCTGGGAAATATCCTGCGATTGCCGTAAGCGGACCATTTGGGGCAGTCAAAGAACAGTGCTCCGGATTATATGCACAGACGATGGCGGAAAGAGGATATTTAACAATTGCGTTTGATCCTTCTTTTACGGGGGAAAGTGGAGGCAATCCAAGATTCATGGCTTCTCCGGATATTAATACAGAAGATTTCATGGCTGCTGTTGATTTTCTTTCTGTTCGGGAAGATGTGGATCCAGATAAAATAGGAATCATTGGAATCTGCGGCTGGGGTGGAATGGCTCTTAACGCAGCGGCATTGGATACAAGAATAAAAGCAACTGTTGCATCTACCATGTATGATATGACAAGAGTAAATGCGAATGGATACTTTGATTCTGAGGACAGTGAAGAAGCACGTTATGCAAAGAAACAGTCACTGAATACCCTCAGGACAGAAGAATACCGTAAAGGCGAATATTCAAGAGGCGGTGGTTGTGTTCCCCTTCCGGTTCCGGAAGATGCACCTTTCTTCGTAAAAGATTACAGTGAGTATTATAAAGGCAGATGTTATCATAAAAGGAGCCTGAATTCCAATGATGGCTGGAACAGTATTGGATGTATGTCATTTATGAATCAGCCAATATTAAAGTACAGTAATGAAATCAGAAGTGCAGTCCTTATTGTTCACGGAGAAAAAGCGCACAGCTATTATTTTGGAAAAGATGCTTATGAAAATATGATTAAGGACAGCAAGTACGCATCCAATAAAGAGCTGCTGACAATTCCGGGAGCTGTTCATACAGATCTTTACGATAATTTGGATGTGATCCCATTTGCTAGAATCCAGAAATTTTTTGAAGAAAATAGGGTTGTCTTAAAGGGCATTAAAAATAATGATGGAGCTGAATAACAAATGTATATGAATGCAGCAGACGTATTATGGGTTTTATTTGATATGATATTGCTCGTCCTGTTTGGAAGTACGCTTTCAAGTATCATTAGCTTTCCATTGACAACACAGGGACAGCTTTCGGCAGTAGGTACAATTGTCAGCGCAGGATATGGTTTTATATGTGGTGCTTACATGCCGATTTCAAATTTTGGTTCAGGTCTTCAGAAGGCGCTGTCTTATGGTATTATGATGGGAAGTACAGCTTCCAGAACTGCGTTAAGGAATTTCGAGGTTTTTGTTATATAGAAGTCAAATTTGATTTGACCTTTCAAGAACAGATATTTGCTACATTTAATGTGTAACAAAGGTTTGTTTTGATTGGAGGCACATATGAAATTTGATAATATAATTACAATGAATACAAGTATTATTGTTGGTGGAAGAAGACATTATTTTAATTATGGAGAAGATGATGATGGAAATCTGATAGTTGAGATAGATCTTCATAGAATGACGAGAAATGAAGCAAAATATGTAATTAATACTATTATTTCTATGTATAATTTTAATTTTATTATGGTTCTTATTCATGGATATAATAATGGCACAATATTAAAAAATATGATACAATATGAAATAAATAGTAAACGTATATCGATGAAATACAGGGACGTTTACAATAAAGGCGTAACAACCTTTTTAATTAATTCAAAAGAATAACGGGTGGAAAATGTCAGATTTCGAATTCTTAAATGAGCACGCTAATTTAAAAACTGAGATTAATGATGAGCTGCGTATTGTATATAATAACGCTGTTAATGCTGAGAAATATTATGCTATTGATTCAAAAAAATGTATATCTTATGTAAGAGAAGCCACAACAGAAATATGTAAGATATATTCTGTTTGTTACAATATTAACCAGAATTGCAGATGGCTTAATGATTATATTAGTCAGAACAGCAGGCTTATGGTTTGTATTGGTTCAGAGATATATAGTAAATTATTATATATACAGCAGAGTTGTACGTCATATAATTGTAATAATGTAGAAGTTTTAAAAGGAGTGATGTGGTACTTCTACTGTGCCTGTGTTGATTTAAACAGATTTTTGCATGGAAAATCAATTATATCAAATACACCACATTTTTTATATGTAACACCAGCTGTTAATCAAAATCAGACGTCTGTTAAGGATGAACTGTTTAATTCACTTATGAGAGCAACTCATGATTTGTCTAATATGCATAATGGTGAGACAGCCGTAGCAGACAATTCCAATGAGTTAAAAGAAGTTATATGCGATTTAATAGCCGCCGTAGAGCAGAGCAATGAAAAGCTGGCTAATCAGGAAAAACTTATTAATAATCTGGCAGGACAATTTGAGGCATATAATATACAGAGTTCGCTGCAACAGCAGGATTATGATAGGACATATTCAAAGATTAATGAAATATTAGAGATTGTTAAACAGAATAGTAAATCCGCAAGTATAGATGATGTGTGGTCAAAAGTAAATACTATTGATGATAAAATTGAATTGATTGGACAGATACAAAAGCAGAAGCTCAATACAGTTACTAATATTACCAATGGTATCAATAAAACACTTGATAAATTTATAGACATTAATGAACAGCATTTACATAATACGGGGCAGAATTATAGTCCATTATTATCAGTGTTAAAGAAATTCAGCGGTGTAGTTAAAACTATATCTGAAAATGTTGCTGCGACAATTTCTAATTACGAAGAAACAGGTAATTGGATATATGTAAGATGCTATGATAATAAAATTGTGATTAATGATGGGGATAATAAAGAGAGTTCTTCTATGTTAGGATGGCTTGCTGATAAAATAAATCAGGCAGCTGACTTTATCAGGGATATAGATAAGAGGTTGTAGTTTATATGATAGATAAATCAAAAGATAAAGTTGGATATTTAAAGGATGAATTTAATAACTGTATAAAGAATGGTTATGAGCATTTTGGTTTTGAAGGAGACTTTTCATTTGTTTTTGATGAGACAGCCAGAATCACAGAAGATGATATCAGACGTTATGAACAGATGTGTGAAGCATGTAATAGCAATGAATTCTATGATAAATTACATGAGAATGCAGTAATTAAGAAAATAGATGATATTGATTTATACGAACAATGTATGAGAGAGTATTTTAATTGCGGTACTGTATTCCCTTTTGTAAAATTAATACATATTATGGGAAGAAAAGATAAAACTATTGAAAATATTCTTAGAAAAGAATTAGAAGAGTTCTTAACGCAAAGACAGAAATCACATGAAGATATTCCAGATAAAATAACAGTGAAAGAAAAAAAGCCTGTAAATATAGAAGAATTTATATCTGATAAGAGCAAAGAAGAAAATTTCAGTCAGGCAATTTCGCGCTTAATAGATGCTTCTGGCAAGAAGGATAGTGAAATATATAGAAAAGCACTTGTATCTAAAGCAACATTTTCTAATATGCGAAGTGGTTCTAAAGTGACCAAAATGACAGCATTACAGCTATGTGTTGCACTTGAGCTTAATTATGAACAGACTCAGGCAATACTTTTAAAGGATGGGGTCGCATTGGGAAATGACACATCTGATTCTATCTTTGAATTCTATATCAGAAAGGGAATATATGATTTAGATATTATTAATGACGCATTGTATAATTATAATTGTAAGACAATTATTAAAAAAGATTAACATATAAAAAGTCAAAATACATTTGACCCCAAATATAAATATTAATGATAACATCTCCTTACAGCAATGAACTGGTAAACAGTTTAATTTAAGTAAGGAGATGTTTTTATGATTAGATGTTTTAGATGTAATAAGGAGATATCCAAGGTTGAAGACATTGGTAGAATTGTAAGAAAATCATGTTATGAGAGCTATGACTTTTGTATTTGTTCAGGTTGCGTTAATCATTTTGATAAATCGGCAGAGGATGATTTGATTGAATGGTATAGATTAATTAATGCAAAAAAATGTCTGGAGGGCAATATAATACTGAATGGGATAATTAAAGAGCAAGAGAAGAAATCTGATTATGAGATTGAGGAAGGAAAGGCTGCTTTATATGAACTTGAAGATTATGGCGCTTTTTCTGATGAGGGAATTATGCCAGGATGCCATTCGAAATATGATGATTGTGATATTGCAGTGGAAAAAAATTATGCTGAGTGGGCAAATGAAGTTTGCCGTTGTATAACATTGCTACGCGGTATGTATGATATGACATTGGAAAAATTTTCAGAAGATGTAAACATATCAAAAGATATTATAGAACAAATTGATAGTGGGACAAATTATGACGAAGAACCAATGGATATAATAAAGGAATATTTTTACAATAAAATTAAGATTGAAAGTAATAATAGACGATTACCATTTTAAAATAGTTCATGAAAGGTAATATAATGTATGAATAACAGAATGCTTGTAAAGCCATCAATGGATGAAATATATCTTAATAATAATGAAAAAGCAGTATATATTAATCTGCCTGAAAATTATGAGGAGTATTCTTTAGAATATGATATTAATCATGGCGGAGTACAGTATACTGAGCTGTTGAAATTAATAGGAAAAAGAAATATCTCAAGAGTTGTATCACTTACATGTGATTCTATAGAAATGGGAACTATGGCTGTTTCTTATTTGGCTATGAATATGGCAAAACGTCAGGGCAGATATGAGGAAGAGTACTCATTTGCAATTGACCCGGATAGTTTATGGTCGGAATCAGATAGAAAAATTCCTATTATTACAATACATCAGTTGATTACATATATGAGACGATCAGAAATGCCATACGCAGAGAATGGATTTCTTGTGGCACAGGCACAGTCGTATGAAAGAAAAAAACCATATTGGTGTGATTGTAAGACTAAATCAGTATGTGTTGTTGTGGAAAGACAATACGCAGATTCTACATGTTTAAATTGCATAAAGATGTTTTCTTCCAATAAAAATGTATATGTAATTTTTATAGATAAAAAACCATATGAGGAAGAATTTGATGGTGAAATTCCATTTGGATGTATGGATTCAGAACATTTTATGGCATTGAGAAATAATTTCATATTAGTTAATGCATCGGATGCAGTGGAAGTATCTTTTGGGGAAAATAGTGGACAGCAATATTATAAAAATATATTTAAACAAAATATAGGTGTCCGCAACATAAAAGTAAAAAAAGGATTTTCTTATGACAGGATTGTTAATCTGGCAAAGTCTATAGATAAAGATTCTATGTGCGATATGGTTGATAGAATAATAGCCTATGCCATCAAGGATATGGATAGTTCTACTGTTAATATTCTTAGTAACAGGGATTTTGATTTCGTTGATCATTTTATGAGAGATAATATATCTGCATGCAATGTGGAAAATGGAAGAGAACTCATGGAAAAAAATCTTATCGGCATGCATGAAATCAAGCAGCAGGTATATGATATTGTAAATGTTATGAAATACAATAAATTGAGAAAACAGATGAATATATCAGGCAGTAATTTTCATAATGTACATGTAATGCTTGGAGCTCCAGGAACAGCTAAAACAACAGTAGCAAGATATATGGGGCAGATGATGTTTAATGAGAAACTTCTTCCAGATAATAGATATATATGCATTAATGGTGCTGAACTAAAAGGGAAATATGTAGGACATTCAGCTCCTAACACAAAAAAATTATTTGAAAATTATGATGTGATTATAATTGATGAGGCATATTCAATTGTTGAAGAAAACGGAACAATGGACAGCTTTGGAAATGAAGCAGTTGCACAGCTTATAATTGAATTAGAAAATCATTCGACTGATAAGCTTATTATTTTTGCTGGGTATGGAGGCGATGTCGATGAAAAGGATAACAGAATGCAGACATTTCTTAATTCTAATCCAGGCATAAAAAGCAGAATAACATCTACTTTTAATTTTAAATCATATTCAGCTAAAGAAATGGTAGAGATATTTAAAAGAATTGCTCAAAACAGCAATTATATTATACAAAATGATGTGGATGATATGATAGAGAAATTTTTTGAATCAAGGGTATCTATGCGTGATTTTGGAAATGGAAGAGAAGCCAGAGTTTTACTTGAGACAGCAGTTATATATGCTGCAAGAAGGAATATGGATTTAAAAAAGGAACAGTATACTAAAAAAGATATGCAGGCTCTTACAAATTCAGATATTGCATTAGCGATAGAAAGGTTGAGAAAAGGCTATGGGAAAAATGAAAAAAATAATAATACAATTGGATTTGCGTAACAAAATAGTATGGCTGTCATATATTGCAGCATCTTTTATAATTTGGATTGTAAGACCATACTTTTTGAATACACCAGTTGTCAAAGCCTTTTATAATAGAAATGATAGTGCGTCATATATATATAAAGTATTGGATTATGCTTGGATGAATAGTAATTTCATAGGAAGTTCATTTGCTAAAGAGCAGATAATATCATATTTACCTGATTATAATAGTAAATGTGTATTTACATATATAGCTGTGCGTTATGGAAGTCTGGTTAGTATAATTTTAAGTATATTAACGATTATATTGATAATAATGGGTATATGGCTGCTCAGGAAAAAGAAATCGATTGTAAAAAATACAATTGCGTGTATATTTTTACAGGTTTTGATGATTGCATCAGCTTTAATATTACAGAATTGGCAGGCAATGCCATTTGTATTATAAGGCGTTTACAAAAAAGAGACTCAGAGCAGATTTTGAAAAAGTAGTAAAGAAAACGGATATAAAACTTAAATAGTAAAGCAAAGGCTGAATAATAGTGTACCGACATTAGGACTTGCAAAAATTAAGAAACTTCTCTTATATGGTTATTTATGGTATCATATAAGGGAAGTTTTTTGGCTTTATCGGGGTTTGGAGGTGCAATATGCAAGGTATGTTTATGGGATACATTGAAAAAGGAGATTGTGATTAATGGAAATATATCTTAAGCCAATAATTTCTGCGTGTTATGTGTTTCCAGTGCTGGCGGTGTTATTTACATTGCCGTACATAATATATGAATATCATAAATATGGTTCGATTCTCGTAATCAGGACAGGTGTTGTGTATACATTCATTTTTTATATGCTGACATCATATTTTATGACAATTCTTCCGCTTCCTCCGGTTGATTCGGTGACATCAGATTCAGCGTGCGTGCTTTTAGTTCCATTTGATGCAGTAAGGAGAGTGGCTGCGACCACAGATGTAATAATATCTGAGCCATCAACGTATATTAATATTTTTAAATGTGGTGATTTCTGGCAGATAGCATTTAATATCTTATTATTGCTTCCATTTGGAGTTTATCTTAGATATTATTTTATGAGAAAATGGTGGCAGGTGCTTATAATGTCATTTGCATACAGTCTTTTCTTCGAGCTTACGCAGCTTTCAGGATTGTATGGAATATATCCGTATCCTTATAGATTTTTTGAAGTGGACGACCTTATATGTAATACGCTTGGAGGAATGTCAGGTTTTATTATGACACCGATATTCGTATTCATGCTTCCTAAGCGTGAGAGGATGGACGAGATTGCATATAAAAGAGGTCAGATCGTTTCCGAATTCAGAAGAGCGGCTGCGTGGATTATTGACATTGTAGTTATAATGATTCCAGCTGCAATTTTCTTTGTAATTGACAGAACAGGATTTATGAATGCTATATATGATGTAAGATATGTGGTATGCATGGCATTGTACATAACGATTGTTTTTTCTTTGATAACAAGAATTACCAGGGGAAGGACGCTTGGTAAAGCATTAGTTAATGTCAGGCTTGTAAGAAATAATGATGGGAAAATAGGATTTTTCAGATTGTCTGCAAGATATCTGATTTTATATGTTATAAATCTGCCGATGCCGGTATATGCGTATAATCTCTATCAGACAGCAGTTAATACTGATGGATGGATACGATGGTTTAGTGTGGTTGGCTGTGTAGTATGTATAATAACAGCAATTTGTTTTATTATTGATTTTATTCTCTGTCTGTTCAGCGATACAAGGAATATGATATATGACAGGGTGACAGGAATTACACATATTAATATGGTTAGATAAGACAAGCCTGACAGCATACAATGAGTTGTCAGGCTTAGTTAAACTGATTATTTGGACGAATGGCTGATTATCTTCTCAAACTGGTCAACAGGCACAGGCTTAGAGTAGAAGTAACCCTGATGGAAAGTTGCTCCGAACTTGCTTATGTAGTCATTAACTTCCTCATCTTCAATTCCTTCAATACAGGTATCAGTGTTAGTACGCTTGGCATAGTCAACAATTGACTGGACCATCGCCTGGTTTTGTGGCTTATTCTTTATATCTCTTATAAAACTCATATCAACCTTTAACTCATCAAATGGCAATTCAAGAGCAAGGCTTAATGAACTGTTGCCAGTTCCGAAATCATCAAGAGCAATCTTGATTCCATGAGAATGAAAGAAAGATACTTCACCTCTTAAGAAACTGATATCGAGATTCCTGCACCGCTCAGTTAATTCAAGGCATAACTCTTCTGGCTTGGCACCAGTTTCTTTGAGAATATTAAGAACGGAGTTTCTGAATTCTTTTCTCTCAAGCTGTGCGGCAGCTACATTGACGTTAACAAAGAAACCTGGTATCTTGTCACGCATTCTTTTAATATCTGTTAATGCTGTACGAAGTATCCAGTTGCCGAGGTCAAATATACATGGGTCTTCTTCAATCCATTCCATGAATACGCCTGGAGAAACAAGGCCATATGGTTCAAGTTCCCAACGAAGAAGAGCCTCCATTCCGCATATTTTCCCATTCTTAGTATCAGCGATAGGCTGATAGAATAGGCGGAAGCCCTTAAAATCCTTAGTTGCACACTGGTGGATGACACCGATTAATTCAAACTGGTTCTCACTATTCTCACAGGCTTCATCATTAAATATGACAAGATCACCATGATGTTCTTCGCGTGAATGATTGAGTGCATATGTAAGTCTGCTTCGGATGGCGTTCGTTTCTTTCATATATGGTTCAATAAATATTGCACCAGCAGAAGTTTTTAAAGGGATTTTTTTACCTTCAACTTCAATCAAATTAGAGAGTGTGTCAGTAATGTTATTGTGTATATCTATAATTTCGTCACGGGATATATTGTCAAATGTAATGACAAACTTGGCACCTGACAATCGGTATACAGAACCTTTTCCATTAAGTACACGAATGATAGACTGTGCAACACAGTTTAATATCTTATCTGCAAAAGCAGCTCCATACATAACGTTAATATGGCTGAACTGGTCAAGTCCTATCTTCATAAGTGCGGATTGATGTCTGTTAATTACATAATCTTCAATCTTTTTGACGAGAATAGTCTCTGTATGAAGACCTGTCACAGAATCTATCTCGTCAGCTATTCCTGAATTAGTATAACGGATAATAATCAGAAAAGGTTTTCCATCCGGGTCATAGAGCATCTTAGCCTTAGCGGTAATAAGATTACAGGTGCTGCCGTCAAGAATACGGTATTCCCATGGCTCATCAAGCTTTTTGTCACTGATCCTGTCTTTAAAGCCTTGTTTGAATATATCAATATCATCAGGGTGAATCGTCTTATTGCTTTTTTCTGTACCACATATAACATAGTTATCAGCAAGCTGAAAATAATCCATGGCTCTTTGTGACCACCATGTTACGCCTGTCTTGAGATTAGTGATAGATATATAGGACTTATGGGAGAGGGACGTAATTACTTTTATAATATCTGGAAACATTCCGTTCATGTTTTTCCAGAATTCATTTTCATTAGTTGTCATAGCAATCTCCTTTAAATATAGGGTTGAAAAGTTACGTACAAAAACTATATTAATTATATCACAGTGTTAATATAAAAGTACATAAAAATAATTGAATAAAAAAAATGGATATTATACAATTATTACAGAAATAATACAGTTAAATTTACAGGGGAATTCAGAATGAAATTAATATCAGAGATGGTTGAATCAATCAGACAAGTGTGCAGATATGAAAAGAGTGTTAAAGTTGATATTAAGGCACTTCAGAGTGTAATGATGATATTTGCATTTGTTATGCTGATGATTGACATAGAGAATTTTAAGCTTGGTAAATATGTTATCGGTGGTGTAACACTGGCAGTTGCAATTATGAGTATAGTGATTGTAATTACATTAAAATATATTAAAAATGTATATCATATATGCCAGGCTGCTGTTGCAGTTTTTTTATTATTGGCAGTAATTATATCAATCACAGGAGCGAATGAGGGATTTTCTCTTCTGTGGTTTCTTTTACTGCCAGTTATAACATTAGTACTTCTAGGTATACCATTTGGTGCGCCTATGTGTATATTATACGGGGTGTATATAACAGTTTTATTCTGGACACCACTTGGAAATATGGTTATATATAATTATACAAAAGATTACTTGTTCTATTATCCGATTTTTTATTGGGGATTCTGTCTTTTAGTAGTTGTTATGGATATTTTTTATAAACTGTATCAGATACGACAGGCAGAGAATGAGAATAATCTTAAATCTGAAGTACATGAAGCAGTTGATGAAACAAAGAAACTTATGATTGATGCTGTTACAGCTATAAGCCAGATGCTTGATGAAAAGGATGGATATACACAGGAACATTCAAAGAGAGTTGCACAATATTCAAGGCTGATAGCTGAGAATCTGAAAGCGCATGAATTTACAGATGAAGAAATTATGCTTATATATAGAAGCGCTCTTTTGCATGACATTGGAAAGATTGCAGTTCCTGATGCAGTGCTTAATAAACCGGCAAGGCTTACTGATGAAGAGTATGGAATAATGAAGAATCATACAGTCTGGGGTGGACAGATATTGTCTGGGCTGGAATTTCTTCCACAGGCTGATGTAGGAGCTGTGTATCATCATGAAAGATATGATGGTAAGGGATATCCATACGGAATCAGTGGCGAAGAGCTTCCATGGATGGTAAGGATAATAAGTGCAGCAGATTCACTTGATGCGATGAATTCTAACAGATGTTATAGAAAGCATTGTGATAAGGACTATATTATTGGTGAATTTGAGAAGGGTGCAGGAACACAGTTTGATAAATCTGTCGCAGAAACTGTGGTTAAATTGATTAAGGAAGGCAGGATAGTAATATAAATATGTCAGGAAATACAAAAGTAATGTCACATATAAAGAATGTATGTGAGGTGATAATGTGTCCATATAAAGATAAGAACCTTGCATTCTGGATTAAGGTCGTATTTGGATTTATATGGGCTGCCAGCATTCCTAATGGGATTGTATATGGAGCACCGGCTGATTATATAATATCATTAACTGTAATGGTTATTATTCTTTTTGTTAATATAGTTGTGTCAAGATATTATTACAGGACATGGATAGATGCTATAGTGTGTATAATTTTAAGCATACCGGTATCGTATGTGTATTATCACGCAAGTATAGGATATTTCAGTGTAATGTTCTCCATGATATTTGCGTGTGGTATTGTGTTTGTGTTGGGAATACGCTACAGCATGGTACTTAATTTTGTGCTTATAATTGTGATGTTTGTGTGCTTCCGCTTTGATATTGAGGCTTCAGCAAAGTTTATTTATGGTGATAATATAACACTTCGATTTCCCTATCTGTTTATATGTTTTGTTTTTATATCATATTGTCTTATGTATATTATCCAGCGCTACTGGGTTGAAAAAGGAAAGAGAAACCAGATACTTGAGGAACGTGTGAAAGAGGAAAAGCAAAAGCTTGAATCTATGTCCATGAAGGTTATTGATACGATGTCTAAAGCTCTGGCGGCTAAGATACCTGGTGAGGAGCAGCATTGTAATAATGTTGCAGAGTATTCAAGGCGCATAGCACAAAGAATGAATCTTGATAATAAAACATGTGATGACGCATATAAAGCAGGACTTCTGCATGAGATAGGAATGATTGGAATTCCAGATGCCCTTATTAACAAAGTTGAGCTTACAGATGATGAATATGAAGTTTTTAAGACATATGTCAACAAGGGTTATCAGATTGTCAATATGCTGCAGAATGATGATTCAAAAAAAATTGCACAGGCAGTACTATATCATCGTGAAAATTATGATGGAAGTGGGTTTAATGAAGGGATAAGCGGTGATGATATTCCGCTGCTTGCACGTATTGTTGCAGTTGCTGATTATACTGACCGTCATATGAGCAGGAATGAGGACATGGCAGACATCAGGGATAATATTGGAAAGATGTCAGATACAGTATTTGACCCGATTTGTGCAAAGATAATGATTGAGATACTCAGTTAAGGCTGGCATATCTGATAAGTCCAGCAGCAATACCAACGCCAATCATAACTGCACCCGCATACATGAGCCATTGCTGGTATACAGAGGCATTACCTGCAATGTCAAATATGCCGCGGAGCATGCTTGAAGCTGTTATTGCAGCAATACCTGAATAATATGCATTAAGTGCGAATGCTCCGATATGAATTTCTTTGCAGCTGTGATGGCAGATTACAAGTGATATAGTATTAGGAATTACCCCAAGTATAAGAGGCCATATAAATAAAAATGTCATATAAGGCGAATGAACCCCATGTGAAAAAATGTTATATATTAGAAAGAATATAAGGCAGAATGTAGAAACGGCACTCCATATTATAATGTGTCTTTTTCTATCTGATGTATACAATGTCACTTACCTTCCTTTCTGAGATTGTTTTTCCGTTAGTCGTAGGCTGGTTTATTGTATTTCCCATAAACCACATAGTTGATGAACCACCACCATCAAGATTATAGGCGGTAACACAGCCTTGCTCCTGCATGACTTGTGCCAGCTGGATTAATGAAAGTCCGGTGCTTGCAGAGGTTCTTCCGTCAGATACAACTAATATATAGTGAAGCGGTGATATCATGCCGATTGCAGTCCGAGGGTTGCTTTTCATCGACTGGTCAACTTCCTGACCAGCCGAAACACCTATTTGTCCGTTTTTAACAAGCCCCGGACCAAAACTGAAAAGCTGTCTTACACCATCTGATAGGAGGGTTGTGGTGTCTATATTGGATTCATCAAGGATTTCCATATTGCCGTTATCGTAGATGGCAAGTGCTTCACTTGATGAACTTCTGGCATTAGTTCTATACAGATATCCATTCCTGATTACAGGGCCGCTGTCTCTGAAACCATAGAAATCTCCGTTAATTGCTAATATTGCATTACATTTGTCAGCGATGTCAGAAGTGGTGTCTGTTATATTTCTTCCAAGCACACCGCCAGCTAACCCAGCTAAAAGACTGTCTGTGCTGTTGAGGACAACATCAGCAATGTATATATTAGTATTATATTCCCTTAAAGTTGATATATTAATAGATATATCCTCTGTAACGTAACTTGTGTCTGTTATAACAGCTTCTTTAGCGGAGCTTTCACTGGTTGAAATATCATCGTATTCAGCTGATTCATTATTGTTAAGGACTACCACATTTTTAGGAATAACAAATGCATCTAACAGTGTAAATGCAACGTATCCTGTAAGTGCAATTCCATATATAACAGCCCACAGATGTTTTTTGATTTCTAAATGCTTCACGTAAGCCCAACCTTCCTGATAAGTTAATTACGATTTTATCTGTTGATAATGGAATAATAGCTGTATAATATGAATAACTGATGATGAATCTGTGAAAAAAGTTTGAAACATGGAGATTGATAAATAATAATGAGTGAATTAAATGTAATTAATATAGAGCAGGGAATATCTTATATCACACCATCAGAGTCACCATTGTCATCTAATGTTGTGATAATTGAGGGAAGGGATTGTATATGGCTTTATGATGTTGGAAATCATCCCGATGTTATAGAACTTTTAAAAGAGATTAATTGTGATGGTAAGAATATTAATATTGTATTGTCACATTTTCATCCTGACCATATTGGTAATCTGGATAAAATATGCGGATTATGGGAGAATCGTGAAGCACAGGATAAAGAACAGCCACAGACAAAAGACAGGATAAGAATTTATCAGGGAAAATATACTTATAAGCACACTAATAAAGGCGAAATAATATCAGAGGATATGTATATTGATGCTGGTACTCATAGGCTTCATATATTTCAGATTCCGTCATGTCACTCAAAAGGAAGTGTGGCAATGGAAGTAGATGAGAGATATTGCTTTCTTGGAGATGCATTGTATCCGACAACTAAGGGCGCTGTAAGAGAATATAATAAAAGTCTTTTAAAAGAAGAGATTAATGCACTTGAAAAAATAAAAGTACAATATTTTATGTTAAGCCACAAGGAGCCATTTGCAAGACCTGAAAATGTTGTGATGGCGTGGATAAAGAAGATATATAAGGGGTTATGATGAGGATAAGAAAGTATAAGTTGAGTATGCTCATTATAAGTGGAATAATTGCGGGCATAGTATTTACAGGTTGTGTGTGGTCTGTATCTGAGGTAGAAGAGGAAAATTCAATTAATTATAAATCAATATTTATTGAAAAGCTGAATGCTCATTGGAAATTACAGATTCCAGAATTACAGGATGGCAGCGATACGAAAATTAAAGAAGTAGGAAAAGGAACAGGTATTTCATTTGACAATTATTCAAGTGAATATTTTTATTATGACGATTCAGATAGTGCATTTGTATTTAATACGCCAGTCAGCGCTCCCAAAACTGTTAACACAAAATACGCACGTTCTGAATTGCGGGAAATGATGGGAGACGATAAAACAGTGAACTGGGGATGGAAGGGCAGACATTGTCTTGATGTTGAAGAGGCAGTGACGAAAATTCCAGCAAATGGCAGAGTGATGGTATGTCAGGTGCATGGGATATATCCAGATGGTGATAATGGACCAGTTCCTTTGAAGGTAATATATGAAGGAAACAAAAAGCGGCTTGCTATTACTTATAAAGCACATCCTCAATCATATGAAGACCAGAAAATATATTATTTTGATGAAGTAGAGCTGAACCAGAAATTCACAATATCTATACAGATAATTGATGGTACAGGTTATGTGTCAATTAGTAGTAATGGAATATCACAAAAATATGAATATAGTTATAATCCGATAACAACAGGATGGATTGATTTTTATAATTATTTTAAAGCTGGAAATTATATTCAGGATTGTGAAGATAATAGTGAGAATGCAGGCTCAACAGTCAAAATGTACAATATAAACGTAACACATGAATAATCTATATCATGAGTACAGCTATGATTTAACAAAAAATATTGTAATTGTGTTTAAGTTGATTTACAATTCATGGTAGTGATTTTAAGGGAGGTTATAGAAATGGATTTTACAACATTACAGAAAGCTATGATTGATGCTATGAAGGCAAGAGATAAGGCGAGAAAGGATTCTATAGCAGTACTTGTATCTGCGGCTAAGAAGCTTGCTATTGATGCTGGATGCCGTGAAGATATACCTGATGAAATGGTCGATCAGGCTATATTAAAGGAGATTAAAAGTATAAAGGAGCAGATAGATACTTGTCCAGCGGACAGAACTGAATTATTAGAAGAATATAATGCACGTCTGTCTGTTATGTCAGAATTTGCACCTAAGATGCTCTCTGAAGATGAAGTGAGAGCAATACTTAATGAGAAGTTTGCCGATGTTATTGCAACTAAGAATAAGGGTCAGATAATGAAGGCTGTCATGGCTGAGCTTAAAGGCAAGGCAGATGGCAAGGTTATCAATGCGGTTGTAGCAGATATGTGCAAATAGTTATGTTATGGATAAAACCATTGCTGTTACTATTATTATGTATTGGCAATGGTTTTATTTTAAATTTAAACTATTTCTATAATATAAAAACACTTGCAATGTGCTATTACATATGATATAAAATATATATAATTATGCATAATTAAATTTACTGGAGGAAAACATCGATGTATATAATGTATGGAGAATGATTCAGAATTACTGCAATTAAAATCACAAGACATAGCTAACAACTCTATTAACAATTCTAAAGTAATACCTGTCAACCAGAAAGTCAAAGATTCCCTTTTCAAGACAATTTATCAGAAAGAGGAGCGGCTTACCAGCCTTGCACAATTCCTGTTAAAATTAGATATCAAGGATATTGATATAACTACAGTTAAACCTGTAATCTATGGCAATAAGGAAAATGATCTGTCGTTCATGTGCAACCACATAATCTACATAATGGTGGAAGCCCAGTCAAGTCCGTGTACCAACATCCCGTTCAGAGTGCTTGGATATTCATCTACTGGCTTACGTGAATTAATAACCTCAGAGAAACTTTTATATGGAAGTAAACGTGTATATATTCCAATACCAAAGTTCTTTGCTATGCGTGTAGGATTGGAGAACAATTATCAAACCAGACCTTGAGCTTACAGTCCATGTATTTGATTTAAGAATGAGCAGCTATGAAATCTGCAGATATATAGACGAAAACTATATCCCGGAAAGATTTATAAAGTTAGATGATACAGTACTTAAATACGCATTGACATCAAACAGTTTAAAATATATGATGATGTTAGAAAGAGGACATAAAATACTAAAAAAGCCAGATAACATACAATGTGTAGAAGATTTATGTGAGTTATTAAAGGCTAGAGATATATTCGTAGAAATATTTTCAGACAAGGAGGCACGAAATATGATTGCTGCACAGTTTTCAAGGGAAGATATGATAAGATATGCCGGCTGGGAAGAAGGAATGGAAGAAGGACGTGAGAAAGGGCTGAAAGAAGGTTTAGAGCAAGGTTTGGAACGAGGTTTAGAGCAAGGCATAGAACAAGGTTTAAGAAATATTGTATGTAACATGTATGCAAGAAACTATACTATTGGACAGATATCCAGCATTGCAGAAATAAGTGAAGAAAAAGTAAAAGAAATCCTGAATCTGGGTTAATGAAGAAAGATTAGTACTGGTAGCTTTGTAGGAGCGTTAAAGACATGTAAATTAAATCCCCTCCACCAACGTGCATGGAAGTGTTGGTGGAGGGGAATATTATTTTTTACTAAGTTAGTTAAACTTAGAATGCTTAATCAATCGTTAGATATTGATTACTGAAGGAGTGAAAGAACACCCTGGTTAGACTGGTTAGCCTGAGCAAGCATTGACTGACCTGCCTGAGCAAGAATGTTAGTCTTGCTGTAGTTAACCATCTCATCAGCCATATCTGTATCACGGATACGTGACTCAGCTGTCTGCATGTTCTCAGCAGCAGTATCAAGGTTAGCGATTGTATGCTCGAGTCTGTTCTGAACAGCACCCATTCTGCCTCTTGCAGCAGAAACTTTCTTGATAGCATCATCAATAGATGATGTAGCCTTCTGAGCTGTTTCCTGTGAACTTAAATCAACTGTACCAACGCCAACACCAAGAGATTCAGCACTCATGTCATCAAGAGTGAAGTTCATTGTCTGACCTTCGTTAGCACCAATCTGAAGAATGATGCCCTGACCTGTTGTATTAGTGCCATTGCCAGCTTTTAATGCAATATTTGTTGAAGCTGTAGTACCATTAGTGGCTGCTATACCCGTTTTTGCATTAATTAATTTAGTCATTGTAGTTGTTTCAGCAGCAGTAGGTGCATCAGCAGCTG
Source organism: uncultured Lachnospira sp. (assembly GCA_934359185.1). Taxonomy (GTDB): domain Bacteria; phylum Bacillota; class Clostridia; order Lachnospirales; family Lachnospiraceae; genus Lachnospira. The sequence continues at coordinate 106,896 of CAKRLE010000009.1, read as the reverse complement.
TTACTACATAATTTACATCGCTGTAATCATCACCTAATAAAGATGGATCTGTTACAAATGCAAATTTTTCCCCATTTACAGTGAAAATTTTATCCTCAATATTACCAGTTCCATCATATGATTTAAATGTAGCTGCATTAAGTGTTTTATAAGCATCGGCTCCAACAGTATTCTCTGTTGTAGATTTTGCAGCCGCAGTTCCTTGTTTAGTTAATGCAACACCTGCAGTTTCTCCAGCTTCTTTTGCAACAAACTGGATACCTTTTGTTGCATCAGTTATAGTGTAAGTTTTACCTAAATCAGTTTTAGATAACGCCGCAGCAAAAGCTTGTGCTGTTTCTTCAGCAGTTGCTGTCGCAGCGGCTGCAGTAAGAAGAGTATTTCCTTCTGAATCAGTAAAGTTCTTAGTTGTTGAATCATAATTTAATGTAACAGTTGTTGTTGTTGAGTTGCCATTTTTATCTAATGTTGTAACAGAAAGTGTATTTTTTCCAGCAGTTGCTGCTGTCATGTCAGCAGATGTATTATCCTGTTTAGTAGCAGCTGTAGTAGTAAGGTTAGCAGCGGAACTCTTGCTTACAGAAGTGTTAACTTTACCAGAAGCCATAGAGCCATCTAATAACTTCATTGTATTGAACTCTGTTGTATCAGAGATTCTTGTTAATTCACTCTGGAGCTGCTCAATCTCATTCTGTACAGCTTCACGATCTTCATTTGTTTCTGTACCATTAGAAGCCTGTACTGAAAGCTCTCTCATTCTCTGTAAGATTGAGTGCTGTTCATTTAAAGCTCCTTCTGCTGTCTGGATTAATGAGATACCATCCTGAGCATTAGTAGATGCCTGGTTAAGACCTCTGATCTGGCTTCTCATCTTCTCTGAAATAGAAAGACCTGCAGCATCATCAGCGGCACGGTTAATTCTGTAACCAGAAGATAACTTCTCTGTTGACTTAGATAAAGATGTTGTTGTTGAGCTAAGCATTCTGTTCGCATTCATAGCGGACATATTGTGTTGTACTACCATAGTGTGTACCTCCGTGTATAATAATATTTTTTTAGATAGGAAGGGACTCCGTTCCCATTCCGTTAGTAATCAGATGTATAATATGATTGACATACCCATCTGATTAGGGTTTATAATAGACAGTGTTACCATGCTAACCCTGTGTATTATCGCTTTTAGCTTTCTTATCTTCTTTGATAAGATGGCGAATCTTGGTGAGAGTCTCCTGAGAGAGATTAGGTTCTGCGTAGTAGGGGGAGACAAAACGCGATACCTTTTTGTCTGATTCAGCGCTTTTTCTGGCAAGAACCTTGCTTCTTACGATGTTAAGTTCTCTAGGTGCATCGATAAGAAGATGGATATTGCCTTCTGTACCGCCTGAATATACAACGCGGATATCCTCACCGATGTCGATGAACTCACCCGGTTTGATTGTGAGCTTTAACATATCAAATCCTCCTTGTCCTCCATGACTATGCAACATAATGTTTCAAATTGTTGCATCCCGAATAGTTACATGGAGGTAAAAAATATGGGAACATCACAGCCAATAAGAAGCACAGATGAATTAGCAGCATTTCGTAACTTTTATTTAGACATGGAACCTAACCTGCGTAATTACATGTTGATATGTCTGGGAATTAATACAGCACTGAGAATAAGTGATATGCTGCAGTTACGATGGGGGAATGTGTACGATTTTAATAAGAAACAGTATGTGAAACATATAGTGATACGTGAAAAAAAGACGGGGAAAGAAACAAGAATTGCACTTAATAATAATGTTAAAGAAGCATTTACTATGTATATGGAAAGTCTTGATAACATTAGTAACAATGATTTTATATTCACCGGCAAAACAAATGGTTCACATCTGTCTCGTTCACAGGCATTCAGGATTATTACACATGCAGCCAAAGCTCTTAATATGGAAAATGGCATAAGCTGTCATTCACTAAGAAAGACTTTCGGATATCATGCGTGGAAGGTCGGAACACCACCTGCAATGCTTATGGATATATATAATCATTCTTCTTATGAAATAACGAAAAGATATCTTGGAATTAAGCAGGATGACAGAGATTCTGTGTTTATGAATGTAAACTTGTGAATATATCAGAAGTTGATTTTTAATTAAATTGCAAATATTGCTAAAGTATTTTGAATCAATGACGATATAAGATATGTAATCAATAATAAATGATTAACATGGGATGCAACAATTTGAAACAGATTGTTGCATCTTTTTTTTATCATGCTTGTATAGGAAATCATTATACTTACATTGGTATATTTTTGACTAAAAAAACAATAAATAATCATTAACATTGTCTTTACACTTATTAAAATTAAGTATACCATGTATGTATTAACAAAATCAGGAGGGGAATATGAAAGATTATTCAATTAACACACAATGTGTTCAGGCAGGTTATACACCTGGTAATGGTGAACCTAGACAGATACCTATATATCAGTCTACTACATTTAAGTATGATACAAGTGAGGACATGGGAAAACTATTTGATCTGGAAGCAGAAGGATATTTCTATTCGAGGTTACAGAATCCTACTAATGACTTAGTTGCAGCTAAGATTGCAAAGCTTGAGGGCGGTACGGCAGGAATGCTTACATCATCAGGCCAGGCTGCTAATTTCTTTGCATTATTTAATATATGTGAGGCAGGAAGCCATATCGTGGCATCATCTTCTATTTATGGGGGAACATTTAACCTTATATCGGTTACTATGAAGAAGATGGGAATAGATGTAACATTTGTTAATCCAGACTGTACAGAGGATGAGCTTAATGCTGCATTTTGTGATAATACAAGAGCAGTTTTTGGTGAATCAATTGCCAATCCTGCACTTACAGTACTTGATATTGAAAAGTTCGCAAAGGCAGCCCATGCACACGGAGTTCCACTTATTGTTGACAATACATTTCCAACACCAGTGAATCTTCGTCCTATAGAGTGGGGAGCAGACATAGTAACACATTCAACAACTAAGTATATGGATGGACATGGAGCAGCAATTGGTGGTGCAATTGTTGATGGGGGCAGATTTGACTGGATGGCACATGCTGAAAAGTTTCCTGGACTTTGCACACCTGATGAATCGTATCATGGAATTACATATGCTGAGAAATTTGGTAAAGAGGGTGCGTTTATAACTAAGTGTACATCACAGCTTATGAGAGATTTAGGCTGTGTTCAGTCACCACAGAGTGCATTTATATTAAATCTGGGACTTGAGTCGCTTCATGTGCGTATGCCAAGGCATGTGGAGAACGGACAGGCAGTTGCAGAGTTTCTTGAGGCTCATGATAAGGTTGAGTATGTTAATTATCCAACACTTCCATCTAACAAGTATTATGAGATTGCTAAAAAGTATCTGCCTCATGGTGGATGCGGTGTTGTATCGTTTGAAATTAAGGGTGGAAGAGAAGCTGCTGAGAAATTCATGAAGAATCTTAAGCTTGCAGCTATAGAAACTCATGTAGCAGATGCGAGAACGTGTTGTCTTAATCCTGCGACATCTACACATCGCCAGATGAATGACGAACAGTTAAAAGCTGCGGGAGTTCCAGCTGGTCTTATCCGTATATCTTGTGGACTTGAGGATAAGAATGATTTAATAAAAGATCTTGCACAGGCACTTGATGCTATTTAAGTTGGATACCGGGAGATTAATTAAGTACTAAGTCTGAAAGATATGGACTAAATACCCCTGTACCAGATATTAACGCTGGTGCAGGGGTATGTTTTTGCTTATTTTATTTTGGGATTTCTTTTCAAAGTACGCAGATATTCTTTCTGTTCTGCTGTTATTCTATAGCTTTCACACGCTTTCTGGATTGTCTTATTGTGTGTCCAGCTATCAAGCCTGTTATTTTCTAGGTATGTAATACTGTCATTCCATTGCTTTGCAAGAGCAGTTGCATAAAACCAGGCAATCATCATATTGACGTAATATTCTTCGGAATGGACACTGGCAGGGATTTCAAGATACTCCTCGCTGTAATCCTCATCAAGATAATGTGTCATGAGCATTTCCATTCCAAATCTGCATGTATATGGTTTGTCAGAAGCAGACCACTCATATATCTTATCTATTAATAAATGTCTGTTTTTCCTGAAAACTTTAGGAGACAATATATCGCATACAGCCCAGTTATCTACATATGGAAGAAATGCGTCAACAAGCTCTATGCATCTGTAATAGTCGTCTTTTCTGCTTATCTCTGACAGAAGAATCGCATGGAGCATATTTTCATCATAAAACTGATGTGGCAGTTGTGAAAGAAAGCAGCTTGCTGTTTCACTGCCTTTGATTTCTTTAGCAAAATTTCTTAGAACCGGAACGCGGATGCCAATAATAGTGTCACGCGCTACAGTGGGGATTAATCTGCTATGAAATTCTGCGTAATCTTTGTCCTGTAATTCATATAAATGGGCTGTTATATTCGCTGCCATTATAGATACCTCGGGATGTTTTTATTTGGTATATTAAGATGAGTGATTAGTGTCTGCTTAATATATCATCTACATAAGTTCTTATATAGTAATCATCTTCTGGCATCTGGCAGCCGACGATATAAGTTCCTTCATTGTCAGAACATCTTATAACATGGCCTTCGATGTGAGAGTGCTCTGGAAGGGCAAACTTTTCAATATCAACTGATATATCAACACCCTTGTTGCTGGCAAAGTAGGCATCCTTTGTAAGGAATGCAAAACCATTGGCACTTATGTTATCAAGACGGCCTGATATTATTATGTCAGTATTCTTAACCTTGACTGTACACATATTAGATATATCAACTCGTGGATACTTACGTCTGTTCTTAATCTCAGGTCTTGTTGATATAACTGAAATGTATGTGCGTGCAGCAGCTTCTTTGTCATGCGAGATAGTAACATTTTCCCAGCAGTATAATACATTACCTACAGTTATCTGAAGATTGCATGATGCATTTTTATCAAGAGGCATATCAACAGCAGTAGAGAGAGCCATTACATTGTCAGATACAGATTTTACCTCACCATGGAATATATTGTTCTCTTTATGGTCATTGAGCTGGATAATGGCTTTCATTCCTGGCTGTACATCATCAAGTCCCATGAATCCACCAACGCCAAGTTCTTCCATAAGCTCCTGGATTACATCTTCGATATTATTGATATTGCTTGCACTTTCTTCATACTTACTTAGCATCCTCTTGCTGATTTCGTCAGATTCGCCTATGCATGTAGTCATAGTATCAACAATCTGTGATATATCTTCCATATTTTTAACGAGTTGATGGTTAGAAGTTTCAACTTCTTTCATGGCTGAATCAATTACATTGATATGTTCACCAAGCTGTGTTGAGTCTTCTGTGATTTTACCAACATTTTTACCTGTCTGTGTGACTTTTTCAAGAGTTATCTGGATTAGACGGAGTGTTTCTTCAATTGATGAAGTCATCTTCTGTGATATCTCATCAAGCCGTGAGAGCGCATCGGCAATCTGTCCAGAAGAATTCTTAGTCTCTGTGCTCAAAGTACGAATCTGGTCAGCGACAACTGCAAAGCCTTTACCGGCTTCGCCAGCTCTTGCAGCTTCAATAGAAGCGTTAAGCGCGAGAAGATTAGTCTGGCTTGAGATATTGTCAATCGTTCCAGTCTCTTCTTTAACTGTCTCAAATTCAGATTTGAACTGGTGAAGGATAGCATCAACTTCATTAGATAAACCTGACATAGTTTGAGCAGTCTCGACAAGGCTTTCAAGGTCGAGAGAGCTGTTCTTTGCATGCTTGCCCGACTCTGCAGTAAGCGAAACCATTTCATTAATCATAGAAGCAACATTCTGAACCTGAGAATTGATATCAGCGGTCATATCAAGTGATGAATCAGTGTGGTTCTGAAGTCTGTCATTATTGTCGGTTAATTTATTCATTCCTTCAACGACAATATCTGAACCATGTTTGTTCTCAGAAGCTAGTTCGCGTACAACAGTAATACCATCCATAATTGTATTGCTGGCACCTTTAACAAGCTCAACAGTTGAAGTAACACGCTTGAGGTCAGCCTTAATACTGTCTGTGAGTGAACCATCAGATTCAATAAGATGGCTTATGGACATAACGTATCCGATATAACAAAGAATTATACAAGCGACCTGTAACTGGTAATTCTTCTGGTCAGCTGCAGATAACTGTCCAAGAAAAGCAGCATGGTATATTATACCGATAAGGACACTTGAAAGATTAGCAATACCGCATCCAATCATGAATTTCTTATCTTTATAAAGTACAAGAAGGCTTATAACAGGGATGATGTATGTAAATGTTATTGGCGATGATGAAGTACATAATAAATATGTGTAGAATATTCCGTAACCTATTACTAATGCATATTTGTAACGGTCATCTGCTTTATCCTTTATACGGAGAAGTAAATCTCCTGAAAAGAATGGAACCCAGCATAGTAATAAGAAAATTACATAATTAAATGATGGGTAACCACCATTGGCAACATCACTTCCGTAGTTAGCGGATAATAGAATTGCAAATACAAGCCATATACGTCTGACCTTGATATTGGCTTTGGCTTTAAAGACTTTTTCATCGTATTCCATAGTACTTATCTCCTGATTATATTAATATATATATTTTACTCTAGAACATGTAGTTTTTCAAGCAGAAGTACACAAATCATCCTATACCTCCAAGCAGTATTCCGAGCAGGAGTACAAGGGCACATATAGGGCAGTAGATATATTTACATATAGGAAGGAACTTGTCTGTAAATGGCTTATTTCTTCCTTTATTAATCTGTTCATTAACGTATTGCTTTCCGCATACCCAGAAGAACATAATTCCGGCAAGACCGGCTCCAAGAGGGCATATATAGATAGATAATATGTCCATCCAGTCAGATACAATTCCCTGAATACATATTGATACGACTAATGCTATAACGGCTATAAGTCCGCATGAAGCCTTTCTTCCTAAGTGAAGCTTTTCCTGAACAGTAGCGATAGGAGCTTCATATAAGTTGATAAGAGAAGAAAGTCCAGCCATGAATACAGCAACAAAGAAAATAATTGCTATGATATATCCACCCGGCATTGACTTGAATAATGCTGGAAGGAATATAAACATAAGTCCCGGACCGCCCTGATTAAGCTGTGCGCCGGTTGTAGCCATTGCAGGAATGATTACAAGAGCTGCAAGTATAGCTGCCAGAGTATCAAACAATGCAACTCTTCCTGCTGCGGCAGGGATATTTTCTTCATCAGAAAGGTAAGAGCCATATATAAGAGTTCCATTGCCTGCTACTGACAGGGAGAAAAATGCCTGACCGAGAGCGAATATCCATGTTTCAGGCTTTGCTAATATCTTATGGTCAACTCTGAAAATGTACTTGTAGCCTTCAACAGAACCTGGCTGGAATGCAACGTATACACCAAGAATTGCAAATAATATAAAGAATACAGGCATCATGATTTTGTTAGCTTTTTCAATACCGCGTCCTACACCGAACATAAGAATAATTATGCCGATTGCAAGGGCAGCTATCTGCCAGAAGTTATTGCCAAGGGAAGTTGCCATCAAACCGAATTCCTCTGCAAAACCGGCAGTGTTCTCAGGTGCAAGTGTAGAACCGGTGAAAGTTCCAATTGTATATTTGAGAATCCATCCCATAACAACAGTGTAACCGATAGCCATGGCGAGAGCACCAAGAACAGGGATAAAACCAAGCAGTTCGCCCGCCTTTCTCTTTCCCTTAGTCTCACATGCATATCCAAATGCATCAATAGGACCAGAACGTGTTGCACGTCCGAAGCTCATCTCACCAATAACACCGGTAAAACCGATAAGCGCTACAAATATAAAATATGGAATCAGGTATGAACCGCCACCATAGAGAGAAACTCTTGTAGGGAACATCCAGATATTGCCCATGCCTACGGCAGAACCGATACATGCCAGGATAAATCCCCATTTGTTGTTGAATGAATCTCGTGTTTTCATTAATTTTTCCTCCAGAATGTAGTAATATAATTGATAAATTTGTTTGCACTGTCTGTAGTGTAGTTGCCTTTACGCCATACAATTCCAATATTCTGTGTAATCGAAGGAGTAATAGGTATTCCCACCACATCTGGCATGTTTTTTAGCAGCGATGAATACAGGAAAGCACCGCCAAGATTATTGCAGATGAAATTCCTGATTGTATATAGCTGGCTTGCGTGCAGAATTATATCAGGCTTTACATTGGCGCTGTTAAAAAGAGCATCTAATGTTTCATTTTGAACAGAATCTGTATTATACATAATCATAGGTTCATCTTTTATCATGTCTATGCTGACTTCACTGTATCGTGCAAGAGGATGGTCTTTACAGACACAGAACACGATTTTGTCTGTCATGAGTGGATAAGAATTTAATTTGTCAATTTCATAGAAATGCATATTGACTAGTGCAAGGTCAAGCTGACCTTCATGAACCATATTAGCAGCACGTATTGAACCATATTCAAATAATTCAAAAGGAATGTCAGGATACTGCTTTTTGAATTCAGTCAGCATGTCTGGAAAAAATATTGTGCTGAGAAGTGGCGGTATTCCTATCTTGATTGTTGAGATACTCTGACCTAAATCGAAGAACTGGTCAAGTGTCTGGTTATATTCAGAAAGAAGACGCTGAGCTTTCTGGTAGAATAATTCACCTTCCATTGTAAGGGACAGGTGATTTTTTACCCTGTTAAACAATGTTATGGAAAATTCTTTCTCTAATTCTTTAATTGCACTGGATATGGCTGGCTGTGTGACATATAGTTCAGAAGCCGCCTGTGTAATGCTGTGAAGTCTTGCGGCTGTGCAGAAATATTCTAACTGGACAATTTTCATTGATAATATCCCCTGAAAAACTTTCTATTACATGAGTATAACATATTATTAATGAAATTGTCTAAGGTTGTTAAAATAGTATAAAAATTATTTATATCCTCATTATTTTTTGTAAATTTACAACAGCGATATGTTTTAATATAATCTAAACATGCAAAGGGAATTGATGCCGGCAAAGAAATTCTAAAGAAAAAATGATGTATGGAGGAATGCTAATGAGCAGTGCAACAATAACTTTATTATTTTTGTTGTTTGCAATCATTATGTTCATGTGGGAGAAACTTCCATTAGGCGTAACTTCTATGATTGTCTGTGTGGGGCTGGTAATCACAGGAGTACTTGATTGGAAAACAGCATTTTCAGGGTTTATTGATAGTAACGTAATACTTTTTGTAGCCATGTTTATAGTCGGAGGAGCATTATTTGAGACAGGAATGGCTAATAAAATCGGAGGAGTGGTAACACATTTTGCCAAATCAGAAAGACAGCTTATCATAGCAATCATGGTAATTGTAGGATTGATGAGCGGAGTGCTTTCTAACACAGGTACAGCGGCAGTTCTTATACCGGTAGTAATTGGTATAGCAGCTAAATCAGGATATTCAAGATCAAGGCTTTTAATGCCGCTTGTATTTGCGGCAGCGATGGGTGGTAATCTTTCACTTATCGGAGCACCGGGTAACCTTATAGCACAGTCAGCTATGCAGGAGATTGGCAAGTCATTTGGATTCTTTGATTATGCAAAGGTTGGTGTACCAATTCTTATAGCGGGAATAGTATTCTTTGCAATTTTCGGACACAAGCTGCTTCCAGATATTAAGCCTGGTGAAGATTCTGCATTTAGTGAAAATGCAGATTTCAGCAATGTTCCTAAATGGAAACAGGTATTATCACTTGTAATTCTTATCCTAACACTTATTGGAATGATATTTGAGGATAAGATTGGCATTAAACTATGTGTTACGGGATGTATCGGAGCACTTGCACTTATTGTTACAGGCGTTATATCTGAGAAACAGGCTTTAAAGTCAATTGATTTAAAGACTATATTCTTATTTGGTGGAACATTATCACTTGCATCAGCACTTTCAAAGTCAGGTGCGGGCGAGCTTATAGCTAATAAAGTAATAGGTCTTTTAGGAGATAACCCATCTCCGTATGTACTTACATTTGTAGTGTTCATGCTTTGCTGTGTACTTACTAACTTCATGAGTAATACAGCAACAACAGCACTTATGGCTCCTATATGTCTCTCAATTGCAAGTGGAATCGGAGCTGACCCAAGTGCGGTACTTATGGCTTGCGTTATTGGTGGTTCATGTGCGTATGCAACACCAATTGGAATGCCAGCTAACACAATGGTTATCGGAGCTGGTGGATATACGTTCAAGGATTACGCCAAAGCAGGTGTACCACTTATATTAGTGGCAACAGTTGTAAGTATGATATTACTTCCAATAATGTATCCATTCTTCCCATAAAAAGATGGATATATATAACAAACAAATACTAAACTTTATATATGAAAAGGAGATAATAATATGTCAAAGGAAGAACAGGTAAAAAAGCTTACTGATTATATGGCAGAGTTTATCGCATATACTGCAAAGAAGCTGCCAGATGATGTAATAGCAAAGCTTGAGGAATTAAGAGATAAAGAGGACAGCCCTCTTTCAAAAACAATCTATAACACAATGTTTGAGAACCAGAAGTTAGCAGTTGAGCTTAACAGACCTAGCTGTCAGGATACAGGTGTATTACAGTTCTGGGTTAAATGTGGAACTAATTTCCCACTTATTGGTGAATTAGAAGGACTTCTTAAGGAAGCAGTGGTTCAGGCAACATTTGAAGCACCATTAAGACACAACAGCGTAGAGACATTTGATGAATACAATACAGGCAAGAATGTAGGTAAGGGAACTCCAACAGTATTCTGGGATATCGTTCCAGACAGCGACCAGTGTGAAATCTATACATATATGGCAGGTGGTGGATGTACACTTCCTGGTAAGGCAATGGTTCTTATGCCTGGTGAAGGCTATGAGGGCGTTACTAAATTCGTACTTGATGTAATGACAAGCTATGGACTTAACGCATGTCCACCATTATTAGTAGGTGTTGGTGTTGCGACATCAGTTGAGACAGCAGCACTTCTTTCTAAGAAGGCTCTTATGAGACCAATTGGTTCACATAATGATAATGAGAGAGCTGCCAAGATGGAGAAGTTACTTGAAGATGGAATTAATTCAATTGGTTTAGGCCCTCAGGGTATGGGTGGTAAATACTCTGTGCTTGGAGTTAATATTGAGAACACAGCCCGTCATCCATCTGCAATTGGTGTAGCTGTTAACGTAGGATGCTGGAGTCATAGACGTGGACATATCATATTTGATAAAGACCTTAACTATACAATAACAACACATTCGGAGGTGACATTATAATGGTAGAGATTAGAAATGGTAAAAAAGTACTTATAACACCTGTATCAGCAGAAGATCTTAAAGATATCAAGGTTGGAGATATTGTCTATCTTGATGGAAGCATGACAACATGCAGAGATGTGGCACATAGAAGACTTGTAGAGGAAGGAAGAGAGCTTCCTGTTGACGTAAGGGATAATGCAATATTCCACGCAGGTCCAATTATCAGACCACTTGAAAATGATAAGTTTGAGATGGTTTCAGTCGGTCCTACAACAAGTATGAGAATGGAAAAGTTCGAGTATGAGTTTGTTAAGCTTACAGGCGTACGTGTCATTATCGGCAAGGGCGGTATGAAAGAAAATACAGAGAGAGCCTGCAAGGAATTTGGTGCAATACATTGTGTATTCCCAGCTGGTAATGCAGTTGTTGCAGCTACAGAAGTAGAAGAAATTGTAAGAGCAGAATGGAGAGACTTAGGAATGCCTGAGACACTCTGGAACTGCAGAGTTAAAGAATTTGGTCCACTTATTGTATCTATTGATACAAAAGGTGATAATATGTTTGAAGAAAATAAAGTTATCTTCAATAAAAAGAAAGATGAAGCTTATGAGCGTATAAGCAAGGAAGTCGGATTTATTAAATAGCCAGCCTCGTAGTACTTTTACTTACATTACATGAGGGCGTACTGAGTATTCAGTGCGCCCTCCCTCTTGATGTTATACAAAACACGTCATATAAAATAATCCGGGAACATTTTTTTCATATCTGATATATTTTCTGTGTATCTTGTCATGTGAAGCCTTGCAATTGCGACGGCTTTTTCTTTATCTTTGTTCTCAATTGCCTGGACAAGGCCTTCGTGGTCATGCTGTATTCTGCTTTTTTCATTGCATCTGAAGCTTAGAATTGTTGTTCTGTCAAATAATGGTGAAACATTATTGACGAGTTTATACCAGTATTCATTATTGCAGAAGTGGTAGAACATCGCATGAAATTCTTTATCCAGTGCGAATATCTTTTCTTCATCATCTCTTTTAATATACATCTGCCACATTGCGACATTTTCCCATAATTTATCAATCTGTTCTTTTGAGAATATATCACAGGCTTTGGCGGCTAATTCTGACTCAAGCGCACTTCTGAGTCCGCATATTTCATCAGAAATACGTGTGTCTATATAGGTGACATAGATACCGACTTTGGGCTTAATCTCTAACAGATTAATCTGATTAAGTTCAAGCTCAGCCTCTCTTATCGGATTGCTGCTGACATTCATAAGCTTACAGAGCTGTGGTGTTTCAAGCTTTTGACCAGGTTTTAAGTTAAGATGGACAATGTTATATATAAGCTGGCGCACAACATAATCTTTAGCTGATTCATTTGCGTATCTTTCTGATATTTTCATAGTGAAATTCCCCAATTATAATTATTGATTTTTGTGATGTTTGTTTTGCTGCACTTTTTGTCTGTGTTTAATATACCATGTTTTATTTTACTAATCAAATATTGAGACTTGACAATAAAATTTAATTTATATATATTACCAATAATGTAATATATAACATCAAGTGTTAAATATTTCGAAATGATTGAGGAGGAAAAAGATATTGGAACTGGCACTTATAACCTCAAAGCAGGTGCTTGAACTGTTTATATTGATATTGGCAGGAGTGCTGCTTTATAGGACGCATGTGGTAAGAGATGAGCATAAGGGAGTTCTGTCAGGGATTCTTATAGATTTTGTTGTGCCATGCATGGTAATTAACTCTTTTATTGGAAAGTCGATTGATAATGCAGGAGAACTTGGAAAAGCATTCATATACAGTATTATTCTGTGTGTAATTGGTATTATAATTACGCTCTTTACCGCATTGCTGGTTAAGAAAGATATACGTGGAGTATATAAGTTTGCATGTTCATTTTCTAATGCGGCATATATGGGATTTCCGCTTATAAGTGCCATGTTTGGTGATATCGGGATAATGTATGCGAGTGCATATGTCACAGTATTCAATATACTTTTGTGGACTGTTGGATACATGTTTTTTGCATCAGTAAAGTCACCTAAGGACATCATACGTGCGGTAGTGACATGTCCGCCTATAATAAGTGTGGCTGTTGGACTTGTGATATATTTTGGAAATATCCAGATAGCGGATGTCATAGTACAGCCTGTAAGTATGGCAGGTGCTATGAATACACCGCTTTCAATGATTATAACAGGTGTGACTGTTGCACAGACGGATATAAGAAATATTCTTAAAAATGTATATCTATGGCTTGCTGTTCTGGTTCGTCTTGTAATAATTCCTGGAATATGTACAGTTGTATTTTATATTTTGCATTTTTCTGGAATGACAGCAATGGTTTGTCTTATACTTGAAGCATGCCCGGTAGCAGCGATAACTACTATGCTTGCAGTCCAGTATGACAAAAATCAGGAGTATGCAGCTGGATTAGTAGTTGTATCAACCCTGCTAAGTGTAGTATCATTACCTATATACGCAATGATTATACAAATGTGCGGATTATACTAATTTATTCACTGATAATGAAAGGATGAGGATATGTACAGAAGTGATTATAATGTAGAATTGCCAGAGATTAAAAGAAATAAGGTATTTATTAATGACTATGGCGCAGTTGAAGGTGTATTTGATGTGGAGACAGGCAGAAAAAATGCGGCCTGCATACAGAAGGCTATTGAAGAGATGTCTGATATAGGTGGTGGAACAGTTGTGATACCAGCAGGATTATGGGCATGCGCACCTATCAGGCTTTTATCAGGAGTTAATCTGTTCCTTCAGGAGCAGTCAGTGCTCAAATTCACTAAATCTAAGGAGGACTATCCTTTAAGAATAACAAGCTATGAGGGACAGGACTGCATAAGGGCTGTATCTCCAATTACTGCAGAAAATGCTGATAATATTGCAATTACAGGTTCAGGTGTTATTGATGGCAGCGGCGATGAGTGGAGACCTGTCAAGAAATTTAAGGTTACGGACAGGCAGTGGGATGAATTGCTTAAAAAGAGTGAGAACGTTATTACAACGAAAGAAACGCAGATATGGATGCCTAGCAAGTCCAGTTATGATGGTAATATGAAAAATATTCAGGGAAGCGATGAGAATATACTTGCAGATGCAGCAGAGTATTATGATTTCTACCGTCCTGTGATGATAAGCTTAAGACATTGTGACAAAGTACTTCTCCGTGGAGTGTCATTTATGAATTCACCAGCTTGGAATATCCACCCATATTTCTGTACGAACCTCACAGTTGATTATATCAAGATTAGGAATCCATACTATGCACAGAATGGTGACGGTATTGATGTAGAATCATGCACTAATGTGCATATACATCACAGTGAGTTTGAGACAGGTGATGATGCAATCTGTATAAAGTCTGGTAAAAATGCTGTCGCAAGACAGATTACAGGTCCATGCAGCAACATTCATATCCATGACTGTACTGTATTTGAAGGACATGGCGGCTTCGTCATAGGAAGTGAAATGTCACGTGATGTAAGGGATATACTTGTTGAAAACTGTACATTTATCGGGACAGACGTCGGTGTAAGAATCAAGAGTGCACTTGGACGTGGCGGTGTTGTTGAGAATATAACATGCAGGAACATCAGAATGATGGATATTAAGAATGAAGCTGTTATCCTGACGATGGGATATGTGCTTAACCTGCTTAACCGCAACGAGGCTGTTGCTATAGATAATGAAGAGGATGTACCTTATTTTAAGGATATAATTCTTGAAAAACTTGACATAGTTGGATGTGGTACTAAAATAAAGCTTGAACCAGTTCAAGACAGACCAGAGACAATCAGTAACATTGTTATTGAGGGAAAAGTCTATAATGGGGCTTATGTAGAGAAGTAATTCTGGTTTTGTACAGGATTATGCCAGGAGGATTACATGGTATGAGAGAGTTAAGCGAAAGGTCAGCCAATTTTACAGATTCGGTTATAAGAAGAATGACAAGAGTTGCCAACAAGTATGGGGCAGTCAATCTGTCACAGGGATTTCCTGATTTTGACCCACCTAAGGAGATAACTGACAAATTATCAGAGGTTGCAGGGATAGGACCTCATCAGTATGCGCTCACATGGGGAGCTAAGAATTTCAGGGATGCTGTTGCAGCCAAATATGAACATTTCTCAGGAATCAAGATAGATCCTGAATCAGAAATTGTTGTCACATGCGGAAGTACAGAGGCTATGATGGCGACTATGCTTAGTATTACTAACCCAGGAGACAAGGTTGTTATATTCTCGCCATTCTACGAGAATTATGGTGCAGATACAATTCTTTCTGGCGCAGAACCAATATATGTACCACTTGTTCCACCAGAATTTACATTTGACCCATCAAAGATTGAGGATGCATTCAAGCAGGGAGCCAAGGCTATAATTGTATGTAACCCATCTAATCCATGTGGCAAGGTGTTTACATATGAGGAATTAAGCGTAATAGCTGACCTTGCCAGGAAATATGACGCCTACGTTGTCACAGATGAGGTATATGAGCACATTGTTTATGCACCTAACAAGCATGTGTACATGCAGGCACTTGATGGGATGAGAGACAGGACTATTGTATGCAATTCACTGTCTAAGACTTATTCTATAACAGGATGGAGACTGGGGTATGTCATAGCTAACCCACAGATTATTGACAGGGTAAAGAAGGTTCATGATTTCCTTACAGTAGGAGCGGCTGCACCTCTTATGGAGGCTGCTACAACAGGCCTTATGTTTGGTGATGAATATTATGAGGAGCTTGCCGCCCATTATGCACATATGAAGGAAGTGTTTGTTGGCGGACTTGCAAAGCTCGGTCTCAAATATACGGATCCACAGGGTGCATATTATGTACTTGTTGATGTGAGTGAGTTTGGTGTCAAAGATGATGTCAAATTCTGCGAATGGATGGCGCAGTATGTCGGTGTTGCGGCGGTGCCAGGTTCAAGCTTCTTTAAGGAAGATATTCATAACCTTATAAGATTTCATTTTGCAAAGAAGGATGATACCTTAAATGAGGCTGTAAATAGACTTGCAAACCTTAAAAAGCTTGCAAATGAGGCTGTTGACGTAGAGTGGAGATGATCAAAACCATAGCTGCCATAGAATATAAAAAAGTATAAAATATATAAAAAAGTATAAAAAGGTATAAAAGAAAAGAATTATGAACAAATCACAGGATATGGGTACAGGAAGTATACCTAAATTATTGGCAAGGCTGGCTATACCAGCAGTTGTTGCACAGATTGTCAATCTGCTGTACAACATAGTTGATCGTATCTATATAGGACATATTCCTGGAATTGGTGCTGATGCACTGACAGGCGTCGGATTGTTTACTCCGATTCTGATGCTTATTAATGCATTTGCAATGCTTGCAGGATCTGGTGGTGCACCAAGGGCTGCTATTGCAATGGGAAAGAAGGACAATGAGACTGCCGAGAAGATTCTTGGTAACTGTTTTTCGTTACTATTAATGTTTGCAGCCGGGCTGACTGTTGTGTTCTATGCATTTGCACCACAGATGCTTATGTGGTTTGGTGCAAGTGAAGCGACACTGCCATATGCTTCGTCATATGCGAGAATATATATACTTGGAAGTATATTTGTGCTTATTGTACTTGGCATGAATACATTTATTACAACTCAGGGCTTTGCACAGATAAGTATGATGACTACTGTTATAGGTGCAGTCATTAACATTATTCTTGATCCGATATTCATATTTGTATTCGACATGGGGGTGCGCGGCGCTGCTATTGCGACTGTGTTAAGCCAGATGGTCGGTGCAATATGGATACTTAGATTTTTAACTGGCAATAAGACAATTCTCAAGCTTAAATTATCCAATCTTGCATTGAAGAAGAATATTGTGCTTCCATGTCTTGGGCTTGGAATATCAACATTTGTAATGATGGCAACTGAGAGTATTCTGTCAATCAGTTTTACGTCAAGTCTTGCAAGATTCGGTGGAGATGTGGCAGTTGGTGCCATGACAATTATTACAAGTGTAAACCAGCTTGCAGTTATGCCGCTTAATGGTGTGTGTCAGGGTGGACAGCCTATTATCAGTTATAATTATGGTGCTAATAACAGTGAGAGAGTTAAGAAAGCATTTTTTGCACAATTTGGAGTGTGTGTTGCTTATGCGGCAGTATTCTGGTGTCTTGTAATGGCATTTCCGGGTATGTTTGCAGGAATATTTACCAGTGATAAGGCACTTACAGAATACACGTCATGGGCAATAAGGATATATATGGCTGGAATATTTGCCACTGGTTTTCAGGCTTGCTGCCAGATGAGCTTTATGGCACTTGGACAGGCTAAAATCAGCCTTTTTATGGCATGTCTACGTAAGCTGATTCTTCTTATACCGCTTATCTTTATTCTGCCTCTGTTCATGGAGGATAAGGTGTTTGCAGTATTTGTGGCAGAACCTGTCAGTGATATTGTGGCAGCAGTTATAACAACTACAGCGTTTATGAAGCGGTTTAGCAGGATAATTGGAGAAAAGGAGTGAGGGTTGTTGATAAAATCTCTCATTTAGAATTGTTGACATAGCGGCTTTATTATTATATTCTCTACAGAAGTTAGCGAAAGCGAACGAAGAGTAGAGAAGACTAATAAGGAGCCGCTATCATTATGTTACTAATCATTTCAATTATAATTGTGTCTTTATTTATATATTTTCTAAGGGATTCATTAAAGAAAAATCCTACAGTGTTCTATATCGGGGCAGCAGTTATATCAATAGCTGTGTTTGCTCTCGGATTCGTTGATTTTCCGATATGGGTAAAACAAAATATTCTTGGCATCTTTGCCAAAGGTTCAATTGGAACGGCGATGTTTGTATTCGTAATGTATGCAGGCGCGCTTCCTAAAGGCTCAAGGTTAATTGCGCCATTGATGAGAATAAGGGGCGAACTGTCTATTACAGCAGCAATACTTGTGCTGTGTCATAACGTAACATATGGAATGACATATTTCAAAATGCTTTTTACCGTACCGGCAGCACTCAGTACAACACAGTTAACGGCTGCGGTTGTAAGTATTATTCTTATTGCGTTAATGCTTGTGCTTACTGTCACATCATTTCCATCAGTAAGGAAAAAGATGCAGCCTAAGAAGTGGAAGCAGCTACAGAGAAGTGCGTATGTGTTCTATGGCCTTATGTATATACATGTAATGCTTATAAATGTACCACTTGCAAGAGGTGGAATAACTTCATATATACTTAATGTAGTTGTGTATAGCGTTGTATTTATTGTGTATGCAGCTATGAGAATTAACAAATATCTTGTGAGGGCTGGCAGAAATAATCTGAATGCTGCAGTTAATATTGCGGCTGTAGTTATTATTGTGTGCATGTCGGGATTATGTTTTGCTGGAAATGGGGCAGCGGACAGTGATTCTGATAAGGGTGTTACAGGTAATGGTTCTAACGCATCGGGTGGTACAACATTTAAAGCAGATGGTACTTACACAGGAACTGCCACATGTGAGACATATGGGTACAAAGTTACGGTCGTTATGACGATACAGGATGATAAAATCACAGAGGTCACAGCATCTTCTGAGGCAGGCAGACAGGACAGCGTGTATTTTGATATGGCTGCTGCATCAGTTCCAGAACAGATTGTTAACAATCAGGGTTCAAAAGGTGTTGACTCGGTATCTGGCGCTACATTATCAAGTAAGGCTATTAAAGTCGCATTTTATAATGCTTATAAATCGGCTTTGAAATAGTATATCAAAAGAAAGAAGGAGAAATATGATGAGAAAGACATTTTTATCAAAAGCATTAGCTATGGCAGCAGCCGCAATACTTGCAGTTACAGGTGCAACAGCTATAACACCAGTTGTTAAGGCATATGCGGCAGACGAGTATTCATATGTGTATGCAGGTCTTACATGGAATGAATACTGGGAAAATGAGGGCGTATACGGAGCAGGAAATGACAAAGCTGATGCTGCTAAAGATACACATAATGAGCTTGATAAGGGCGCATTTGATGCTGTATCAAGAGCTACTACCAACCACGGACTTCACAGAGGAAGTTTCCAGTGCATGGCAACTGTAGAGACAGAGGAAGGTCAGAAGTTTGAGCTTGCTGGATGGTCTGAAGATGGAACACAGATGATATTTACTAATGGAGATACAGCATCATACAGCAAGGGAACAATTGAATATAAGGGATCATCTTTCAAGGTTAAGAGTTATGAGGTTACAGGTATCAAGTATGTTCCAGTTAAGGTTAAGACATCAGACCTTGCAGATTTTAAGGCAAAGTATTCAGTAGTAGAAAATGGCGGTTCACTCTTTGGTGGATTTGGCGAGAACCAGCTTAAGTCATACAAAGAGACAGCAGAAGTGACAGAGAAGACTAATGGATTAAAGACAGCTTCTAAAAATGCGGATGGAACATTTTCATTCACAGCAAGACAGACAGGCACTGATTCTGGTATCAAGGGAGCTTCTCTTCAGACAGCATCTGATATAACAGTTACGGTTAACAAGAAAAATTCAGAGAAAAATGCAACTGGAGCATATGGCGAGTTTTTAAGAGTTGATTTAACTGGTGATGGCTATGGTGCACTTGGTGATAAGATGCAGGCTGTAGAGTGGAGTTACTATGGAAAAGATTCAACCAGGACAACAGCACTTGCCACATACGGAACTAAATTTGCAGCAGATAACTGGATGCACAAGGTTAACGGAATCCAGCTTGGACTTACAGATTCTGGCAGATGCCAGCTTCCAGCCAACGCAGATGGAACAGGTTACTGGTCACTTACAGTATATGCATTAGGATATGCTGATTACACAGTTGATTTTGAGGTTACAGAGGATAATCTTGCGCTTGTTAAAGAGAAGGTCAGCGATACTTCTAAGCTTGATGCAGCAGTAGAGCGTGCAAAGGCTTTAAAAGAGTCTGATTACACAGCTAACAGCTGGGAAAAGATGCAGGTTGAGTATGATGAGGCTTTAGAGGCCCAGAATACAGCTGAATATCAGGCTGAGGTAGACGAGGCAACACAGCACCTTAACAATGCTATAGATTCTCTTGTAGAGGAAGAGGATGACACTAATTATGCTGCTACATATACATTATTTGCAATTATTGTGCTTGCAGCAGTTGTTATAGTTGCTCTTAGAGTAAGAAACAGCAGAAAGAATAAGTTTAGAGAATAAAACATAGTTTATATTTAATCTGGATGAAATAATTATAATAATATGTTAAGATTACATGTATCATCAAAACAAAATGTTGGGAGGATTTCATGGGTTTTAGCAAAGAAAAATTCAGACAGATAGTATTACTTATGGTAATAGCAGCGGCACTTGTGCTTGTTATTATTTACAGCCACCAGATCCTTGGTGCATTAGGGGTTGCGGTCAGTATTATAATGCCATTTGCAGCCGGCGGCGCAATAGCATTTGTACTTAACATTCCAATGAGGCAGATAGAGAATAAATTGCTGGGAAAATGGAATAATAAGTATTCAGAAAAGTTAAAAAGACCTGTAAGTATTGTGCTTACATTATTATTTGTTGTGCTGCTTATCACGATTTTAATAGCGACAGTTGTTCCACAGGTTGGAAAGGCTGTCGCTGATGTTGCAAAACAGATTCCGATGTTTGCAGACAGAATAATGGCTATTGTGTCTGATTTACAGCAGCAATATCCTGAGATGGGCAGACAGACTGATATATTAAGCCAGCTTGAACAGAACTGGGACGCTATAGTTAATGGCGTGTTTTCATTTATGAAAAATGGTTTCGGGGATATGCTTAATTCAACAATAGGAATTGCAAGCGGAATTGTAAGCAGGGTTGCAAGCGGGTTTATTGCGTTTATATTCAGTATATATATCCTGGCACAGAAGGAAAAGCTTGGAAATCAGGTGAATAGAATATTTAAAGCATTTTTACCAGCGAAGATTAATGAAAAAATACAGCGTGTATGTACGATGCTTAGCAGGAATTTTACTAATTTTATAACTGGACAGTGCCTTGAAGCATGTATTCTTGGTTCTATGTTTGTTGTGTCCATGTTTATATTCAGGATGCCATATGCAGTTATGATTGGTGTTCTTATTGCATTTACTGCACTTATACCTATCGTTGGAGCATTTATCGGATGTGTAGTCGGAGCATTTCTTATTCTGCTTGTAAGTCCAATTAAAGCATTAGGCTTTGTTATACTTTTTCTTGTCCTGCAGCAGATTGAGGGAAATCTTATCTATCCAAGAGTTGTAGGAAGCTCGGTAGGTCTTCCTGCTATCTGGGTTTTAGCTGCAGTAACAATAGGTGGAAGCATGTTTGGAATAATCGGCATGCTTGCATTTATCCCGCTTGTGTCCACCTTGTATATGCTTCTGCGTGATGAGGTCAACAGAAGAAATGGAACAGGTAAATAGAGCTTTTCAAATGATCATTGCATTTATTTAAAAATATCCCCTGAAAAGCCTGGATTTGTATTTACCAGCTTTTCAGGGGGTTTTCATATGTGTACCATCAATTTATCTTAAGTATATGTCAAACCACTTTTATCTGATTCCGAATATAAGATAAAGCAGATTGTAATTGTAGAACATGACAGCGGCAACTAATGAAACTGTTGACATAATCTTGATAAGGATATCAAGTGATGGACCAACTGTATCTTTAAGGGGATCGCCAACTGTATCACCGACAACGGCAGCATCATGGGCTGGTGAGCCTTTGCCCTGACCTTCAATAGCACCTGATTCAATGTACTTCTTACCATTATCCCATGCACCACCTGCGTTACCTGTGAATATCGCAAGCATGATAGCTGAAAGTGTTGCACCGATAAGAAGACCGCCTACGAAGTAAGGACCAAAAAGGAAGCCTGCTATAACTGGGAATATGATTGATATGATAGCTGGCATTCTCATCTCTTTTAAGGCACCCTGTGAAGAAATCTCGATACATGTCTTATAATCTGGTTTAGCCTTGCCTTCAAGGATACCAGGAATCTCCTTGAACTGACGTCTTACCTCTTCCACCATCTTTCTTGCAGCATTGGCAACAGCTTCTATAAGCATGCCTGAGAAGAGGTATGGAAGAGCTGCACCGACAAGGGCACCAGAAAGAATAAGTGGATTAGTAAAGTTGAGGTCTAAGCTTGAACCCTCTGGCTGGAAAGCATATAAGAAGCTTACCATAAGTGAGAGAGCAGCAAGTGAAGCTGAACCGATGGCAAAACCTTTACCTATAGCTGCAGTTGTGTTACCAACAGAATCAAGCTTATCTGTAATATTACGAACCTCTGGCTCAAGCTCTGACATCTCAGCAATACCACCGGCGTTATCAGAGATAGGACCATATGTATCAACAGAAACTGTTGCAGATACAAATGAAAGCATACCTACGGCAGCCATGGCAATACCAAACATTCCTGATACAGCATATGAAGCGTATGTTGTGATGCCAAGAACAATAAGAGGATACATACATGATTTCATACCAACGGCAAGACCCTGTGTGATAGTAAGAGCAGCACCTTCCTTAGATGCGGCTGCGATAGTCTGTGTTGGCTTGTAATCATAACTTGTGTAGTATTCTGCGATACCACCGATAATAACACCACTGATAACACCAAGAGATGCTGCAATCCATGGTGAAATGAATCCGATATTAAATCCTGCGACCTTTAATACCTCGGAAGTCTCTGGCTGGAATAACAGATAAGTTGCGATAAATCCGCCTATTATAGTGATAGCGGCTGCACTCCATGTAGAGATATTAAGGTCTCTGTGTGGGTTATCAGAACCTTTCTTTAATAATACATATGCGATACCAAGAATTGATGCGATAAGACCAATTGAAGCAAATACAAGTGGGAAATACATCATCTTGGAAAGCATGGTGTCTGAAACATCAATATTGTTAGCTGCGTTAGAGAGGTAAAGGCTTACTGCAAGAATAATTGCTGATGAGATAGCACCAACGAAAGATTCAAGAAGGTCAGAACCCAGACCAGCAACATCGCCTACGTTATCACCTACATTATCAGCGATGGTAGCAGGGTTACGTGGGTCATCCTCTGGAATATGTGCCTCTGTCTTACCAACAAGATCAGCACCCATATCAGCCGCCTTAGTATAGATACCACCGCCGACACGGTTGAACATGGCAACGATAGAACATCCAAGTGCATAGCATGAAAGGCACTGTGTGAATACATGTCCACCTCTTAAAGCCTCTATATCAAGCATGTTAAGTCCAAAACCAAAGATTAAATATACTAGAAATAATCCAAGTAAGGCAAATCCGCCAACACAAAGTCCCATAACAGAACCACCTTTAAGTGCAACCTTTAAAGTAGAACCGATATCCTTTGTCTGTCTTGCAGTGTTAGAAACACGGACATTAGCATAAGTTGCTATCTTCATGCCTACCCAGCCTGCTGACGCGCTCATAAGTACGCCTATCATAAAGCAGACAGAAGGCTCCCAGCTAAAAGCTCCATACTGGACAGAGAAGATAGCTGCAAATACGACAGCGATAATAACTACAACAACTGCAATGATTTTGTACTCGTATGTGATAAATGCATTCGCACCAACCCTGATAGCGGCTGCAATTTCTGACATACGGTCTGTTCCCTCATCAAGCTTTTTAACTCCGATGAAGTTGAATGCTGCATAGCCAAGTGCAAGCAGTGCTGCAACAATGACTAAAACCAATAAAGCTTCCATATTTTTCTCCTTGTACGTTTATTTTTTGCTGCCTTCATGAACATGAAAGAAACAGCATCTTGTTCAAGTTTAACAAATTAAAGCGATATAGTCAAACAGATTTGTACAAAATTACTAATTACTTACGAAAATGCAATGAGTGTAAAAATAATTAAATTAATAAAAACAACAGCGTGCTATTGACAGCACGCTGTTGTTTTTATAGAATAGTCTGGCAATAAAAATAATGAAGGAGTTGTTAATATGTCAGCGGATTCGTTACACTGTGGGGAATTAATAAAGAGGCTTAACAGCATTATGGAAAAGCGTGCTAATAATTCTCTTAACGAAGACGGTATAACACTGTCACAGATAAAGCTGCTCTGCATATTAGAGCAGGAAAGCTCATTAACATTAAAAGAGCTTGAAAAATATTTCTGTGTTGCGCAGGCAACTATAGCTGGAATTGTTGTTCGGCTTGAAAAGAAAGGGTTAATTGAGAGCTTTTATTTACCAGAAGATAAGAGAGCTAAACATATCCGTCTTACAGATGATGGAATTAAGATGTGTGAGCATGCAAGATGCTCAATGGAACGCAATGAGCAGTGGCTTTTATCATCGCTTGATGATGGTGAAAAAAAAGAACTGCATAGATTATTACAGAAAATATATGATGATATAAGCAGATAAACTGGTAAGAACGTCAATATCAATACAGGAAGGATGGTAAATCAAAATATGTTAAAAACATTAATGAACCATATTGGCAGATATAAAAAAGAATCTATAATAACGCCAATATACACAGCGACAGAAGTATTTTTAGAGATACTTATTCCGTTTGTTACAGCATCTATAATTGATAAAGGTATAGAAGCTGGTGATATGAACAATGTATATAAGTATGGCGCAATCATGCTTGTACTTGCATTTTTAAGTCTGTTCTGCGGAATACAGGCAGGAAAATATGCGGCAGCAGCGTCAACAGGCTTTGCATGTAATTTAAGAGATGGAATGTATAAGAATATACAGACGTTTTCATTTTCTAATATAGATAAGTTCAGTACAGCCGGACTTGTAACACGTATGACAACTGATGTTACCAATGTGCAGAATGCATATCAGATGATTATCAGGATAGCGGTAAGAGCACCACTTATGATGATATGTTCAATGGTAATGTGTATAATAATAAGTCCTAAGCTTAGTGCAATATTCTTCGTGGCACTTGTATTCCTGGGATTCGTGCTTTTCTTTATTATATTTAAGGTAACACCTGTATTTACAGCAGGTTTTGCCAAGTATGATGCACTCAATGCAAGTGTTCAGGAAAATATATCTGGCATACGTGTGGTTAAGGCATTTGTGCGTGAAGACCATGAGAATACGAAGTTTAGAAAAGCAGCAGATGAGCTTTATAAAACATTTGTGAAAGCAGAATCGTTTCTTGCATTCAACGGCCCGGTAATGATGTTAGTAATATATGGCTGTATTATAGCATTATCATGGTTTGCATCACATTATATCGTGGCAGGAACATTGACAACAGGTAATCTTACATCAATGTTTTCATACGTAATGAGTATGCTTATGTCACTTATGATGCTTTCAATGATATTCGTTATGGTATCTATGAGTACAGCAAGTGCAAAGCGTATTGCAGAGGTGCTTAATGAGAAGCCAGATCTTGCCAATCCAGATAAGCCATTAGAGACAGTTGAAGATGGAAGAATAGATTTTAACCATGTTAACTTCTCTTATAAGAAAGACAGCAAGACAGATACATTATCAGACATTGATATTCATATCAATGCTGGTGAGACAGTAGGAATAATTGGTGGAACAGGCTGTGGTAAATCTACTTTTGTAAGCCTTATAAGCCGGCTTTATGATGTAAGTTCTGGTTCAGTGTATGTAGGTGGTAAAGACGTGCGTGAGTATGACATGGATGCACTTCGTAATCAGGTTGCCGTTGTATTACAGAAAAATGTGCTTTTCTCAGGAACTATTCTTGATAATTTAAGATGGGGCGACGAGAATGCAACATATGAACAGTGCGTTGAGGCTTGTAAACAGGCATGTGCAGATGAGTTCATAGAGCGTATGCCAGATAAATATGATACATGGATTGAGCAGGGTGGTACTAACGTGTCTGGTGGACAGAGACAGAGACTTTGTATTGCAAGGGCATTACTTAAAAAGCCTAAAGTACTTATCCTTGATGATTCGACAAGTGCAGTCGATACAGCAACAGATGCTAAGATTAAGAGAGCATTTGCAGAAAAGATTCCAGGAACAACTAAGATTATTGTGTCACAGCGTATATCAAGTATTCAGGATGCAGATAGAATAATTGTACTTGAAGATGGTAAGGTGAGCGGATTTGATACACATGATAATCTATATGAGAATAACAAGGTTTACCGTGAAATCTGTGATGTACAGATGCAGGGCAGCGGTGATTTTGATGAGTCAGAAGGTTAAGGAGGAATTTTTGATATGAAAAATGATATTAATAATAATATAAAAAATAAACCTCTGCTTTTGCTTAAGAGGCTTATAGGATATATATTTAAAAATTATAAGATACATTGTATATCAGTGCTTGTATGCATTATTGTATCAGCACTTACAACACTTGCTGCAATGCTATTCATACAGAAGCTTATAGATAATTATATTGTGCCGCTTACACAGATGGCGGTTCCAGATTATGCACCTCTTGCATCAGCACTTATGAAGCTCGGATGTTTTCTTATGATTGGTGTAATCTGTTCTTATGGATATAACAGACTGATGGTTAATGTAGGTCAGGGTACAATGAAGAGATTAAGACTTGAAATGTTTGGTAACATGGAGTCTCTTCCAATCAGATATTTTGATAGACATGCACATGGAGATATCATGTCTGTGTACACTAACGATATTGATACTTTAAGACAGCTCATAAGCCAGAGTATCCCGCAGGTTATCAATTCAACCATAACACTTGTATCTACATTTGTAAGTATGATTGTTCTTGATATTCCTCTTACAATTGTGTCAGTAATCATGGTTGTTATAATGCTTGTAGTTACATCTAAGTTAAGTAAGGCAGCTGGTAAATACTTTATTGAACAGCAGAAGGATATAGGCAGGGTCAATGCCTATATTGAGGAGATGATGGAAGGACAGAAGGTTGTCAAAGTATTCTGTCATGAGGATAAAAGTATTGAGCAGTTCAAAGAGATTAATGAACAGTTAAGACAGAGTGCCAATAATGCTAACAAAATTGCCAATATAACTATGCCTATCAATGGCAATATTGGCAATATAAGTTATGTATTGTGTGCGATTGTTGGTGGTGTATTAGCACTTAGTGGATTTTCTGACCTTACAATCGGAACTCTTGTAGCTTTCTTAAGTCTTAATAAGAGTTTTACACAGCCAGTAACACAGATAAGCCAGCAGGTGAGCAGTATTGTCATGGCTATGGCTGGTGCTGACAGAGTGTTTACTTTATGTGATGAGACACCAGAGACAGATGAAGGTAATGTTGAACTTGTCAATGTATCATATGATGAGGATGGAAGACTTCATGAGACTAAGGAAAATACAGAGATGTGGGCATGGAAACGTCCAGCAAGAGAGGGCGGCGCACCAGATTATATAAGACTTAAAGGTGATGTTACATTTGACGGCGTTGATTTCGGATATAATCCTGATAAACAGATATTATATGATATTAAAATGTATGCAACACCTGGACAGAAGATTGCATTTGTTGGAAGTACGGGTGCTGGCAAGACTACCATAACCAATCTTATCAACAGATTCTATGATATTCAGGATGGTAAAATCCGTTATGATGGAATCAATATCAATAAAATCAGGAAAGATGACCTCAGACGAAGCCTTGGTATAGTTCTTCAGGATACTAACCTGTTCACAGGTACTATCATGGATAATATAAGATACGGACGACTTGACGCCACAGATGAGGAATGTATTGCAGCGGCAAGACTTGCCAATGCGGATGGATTCATTAAAAGGCTTCCAGACGGATATAATACACTTCTTCACGGCGGTGGAGCGAACCTCAGTCAGGGACAGAGACAGCTTCTTGCTATAGCAAGAGCAGCAGTAGCTGACCCACCGGTTCTGATTCTTGATGAGGCGACATCTTCTATCGATACGCGTACAGAGAGACTTGTACAGAAGGGAATGGATGCTCTTATGGCTGGACGTACATCTTTCGTTATTGCACATAGACTTTCAACAGTCCGCAATGCTGACTGCATCATGGTTATGGAGCAGGGAAGAATCATAGAGCGAGGAACGCACGACCAGCTTATGGAAGAGAAGGGAAGATATTACCAGCTCTATACAGGTAATTCTATAAGCGCATAGGTTATGCTTTTATTGTTTAAAAAATAAAAAAATAAGGTTGACATATTAGTTAATTAGTTGTATGGTTAGTTACATAAGTAATGAACCATACAACTTATTTTATTTCATATGAAATTTTTAGTATTTTAGTAAAGCAGGTGATAAATTGCAAGAACATTTAACTCAGGAAAAGTCTATATACATCCAGATAAGTGAGATGATAGAGACTGATATTTTAAGAGGGATTCTGTTAGAAGAGGAGAGGGTTCCAAGCACTAACGAGCTGGCAAAGATATATACAATTAATCCGGCTACTGCTGCGAAGGGCGTTAATATCCTTGTAGATGAGGGGATTCTTTATAAGAAAAGGGGGATTGGCATGTTTGTAACAGCTGGAGCGAAGGACATGATATTAAAGAAACGTAAAGATGTTTTCTATGAGAATTATGTCAGGGGATTGATTAATGAGGCAAAGAGCCTTGGAATCAGCAAGGAAGAATTAATAGCTATGATAAAGGAGACGAGAGAATAATATGGGGAATTTAGTATGTGAGAACATTGTTAAGTCATATAAGGATAAGAAGGTTTTAAAGGGAGTTAATCTTACAATTGAACAGGGGAAGATATATGGCCTTATTGGAAGAAATGGAATTGGTAAGACGACGTTGTTATCTGTCTTGACAGGCCAGAGCCCGGCTAATGAGGGCAGCGTAACATATGATGGAATGCAGGTGTGGGAGAACAGAGATGCACTTGACCATATCTGCTTCTCAAGAGAGATTAATACAGTGACAGCACTTGGCCCTAATAAAACAAAGATTAAAGAATATTTTAAGACGGCATCATTCTTTTATCCTAACTGGGATCAGGAGATGGCTGACAGACTAATTAAATTATTTGGACTTAATGTTAAGAAGTATGTCAGCAAATTATCCAAAGGTATGTTATCTATGGTGACTATCATAATCGGACTTGCAAGTAAAGCTGATATCACAATTCTCGATGAGCCGGTTGCCGGACTTGATGTGGTTGCAAGAGAGCAGTTCTATAAATTGCTTTTAGACGAACAGATGGAGACTGGAAGAACATTTATAATATCAACTCATATAATTGAAGAGGCAGCAGACGTATTTGAAGAGGTTATTATCTTAAGAGATGGCACTGTCTTACTCAAAGAAAATACAGCAGAGCTTCTTGACAGATGCATATATGTATCAGGACTTGCAGATGATGTTGATGCGTATTCTGCTGGTAAAAATGTTGTTCATACAGAATCTATGGGAAGAAGCAAAGCAGTTACAATCATGCTTGAAGCAGGGCAGAGTGCAGGAGAAGCAGGCAGCAATCTTACAATCCAGCCAGTATCTTTACAGAATCTGTTTATAGCTCTCTGTGGTGGAAATGGAGGCATAGAATAATGAAAGGATTTGACAGAAATATAAAATTCTCACTTATGTGGGTAAAAAAGATTTCAATATATACATATGTCACAGCACTTGCATTTGAATTATGGTTCTGGCTTCTTGGAATTACAGAAGTTCATACTGTGAAGGATTTTTGCATGAATTATATTACATATGCTGTATTTAGTGGTGTATTATTTATGTTTTTATATTTTGCTGTAAATATGGTTACAGTATTTGACCAGATAGTGTCATATGGATGTACAAGGAAATGTGCAGCGCTTGGAATGGTATGTACCAATGTGCTGACATCATTATTCCAGCTGGCTGTAAATCTGGTTATTTATGCAGTATTTAGTATTATATTTGGCGGTAATATCTTTACAGCCGGTTTAATTATGATGTGCATTAACATTTATCTTATTGTTACAGCGATAAGTCCGCTTGCAGGTCTTGCTGTATTTGCATGGGGAAAGATAGGATATTATATTATCATAATGGGTTCATGTGGCGCTCTTGGCGGCTGCATGGGAACGATTATCGGACAGATCGAAGATGGAAATGTCAAGCTTTTTTCCCTTATATCGAATTATCTCGCATCAGTTTCTGTTAATATGATAGTTACACCTATAGCCATTGTTGTAATAATGCTTACAACAGTGCTTCTTGTGAAAGTAACAGCCAGAACGGAGGTAAGGGGATGAAATCTTTTAAAAGAGTTATGTACACTAACAGGGGATTAATCTTTCTTAATCTGCTGATTCTGGCAATTATGGGAGGAGTTGGTTTTTTCCTCCATGATATTATTGTTGCATTAGATAAAACAGATGAGGAGATGACGGTTTTTCCTTTGGGAACACTCTGCATGTTTCTTGCAATCATTTTCTTTACATGTTTTTTCTCACACCAGAGTGGAATGTATATATTCAATATGAATATCTCAATGGGACAGACAAGAAAATGTTTTTTTGTAGAGCAGCTTATATTAAGAACTGTTCTTGTGCTTGCTGATATGCTTATTTTGTTTGGAATGTATCATCTTGAATTATTAAAGTTTGAAAAATTTTATTACCCAAGATATACTCTTGAGACCGAGTTGTCAGAAATGTTTACGTTTAAATTTATATTTATGATGGTTCTTGCGGCAGTGAGCTTCTGTATGATGGTGCTTGCATTGTCATTGAAATTTGGAATGAAGGCTAATGTGGTAACTATGATTGTTTATTTTGCGTTCATAATATTAATGACAAGAGTTGAGACAATTGCTTCATATGTTGAAATGAAACATTTTGATTTTGGCTTATATGCAGATACTTTATATTATGTATTTACAGTGCTTTTCGCAATTGGTATAGTTGTATCGGGACTTTTTATCAGAAAGCAGCAGGTAACAGTTTAGTGGGGGAATATAATGGAGAAGGAAAGAAAATTGACACAGGCAGAAGCCAGAAGAAAAGAACGTTTTGAGAAAATAAGTGATGACCTTATAGGCGAAGGGTTCATGAGGCAGGATCTTATAATTGATATCGTAAAGGCTAATATAGGCGCACTTGTGGTAATGATGCCATTCATTATTGTAATGGGTGTGTTATATTACACTGCTAATATGCATAAAAGCATAGGCTCATTCAGTCTGTCATCATATATGATGTTTTTAGGATTATTTTTGTTCCTTATTATTGCCCATGAGCTTATTCACGGAATTACATGGTCAATATTTACACCTAACCATATGAAAGATATTGAGTTCGGGGTAATCTGGTCAGCTGTCACACCTTATTGTACATGTGGACAGCCGCTAAGCAAAAAGCAGTTTATAATAGGCGCAGCTATGCCAACACTGATATTAGGCTTTGGATTGGGAATTGTCTCAATTGTGACAGGACAGTTTATGATGTTTCTGTTAGCAGAAGCGCTTATTCTTGGCGGTGGTGGAGATTTTCTTATCATTATCAAACTGTTAAGATTTAATTCAGACAGAAAAGAACAGCTTTATTATGACCATCCATATGAATGTGGACTGGTAGTATTTGAGAGATGATGATATAATGTGCTTATTAGATGGGAGGTGTGGACTATGTATATAGATACAATGAATTACAATAATGATTACAACAATTCATATAGTGATTATAATAACTCATATGGTGATTATAATAATTCATATAATGGGAATAATTCAGACAGGGTATCTGATAAGAAAGATGATTACGAATCTGGAAAAAAGGAATGTCAGACTTGTAAGAACAGAAAGTATCAGGATGGCTCAGATGAGATGGTATCATTCAAAAGTGCCGCCCACATATCGCCAGAGAGTGCTGCAAGTGCGGTAAGGTCGCATGAGCAGGAACATGTATCTAATGCTTATAAGAAAGCATCTATGGGTAATGGACAGGTTGTCAGTGCCAATGTGTCGATACATACTTCTATATGTCCTGAATGTGGAAGAAGTTATGTATCGGGTGGAACAACTTC
The DNA here is from genome assembly GCA_934359185.1 of uncultured Lachnospira sp. Lineage (GTDB taxonomy): Bacteria > Bacillota > Clostridia > Lachnospirales > Lachnospiraceae > Lachnospira. Next base: position 74,578 of record CAKRLE010000009.1, on the reverse strand, counting down.
TACCCAGATTAAGTATATTAATGAGGATAATCGGTATCAGCAGGAATTAAAGAGTCAGGATAAGGGAAGACTGACGGGGATGTTCTTTGATGCTGCGGTGTAGATTAAGGAATATATGCGTCAGTATCTATGTATAGACCTAAAATCATTTTATGCATCTGTTGAGTGCAGGGACAGGGGATTAAATCCTCTTACAACCAATCTTGTCGTTGCAGATGCTTCAAGAACAGAAAAAACAATATGTCTTGCTGTGTCCCCATCGCTTAAAGCGTATGGAATTCCTGGACGAGCAAGACTTTTTGAGGTTATAAGCCAGGTAAAATATGCCAATAGCGAGAGGTTAAGATATGCTCCGGGTCATGTATTTACAGGTTCTTCTACAGATGCAGATGAACTTGCAGCTCACCCGGAGTATAAGCTTGACTATATTGCGGCACCGCCTCGTATGGCAAGATATATGGAGTACAGCACACAGATATATAACATTTATCTTAAATATGTTGCACCAGAGGATATTCATGTGTATTCGATTGATGAGGTATTCATGGATATAACGCATTATCTGTCACTGGCAGGACAGACTGCATATGAATTTGCAAAGACAGTTATCCATGATGTGTATGGACAGACGGGTATCACAGCGACAGCGGGAATCGGAACTAATATGTACCTTGCAAAGATTGCGATGGATATAGTTGCCAAGCATATACCAGCAGATGAAGATGGCGTGAGAATAGCGCAGATTGACGAGATGAGTTACCGCCGACAGTTATGGAATCACAGACCAATCACTGATTTCTGGCGTGTCGGAAGAGGGTATGCAAGAAAGCTTGAGGAGAATGGAATATATACCATGGGAGATGTTGCAAGATGTTCTATAGGCAAGCCTAATGAATACCACAATGAGGAGCTTCTTTATAAGCTGTTCGGAGTGAATGCGGAACTGCTGATAGACCATGCATGGGGCTGGGAACCATGTGAGATTGCACAGATTAAGGCATATAAACCAGAGAATAACAGCATATGCTCTGGTCAGGTCCTGCATTGTCCATATACAGCGGATAAGACGGAACTTGTTGTAAAAGAGATGGCAGACCTGCTTGCACTTGACCTTGTAGATAAGGGACTGGTAACAGACCAGATTGTGCTGACCATTGGCTATGATATAGAAAATCTTACGGACAGTAAACGCAGGAGTGCCTATAAAGGAGCAGTTACGATTGATAATTATGGAAGAAAAGTTCCTAAGCATGCACATGGAACTGCTAATATCGGAAGACATACAGCATCATCAAAGCTGATAATTGATAATACTGTTAAATTATTCAATGAAATTATTGATAAGAATCTTCTTGTGAGAAGAATTAATCTGACAGCTAATCATGTGATTTCTGAGAAGGATGTGCGTGTTAATGATTCAGGTGAGCAGCTTGATCTGTTTACAGATTATGAAATGCTTGAACAGCAGCGGAAAAAGGAGCATGATGAATTAGAGCGTGAAAAAAAGATACAGCACGCAGTATTAGATATTAAGAAGAAATATGGAAAAAATGCAATTCTAAAAGGGATGAATTTTACAGAAGGTGCAACCGCAAAGGACAGGAATTCACAAATAGGAGGACATAAGGCATAATGTGATGATATATTAATATAGCAGGAGTTAGGATAAATGATAATAGATGATAATAGTAAGTATGACGATATAATAAATATGCCGCATCATGTTTCATCAACACATCCACATATGAGTGATATGGACAGAGCGGCACAGTTTTCACCATTTGCGGCGTTGACAGGATATGACGATGCAGTTAAAGAGACAGCAAGGCTTACTGAGCAGCGCATTGAACTGGACGAGTATGAAAAAGAAGAAATTAATGCTAGGCTTCAATATATTAATCGTGTTCTGCCAGACTCGCCGGAGATTGTTATTAAACATTTTGAAAAAGACATGTTAAAGGATGGCGGCTCATATGTTATGTCAGATGGTTATGTAAAGAAGATAGATGGATATGAAAATGCGATTGTTATGATGGATGGGAAGATAATTTATATAGATAATATAGTGGAAATTCAAATTAAAGGTTAACAATACATGTAATAAGCCGATATATAAAATGAGACTATAGATATAACCGAAATGGATTTTGGTTAAGGTTCATTCAAGGAGGAGTAAAATATGGGTAATGTATCATTTGGGGAGAGTGCATCTTCCTATCTTGCGGGAATAACTAATAATGCCAGTTCTAATGAAATTAAGAAGAGTAATAACACTTCATCAGCAACAGAAGCACAGTCAGTTTCTAAATCAAAAGTAACAGGTAAGACAATCGGCGATCCTAAGCTTTCAGATAAGGCAAAGGATTACTATGAGCAGCTCAAGAAAAAGTATTCTAATATGGATTTCGTGCTTGTAAGTGAAGATCAGAAGCAGAATGCAGAAGCGTTGGCTTCTAAATTTGCTGGTGGTAATAAGATGCTTGTTCTTATTGATGAAGAAAAAATTGAGAGAATGGCAGAAGATGAAAATTATCGTAAGAAATATGAATCAATAATTTCTAATGCAGCAAGTGGAATAGAACAGCTTGGCAGCAAGCTTTCATCTACTGGTGCTGGTGTTAAGGGATATGGAGCAAGAGTTAATGATGATGGAACTCTTTCATATTTTGCAGTGCTTGAGAAGTCAAGTGCAGCCCAGCGCGAGCGTATAGAAAAGAAAGCCGCAGAGAAAAAGGCTGAAAAGAAAGCTGATGCTAAGAAGGCTGAAAAGGAAAAGCAGAAGGATAAGCTTGAAAAGAGTCATAAAGATAAGACATCTGTTAGTGACGATGAAGATGACGACGAAGTTACAATCAGCGCGTCATCAATTGAAGAGCTTCTTCAGAAAGTACAGGATTATATGCAGATGGACAGAAGCGATAATGTACAGAGTGAGAGCGAGAAGCTGATTGGACAGAAGTTTGATTATTCGGTATAAAGAGAATATTGCATGTGTTGTTATCGAATGATTTGGATTTACAGAGTATTTTATTTGGAAAAAATCCAAATCATATAGGGATACAGTTATTAAAATTGATTGTTTGGCGCATCAAAGAAAATAATCCGAGAAAAATCCAGAAATTTGACAAAATCTGGATTCTTTCTCGGATTTTATTGATGTTAAGCTAAAATCAACTTTTTAAACTAAAAATGTTGCTGTTTTTGGCGCATTTTTAGTTTAAAGGGTTTAAAAATCCAAAATAGATAAAATATATATTCAGAAAAATGACATATTCACCAAAATGGAATACATTATGTATTATCTGAACAATTCCTCTGCCATCCTGGCGTCATACACAACTTCTTTTACGTGTTCGACCTCAATCATGTAGAGGGCGTGGGCGGCAAGATGTTCGGCAGCCTGCTCAAGGTCACGGATACCTGTTGTGTCTTTGAATACATCAAGAACTACCTCGAGGGCATCGTCTTTAACAATACATTCATTTTCTTTAAGTCCGAGGCGTTTAAGAACCTTAGGAAGACTGAACTTAGAAAGAATTGTTTTCTTTTCTTCTCTTGTGTAGTCAGGAATATCAATGACTGCAAAACGAGAGAGAAGTGGTGCGCTGATTTTGTCCTTGTAGTTGGCAGTTGCGATTGGATATACACCAGAAGTAGGAATTAAACACTCCATGTAATTATCTGTAAATCCAAGGTTATCTAAAAGTGTAAGAAGTACATCCGCTGGATTGGCATTGCCATTGCTTGCTGTGGCTTTATCAAGCTCGTTGATGATGAATACAAGATTAGACTCACCGGCAGTGTTAAATGCTTCCATGATAATACCTGGCTTGGCATTAGAATATATTCTTGAGCTTCCTGTTAACTGTTCTGCATCATTGATCGAACTCATGTCAAGAGTTGTCCAAGGCAATTTAAGAATCTTGGCAATGAGATAAGCAATCTGGGATTTACCTGTACCGGCAGGACCTACAAGAAGGATGCCATATGCAGGAAGTGTGTGTGTACGGTTAATCTGGATGATCGTCTCGATAATACGCTGCTTAACAGTCTCCATTCCGAATAATTCTTCATCAAGGACTCTTCTTGCATATTCAGGGTCGATTGATTCAAAATAGTTGCTTTTCCATTTGATGTTGAGCATGATAGATAATGCTCTCTGCGCATGACGTTTTTCTTCAGCAGTAACCTCACTTGAACGGGCAACTACAAGATTACGTCTTGCCCATAATCTGATATTTTCTGGAAGAGTTATTCCGGCACAGTTAAGGAAATCAGATATGCTTGTAAGACTTGTAAGCTTCATGCTGTCGCCAGATTCATCAAGGTCATCATCATTTAGTTCCTCAGATAATGCACTGCTCTCAAGAAGTCTTTCAATCATAAACTGTAAGAATCCATCAGAAGATGAGAGCTTCTGACTGTCGTTAAAGGCAATTTCACGTATTTTGTATACAGCGTAGCCGTCCTCGCGGTTTTTTCCTGTGAGTTTTACTTTGATACGGTTTTCACCAAGCCACTTGATAAGGCTTGTAAAGCGTGAATCTATCTTTAATATATTGCCATATACAGTGCTTCCGTCAACAGATATTTCAAATGCTGTTCTCTTATATGGATTAGAGAAAATACCGACAGAATTATGTTCCCATGTATAATCTTTATTATCGAGCACCAGAATAGGATTCTCTGGTGATGTAGTGTCGTTATTAGAGTCAAAAGTGGTGTATGTGCATTCAAATGCTGATGTCTTATTTGATGCTGCGGATGAATCATATACAAGCATGTTGTTCCTCATTTCCATGCGTTTTGCACGCATTAGTTTTTCTAAATATTGTATAATTAGTTAATTATTATCACAATATGAAAATAATATCACATTTTTACCATGAAAAGAACATATTTAATTAAATGCATTTAATATTGTACAAATATTTTTGCTAAGCTAAGCTGACTTGACGATACCTGTGTTATTAGGGTAAAATCACTTCTATGGAATATGGAGTTATTGAGAGGGGATAAGGTTTGAAAAAGAAGAATTTTGCAGGTCTGCTGCCAGTACTTGTATTTTTAGTGTTATATCTTGGACTTGGAATTATGTTTGAATATGTGTTAAAGATTCCGATGGGATTTTATAATATTCCTATAATTGTTGCTTTTCTGGTGGGAATATTTGTTGCATGTATCCAGAACAGAGAGATTACGTTTGATGAAAAGCTGCAGATAATGGCTGATGGCCTTGCAGATAAGAATATTATAACAATGATACTTATATTCCTGACTGCCGGGATTTTTGTCGGTGTAGTTGGAAGGAGCAGTGCGGAGAGTGTTGCATACTGCATGCTTGAGATAATTCCAACTAAGTTTGCAGTTGCTGTTTTGTTTATAGTGTCATGCTTTATATCTACAGCGATGGGTACATCAGTAGGTACCATATCGCTTATCACACCAATTGCGGTGTCAGTTGCAGATGCATCTGGATTTTCAATGCCATTGTGTGTGGCATCTGTTATGGGTGGTGCTATGTTTGGAGATAATCTGTCATTTATATCAGATACAACGATAGCTGCATGTAATGGTCAGGGATGTGCCATGAAAGACAAATTTAAGGAGAATTTCTGGATAGCATTTCCAGCTGCATTAGTAACATTTATTATAATTGTATTTTTATCATTCAAGACAGATGTGTCAGGTGTTATTATGCATGATTATAATCTGGTTCAGGTAATTCCGTATGTGCTTGTTCTTGTGGGCGGAATTATTGGTTTTAATGTGTTCGTAGTGCTTATTATGGGTATAGCGTCTGGTGCTGTTATAATGCTTGTAATGGGAGAAGTGACACCGATGGGGCTTGTAACCCAGATGGGATCTGGAGTATCAGGAATGTTTGAAACATGTATGGTGGCGGTTCTTGTATCAGTTATGTGCGCATTGATTCGTGAATATGGCGGATTTGATGCACTGTTATATGCAATAAGGAAGATATTCAAGGGGAAAAAGGGCGGTCAGCTTGGAATGGGGCTGCTTGTTGGTACAATGGATATAGCAACAGCGAATAACACTGTTGCTATTGTAATGGCCAATCCTATTGCCAAAGAGATGGCAGAAAGCTATGGAATTACACCAAGGAAAGCAGCCTCACTTCTTGATACTTTTTCGTGCGTGTTTCAGGGAATTATACCATATGGGGCGCAGATGCTTGTAGCAATTTCAACAGTGTCAGAACTTGGATATGCAATATCCGCATTCCAGATACTGCCTAATCTGTTCTATCCTGCAATGCTGCTGATAAGTTCTCTGATATGGATTTATCTTATACCTAATAAAAATTCGTGATATTTATTTTACATTGAATGCCTTGATTCCTGGATATACAGCACTTGTACCAAGTTCTTCCTCGATGCGGAGTAACTGGTTATACTTGGCAACACGTTCAGATCTTGAAGGAGCGCCTGTCTTAATCTGGCATGTGTTAAGTGCAACGGCAAGGTCGGCAATAGTTGTATCGGCTGTTTCGCCAGAACGGTGAGAGCTGATAGCTGTGTATCCTGCCTTATGAGCCATCTTGATTGCTTCAAGTGTCTCTGATACAGAACCAATCTGGTTGAGCTTGATAAGGATTGCATTACCTGCACCGAGTTCAATACCTTTTGATAATCTCTCTGTGTTGGTTACGAATAAGTCATCACCTACAAGCTGTACTCTGTCGCCAAGTCTGTCAGTGAGTTTCTTCCAGCCATCCCAGTCTTCCTCGTCAAGACCATCTTCAATTGAGATGATAGGATATTTGTCACAGAGTGCTGCCCAGTGTTCTATAAGTTGCTCAGAGCTGTATTCTGTTCCAGCTTTAGGAAGCTTGTAGAAGCCTTTGCCTTTTTTGCTTTTCCACTCAGAAGATGCTGCATCCATGGCAATCTTAAAGTCTTTACCTGGTTCATAACCAGCTTTCTTAACAGCCTCAAGAATTGTTTCAATAGCTTCCTCATCTGATTTTAATGCCGGAGCAAATCCACCTTCATCACCAACGGATGTTGCAAGACCTTTTTCCTTTAATATAGAAGCAAGAGCGTGGAAAACTTCTGAACACCATCTTAAGCATTCCTTGAAAGAAGGTGCGCCAACGGGCATAATCATGAATTCCTGGACATCAAGACCTGATGATAATGCGTGGCAGCCGCCATTTATGATATTCATCATAGGAACTGGGAGTCTGTTGCCAGATACGCCACCTAAGAATCTGTACAGAGGTATGTCAAGTGATATGCTTGCGGCTCTGCAGCAGGCGATTGATACAGCAAGGATAGCATTGGCACCAAGCTTTGATTTATCCTTAGTTCCATCAGCTTCAATCATGGCAGCATCAATAGCGTATATATCAGATGCATCCATTCCGGTAAGAGCGTCATTAATAGCAGTGTTGATGTTGTCAACAGCCTTAGTTACTCCCTTACCAAGATATCTTGATTTATCACCATCTCTTAATTCGAGAGCTTCAAATTCACCTGTAGATGCACCAGAAGGAGCAGTACCTCTTCCAACAGTTCCGTCAGACAGATAAACCTCAGCTTCGACAGTTGGGTTACCCCTCGAATCAAGAATTTCTCTACCAATAACCTTTTCAATTTCTAAATATGACATTGTTGTTCTCCTTTCGTCGTTTAACTGATTGAATTAACATGGTTAGAATAGACTAACCTAAGCTGGAAATCAATATGTTTTATTGATACTTTTTTTCATCAGAATTAGATTTTTTTATTCTATTATAGTAATTGTTAACAAAAACAGAGCAATATATGATATTATATTCACAAAAATGTAAAATCAATATATTGAATATTGACACAAATATAGTACCATGGTACTATATTCACGCAATAATCAACAGGTTTTGAATGATACTAAATGTATGGAGATGATTTGATGGGAACAGAAAATACACTGACAATGAAAGAAGTCCAGGAAAGAATGAAATATCTTCGTGAAGTATTTGAAGTAGTACGTCTTGTCGATGCATCATCATTCCAGGAACTTACAGATGATGGTATGAGTAAGAACTGCCAGTGTTATAGTTTCTGGAAGCGGAATCATAAGTGTGAAAACTGTGTATCAGAATATGCAATTAAAGAAAAAGCACAGAAGATCAAGCTTGAGATTATAGATTCATGTATATATCAGGTTATTGCAAGATATCTTGTGATTGATGGCAGGGAGTATTCCCTGGAAATGCTTAAGCGCCTTGATAAAGAGATGATGATAAACTCAGAAGAATGTGAGGCCATTCTTAGCGATATGTCTGGCTATACCAGAAAGCTTTATGAAGATGTATTAACTAAAGTGTACAACAGAAGATATTTTGAGGATAAATTCAGAAATATAAGTTTTAATTGTGGTATAGCAATTATAGACCTTGATGATTTCAAAAATTATAACGACAAATATGGACACAATGCGGGAGATGCGATTTTAACACATACAGCAAGGGTAATACAGGAAAATATCCGCAAAACCGACAGCGTCATAAGATATGGTGGAGATGAGTTCCTTATTATTCTTCCAGATATTGATTCTAAAATCATGACAGAGAAGCTGCAGCAGATTCAGAGAGAGATTAATAATGAGATTATTCCAGAATACGAGAAGATAAGAATTTCCACAAGTATTGGCGGCGTGCATACAGAAGACGATGAGACTGTCGGGATGGCAGTATCAAGAGCGGATGAATATATGTATACCGCTAAAAAACGTAAAAATACTGTGGTGACAGATTATAATATAAAACAGTTTAACACCGAGCTTGATTCAGATGATATGAAGCCATTAATACTTATAATAGATGATTCGGATATTAACAGGGGAATTCTGGCAGATATATTGAAAAATGACTATAGGATTGCAGAGGCTGCCGGCGGTAAAGAAGGTCTGGATATGATTGATAAATATGACCGTGAGATTGCTATGGTTCTGCTTGACATTATTATGCCAGAGGTTGATGGATATGAAGTACTGCGTGTTATGAAAGAAAAAGAAATGTTAGAGGACACACCTGTTGTTATTATTTCAACAGACAATTCAGATCAGGCAGTCAAGCGCTCATATGATATGGGTGCAACTGATTATATTGCAAGACCATTTGATGCAAGGGTAGTATACAGACGTGTTAACAATATTGTTAAGTTATATCTTAAACAAAGAAAGCTGCTGGAATTACTTGCCAACAGCTGATGAATTTTTAATCCTGACTTCAGGAACAGCCACATCATCATATATTACGGATGCTTTTACAGAGTCTGCTGCTTGTTCATTTTCAGAACTTGCAGCAGATTTTTTTTCTTCATTTTCTGTATTATCAGAACTTTTTTTTGTATGGATTTCTGGTATGGCAAGATTATCGTAAGATAGCTGGTAATCTTTGCTGCACACCTTTTTTGCATTTTTTTTGTTCTTAAATAAATTAAACATAATCATTTCCCCCTGGTTCAGCTTAAAGTATATTAATAAACAATGTTATCACAAGGCTGTTAATAAAGTCAGCAAATAAACTTCCGACAAGTGGAATCAGCATATATGCCTTTACTGATGGAGCGTATTTATCACATAATGCCTGCATGTTAGCCATGGCATTAGGCGTTGCACCCATTCCAAATCCGCATGTACCGGCTACAAGCACAGCAGCATCATAATCTTTTCCCATAATGTTAAACTCAACTAAATATGTGAACAGGGCGATAAGAACAACCTGTGCTGTCAGCAGAATAAAAAGTGGAAGCGCAAGAGAGGCAAGCTCCCATAATTTGAGTGTAATCATTGCCATTCCTAAGAAGAGAGATAATGATATACCGCCAAGGTCGTTGATTTCACCCATATGCACAGTATATCTGCCTGTGTATTCAACTAGATTTCTGATGCAGGCAGCAGCAATCATTGCACCTATATAAACAGGAAAAGTGAGACCTGTCTTTGTAAGACCCCATGATATAACTGTACCAATACCGATAGCTATGATAATCTGGAATACTGCGGATGCGTACATATTAGTGTGTCTTTCGTGCTTTTTCTCATCTTCAACAAGAATGCTGTCATCTTCCGGGATTACAGTTGACAGGAGATTATTTTTTTCAATACGTCTTTTACCTAATGGACCTCCTATAAGGCTTCCTGCGATAAGTCCAAATGTTGCAGCAGCAGTACATATTGTCGTTGCTCCCTGGGTATTGAAATCTTCGAGAACAGGACCAAATGCACCTGCTGTACCATGGCCGCCGACCATCGCAATTGAACCTGTACACATACCAATAAGCGAGTCAAGCCCAAGCACCCGGGACAGTGAAACAGCAAGTAAATTCTGTGCAACAATGAGAGTGAGTACAAGTCCAAGGAAAACTATAAGTGACCTGCCGCCTTTTTTGAGAACCTTCAGGTTTGCCTGAAATCCCACAGATGTAAAGAAGAACACCATGCAGACTTCTTTGAGTGTGTCATTAAATGAGAATTCTGCAATTCCTGTTACATAGCATATACAGGTAAATATTGCAAATACTAATCCTCCTACAACGGGAGCCGGGATGCAGAATTTTTCTAAAAAATATATTTTCTTTTTAAGGTAGTTACCAAGTAAAAGTACCACGACAGAAACAGAAAGTGTCTGGTACATATCTAATTGAATTTTCATCTCAATTCCTCATTTCTATAAGTTGTTAGTAAAGCTATCTTGCACAGGATGTATCTATTCCCTGCTGTGCATAGTAAGAAGCAGCACCTGAATGAAGTGGAACTGGTAATCCTTTTACAGCTTCCTTAACATCAATGACCGAATCAAGAGATGTAGAATATGCAATCTCCTTTGAGTGCTCAAAAAGTATTTTGGTTAACTGGTTTACAATTGTATCCGAAAGCTTGTCGGATGCAAGCAGAACAGATTTAACACCTATTGTCCTGATATCATCTGACTGGCCTGTATAAGTTCCTGCCGGGATTGTACATTCGCTGTAATATGGGAATGCACCGAGAAGCTTGTTTATACATTTGTCATCAATGCTTATAAGCCTGATATCATATTGTCTTGCAAGCTCTTCTATAATTGTAGTTCTTGTTCCCGCAGTACAGAAAAATGCATCAATCTGTCCAGAAGTGAGCTTTTCAGCTGCCTCTGTGTAATTATAGTTTACAGTTTCAACGATGTCTGTTGTAAGTCCGCTGAAACTTAGTATCTGTTCAGCATTTCTTTTTGTACCTGACTCTTCTTCACCGATACTTATCTTTTTGCCTTGAAGGTCATCGACAGAATTAATGCCGGAATCCTTCATGACAACAATCTGACATGCTTCTGTATACAGGTTGGCTACAGCTTTATAGCCTGTGAGCGCATTGTCTTTAAAATCACCTGTGCCAGTGTCTGCATCAGCGATAAGGTCTGCCTGGGCAATACCTAAATCAATGTAACGTGATGACAGCAGACGCAGGTTTGCAACAGAGCCGGCAGTGGTTCTTACTTCAAATGAAGATTTATCTATCTGTTCTGATGCTATGGCTGTGTATGTGCTGGCAAACGTATAGTACATACCTCCAATATCAGCTGCTCCAAATCGTATACGGTTTAATCTGCCACAACCTGATGCGGTAATAAGGCTGAGAAGCATTATGAGGCAGAAAGCCTTTTTGAATAGTTTCATATAATAATTTCCTTTCCAGTATCCTATTGAATATTTTACTTGAATTTTAGCAAAAATCAATATAATAAGTGCTTGATTTGTGCTGGTTTTTGATATTAAAATAATGATAAAGTTTCAGTTTTAAGGAGAAAGAATATCGATGTCTGGCAATAATGATAATATTATAGAATTAAAACATATAAGTAAAGTTTATGATGATAATGGCTTCAAGGCAGTAGATGATTTTAATCTTGAAGTTAAAAGAGGTGAGTTTGTTACATTTTTAGGTCCATCTGGCTGTGGAAAGACAACAACTCTTAGAATGATTGCTGGATTTGAGCTTCCATCAGGTGGAGAAATTCTTCTTAATGGTGAGGATATATCAAGGCTGCCAGCCAATAAAAGACCAATCAATACTGTTTTTCAAAGATATGCTTTGTTTCCACATATGAACATATATGACAACATTGCATTTGGATTAAAGTTAAAGAAACTTCCTAAGGATGAAATTAGGAAAAAGGTTAAGAGAGTTCTTTCAATTGTTGATCTTGAAGGCTTTGAGAATCGTAAAATAGCTACGCTTTCAGGTGGACAGCAGCAAAGAATTGCTATAGCAAGGGCTTTGGTTAATGAACCTGAGATTCTTATGCTTGATGAGCCGTTAGGCGCACTTGATTTAAAGATGAGAAAAGAGATGCAGCTTGAGTTAAAGAGCATGCACGACAGACTCGGAATAACATTTATATATGTGACACATGACCAGGAAGAGGCACTTACAATGTCAGATAAGATTGTTGTTCTTTCAGAAGGTAAAATCCAGCAGATTGGCACACCGGAGGATATATATAACGAACCTAAAAATGCATTTGTTGCCGATTTTATAGGTGAGAGCAATATATTTAAGGGTATTATGACTGGACATATGAAGGTACGGTTCTGTGGCGGCGAATTTACCGGTATGGATGACATTGCAGAAGGAACTCTTGTGGATGTGGTTGTAAGACCGGAGGATGTAATTCTTACGAATAATGAGGAAGGAACTGTTGCAGGAGAGGTTACATCTGTTATTTTTAAGGGGATGCATTATGAGATTGCTGTCGAATCAGGAAAATATGAAATGATTGTAAGAACAACTAAGTGCTATTCAGTTGGTGATGTTGTTGGAATGAAGCTTGAACCAGATGGAATCCATGTAATGATAGCAGAAGACCATACAACAAGCTTTGTTGCGGATATTAACAGTGATTATACACTTGATTTCAATGGCAAGGTTATTGAATGTGATATACTTGACGTTATTCCTAAGTCTAAGATGAAGGATAATGTACTGGTTGATGATAATGGTGAGGTTATTGATGTATCAAGGATTAAGGTTATTGTGTCAATACAGCCAGATGATATTGAGATGAGTGATGACACTGAGGCTGGTCTTGTGGTTGGTAAGATTATCAATCTTATATACAAAGGTGACCATTATAGTTATGTAGTACGAACTGAGTATGGACATGACCTTATAGTTGATGATGAGTATCTGTGGAATATGGGAGATCAGGTTAGTCTGATTATGCCAGAGGATAAGATGAAATATCAGCTAAAAAGATAGAAGCTTACGAAAAGGACAGGTATATATAGATGAATATTACATTATCAAGAAAGCATCTGGGTATATTTTATGGTGCATTTCTTATATTATTTGTAGCTGCTCCGCTGTTAGTCCTGGTATATTATGCGTTCACTAATGGCTCAGGACAGTTCAGTGTTGATAATCTGGTTAACTTTTTTGTTGATCCTAATACTCTGGGTACATTATGTTACAGCTTTGGGCTTGCAATTGTTGTGACCATTGTCTGCCTGCTGATTGCATATCCGGTGGCTTATATTCTTGCACAGAGCAATATCAGGCGTAAGGCTGTTATACTTATGTTATTTGTCATGCCTATGTGGATTAATTTTACGCTGAGGATAACTGCCCTGAAGGAGATTTTATCACTGATAGAGGGTAACCTTGCATTTTATCCATTTGTCAATACTGTTATCGGAATGACATATGATTTTCTTCCATTTATGATACTTCCTCTGTATACAACTTTGTCAAAACTTGATAAAAGTCTTATAGAGGCGGCATCTGACCTTGGAGCTGATAATTTACAGACATTTGTAAAGATTATATTACCATTGTCGGTGCCTGGTATAGTCAGTGGTGTGTCGATGGTATTCCTGCCAGCGATGACTAACTATGTTGTGCTTGATATGTTATATAACAGTACGTATATTATGGGTAGTCTTATCGGAAGCTACTTTAGTGCATATGACTGGCATAACGGCTCAATGATTGCACTTGTACTTCTTATGATTATAGGTATTGTTTCACTTGTATCAGGTGATAAGGAGGCACATAGATGAAAAAGGCAGTTAAATATACGATTATTATATTAGTTTTATTATTTATGTATCTTCCAATTCTTGTTCTGGCGTTGTATAGTTTTACAGATTCAGCCAATATAGGGGCAATACATGCATTTTCTGTAAAAAACTATGTGACATTATTTACGACACCGGAGCTTATCAGCATGATTGCAGGTTCAGTTATTCTTGCTGTAGGCAGTGCGGTTATAGCAACGATTCTTGGAACAACTGGGGCAATAGGTGCGTTCTATTCTAAGCAGAAGACTAATACAGCGGTTTCTGTGCTTAATCAGGTTCCAGTTGTCAATGCTGATGTTGTTACAGGTTTTTCTATATGTATACTTATTGTTGTTGTATTCGGAGTGAGCAAGGATACTTATATACCACTTGTTATAGGTCATGTGGTTTTATCTGCGCCATTTGTATATCTGGCAGTAGTGCCTAAATTAAAGCAGATGGATCCGAGTCTGTATGAGGCTGCATTGGATCTTGGCGCAACACCTGGATATGCGCTTGTTAATGTTATAATTCCACAGATTGCATCAGGCATAGCATCGGGATTTATTATGGCTGTTACGTTGTCGCTTGATGATTATTTTGTTGCAACATATACCAAGCCTGCTACATTTGATACAATAAGCACTTATGTTGTCAATGCTACTAAAGGATCACAGACACAGATAAAGACTGCTCTGTGGGCATTATCTACGATTATATTCCTTGTTGTAATTGCTGCAGAGATTATAATAAATGTGGCTCCTGCAAGAAAGGCTGCCAAAGAGGAGGCACATAATGGTCAGTAAGATATTAAAAAATGTGTTATCAGCAGGATGTGCAGTTGTAATGGCTCTTTCAATCATAACTGGGTTGGCAGCTGGAATGGGAAGTGCTATAAGAACAGAGGCTGCTGATAATGGAACAGTTACGCTTCGTGTAAGCAACTGGGAAGAATATATAGATGAGTCTATGGTTGAGGAATTTGAAAAGTGGTATGGACAGGTGTATGGCAAAAAGGTAAAGGTGTTATACAGTACAATTGGTACTAATGAAGAATTGTATAATATGCTTACTCTTGGCGATGAGTACGACCTTGTATGTCCATCTGAATACATGATTATGAAGCTTATGTCTGAGGGATGGCTTGAACCATATTCAGATGAATTCCATAATGTCTCTGGAAAATATAATTATTACGCCAGTGGAGTTTCTCCGTTTATTAATGAAGTTTTTGATAATAATAAGATTAATGGTGAGTCCTGGAGTAAATATGCAGCAGGATATATGTGGGGAATAACAGGCATTGTATACAATCCTCTGTATGTCAGTGAAGAAGAGGCTTCTACATGGACAATTATTAATAATACAAAGTTTAAGAGACAGATAACGATTAAAGATAACGTAAGGGATTCTATGTTTGCGGCAGTTGGTGCTGTTAAAGCAGATATTCTTACTGATAAAGCATTTATTAATTCGCCTGATTATAGTAAAAAACTGGCAGAACAGATGAATGATACATCGGAGGAGACTGTTGAGAGTGTTTTAGAATATCTTCAGAAAGCAAAAGACAATGTGTATTCATTTGAGACTGACAGTGCCAAGGCTGATATGGTAACCCAGAAAGTTAAGGCTTCTTATCAGTGGTCTGGTGATGCCGTGTATACGATGGATCAGGCAGAAGAGGATGATGTTGAGCTTGCGTTTGCAGTTCCAGAGGAATGTACTAATCTGTATTTTGATGGATGGGTTATGCTCAAATCAGGAATATCTGGAAACAGTGAGAAAAAGCAGGCTGCGGAAGCGTTTGTTAATTTCTTGTCTATTCCTGAAAATGCTGTGAGAAATATGGATTATATTGGTTATACATCTGTTATATCAGGCGGAGACAGCAGCGTTGTCTATGATTATGTCAAGGAACTTTATGAGGCTGATGAGAATGACACGGATACAGTGGAGTATCCGCTTGGCTATTTCTTTTCTGGTAATTCTTCTGACGAAAGATATATTCTTACTGTCTCAGCAGAACAGACCAAAAGACAGCTTTCAGCGCAGTATCCATTGGAGACAACAATGGAGAGAAGTGCAGTTATGCAGTTTTTTGACAATGATGCCAATACCAGAATTAACCAGATGTGGATTAATGTAAGATGTTACAATATATCTAATATACCTATGGCGGTAAGGATTCTTATTGGGATTGCAATAACTCTTATCGTTGGTGGATACATTTATAAGAAAATACGTGGACATATTGAAAAGTAATATGTCTGGATAAGAAGGTGTTAGTGTGAAGAATAATAAGTACGAGATAGATATGTGCAATGGAAGCCTGATGGACAAGCTTATATCATTTGCATTCCCATTGATGATATCTGGTATACTCCAGCTTATGTTTAATGCGTTGGATTTGGTGGTTGTAGGAAGATTCAGCGGTAGTCAGGCTCTTGCAGCAGTTGGCTCTACAACAGCACTTATTAATATGTTTATTAATCTTTTTATTGGAATTTCTCTTGGCGCTAATGTTATGACTGCAAGATTTTATGCGGCTGGCAAGGATAAAGAAGTTTCCGAGACAGTGCATACTGCTGTAACATTTGCAGTGATAAGCGGAATTCTAATGATATTTATCGGGGGATTTCTTGCAAAGCCTGCATTAGTCTTGATGGATACTCCAGATGACATTATAGATTTATCAGTATTGTATATGAGAATTTATTTTGTAGGAATGCCATTTTTCATGATCTATAACTATGGTGCAGCAGTGCTTAGAGCTGTCGGGGATACTAAGAGACCACTCATGTTTCTTATAGTATCTGGTGTAGTTAATGCTGTGCTTAATCTGTTCATGGTTATAGTGCTTAATTTGTCAGTGGCAGGTGTTGCTATTGCCACAGTTATATCACAGATGATTTCATGTGTGCTTGTTTTAAGATGCCTGTATCATACAGACAGCAGTTACCAGTTCAGATTTTCCCGAATGCAGATTAAATGGTGTTATCTAAAACAGATTTTTGCTGTCGGAGTGCCAGCCGGAATCCAGAGCGTAGTAATCAATTTCTCTAATGTGTTATTGCAGTCATCTGTCAACTCATTTGGCGCAATTGCAATGGCGGGATATACAGCAGCCAATAATCTGCTTGGATTCTTATATATGGCTGTTAATTCAATCACACAGGCATGTATGAGCTTTACGAGCCAGAATTATGGTGTCGGAAAATATAAAAGAATGGATAAGGTGCTTATAGACTGCGGCATTTTATCGCTGATAGTATCACTTGTATTTGGCGGAAGTTTTTATCTGTTCGGCTCATATATACTGCGGATTTATACATCTGATATTGAAGTTATAAAATGTGGAATTGAGATTTTGTCTATCACAACTGTTCCATATTTCCTATGTGGAATAATGGATTTGTTCCCGGGGTCACTCCGCGGCATGGGATATTCTGCGGTGCCTATGGTATTATCTGTTATCGGAACTGTCGGTATGAGAATCTTCTGGATATATGCAGTATTTCCATTTAACCGTTCGTTGTATGTCTTATTCATATCATATCCAGCATCATGGGGGCTTACAATTGTGATGCAGGTTATATGTTATATTATTGTAAGAAAAAAGGTTGTTAGTAAGTTAGTCAGTCAGAACATGGCAGGAGGTGCGTAAAATGTGTACAGCAGCGACTTATAAGACGAAAGATTTTTATTTTGGAAGAACCCTTGATTATGAATTTTCATATGGTGATGAAATTGCGGTAATGCCAAGAAAGTACCCTCTGAAATTCAGATATATGGGTGAAATGCATGAGCATAATGCAATTATTGGAATGGCATATGTGAATGGTGAGTATCCATTGTATTATGATGCGGTTAATGACAAGGGACTTGGCATGGCGGGACTTAACTTTGTCGGCAATGCGGCTTACAGCGATGTGGACGAAGATAAGAATAATGTTGCACAGTATGAATTTATATTATATGTGTTAAGCCAGTGTGATAATGTGGCACAGGCAAGAAAGCTTATAGAGGAGATTAATCTTGTGGGAACACCATATAGTGAGAATCTTCCAGCGGCGAGCCTTCACTGGATAGTGGCAGATGAGAGTGGTGCAATTACAGTTGAATCCATGGCAGATGGAATTCATATATATGACAATTCTGCGGGGGTTCTTACTAATAATCCTCCATTTGACATGCAGATGTTCAATCTTAACAATTATATGGGATTGTCTGTAAAACAGCCTGATAATTCATTTGCAGATAAGCTCAATCTTACAACATACAGCAGGGGAATGGGAGCGTTAGGACTTCCGGGAGATTTGTCTTCACAGTCGAGATTTGTACGGGTAGCATTCACAAAGATGAATTCTATCTCTCCTGATACAGAAAATGAGAGTGTGAGCCAGTTCTTCCATATTCTTGGAAGCGTTGCGCAGCAGCGTGGATGCTGCGAGGTGGCAGATGGCAAGTATGAGATAACTATATACACATCATGCTGCAATGCAAGCAAGGGCATCTATTATTACACAACTTATGACAATCACCAGATAAGTGCCGTGGATATGCACCGCTGTGAGCTGGAATCGGATGAGCTTATAAGATTCCCGGTTATCACAGGGGAGCATATCATGTGGCAGAATTAGACTGACCTTTTATATATCACATACGATACTACAGCCGTGACAATCTCTGTAATCCAGAAAGCGTGCCATACATATGATGGACCGCCGATGCGACACAGGATTGCTGCGGCTGGAATTATTATAACGAGGTATCTTAGCAGCGATATAATGAATGACTGTAAACCTTTACCAACGCCTTCAAGTGCACCGGATGAAGTTACAGACACTGCTGAGAATATAAATCCAATACATATTATTCTAAGCGCATGTGCGCCAATTTCTATAGATTCTGTATTGCTGGTAAAAATGCCTATAAGTGGTGCGGCAAACGCCAGGCATCCGATTGTACCAATAAGCATTATCAGTGTAGTAAGTGTGAGAGCAGTGTTGTATATATTTTTAACTCTTGCTGATTCACCAGCACCATAGTTAAATCCTATGATAGGTCTCATTCCCTGTATTATTCCGCTTGCAGGAAGATATAGGAAAGTCTGGAGCTTATAGTATATTCCAAGAACAACAACATAACTTGCAGAAAATCCAGCCAGCATTGCATTCAGGAAAGACACAAGTAAAGAAGGCAGTGCCAGATTAAGTATTGCTGGAATCCCGATACCATAAAGCTTGCCTGTGATAGATGAAGTCAGCCTTGTGTATTTTTTTCTTAAATGTACAGTTATAGGATTAACTATGTATACAATTATGTATACGATTAATGACGTCGTCTGTCCTATACCTGTAGCAACAGCTGCACCAGCTATTCCCATGGCTGGAAAGAAACCTAAGCCGAATATTAGCACAGGGTCAAGAATAATATTAACAATGCAGCCGCACATAAGTGCAATCATTGAAATCTTCATTTTGCCGACAGCCTGGAATATTTTCTCACCTGCAAGTGATTCCATATTAATTATTGAAAATGCAAATACAATATAAGAGTATGTACATCCGAGCTGGATGACAGCTGCGTTATCTGTGAAAAGTCCAAGAAACCATCTGATTATAAGTATGCTGGCTATTGTAATAATAATGCCATGGATTGCAGCTAATACTACACCATGAGTTGCTGCTGCATCAGCATTTTTATTATCCCCTGCACCTAGAAAGAGTGATATAAGAGCGGTTATACCAACTCCGAAACCAATGGCTATTGCGTTGATAAAATTCTGTACCGGGAAAACAAGTGAGAGTGCTGTCATGGCATCCTCACTGATTTTCGATACGAAAAAGCTGTCTACGATATTATAAAGGGAATTGACAAGCATAGATATAACCATTGGCAGAGCCATTGATAACAGCAATGGAAGAATTGGCTTTTCTTTCATGTAATTCTGATTCATATTGATATTATCCTCCGTGAATGATGATATTAATACTGGCGTAACATTGCCAGCAACAAAAAAGCCACACAATTATCCGCTTTATCAAAGATAATAAAGGGATAATTGTGTGGCGAAAAAAGTTTAACTTTAAAAATCCACACGCATTTTAAGCTATGTAAAGTTAACATATATTTTATGGCATGTCAAGTAATATTAACACTTGATTTTACGAACAAATGTTTGTATAATGAACATATGTTTGACATTAAAGATGGATTGACAACGAAAGAAAAGCTTGAGATTCTGGCTGATGCAGCTAAATATGATGTCGCATGTACATCTAGTGGAGTGGAGCGCAAGGGAAAGAAAGGATTCCTTGGTAACAGTGTAGCGGCAGGAATATGTCATAGTTTTGCGGCGGATGGCAGATGTATCTCATTGCTCAAAGTTCTTATGACTAATCACTGTGCGTATGATTGCAAGTACTGTTCTAACAGGCGTTCCAATGATGTGCCAAGGGCGGCTTTTGAACCAGATGAGTTGTGCATGCTTGTGATGGAGTTTTATAAGCGCAATTATATAGAAGGATTATTTTTAAGTTCTGGAGTGCTTAATAATCCGGCGTACACGATGGAAAAGATGTGTGAGACATTGACACTGCTAAGGACAAAGTATCATTTTAATGGATATATTCATGTAAAAACCATACCGGGTGCGCCAGATGAACTCATATCTTTAGCAGGATATCTTGCAGACCGTATAAGCATTAATATAGAGCTTCCTACTAAAGAGAGTCTTGAAAAGCTTGCGCCGAATAAGAATTATAAGACTATATATGAACCTATGGGCAAGGTGACGGGAACTATTAAGGCTAACAGGCTCGCATTGGGTAAGGATTCAAGGATGGAGCGGAGTGTGATTAATGAGTATCTTACTAACAGCATATTTAATAAGGATAATCAGGACAAAAGGATTGCAGGGGATGAATATTCGAAGATAGGTGCACATACTAATAAAGCTGCCGGTGTTGATATACTGGCTGATAATTCAGGTACGCTTCCAGCGGTGACGGGTAAGAATGCTGTAAGACCATTTGCACCGGCAGGACAGAGCACGCAGATGATTATCGGTGCAACACCGGAATCTGACTATACACTTATAACAACAGCGCAGAAGCTGTATCAGCATTTTGACTTAAAAAGAGTATTTTATTCAGCATATATACCTGTTAATGATGATGCGGTTCTGCCATCTCTTGATACCAAGCCGCCGTTATTAAGGGAACACAGACTGTATCAGGCAGACTGGCTTCTCAGATTCTATGGATTTCAGGCAGATGAACTGTTATCTGAAGACAGACCTGATTTTAATGAACAGTTAGACCCTAAGTGTGACTGGGCTTTGAGACATTTATCGGAGTTTCCGGTTGAAGTCCAGAAGGCATCATATGACATGCTTTTAAGAATACCGGGGATTGGTCCTACATCAGCTAAGAGAATTGTCAAGGCAAGACGATATGGAAGGCTGGATTATGACAATCTTGCCAAGATGGGAGTTGTGCTTAAGCGTGCACATTATTTTATTACATGTAATGGCAGGATGATGTATAACATTCCAATTGAAGAACAGTATATAACGCGAAGCCTTACTGTTGACAACAGGGGCGAGAACTGGAAGATAGAACAGCAGAATACCAGATATTCGCAGATGTCACTTTTCAGTGATTTTGGAGTTACTAATTAACATGGGGAAGATGATATGTATGTATTTATATGTGATTATGGATTTGCAGAGCAGATGTGCTGTATATATGATGCGTGGGTGATGGCTCTTAAAGAAGGTCATGACAATGTAAAACTTGTGCGTGGGCCTGTGAACCAGTTAAGTATACTTGATGAGTATATCCATGTTGAGCGTGATGATATCAAGTATCAAAAGGTGATTAATTCGATTAAACAAAAGATTTCGTGGGAAGTATATATGTATGTGTATTATGCATCTTTATCAGCGGATGAATGTGCGCTTGATGCGATATACAGATTTCTTATCAAGGGATTCCGTGCAGGGGGAAGCATAGTTAATTATCACACTGATGCAGATGTATCACGCTTGTTGAAAATCAGGCTTAATGTTGCTAATGAAGCTCATCATTTTATGGAATTTGTGCGTTTTAATTCTATTGATAACCGGTTATATATAAGTCATATTGAGCCAATTAATGATATTACAGCTATTGTTGCTGACCATTTTGAGGATAGGATGCCATCTGAACACTGGATTATAATTGATGATATAAGGAAGTATGGGGTGGTTCATCCTGCTGATGGTGAGAGTTATATAAGATGGTTTACGAATGATGAATTTGAGCAGTTAAAGAAGACAGAATTGTACGAAGATAAGTACACTGATATGTGGAGGACGTTTTTTGATGCAATTTCAATCGGGCAGCGATATAATCCACGGTGCCAGAATATATTGATGCCTAAAAGAAAACGAAAACATATGACTGAATTTGTACAAAATGCACAAAAATAACATAAATATTTGTGATTGATTATGATTGACTTTGATTAATAATGACTGTATGATAATCGTATCAGATACGTATAGATAATTAATATATAGAAAGGAGTTTTGATATGGTATATACAGTCACGTTTAATCCATCTCTTGATTATATAGTGGCTGTAGATGATTTTCAGCTTGGGATGACGAACAGGACATCAAGCGAGCTTATACTTCCCGGCGGCAAGGGTGTTAATGTATCTACAATACTTAATAATTTAGGAATTGCTAACACAGCCTTCGGATTTGCGGCAGGATTTACAGGCAGGGCTATTATATCAATGCTTGAGAAGAATGGTGTTAAAGCTGATTTCATCGAGATTGAGGATGGATTATCAAGAATTAATTTTAAACTGAAGAATATTGATGGTACAGAGATTAATGGACAGGGACCGGATATATCTGATGTAAAGGTGGATGAGCTTCTTAATAAGCTTGATACATTAAAAGAAGGAGATGCACTTGTTCTTGCAGGGAGTATTCCTGCGACAATGTCAGATGATATATATCAGACAATTCTTAAAAGGCTTCAGGGAAGAGGTATTCTGACAATTGTAGATGCGACGAGCAGCCTTTTGATGAATGTATTGGAATATCATCCATTTTTAATCAAACCCAATCATCATGAGCTGGGTGAGATATATAATGTTGAACTGACAAGCAGAGAAGAGGTTGTCCCTTATGCTAAGAAGCTTCAGGAATCAGGGGCACGCAATGTTCTTGTTTCCATGGGAGGCAAAGGAGCGGTTCTTGTAAGTGAAGATGGTAATGTATATGATGCATCAGCACCAGAGGGTGTACTTAAGAATTCTGTTGGGGCAGGAGATTCGATGGTTGCAGGTTTTCTTACAGGATGGCTTAATACAGGATCTTATAAAGAAGCATTCAGAATGGGAGTAGCAGCAGGGAGTGCAAGTGCATTTTCTGATAATCTGGCTACAAAGGATGAAGTGAAAGATGTATTAGACAGAGTTATGGTATAGATGAAAGCAGAACGAGATTGGGACATGCATTAGATAATGTGTGAGAAGGAGGTTCTTATGAGGATAACAGATCTTTTAGATAAGAGAAGTATCAGCCTTACAGCTTCACCTAAGAGCAAAAGTGAAGCGCTTGACCAGGCTGTTGAGCTTATGGTTAAGAGTGGCAAAATTAATAATAAAGAAGCATACAGAAAGCAGGTATATGCAAGAGAAGAAGAGAGTACAACAGGTGTAGGCGAAGGAATTGCCATTCCACATGGTAAGTGCAGTGCAGTTAATGCACCGAGATTATCTGCCATGGTAATTAAAGATGGAGTGGATTTTGATTCGCTTGATGGTGAACCGGTAAAGATTCTTTTCATGATAGCAGCACCTGACACAAAGGATAATGTTCATCTTGACGTACTAAGTAAGTTATCAGTACTTCTTATGAATGATGAGTTTGTGGCAAAGCTTTATGATGCAAAGGATGTTGATGAGTTTTTAAGTATAATTGACAGTGCAGATGACGAGGCAAAGAGTATAAATGACAGACTTGAGGCAGCTGCTGGTGCATCTATTCTTGCAGTTACATCATGTCCTACGGGAATAGCACATACTTATATGGCGGCAGAGGGATTGGAAAAGGCTGCATCTAAGGCAGGATGTTCTATCAAGATAGAGACAAGAGGTTCAGCAGGAGCAAAGAACGTTCTTACGGATGAAGAAATTGCCAATGCACAGTGTATTATAGTTGCGGCTGATTCACAGGTTCCAATGGACAGATTTGACGGCAAGAAGGTTATTGAATGTCAGGTGTCTGATGGAATTAACAAGGCAGATGAGCTTATAAAGAGGGCACTTGATGGTAATGCTCCTGTGTACAGAGCTAAAGGTGATACATCACATAATACTGAAGCTAAGAAGAGCGGCAGTGTTGGACATCAAATATATACACAGCTTATGAATGGTGTATCACACATGCTTCCATTCGTAGTCGGAGGTGGTATTCTTATAGCAATTGCTTTCCTGATTGATGGATTATGCGTTGATATGAACGCATTATCTGAGGCAGAGAGATCTAATTTTGGTATGATAACACCAGTTGCAGCACTGTTTAAGACGATAGGTGGTGCAGCATTTGGATTCATGCTCCCTATACTTGCAGGATATATTGCTATGGCTATAGGAGACAGACCAGCACTTGCACTTGGTTTTGTCGGTGGATATATAGCAGCTAATGGTAAATCAGGATTCCTTGGTGCACTTGTGGCAGGATTTATCGCTGGTTACCTGATTGTTCTTTTAAGAAAGCTTTGTGACAGATTGCCAGAGGCGCTTGAAAAGATTGCACCAGTTCTTATATATCCGGTTGTCGGTATTCTTGTTATCGGATTGTTTATGACATATATAGTAGAACCTGTCATGGGCGGCATTAATATGGGACTTAACAGCTTCCTTGCTGGAATGGGAAGTACAAGCAGAGTTTTATTAGGATTTATACTTGCAGCCATGATGGCAATTGATATGGGTGGTCCATTCAACAAAGCGGCATATGTATTTGGAACAGCATCAATTGCAGCCGGTAACTATGATATTATGGCAGCAGTTATGATTGGTGGTATGATTCCACCATGTGCGATTGCACTTGCAACACTTCTTTTTAAGGATAAATTCACCAAAGAAGAAAGGGATGCTGGTCCAACTAATTTCATTATGGGACTTGCATTTATAACAGAGGGTGCAATCCCTTATGCAGCGGCAGACCCAATTCATGTACTACCTGCATGTATAGCTGGTTCTGGTGTGGCTGGAGCAATAAGCATGTTGTTCAAATGTACACTTATGGCACCACATGGTGGAATATTCGTATTCCCGGTAGTCGGTAATGCATTGTTTTATCTGGTTGCATTAGTTGCAGGAACTATAGTATCAACAGTCTTGTTAGGTGTTTTAAAGAAAAAAATCAATTAATTTGTGCTTTGATAAAAAATTAAATAATTACTAGAAGTATATATTTTGCAAGGAGGATTTATTTATGAAAGAATTTAAGTATACAATAACAGATCCAGAAGGAATACATGCTCGTCCAGCAGGAGAGCTTGTAAAGGCGTGCAAGGAATTTAGCAGCAGGATTACTCTTACTAAGGATGGCAAGTCAGGAGACTGCAAGAAAATCTTTTCGATTATGGCACTTGCTGTTAAGAGCGGCAACGAGATAACTATGACATTTGAAGGAGAGGACGAAGAAGCGGCTTTTGATAAGGTTTCTGAATTTATGAAGGCTAACATGTAGCTTTATATAAGAGTCTTGTATCAAGTCTGCGTATTTGGTAAAATATCTCTATAACATAGTCGGTGATAAAAGGTACATCGGAAGTTACAAAGATAAAAGAGGCAGAAGAACCGGTTAAGGCTGAGCTTGACTGTCTGGTTATGGAGGTAAACATGCTATCAGAGCAGAGACAGGAAATTATACTTAAACTCCTCAAGGAAAAGGGAAGTATAACCGTAAGTGAGTTAAAGGATATACTAAAATCTTCCGAAGCAACTATAAGAAGAGATCTTAATTATCTTGATGAAGAAAAAAAACTTGTAAAAGTATTTGGCGGAGCTGTATCTAACAGTTTCACATTTACATCGGCAGAACCATCAGTATCGCAGAAGAAGTCAATTAATACAGATGAAAAGAAAAAAATAGCAGCGTATGCAGCAACGCTCATTGAACCAGATGATTTTGTGTATATTGATGCAGGAACAACAACTGAATATATGCTTGGGTTTATTAAGGAGAGAAGAGCAACTTATATAACTAATGCAGTAAGTCATGCCAAAAGGCTTGCTAGTGATGGATTCAGGGTAGAGCTTATAGGTGGTGAGCTGAAAGGTATTACAGAAGCAGTTGTTGGAGCCCGTGCAGTGCTTACGCTGTCAAAGATGAATTTTAACAAAGGTTTTTTTGGTGCTAATGGTGTAAGCATCCAAAGAGGAATTACCACACCGGATGTAAATGAGGCATCTGTGAAAGAAGTTGCATTTAAACATTGTCTTGATAGATATGTTCTTGCTGACAGTAACAAGATTGGCAAAGTAAGTTCAATCAAGTTTGCAGAGATAAAGGATGCATATATCATTACAGATGCTGTGCCAGATGAGAAGTATCAGAAGATGGATAATTTTGTTATTGTTCAGTGAATTAAAGCCGCATGTCAGAAGAAATAATAAGCTTCTGGCATGTGGCTTTATTGTTTAGTGCTATATCTGGTTTATGAGTTACAGATTTCAAGAACTTTATCAAAATCCAGGCTGCCACCGAATAAATCAAGTGCGCTGCCGATAGTTACATCTATTCTGTCATGTCCGAGTTCTTTTAATGTGATAAGGTCATCATAGCTTCCGACACCACCGGCATAAGTTATCTTTACATTATCAGCTTTATCAAGTATCTTAACAAGCTCCGTTTCAATTCCATCAGCTTTGCCCTCTACATCAACTGCATGAATTAAAAACTCATTACAATATGATGCAAGTGAACTTATAAGCGTATCTGTCACAATTTCATCAGTGAAATTCTGCCATCTGTCTGTGACAATGTAATATTTATTATCTTTTTTGCGGCAGCTAAGATCTAAAACAAGATGCTCTTTACCTACAGCATTGACGATTTTATCCAGATTATCATAATTAATAATACCATCTTTGAATACATACGATGTCACTATTACATGTGATGCACCAGCTTTGATAAATTCATATGCATTATCAGCATTGATGCCACCGCCAATCATAAGACCATCAGGATAGGCTTTGAGTGCATCTTTGGCAACATTTACATCAGCATCATAGTATTCTGAATCCTTTTTGTTGAGAAGAATTATATGACCGCCAGCAAGGTTTTTTTCTTTATACAGGCTGGCATAATAAGCCCCTCCTTTATCAGACACGTAGTTTTCTGTTGCAGTATTGCCCTTATCCGCAAGGCTTCCACCAACAATCTGTTTTACCTGTCCGTTATGTATATCTATACAAGGTCTGAAATTCATAGTATTCTCCAATCTATGTTATGGTTGTATTTTTACATGTGTGAACTGTCGTATGTCGTACGTTAAGTCCATAGATTATATTTTGCAATAACGAAAGTGCTTTTGCAACATTTTTCTGATGATTATAAAAACTTCGCATAGCAGCGAGCAGGCAGCCACCAAGCCAGCACCCATACGGGAAACTGCTTTAGCTTTGCTGGTCCTTTGAGCCTAGCATTTCTAAGGGCAGCACGACATAGCTTATTAAAGCTGCCTTGCTAAAAACGCACTTTGTTTGGACGTTTAGCAGGCAGCTTAGCCCATGTCTAGCACTGCCCTAAGAACTGCACGGCTGTCGTCATGCAAAGCTAAAGCAGTTTCCCGTATGGGTGCTGGCTTGGTGGCTGCCTGCTCGCTGCTATGCGAAGTTTTTATAAATATTCATGAAAATATGTGCAATACACCGATTTTAGTGTATAATCTATATAAGTCTGCGTTGTAAGCGGAAATTCTAAAAGTGAGGAATGGGGATTATGAGAAGAACAGACAAAGAGAACATCAATATAGCTATATTAGGAGCTGGAACAGTAGGAACTGGTGTGTATAAGATGATAAAAGAGCATCGTGACGAGTATAAGGATAGAACTGGTGCATATATTAATGTCAGTAAGGTGCTTGTGCGCAATCTTGATAAGGAAAGACCAGAATATGATAAGTCTGTGCTTACATGTGATTTTGATGAGATTATTAATGACAAGGATATTGATATAGTCGTAGAGCTGATGGGTGGACTTCATCCAGCTCTTGAATATGTAACTAAGAGCCTTGAGGCTGGCAAGCAGGTTGTTACAGCTAATAAAGATCTTATAGCAGAGAATGGTGAGCTTATAGGTAATCTGGCAGAGAGCAAGGGACGTGATCTTTTATTTGAGGCTGCAGTTGCAGGAGCTATTCCTATAATAAGACCACTCAAGCAGAGTATGGCTGGAAGTAAGATTACAGAGATAATGGGTATTGTAAATGGTACAACTAATTATATTCTTACACAGATGTCAGAGACAGGAATGGGATATGAGCAGGCTCTTGCCAAAGCGACAGAGTTAGGTTATGCAGAGGCAGACCCAACTGCTGATGTGGAAGGATACGATGCAGGAAGAAAAGTTGCTATTATGGCGACAATTGCATTTCATTCAAGAGTTGTATTTTCACAGGTGTATACAGAGGGAATAACCAAGATTACAGCAGAAGACATCAAATACGCAAAAGAATTTGGATATGTGATAAAGCTTCTTGGCGTTGCCAAAGATACAGATGACGGAATAGAGGTTAAGGTTCATCCTATGCTTATTCCGGAAGACCATCCGCTTGCCGGTGTAAGAGATGCATTTAATGCGGTATTTGTACATGGTGATGCCATGGATGACATAACATTTATGGGAAGAGGAGCTGGACAGATGCCTACAGCAAGTGCTGTTATGGGTGATGTTATTGATGTATGCAGAGACCTTGTATACGATAGCTGTGGACGAGTTGGCTGCAACTGCTATAAGAAGCTACCAGTTAAGAACATAGAGGATTCTATGAGCAAATTCTTCTTAAGAATCCAGGCAGAGGACAGACCGGGTGTACTTGCTAACATAGCAAGCGTGCTGGGTAACAATGACGTGAGTATTGCCCAGGTTGTACAGAAGAGCAGAAAGGGTGGAACTGCTGAACTTGTTATAATCACAGATTATGTCAAGGAACGCAATTTCAATGATGCACTTGCCGTATTTAAGGGAATGTCAGTTGTTAAAGAAATATCAGGCGTGATAAGAGTTTATTAATATGCATACACATGTATGGAATGTATATGTGTGTCAGGACTCATAAGCATTTTGAAAAGGGGTAAGCAGACAGATGAAGTATATAATGGCGCTGGATCAGGGAACAACCAGTTCAAGGTGTATTTTATTCGATAAATCTGGAAAAATATGCAGTATGGCGCAGAAGGAATTCCAGCAGATATATCCTAAGCCAGGCTGGGTTGAACACAGTCCCGTGGAGATATGGTCATCACAGCTTGCGGTTGGTATAGAAGCGATGGCTATGCTTGGTGTCAGCGCCAAAGATATAGAAGGAATCGGAATTACTAATCAGCGTGAGACAACAGTTGTCTGGGATAGAGCAACAGGCGAGCCTGTATACAATGCTATTGTATGGCAGTGCAGAAGGACAGCAGATTATATAGAGCGTTTGAAGAATGACGGACTTGCAGATTATGTGAAAAATGTGACAGGTCTTGTTCCAGATGCGTATTTTTCAGGAAGCAAGATAGCATGGATACTTGACAATGTTCCAGGAGCAAGGCAACTGGCGGAGGATGGCAGACTGGCATTTGGAACGATTGACTCATGGCTTATATGGAAGATGACAGATGGGGATGTCCATGTCACAGACTATACGAATGCGTCAAGAACAATGCTTTACAATATCCATACATTAAGCTGGGATGATAAGCTGCTTGAATATTTTAATATTCCTAAGTCAATGCTTCCAGAGGTAAAGCCATCAAGCTGTATATATGGATATACGCATGTATCTGTATTTGGCGGGGAAATTCCTATATGCGGTGCGGCAGGAGATCAGCAGGCAGCATTATTCGGACAAGGCTGTTTTGAAGCAGGGGATGTCAAGAATACCTATGGCACAGGATGCTTTCTTCTTATGAATACAGGCAAGAGAGCTGTTGAATCCAGCCATGGACTTATAACAACTATTGCAGCTGGAACAGATGATAAGGTAAGCTATGCGCTTGAGGGAAGTGTGTTCGTGGCTGGTGCATCAATTCAGTGGTTAAGAGACGGGCTTAGAATGATAAGAAATGCGGCACAGTCGGAAGAGTATGCCACATCAGTTGATGACTGCGATGGAATGTATGTGGTTCCAGCATTTACGGGTATGGGAGCTCCATATTGGAATTCATCTGCAAGAGGTACAGTTGTCGGTATAACAAGAGGATGCAGCAAGGAACATTTTATAAGGGCAACTCTTGAATCCATTGCATATCAGACATATGATGTCCTTCATGCAATGGAGGAGGATGTCGGAATATCAGTTAATGAATTAAAGGTAGATGGCGGGGCAAGTGCTAATAATTTCCTTATGCAGTTCCAGTCAGATATAATTAATTCGGATGTCATACGTCCTGAGTGTATTGAGACAACAGCACTTGGAGCAGCTTATCTTGCAGGACTTGCAACAGGATACTGGAAGAGCACAGATGAGATTAAGGCTAACTGGAATCTGGGAAGAAGATTTACAGCATCTATGTCAGAAGATGATAGAAAGGTGCGTCTTGCTGGGTGGAAAAAGGCAGTCAGATGTGCTCTTGACTGGACATTATAATAAAATTAACTTCACACAGAAAGCAGATTATATATGAATAATAAATTTTTACCCATATCAAGGGCTGATATGGAAGAAAGAGGAATAGAACAGCTTGATTTTGTGTATGTCATAGGTGATGCGTATGTAGACCATCCTTCATTCGGACATGCTATTATAAGCAGAGTGCTTGAAGCACATGGCTACTCAGTGGGAATTATCTCACAGCCAGACTGGAAGGATGACAAGAGCGTTACAATACTTGGAGAGCCGAGACTTGGATTTATTGTTATGTCAGGCAACATGGATTCAATGGTTAACCATTATACAGTGTCTAAGAAAAGACGAAGCAGGGATGCATTCACACCGGGTGGAGTAATGGGGAAAAGGCCAGATTATGCGGCTATTGTGTATTGCAATCTCATAAGAAGAACATACAAAAAAGCTCCTATTATTGTAGGCGGAATTGAGGCATCGCTCAGAAGGCTTGCACATTACGATTACTGGTCTAATAAGGTTAAACATTCCCTTCTGCTTGATTCCGGCGCAGACCTTCTTTTATATGGAATGGGTGAACATTCAATTGTTGAGACAGCAGATGCGCTTGCGTCAGGAATTGACATCAAGGATATAACATTTATTAAAGGAAGCGTGTTCAAGACAAGAGACTTGTCAATGGTGTATGACTATATAATGCTGCCATCATTTGATGAGATTACCTCTGATAAGAAGAAATATGCCGAGAGCTTTTACACGCAGTATCTTAACACAGACTGGATAGTGGCAAAGACACTTGTTGAGCCATATCCTAACGGAGTGTATGTGGTTGCCAATACACCGGCGAAGCCTCTGACTGTGCAGGAGATGGATGATATATATGACCTGCCATATGCAAGGACGTATCACCCGTCATATGAGGCACTTGGTGGTGTACCGGCAATATCAGAGATTAAATTCTCACTTACAAGCAACCGTGGATGCTTTGGAGGATGCAGTTTCTGTGCACTTACATTTCACCAGGGGCGTACAGTCCAGGTGCGCTCGCATGAGTCGATAATCAAAGAAGCCATAGAGATGACTAAGGATAAAGAATTTAAAGGGTATATACATGATGTCGGCGGTCCTACAGCTAATTTCAGACATCCATCCTGTCATAAGCAGCTTGAGAAGGGAGTGTGTCCTAACAGGCAGTGTCTTTTCCCTAAGCCATGCGGCAATCTTGAGGTTGACCACAGTGATTACCTTGCACTGCTTAGAAAGTTAAGAGCAATCAAGGGCGTTAAGAAAGTATTTATCCGTTCAGGAATAAGATTTGATTATCTTATGGCAGATAAAGATGATACATTTTTTAAAGAGATGGTTAAATATCACATAAGCGGGCAGCTTCGTGTAGCACCAGAGCATGTGTCTGACAATGTGTTGAGACTTTTAGGTAAACCATCTAATGATGTGTATGAGCAGTTTATCAAAAAATATAAAAAGATTGATGCACAGTTAGGACTTAACCAGTATGTAGTGCCATATCTTATGTCATCACATCCGGGAAGCACTATGAAGGATGCGATAAAGCTGGCTGAATACTTGCGGGACTTAGGATATATGCCTGAACAGGTGCAGGATTTCTATCCGACCCCTTCAACAATCTCGACATGTATGTATTACACAGGATATGACCCTAGAACGATGGAGAAGGTATATGTTCCTGTCAATCCGCATGAAAAGGCTATGCAGAGGGCGCTTATCCAGTACCGTGACCCTAAGAATTATGACCTTGTACATGAGGCACTTGTGTCAGAGGGCAGATATGACCTTATAGGATTTGGCAAAGAGTGTCTTATTAAGCCAAGAAATATGGCTAAAAAGCACGATGGACAGAAGAACAGCAGGAATACAGGCAAGGCGGCTGGTAATGGAAATGCTGGTAAGAGCCACAAGAAGAGTACGATAAGAAATAAACACAAAGGAAAATAGAAGAAAACGTAGTACATTCGTAAAAAGGTACTTCCAATTTTCTGAAAATTGTATATAATGGTATCAGCTAGTACAAGCTATTCAAATGTATTGAATATGAAAGGAGCCAATTATTATTATGAGTACAATGGCAGACAAATTTGAGGAACTTGGAGTTATTCCAGTAGTAGTATTAAATGATGTTAAGGATGCACTTCCATTAGCTAAGGCTTTATATGAAGGTGGACTTCCATGTGCAGAGGTTACATTCCGTACAGAAGCAGCAGAAGAGTCTATCCGTCAGATGCATGAAGCATATCCAGATATGGTACTTGCAGCAGGTACAGTACTTACAACAGATCAGGTTGACCGCGCAGTAGCAGCAGGTGCTTCATTAATCGTAAGCCCAGGTTTTGATCCAGAAATCGTTGATTACTGTATCTCTAAGAACATTGAAGTTGTTCCTGGTATCGTAACACCTTCTGAGCTTGCTCAGGCTGTTAAGAGAGGTCTTACAAGAGTTAAGTTCTTCCCAGCAGAAGCAGCAGGTGGACTTGCTATGATTAAGGCTATGTGTGCAGCTTACACAACTGTAAGAATTATGCCTACAGGTGGAATTAACGCTAAGAACATCGGAGATTATCTTGCTTGCGACAAGATCTTCTGTTGTGGTGGCAGCTGGATGGTTAAGGGTGACCTTATCAAGGCTGGCGAATTCGACAAGATCAAAGAAATGACAGCTGAGGCTGTTGAGGTAGTTAAGAAGGCTCGTGCTAAGTAATCTTATAAGGTTACATACTAACTATTAATTAAGGCGCTATGTTTTGCTGACATGTATGTTGGCAGGGCATAGCGTTTTTTAGTATTTATTTTAGAACATTTATATTCCTAGACAATCAGGCGTGTTAAATGTATAATCTGTAGGAGACAATTAGGAAGGAACGTAGAATAATGGAACTTTTTGATGGAAGACCTGAGGATAATACTGGTAGACTTCAGCGTGAAATCAATGTCTACGATTATCTTGACAATATTGGTATACAATATAAAAGAACAGACCATGAGCCTGCAACAACCATGGAAGTCTGTAAAGATTAGGTTTATCAGTTCGACAGGACATGATAAAACGGTTGTAAAATTATTAGGAGAATAAGGAGTCTATAATGAGCGAGATTAAAGGAATTATACATTCAATAGAAAGCTTCGGTTCTGTTGACGGACCGGGCGTAAGATATATTGTGTTCTTACAGGGATGCCAGATGAGATGTAAGTACTGCCATAACCCTGATACATGGGCTATGAAGGACAAGAATTCTTATGAGGAGACACCTGATAAGACATTAGAAAAGGCATTAAGATATAAGCCATACTGGAGAGAAAATGGCGGTATTACAGTAAGTGGTGGCGAGGCTTTATTACAGATAGATTATG
The DNA here is from genome assembly GCA_934359185.1 of uncultured Lachnospira sp. GTDB lineage: Bacteria > Bacillota > Clostridia > Lachnospirales > Lachnospiraceae > Lachnospira. The sequence continues at coordinate 40,293 of CAKRLE010000009.1, read as the reverse complement.
TCACAGAATTATTCAGGCTTGCAAAGCTTGAAGGTGTTAACACAACACTTGATACTTCAGGCAACCCATTTACATTTGACGAACCATTTTTTAGCAAGTTCAATGAGCTTATGAAGTATACAGATCTCTTTATGCTTGACATCAAGCATATTGACCCGGTAAAGCACAAGGAGCTTACAGCATGGGATAACAGCAATATACTTGATATGGCAAAATATCTGTCTGATAACGGCAAGAAGATGTGGATAAGACACGTCCTTGTTCCTGGTGTGACAGATTCAGAGGAAGATTTAAAGAAATTATCAGAATTTGTAAAGTCGTTAAAGACTGTAGACAGATTTGAGGTGCTTCCATATCATACACTTGGTGTATTTAAGTGGGAAGAGCTGGGAATCCCTTACAGCTTAAAGGACGTCAATCTACCTTCTAAGGATGAGATTGAAAGAGCTAATGATATTCTTGATACAGCTTCATATACAGGTTATAAAGGTTAGTATAGGTTGCCATTTTTACCCGAAAATAGTATAATTATATTATATGGGCACAAAGCAGTTAGGAACGCTTTATGGTGGGGTAATATGAGTAAGAATATTAATGAATTATTTTGTAAAGAAAATGTTGAGCAGATTCATGTTCCAGAGATTGTAAGAACTGATCTGTCCAATATCATAGAAGAAAAATTAAAAAAAGCAGGTTTCTACTATAGAATTGCATACAGAGTCAAGGCAGTCGATTCTACTGTTGATAAACTTATCTTTAAGGATTACCGCAGACCTGGTACAGAGAATGAAGATAAGAAAATGCAGGATTTAATCGGAATCAGGATAATGCTGTATTTTGTTGATGATGTTGTTATATGTAGAAATCTGCTTGATACGTTGTTTATAGAGCCGGGAATATGGGAAACTACTGAGACAACAGAGTATGAATTTAAAGCCATGAAGGTTAATGGCATATTCAAGCTACCGGGTTATCTGGCTAAGACAATTGTCAATCCGGTATTGTCAGATTATATTGATGACACATTTGAGGTGCAGGTAAGAACGAACTCATTTGAAGGCTGGCATGAGATTGAGCATGATTTAAGGTACAAAGGTTCTGTGTTTGGAGATGGTAATGAAGCTCTTGCCAGAAGAATGAACAGTATCCTTGCTACATTTGAGCTGTGCGATGATTCTCTTGTTAAGATTCTTGAAGACCTTGGACATCAGCATTATAAAGACCACAAATGGGGTGACATGATAAGATGCCACTATAGGTTAAAGCTTAACAATGACCTTATGAGTCAGGAAATTATAGATGTGTTCGATGAGGATACTGAGCTTGCGAAAGTTTTCTTTAAATTTTCAAGGAACGATGCAATAACAAAGCTGTGGAATAATACTCTTGATTACAGCCAGATTCCTGAGTTGTCTGTTGATTATATAGTGAGGATTGTCAACGAGATTGGTCCTAAGGATGAGAGGCTTTTCAAGGCATTTGTACAGATTGACTCAAGAACCAAGACAGATGATAATCAGGCTGTCAAGCACAAGAAGTTTGAGCCTTTCAGGACACTTGGAAAATATGTGGTATTCCAGTCACATACTACTATAGAGACTGCCAATCTTGGAATAAATGAGGCATTCAGGAAAGCAGCTGGATACATATATGCATGGGTTAAATCAAGATATAATAACTGCCTTAGTAATCTTCCAGAGACAGTGGGTAATTATGATGGAAGTGAGCCAGGATATTCTGTCAAGATTGTATATGATGAGGAAAAGACATATTTTGAGGAAGTTTCAACACATATTGATTCTAAGATAGCAAGCAGGATATGGATATCAAGGGCTGTAATTAAGAATGATGATGGAAAATTATCATTTTATGTTGTCAATGAGTATGCAGAGCCATCTGAAAGATACCGGGATAATGAGAATGTGCTGTTTTCAAGACCTAATTTCTATGGAGAGATTGCAGATAATATAGGAATTATAGATGTTGACAAGTTAAGAGAGAATGTATTTAATGTTGACAAAGACAGCTATAATGATTTAAAGTCTTTGATTGAGTCGAAAAACAGAATGTTCCCGGTTGTTGTGTTTGTTGGTAATCACGACGTGTGGATGAATGAGTTTGATATTGATTTCTTTGCAAAGCTGGTTGGATATTACTGCCATGTGCGTATTATTCAGGATGCAGAAGTAAGTAGTAATTTTGCCAAGGATTTCAAACTGGATAAAGACAATATTGACAAGTCAATAACTGTGTTATACAGGGGACAGGAACCAAAGACCAGCTACAAATCAGATATTCTTGATACGACATTTGAGGTAATCAAGCTGGAGCAGAAGAAATATTGGAATGAGAATGGCTGCAGGGCTTACAGACGTCAGCTTGTATCGGAGATACGAGAGGACAATGCAAGGCAGGCAGATAAATAATAGCATGAAAGAAGAGGTTATAATAATGGATTACAACAAGTTAGCAGAGCTGCTTTTTCCAGATGTGACTAAGACACCTGAGTATTATGAGGAGAAATTCCCATATAGGAAGCTTCCTAACAAGGCAGAGGTTACAAGAATGGCTCCAAGCCCAACTGGATTTATACATCTTGGCAATCTTTACAGTGCTCTTGCAGATGAGAGAATTGCACATAGAAATGGTGGCGTATTCTACTTAAGAATAGAGGATACTGATGAGAAGCGTAAGGTTGATGGAGCAGTTGAACTTATTATTGATACATTAAAATATTTTGATATTGAGTTTGATGAGGGCGCAGGTTTTGAGGCTGATGGCGATAAGAATGCATATGGTCCATATTTCCAGAGACAGAGAGTTGAGATATATCATACATATGCAAAGAGCCTTGTACAGAGAGGACTTGCATATCCATGTTTCTGTACAGAGGAAGAACTTGATGCGGTAAGAGCAAAGCAGGAAGAGGCAAAGGTTCTTACTGGATATTATGGTGAGTATGCTGTGTGCCGTAACCTTACAATGGAAGAGATTGAGGCAAATCTTGCAGCAGGTAAGCCATATGTATTAAGACTCCGCTCACAGGGAGATCCTGAGAAGGAGATTACATTTGAGGATGCAATCAAGGGAGATATAAAGCTTCCAGAGAATATCCATGATATTGTACTTCTTAAGAAAGATGGAATTCCAACATACCATTTTGCACATGCAATTGATGACCACCTTATGAGAACAACTGTAGTTGTAAGAGGTGGAGAGTGGCTTGCATCAGCACCTATACATTATGAGTTATTCCATGTGTTAGGATTTAAGATGCCAGTATATGCACATACAGCACACCTTATGAAATTTGATGAGGAGACAGGTGGTAAGAGAAAGCTTTCTAAGAGAAAGGATCCAGAGCTTTCACTGGATTACTACAGACAGGATGGATATCATCCATATTGTATGAAGGTTTATCTTCTCACACTTCTTAATTCTAATTTTGAGGAGTGGCATGAGAAGTTCCCGGATAAGGATATTAATGAGTTCCCATTCTCAATCGACAAGATGAATCAGTCAGGAGCATTATTTGATAAGGATAAGCTTCACAATATATGTAAGAATGAGTTATCTAAGTTATCAGAGGATGAGGTATATGATTTCCTTTATAACTGGGCTGAAGAATATGAAAAGGATAAGGCTTCTGTATGGTTTGCTGATAGGGAGAAAATGCTTTCAATCTTAAGACTCTATATGGGTGTTGGAATGAAGCGTAGAAGAAAAGACCTTATGTATGCTAAGCAGATATTTGAGCTTATATCTTATTTCTTTGATATTGAAGGAACTGAGACTGAAAAGGATGAGTTCAGGATTTCAAAGGATGAGGCAGACAAGCTTCTTGGATGCTACCTTGAGTCATATTCTCATGATGATGATAATTCAGTATGGTTTGACAAGTTAAAGGCAATAGCAGATAATAATGGCTATGCATCAGATATGAAGGCTTACAAGGCTAATCCTGAGAATTACAAGGGTAATGTTTCAGATGTTGCAGAGGTTGTAAGAATTGCAGTTACGGGTCGAGCTAATACACCTGATTTATGGACAATTGTCCATATTATGGGTGAGGATCAGATGCGTCAGAGAATTGAAAATGTGATTGGTAAGTAAGGAAGGCTGTAGTCGATATGATATATGACAATATTGTTACTGATAATGTAGATGGTTGTGATGACAGCCCGTCGGGCAGTGACTCGTATACCGTGGAGATTGTAAGACCGATAGGAAGCTTACATCCGGATTATCCATCAATCGTGTATTCACTTAATTACGGATATGTTGAAGGAGTTACTACAGAGACTGGTGAGCATCAGGGTGCATTCATAGTCGGACTTGATACACCGGCAGAGCGTTTTACAGGCAAAAAAATCGCTGTGATACATAGAAGTGACCCTGTTGAGGAAAAATGGGTCATAGCACCTGATAATATGCCATTTAACAAGCAGCAGATTGAAGAGATGGTTTACTTCGTAGAACAGTATTTTGACAGTTCAGTTGAGATGCTTGATGAGGAATTGTGGGATGCATATGACAGGAATGAGAAGTTCCTTGGATATCAGGTTCCAAGAAGTATGGCAAAATCACTTCCAGAGGGTGTTTACCATATAGTGGTATATGTGTATTCGAGAAGATCGGATGGATGTATTCTTACAACACAGCGTTCCCGCAATAAGACATATCCTTTAAAGTGGGAGGTTACAGGAGGTTCAATACTTGCTGGTGAGACACCACCACAGGGAGCTGTCAGGGAGCTTCGGGAAGAGACCGGGATTGCTGCAGATACAGGTAAGCTTGAACCATTGTATCATCACATTGACGATACCAGACATTGTATATATTATTGCTATAAACTGAATGTCCCTGAGGATACACAGGTTCATCTGCAGATGGGAGAAACGATGGATGCAGAATTTCTTCCGCTTGATGAATTCGTAGAACTTGCTGAATCAGACCGATTTATTCCTTCTGAGCAGGGAAGATTTGAGATGTATAAGGACGAGATAGTTAAGAAACTGGAATAATTATAACGAGAATTTCTAATGGTGGTTTTACCACCATCAGGAGTTCTCGTTATTTTATTGCGTTTGCTATGACAGGAATATATAATGATTAAAAAAATGATAGAGGTGTAATAATAAATGCAGATTACGACATTGTGCTATATAGAGAAAGATGGAAAGTATCTTATGCTTCATAGAACAAAAAAGAAGCATGATATTAATAAGGACAAGTGGATAGGTGTCGGTGGACATCTTGAGGGTTTGGAATCACCTGATGAATGTCTGCTTAGAGAAGTTAAGGAAGAGACAGGACTAACTCTTACATCATATCAGTTCAGGGGACTTATAACATTTGTAAGTGATGATGACACGGAGCTTATGTGTCTGTATACAGCGGATGCATATGAGGGTGTGCTTACAAGATGCGATGAGGGAGAGCTTGAATGGATTGACAAGTCAGAGGTGCTTAGACTCCCTACATGGGAAGGTGATGCTGTTTTCTTAAAGCTTTTGATTGAGGAGGATGAGACAAGATTTTTCACGTTGAAGCTGGTGTATGAAGATGGAAAGCTTGTCAGAAAAGTGTTGAAAATTAATGAGTGAGGGTAGGATATATGGAAATATTTGATGTCGTTGATGAAGATGGCAACCCAACAGGGGAGATAGTTGAGAGAACTAAGGCTCATGCAGAGGGGATAAGGCATAGAACAGCGCATATATGGATTGTAAGGCAGACAGATACAGGGGCAGAGGTGCTTATGCAGAAGCGTTCTGCTAATAAGGATTCATTTCCGGGAAGATATGACACATCATCAGCAGGACATATTCATGCAGGTGATGACCCTGTAAGTTCGGCGATAAGAGAGATAGGAGAAGAATTAGGAATCAAGGCTTCCCCAGAGGATTTTGAATTTGCAGAGAACTTCAGGATTGATTATGCAAAGGAATTTCATGGCAAAATGTTTGTGGACAGCGAGGTCGCATTTGTTTATCTGTACAGAAAACCAGTTGACATAAGCAGTCTTAGGCTTCAGGAGGAAGAGGTTGAATGTGTCCGCTGGTTCAATCTTGATTATGTCATTGAGGAATGCAGCATGCATAACCAGAAATTCTGTGCACCATTGGATGGACTAAGAATTGTGAGGAGGCATATAAATGAGGGCTAAAGGCGTCAGTGTCATAAGCAGCAGTGATGGACCGACAGAAATACCTGAACCTACAGGCGATGATGAGGAGAGCATCAAACGTTACATGGAGCAGCAGGCAGAGCAATGGAAGTTAAGAGAAGAAGCTGCCATGAATGTGTCTGTGGAATTATTTGATATAGATAATCACACGGAGAGATATAATGATGTGGTTATGGCATTGACAGCAAGATAATTGTGCAGGAAAAATATATGAAAATATTGCCAATATGTGCATTTTGAATTATAGTATTAATGTTTACAATAACTTTAGTCTTTGGAGGATTTATGAAAAACATTAAAGAACTTATGCCTGAGGCATACCAATTTGAGGGCAAGCTTCCGTTAAAACAGGCAATACCGCTGGGACTCCAGCATGTTATGGCTATGTTTGTCGGTAACCTGACTCCTCTTCTTATTATCACAGGAGCCTGTGGAATTGGAGCGGGAAGTGAGTATGCGTCAATTCAGGTTGCACTTTTACAGAATGCAATGATTATTGCTGGTATCGTAACACTTATACAGCTTTTTGCTATTGGACCTATTGGCGGCAAGGTGCCTATTATTATGGGTACAAGCTCTGGATTTATCGGTGTATTCAGCAGCGTTACTAAGATAATGGGTGGTGGCATACTGGCTTATGGAGCGTTGATGGGAGCTTCAATTATAGGCGGTCTTTTTGAAACAGTGCTTGGAGCATTTATTAAGCCATTGAGAAGATTCTTTCCATCAGTCGTCACTGGAACTGTTGTATTATCAATCGGATTGTCGCTTATATCAGTAGGTATCAACTCATTTGGCGGAGGCAGCTCTGCAAAAGATTTTGGCTCACTTGAAAATCTATTTCTTGCATTCGTTGTGCTTGTAGTCATATTATTTGTTAAGCATTGGACTAAAGGCTATATAAGCTCATCAGCAATTCTTATTGGAATTATAGCAGGATATATTGTTGCATTTATTATGGGATTAATACTGCCACACACAGCAGTTACTGCTGATGGTGTTGAGTATACTAAATCATGGGTACTTAACTGGAATAAGGTTTCTGAGGCACATTGGTTTGCAATTCCTAAGTTTATGCCGGTTAAACCTGTATTTGATTTGAGAGCAATACTTCCTGTGCTTGTCATGTTTGTTGTAACAGCAGTTGAGACTGTTGGTGACATATCAGGTGTCATGGAAGGTGGAATGGGCAGAGAGGCTACAGATAAGGAGCTTTCTGGCGGCGTTATGTGTGATGGCGTTGGCTCGTCACTTGCAGCTTTATTTGGCGTTCTTCCTAATACATCATTCAGCCAGAATGTAGGACTTGTAGCCATGACTAAGGTAGTTAACAGGATTGCACTTGCATCTGGAGCAGTGTTCCTTATTCTCTGTGGACTGATACCAAAGCTTGGAGCATTGATATCTATAATGCCACAGTCAGTTCTTGGTGGTGCAGCTGTTATGATGTTCTCATCAATTATTGTAAGTGGTATCCAGCTTATCACTAAGGAGCCATTAGATGCGAGAAGACTTTCTATAGTATCTGTTGCACTTGGTGTTGGCTATGGAATGGGTGTAAGTCCGACAATTCTTGCACATACACCACAGGCCATACAGCTTATATTTGGTGAGTCAGGTATTGTACCAGCAGCACTTGTAGCGATTATTCTCAATGTCATATTACCTAAAGATAAAACTGTATCAAAGAGTACAGGCACAGCTACTGAGGATATTGCAAAAGACGAGTAAGGTCATCCGGAGTATCAATATCAGATAATTCATATTCATCCTGGGCAGGAATTAAAATAACCTGTTCAGGATATTTTTTTGTTAAAAATCCACCACCTTTACCCTCTGGAAGCGTAAGCAGCTCATCATAGTATCTGGATGGGAATATTACAGGTGAGCCTGCAGTTCCATTGAATGACAGCCTGCATATTTTATCTTTATAATACAGAAATGCCAGACATAGAAGTTGCATGCTTGTACGTGATATAAGTGGCTGGTCTGATGGGAGAAATAATATTCCATCAGTTTTTGCGGTTTCAAGAGTGTGTGAAACACCAAGACGGATCATGTCATTCCTGTAAGGAAGGCTGTGGATAATACAATCTATACTGGAGCAATAACATATATCAGCAATTTCCTGATGGCGTGTAACGGCAAGGATATTGCCAAATTTTACAAAACAGCTTTCTGATAAAGCATTTTCAAATAAATTAAGTCCCCTGAAATCAGCGAGAAGCTTATTACTGCCAAATCGTTTTGATATTCCAGAAGCCATTATAATACATGAAATAGAGTCAAATGTATTGTCTATATCAATTAATAATACGTCATCTCTTGATGATATTTTATTGAGAAATTCTGTAGACTGTTTTCTTATTACGGCGAAAACGTGTGATTGGTCGAGCAGTGCATAAACTGCTTCCTGAAATGATGTGCATGAAGTTTCAAGATAACCCAATTCATCAATAATAAATAATTTATCAGAATCATTTTTAAGATGCATCTGTATAGCCGGGATAGCACAATTAAGGAATCCTTCCTCAACTATACGCATATTACTGCCTTTACAGGATGAATCAGGTGTAAGAGAGCGTGGAACGCCAATAATGGATTCTTTGCCGTTATCTATAATGTTGGATTTAATAACTACACAAGGATTAGGATTATCCGTGCGCCAGCTTTTTAAATAATTGAAAGAACCGGACATAAGGTTTGTTATGGCATCCATCAGGTAAGATTTGCCGCTGCCGCGGTTACCAGTTATAAACAGGTGCTTTTTACCTGATATTTTATATAGTGAAATTACAGCTGAAGCATCTAAATAATAATTATCCATAAGTCCTCCATTTACAGAGCAAGAACTGTTTTATGAATTCTGCCGTTAGAATCAGTGCATTCTGATACATTAATATTAGCATAAATAAGAGACATTTTCTTATTTATTTCACTAACACTGTCAGAATGGGTGTCAATAGATGAGATAATTCTGCCATCTTTCATAAGAAGTATGCTGTCACAGTATTCAAGTGCAAGCTCAGGACTATGGGTACACATAATTGCACATTTGTTATTATCTGTAAGAGCCCTGATATTCTTCAAAAGCATATGGCGGTTAGAAAAATCAAGGGCACTGTCAGGTTCATCAAGAAGCAGAAGAGGTGAATTTTCAACAAGAGTGCGTGCAAGTATGCATAATTGTTTCTGACCTTCGCTCAATGTCAGAAAATCTGTATCATACAATCCTGCAAGTCCGACTGCATCAATAGCTGTTTTAGCATTATTTTTCATGTCAGGTGTGTAGGAACCAAGTATATGAAGCTGTGGATTAAAGCCAAGAAGACACACATCCATGACAGTCATGCTTATACTGATTCCGTTGCGCTGTGGAATGTAGCTTATAAGACCGGCGCGTTTCCTGACAGATATTTTCTCAAGGGTCAAGTCATTAAGCCGGCATTCACCTTTATGATGTTTAAGATTCATCATAGCTTTTATAAGAGTGGTTTTTCCACATCCGTTACTGCCGATAATTGCTGTGAGCTGTCCTGCATGCGTCTGAAAGCTTACATTATTTACCGCACATTTACTGCCATAATATACAGATAATTCTGATACTTTAAGTTCTGGATTAGGAAAGCATAACATTACATGACCTCCTTTTTGTTAGTCCTGATGAGCAGGAATATAAGAAGTGGTGCACCCAGTAAGGATGTAAATATACTGACAGGAAGTTCTGAGGATGAAACACTTCTTGCAGATATATCTGCAAGAGTCATTATGATGGCACCAGTAAATCCTGTTAATATATATGTGAATCTGTCATTACGTCCAGTTAAGAGCTTTGCAATGTGAGGCGCGATAAGTCCTATAAAGCTGATGATTCCAGTTACACATATTATTGAAGAGACGATAAGAGTTGCAGTCATTAATATTATGAAACGCAGTAATGAAACATTAACGCCTAAAGAAACAGCTTCATCTTCATTGAGAGATAAAATCATAATCTGACGGTATAAAACGAATATAATTACAAATCCGCTTAATGTGATAATGAATGGAAGTGTAATACTATCAATTGAAACACCATTAAGGCTTCCCATAATCCAGTATTCGATAGATGCAAGCTGTTTTTCGGGGTCTGCAGCAAGTTTTAAAAACATAAGAATTGTCTGTGCTACAGAATGGATTGCAATACCAGCCAGTACAATTGTATAGCTGTTCTTTCCAGGAATAAGATATGCAACAAGCAATGTTATTGAAAGTGCAATTATTCCTCCTGCAAATGCTGAAATTGATATAACAGGGGTTAAAGAAGAGATTGCAACTATTGCAAAAGCAGCACCGGCACTTGCACCAGATGCAACACCTACTACGTCGGGTGAAGCAAGGGGATTCTTGAAAATTATCTGATAGATATATCCAGAGACAGCAAGACCAAAGCCGCCGATAATTCCCATAAGAGCACGTGGGAGTCTTAGGCGTTTAAAGACCATAATTGAAGTGGTATCACCTGACAGCAATCCTTTCAGGGTAAGTGGATACTGTCCTGTAAGAACAGACCATATGAGCACTACTGTAAGAAGCAGTGCCCATATGGCAGATAAAAGTATAATTTTGTTCCTGTAATTAGTATTGTTATTGAACATAAATCATCCTTTTTATTTGGCAGGTGTGAATCCATAAAAATTCTTGTAGAAGTTTTCAACACATGACTCAAAGTAATCATTGCTTATTTTTTCAGGGTGAAGAATTGAAGCTATATAGATGCTTCCAAGGAAACTTCCTGAAACTGGTGAGTCCCATGCCTCTATAGTGTTTGGAAGTTTTACCACCTTTTTATTCTTAACAGCATTGCATTCTGCGAGGTTGGCATCATTTAAAATATCATCAGCTGAATAAGAAGCATCAGCAGCGATTATAATGTAGTCTGGATTCCATGCAAGAATCTGTTCATAAGAAACATTAGACCAGTAAGTATCTGTAAGTCCAGAAGCTGCATTTTTGCCACCAGCATTTGTAAGAAGTGTGTCCTGATACATCTTGCTTCCTGCTGTTGACAGAACAGAACTATTGCCTGCAAGGTATACCAAAGGTGCACTTTCACCAGAAACAGCAGCTTTGGTGTTAGCTAAAAATGTGTCTATTGAATCATTGAGTGCATCAGCCCTGCCAACTGTATTAGTTATTTTACCAGCAAGTGTTATGCATTCTTTTAAGAGGGACTGGTTTTCAGGGTTTACTACGACAGCTTTGATTCCAAGTCCTTCAAGGGTATCAGCTGTATTTTTTAATTTAAGTGGAAGAAATACAACGTCAGGAGCAGCTGCAACGCATGCTTCTGTGTTAAATTCTTTTGCTGTTCCCATATTAGGCAGGTTAACTATTGAAGGAGCTGAAAGTTTGTAGATATTTCTTGTGCCAGCTTTAGCTTCAATTCCTACAAGCTTGTCTGAAAGGCCAAGTGAAATAAGAAGGCTTGTAGAGATGTAGTAAGATGATGCGATTTTCTCTGGAGCTTTTTCAAATGTCACTGTTCTTCCAGCCTGGTCTGTGATAGTAAGTGGATAGCTTACAGCAATATCTTTATACTGTGACATAACATCAAATGCAGATGTTGCAGCCTGCTGGGTATTATTGTCTGTTGATGCTGAATTATTAGTGCTGCCACATGCAACGGTTGATATAAGCATAAGTACTGCAAGAAAAAGAGCAGTTATTTTTTTAGTTATTTTCATAAATGTTCCTTTCTGTGAATGATATAAATCTTAACTTTAAAAGTTTATCAGATTGACAAGGCTTTTACAAGTCGGTATATTTAAAACAGAAGGCAGATAATAAGAAATAGATTAGATTGGAGTTTTTATGCTTAATATACAGAATTTAAAAAAAGCTGAAAGCCTCGAGGAAGCTTATGAGCTTAATCAGAAAAAGACTAATAGAATTATTGGCGGCATGATGTGGATGCGTATGGGCGATAACAAAGTTAATACTGCAATTGATTTGTCAGGACTGGGACTTGATAAGATAGAAGAAAATGATAATGAATTTAAGATTGGATGTATGACAACATTACGACAGTTAGAAGTTCATGCTGGATTTAATGAATATACTAATGGATGTGTTAAGGAAGCTTTAAGGCATATTGTTGGTGTACAGTTCAGAAATCTTGCAACAGTGGGTGGAAGCATATATGGAAGATACGGATTTTCAGATGTTCTTACTCTTTTAATCGGATTGGATTCGTATGTTGAATTATACAAAGAAGGTATTGTGCCATTATCAGAGTACGCCAGCCGCAGTTTCGACAGGGATATTATTGTTGATATAATTATAAAGAAAAAATCTGTAAATATGTTCTATGAGGCAGTAAGAATTACAGAGACTGATCTTCCCGTACTTACATGCTGTGGGGTAAAGTATAACGATTCAGGAAAATGTAATATTTCCATTGGAGCAAGACCGGGAAGAGCTGTTATTGTAGAAGATAAGGAAAATATACTTGCAGATGGAATTAACGAGGCGTCTGTCAGGGCATTTGAAGCATATGTAAGATCGAATGTTCCAACTGAAAGCAATATGCGTGGAAGTGCAGAATATAGAAGCCATCTTGCAGGAGTCCTTGCAGCAAGAGCTCTTGAAAGTATCAGATAATAGATAAAATGTAATATATAGAATGGAGAATATATGTTAGTTGATATTAAGTTAAATGGAAAATCTGTCAAAGCAGATATTGCAGCAGATATGACTCTTTATGATTTTGTAAGAGAACATGGTTGTTACAGTGTCAAATGCGGATGCGAGACATCTAACTGCGGTTTATGTACAGTATTTTTAGATGATAAGCCGGTTCTTTCCTGTTCAGTGCTGGCAGTAAGGGCTGACGGATGCAGTGTGACAACACTTGAGGGATTACAGGATGAGGCATCTGAATTTGTGACATTTATTGCAGATCAGGGAGCAGAGCAGTGTGGATTCTGCAATCCTGGATTTGTTATGAATGCTATTGCATTATTCAGGGAGAATCCATATCCGGATGAAGAAGAGATAAAAGAATTCTTATCAGGTAATCTGTGCCGTTGTTCAGGTTACGAGGGACAGCTTCGGGGAATCCTTAATTTCCTTGAAGAAAAGAGAGCGAAGGAGGCAAGATGATGAAGTCAGTTAATAAAGCTGTTAGAAAAAAAGATGCGATGGAACTGCTTTTGGGAAAGCCTGTATATACAGATGATTGTGCACCTAAAGATTGTCTTATTGTCAAGCTTTTACGTTCTCCTTATGCTAATGCAGTAATCAAAGATATTAATACAGATATTGCAATGAAAGTTCCAGGAATTGAAGCTGTATATACATATAAGGATATAGACCAGAATATGAGACGTTTTACATGTGCCGGACAGACATATCCTGAACCAAGTCCATATGACAGGCTTATATTAGATAAGCATGTAAGGTTTATCGGGGACCCTGTGGCAATTATCGCTGGTGTGGACGAAAAATGTGTTGATAAGGCGATGAAGCTTATTAAGACAGAATATGAGGTTCTTGAACCTGTACTTGATTTTACCAGGGCAAAGGATAATAAAATCCTTGTTCACCCAGAGGATAACTGGGAATCATTGTGCCCAGTAGGCGCTGATAATAAAAGAAATCTATGCGCACATGATGAGAGCAGTAATGGAGATATTGATAAAGTTTTAAAAGATTGTGATGTTGTTATAGACAGGACATATCATACAAAGGCATGTCAGCAGAGCATGATGGAGACATTCAGGACATTCTGTACGATAGACACTTATGGAAGACTTCATGTTGTAAGTTCCACACAGATTGTATTCCATTGCAGAAGAATTATTTCACATGCACTTGGTATATCCCCATCTAAGATAAGAGTTACAAAGCCAAGAATAGGTGGTGGATTTGGAGCCAAGCAGACCTCTGTCTCTGAGATTTATCCGGCATTTGTTACATGGATGACAAAGAAACCTTCAAAGATTATCTTTTCAAGGGAGGAATCACTGACAGCATCATCACCAAGACATGAGATGCAGATGCATGTAAGACTTGGCGCTACTAAGGATGGTATAGTAAAAGGGATTGATTTATATACTCTCTCTAATACGGGAGCATATGGTGAACATGGTCCGACAACAGTAGGTCTTTCAGGCCACAAGTCAATTCCTCTCTATGGTAAGGCAGAAGCGTTCAGGTTTGTCAGCGATGTTGTATACACGAATATTATGTCAGCGGGTGCTTACAGAGGATATGGTGCAACCCAGGGACTCTTTGCAGTGGAGTCTGCTGTCAATGAGCTTGCAGATATGCTGCATATGGATCCGTTTGAGATAAGATTTAAGAATATTGTCAAAGAGGGCGATGTGATGCCAGCCTATTATGGTCAGGTTAATACAAGCTGTGCTCTTGACAGATGTCTTGCCAAGGTTAAAGAGATGATTAAGTGGGATGAGAAATATCCTATGAGAAAAATATCTGATACCAAAGCCCGTTTCGTTGGAATGGGTATGGCAATGCAAGGCTCTGGTATATCAGGTGTTGATGTCGGAAGTGCGACATTAAAGCTTAATGATGAGGGTGTGTATACAATGAATATCGGGGCAGCCGATATGGGAACAGGCTGTGATACTATTCTTGCACAGATTGCCGCAGAGGTTCTCGAATGCAGTACAGATGACATAAGCGTATTCGGTGCAGATACAGATATATCGCCATATGATTCAGGTTCGTATGCTTCAAGTACAACGTATGTAACAGGTAAAGCTGTTGAGAAGTGTGCACTTGATCTTCGTGACAGAATTGAAAAGCTTGGTGCCAAGATGATAGGCTGCGACAAATCTGATGTCACATTTGATGGTAAAAATGTAATATGTGAGGCAGGGGAAAGCAAAGACAAATCCGTAACTCTTGCAGCGATTGCAACTGCTTCAATGTGCGGTAATGATATAGCACTTTCTGTCACATATACACATACATCACCAATATCGCCACCACCATTCATGGTAGGTGCAGCTGAGGTTGAGGTTGATCTTCTCACAGGAGAAAGCCGTGTAGTTGAATATGATGCGTGTGTAGATTGTGGCACACCAGTAAATCCTAACCTTGCGAGAGTACAGGCAGAAGGTGGTATCCTTCAGGGAATCGGAATGACGATGTCTGAAAATATCACATATTCAGATAAAGGAAAGCTGTATGAGAATTCATTCCTGCAGTATAAGATACCATCAAGAATGGATATAGGACATATTAATGTGGAATTTGAGAGTAGTTATGAAAATGCTGGCCCATTTGGTGCAAAATCAATCGGAGAGGTTGTAATCAATACACCACTTCCAGCTGTCACTGATGCACTCAGCCATGCAGCCGGAAAGAGGTTTTACGAACTGCCGATTACACCAGATAAAATTGCTATGGCACGGATTAATAAATAAAAAATTAACAGCATCTGCAGTAGCAGGATGCTGTTAATTTTTTAAATGTCCAGATTTTTATAACTCTTAAATAATAGTGGAAGCTCTGCTATAAGCATGCCTACCCATCCGGCGAGGTATGAATATGGAAGGGCTTCTATCTGTAATGAGAATACAAGAACAAGTACAGCAGCAGCGGCTACACGGACACCCATGTTGACAAAACTGCTTATAAGAGTAATCTTAAGGTCGCCGATTCCTCTGAAATATCCCTGAATTCCGTTAGTAGCGGCTGGAAGAAGATACATCACAGAGATTAATCTAAGGTATGTTACACCATGTTTAATAACGTCCGGGTCATTAGTGAACAGACGCATAAGAGGATTAGCGAATATAAAACATACCAGGAATATTATAATTCCATATATGAATTCAATTCTAAGCCCACATTTAAATGCTTCTTTAAGCCTGTCTTTCTTGCCAGCGCCTTTGCTTTGTGCCATAAGAGCTGTCATTGCATGGGCAATGTTTTGTTCAGGAGTGTATGCAAAATCATCAATTCTGTTAACAACGGCAAATGCGGCTGCAATGGCAACACCCATTGAATTGACGATAGCCTGGATTCCAAGCTTGCCTAACTGGACAGTTGCCTGTTGCATTGCAGAAGCCCATCCGTAAGATATAGTCTTTCCAAGTAAGCCTTTATCAAAAACAAGCCATTTCTTTCCAAGCTGTAATACAGGTACTTTTTTCTGTATGTAGATAATACATAAAAGACATGATAAAGCCTCACTTAATACAGTTGCTATGGCACATCCCTCGCTTCCCCAGTCAAGAAGAAGTACGAAAAATAAATCACCGATAATGTTAATTACAGCACTCGTTATAAGAAAATAAAGTGGTGACTGGCTGTCACCAAGAGCTCTTAAAGTACTTGCAAAGCAGTTATACATAAATGTAAATATGAGTCCGGCGAATATGATTCTCATATAATTAATTGTCATTCCCATGATTGATGGGTCAACCTGCATTATACTAAGGATAGGGTGTGCAAATATAATACAGATAGCAGACAGTATGAGTGAAAATATAAATCCAGATATCATGGTGGTGCTTATCTGTCTGTGCAGCTTGTCATAATCTCTGGCACCGAACTGGTTTCCCATAAGTATGCTTGCACCCATACATAAACCATTGAGAAACAGTATGAATAATGTAGATATAGGATTGCATATTCCAACTGCTGCCAGAGCTTCCTTACCTACAAATCTTCCTACAATAATGCTGTCAACCGCATTGTAAGTAAGCTGGAACAGATTGCCAAGTACAAGTGGTATTGTGAATTTAACAAGCTGAGGTGTTATCCGTCCTGTCGTAAGATCTTTTTCCATATATATCTCCAGTCTGCCAGATATGCCGGCATAAGTTTTAATATAAGTAAAAATGTTATGGCAGATATGCCATGGGCTATTTTAGCACATTTTTTATAAATTGGAATAATAATTTTATAATTCGGTAATTAATTAGTGAAGTCATTAATGATATAATGTCACTAATATTTCGTGAGGTGATTGCCTATGGTTAATAATACAAAATACGCACTTGAAGAGTCGCTTAAAAATATATTAAAGCAGAAGAGCTTTGACAAGATTACAATAGCTGATTTAACGACAGACTGTGGAATCAGCAGGATGGCATTTTATTATCATTTTCAGGATATATATGAGCTTGTTGAGTGGGCATGCATAGAGGATGGAAAGAAAGCCCTGCGCGATAAAAAGACCTATGACACATGGCAGGAGGGACTTACACAGATATTTGAAGCAGTTCTTGATAACAAGACATTTATAATGAATGTATACAGGTCAGTCGAGCGCAAGAGAATAGAAAATTTTCTCTATCAGCTTACCTATCATCTGATTATGGATGTTGTAGATGAGAAATGCGCCAAGGATAATCTGGCAGATGAATACAAACAGTTTATTGCGGATTTTTACAAATATGGATTCGTAGGCTTGATGCTTAACTGGATTGACGGCGGCATGAAAGAAGACTACAACCACATTGTAGAGCAGCTCAGCGTAACGCTGCACGGAAACATAACAAATTCAATTCATAATTTTGAAGAACTGTAATCTGCCCCAGTCCATCCGAACAGCCTCACAGCCGAACCGCCCCGCAGCGCAGCCATGCCAGAGTATATGGTATAATTGCATGACGACTGTCGTGTGGCTCTTAGGGTGGTGTTAGACAAAAGCTAAGCCGATTGCTAAACGTTCAAACGAAGTGCGTTTTTAGCAAATCGGCTTTAATAAGCTATGTCGTGCCACCCTTAGAGCCACTAGACACAAAGGACCAGCAATTATACCATATACTCTGGCATGGCTGCGCTGCGGGGCGGTTCGGCTGTGAGGCTGTTCGGATGGGCTGGGGCAAATTGGAGGATTTTATCAAAAATGGTGGAATGATAAGTTTTTTATCATTCCACCATTTTTGTTAATTGGAATAGTTTTCTGGGAAAGATATTATAATACCAGGAGTTGCAGAGAACAATATAATAATTGCAATTCACAGGTATCAATAGACAAGCGTCAGACATACTTCAATGTCGGGAAAGGAGTTTTACTATGGCAAAGAAAAAATTAGGACTTGGTGTAGCTGCATTGGCAGCAGGTGCAGGAGTTGCCGTACTGGCAGCTAAAAATAATTCTAAAGCTTCTCAGGAGAAGAGGGAGACAAAGGAAGCCGCTGACAAAAATGAGTATCGTAATACGGAGCGTGGAAAACATGAGAAGAACAGTAAGGGAATCTATTATACTAATGGTAATTATGAAGCATTTGCAAGACCAAAAAAACCTGAAGGAGTAGATGAGAAGAATGCTTACATTGTAGGAAGCGGACTTGCTTCACTTGCAGCAGCGTGCTTCCTGGTACGTGACGGACAGATGCCAGGATCACATATTCATATCTTAGAGGCTATGGATATTGCAGGTGGTGCCTGTGATGGCATATATGATTCAACAAGAGGTTACGTAATGCGTGGCGGACGTGAGATGGAGAATCATTTTGAGTGCCTGTGGGATTTGTTCAGAAGTATTCCATCTATAGAGACACCAGACGTATCAGTTCTTGATGAATTCTACTGGCTTAATAAGGAAGATCCTAACTACTCTCTCTGCCGTGCGACAGTTGAGCGTGGTAAAGATGCACATACAGATGGTAAATTTAATCTAAGCCAGAAGGGCTGCATGGAGATTATGAAGCTCTTTATGACTAAGGATGAAGACCTTTATGATAAGACAATTGAAGATGTGTTTGATGATGAGGTATTTAACTCTACATTCTGGCTGTATTGGAGAACAATGTTTGCATTTGAGAACTGGCACAGTGCATTGGAGATGAAGCTGTATTTCCAGAGATTTATACATCATATAGCTGGTCTTCCAGACTTTTCAGCACTCAAATTTACTAAATATAACCAGTATGAGTCACTTATTCTTCCAATGCAGAAATATCTTGAGGATGCAGGAGTTGACTTCCAGTTCAATACAGAGGTTACTAATGTATATTTTGACATTAAGGATGGAAAAAAGGTTGCAAAGACTATAGAGTGTAAGGTCAAGGGTGTCGAAGAAGGCATTACATTGACAGAGAATGACCTTGTTTTCGTTACTAACGGAAGCTGTACAGAAGGTACTATATATGGTGACCAGAATCACGCACCTAATGGAGATGCAGAGGTTCGTACAAGTGGCTGCTGGAGTCTGTGGAAAAATATTGCAAAGCAGGATGAAGCATTTGGACATCCAGAAAAGTTCTGTTCAGATATAAGCAAGACCAACTGGGAGTCAGCTACAGTTACAACGCTTGATGATAAGATTATTCCTTATATTAGGAATATCTGTAAGAGAGATCCAAGAACGGGGAAGGTTGTTACAGGTGGTATCGTAAGCTGTATTGATTCAAGCTGGCTGCTTAGCTGGACTATCAACAGACAGGGACAGTTTAAGACACAGGATAAAGAGAAAGTATGTGTATGGGTATATGGATTATTCACTGATGTACCAGGTGACTTTATCAAGAAGCCTATGAAAGACTGTACTGGTGAGGAGATAACACAGGAATGGCTGTACCATATCGGTGTGCCAGCAGACCAGATACCAGAGCTTGCAAAGAACAGCGCAGTATGTGTTCCGACAATGATGCCATATATAACAGCATTTTTCATGCCAAGAGCCAAGGGTGACCGTCCTGATGTTATACCAGATGGATGCGTTAACTTTGCTTTCCTTGGACAGTTTACAGAGACACCAAGAGATACAGTATTTACTACAGAATATTCTGTAAGAACTGCTATGGAGGCTGTATATGGTCTTCTGGGAGTAGACAGAGGTGTTCCAGAGGTATGGGGCAGCGTATATGATATAAGAGAGCTTCTTGACAGCAGCGTTAAGCTGATGGATGGCAAGTCACCTCTTGAAATACAGCTTCCTGGACCACTCAATGCATTGAAGAAGCCTCTTTTAAAGCTTGTAAAGGGTACTGTTATTGAGAAGGTACTGCGTGACCATGATGTAATCAAAGACGGGATGATGAATTAACTTTGATTATGGCAGCCGGTCTGTTTGCCTGCTTTCATAACTGAAATAGTTGTGGAGGTAAGCGGCAGGCCGGCTTTTTGCATACAAATCTATAATAAATTTGTAAAAAATCTATATAGAATATAAAAAATACTTTATATAATTTTATGAAAATATTATAATGATGTTGGGGTCAAGAGGTCAAAAAACCTCTTGCAAGCAAGCTTGCATCGGCTTTCTGACCTTTTGACCCTGGTATCATATAAATTGCATTTAGAAAAATGACAGGGGTGACAGGATGACAGATTGGATATTGGTTGTGGATGATGATGTAGCCAATCTTAAAATGGCAAGCAGGATACTTATATCTGAGAATATGCGTGTAAGTTGTCTTAAATCAGGTGAGGAGGCCGTGAAATTCCTACATGGGAACAGACCGGATTTAATTCTTCTTGATCTGCATATGCCGGGGATGGATGGATTTGAAACGATTGCAGCGATTAAAGCAGATAAGAATATGGCAGAGATTCCAGTCATATTTCTTACTGCTGATGATGACAGGGATACGGAAGCTAAGGGATTGTCTGCCGGGGCAATGGATTTTATCAAGAAACCATTCTCGCCGGAGGTTCTTATATTAAGAGTTAAGAATACTATAGACCTTATACGCTTGAAGACAAGCCTTTCAGGGGAGGTTGATAAAAAGACACAGGAGATTGTGGCTCAGACTGAAAAGCTGGAGAGGCTTTCAATGCAGATTGTCAAAGCTTTATCAGGCGCGATTGATGCTAAGGATACATATACTAATGGCCATTCGACAAGAGTTGCTGAATATTCAAGGGAGATAGCAAGACGGGCTGGATTCAGCCAGGAAGAACAGAATGACATATATATGATGGGGCTGCTCCATGATATAGGAAAGATTGGAATTCCTGATGCGATTATCAACAAGCCATCATCACTGACAGAAGAAGAATATAAGATTATCAAAACCCATCCGGTAGTTGGTGCGGGGATTCTTAAAAATATAACAGAGCTTCCTAAGCTTATGACAGGCGCAAGATGGCATCATGAGCGTTATGACGGCAATGGATATCCAGATGGAATATCAGGTGATGATATTCCAAAGGAAGCACAGATTATAGCTGTAGCAGATTCATATGATGCTATGAGTTCCAGAAGAAGCTACAGGGATGCACTCCCACAGGCACATATAAGATCGGAGCTGATGGAAGGCAGAGGCAGTCAGTTTGCACCAGAATATGCGGACGTAATGATTAGCATGATAAACGAAGATGTTAATTATGATATGAGAGAAAAGTAAGACAAGGGGAAGTGGATATGGAAGATAAGGAGAAAATGCAGAAAGCATATCTTGTTGTGCTTATATGCTGTACGATATTTACAAGTGTATTAGTAGTCGAGTCACTTATTCTTGGCTGGGAATTGTCAACAGCGGTATTATTGTTAGTCTGCGATATATTCTGCTGGGCTATTCATATAACTAAAAAGCTTCCGCCTGACATAGGGCTTTATATCAACGTCCTGCTTACAATGGTGACACTTTTCTTCTACGGAAGCCATGAGACAAGTATATATGATATTGCACCAGTCGTTATCATTCTTATGATTATGTATTCAATGATAGAGAATAAGACGATAATCAACCTGTGCATGGCGACATATTATATAACTATGGCATATGATTTCATATTTGTCATTAAAGATTACAGTGAATTTGATTCGTTACAGATTTCAAGAACATTACTGCATCTTGGACTTGTATATATGGCATGGTATGTTGTCAAAGTCCAGATAGACAGTAAGCACAAGGAAAGACATGTAACAGAAGAAAAGATTATACATCTTGAAGACAGCAATAAAAGAACAGAGGATTTCCTTACCAATGTGTCGCATGAGCTTAGAACACCTATCAATGCTGTAACTGGCATTACTAACACAATGCTTAGGACAGAGGACAATGCTTCTAAGAGAAAAGATATATTGTCTATCCAGATGGCAGGCCAGAGGCTCTTTAACCAGATTGAGGACATCCTAGATTTTACAGAGATCGATACAGGACGAATCAGAATAAGTGAGGATTCATATGCGATATCTTCACTTATAAATGACATTGTAAGTGGTAACAGAATTGCAGAGCATGATAAAAATGTTGAACTCATAATAGATATTGATGCTGCCATGCCTGCAATGCTCACAGGAGATGGCAGGAAGATTAAAAAGATTATCAAGCATCTTATTGATAATGGACTTAAATTTACTAAAGTGGGCGGTGTGTATGTGAAGATATTCACAATGTCCAAGAATTATGGTGTAAATCTGTGCATTAAAGTCAGCGATACTGGTATAGGAATGTCAGATGAGGAGCTTACGAGAATCAAAGAAAAATATTACCAGAATAACAGTGGTACAGATAGAAAAACTGGTGGTCTGGGACTCGGATTATCTATTGTGTATGGAATGGTATCAGCGATGGAGGGCTTTATTCAGGTTGAGAGTGAATTAGGCAGGGGAACAACAGTGTCCATAAGCATACCACAGAAGGTAGCGGATTATTCATCACATATGACTATCAGAAATAAGGATAATCTGTTTATCGCATGCTTCCTTGAACCGGAGAAATACGTTGTTCCAGAAGTCCGCAAATATTATAACGATATGATCAGCGGTCTTGTCAATGGATTGGATGTCGTATTAAGAAGAATATCAAGTATTGATGAATTAAAACAGCTTATTGCCAAGTATCAGGTCACACATCTGTTTGTCGGCAAGGAGGAATATTTAAAATATACGTCATATCTTGAACAGATAGATAAAAGCACAGAGATTATTGTGGTGTCAGGTGACGAACTGAAATTTCCTGCTACCGGTCAATTTAAGCTTATTAAGAAACCAATATATTGTCTTCCAGTTGTCAATATCCTTAATGCTTCAGCGGCGGATACTGACAATTCACAGAGCGGTTATATGAGTTGTCCTGGTGTCAAAGTGCTTGTTGTAGATGATGAACCGATGAATCTTATGGTTGCAGAGGGAATATTCAAGGGATATAAAATGTCTGTAAAGACAGCCAGAAGCGGTATGGAGGCTATAGATATATGTGATAAAGAAAGTTTTGACATAATATTCTTAGACCATATGATGCCAGAGATGGATGGAATTGAGACAATTAAACGCCTGCGTAAGAGTCATCTTGATGATGATAAGCCGATGACAATCGTAGCATTTACAGCTAATGCGGTAAGTGGTGCAAGAGAGATGTTCTTAGACGAGGGCTTTGATGAGTTCATATCAAAGCCAATAGAAGACTGTGAGCTGCAAAGAGTACTTAAAAAACTCCTTCCAAGGTCATCAATTGTATATACACATGATGAATATGTAGAGGACGTGCATGATGATAACAGTGTAATAACACAGGATAGTGTTTCTATAAGTACAGAAAAAAGTGATATGGAAAAGCTTGGCGATATAGGAATTAATATTAGCTCAGGATTTTCATATTGTAGTGGAGATGAGGAATTCTATAAAGAGATTCTCATAAAATATGCCAGAGATGCAAAGGCAAAACATGATGATATGGAGAAATCTTTCGAGGAGAATGACTGGGAGAATTACCGCATACATGTTCATGCACTAAAGAGTACATCTAAGATGATTGGACAGGACAAGCTATCAGAGATGGCACGTCTGGCAGAGGATGCGGCTAAAAATGCTGATGCAGATTATCTCAGAGACCATCACAATGAAATAATGAATGAATATATCCTGCTTGCAGAAAATATTCTTGCAATATTGGCACCAGAGGATGAATCATCAGGTAGTCTGAAAGATACTGCATCAACTGCTAAGCCTTCAATTACAAAGGAAAAGCTTCTGGAGTACCTGGAACAGTTAAAACAGTGCTGTTCCACATATGAGGCACAGAGTGCGGACGAGATAATTGATTCGCTGGATGGATACCAGTACAATGGAGCAGATGTGGAAGACCTGGTTAAGCATATTGCCAGTGATATTGAGGATTTTGAGTTTGATGCTGCAGATACTAAGACGGACGAACTTATCCTTAAAGTGAAAGGTGGTGATATGTCATGAATCCTAAGAAAATAATACATGCGATTAAAGACCATAATCTAGACATGCAGGAGAGACTGTTCAGATTTTTGGTTACAATAGGACTTATAGGATTTGCCGTCGGAATAATTGGTGGAATGATAGCCGGGGAATCAGTTTCTAATATTGCGTCAATGATAGCTGCATTTATAATTGTATTTGTTATAACAGTTTTCTCGATTAAGACACAATGTATTCAGGTCGGAGCTGCAACAATAGGTGCAATTATTATATATGTGATTCTGCCATACAATTTCATAACATCAGGAGGAATATATGGCGGTGCACCATTGTGGATGATATTCGGCGTTGTGTATGTGAGTCTTGTTGTATATGGCATAATAAAATATGTGTTATTGGTTTCGGGATTTGCCATTTTTGCGGGCTGTTATTATATATCATATATGTATCCATCTATGATAGTACCTCATACAACAGATATGGCATTCATAGATTCATTTATGACGCTTGTAATTGTATCTGTTATCACATGCTGTCTTATCCAGTTCCAGAGTTCAATATACCGTTCTGAGAATGAGATTGCACAGAAGCAGAAGAAAGAGATTGAAGACCTTAACAAGACACAGAATAGTTTCTTCTCAAGCATGAGTCATGAGATAAGAACGCCTATTAACACTATTATAGGTCTGAATGAGATGATTTTAAGAGAAGATGTATCGGATGAGGTTATATCTGATGCGAAGAGTATTCAGGGAGCAAGTAAGATGCTTTTAGCTCTTATCAATGACATTCTCGATATGTCGAAGATGGAAGCTGGTAAGATGGATATAGTTCCAACACAATATGATGTCGGGGCAACTTTATCAGATATAGTCAACATGATATGGATAAGGGCAAAGAATAAAGATCTTAAATTCCACATTGATGTTGATCCATCTATCCCTTCAAAGCTGTATGGTGATGAGGTAAGAATTAAACAGATACTTATAAATGTCTTAAACAATGCTGTAAAATACACTAACGAAGGTTCTGTAACTTTAAGTATACAGTGCAGTAAGGATGAGAGTAATGATGACAATGTTCGTATGATATATTCAGTGTCAGATACAGGAATTGGTATCAAGAAGGAGAATATGCCATATCTGTTCAGTGCATTTAAGCGTGTAGATGAGCAGAAGAACAGATATATAGAAGGAACCGGACTGGGATTATCTATAGTTAAACAGCTTGTAGACCTAATGGGCGGTGATATATCGGTAAACAGTGTGTACACTAAGGGTTCAACATTTGTGATAACTATACCTCAAAAGATTGTTAATAAGGCGAAAATTGGCAATGTCAATATAGAAAATAAGTATTCTATAAAGGAAAGAGAGCATTATAAGCAAAGCTTTGAAGCACCTAAGGCAAGACTTCTTATAGTTGATGACAATGAGACTAATCTTATGGTTGCCAAGAAGCTTCTAAGGGACACAAAGGTTAACATAGACACAGTTATATCAGGATATGAGTGCTTAAAGAAGACACTTGATGTTCATTATGATGTTATATTTATGGATCATCTGATGCCGGAGATGGATGGAATAGAGTGCCTTCATGCATTAAGAACCCAGGCTGGTGGATTAAATCTTACAACTCCTGTTGTTGTGCTTACTGCCAATGCCGGTGGTGATAATAAGCAGATGTACAATAATGAAGGATTTGATGGATATCTTTTAAAGCCTGTCAGTGGATTACAGCTAGAAAAAGAGCTTCTAAGACATCTGCCGGATGAACTTGTGACTTTGACAGATGAAGAGGGTAGTGTGGGAACTATCGAAACTCCTATAATCGAGCATAAGTTAAAGATGGCGATAAGAATATCGACTGACAGTGTAAGTGATCTGCCTTCATCGTTGACAGATAAGCATAAAATATCAGTCATGCCATACCATATCAGGACTAATGGCGGAGAATTCCTTGATGGAATAGAGGCAGAGACTGACGGACTGCTTGAGTATATAAAGGATGGCACTAAATTTGCTGAATCTGAATCTCCTGAGGTGGATGATTATGTTGAGTATTTTGCAGAGCAGTTGACGGTGGCTCAATATGTAATTCATATTTCCATGGCAAAAAATGCAAGTAAAGGTTATAAGAATGCACTGGAAGCCGCTAAGACATTTGATAATGTATATGTAATTGACTCAGGTCATCTGTCAAGCGGAATGGGACTTATCGTTTTACAGGCTGCTGCATATGCAGAATCGGGCATGGCTCCTGATTCGATTATAGAAAATCTTCAGATACTTAAGAATAAGACGAGAACGAGCTTTATAGTTGATGATACGAAATATCTCATGCATTCAGGACGTATTTCAGCACGTGTAAGTACGCTGTGTGAGGCACTCATGCTTCATCCTGTGGTTATACTTAAAAACAGCAGCATGAAGGTAGGAAGCATATTGGCTGGAACAAGGGAGAGTGTCAGAAAAAGATACATCAAATCTTGTCTTAATACAGTTCGTCCGATAGATACCAAAACTTTATTCATAACACATTCCGGATTGTCAAAGGAAGAGTTGAAATGGATAGAGGAAGAGGTGTGCAAGAAGGTTACATTTGAAAATGTAATCTACCAGAAAGCCTCGCCGGCTATCTCTACTAATTGTGGAATGGGATGCTTTGGGTTATTGTTTATGTTAAAATAGACAGACTGATAGAAACCACTGCTGCTTGATGTGGTTGACGTAATTTAATCAAGTGGGCAGCGAATAGATGATGATATTGGATTTTTTGGGAGATTTTCTTCTGGAAAATCCAATATCATGTAATTTACACTTCGCTAAACCATCAAATTTTCTTTATTAACAAAAAATGGGTAAAAAATCCAACTTATGTCTATTTTTCGGGTCTATCCATGAAATAATCTTTATTTAATCCAAAATTTTTTTAAAATTTAAATTTGAAGTTTGATTTCGGATTTTTTCAGAAGAAATTCCTTAATTAATCCAAATAAGCAAGCTGGATTGTATAAAATGTATAATCTGGCTTGCTTATTTTATATCTATATGGTAATATTTTATCATAATACACTTTAACAAGTTAAAGCATTACGCTTTAGCACATAAAAGCGAATCGGCAATAATGTGCAATGATTCAGACTGAAGGAATCACGCAGAAACTTATTAAAGTGCATAAAAATAAAACCTTGGGGGTTAGTATGAAACTGGTTATTCTGATTATTTACTTTGCGGTACTTATAGGCATTGGGCTGTACTGCCGCAAACACGCAACTGATGTTAATGGATTTGTGCTTGGTGGACGTTCGGTAGGTCCATGGCTTACAGCGTTTGCATATGGAACATCATATTTTTCGGCTGTAGTTTTTGTAGGGTATGCCGGACAATTTGGCTGGAAATATGGTATAGCTGCAACATGGGCTGGTATAGGTAATGCTTTAATAGGTTCGCTTCTTGCATGGGTTGTGCTTGGAAGAAGGACAAGAATCATGAGCCAGCACCTTGATTCGGCTACAATGCCACAGTTTTTTGGCAGAAGGTTTGGAAGTAATGCGTTAAAAATTGGTGCATCAGTGATTATATTCATATTCCTTATTCCATATACCGCTTCATTGTATAATGGTCTGTCAAGACTTTTTGGAATGGCATTTGATATTGATTATAGTGTCTGTATTGTAATCATGGCAATTCTTACAGCTATCTATGTTATAGCTGGTGGATATATGGCAACAGCAATTAATGATTTTATTCAGGGGATTATTATGCTTTTTGGAATTGCAGCGGTTGTAGCAGCAGTAATCAATTCAAAGGGCGGTTTTATGGCAGCACTCAATGGACTTGCCAATATATCAGATTCCACAGTAAGTACTGCACCGGGAATATTTGCTTCATTTTTCGGACCTGATCCATTTAATCTTTTTTGTGTGGTACTCCTTACATCACTGGGAACATGGGGACTTCCTCAGATGGTGCAGAAGTTCTATGCAATCAATAATGAAGCATCTATTAAGAAAGGAACAATCATATCAACTATATTTGCATTAGTTGTTGCAGGCGGTTCATATTTTCTTGGAGGATTTGGAAGATTATTTTCTGACCAGATAGATGTGGCAGCAAACGGATATGATTCAATTATTCCAACAATGTTATCAGGACTCAGCCCAGTACTTATAGCATTAGTTGTAATACTTGTATTGTCTGCATCAATGTCAACATTATCATCTCTGGTAATTGCATCAAGTTCAACACTTACAATTGATTTTCTTAAAGATAACTTCATAAAAAATATGAGTGAAAAGAAGCAGGTATTATACATAAGAGTTCTTATTGTGGTATTCATTGCCATATCAGCGGTGCTTGCTCTTATACAATATAAGAGTTCTGTTACATTTATTGCACAGCTTATGGGAATATCATGGGGCGCACTGGCTGGTTCATTCCTTGCTCCATTCATGTACTCACTCTATTCAAAAAAGGTTTCTGAGGCATCTTGCTGGACTTGCTTTATATTCAGCTCAGTGCTTATGATTGCAAATATATTCTTCAGGGCGCATTTTCCAGTCTGGCTTCAGTCGCCAATCAACTGTGGTGCATTTGCAATGATAGCAGGAATGGTAATTGTGCCAGTTGTAAGTTTATTTACTCCTAAGCCTGATAAGAAGCTGGTTGATGATTCATTTGCCTGCTACGAAAAAGAGACAGAGGTTCCACAAAAGACAGCACTTGGTGGCTGATAACAAAATATAATATAGAATCCTGCAGTTAAATGGATTTTCTGAATTCGTATATGGTATTCAGAAAATCCATTTTTTATATTTATAAATTGGCATGAAAATATTATAAGAAAATAAAGAATTTTAATTCATATTGAAAAAGTAGGAATACAATAGTATAATGTTAAAAATAAGAAAAATACAAGTTTGTTACAATATAGAAATGGAGATTACATTGAAGGTTTTATATAAAGATATGCTGCTTTACGCAGTTACAGATAACAGATGGCTTGAGGGTAAAACTCTTGAGAGCCAGGTTGAAGAAGTATTAAAGAATGGTGCGACATTTTTGCAGTTAAGGGATAAGAACTGCACGCATGATGAGCTTGTGGCTCAGGCAAAGGCAATTAAGCCGATAGCAGCCAGATATAATGTGCCATTTGTAATAGATGATGATGCTTATGCTGCACTTGAAGCAGATGTGGACGGAGTTCATATAGGACAGTCTGATATGGCATACAGTGAGGCAAGAAAGATATTAGGACCTGATAAGATAATCGGAATGACAGCAAAGACTGTTGAGCAGGCACGTCTGGCAGAAAGCCTTGGAGCAGATTATATAGGAACAGGTGCTGTATTTGGCTCGACTACTAAGAGTGATGCTGTCTATATGCCTAAAGAACAGCTTCTTACGGTAACTGACAGCGTTGATATTCCAGTTGTTGCCATAGGAGGAATTAACTATGACAATATGGATTATCTTAAAGACACAGGAGTTTGTGGTGTGGCTGTTGTATCGGCTATATTTGCTGCAAGCAATGTCGGTGCAGCTGCGTCAAAGCTTAGAAAAAAGGCTGAGCGTCTGTTTGATTACGCAAAGAAGGATATTATATTTGACCTTGATGGAACATTGCTTGATTCAATGCCTTACTGGGCAAGATTATCAGAGGAATATGCTAAGTCCAAAGGAGCAGAGCTTCCAGAGGATTTCTATGAAGTCACATATACTATGGATTTGAATGAATGTGGCAGATATTTTCAGGATGTTTTAAAGATTGACATTGATATAGAGGACATGAAAAAAGAAGTGCTTGAGATTATGGGAAATCATTATAAATATGATATTCCAATGAAAGCTGGCATGAGAAGGTTAGTGCTTCGGGAGCATGAGAATGGCAGCAGGATGTGCATATTTACCAATTCTGATGAACAATGTGCAAGGGATGCCATGGAAAGGGCAGGAATTGCAGGGTATTTTTCTATGATAACTACTTCTTATATGATTGGTATTAATAAAAAAGACCCGGCAGGCTACAGGAAAGTTTGTGAGCTTATGGGATATGAACCTGAAAATACTTATATCTATGAAGACGTGCTTCATGGCATAGAGACAGGAATTGCAGCAGGGTGTAAGGTTATAGGTGTGTATGATAAGGATTCAGCATCACACTGGGAAGAGATAAAAAAGATTGCCTTTGACACAATTAACCCGATGGCAGATTAGAATTTGATTAACAGGAGAATTAATATATGGCAAAGAAAAAAGTTGTAGTCGGCATGTCAGGAGGTGTTGATTCGTCAGTAGCAGCTTATCTTTTAAAGGAGCAGGGCTATGACGTGATTGGCGTGACAATGCAGATATGGCAGGATGAGAGCAGTGATATAGTTGAAGATCACGGTGGATGCTGTGGATTATCAGCTGTGGATGATGCCAGAAGAGTAGCGGCAATGCTTGATATACCATATTATGTGATGAATTTTAAAAATGAATTTAAAAGAGACGTAATTGATTACTTTGTGAAAGAGTATAAAGAGGGACGTACGCCTAATCCATG
Source organism: uncultured Lachnospira sp. (assembly GCA_934359185.1). GTDB lineage: Bacteria > Bacillota > Clostridia > Lachnospirales > Lachnospiraceae > Lachnospira. The sequence goes on along the minus strand of CAKRLE010000009.1, from coordinate 9,469 downwards.
TATAGCATGTAACAGATATGTCAAGTGGGAGTCTCTTCTTACAAGAAGTTTAAGTATTGGGGCTGATTATATAGCAACTGGCCATTATGCAAGAATTACACAGCTTCCTAACGGCAGATATGCAATACGTAATTCTGTGACAGCTAAGAAAGACCAGACATATGCTTTATATAATCTTACACAGGAGCATCTGTCCAGAACACTAATGCCGATAGGTGACTACACCAAGGATGAGGTAAGGGATATTGCTGGGCGTATTGGACTTACAGTAGCACATAAGCCTGACAGCATGGAGATATGTTTTGTGCCTGATAATGATTATGCAGGATTTATTGAAAGAGAGACCGGATACGAGAGTGTTCCAGGAGATTTTATTGATACACAGGGTAATGTCATAGGAAAGCACAAAGGTGTTATCCATTATACAGTAGGGCAGAGAAAGGGACTTGGTATAGCACTTGGCAAGCCTGCATTCGTTGTTGCCATAAAGCCTGAGACCAATCAGGTTGTCATCGGTGATAACAGTGATGTATTTTCTGATAAACTTTATGCTAACCACGTTAATCTTATGGCAGCAGACGAGATAACAGAGCCAGTCCATCTTAAGGCTAAGATAAGATACAGCCATGAGGGGGCAATGTGTACTGTAAGAAAGATAGCAGAAGATACAATAGAATGTACATTTGACGAACCAGTACGTGCCATAACACCGGGACAGGCAGTTGTTCTGTATGATGGCGATTATGTATATGGTGGTGGAACAATTATATAATATCAGAAATGTTTAAATAAATATGAGAAAGGAAATAATTTATGAAGATATCAACAAAGGGAAGATACGCGGTAAGGCTTATGCTTGACCTTGCACTCCATAATACAGGAGAGGCAGTCAGCATCAAGGATATATCAAAGAGACAGGAAGTATCAGATAAATATCTTGAGCAGATAATATCAATACTTAATAAAGCTGGATTTGTACGAAGCATAAGAGGTGCACAGGGCGGTTACATGTTAAAGAAAGATCCAAAGGAATATACAGTTGGAATGATTTTAAGACTGACAGAAGGCTCGCTTGCGCCGGTTGATTGTGTTGAGGATGAGGAGACAACATGCCCAAGGCAGCAGTCGTGTGTAACGTATATAATATGGAAAAAAATGAATGATGCAATCAATGGAGTTGTAGATAATATAACGCTTGCAGATCTTGTTGAAATGCAGATGCAGATGACAGATAACTATGTTATCTAAATCCTATACAAGAGGAGACAGATATATGATTTATATGGATAATGCTGCGACAACGGCTGTATTGCCAGAAGTGCTTGACAAGATGATTCCGTATTATAAGGACATATACAGCAATCCGTCAGCGATATATTCATTTGCACAGAAAAGTAAAAATGCAGTTGAGGATGCAAGGTCTGTGATTGCAGATACTCTTGGTGCAGCGCCTGGTGAGATATATTTTACGGGAGGCGGAAGCGAGTCGGATAACTGGGCATTAAAGCTTACAGCAGATAGATATAAGGATAAAGGAAAGCATATCATAACGACTGCCATTGAACATCACGCTGTGCTTCATAGCGCAGAATACCTTGAAAAGTCAGGATATGATGTGACATATGTAAAACCAGATAAAGATGGTTATATAACGCCTGAATCAATTGAGAGTGCAATCCGTCCAGACACAATTCTTATCAGCGTTATGACAGCTAATAATGAAGTCGGAACTATTGAGCCGGTTGCTGATATCGGGGAGATTGCACATAAGCATGGAATTATATTTCATACAGATGCGGTTCAGGCATATGGACACATTCCTATTGACGTAACAGCTATGAATATTGATATGTTAAGTGCTTCGGGACATAAGTTTAATGGACCTAAAGGCGTAGGATTCCTGTATGTAAGTAATAAGGTGAAATTTGGATCATTTATTCATGGAGGTGCGCAGGAGAGAGGAAGAAGAGCAGGAACAATCAATGTGCCGGGAATTGTTGGCATGGCAGAGGCTGCAAAGATTCATGCGCAGGAAATGGCAGATGACATTGCGTATATCTCAAAGTTAAGAAACTATATGATTGATAAGATTAAATCAGATATACCATACTCTTATATCAATGGTTCACTTTCAGAAAGACTTCCTAATAATATCAATGTCTCATTTGAATTTATAGAAGGGGAGACTCTTCTTATAATGCTTGACCAGAATGGAATATGCGCATCGAGTGGTTCTGCATGCACATCCGGTTCACTTAATCCGTCACACGTGCTTAAAGCCATAGGCATTACTGATTCACTGTCGCACAGCGCATTGAGACTTAGTATATCTAAAGATAATACTTATGCAGATGCAGATTACGTGATAGAAAGATTAAAGGTATATGTAGACAGGTTGAGACAGATGTCACCTGAATATCTAAGAAATATTGATAACAAGAGGCCTTGACTGCCTGCCATTGGTGTCTGGCACTGTGAACTTTTATATTGGCGCATTATGATGATTTTTAGTGATTTCAGCCAAAATGATTGATTTTACACTTCGTTAAACTACACTTTTTTCTTTTGATTCGTGAAAATATTGAAAAAAGCCAAGATTGTTTTGCTTTCTGGATTTTTTAAGCTGTTTTTAGAGTATCAAGCCAAATCTAATTTCTATCCTTAGTTTGAAACAGTTTGAAACCCTGATTTGGATATATAATTTGAAATCTGGTTTAAAAATCCAAATCCAACCACAACCCAATCCCAAATCTATAAATTTTATAATCCGATAATTAGAATATGCCGGTTATGGAAGTTCTTAGAATTTTTTATAGATTATATTTTTATATTGTTTGTATTCTATGTGCAGTAACGGAAGGTTTTATCTGTTAAGATTCTCGCAAATATCAGTCCTAATGGAAGGGCGATAATAATCATAACTGCTGATGTAAACCATGAAACCGCATCTGTGAGTGACATAATTCCAAAGTTATATATTGCCCGGTACAGATAAAGTCCGGGAACCATTATGACAATGGATGGAACAGTTAAAGATATACGTGGATATCCATTGTTATGTTTTATAATTGTAGATAAAAGACCTGCACATAACGCACCGATAAATGCGGCAGGTGCTGCAGGTATACTGGTGAAATCTACAAGTTCAAGCCTTAATGTGTTAGCGACTGCACCGATTAGTGCGGCTGTTGCAGCCATTGGAACTGAACTGTTAAACATGATTGAGAAACCGAATACACCACAAAAACTTGCTATGAGACGTAAAAACAGATGTGTTACACTGTTAATCTGAAGAGTTGTAAAATCCAAAGGCTGCAAATTCAGAAGCAATGCCATAATCCATGCAAACATGGTTGCTACAAGCACAATGATGACGGAATAGGTGAGCCTTTCAAGGCCTGAACGCAAATCAAGCTTTGCAAGGTCGATTCCACTTGTTATGAATGGAAATCCAGGAATGATGAATAGCATTGAACATATATAACCAGCCTCATGAAATGATGGAATATTAAATAATACTATTGCAAGCTTTAGTAATATGGCATATATAAGACAGGCTGCTGAGATTGATGCAGCTATATTTAAAAATAAAGTGTAATGATGTTTGATAAGCTTTGTCCTTATCACATTACCAATGCCTGCGGCAATAAAAGCAAATAACATCTCAACCGGACCACCGCCCAGAAGAAATGTGAATGATCCACATGCCAGAGCAGCAGCAAGACCGAGCTTTGCTGGTGAATATAATGTATGAATCTGTTCGATTTCATCAAGACGTTTATGGATTTCCTCGCCTGTAAGGTGGGCTTCCTCATCAGGGAAGCTGTCCACGAATTGTTCCATGCGGTATAATTTAGAGGTGTTAACGCCAGTATTAGCAATGCTAAGTGATTGGGAAACGCAGTCATTGCCATCAAAGCAGTTAAACTCAATAGACATAAGACCAACATCTACGGTACATGTCACACCGAGTTCTTTTGAAAGCTTATTCATTGATGTACGTACACGCCATGCTCCTGTTCCGCATGACAACATAATCAATCCAACCCTGCCGATTACAGAAGCTTTTTCTATAAGGTCTGCATCTGCTATTAATGCATTGCTGTCGGTATTAGTATAATCATGCCAAGGAATTTCCATATGATTTTTTTCCATGATATCAATATAATTATCTTTTGGCATATATAATCTCCTCGGCTTTCTTAACATTGCGTTCAAGATTTTTTAAGAATAGTGAATCAGGCAGAAAGATTCCTAATTCATCAAAATGTTCATTGTGTTCTATCAATGTATCCTGACCATAGAAGACATATGCCATTGGAAGATTCTTCTCCAATTCAAGCATAAGATCCCATACAGCACAGTAAGCTTCAGCTTCAGTCTCTTTTAATTTTACAGTGTCAGGAAGGTCACGTATAAGCAGTATTCCTGTATTCTTTTCGAGGATTTTCTGCTTGATAGTCTCGTCATTATCTCCGTATGTATGGCTGTAACGATATGCCTGTGCAAGATATATATTCTTTTTATCTGGCAGATTTTTATATACTTCATGAAAATGCTGGAAATCCTTTTCACGGACCATTGAGGAATATTCAGGTAAAAGCAATCCATTTTCATCAGACAGAATCAAAGGATTTTGTCTGCCATCAGCATTAAAACGGTATGGAATAAGATATGAATTCCTTAATAAATCAAATAAGGTATTATTAGATATAGCCATTAAGAATGCAGATAAATCACGGTTCTGGTAGCAGCCAAACAGTGCTTCTGCAAATTCGGATGGTGATAAAGATGTACTTGCATCATCATTATAAAATAAATAGTCACAAAATGTATCAAAAAGTTTTTTGCATGCCCATGAATCATCCATGATTTTTTGGAATAATATTTCAGCCTTCTCTTCTCGCGGGAAAATTCTTGTATTTCTCATGATTAAACACATCCCTTCATATTATTATGACTTTTTATTATTTTTTCTTTTTGAAAAATTATAGTATTGTTCATATGATAAGTAAAAGCTATAATTGATATGATGATAATAAGTATTTGATATGATGAGGATACAGGTAAGAAATGAATATTAATTTTGAATATTATAAAATATTTTATTATGTGGCAAAGTATGGCAGCTTTACAAAAGCAGCTAATGTTCTTGGGAACAGCCAGCCTAATGTTACAAGAGCGATGAACTGTCTTGAACAGCAGGTTAATACGAAATTGTTTGTGAGATCTAACAGAGGGGTACAGCTTACACCAGAGGGACAGAAACTGTATACGCACGTGTCATGTGCAATGATGCAGTTGTTTGCAGCAGAGGATGAGCTGACAGACAGTACAGGACTTTTACATGGAAGTATCTCAATAGGAGCAAGTGAGATTGCATTAAATATATTTCTTCTGGATAAGATAAAAGAATTCCATTCTTTGTATCCTGGAATACGAATGAAGATATATAATCATTCAACACCAGAGGCAATTGAAGCAGTAAAGAGTGGTAAGATAGATTTTGCAATAGTTTCAACACCTGCCGAGATAGAAGCACCATTAAGAAAGATGGAACTGCAGACATTTCAGGATATATTAGTTGGTGGAATTACATTTAAAGAACTAAGCAATGAAGTTCAATCGTTAAAGGATATTATAAAACATCCTTTAATATGTCTTGGAAATGAGACGGCGACATTCAGATTTTATAAAAATTTATTTCTGTCAAATGGATTGGAACTGCTGCCTGACACAGAAGTTGCTACAACGGATCAGATTCTGCCACTTGTAAAATGTGAACTTGGTCTGGCATTCATCCCGGAACCTATGGCAGAACAGCATATAAGAATGGGTGATGTAGTACAGATACCATTAAAGGAGAAGATACCACAGCGTGATATATGCATAGTATATGACTGCCAGCATCCGTTGAATTCTGCGGCAAGGCAGTTTAAGAATATGATTTTATGATTCCTTAGAAGGCATGTATTGTGATATTGTGGCAAAATAAATGAAGATTTAATGAGGATAATGACAGATGACCAAACATATAAATGCATAAATGATGCTTAAAAACGATAATATCCTTTTGTGAAGAAAGTTCCATAGAAGCTAAGTAATATTTCAATAAAATTGTGGAATTTATTTTTCATAGAAGTTCATCTCCTTTCTTTTTTCACTGTCATTATAAAACATGAAATGGGATATTACTTGCCAAAATGAAGGAATAAATAGTCAAAAGTTGCTTTGAGTTTTTCTGCTTTTTCTAATTGCAACATAAAAATCAAAAATTGATTGTATGTGAGATTTATTGCAAAAATACGCATGTTATAAGTGTTACAATTTTATGCATAAAATAATAGCTGTATCATTTTGTGCATACTTTGTGCGATTTATGAAATTGTTTTTCCTATATATTTGTTATATCTTTGATATAACAAAATTGTGGGAATAAATAATTGGTATTTTGAAAGGAGAAGTTTCACATGGAAGAAAAGAGGTATTTGAAATGGTATAACAAGGTAGGCTATGGATCGGGAGATTTTGCTGGAAATGTCGTGTATGCATTTCTGTCATCATTTGTAATGCTGTATCTGACAAATACAGTGGGCTTAAATCCAGGTATTATCGGAACATTGATTATGGTATCAAAGCTGTTTGATGGAATTAGTGATATGTTTTTTGGAACTATGATTGATAAAACAAAAAGCAGACTTGGAAAAGCTAGACCATGGATGTTATATGCATATATAGGTTGTGCTGTAACACTCGTTGCGAACTTTGCAATTCCAGACAGTCTTGGTACAACTGCACAGTATGTATGGTTCTTTATAGCATATACGCTGTTGAATGCAGTATTTTTTACTGCAAATAATATAGCATATGCATCATTAGTTACATTTTGTACAAAAAACAGTAGGGAACGTGTAGAAATGGGATCATGGCGATTTATTTTTGCGTTTTCGACAAGCTTACTTATTCAATCTGTTACCGTACAGTTTGTAAGCGCAGCAGGTGGTGGGGCAGCAGCATGGAGAATGGTTGCCGTGGTATATGCTATCATTGGTTTGGTTGTAAATACAATTTCAGTTTTTTCAATTAAAGAACTTTCAGAAGAAGAATTAAAAGCGGGGAAGGAGCACACAGAAGAAAAGTATGGACTAATAGAGGCTGCAAAAATTTTGTTTTCTAATAAATATTATCTTATGATTTGTGCAACTTATATTTGTCAGCAGATTTATTCAGCTATGTTAAATATGGGCATTTATTATATGATTTATATATTGAAAAACGAAAACTTGTACTCTGTATTTTCATGGGCAATTAATATTCCTGTCATTATCGCAATGTGCATCACACCTATGCTGGTAGAAAAAATGAAAGGTTTATATCGAATGAATTTTGCAGGCTATGTTCTTGGAACGGTGGGACGTGTAGGAGTTATTTTTGCCGGTTATATGGGAAGTATTCCACTTATGCTTGCATTTACAGCGATTGCAGCCCTTGGAATGGCACCATGGCAGGGTGATATGGGAGCAGTTGTCGCAAGTTGTTCAGAATATACTTATCTTACAAAGCATAAACACATTGATGGAACTATGTATTCATGTACATCTTTTGGAACGAAAATCGGAGGGGGTATTGGAGTTGCTTTGTGTGGATGGCTTCTTGATGCAAGTGGATTTATTAAGGAAGCAGCAGTACAGCCTGACTCCTGTTTAAAAATGCTTCATGTTATGTACTTATGGATTCCTATGGTGTTGTCATTAATAATTACATTCATTATGTCAAGAATGAATGTTGAAGATGCAAACGAAAAACTAAAAAAACAGTTGGAGAAATGTTGATATGGAATACAAAGGAATGTATGGAAAGTGAGGGAAAATATGAATGCTGATATGAAATGGCTGGACAATCCAGAAGTATTTAAGGTTAATCAATTAGAACCACATAGTGATCATTGCTATTATTTGAATTATTCAGACATGAAAAAAGAAAAAAATCCGTTATTACAGTCGTTAAATGGTCAATGGGAGTTTGCTTACAGCAAAAATGTGATGGAAAGACCTGTTGATTTTTATAAAGATACATTTGATACATCAGGATTCGATAAAATTATGGTTCCAGGACATATTGAACTGGCTGGATATGATAAAATCCGTTATATCAACACTATGTATCCATGGGAAGGAAAAGAGTACCATAGAGGAGCCTATAGTATGGAGGCAACTGGAGCAGAAAAAGGAATGTTTTCAGAGGCAGAGTACAATCCGGTGGGTTCTTATATAAAATACTTTGATTTGCAAAAAAATATGTGTGGAAAGAGAATCCATATCTGCTTTGAAGGTGTAGAAGAAGCTATGTATCTGTGGCTTAATGGTCAGTTTATAGGTTATGCCGAGGACAGCTTCACACCTTCTGAGTTTGATTTGACACCATATATTAGGGAAAAGGGAAATGTACTGGCAGTACAGGTACATAAGATGAGTACTGCAGCATTTTTAGAGGATCAAGACTTTTTCAGATTCTTTGGAATTTTCAGAAATGTTACTTTGAAGGCAATACCAGATGTTCATTTGGAGGATGTTTGGTTCAAACCAGTATTAAACCGTGACAATGTAAGTGGAAGTATAACTGTAAATATGAAAGTATCAGCCCTTGATGGTCAGAATGTAACTGCAGGCTTTATTTTAAAAGACAGGGAAGAAAATGTATTAGTAGAGAAATCCATACAGCTAAATAAAGATAATGACTATTTAGAAGGTACGATATGTGTTGATTTAGAAAATGTTAAACTGTGGGATAATCATAACCCATATTTGTATCATGCTTATGTTGAACTTAAAGCTGAGGATGGTTCCTTGACAGAGGTAATCCCTTATGATATCGGTTTTAGACGAATAGAGATTATAGATAAAATAATTTATTTAAATGGAAAACGCCTTATTATTACAGGTGTAAACCGTCATGAGTGGAATGCAAAAACAGGAAGATGCATTGGTATAGAAGATATGAAAGCAGATATATCCTGTTTGTTAAGGAATAATATTAATTCTGTGCGTACCTGCCACTATCCTGATCAGATACCATGGTACTATATGTGCGACAATGCAGGTATTTATGTGATGGCAGAAACAAATTTGGAAAGCCATGGTTCGTTCCAGAAGTTAGGTGCAATTGAACCATCTTGTAATATACCAGGATCTTTTCCACAGTGGAAGGGTGCCGTAATTGATCGGGCAAAAAATAATTTTGAAACTTTTAAAAACCATACATCCATCCTTTTCTGGTCATTAGGAAATGAATCATATGCAGGTGACGACATAGAGGCAATGAATGTTTATTTTGCTGAAAAGCAGGATGGAAGATTAGTTCATTATGAAAGTGCTTATTATAATAGGGCATATGAGGATACAATTTCTGATTTAGAGACCAGAATGTATGCGAAGCCAGAGGATGTAGAGAAATATTTGAACAACAGTCC
>CAKRLE010000008.1 GCA_934359185.1 uncultured Lachnospira sp. | reverse complement strand
ATTCCTCGATAGCTCAGTCGGTAGAGCACGCGGCTGTTAACCGCGCTGTCGTAGGTTCGAGTCCTACTCGGGGAGTTAAATGGCGACATAGCCAAGCGGTAAGGCGTGGGTCTGCAACACCCTGATCACCAGTTCGAATCTGGTTGTCGCCTCTATATGAAAGCTGTACTGAATTATTTCAGTACAGCTTTTTTTAGCATATAGCTTATCTAAAAAACAAGGTAAGAAAAACTTACAGCCTTATATAAGTACAGCAAGTGGACTGAATCATTTGACAACACAATCTGGTGTGATATACTAATACAAGCATGTTTATAAAGGGGGACTGTATGATTCGCAGGTCAAGGTTTATTAGCTTAAAAACAGTTTGTACAATTCTGGCAATACTGACAGCCATGTCATTTGTTGGCTGTGGTAAGCGGGTAGAGGCTGTTATTACAACAGATGGCGAAGATATAACAGAGGCTGTAAAGCAATACGAAACACTGTCTGTAAGTACTGCAGATAAATTCTCATATGATGATTTAAAGGTCGGTAAAGTCACATATATGATGAAAGAATCACAAGTAATATCAATGCTTGGGCAACCATCATTAATACATGAGAATAAAGAAACAGATAAGACAGATATGGATTTGAAAGAAAAGATATATTCATATAATGATCTCACACTTGTTTTTACAGAGATTAATGGAGAATACCTTTTGACTGCAGCTGCAGGAGTCGGCGATTCAGAAGTATTTTCAAGAGGGTTATCGGTTGGCAATACATTTGATGATATTCTCAAGAAGTATTACAGAGATCAGGATTGCTTTAATAGTTATTATTTTTCAGATGATAAGACAACAATTCTGGGAAAATTCTTATATGGAAACTATACCATAGATTCCTTAGAGAATGCTAAGATTAAAACAGATATACAATATGGTCTTATCAATTTTAATGGCTATGCTTCTCAGGAGACAGCAGATTCTTATATTGTGGAGTTTACGTATTTTAAGGCTCCATATAAAGAAGGATATGCAACAGTTAAGGATGCATTTGCCCAGTTGGATTTTGATATAGATAACAGCGGAAAAATAACATCTATAAGATGGTATTACTATCCAGAATTAAATTAAGTATACAATAAGGAGGACGTATGAAGTCAACAACTTTAGTTATAATGGCGGCAGGCATGGGAAGCCGTTTTGGTGGGGGAATAAAACAGCTTGAGCCTATGGGACCTAATGGTGAAATTATAATGGATTACTCTATATATGATGCTATTGAGGCTGGTTTTAATAAGGTAGTGTTCGTTACAAGAAAAGACCTTTATGATACATTCAGGGAGGTTATCGGAGATAGAATATCAAAGGTGATTCAAGTAGAATATGCATTTCAGGAGCTTGATGCGCTGCCAGAAGGATATGAGAAACCTGCAGATCGTACTAAACCGTGGGGAACAGGACAGGCAATTCTTGCATGCAAAGGAATTATTAACGAGCCATTCCTTGTAATAAATGCAGATGATTATTATGGCAAGGAGGCGTTTAAGCTTATACATGACTATCTTGTTGAAGAGCATCCATCAGGCAAGGAATTTGAATTCTGTATGGCAGGATTTATACTTGGCAATACACTTAGTGATAATGGTGCAGTTACAAGAGGTGTATGTGTTATGGATGAGAACAAGCATCTTGTTGGTGTTAATGAAACAGGTGGACTTGTCAAGACAGCTGCAGGTGCAGGAATAGAAGATAAAGATGGCGGTATAACACCAATTGATCTTGAAAATTATGTTTCAATGAATATGTGGGGCTTTACACCAGATTTTCTTGATGAGCTTGAAACAGGATTTGCAGAATTCCTTTCTAATATCAAGGATGGTGATATCAAGAGTGAATATCTTCTTCCATCGGTAGTTGACTCACTTATTAAAGCTGGAAGAGCTAATGTATCAGTTCTTGAAACAAGAGATAAATGGTTTGGTGTTACATATAAAGAAGATAAACCATTAGTTGTAGATTCAATTAAGAAGCTTATATCTGAGGGCAGATACCCAGCAAAGTTGTACAGCTAGTAAAGGAGAACAGATCATATGAAGAAGTTTTCAAGATGCGCATTAATTCTTATAATTGTCACTTTATTAGGTGCTATAGGTGGATATATATATGAGAGCAGTACTACTACACCAATGTATACATCAACAGCCAAGATTATAGTAACACCTGGTGAAAAAAATGAAGCAACAGTGCGAGCTACAGATGGTGGACTTGTTAAAGATTTTGAAATTGTATTTAAGAGTAATGTAGTAATATCTGCAGCACAGAAGACAGCAGGAACATCAGAAGATATAGCTAAGTATCTTACAGTAAAGACGGTTCCTAATAGTAATATAATTGAACTCACAATAACTAATCCAGATCAGAATACAGCTAAGACATATGTTGATGCAATTGCTAAAAATGCTATGAAGACTACTAGTATTGTGGCTGTCGAGTCTATACAGGTTCTTGAATATGGAACTGAGAGTAATGTTGCAATCAAGCCGGATATTAATAAAAGAGCTGCAATAATTGCAGGCATAGTTGCTGCAATATGCCTGTGCATAGAACTTATAGTTATCTTCGTAATGAATGCATTTAAAGATGATGACGATTCCGATGATGAGATGGATTATGAGCGTAGATTTGGTAATATGATTCCAGCTAATTATATGCTCACATATGACAAGAATGCATATCACAACAGCGGAGATGAAGATGATGACGAAGATGAAGATGATAAGTTTAACAAAGCCATCGGAGTTGATATATATAAAGAAGAACTTGCTAAATTAGGTGAGGATAAGGATTCTAAGAAGAAAAAGAAGAATAAAAAGAAAAAAATTAATGAAGTTAAAGAGGAATCACAGCCAGAAGTTGATGATATTGATGAAGAGGTTTTGGAAGAGCCAGAAGAGAACAATGTTGTCGCATTTAATAATAATCAGGAATCTTTAAGCAATAGTCTTGAGGATTATGATGACGATGAAGATGACGATGATTATTATGATGAAGATGATGATATTGATGAAGACGATATTGACGAGGACGAGTATTCAGCTGCAAGCAGAACCATAGCTTCTATTGCAGATAGTGAAGTCGCAGCTGCCAAGGAGCCTGTTGAAGAAAAGTCAGCTAAGAGTGAAAAGAATGCCATGAAATCAAGTTCAGAAGTACTGGGAATAATCAGAAAGTAGGAGGCGTTATATTATGTTTAGTGTTAATGTTGACAAACTTTTAAAGATGACGGACAGTGAGCATGATTGTTATCTGTCTCTTGCTAACAAGGTTTTGTCTATGATGGGACCAGATAATACAATTCTTGGAACTGTGGGAGATGGAGTACTTGCTTTTAAGTTAGCCGGAACAATTCATGAATTGGGTAAGAGTGTCTTATTTATTGATGCTGATATGAAAGAAGAGATATTCTTATCAAAGTACAGGCTTGGAAAAGATTTGAAGGGTGTTACGAGTTATCTTTCTGGAAGTGAAGATGCCAGAGATCTTGTATGTATTACTAATAGAAATGATTTTGATATTGTATTTACAGGTAATGTAGATGATATCAATATTAAAGATATTGAGAGTTCACGGCTTAAAGATTTTATAGATAATTATGTAGATTATGATATAGTTGTAGTCCAGTCAGATGAATTAGGAAAGGCTGCATCGTGCTGTGAAAGATCTGTTCTTATGCTTCAGCAGACAGAGTACAGCGAAATGTCTGCACAGCAGAAGGTAAAGAATCTTGATAAACAGGGATGTTATGTGTTAGGTGTGATTATTAATGAATAATATTAATGATGATTACAGTCATAAGACTGATACATTTTTACAATGGATTAATGAATCGGACAACATAGTGTTTTTTGGTGGAGCTGGTGTGTCAACAGAGAGTGGAATACCTGATTTTAGAAGTGTTGATGGATTATATAACCAGCAATATGATTATCCGCCAGAAACAATTCTTTCACATACATTTTATGTGAGAAAACCGGAGGAATTTTTTAGATTTTACCGCAATAAAATGCTTTTTCCCGATGCAATGCCTTCTACAACACATATCAAGCTTGCACAGCTGGAAAGAGAAGGAAAGCTCAAAGGCATTGTTACACAGAATATCGATGGATTACATCAAAAGGCTGGAAGCAAGGTTGTGTATGAACTTCATGGAAGCGTACTTAGAAATTATTGTGAGAGATGTCATAAATTTTATGGCATTGATTCAATAATTAATTCAGAAGGTATTCCTACATGTGAGTGTGGTGGAAGAATCAAACCTGATGTTGTATTGTATGAGGAGGGACTTGATGATAATAATATCCGTGGTGCTGTCCGTCTTATACGGGAGGCGGATGTGCTTATAGTAGGAGGTACATCACTTGGTGTATATCCAGCGGCGGGACTTATAGATTATTACACTGGACATAAGCTGATTCTGATTAATAAATCAGAAACTCCTTATGACAGAAGAGCGGACCTTTTGATACATGCTCCATTAGGGGAAGTATTTGGAAAATACGGAGGTGCCAATGATTGTCTATGATATAGGGGATGTTGTTACACTCAAGAAAAAGCATCCATGTGGAAGCTGCGACTGGGAAATACTGCGTGTTGGTGCAGATTTTAAGTTGAAATGCTGTGGGTGTGGTCACGAGATAATGGTTAGCAGAACTATGGTAGAAAAAAACACAAAAAACATAAAAAAGGGTTGCCAGTAAATATTATTTATGATATACTATCAATTCGTAATATGTAATTTTTCCTTGCTCTTTCACTGTGAATAATCGAGAGGGCCAGAGACCAGAAGGAGGTGCGACGTAGAATGAATAAGTATGAATTAGCTTTAGTTGTAAGTGCAAACGTCGAGGATGAAGTAAGAAACGCTACTGTTGAGCAGGTTAAGGAATTAATCACTCGTTTTGGCGGTACTATTACAGATCCAGGTACAGTTGAGAAGAAGAAACTTGCCTATGACATTCAGCATATGAGCGAAGGTTTCTACAACTTCATCAAGTTTGAGGCAGACGCTACTTGCCCAGCAGAAGTTGAGAGCAGAATTCGTATCATGGAGAACGTAATTAGATTCTTAATCGTTAAGGATGGAGAATAATTATTAGTCCCAGTTTGGCTTAACAGCTCTTTATAGAATAGGAGACAAGTCATGAATAGAGTAATTTTAATGGGAAGACTTACCAGAGATCCAGATGTGCGTTATTCACAGAACGCGGATGGGTCAATGGCAGTTGCTAGATATACATTAGCAGTGGACAGAAGACGTACAAGGACTGCGGATTCTAATGAGCAGACAGCAGATTTTATAAGCTGTGTTGCATTTGGCAGATCAGGAGAGTTTGCTGAGAAGTATCTTCATCAGGGAACTAAGATTGTTGTCAGTGGAAGAATTCAGACAGGTAGTTATACTAACAAGGATGGTCAGAAGGTTTACACTACTGATGTGGTTGTTGACGACCAGGAATTTGCAGAGAGCAAATCTTCACAGAGCATGGATTCATCATATGCTCCATCAAGACCTACTCCACAGGCACCAGCAGGTGACGGATTTATGAATATTCCAGATGGAGATGGAGTAGAGGACGAGGGTTTGCCTTTTAACTAAATAGGAGGTAAATGATATGCCAGAAAAGAAGGCTGAGAGACCAGAAGGTCAGATGAGAAGAAGACCTATGCGTAGAAGAAAGAAAGTTTGCGCATTTTGTGCTGACGCAAACAAGGCTTTAGATTATAAAGATGTTGCTATGTTAAAGAAGTATGTTTCTGAAAGAGGAAAGATTCTTCCAAGAAGAATCACAGGTAACTGTGCTAAGCACCAGAGAGCCCTTACAGTAGCTGTTAAGAGAGCTCGTCACGTTGCTTTACTTCCATATAGCGTAGATTAATATAATAATTAATGAGCGTATGAGCCGCTGTACTAAAAGAATAGTACAGCGGCTTTTAAATATTATAGTATCATTTATGTAAATAAAATGATATAATAACAACAACTATGTGATTCTGTTATAGAATGAAGCATGAGGTGTATTTATGTCTGGTAAAAATAAAACAAACAAAATAAACAGGCTTACAGGCAAAATGAAAATGATGATAATGTGGCCTGTTATAATTGGCATTATGTTAATAGCAGCTACAATAATTTGTTACTGCATAGATGCCAGATGCGCGAATGTTTTAGCTGGTGTGGTGTTTGTGTACGTTGTGATATATGTAATTGTACTTGTATATATACGGCCAGCTTTTTTACATGAACTGATTGAATTTGCATCGGGTTATTCACAGGTACAAAGGCAGATGCTGTATGATCTTGAGATACCATATGCACTTGCTGATAATACAGGGCATATATTATGGATGAATAAGCTTATGCAGGATAAAACGGGAAAAAGTAAACGTTACAGTGGTACTGTCGAGGCAGTTTTTCCAGAGATTAAGGCAAAAGATTTTCCTGAGGAGGATACGGCTAAGGAGATACGTCTGACATATGATGATAGAGATTACAGGGTTGAATTAAAGCGGATTACAATTAATGGATTGTCTAAAAGCGTGGAGATACAACAGGATATTGAAGAGAATTCTCTTATTGCGATATATATGTTTGATGAGACAGACATTAATTCTTATATTAAAAAAATAAGAGCTGACAGATTTGTTGTAGGACTTATATACATAGATAATTATGAAGAAGCACTGGAGAGCGTTGATGATGTAAGACGTTCTTTGTTTGTGGGACTTATTGATAAGCGTGTTAATAAGTATTTTACAACAGGTTCTTCTATAGTAAGAAAGCTTGAAAAGGATAAATATCTTGCAGTGTTCAAATACCAGTATCTTGAAAAACTTATGGCTGATAAATTCAGTCTTCTTGAGGACATTAAGAATGTAAAGATTGGTAATGACATGACTATAACTCTGAGTATAGGAATAGGTACAGGTGCTGGTGATTATGCAAAGAGCTATGATATGTCAAAGTCGGCTATGGATCTTGCACTTGGAAGAGGTGGAGATCAGGCAGTAGTAAAGGATGGCGAGAAGACATTATATTATGGTGGCAAGAGCCAGCAGCAGGAAAAGAATACAAGAGTAAAGGTCCGTGTAAAGGCACATGCATTAAGACAGATTCTGGAGACAACAGATAATGTACTTATTATGGGACACAAACTGGCAGATATTGATTCATTTGGCTCTGCAGTTGGAATATATGTAATATGTCAACGGCTTGGGAAGGAAGCGCATATAGTTATCAATGATGTTTCTTCAAGCATTAAACCGTTTAAAGACAGATTTATGAACAATGATAACTATCCGGAGGATATGTTTTTAAGCCGTGAGGAAGCTCCGGAATATGTTAATAAACAGACAGCAGTTATTGTGGTTGATGTTAATAAAGCTGACAGAACGGAGTGTCCTGAACTGCTTACACAGTGTAAGACGATAATTGTATTTGACCATCACAGACAGAGCAGTGAGCCAATAACAGGAGCAGTTCTTTCGTATATTGACCCTTATGCATCATCAGCGGCAGAGATGATTACAGAGATGATTCAGTATGTCGATGATGGCGTTAAGATAAGACCTTATGAGGCTGATGCATTGTATGCAGGAATCAACATTGATACAGATGGATTCCAGAGTAAATCAGGACCAAGAACATTTGAGGCGGTTGCGTTTCTTAGGCGGCACGGGGCAGACATTACAAGAGTAAGAAAGATGCTCAGAGACGATATGCAATGTTATGTGGCAGTTGCGCATGCTGTAAGCAATGCAGTTGTTTATAAGGATTCATATGCAATAACGGTGTTTGATGGCAGGGGACTTGACAGTCCTACGATTGGTGGAGCCAAAGCTGCAAACCAGTTGCTTGATATATCTGGCATTAAGGCATCATTTGTTGTAACACAGTATAATGATGTTATATATATAAGCGCGAGGTCTATAGATGAGGTTAATGTACAGATTATAATGGAGAAGCTTGGCGGTGGCGGTCATATGACAATAGCTGGTGCACAGCTTCGTGACTGCACAATAGATCAGGCAATACAGACAATAAAAAATACAATAGATGCCATGATTCAGGAAGGAGATTTATAATGGAAGTTATATTACTTGAGGATGTTAAGTCACTTGGAAAAAAAGGACAGATTGTTAAGATTAATGATGGATATGCGAGAAATTATGTATTACCAAAGAAACTTGGTTTAGAGGCAACACCTAAGAATCTCAATGATTTGAAGCTTGAGAAGGCAAGACAGGCTAAGCTTGAAGCAGAGGAACTTGAAGCTGCAAAGGAGCTTGCAGCTAAGATAGAGGCTGTGCAGGTGAAATTAGTAATCAAGACAGGTGAGGGTGGCAGGACATTTGGCGCAGTATCATCTAAGGAGATAGCTGTGGCTATGAAAGAACAGAATGGATTAGATATAGATAAGAAGAAGTTAAAGCTTGATGAGTCAATCAAGGCATTAGGAACATATGAAATTCCTGTTAAGGTTCATAAAGATGTTACAGCTAAGTTAAAGGTTATTGTTGAGGGAAGCAACTAATATTAAATCAGCATTTTAATAATAAAAGAGGAGCTGTTAACAATGGAAGAATCAGCAATTACAAGAATAATGCCTAACAGTCTTGAAGCTGAGCAGTCAGTGGTTGGTTCAATGATTATGGATCGACAGGCTATAATAACGGCTGGTGAGATGCTTTCTACAGATGATTTCTATCACAAACAGTATGGGATTATGTTCAAGACCATGATAGATATTAATAATGAGGGAAAGCCGGTTGATATTGTTATATTGCAGGAACGGCTTAAAGAGCAGAATGTTCCAGCAGAGGTTTACAGTATTGAATTCATACGAGACCTTCTTGCTGCTGTACCTACATCAGCTAATATAAGGCAGTATGCAGGAATAGTAAAAGATAAGTCAATTCTTAGAAATATAATACGTGTCAACGAAGGAATAGCAAATGATTGCTATGCTGGTACGAGCAAGACTGAGGATATACTTGCAGATACCGAAAAGAAAATATTTGATCTTGTTAAGAATAAGGGTGACCATGAGTATACACCTATTGATAAGGTTGTGCTTGAGGCCCTTGACAGGATTCAGGCAGCGGCAAAGAATAGAGGTTCTGTAACGGGTGTTCCGACAGGATTTATTGATCTTGATAATTATCTTTCAGGACTTCAGCCATCTGATTTTGTGCTTGTTGCTGCCCGACCATCTATGGGTAAGACTGCGTTTGTCCTGAATGTTGCTGAAAATGTGGCAATAAAGCAGGGAATTACAACCGCTATATTTTCTTTGGAGATGTCAAATGTACAGCTCGTAAACAGAATGCTGAGTCTTGAGTCTACGGTTGATGCTGATAAGTTAAGAAAAGGCCGTCTCGATTCAAGTGATTGGGGAAAGTTGGTTGAAGGCGCTGACAGTATTGCTAAATCGCATCTTATAATTGATGATACACCAGGAATATCAATTGCAGAACTTAGATCTAAGTGTAGAAAGTACAAGATGGAAAATGATCTTGGACTTGTAATTATCGATTATCTTCAGTTGATGAGTGGAAATGGTGGTTCTCGTTCAGATTCAAGACAGCAGGAGATATCTGATATATCAAGATCTTTAAAGGCTTTGGCAAGAGAGCTGGATGTGCCGGTTGTAACACTATCGCAGTTAAGCCGTGCTGTGGAACAAAGGCCAGACCATAGACCAATGCTTTCTGACCTTCGAGAGTCAGGAGCTATTGAGCAGGATGCGGATGTTGTAATGTTTCTTTACAGAGATGATTACTATAATAAAGATACAGAGATTAAGGGAATTGCAGAGATTATTATTGCAAAGCAGCGTAATGGTCCAATTGGAACTGTCAAGATGGCATGGATTCCAGAACAGACAAGATTTGCTAATCTGCTGGATAACAAAAAACAGCCGGGTCTTTAAAAGACCTGGCTGTTTATGTAGTCGCTTTAAAGCGTACACTTCATCTGAAATCCTACTGTGGGTTAGGAGCGCCAACTGGACATGTAGCGTTACATGCACCACAATCTACACAGACATCAGCGTTAATCTCGTAATGAGCAGCGCCTTCGCTGATAGCGTCAACTGGACATCCAGCTGCACATGCTCCACAGCTAATGCAATCATCATTAATTACGTATGCCATAAATCAAGTCCTCCTTTTATGATATTTTCTATGATTATACGCTATTTGTATGTGAAATTCAATAGCAAACATAAGCTTAACATGATATGGATTTCTTGACAATTCTGGCACATACTATTATAGTAAGCATTGTATTTAATTATTTATTCAGGAGGAAATATCATATGGCAAGAATTACCAAGGATACTACAATTGGTGAAGCTATACAGATTGATGCAGGTATAATTCCAATCCTTATGGGTGCTGGCATGCATTGTGTTGGCTGTCCATCATCACAGGGAGAGACAATAGAGGAAGCAGCTATGGTTCATGGGATGGATTGTGATGATCTTATGGAAGAGATCACAACATATCTTGCAACAAGAGGTTGATTATAAGTTAATGGGGATGTCACTATAATGATTGAAAATCGTTATAGTGACATCCCCTTATTTTTATAAATTTTTGTATTTTGCAGCAACCTGAACAGCATGGTCTTTAATGATGCATCTGTAATGTTCGTCAAAGTAGCAGACTGTATTTGAATTAAGAGATTCCTTAGTGCCATACTCAGAAAGTATGTTGCAGGTCTTATTATAGTTGGCACTGCTGGTCATATCTTTACTTAGGGTCAGATAGAATCTGTCATGTGTGTTATTCATGTATAAAGAGTTTTTATCTGTATATATAGCAGCTACTGCCTGTGCAGCACCTGAAAATGTATCAAAAGAATCAAATGAGAATATTCTTAATATATTAACTGGTGTGCTGCTTTTAAGGACAGAACCTTCTGTGTTATTCACAGAGTTTGTATCTATAGAAGGCATTCCTGTCAGAGAGTCTTTAAATGATACAAAATTACTGTTATCAGAATCCTGAATATTTCCATTGATGTAATCCTTGACTTTATTAAAAAGATTCATGACATCATTGGCAACATCACTGCTTGGAATATCTACATTAGAAGTTTCCTGTGTATCTTTTGCTGGCTCATGCTGAGTTTTGTCAAGTTCATCAGTAGCAGAAGGTGTTGATGAGCTGGTACCTATCTGTTCAATATCTGAAAACATATCACCATATTCATCGTCAGGATAATCGTAATCATCATTATATTCTGATGAGAATCTTGAGAATCGTGTATCAAGTTCTTCCGGTTCATCAACCTTTGTCACTATAAGTACAATACAATCAGCACTTACTGGAATAGCCTCAATCATAAGTGGGATATCTTCTGCCTCAAATCCAAATTCAAAAGATGCCTGCTGCATCATATCCCTGAAAAGTTCGCGCGCTTTCTCACTGCCGTAAGCTAATTCACTCACTTTCAGGTTTCTGTCAGCGAGATCTTTCTTTCCCAAAGTACAGCGTATCTGGTTGTCGTTAATTTTCTCTATCTTCATATAAATCACTTCCAATCTCAAATGCGCCTCACATAAATATATGGTGTTAGGCATATACTATAATACCCATTTTTAATGGATATGTAAAGACTACAGGAACAAGGTTTGTAGTAAAATAAAAATGAAAAATATATAATAAATATAAAAAAGTTGTTGCAATAACAAAAATATTGTGGTAGTATATCAATAGAGCTGATAAACACAAGTTGAAAGGAGGTTAATAATATAATATTGTGATATCTGATAAGTATTCAATAATCAGGAAGATTGCCACTACGGAGCATACAAGCGTATTTCTTGTCAGGCATATACAACTTGATTCTATAAGAATAGCTAAAGTTGTGAGTAAACAGGAGCCGGATTATTTACGTGTGTATCGTGAAGCGATGCTTATTAAGGACTTAAGGTTTGATGGACTTCCCATCATATATGATATAGAAGAAGATGATATAAGTATCTGCATTATAGAAGAATATATAGCTGGCAAATCTTTGGATGAATATATACAGGAAAACGGGCCATTATCATTATATGATGCTGTTGATATATCCATTTCTGTATGTAATATAATAGAATATCTGCACAATAAGGCTTTGATAGCACATCTTGATATTAAGCCTGATAATATTATGATACATGAAGAGGTAACGCACAGGGAAAAGCGGCTGATTGTTCATTTGATAGATTTCGATAGTTCAAGGCGGAATGATAATCAGTATATGAGTTCTTATGGAACAATTGGATACGCAGCACCAGAACAGTTCTTTGGCGAAGGTAATCCTCTATCAGATATATACAGTATAGGAATCTTAATTGCTTATATGGTTGATGACAGCCATGAGCAATCTATACAGGATGACATACACAGAGTATGCCGTCTCAATTCAAAATCGGTTGGACCAGTCATTGAGAGATGCCTGCGTCACAATCAGAATCAAAGATATCAATCCATAGACCAATTACGAAAAGACCTTTTAAGAATACAGAAACCGATGCTTAAGCATAACAACAATACAGCTCATAATGCAGATAAGTCATTGATTAATGTATATGTATCAGGGACAAGACATGGGATAGGAACAACACATTTTTGCCTTTGCATGGCTTCTTTTCTGGCAAAAAGAGGGAAAACCGTTGTGATTATAAGACATGGAGATGTTCAGGATTTAAAATCTGCGAAGATATTGGACAATCTGCATTGTGGAGTTGCATTACATAGTGGAATTATGATAAGACCAGAGTATTCTGGCTGCATAGATGAGGATTATGGTGAATGTACCTATCACATACATGATTTTGGAACGGATAGAAAGAATCGTAAGAATGGAATTAATATTCTTGTCGGTGATTGTGGTTACCGCAGAAGTGACTATGAGGCTATGGAAAAATCTGACAAAGACACCATTATATTTATTAATCACGTAAGTGGACACGATTTCTACAGGTACATAAGGAGATACGGCAGTGGACACAGATACTACAGGTTTCCATGTATTTACAGATGGAATGCAGGGAACAGGCTATTTGAGGAGGCAATGCTTGAGATATTTGAATTTTCTAAGAAAAAAGCGTGGTTTGGCAGGTAAAGAAAAGATAAGGATTGCGGTCTGCGGCTCATGTGCCGGAGCGGGTTCAACACATTTTTCTATAATGCTTGCTAATTACTGTGCCAATGTATGTGGCTTAAGGACCGTGATAACAGAGTGTGATAATCATAAGGACTTTTTAAAAATATGTATCGAGACAGGCAGAGTGCGAAATGATTACAGAAAATTTTCCTATAAGAACATTACATTTATTCTGGAAAATGATAAAGAGGCAGCATTAAAGCTTATGGACAGTGCTGAGATAATAATATATGACTGTGGTTGTGTTGGTGTGAGAAATGAGATATACCAGCTGGCTGACATACGTTATGCTGTATTGTCGGCAAGTATATACAGAATGGCAAAGACATTAAGATTTGTTGATGAACTTGGCTGCAGAAGTGTATATATGTGCATGTTTGGCGGCGATAAACAGATTAAGATATTATCTGGAAAGACAGATGAAGATATACTACGTATCCCTTATGAAGGAGATCCTTTTCATCTTTCGGGCAGGACAGCCGGCTGGATAGGTAACATATTATACGGACATCTTTTTTAAAAATTATGTATTACGAATCAGAAAACTAATATAGCGTATGCCGTTCTGCCATTTGGCAGGACGGCTTGTTTTAGTATGTTTTATAATAACAGCACATATAATATAAAAAGCATGTAAGACAGGAAATATTAATATATGAGAGATAAGAGGCTTGTTGCGGTTATGTCAATATGTATGCTGCTTGGTGTTTTTATGGCGGCATGTGTCTGCCTTCCGGGAAAGAAAAGCGTGGAACCAGGGAAAGAAGCTATAAAGGCTGAATTATATGATGAATCGGATAATATGGCGTTGTCTGATATTCTATTGTCAGATTCTAATCTTAGTCAGCTTGAGACATCTGATTATACAATTGTTATAGATAGTGGACATGGAGGAAGTGATCCGGGAAAAACTAATGGTGATATATTAGAAAAGGATATTAACCTTGCAATAGCTTTAAAATTAGAAAAAACACTTAAACAGCTTGGCTTTAATACTATAATGACGAGAACTCAGGATGAAGGACTTTATACCTCAGCTGATACTAATAAAAAAAGGGCCGATTTGAAAAAAAGATGCGATATTGCGAATTCATCTGAAGCTGATATGATGATTAGCGTTCATCAGAATAGTTTTGACAGCAGCAGTGTGTCAGGAGCACAGGTCTTTTATTATACATATTCTGCAAAGGGCAGGCTGCTTGCTGGAATAATACAGCAGTCAATGAAAGACAATCTTGATACTTCTAATAAGAGAGTTGAAAAACAGGATAAAACTTATTATCTGCTTATTCATTCAAAAATACCGACTGTGATTGTTGAATGTGGATTTCTTACAAATCAGGCAGAGTTAAAATTACTTTTAGATGAAGAGTATCAGCAACGAATTGTTGATTCAATTATTATTGGAATTGGTAAATATTTTGCTTCATAATTCCTGCCAAGTGTTGTACAATGTGAATCGGAAACTATCATGACATGATAGCCAGTAACATGGAGGCTTGCGATGAAAACAATAATTTCTAGAATTGCACATGATGATACTGATGATAAAATATATCAACAGGCATCAGAAATATTAAAAAATAAAGGTCTAGTGGCATTTCCAACAGAAACAGTGTATGGACTTGGTGCAGATGCGTTAGACAGTGAGGCGTCGGCAAAGATATATGCAGCCAAAGGAAGACCATCAGATAATCCCTTGATTGTACATATAGCAGATGTAAAAGATTTGTATATACTTTCAGATGATGTCAATGAGAACGCTCTGAAACTTTACAAGGCTTTCTGGCCGGGACCGCTTACCATGATATTAAAGAAGTCAGAGATAGTGCCATTATCTATAACAGGTGGTCTTGATACAGTCGCTATAAGAATGCCTAGTCACCCTGTAGCGCATGAGCTTATAAAGAAATCAGGTGTATATATAGCTGCACCAAGCGCTAATACATCGGGGAAGCCTAGTCCGACAAGAGCAAAACATGTTATACATGATATGGATGGCAGGATTGACATGATAATTGCGGATGATACAGTTGATATAGGTGTTGAATCTACAATTGTTGATGTCAGTGGTAATGTGCCCATGATATTAAGACCGGGATTTATTACATTGGAACAGGTAAGAGAAGTTCTTGGTAAAGCAGAGATGGATCCTGCAATTATGGAGAGTGTTCCGGATGGGATTGTTCCTAAGGCGCCAGGAATGAAATATAAGCATTATGCACCTAATGCCCAGATTACGATAGTAAGAGGTGAACAGTCAAAGGTTGTTGATGCGATAAGAACCAAGGCATCACAGGCAGTCAAAGATGGTGCAAAGGTAGCAATTATGGCATCTACAGAGAATGTCGGTTTATATGATGGCTTTGATGTGGTTGATATGGGAAGCAGATTTGATGAAGCACAGGAAGCAAGAAATCTTTTTGCTGTGCTTCGTGAATTTGACGAGAATGGTATTAATGTAGTATATTCAGAGAGCTTTCCAACTGATAATGTAGGACAGGCTGTTATGAACAGGCTTATAAAGGCAGCAGGACATATGATTATAGATGTATAGTTGTGGTATGGAGGTAGTATTGTGAATACTTACAGCAATATTATATTTGTGTGTATGGGTAATACATGCCGGAGTCCTATGGCAGCTACGATTATGGATAATGAACTTAAAAAATGTGGAATAGAGCATATGAGTGTGGAATCACGTGGCTTGGTTGTTCTGTTTCCAGAACCATATAATCCTAAAGCGGTTGCAGTCGCAGCAAGACATGGAATGATAATTCCAAGTAATGAGGCATGTCAGATTAGTGACAAAGATTTTGGTAAAGATACGCTTGTACTGGTGATGAATCAGCCTATGAAGGCAAAGGTATATGCTTCGTTTGACAGGGCAATCAATGTATATACAATAGGAGAGTTTACCGAAGATATAGAGGCAGATGTAGAAGATCCATATGGAAAAGGCGTGGAAGAATATGACAGATGTTTCGTGCAGCTGCAGAATATGATAGAGAAAGCAGCCCAAAATATAAAAAAGGCATTGGATGAAAGAGCCGGAAAGAAGGAGAAGAAGATATGATAGCAATTGGAAGTGATCATGGTGGATTAGAGCTTAAGAATGAGATGATTGAGCATTTAAAGAAAAAAGGAATTGAATGTAAAGATGCAGGGTGTTATACAAATGAATCGTGTGATTATCCCGTATATGCAAAGAAGGTCTGTGACCTTATCCTTAATGGCGAATGTGAGGAAGGCATCCTTATATGTGGAACAGGAATAGGAATGAGCATGGCAGCTAACAAGATTAAAGGAATCAGAGCTGCTTTATGTGGTGATTGTTTCTCAGCACAGGCAACAAAGGAGCATAATAATGCCAATGTATTATGTCTTGGAGCAAGAGTGACAGGACCAGAGCTTGCATTCAGAATAGCAGACACATTTTTGGAATCAAAATTTTCTAACGCTGAAAGACATATAAAGAGAATAAATATGTTAGAGCAGTAAGAAGCAGGCGCTTGACTGACAGTAAAAGGAGCAGATACATGAGTGATAAGAGAATGGATTATATATCATGGGATGAATATTTTATGGGGGTAGCCAAGATGGCTGCGCTCAGGTCAAAGGATCCTAATACACAGGTGGGAGCCTGCATAGTAAGCAAGGATAATAAAATATTATCAATGGGATACAACGGGCTTCCTGTTGGTTGTTCTGATGACGAATTTCCATGGGCAAGGGAAGGTGACCCGCTGGATAATAAGTATATGTATACAACTCACAGTGAGCTCAATGCTATTCTTAATTATCGTGGCGGCAATCTTGAAAATGCCAAGATATATGTTACGCTTTTTCCATGTAATGAATGTGCTAAAGCTATTATTCAATCAGGCATAAAGACCGTTGTGTATGAGTGTGATAAATATGAGATGACACCATCGGTGATAGGCTCCAAAAGAATGCTTACGGCAGCTGGTGTAGAGATTGTCAGATATAAACCGACGGGGAGAAAGATAGAATTTACTTTATAATTAATAAGCCAGTTATCCTGATATTGGATAGCTGGCTTTAAATGTATAATTAAAATTTATTGACAAAAGATACTAACAGAAAGAATCGAGCTTTGCTATATACTCCTTAAATTCTCCTGAATAAATATTTTTGAGAAGTCTGTCAAGACGGCGTAATGCAATACCAAGTAATTCATCAGAAAGGATGTGCTCATTATGAGCATCGGCAAGTTCATCAAGATCAACAACACGCACAAATCCGTTTTCTTCAATAATTACGTCTGCCAGCAAATCAGTGAATACATATGTGTCAGATGTGGCATTATAATCAGTGTCTATTATGTCACAGTATATATATGTCAGTTTGTCATCTGAATCAAAGAATTTGCTTATTTTCCAGCCGTTAGATATACAGTAATAAGAAATTCCGTGAGAAAATTCACGCTTTGGGTGAAGCGTTTCCCACTTGGTAATAAGGCAGTTATCGCCGGAATAGACAATTATATCGTCTTTTAAATGTATACATTCGTCAGGAATAAGTCTTTTTCTATAAAGAGCTGGCATAAGCGTTACCTCCATATGGAATACTAGTTGAATGAATTATATCAGTAACTTTATAAGAATTCAATTAGTAGTTCGGAAAAATGTAAATTGAATAGACTTTTGGGCTTATAAATGTTAATATATTACCAAACATCATTTGAAAGGATAGACAGATGAGCCAAGGGGGATCCGGTCTTCGCAACATAGTATTGATATCCCAGGTGGCCATAGCTGTTATGGTGCCAATATTTGTATGTGTGGCACTTGGTGTATGGCTTGATAACAGATTTGGGACGTGGTTTACACTTCCGCTGCTTATAATTGGGATTCTTGCAGGTGGACGTAATGCATATGTGCTGGTTATGAATGTGGTCAGTCAGGATGAGAAAGCCCGCAGAAAGAGATTGGAAGAGGACATTAAAAGAAAGGTTGCCAAAGCAAATCATGATAATGACAATACTGAAAAGAATTCATAGTCTTAATCCCGCTTTACCATTGATGTATCTGATAGAACTGATATATCTGGTTATTGGGGAAGTTGTGATATTTATCGTGTTTGATAATCCTGCAATATATGCTGCTGGCTTTCTTGCAGGCGTTTTATATGCAGCATTTGCCTCATTTCATCTTGGCAGTCGAATTCATAAGGTGGTGTATGGGCGGGCTGACACAACCAAAACGTTAGTAATTGGTTATTTTGTAAGATTACTTGTTATGGTGGCGTTGTTTGCTTTTTTATATTATTTCCATATAGGAGATCTTTTAGCAGCCCTTATAGGAATGTTTGCCATGAAGGCAGCCGCATATCTTCAGCCGGCTGTGGCAAAAATCATTTATAAACAAAGAAAAGGAGGGTAAGAACGTGGGAATCGCAGGTGTGACATCCATGGTGGCACTTGATAGCAGTTTTATGATTAAGTCGCTGTATACATTCAGAATTCCAGGGATTGATTATGATTTCAGTATCAATACTACACACGTGGCTCTTATGTATGTTTCTTTATTGATTCTGATTCTGGCAATTGTAGCAAGAATCAAGCTTAATAAGGAATCAGAAGATGAGACACCGGGAATGTTCATGAATGCAGTAGAACTTATAGTTGAGATGCTTCAGACCATGGTTGATGGCATTATGGGTAAGAATGCAAACAAGTTTGTCAATTATCTGTCAACATTGTTTTTGTTTATTATTATATCAAATATTGCCGGTCTGTTTGGATTAAGGCCGCCTACTGCAGACTATGGTGTAACACTTTGCTTGGGTCTTATTACATTTGTGCTGATACAGTTTAATGGTATCAAGAAGAATAAGATTAAGCATTTTACAGCATTGTTTCAACCAATATGGTTTCTGTTTCCAATTAACCTGATAGGTGAGTTTGCAGTTCCATTGTCACTTTCATTGCGTCTGTTTGGTAATATCATGTCAGGAACAGTTCTTATGGGCTTGATATATGACTTGTTAAAACCATTTACAATCGCATATCCAGCATTACTTCATGCATATTTTGATTTGTTCTCTGGATGTATACAGGCGTATGTATTCTGTATGTTGACAATGGTATATGTTAACGACAAAATTGGTGATTAAAGTTAAAACACGATTAATAAGGAGGATTTTATAATGAATATTAGTGGACAGGAATTTATCTCAGCAATGTCAGCAATTGGTGCTGGTATTGCAATGATCGCAGGTGTAGGCCCTGGTATTGGACAGGGTATTGCAGCAGGTTATGGTGCATCAGCTGTAGGTCGTAACCCAGGTGCTAAGTCTGATATTACATCAACAATGTTACTTGGACAGGCTGTTGCTGAGACAACAGGTCTTTATGGTTTCGCCGTTGCTATTATCTTAATGTTTGTTAAGCCTTTCAAGTAAGATTCAGAACAAGGCAGATTTCATTAAATATATAGCTGGAAGGAGGCTAAAATATTGAATTCCCTGAGTACATTTATTGCTCTGACGGATGATGGCCGATTATTTGGCTTGGATTATCAGCTTCTTCTTGATGCTACTATTACAGCAGTTAATGTATTTATACTGTTTGTACTTCTTTCCTTTATCTTATTCAAGCCTGTTCGTAACATGCTTAAGAAAAGGCAGGATAAGATTACTAATGACAGAGAGACTGCAAAGGCAGATAAAGAGAATGCCTTAGCATTAAAGCAGGAGTATGAAGAGAAGCTTAAAGCAGCTGGTAAAGAAGCTGAGAGCATTTTAAGCGAAGCAAGAAAAGTTGCAAAGCACAATGAGGCAAAGATTGTTGAGGAGGCTAAGGCTGAGGCAGCAAGAATTATTGAACGTGCTAACACAGAGGCAGAGCTTGAAAAACAGAAATGCGCTGATGAGGTTAAACAGCAGATTATCGCTGTTTCACAGCTTATGGCAGCCAAGGTTGTTGCTAATTCTTTGACTGAGGCAGACAACCAGGCGCTGATTGAGCAGACACTGAATGAAATGAGTGAGAGCACATGGCTAAGTTAGTTGCTGCCACTTATGGTGAGGCGTTATTTGAGCTTGCTGTTGAACAGTCAAAGGCAGATGCACTGTATGACGAAGCACAGGCAGTCATTACGGCATTTGAGGACAATAGTGAAGTTAGCAAATTGTTAAATCATCCAAAGATAGACAAAATAGAAAAAGAACATTTTTTAAAAGATGTTTTTGGAAAATTTGTATCTGACGATATGGTCGGGCTTCTTACAATTATGGTTGCCAAGGACAGACAGTCAGATATAGTAGCTGCTTTAAAATATTTCTGTGCAAAGGTTCTTGAATATAAGAAGATTGGTACAGCATATGTAACAACTGCCAGACCTTTAGACGAAAAGACTAAAGCTGCAGTAGTTGACAAGCTTCTTAAAACTACAGATTATGTGAGCTTCAATATGAATTATATTGTTGATGAGAGCATTATTGGTGGGATGATAATAAGAATTGGCGACAGAGTTGTAGACAGCAGTGTTAAGACAAAATTAGATGAGCTTGCTAAGGATTTGAAGAAAGTCCAGTTATAATCAGGCTTATACTTTAATAGAAAGAGGGTGCGTTGGCTCCATGAATTTAAGACCGGAAGAAATCAGCTCTGTAATCAAAGAGCAGATTAAAAGATATTCTACCGAACTTGAAGTGTCAGATGTTGGTACTGTAATTCAGGTGGCTGATGGTATCGCACGTATTCATGGCCTTGAGAAGGCTATGCAGGGAGAACTTCTTGAATTCCCTGGCGAGGTTTACGGAATGGTGTTAAACCTTGAGGAAGATAACGTAGGTGCCGTTTTGCTTGGTGATTCCCGCAATATCAATGAGGGTGATACAGTTAAGACAACAGGACGAGTTGTTGAGGTTCCAGTAGGTGATGCTTTAGTAGGAAGAGTAGTTAATGCATTAGGACAGCCTATCGATGGCAAGGGACCAATCAACACAGATAAGTTCCGTCAGATTGAGAGAGTTGCGTCTGGTGTTATTACAAGAAAATCAGTTGATACACCACTTCAGACAGGTATCAAGGCTATAGATGCCATGGTTCCAATCGGAAGAGGACAGAGAGAGTTAATTATTGGTGATAGACAGACTGGTAAGACAGCTATCGCTATTGATACAATTATTAACCAGAAGGGCCAGAATGTTAAGTGTATATACGTTGCAATTGGTCAGAAGGCTTCTACAGTTGCTAATATCGTTAGTACATTTGAAGAGTATGGTGCAATGAGTTATACAACAGTAGTTGCTTCAACAGCAAGTGAGCTTGCTCCATTACAGTATATTGCTCCATATGCTGGATGCGCTATTGGTGAGGAATGGATGGAGAAGGGAGAAGATGTACTTATCGTTTATGACGATTTAAGCAAGCATGCTGCTGCTTATCGTACACTTTCATTGCTTCTTAAGAGACCACCAGGACGTGAGGCTTATCCTGGCGATGTATTCTATCTTCATTCAAGACTGCTTGAGAGAGCTGCCAGAATGTCAGATGAATATGGCGGAGGTTCTCTTACAGCTTTACCTATTATTGAGACACAGGCAGGAGATGTATCTGCATATATTCCAACTAATGTAATTTCTATTACAGATGGACAGATATATCTTGAAACTGAGATGTTTAATTCAGGTTTCAGACCTGCTGTTAATGCTGGTCTTTCAGTATCACGAGTTGGTGGTGCTGCACAGATTAAGGCTATGAAGAAGATAGCGGCACCAATCCGTGTGGATCTTGCACAGTATAGAGAGCTTGCTTCATTTGCACAGTTTGGTTCAGAACTGGATGCTGATACTAAGGAGAAGCTTGCACAGGGTGAGAGAATCAAAGAGATGCTCAAGCAGCCACAGTACAAGCCAATGCCTGTTGAGTATCAGGTAATGATAATATATGCAGTAACAAAGAAGTATGTATTAGATATTCCAGTTGATAAAATTCTTGATTTCCAGGAGGGATTATTTGCTCTGATTGATACTAAGTATCCACAGATACCAGAGTCAATCAAGGCATCTAAGGTTCTTGATGACGATACTGAGAAAGCACTTGTTGCTGCAATCCAGGAGTTCAAGAAGACATTTAAGTAGAAACGTGAATGGAGGTAATTGAGTTATGGCCTCGATGAGAGACATAAAAAGACGAAGAGACAGTATTCAAAGTACCGGTCAGATTACCAAAGCCATGAAGCTCGTTTCCACTGTTAAGCTGCAAAAGGCAAAGGGTAAGGCGGAGAGTACCAAGCCTTATTCTGACCTTATGTATGAGACAGTTAGTAATATACTTGCTAAGTCTGGTAATATTAACCACAAGTTCTTAAAACCAGGAGCGTCCAGCAAGAAGGCAGTTATTGTGATTACTTCTAACAGAGGACTTGCAGGTGGATATAATTCTAATATTACTAAACTGATTACGAACAGCGGTATTCCTAAGGAAGATACAGAAGTGTATGCAATAGGAAGCAAGGGTAGAGAAACTCTTGAGAGAAAAGGTTACATGATCAAGGAAGACTATTCTGAGGTTATGAATGAACCTATGTATACAGATGCAAAGCAGATATGTGATAAGGTTCTTGATTCGTATGTCAATGGTGAGATAGGGGAAATTTATCTTGCATATACATCATTCAAGAATACAGTAGTACATGTACCGAAGCTTATTAAACTTCTTCCAGTGGACGCTGAAGCAGTTAAACAAGACGCGGGAGCAGATTCTACACCGATGAATTATGAGCCTAATGAAGAGGAAGCACTTAATCTTATAATTCCAAAGTATGTGTGTTCACTTCTTTATGGTGCATTGATAGAGGCGGTTGCAAGTGAGAATGGTGCCCGTATGCAGGCGATGGATAACGCAACAAGCAATGCGGAAGAGATGATTGATGATTTGTCACTGAAGTTTAACAGGGCAAGACAGGCTTCTATTACACAGGAGCTGACAGAAATCATATCAGGCGCAAATGCCATCGAATAAATATATTAATATGGAGGCAAAAATGGCAGATAAGAATATTGGTAAAATTACTCAGATTATTGGCGCTGTTCTGGATATCAAATTCCAGGACGGAAGTCTTCCTGAGATTAATTCAGCTATCAATATAACCCGTAGCAATGGGGAACGTCTTGTTGTCGAAGTGGCACAGCATCTTGGTGATGATACTGTTAGATGTATTGCCATGGGCTCAACAGACGGTCTTGTGCGTGGTATGGAAGCTGAGGCAACAGGTGCTCCAATATCTGTTCCAGTAGGTGAGAACACACTGGGAAGAATGTTTAACGTATTAGGAGAACCTATAGATAACAAACCAGCTCCAGAAGTTGAAAAACATATGCCAATCCACAGAAAGGCACCTACATTTGAGGAACAGTCAACATCAACAGAAATGCTTGAGACTGGTATCAAGGTAGTAGATCTTCTTTGCCCTTATCAGAAGGGTGGTAAGATTGGTCTGTTCGGTGGTGCTGGTGTAGGTAAGACAGTTCTTATTCAGGAGCTTATTAGAAATATTGCTACGGAGCATGGTGGATATTCTGTATTTACAGGTGTTGGTGAGCGTACACGTGAAGGTAATGACCTGTATTATGAAATGAAAGAGTCAGGGGTTATTGAGAAGACCACAATGGTATTCGGTCAGATGAACGAGCCACCTGGAGCCAGAATGAGAGTTGGTCTTACAGGTCTTACTATGGCTGAATATTTCCGTGACCAGGGCGGTAAAGATGTTCTTTTATTTATTGATAACATCTTCAGATTTACACAGGCTGGTTCAGAGGTTTCAGCACTTCTTGGACGTATGCCATCAGCCGTTGGTTACCAGCCAACACTTCAGACTGAGATGGGTGCACTTCAGGAGAGAATCACATCGACTAAGAATGGTTCTATCACATCAGTCCAGGCTGTATATGTGCCTGCTGATGACCTTACAGACCCAGCTCCAGCAACAACATTTGCTCATCTGGATGCAACAACAGTTCTTTCAAGATCTATTGTTGAGCTTGGTATTTATCCAGCTGTAGATCCACTTGAGTCTACATCAAGGATTCTTGATCCAAGAGTTGTTGGTGAGGAGCATTATAAGGTTGCAAGAAGTGTTCAGGAGATTCTTCAGAAATATAAAGAATTACAGGATATTATTGCAATCCTTGGTATGGATGAGCTTTCTGAGGATGATAAGCTTGTTGTATCAAGAGCAAGAAAGGTTCAGAGATTCCTTTCGCAGCCTTTCTTCGTAGCAGGACAGTTTACAGGTCTTGAAGGAAAGTATGTGCCAATCAATGAGACAATTCAGGGATTCAAAGAGATTATCGAAGGTAAATATGATGATATTCCAGAGAGTTATTTCCTGAATTGCGGTAATATTGATGATGTACTTGCAAAGGTAAAGTAAGGAGATAAGCATGGCCGATAAGTTTGAGTTAATAGTTAATACTCCTGACAGACAGTTCTATCATGATGATGTTAACATGGTTGAGCTGGTTACAAGTGAGGGAGAAATCGGTGTATATGCCGAACATATTCCACTTACAGCGGTAATTGTTCCAGGTGTCATGAAGATACACGAGGATGGGCAGATTAAAAAGGCTGCCGTTCACGGAGGTATAATCGAGATACTTAAGGACAAGGTTACTGTTTTGGCAGAAGTTGCAGAGTGGCCTGAGGAGATTGATGTCAACAGAGCTAATGAGGCTATGATAAGAGCTGAGAGGCGGATTAAGAGTGGCGAGGCGAATATAGATATGTTAAGAGCTGAAGCGGCTCTTAAGCGGTCTATGGCACGACTCGGTGCGGTTGACTGATCTGTTAATTAATTTAATGTTTAAACCTTCCCAAGATGGTGATAATCAGAATAGATTATCGCTTCATGGGGAGGTTTTATTTTGTTTAATAAGCGTAAAATTTTAGTTGTATTACTTGTGATATGGGCTGTTATGACAGCGCTTAATTTAAGAATCAGAAAAGATAAAAGTAATGATTATGTTGTAAGTGCGTTTTCAGATGCAATAGCGGACGAATGTCAGGGAAACGTGTCAGCCTATGGCAGATATCCATTTGGACATATATCAGATGGAACGAAAATGATTATATTGTCTGATATTGCGGATAAAATAGGAATTAACAGGTATGAATGCCGCGATTATGTTGATGAAGAAGGTGCAATGGTAAAGACACTCTGTCAATCTGGAAATAATGGAGAGGTAATAATAAAATTTATAGAAAAGGACGAGGAACAGAGTTATATTTATACACAGATAAATCTTTTATCTGGCGTTGATGCTATATTTACATATGAAAAGATTGTAAAAGAGGCATATGGTGCACTTGATATCAATACAAATGTTAATGTTGACCTGAAAGGAAGTGTTCCGGGATATATGGGAAGTGAAGTATGCAGCGAGTATGCCTGTCTTGTGATGGAGAAGGCTGGTGCAAAACCTGTCACTGGTGCGTGGCTCGACAACGCATATACTGCATATGGTTATGATAAAAACCGCAAAGATTATGTCAATATAGGAGGAAGACATGTAAATATCAATATTACGATAAGCTACGATGAGTACAGGGGTGAGTCGGTGATACATCTGGCAACACCAATAATGCTTGCAGATTTCTGATAAAGATATTACAATAAATAGTAAACATTTTATTGGAGAAAACAAGAATGAATATAGATGATTTAATTGATAAATGTACAGATACAGAATTAGTTGAGATTATTTTAAGTGGGAGAAAGCAAAAGACGCAGGATAGTGCATCCAAGATAAAGATACGACCAGTTAAGATAAAGGGCAATGTTGTATTTCAGGCATCGGAGTATGTTGGAAAGCAGGTTATACACAGCAATCTGAAAAAAGAAGAGTTAAGAGATTATGTGAATGATAAGCTTGTGAAGAACTTTAAGCAGGGACAGTTTGCATTTATAGACGGTGATGGTCAGGTGTTATGTGGAAGTAAAGGTAATATGACTGTCAAATATAAGAAAAATGCAAATGTGCGTGAGCAGAAAAGCTTAGACCATAACAAGCGCAAGCAGTATATTCTTGAAGAGGGTAAGCCAGTAGGCTTCCTTATTGACCTTGGTGTTATGACTAAGGAAGGTAAAATTATTACATCTAAATATGATAAATTTAAACAGATAAACAGATTCCTTGAATTTATAGAAGATATTCTGCCACAATTATCAGATGGAAAAGAGCAGACGATAATTGATTTTGGATGTGGTAAATCATACCTTACATTTGCAATGTATTATTATCTGAGAGAGCTTAAAGGCCTTGATATCAGAATTATCGGGCTTGATCTTAAAAAAGATGTTATTATGCACTGTAATCTGCTTGCGAGAAAATATGGATATAATAAGCTTAATTTTTATGTTGGTGATATAGCTGATTATAAGGATGTTACAAGTGTTGACATGGTTGTTACACTCCATGCGTGTGATACTGCAACAGATTATGCGCTCGCAAAGGCAGTTAAATGGGGAGCTAAGGTTATATTGTCAGTACCTTGCTGCCAGCACGAAGCTAATGCACAGATTGAGTCGGATGATATGGAGCCAGTGCTTAGGTACGGAATTTTAAAAGAGAGGATATCATCAATTTTAACAGATGCGGTGAGGGCTGGAAGGCTTGAAGAGGCAGGGTATCAGACCCAGCTTCTTGAGTTTATTGATATGGAACATACACCAAAGAATATCCTGATAAGGGGAGTATACACAGGAAAGAAGGCAACTGGTGAGAAGCTTTCCAAAATGGAGCAGATGTTTAATCTTGATTTAACTCTTGATAAATTGATGGAGGAAGAAAATGAGGCGTAAGAATACCATATCATGGAAGTATGTAGTGTATCTTATCATATTCATGGCGACAGCGCTTATAACATTTATATCAATGCATTATCAGGCAGAGAGTGCTGCAACTATGGAGATGACAGAGGCGCAGTTTCCTATAGTTATGATAGAGGGAGATAATAATGTTGTGTATAATCCGATGCATGGAATAGACCAGCAGATTGATACACCATTAATGGATACACCACTTACTCCACTGCCAGACAACCATCAGGTCAGGCTTGCTATTGACACATACGGAAGTGTGCTTAAAGAGATATCCTATAAGGTCAGGGATACGAGGGATAATAGCCTTATAGAGAGCACAATGCTTAATACATTTGAGGCAAACACTTCAAGAGCGCATGCTGTTCTTAATATCAAGGATTTATTATCTGACAATGTTGAGTATATGTTAGAAATATCTGTCAGTACAGAAACTAAAGAAAATATACATTATTACACAAGGATAGTTTCTGGCCAGAATACTTATTTCAACAGCTGCATGCAGTTTGTGCTTGATTTTAACAGTAATACCTATAATGCTGCTAATTCATCAGAAATTACAAAGTATATTGAGACAACGTATGGTGCAGATAATTCTAACTTTGGTTCGGCTGATATATATTGTGCTACTTCGACCATTACCTGGGGGGATATAGATCCATTTATTGAAAGTAATGTTATTCCTACAATAGAGAGTATTGACCAGGAAATAATGATTATAAGCCTTGATTATACAATTGGTGCGCTTGACACAGCTGGAGATTATGACACATATATCGTTCATGAGTATTACAGGGTGCGACAGG
Organism: uncultured Lachnospira sp.; assembly: GCA_934359185.1. Lineage (GTDB taxonomy): Bacteria > Bacillota > Clostridia > Lachnospirales > Lachnospiraceae > Lachnospira. The sequence goes on along the minus strand of CAKRLE010000008.1, from coordinate 113,496 downwards.
GTACTATGGGAATGTTCCTGTTACAGTATAAAAGAGAGGCTGACCAGATATTTGATGGTAAGGATGACTTATTTCCAAGTGGAAAGGTGAGTCTTGGAATACAGAGTAACCTTACAGCACAGGCGAAGGACAGTGCAAACCATGAGCATACATGTTTTGTGGCACAGGGAAGTCTGTGGAGTTATTCCAAATCAGCTAACACATTTATAAGGGTATTTTCTTTTGATTCAGATGATTCTGATAATATAAGAGAGAGATATCTAAAACATAAGATTAAGATTATGGATATAACTGATACAGGAGATATAACATTTATCGTATATGGATACATGAACAGAGGCGCACATGAAGGGAAACTGGGTGTGTCACTGTATCAGTACAGCTATGGTGATAACAGCGTTGAGGAAAGACTTTTTATACCTCTTAATATGTCTTATGAGATTATAGAAGAAAATGTTGGTGATATAGCATATGTTAATTCGGGCGATTCTTTCTATATAATGATTAATGATTGCGTTTATGCAATAGAGCTTAATAGTAAAGAGGTTATGACTGAGATTGTCGGACTTACACCTGACACATACAGAGTATCAGACAATGGACGAATTATAGCATACAGCCTTAATGGTCAGCTTAATAACACTGATTCTATAAGAATATTCAATCTTGCACAGGGAACAGAAAAGGTGATTGAAGCGCCAGCTGGCCAGGTTATGAAGATTCTTGGATTCATTGAGAATGACTGTATATATGGATATGCCAACAAAGATGATATTGTATATGATGACAGTGGTGATATAACCTATCCAATGCATACAATAGACATAATGGATGATGCATACAATGTTGTTAAACAGTATCATGAAGAAGGCGTATATATGAATGGTGTGTCAGTTGATGGTTATAGGATTAATCTGTCAAGAGTTGTAAAGGATGGCAATGGATATACATCTACATCGGTTGATCAGTTGATAAATAAATCTGAGAACAGTGTTGATGAAAGGGTTTCAGTTGATTCTGTGTATACAACTTCACGAAAGACCGAGGTTGTACTGGTTCTTCCGAAGGGAGTTGGTGATGTTAATACAACGTCTGCAAGAGAAGCTGATAATATCCAGTTTATAGCAGACAGAGAACTTGTGATAGAGGATATCGGGACTCCAAAGAAGCTGTACTATGTGTTCGGGGCTGGAAAACTTGACGGGTCATATTCAGATATTAACAGTGCAGTTGTGGCGGCTAATAGCAATTATGGATATGTACGTGATTATGCTAATAAGCTTGTGTGGAGCAAATACAAGCGGTCTTCGGCGGCGATAAAGGGATTAACAGCCGCAGATTCTAATTTTGGAGGTACTTCTGAGGGTGGAATGGCTGTAGTAAAATCATTCCTTGGGGGTTCAGATGAATTAAAACAGATAACATTAAAGGGTGTCTCTTATGAGACAGCGATAACGTATGTTGGTAAGGGAAAGCCTGTATTAGCCCGTATAGATGGCAGATATGTCATAATAACAGGATATGATACTACGCAGATTACCTATCTTGATTCCGGCAGGGAAGAAACTGTAACTAATTCAAATGCATCTAAATTATTTACTCAGGGTGGTAATGTATACATTACATACTATGAATAATGAAAAGTGTATGAGGTTCTAATGAAAAAAATAATAAAAAGAATCTTTTTAATAACATTATTACTTGCTTTAGTTCTTATCATTGCATATGTTGTACCTAAGCTGGTTCAGGTTCGTAATATGCAGAGTGAGGCGAAAACTCTTGTTTCTAAGAGTACTGATGCTACATTTATGGAAACAAAAACTACGATTGTATATGATTCCAACGGGGATGAATTGTGCCAGATAAAGAATAGCAAAGATATGTACTATGTGGATATGAGCCAGATTCCAGAGACTCTTGCGGATGCATTTATTGTCATGGAGGATCAGGATTTCTATACCCACTCTGGCATTGATTACAAGGCTATTATAAGAGCTATGCTTGTAAATCAGAGCAGAGGTGAGATTGTCCAGGGAGCCAGTACGATAACGCAGCAGCTTGCGAGAAACATCTTTCTGTCCCAGGAGGTTACATGGGAACGTAAGATTGAAGAGATGTTTATTGCTGGCGAGATGGAAAAGAAGTATAAAAAGGAAAAAATACTGGAGTTCTATCTTAACAATATATATTTCGGTAATGGATATTATGGGGTTGAGGCTGCGGCAAAAGGATATTTTAACAAACATGCCTCGGAGCTGACGATATCCGAACAGGCATTTATTGCAGCGATTCCTAATGGCCCGACAAGGTATAATCCGCTTACCAACTTTGATAATACAATGTCAAGAAGAAATGTTATTTTAAGAAAACTATATGATGGAGATTATATATCTTCTATGACATATTATACAGCATATAATGAGTCTGTTAATCTGTCGCCATCTGAGAGCACAGAGACGTCAGATTCGGTTGTGACATATGTAAGGCATTGCGCTGCAGAGAGTCTGATGGAGGCAGCAGGATTTACATTCAGATATAATTTTGAGTCAGATGAAGATTACGAATCATATCAGGAAATGTATGATAATTACTATACAAGATACCAGCAGGCTCTTGTATCGGGTGGATATACGATATATACATCAATTAATCCTGATATACAGAGTAAGCTGCAGACAATTCTTGATGAGGAGCTTTCGTCATATACGGAGCTGTCAGATGATGGTGTATACAAAATGCAGGGTTCTGCTACATGCATAGACAATGCCAGCGGTAATGTTGTGGCGATTGTTGGTTCACGGAGCCAGGAAGGCGGTGGACTTAACCTGAACAGGGCATATCAGAGCTACAGACAGTCTGGTAGTGCCATTAAACCGTTATCTGTATATCTTCCATATTTTATGCTGGGGCATACACCGGATGAAATGATGTCAGACAGTTACATTGCAGATGGACCGCAGAATGCAGACAGAAGCTATGCTGGAGACATGACATTAAGAGATGCGGTCAAGTATTCTAAGAATACAATTGCGTGGAAGGTATATCAGGAAGTTACACCAAGAGTAGGAATAAGCTATCTTATGAAGATGGGATTCAAAAAGGTGTGGTATGACAGGGATTATGCTGCGGCTGCACTTGGCGGATTTACATATGGTGTCACGTCAGAAGAAATGGCAGGGGCATATGCGGCGATTGCTAATGATGGCATGTATAGAAAAGCCACATGTATACAGTCAGTGTATGGACCTAAGGGTGAGCTTATAAGGGATGAATCACAGAGAGGCAGCAGGATATACAGCTCTAACTGTTCAAGGATAATGACTAATGTATTGCAGTCTGTTATGGAGCCTGGAGGAACAGGTACATCGGCAGCGGTTGATGGCTGGCAGATAGCTGGTAAGTCGGGATCGACGAACTCTGATAAAGATATATGGTTTTGTGGATATAGTCCATATTATACGACTGCCGTGTGGATGGGATATGATTATCCGCAGGAGATACATGGAGTTAATGCAACACAGCCTATATTTAAGAAATTTATGTCTGCAATCCATGAAAATCTTGTTGTTAAAAGTTTTGCTGAGCCTAAACAGATAAAGGATAGTAAGCAGGAGCAGGCAGCGACAAAGGGCACAGAGCAGACAACACCAGCGGAAACTGAGCCGGAAAGCAGAGATTCAAACAATGTCCAGATGACAGAACCTGTATCAACAGGTTCATATAATGAGCATAGCACAACAGCTGACAGCCAGCGTACAACACAGCATAACACTAACAGAACGATTACACGTACAGAACGTGCAACACATAGTCCGACACAGACACAGCCAGCGGCAACAAAGAATAATTCGGTGCCGACAATGGTACATCCGGGAGAAGATGTGGATGCATGGTAATTATATATAATTTAATATTTAGCGCTATTTAATTAAAGTTTTTGTGAATATGTGCCGATAAAAAACCTAGATGAGAGATAACATCTAGGTTTTTGCATATATAGAAAGGAGATAAGTACATGGCGAATGGCATGTCGAGCCTCATGGTTGGGGCATCAGGATTAAAAACAGCACAGGCGGCTCTGAATACTACAGCGCATAACTTATCCAATATTAATACAACTGGATATACCAGACAGCAGATAGGATTTAAGGATAACTTATATGTTAAATATAATAATCTTAGTTCACCAGTAAGCTCCACATATGGATTAGGTGTCGGAGTTCAGGCGATAAGACGAATAAGAGATGAATTTATAGATAAAGCTTACAGAACTGAGAATGGAAGACTTGGATTTTACAATTCACAGTACAAGGCTGTTGAAGAGATTGAAGATTTATTTGGCGAAATGCAGGGAGTTACTTATCAGCAGTGCATGATAGGTTTGTCAGATGCTATCAATGAGCTTTCGAAGGAGCCGGGAAGTACGGTTAAAAGATCTGCACTTATACAGAGTGCATCAGCGTTTATGACAAGATCGGATGCAGTTTATAAAGGGCTTAAAGATTATCAGCAGACATTAAATACACAGGTATTGAATATTATCAACAGTGTAAATGATCTGAGTGAGAAGATACATGAGCTTAACAAGCAGATTTCTAAGATAGAATCAACTGGGCTTGAGAGTGCGAATGATCTGCGTGACCAGAGAGACGCAGCACTCGATGAGCTGAGCCAGTATGTAAGCATAAGTTATTATGAGACAAAAAATGGCGCAGTCATGGTCAGCGCTGAGAGTATGCCTCTTGTAACAGATACATCTGTGACAAAGATGTCTTATAAGACTTTAGATGGAACTAATTTGTATGTTCCTACATTCCCAGCATTTGAAAGGGATGTTTATCCTGAGGAAGAACTATACAGTTCAACAACACTTGATAAAGGACAATTAAAGGGACTTCTTCTTGCAAGAGGAAGTGTTAATGTTGATTATTCTGATGTTCCAGTGAAGCCTGATAAGAATGACAGCAAATATTCAGGAGCTAATGGCCAGGCAGAGTATGACAAAGACTATAAATTGTATGAGCAGAAGCAGGCTTACTACAATAAGTATATAGAACCTTCGGCAATTCTTAGCGCAATGGCGGGTTTAGATAAGCTTGTCAATGGTATATGCACTACACTTAACCAGGTGTTGTGTCCAACTAAAGAGCTTTCTACAGATAAAGCTCTTACAGATGCTAAAGGCAATGAATATATTCCTGATTATTATGAGTATAATACGACAGATAAAGCACAGTTATATGATGTAAAAGGCAATCTGATTAAGGGAATTGATAATGGAAATGGAACATATACATATAAGTCCCTTGAAAAGCTTTATGAAGATGATAAGGCAGCTAAGGTTGTAAAGCCTGATAAATATTATTACTCAATACTTGATGAAGATAAAACAGACTATGGTAATGATGATAATCATACTGTAGGAGAAGGAATCTTTAAGAGAGAGACAACAGAGGATTTTGTCGATTACAGTGGAACTGATACAGCAGGTAATCAGGTAAAATATAAGCTTTATAATAACCGCAACCAGAATGGACAGCGCTCAGATTATACTCTTGGAACTATAATGATTAATCCTACAGTGAGTCAGGACGTAAGTAAGCTGCCTATGACAGATGCACAGGGTAAGGAGGATATTTCCAGAGGTCAGGCACTTATGGATGCATGGAATGCAGATTTTGCATCACTGAACCCAGAAAGCTATGCAGTAGGTAATTTTGAATCATTCTACAATAATTTTACAAGTGATTTTGCTACTATTGGTGATGTATTGAGTGATTTTGTAGACCACCAGCAGACAATGGTCAATGGATATGATAACCAGAGGCAGCAGTCCGAGGGTGTATCATCTGATGAGGAGCTTCAGAAGATGATCAAGTATCAGCAGTCATATAACGCTGCATCAAGATATATCAATGTTGTGAGCGAGATGCTTGAACATATTGTAACTTCATTAGGAAGAGCATAAAAGTATCGGAGGAATAAACAATGCCATCTACATTTTTTGGATTAACAATTGCATATTCGGGATTGCAGGCAGCTAACACCTCTCTTAATGTAGCTGGACACAATATCTCTAATATTAACACTGATGGATACACAAAACAGCAGGCAGATAAAAGCGCAGCAGATGCGATAAGGACATATAACAGGACAGGTACATTAGGAAGTGGTGTGACTGTAACTAAAATCAGACAGTTAAGAGACAGCTACTATGATGTCAAATACCGCAATAACCAGGCGTATTATGGACAGTATTCGTCTAAGAACAATTACATGACGCAGATAGAGGATTATCTTAACGAGTTTACACTTCAGGGATACACAACAGAGTATAACAATTTCTTCAAGGCTGTTAACCAGCTTACAATTACTCCTGGAGATGCGTCTTCTAAGAATCAGCTTATTAATAATGCCAAGAGTATGATGGATTATTTCAACACATTGAGTACTAATCTCAAAAAAGTCCAGGAAGATGCTAATAACGAGATAAAAGACTCTGTTGAGCATATCAATGCGCTTGCTAAGAATATAGCATCTCTTAACAGACAGATTAATGAGATAGAAGTTCATTCAGGGGATGCTAATGATCTGAGAGATAAAAGAAATGCAATGGTAGATGAACTTTCAGCTATTGTTAATATAGAAGTTAATGAAAAAGAGCTTGGTAATAATGTTACAGATTATGAAGTAAGAATTAATGGACAGACACTTGTATCTGGCAATGATTATTACCAGTTAAAGACAGAATCAAGAAAAACAGCAAGAAATGCATCTGACGCAGACGGATTATATGATGTGAAGTGGGAATCAGGACAGCCATTTGATATATACAGTTCATCGCTTAGTGGAGAGCTTAAAGCCCTTGTTGACATAAGAGATGGTAATAATGGCCAGATTGAGAGTGTAGACAGTAGAACAGACCTTAGTGGCGAAAAAATATTGAAGACTGAGGCGAAGATTGATAATAATATACAGTATAAGGGAATTCCATATTATCAGTCACAGCTTAATAAGTATGTCCAGATATTTTCAGATGCTGTCAATCAGATATTTACTGGTAAAACATATAATAGCAACACTAAACAATATGATCAGACATCCGAAACGTTTACATCTGACGGAAAGAATAAAGGAATTTGTTTATTTGTTCCAAGAGCTGACGGACTGCCTGTGTCGGCAAGCAATATTACAGTTAACAGTGCACTTTTTGAGAATGCGGATCTGCTTGCAGTTAAGGAAAGCCTTGCAACAGGTGAAGCGAATGCAACAGTAATGGAGAAGTTAAATAAACTCCAGACAGAAACAATATTTGAGGGCGGTACATCAAATTATTATCTTGAAAGTATTGTCAGTGATATGTCAATAGATGCACAGAAAGCGACCAGTCTGTATAAGAATTATAATAACCTAAAGACAACTATACATAATCAGAGGTTATCAGTTATGGGTGTCGATACAGACGAAGAGGCTATGGATCTTGTGAAGTTCCAGCAGGCATATAATCTTAATTCAAAGATGCTTTCAGTAATGAACCAGATATATGACAAGCTTATTAACCAGACAGGGGTATAGTACATAGAAAGGCGGTTTGAAACATGAGAATTACTAATCAGATGATGGTTAACAGTACAATGTCCAACATACAGATTAATAAGAACCAGTTGAATACAATGGACACACAGTTATCAACACAGAAAAAGATAAATAAGCCATCAGAGGATCCTATTATAGCTATCAGGGCACTTCGTTTAAGAACAAGTCTCGACCAGGTTACCCAGTATCTTGATAAGAACATTCCAGATGCTGCATCATGGCTTGATACAACAGAAGGGGCAATGGATGAGGCATATAATATTATCACAGCGTTAAATACATATTGCACACAGGGCGCTACTGATTCATATTCATCAGCAGAGAGAAATACAATTGCGGCAAGCCTTGAAAAACTTAAGGCGGCATTTTATGCAGAAGGTGATGTTGAGTATGCAGGCAGATACTGCTTTACTGGTTATATGACAGATACACCGCTTAATTATCAGTCTAATGAGGATGCTAAAGGTGCTGATTATATAATAACACAGAAGTTTACAAGGGATGATCTTGATACTAAGACAGCATATAAAAATTTTTACGAGACAGATGATATCCTTAATCTTAAATATGAGACTGATGCAAATGGTAATCTGGTTACACCAAGTGCTAAGGATGTTCACAGGATAAGACTTGGGTATAAGGATCTTGATGCTGCTATCAAAAAAAATACAAAGGATCCAGCAACTGGTACAATTACAACAACAACAGAGCCATTTAAGCTTACATTGACAGATAGTCAGGGTAAAACATCAACAATAAATGTTACGCCAATAACAGCAACAACAGCAAAAACGGTAAAAGAGCAGGATAATTATGTGCCTAAGGCAGGTGAGGCTGTTTTCAATCCAACAACAGGAGAAATCCTTCTTGCAGACGATGTATATGAGAAGTTATATGCAGCCGAAGATTTTTCGTTCACATATGAAAAGAGTAACTTTGCTAAAGGTGACCAGAATCCAGTAATGTATTTTGATTGTGTCAATAATAATAAAGATGATTATTACTTAGGAGTTGAGTATATAAAAAAGAACGAGGACATAGAGTACAATGTTAACTTCTCACAGAAATTAAAAGTTAATACAGAAGCAAGTGATGCATATAACATTAACCTTGGAAGAGATATAGATGACCTTGTGACATCAGTCAATAATGTTCTTGATATTGAAAACCAGATTGCCAAAGTTGAGAGCATGATGCAGGAGACAAGATACAGTGATGAAACTTCACAGAAAAAACTTACAGCAATGAAGGAAGGTCTTACTAAGCAGAAAGAACTGGCTGAGGACAAGATGACAGCAGCATTTGAACATGGTATCAGCTGCTTCAAGGGATATCAGCAGGAGATATCTCTTGCAAAGGCAGATGTAGGTAACAGAAGAACAAGGCTTAATCTGACAAAGAGCAGACTTACAGAGCAGAAGACTAATTTCAGTAATCTGAAATCACAGAATGAGGATATTGATCTTGAGGAAGTTGTTGTTGGATATTCAGCTGCACAGCTTGTATACAATGCTTCTCTTTCAGCGGCAAGTAAAGTTGTCCAGCAGACACTTCTTGATTTTCTGTAAAATATTAAAGTTAGTTATAATTACGTGCAGACTAAGAAAGGTGTGGTATAACAATGAAGGTACAGACTAAATGGTTTGGAGATATGGAGATAAGTGAAGATAAAATTTTTATATTTGAAAAAGGGATAATCGGTTTTGAGAATTTTAAGAATTTTACAATATTGTATGATGCGGAAAAAGGAGATAAAGCATCTATATATTGGCTTCAGTCAACAGAAGAGCCATCGCTTGCGATTCCTGTGATTAACCCGGGGCTTGTAAAGGAAGATTATGATCCAGTTGTAGAGGATGAGCTTGTTAATTCTCTGGGACAGAATATCAAAGATGCACAGCTTGAGGTTCTTACTACAATAACAGTACCAGAAGACCTTAAAAAGATGACATGTAATCTTAAAGCTCCAATTATTCTTAATACTGATACAATGAGAGGAATTCAGGTTATTGCGGATAATGATGATTATATGGTACGCTTTCCAATCTATGATATATTAAATAATAAGAATAGAAAGGACGGTGAATAGGATGCTGGCATTATCAAGAAAAAAAGACGAGGCAATAGTTATCAATGATGATATAGAAATAACAGTGATTGAGATTAAAGGAGACCAGGTCAAACTGGGCATAACAGCACCTAAATCAGTTCCTATATACCGTAAAGAAGTTTATGCACAGATTCAGACAGCTAACAAGGAAGCAGTTGCCTCTGTAGACATTAAGAGTCTCAATAAACTTTTTGGCAAATAGACATAAAATAATTATTTTAGTATATATGGTTAATTAAATTAAACAAAATCCGATATAAAAACTATAAAGCGAGCAAAAGAATTGGTATTGGTTACACACGGAGGTGGCAATAATGGCAATTGATTCTATAAGCAGAGTAGCAAATACAGGCTACGCAACAACGTCAACGAAAACAGTTAATGAAACGGTACAGGTTAGTGATGCAGCACAGGCTTTGGCAGAGGCAAAAAGCAGCGTAGATGCAACAACTGTGACAATGGCTGATAAGCAGCAGTCGGCTGATAATTCGGGAGCTAATAATGGCAATGCTGAACAGAAACAGCCAACGATGAAAGATATGAGTGAGATTAATAAAGTTATTAATCGTAATACGGTTGCGGAGTTTGGTTATAATGAACCAACTAACAGGATAACTATTAAGATTAAGGACAAAGAGACAGATGAAGTAATTAAGGAAATTCCTTCAGAAAAGGCTCTTGAGATGCTTGCCAAAGCATGGGAGTTAGCAGGAATTCTTGTTGATGAAAAGAGATAATCTGTCTTAATAACTGATTTGAAGGCACATGGAGGTGCGGAAGGAGTTATATTATGGCAATTAGAATGTCGGGATTACAGTCAGGTATGGATACAGAGACATTGGTCAATGCGCTTGTATCTGGCTACAATGTTCAGAAAGATAATCTTGTAAAGGCACAGACAAAGCTTCAGTGGAAGCAGGATGCATGGAAGAGTATGAATACAAGTATATACAGCTTCTATACAGGCAAGCTTTCTTCAGCACGTCTGTCAAAGACATATAACCTTAAGGCTGCGTCTATATCGGACAGCACTAAGGCGAAAGTTACTGCTAGTTCATCAGCAGTTAACGGAACACAGAAACTAGAGATAAAGAAGCTTGCATCTACAGGTTACCTTACTGGTGGAACTATAAGCAAGAAAGACTTAACTAAGGCAGATGGAGGTACCAAGTTTTCAGATATAACAGGTGGTCTGGCTGGTAATATTACAGTTACAGCTGATGGCAGATCAACAGACATAGCCATAGCAGATGATATGACAGTTAACCAGTTTGTTGTTAAGCTCAAGGATGCTGGTCTTAATGCAAGCTTTGATGAGAATAACCAGAGATTTTTCATAAGTGCACAGACATCCGGTGCAAGCCATGATTTTGCACTTACAGCATCAGATGATAATGGACTTAAGGCTTTACAGGGATTAGGTCTGTATACAGTTAATGATACAGAAACAGCAGAGTACAAGAAGTGGGCTGAATATGCCAATGATGCAGATGCATTGGATAAACTTAAGAAGAGTACATATGAAAGTAAATCTATTAAATATGAGGACAGAGCCAAGACATATGCTGATAGATACAATAATGCAAAGTCTGTAATTAAGGCAATGGAGTCTGATGATACATGGGTTAAGGGAGAGACAGTAGACAGCTATAACCAGAAAGCAGCAGATGCCAAGACTGCCTTGGAAACACAGTGGAGCAGTTACCTGAAAAAAGGTTCAGATGGAAATGTTGTAAGAGATAAGGATGGCAATGCAGAATTTGATACTGACGCCATTGAAAAGGCAGGAAAAACTACAGAATTCGAAGCCCAGAAGAAGAGTGCGGAAGCTATTGTTAATGGCGCTAAGAAATATGAAGACGCTAATAAGGAATTGGCAGCTGTTAAAGACTATGTTACACTTAATTCAGAAGGCAATGCAGAAGTTGACAAAGATAACATTAACGCTAATGTTAAATCAGAAGTTGATACAGAGAATGCATCAATCAAGGCTGCATCTGACAAAGCTATCGATGACAAGATAGCATACTCACAGGCAATGCTTGAAAAGATTAACAATGGAACACTTAAATCAAGCAGTGGGGCAGCAAGAATTACAGGTTCAGATGCTGAAATTATACTTAATAATGCGACATATACTAATAATACGAACAACTTCTCAATTAATGGGCTTACAATTGAAGCGTCTGCACTTACAGATGGTGCTGTAACTATTACAACGAATACAGATGTAGACGGAATATATAATAATATTAAGGATTTCTTTAAAGAATACAATAATATTATTAAGTCGATGGATGAGGCGTATAATGCTACAAGCGCCAAGGGTTATGAACCTCTTACAAGTGACGAGAAAGAGGCTATGACGGATGATGAAGTAGAAAAGTGGGAAAAGAAGATTAAAGATTCTCTTCTAAGAAAAGATTCTACTCTTGGCAGTGCATCTTCATCAATGAAGAACCTTATGGCACAGGCATTTGAGATTAATGGCAAGAAATATAGTCTTGCAAGCTTTGGCATAAAAACACAGGATTATTTTTCAGCAGGAACTAATGAGAAGGGTGTATATCACATAGATGGCGATTCTGATGATTCAGTTTCATCAGGTAATGATGATAAGTTAAGAGCTGCTATTGCAAATGACCCAGATACTGTGGTAGAATTTTTCTCAAAGCTTACAACAAGTGTATATAATGATTTAGGCAATAGAATGGCAAGTTCTTCTACAAGCAGTGCATTTACACTTTACAATGATAAGCAGATGGAAAAGGAATATTCTACATATACGACAAAGATATCAAGCAAGGAAGAAGAGATAACTACATGGGAGGACTACTACTATAAGAAGTTTTCTTCAATGGAGTCTGCGTTAGCTAAGCTTAATCAGACACAGTCATCTTTATCAGGATATTTCTCATAAATATTTTCTTTAAAAAATTGGAGGATTGAGCGATGGCATTCAATCAGGCGTACGGCAGTGCATCATATGGCTCGCCATACACATCTAGCGGAGGACATGGAAGTCAGGCATATGCTGATCAGTATAACAGAAACAAGATAATGACAGCATCGCCAGCAGAACTGACATTGTTATTATATGAAGGTGCAATAAAATTCTGCAATATTGCCTTGATGGGGCTTGAACAGAATGATTTACAGAAAGTTCATACCAATATTAAAAAGACAGAAGATATAATTGTTGAATTTCAGTCAACACTTAATCATAAATATCCTGTCGCAGAAGATTTTGATAAGATATATAAGTACATATATGACTTGCTTGTACAGGCTAATATCAAGAAGGATAAAGAGCTTCTTGAGAGAGCACTTAATGAAATCCGCGGTATGAGGGATACATGGAAAGAAGTCATGGTACGGACAAAGAGTGGTAAATAGTATGGGCGATACGGACAATTATGTACAGATAATGACAGACAGCCTTATTATGAAAAAGAGTGTGCTTGAAAAAATAGTTGTTCTTAATGAGGAGCAGAAGAAAATCATTTCTTCCGATGATTTTGATGGCAATCTTTTCAGGGATAATGTTAATAAAAAGGCACAGCTGGTAGAAGAGATTAACAGGCTTGATGCCGGATTTGACGATTTGTTCAGACGCGTACGTCTGGTACTTGATGCTGACAAAGCATCTTACAGCAGCCAGATAGCAGCTATGAAGATTCTGATTAAGGATGTCACAGAACTTGCTGTGAAAGTTGAAGCTGACGAGGCACGCAATAAGAAACTGGTTGAAAAAAAGTTTATAGAATTGAGAAAAGGCGTGCAGAAGGCTAAAACTAATGTCCAGAAAACTAACGCATATTATCAGAATATGAATAAGCTTGATACATCTCCTCAATTCATGGATCAAAAAAAATAAAATTTTTGTTTATAACGGGGTTAAGTTTAAATACGTAATTCCGATATAATAAATACAAAGGAACATAATTAATGAAAATGTTTCTTTAAAAAGTAGCATAAGCTACACAACAAAATAAATGGTGGCAGGGAAGCCACTAATGTTTTTTCAAGGAGGAAAAAATTATGGTAGTACAGCACAATTTATCAGCAATGAACACAAGCAGACAGTTAAACAGCGTAACAAGCTCACTGTCAAAGTCAACAGAGAAGTTATCATCAGGTTATAGAATTAACCGTGCTGGTGATGATGCAGCTGGTCTTTCAATCTCAGAGAAGATGAGAAGCCAGATCAGAGGTCTTAATAAGGCATCTGATAATGCTCAGGATGGTATCTCTCTTATTCAGGTAGCTGAAGGAGCTCTTAACGAGACTCATTCAATCCTTCAGAGAATGAACGAGTTAGCAACACAGGCTGCTAACGATACTAACACAAGTACAGACCGTAAGGCAATCCAGCAGGAGGTTGATCAGTTAACATCAGAGATCGACAGAATTCGTTCAACAACACAGTTCAATACACAGAACCTGTTAGACGGAAAGTTCTCAGCTAAGAACCTTCAGATTGGTTCACTTTCAGGACAGTCAATCTCTATCTCTGTAAGTAACATGAATGCAGCATCACTTGGTGTTAATGGACTTAAGGTATCTTCATTCTCAGGCGCTGGTGAAGCAATGTCTAAGATTCAGGCAGCTATCGATAAGGTATCTACACAGAGATCTAAGCTTGGTGCTCTTCAGAACAGACTTGAGCATACAATTAACAACTTGGATACAACATCTGAGAATACACAGTCAGCTGAGTCACGTATCCGTGATACAGATATGGCTGATGAGATGGTTCAGTACTCAAAGAATAACATTCTTTCACAGGCTGGTCAGTCAATGCTTGCTCAGGCTAATCAGGCTAATCAGGGTGTTCTTTCACTTCTCGGTTAATATTAGTTACTACTGTAGAGAAAAGTCTCCGGTGCGTAAGCATCGGAGATTTTTTTGACTTGAGTTAAGAAAGGTTTGTTTAATATGGAAAATAATACCAAAGCCATATATAAAAAGTATATAGATAAGATTAATCCAAAACCAGTATGGAATATTAACTATTATAAAGATAATGACCAATATTCGGATGGTGATGTTGAAGACCAGATTATTAAGATTATTGCGGATAATGAGCCAGAAAGATATACAGAAGCTATAATGCAAAATTATAGCTGGCCAGTATTTTATCATCTTACCAGAACAAGAAGAAATATATTAAACTGGTATGATTTTAAAAGGGATAGTGATGTTCTTGAAATTGGATGTGGATTTGGTGCTTTGACAGGATTGTTATGTGATAAATGCAATTCTGTTACAGCAGTTGAGTTATCACAGAGAAGGGCTATGGGAACACTTCTTCGCTGCAGGGATAAAGAAAATCTGGAGATTATTGTCGGCAATCTTAATGATATAAAATTTGAAAAAAAATATGACTATATAACGCTTATAGGAGTGTTCGAATATCAGGGTAGATTTACAGAATCAGATAATCCATACAGGGATTTTCTTGACAAAGTCAGGAAGCTTCTGAAACCAGATGGAACACTGCTTATAGCTATTGAAAATCAATATGGACTTAAATACTGGTGTGGAGCAAGGGAAGACCATACAGGCGTGCCATTTGATGGAATAAATCAATATTTGTATACAAATCAGGGCATTCGTACATTTTCAAAAGGGGGCTTGAAAAAGCTGATAAAAGATAGTGGATTTAATAATACATATTTTTATTATCCTATGCCTGATTATAAATTACCTACAGTAATTTATTCGCAGGAATATCTTCCACAAGATGAAAATATGCAAAATATGTCCTGTTATTATGCGAAAGATTCTAAGACATTAATAGCATCAGAAAAAAGAATGTATAAAGACATAATTGACAATAATGTATTTGAGTTTTTTGCTAATTCTTTTTTGGTTGAATGTTCAGAATCGGCTTTGACAGGTAATATAATATTTGCAAGTCTGTGTGATGATAGAAAAGATGAATATCAGCTGGGAACCAAAATATCGAAAGATAAGAAAGTTATAAAATTTGCTCTGTCTGATAAAGGAACAGCACATATTAAACAGACTGTACAAAATGAGGAGCAGATAAAATCCCAGGGACTTTTTACGCTTGGAAGTTATATGGAAGGTGATCTGATGAATGTGCCATTTTCTGAAGATGAATTATTCGAAAAAAAATTTGTGGAAACATGTAAAAGTGGAAATATTGCTAATGCAGTATATCTTGTAGAAAAATTATACGAACAGGTTTTAAAGTCGTCAGATATAGTAAATTCTGATGATAATATATTATATAGCTTAGAACCAGATATGCGTAATGATAATATAGATTATGGCTATATTCTTAAGAATGGGTATCTGGATATGACATTCCGTAATGCATTTCTGCATGGTGATGACCTGTTATGGTATGATCAGGAATGGATGCTTGAAAATATTCCAGCAGATTATGTTGTATATAGGGCATTGGGAACTGTGTATTTTTCATATCCAGAGATTAATGATTATATTCCAATGGAGAACATTATTGAACAATGCGGTCTTGAAAAATCATGGAGTGGATTCAAAAAAATTGAACAGTTATTTTCTGCATCAATAAGGGATGAACTTCACATAATCCAGAAAAACAGGTGCTCTCAGGTAATTGAAGAAGGTATTGTTGAAAATATAAAAAAAATAATGTAAAAAATTTCAAAAATGGGGTTAAGTATTTTGAGATACCTCCGATATATAAAACAAGTAAATGATGAACAAATAAAAATGGATGGTTTATTTGTTTATAAAGTGGTTTTGAAAATCACATATATATGCAGTTAGGAACTGCTTAATAATCAAAATGGATGATTGAATATCAGGGAGGAATTAATTATGGTAGTACAGCACAATTTATCAGCAATGAACACAAGCAGACAGTTAAACGGAGTAACAAGCTCACTGTCAAAGTCAACAGAGAAGTTATCATCAGGTTATAGAATTAACCGTGCAGCAGATGATGCAGCTGGTCTTTCAATCTCAGAGAAGATGAGAAGCCAGATCAGAGGTCTTAATAAGGCATCTGATAATGCTCAGGATGGTATCTCTCTTATTCAGGTAGCTGAAGGTGCTCTTAATGAGACACATTCAATTCTTCAGAGAATGAACGAGTTAGCAACACAGGCTGCTAATGATACTAATACAAGTTCAGATCGTAAAGCTATTCAGCAGGAAGTTGATCAGTTAACATCAGAGATCGACAGAATCCGTTCAACAACACAGTTTAATACGCAGAATCTTTTAGATGGAAGTTTTTCTAAGAAGAATCTTCAGATTGGTTCGCTTTCAGGACAGTCAATCTCTATCTCTGTAAGTAACATGAATGCAACATCACTTGGTGTTAATGGACTTAAGGTATCTTCATTCTCAGGTGCAGGTGAAGCAATGTCTAAGATTCAGGTTGCTATCGATAAGGTATCTACACAGAGATCTAAGCTTGGTGCTCTTCAGAACAGACTTGAGCATACAATTAACAACCTTGATACAACATCTGAGAATACACAGGCAGCTGAGTCACGTATCCGTGATACAGATATGGCTGATGAGATGGTTCAGTACTCAAAGAACAATATCCTTTCACAGGCTGGCCAGTCAATGCTTTCACAGGCAAATCAGCAGACACAGGGTGTTCTTTCACTTCTCCAGTAATCATAATAACATTAGAAATTTATCAATCAGGGACTGGCATATGTCAGTCCCTTTTTTAAATCAAAATACAGTAATCAGAGGGATAGAATATGGATATTAAGATACCAGAAAATTTCTTTAAAGGCGAGATTCGTGAAGGGTTTTATGTTGAAAGCATGATGAAAAAGAACTGGGCATGTATGATAAAGATTCTTGCGGAGATAGACAGAATCTGCAAAAAATATGATATACAATATTTTGCAGATTGGGGAACACTTCTTGGTACGGTAAGACATCACGGATTTGTTCCATGGGATGATGATGTTGATATAACGATGAAACGACCGGATTTCAATAAATTCTGCCTTGTAGCACCTAAGGAACTGCCTGAGGGCTGGGAGATAGTAAATATACATAATGACGTCAGCTGGCATCATATGCTTGCACATGTTGTTACTGGCAGAAGTGTAAATTATGACCCGGAGCATCTTAAAGAATTTTATGGATTTCCATATGTTCCTGGCATTGATATATTTCCGCTTGACTATCTTGCACCAACAGAGGAGGAAGATGCAGATGTGTGCAGCCTTGTTGGTATAGTAGGAGTTACCGCTGCATCATATGATAATGGAGAAGAATCAGAAGAAGAAAAGATGGCTACGATAAAAGGCATTGAAGAAATGTGTGGGGTAAAATTTGATTATAGCAAAGATATCGTGAACCAGCTTCTGAAACTTCAGGAAAGGCTGTCAATGATGTATTCAGAAGAGGAGGCCACAATGGTTGCACTTATGCCAGATCATGCCGGCCTTAGAAAGTCAGATGTGTATCCTAAAGAATATTATGCAGATTCTATACAGATGCCGTTTGAGTATATATCACTTCCTGTACCGATAGGATATGAAAATATCCTTAGACAGAAGTATGGACCATGGTGGAAAACTCCATATCTTGGTGGTGGAAGCCACGATTATCCGTATTATAAGAAGCAGCAGAACATGGCATGGGAATCATTAGGAATATTATAATGACCAGGCAGTTGGACTGTCATATATCGCATGGAGGCGCAGATGAAGAAGGTAATAACATATGGAACATTTGATCTGTTTCATCAGGGGCATTATAACCTGCTTAAAAGAGCAAAAGAACTGGGGGATTATCTTATAGTAGGTGTAACTACAGAACATTTTGATGAAGCAAGAGGCAAGGTTAATGTAGTAGATCCTATTATGGAAAGAATTGATAATGTCCGCAGGACAGGGTTTGCTGACATGATAATTGTTGAAGACCATGATGGACAGAAGATAGAAGACATACAGAAGTATGGGGTAGATATATTTACATTAGGTTCAGACTGGATAGGTACATTTGATTACCTTAATTCGTTCTGTAAGGTTATATATCTTGACAGAACGCCTAATGTATCATCGACAATGTTAAGAAAAGACAGATTTAACATTGTGAGAGTTGGAGTTGTTGGAACTGGAAGAATTGTTCCAAGATTTATATCAGAAACAAAGTATGTAAGTGGATTAAGTGTAGAGAGTGTATATGATCCAATAAATAAAGATATAGATTCGTTTGCTTCAAGATATGAAATCAAGGCATACAGCGATTCATATGAGCAGTTTCTTGATGGAGTGGATGCTGTATATATAGCATCTCCTAATGAGACACATTATAGTTATGCTAAAAATGCGTTATCGGTTGGAAAACATGTGCTGAGTGAGAAGCCGCTTGCATTTACAATGGAAGAAAGTAAGGAACTTTACAGGCTGGCATCAGATAAATCGGTGGTTCTTATGGAGGCTATTAAAGCGGCATATTGTCCGGGTTTCCAACAATTGATAAATGTCGCCAAGAGCGGAAAGATTGGCAGTATTATAGATGTGGAGGCTAATTTTACAAGACTTGCAGCTGCTGGTTCAAGAGAACGCACAGATTCTTTGTATGGTGGTGCATTTCTTGAATTTGGACCAAGCACACTGCTTCCTGTTATTAAACTTCTTGGAACAGATTACAGTGACATGCATATTGATACATTGACAGATGATAAAGGAGTAGATATATATACAAAGGTTAACATAAAATATAACAATGCGTTTGCAACAATGCGTACAGGTGTAGGAGTAAAGACAGAGGGGCAGCTTGTTGTATCGGGCACCAAAGGCTATATAATAGCACCATCTCCATGGTGGCTTATGAGGCAGTTTGATGTCAGATATGAGGATTCATACAGGGTTGAACATTATGAACCTACATTTCAGGGAGATGGATTAAGGTATGAAATTGGTGAATTTATATCTAAGATAAATGGAATAGGCGGCAAAGATTATAAGCTTACGGCAGGAGAGTCGGTAGCTATGGCATCATTTATTGAAAGGTATATGGAATCAAGAAAAAATAAGCGGGGGTAGAAGTATTGTTATGTATAGATTAGGAATAATTGGAACTGGAAGAATTGCAGACAGAATGGTAAATACAGGGCTTAACGGCCTTGAGGTGGAATGTGTATGTGTATATAATCCTAAAATTGAGAGTGCAGTAAAGTTTGCACAAAAACATAATATAAAAAAATATACTGATAAGCTTGAGGAGATGGCTGAATGTGTTGATATCGTATATATAGCATCACCACATGAGACGCATGCTGCATATTGCAGCTATATGTTAAACAAAGATAAGCATGTTTTGTGTGAAAAACCTCTTGCAATGAAAAAAAGCGAAGCTGCATTTCTTTATGCACTTGCAGAACAGAATAATGTTGTGTTAAAAGAGGCAGTAAAGACGGCATTCTGTCCAGGATTTAATGCTGTGGTAGAACAGGTTAAGAGTGGTAAAATAGGAAGAGTTGTGGATGTTGAGGCAGCATTTACCAGACTTACTTATAATAATACAAGAG
Source organism: uncultured Lachnospira sp. (assembly GCA_934359185.1). GTDB lineage: Bacteria > Bacillota > Clostridia > Lachnospirales > Lachnospiraceae > Lachnospira. The sequence goes on along the minus strand of CAKRLE010000008.1, from coordinate 93,262 downwards.
AGTTCAGAAATCCTGTATATAATGGCAGTATGCTTGAATTTGGAAGTTATTGCATGCTTCCAATTTTCCGTCTGCTGGGATGTGAATACGAGGAAGTTGATTTTAAATGTGTAAGGGAGCTTGGAGGGGTAGATATATATACCAAAGCGGAATTCAGATTTAAAGAGGCATTTGCAACTGTAAAAACAGGAATGGGCGCAAAAAGTGAAGGGCAGCTTCTTATAACAGGAACGAAGGGGTACATACTGGTTCCATCTCCTTGGTGGATGACAACAAAATTTCAGGTGAGATATGAAGATGCATCAGTTGTTGAAAATTATGAAATTCCATATGAAGGTTCTGGTCTGCAGTATGAGATGGCAATATTTCTTGTAGATGTAATGAAAACATCTGGCATGCTGTCAGAAGATGATGAAAGTGTTAAAGGGATTGATGATATTTGTGTCCATAAAGATGAGAGCATAACCATGGCAGGTATAATGGAGCGGTTTGTAAAATGGAATGCACCTTGGTGGGAACTATGTCAGGGATATATAGAAAGTAAGAATGAGCAGCTGACAAAACCAGGAATATGGGCACACAGAGGCTGCAGCATGAGATATCCTGAGAATACTCTTGAAAGTTTTGAAGCTGCAGCGAAACTTAAAGGTATAACTGGAATAGAGCTTGATGTCCAGTACACAAGTGATAAGCAGGTTGTTGTATTTCATGATGAAAATGTAAGGCGCGTTACAGATGGTAATAGGAATGTGTGCGAGTATACATTGGAAGAAATAAAGAAGCTCAATATATATGCAGGGAAGAATGCACAGGGCGGTAACACATATACGAAGATACCTACATTGGAAGAGGTACTCATGCTTCTCAAACCATATTGTGAAAAGAACGGACTGCTTATTAATATAGAATTAAAGACAAGCAATATACGATATGAAGGCATAGAGAGAGATACATATGATATTGTATCAAGGTATGGATTGCAGGATTATATTGTGTATTCATCATTTCTGCCAGAATCGGTTGCGTTGATGAAAAAGATAGATAAGAATGTTAAGACTGGAATGCTGGCATCATATATTGATGACTGTATCATGTATGGAAGACAGACAAATGCTGATGCACTTCATCCTGCTATAATATCTATGGGAGCAGAGATACCGGATGACTTCAAAGGAAAACCGGTAAGAGCATGGAACTTTGAAGAACCATTTTTTGAAGATGGAAGAGTACTTAAGGAGGATGATCTTACAAGATACAGAGCATATGGTGTAACAGATATAATTACTAATGTGCCAGAAAGATATTTATAGAGGAGATACATATGTTTAAAGCTGGAATACAATATCTTAATATTATGGACAAATGGGCTGTGGCAGGGAGTATATTGAATGAGTCGATAGAAATCCGGATCGCAGAGATAGATGATATCTTTAAAGAAAATAAAGATATACATATAAAAGGTGCAGTGTGGAATCCGGTTATAGATGGAGATATAACAGAGTCTATGCTTAAATGCCTTAGCAGTGCTGGCTGTATATATATCGTATTAGAGACAAAAAATATAAAAGATGTAACGCAGCTGATGTCATTACTGGATAACACTATAGACATAATAAAGATTTATGGAATGACGCTTCTGATAGAGAATAGTAATATTAAACAGAAGGATTCGTATATATATGGACCATTTTCAGAAGGCAGCAGGCTATGTACAATAGTATCTGATATCAGATGTACATATAATTATGATAATGTTGGAATCTGTGCAGATATTGGAACTGCTAATCTTTTAGGAAGCAATCTTAAGGCGTTTGTTGAAGATTGTATGTCGTGTCTTGTTCTTGTGCATGTCAATGATAATGACGGAGTTGAAGATGTGGCACAGATGCCATTTACATTTACTGTTGGCAGGGGTGTGAGGGCTACAGATATATATAGAGTTATAGGTATGCTTATTAAGTATGATTTTAGTGGCTTTATAGTGTTTAACAATGTGGGGACATGGAAGAGAACGCCTGCTGTCCTGCATCACAGCATGATAAGGCTTCTTGAAGGAATGGCTGCTGAGTGGGAAAAGGAATTCGGATTTGCAGATAAACTGAACCAGGATGGCAGGCAGCTGATACTTTTTGGAGCTGGCAATATGTTCAGGGATTATATGATAAAATTTGGCGATAAGTACCCACCGAAGTTTATAGTGGATAATAATAAAGAGGTGTGGGGTGAGGAGCGTCTGGGTATAGAGATAAAATCACCTGATGCTATTCTTGATATTCCGCCAGAGGAAAGAAATGTCTGGATATGTAATATAAATTATGAACCAATCGGAAAACAGCTTAAAAATATGGGCATAGAGTATGACTGTTTCATTGACCAGTATTATATATAGACATGGAGGGGAAAGATGTATAAAGTAGGAGTTCAGACAAAAGGATTACTTCCAGAAAAAGATATTGATGAAGCGTTCTGTATGATTCACGAGGCTGGATTTGACTGCGTTGATATTAATATAGATGCGTTCCTTAAGAATTCAGATTTGTATGCAGGTAAATTAAATGGATTCTTTAGTGAAGATATTAACAATCTTTTGCAGTATTTTATGCAGTACAGAATGGCAATGGAGAAGTATGGAATAAAGGCATCTCAGATGCATGCGCCATATCCCGTGAGAGTTGAAGGCAGGGGAAAACAGAATGATTATATGCAGGGAGAGGTAATTCCTAAAAGTCTTGTCATAGCGGAAGTTCTTGGCGTACCATGGGTTGTTGTACATCCATTTAAAATGCAGTATAAGTATAATAAAATGACAGAATTTAATACAAATATTGAATATTTCAAAATGCTTGTGCCAATACTTAAACAGTGTAATGTGGGTATATGTTTTGAGAATCTGTATGAAGGACTTGGAGAACGGCTTGTAGAAGGTGTTTGCGCTGATCCAGAAGAAGCGGTCAGATATATAGACACGCTTAATGAATATGCGGGACAGGAGTTGTTCGGATTCTGTCTTGATGCGGGACATCTACAGCTTGTAAAGCGTGACCCTGTGGAATTTATTCATATAATTGGCAGCAGGCTTAAAGCACTGCATCTTCATGAGAATGATGCAAAAGGTGACCTGCATCAGCTGCCATATTCATTTGGAGATGATTCATTATCTGGCCAGGATTGGAATGGCATAATGAAAGCATTAAAAGAGATTAGTTTTAAAGGAACTTTAAGTTTTGAAACATATCCAACAATGAATAGTTTTCCAATGAGTATGCAGGAAACAGTGTTAAAAACAATTCATGATATAGGAGAGTACTGGAGCGGATTATAAAATCACGCTCCTTTAATTTTGGCATCAATAAGAGCATCAAGCTCATCATCTGTGATTGAAGTGTTAAATTCAGATTCAATAACAGATTTTAACGCTTGTTCCTGCTTGGCATAGAATGGATAGTCGTGAGAGCTGCCGGTATTCAATGGTGTCATATATCCCTCACCATATTTTATTTTTAAAATAGTATCATAACCTATAGGAACAGGAATTGTTGTATTTTCAAAAGGCATATCAGTAATATCCTTATAGCAGTCAATTGGAACATGGTAATTCCACCCACCAGCTAAATCAATCATGGAGCATACCTCGCAGGATTCTTTGGCAGTGTATTTTGAACTGAGAATATCAACAAGCTTTTTTAATTCATGAAATAATCTGTTGCGAGGATTAAATGTCACATGAAAGGTCTGCTGGATATTTTCAACAAGATTAATCTGCTCCCTGGTGACGGCTTTGTCTTCAGGAAGGCTGCCTGCAGCAGACAGAACCAGTTCGATTTCTTTTAATTGTTCATTCATTGCATTGAAGTCAGAAGGAATATAATCAATGGGAAATATATCAATACCGACAACATATGGACAATTATGGAAATTAGTAAGATGATCTTTGCTGAAATTCATATAACGGCCATTGATTACACGGCATTTGACATTGTCGTGTAAAGGGTCATTGTACAGGCTTTTAAGTTCATAGAATGATGACAACATAGATGGCGCAAGTTCAAGAAAGCGGTTATAGTCATCTCGTAACATTCCTATATCAAGGTCATCATCCCATGGAATGAATCCATTGTGTCGTACAGCTCCAAGAAGTGTACCCCAGTCAGCAAAGAAACGAATGTTACATTTGTTGCATACATGTCGGATTTCTTCAAGAACTTCAAGCTGCGCAGCCCACGCATGTTTCATTTTGGATTCAATATGAAAATCACATCTTATTTCATCATTAAAATAATTATCTGGAAAATAAAGCATACCAGCCTCCGTAATTAATTAAATACTATATCAAAAATTTGTGACAAACGTATCTCATAAGTATGATTATCGCGTATGCGACCCAGACCATTCAAGGCAATCTGTGTCCGCTCGGATTCATGTGCAAGATAATATCTGCATTTGTCTATACAATCGTCTATAGATTCATACAGAATACAATCTTCTCCTGGGATAAAAGAATCATAAAAATCTTCCTGGTAGTTGCTTAATAAAAATCCTCCAGAAGCCATTATATCTATACATCGTAGAGGAATACCGCTTTGTATAGAACGAAGTGTTATATTAAGATTGATTTTACTGTTGTTGAAAACGTATGGCATATCATCATAATAGTCTATTGCTCCTTTATTGTTGACTAATGGGAGCTCTGGCGTAGGATTAGGCGTATATAGATTGATGTTAAATAATTCCGACAGTCTGCTTAATATATCAGTTCTTTCAATTGATGCCATTTTTCTTGCAAGAAAATAATTAGCGTAGACATATTCAACGGTTTCAACACCATCTTTGTTAGGGGATACAGGAACACTCTTTTGCAGTTCTTTAATAATATCAGGTGTGAGTAGTTTATCGATGAAATAATATCCGTATACTTTAAGCTGTGAACGCATAATTGCATCAAGGTAGCCGGATATATATGGGGGGAGATTTTTTAACCGGTCAAAGAGGTTATGCTTTTCGTTGTACATAGAACCTACAAATGAAATATCCCCATGGTATACATCGCATTTTCCAGTTGAATTATCGTTTACCTGTTTGGTGAGACGATTGATATTAGCTGCAAGAGGGGCATAATATACTGTGTTTATTCCAGCATTTTTTAATTCACAATACTGCTTTTTGTCAAAGATAAAGACATAATTGCACGGATTAATTATTGTATATGAGTATAGTGAAACCAAGGGGCTGTCATATATAAATGCTATGTATGGAATGTTGAAACGCTTACAGTTATTGGATATGACAGGACTATAGTTAAAAGTAAATACACAGTCAAAGCCTTCGCTTACAGTTTCCTCAAAACGTAAATCAAATTCGGCATTGACTCTGTCGTGTACGGCATTATCAGTTACTAATTTGTAAGTGTGAGACATTGATGTCAAGGCATCGCATATATCCTCTATGCCGAAATTCTTCCATTCATATATAAGAATATTCATAAATTAAATCCTCACTTTGCTGGAAATGACATATCTATCATTCTTAGCAGTAGTATATCATAGGTGTAATAGTTTCGTACAGTTTCCCGTCCATGAGATGCAATTTCAATCCGTTCATCTTCGTGTGACAGATAATAGCTGCATAATTCTTTCAGATGGCTCATGCTTTCATATGCGACAAGATCCTTGCCAATTTCAAAATATTCAGGTAATTCAGTCTGGTAATTTGTAATCAGGAAACCACCACATCCGCATACATCAAAAATACGCAGAGACAATCCGGAGCGTATTGATTTAGCTGTTATATTTAAATTGATTTTACTCTGATTAAATATAATAGGCATTTCGTCAAGAGAACGGGCAAAGCCACGGTTATGTATATGTGGCATTGAGGAAGTATCGCTTCGTGTATATATGTCTACATTAAAAGAATCGGACAACATTTTAAGAGCGCGGAGACGTTCCTGTTCAGCTGCTTTTACGCTGATATATAATTGTGCAACAGTTGCTTTGTCGCTGCCCCTGCAGCCTTCAGGAAAATGGTATGCATCTGGCATACTATCAAGAACAGTCCTGGCAAGCTCATCGGATATAAGATCTTCAATAAAATTATAACCATATACTTTAAGCTGGGCTTCTATAATTCCATCGATATATCCTTTTTCGTATTCAGGAAGTTTTGCGTTGTTGAATGGGCATTTTTCCTGATATGTGGAACCTATGAATGATATGTCGGCTCTGTATCTGGCTTTTAATGATTCATCTGCAGAGTTTATGACAGAATCGTTACGGATAATGTTAGTGGCAAGAGGAATGGCAAATATATGTCCGGGGTTATAATTCTTAAATTCTTTATAAAGTTCTTTGTCAAAGAGAAAAACTCTATTGCAGCTGTTGGAAAGTGAGTTGAAATATAATTCCATAACAGGACTGTCAACTATAAGACTGATATATACTATGTTTGCAATTTTGCACACATCAGAAAGCCATGGAAAAAAATTAATGGAGAATACAAATGAAAAACCTCCATTAATAATCTTGTCAGAAGTTAATTTTACACATTGTGACGGATAGAGATTTTTGTTAAACATTTCCGCTGTTTCCTCATAAACCTCTAATCCGATTCTTTTAAATGTATCAATAATATCTGGTTCGCAGATACTGCCATACCGATATATATATATCTTAAGGTTGCTTCCCATATTTGCATGTCCTCCATGATAAATTCAGTGCAGTTCCAAACTGCCATAACACATCATAAAACTATTTTAACGACAACAGAGGGAATAATCAATTGATTGTTTCATGGTTTTAAGATATTATTAAAATGAGTAAATTTTTTCTTGGGGAGAAGGAAAATAAGATGAATGATAAGATCCTTTTTTATCAGTGGAATGCGTTTATGCAGAATGGAATTGAAGCATCGATGACCCGTATGGGAATCGAATATGATAAATTTTACTATATAATAAAAGACTGGGATAAGGATGATGAATTTGAAAAAAAGCTGGAAGCGGAAGTGACAGCAGGTGGTTATAAAACTGTGTTTTCTGTCAATTTCTGCCCTATAATATCTGATGTATGCCAGAGACACAGTGTACATTATATCTCATGGGTATATGATGCACCACTTCACATAAAGAGAGTGGATGCACTTAAAAATTCATGTAATGATATATATTTTTTTGATTCTATACAGTGCGATACATATATAAAATCAGGTGTCAGTGGTGCGCATCATCTCACACTTGCTGTTGATACAGATATTTTTGCAGATAAGGGCAGAGATAATAAACATCCTGCATCGTGGTATGAATGTGATGTTTCGATGGTTGGCCAGTTATATAAATCCACATATAATTATATATGTGGTCCACTTGATGAGTATTACAGAGGGTATCTTGAAGGAATAGTAAGGGCACAGCAGAAGGTTTATGGCGGATATATTATAGGTGATATGTTAGACGATAAACTGCTTGATAGTCTTAATGAGTTTTATTATAAAGCTTCTGACGGAGAGGGGGTTGTAAGTAAAAAGCAGCTTGAGTATTCGCTTGGGACAGAGGTTACAGGCAGAGACAGATTTACAGCGCTTGCACTGCTTCAGAACAGGTGCAGGGTTAATCTGTATTCCAATGACAAAGATGACAGACTTGGAAAAGTATCTTTTAAAGGATATGTAGATTATGATACACAGATGCCGGAGGTATTCAGAAGAAGCAAGATTAATCTTAATATTTCACTAAGACTTATACAGTCCGGTATACCATTAAGAGTACTGGATGTGCTTGGCTGTGGAGGATTCCTTATAACTAATTATCAACAGGAAATTGCAGAAAATTTTGAGAATGGCATAGATCTTGTTATGTATGAAGATTATGTGGACTTAGTGGAAAAGGTAGAGTATTATTTAATACATGAGGAAGAAAGAAAAGCTATTGCGTTGAATGGATATAATAAAGTCAGAGAACGCTTTAATTTTGATGACAGAGTTAGGATAATGTTTGAAAGGACACGGTGAGATATGTCAGAGTGTACAACATTTTACAGGATGCTTAAGGATAATGCAGATAAATGGGGAAATAAAGAAGCTGTTTTATATGATACGATATCAGTCACATATAAAGGATTGTTTGATGATGTTGTTAAGAAAGCAATTCATCTTAAGCGTTTTGAAGGACGGGAGATAGCTATTTATGGACCTGCATCATACAGGTGGGTGGTTAATTTCTTTGGAACAATTCTTGCTGGCAAAGATGCGGTGCTTATAGATTTTTTTGCGCCTGCTAATATCAGAGAGGAGAAGCTGTCTAAAGTTGGTATAGATTATGTGTTATGCTCGACTAACCAGTATATATTATCAGATGCAGAAGCAATTATAATTCCTGATGCTGAAAATGATGATGTTAATGGGTATGTATATGATGAGAATACTGATGAGGGCAATATCATTATTTTTACTGCAACGGTGGAAGATGGCGACAAACCATGTGTATTGACAGTTGATAATATTCTGGCAGCTGTCAGGATGATGAATGGACACTGTGAGTGTGAACCAGAGGATAAAGTATTATCGCAGATAGAGTTGAGCAGGGTGTTTAGTCTGGTATACAGTATTATATGGCCGTTGGCTGGAGGCGCAAGTGTGTGTCTTGGAAGAGGGCTTAGACATATTGATGCAGATACATACTATTATCGTCCGACAATCCTTCCAGGCAGTCCATCTAATATGGCATATTTGAGAAAGATTAATTCATTTAATCCGGAACTTAAAAAGGTAATTATAGGTGAGGCTCCATGCCCATATGAACTTTATGAGGGGTTGAGAGACAGAGATATCAAGGTGTATACAGTTTATGGCAGTACAGAAAATACAGGATCTGTGGCGATTAACTATTCGGAGGATGGTTCTTATGAGATGCTGGATGATTCTAATGTGAGAATAGCAGCTGATGGGGAGATTCTTGTAAGTGGTGATTGTATAACAAGTGGATATTATAATGATAAAAAGGCCACAGATATGGTTATAATAGATGGTGTTCATCATACTGGGGATTATGGAAGAATTAACAGCAAGGGAAATCTTGTCATAACAAGAAGAAATAGTGGGATAATCCTTCTTCCTACAGGAATCAAGATATGTAAGAAGATGACAAGTGATGAGATAACAGCACTTAATGGTGTTGCGGAAGCGACTGTTCTTCTTTGTGATAATAAGCTTGTTGCTGTGGTTGTGCCTATTAATAAGGATGACAGACCAGATAAGTACAGAAAGCGTATTGATAAATATAATGAAAAGAAGGGATACCGATGGGAAATCCAGAAGGTTGTGGTTATAGATAAACCTCTGCCAAGAAATGTTGATGGAACAGTGGACGATATAGAACTTGAAAAAATTGTTATGAAAGAAATGGCATAGAATGAGTAATGGGATTATTAATGTTGTAATACTTGGTACAGAAAAAATAGCTGAGATTGTTTTTTATGGAATTAGTATATCTGATTATAATTTTAATATATGTGCAGTATATGATGAGAAAAATTATAAACATGAGTTTCATGGAATGGAAGTTCAAGAACTAAATGAAATGATTCATATGGCAGATATGAAAATTGATTATGTATTTAATTGCATAAGTGATGATAGTAGTTTTGTGTCAGTTTTATCAAAGATAGTCCAGAAAGATCAGATAAAAAATTTTTCATATGTGGAAAAATTTTTATCTAAAAAGCAAAAAATGATGCTTTTGGAAAAAGAAATATATTTAGATTATATATGTATGTATGAAAACGACCAAGTATCTATTGGCAAGTTCACATATGGAATACCAACAGTGAGAACATATGAAAATGATGAGACTAAATTAAGAATTGGAAAATTTTGTTCTATTGCAGAATGTGTTACAATTTTATGTGGTGGTTTGCATAGGGTGGATTGGATTTCGACATATCCATTTAATATGTATTTACAGGACTATAATTATATAGAGGGACACCCAATCACCAAGGGCGATATTGCAATTGGAAACGATGTATGGATAGGACGTGGAGTGACTATATTATCAGGGGTGACAATAGGTGATGGTGCGGTGATTGCAGCCAATGCTACAGTTTCAAAGGACGTTGCTCCATATACAGTGGTTGGGGGAGTTCCTGCTAAACTGATAAAAAAACGTTTTTCAGATGATATTATTGATAAATTACTGGACATAAAGTGGTGGGATTGGGATTATGAAAAGATATATGATGCGATTCCATTACTTCAGAGTGGGAGAATTGATGCTTTATTGAAAATTAAATAAAAGATGGTTAAGTTTGTCCAGAAAAGTTCCGATATCTATATTGTAATTCAAGGATGAATTGTTTTATTTAGCTGAATATGACAGAAAGGTATGGATACGGATGGAAGATATGCTTACACAGCAGTTAGAAGCACTTAAAGTTGTTGCTCCTTACTGCGCAAAGATAGAGAATGCAATTAATAATGTTGTTGGAGAGCTTAATGGAAAAAGGCTTGAAGATACAGACGAATACATTAAGAGCATACAGAATGGACTTAACTGGATAATTGAAGTGTATAATGGAACAAGAGATCTTGTTAATAAAGATTCTGTTGTTGTTGACAAAGATACAGTAAATGCTGCTATATTAAAGATGAATTCAGCGGGCACAGCGAAAAATGATGTTATGCTTGCAGAGGCATTTACAGAGGTTGGGGGCTTCGTTAAATCATTTAGGGAAGCCGCAGAAAAGCTGACAAGTAACTAGTTCTCATTTGGCTGTGATGACTGGTTATTTTATCATCCATTTTAAATTCCTGCCTGGGAAGGAGCCTGGGCAGGAATTTTTAATATGAGGAGGAAATTTCATGGAAGGAAGCATTGTTGATATTCTTGTTCCGATGTCTGGAAAGGGTGGCGTTGAAAGTGTAATTAATTCTGTGGCTGCTAAGATGAAAGAGTGCGGAATCCGTGTGCGGGTTGTCCAGATGGTTTACGATGGGCCGAAATGGACATGTAGTGCAATAGAGTTTTATCCTCTTCTTGTTGGGGAAAAAGTGAAATGTGTAGAAGATTTTGTAGGAATGTATATAGCGTTTCTGGCAACTCATGAAAAACCTGAGGCGATAATAGCAACACCATGGCCGTTTATGACATATGTAGCACGGGCTGCGGTTAAAGCAGTTGATATATCCCCTGGGATTATAGCCTGGCTGCATGCTCCTATAGAGACTTACAAGCAGTTTGGAACTGGTGGGATTGAATGTCTTACTTTCGCAGATTGCTGCCTTGTTCTTACTAATAAGGCAAAACAACAGATACTCAATGTTATACCGGATATGAATGTTGAGATTATTGGGAATCCAGTTGATATGAATGGCGTTCATGTGATTGATTCATGGAAAAAATCATCCAGAAATCTTATATTTGTAGGAAGGCTTTCCGAGGAAAAAAGAGTTGATGTGATATTAAGAGCTATAGCAAAAACTACGAATAAATGGCAGTTAAGAGTTGCAGGTGATGGAGAAGAACGTGCAGGATTAGAACAGTTATCGAGACAGCTGGGGCTGGAAGAGCAGGTAACATGGTGTGGCTGGAAGGACAACCCATGGTGTGATTATAATGACATTACAGCGTTGGTAGTTGCATCAGATTATGAGGGCTTTTGTATGGCGGCGGTAGAGGCGCTTGCCAGAGGAATTCCGGTTATATCTACACCTGTTGATGGTATAACAGAATATGTCCAGCCGGGATATAATGGGTATTTTTTTTCTAAGGGCAGCAGTGATGAGCTTGCACAGATACTTGATATTATAGACAGTGGAGAGCTGCCTGATATAATACCTTGTAATTGTGTGCATAGTGTCGAAAAATATGAGTATCAAAAAGTCGTAAAACAATTTGTGATAATAATACAGCAGCTTCTGGATAAGCCTGAAATGTAATGATAATAAATCAGCAGGAGGTCAGCAGTGGAAATTTCAGAAGAATATATTGAACAGCAGTTATTAAAGGATTCTTATTGGCTTGAGGCACATGGCAGCGAACTGGATATGCTTCGAAATGCTATAAATATGTTTTTACGTGCCGATAACAAAAAGTCATTGTTTGAATTGTGTTCATTTTTTGAGGATGGAACGCTTATAGAGTCTTTTAAAGCTGTGCCAGATATGGCATATTGTATTATTGGCATAACAATCATGATGAAAGAATTTAATATGGGATATGAAGATGAGCTGTTTTTTAAAGGTGTATATTCTATAGATGGAGCGATTGAGAAGATAAACAGATACAAGTTTATATTATTAAATATAGAATTTAATCTGGACAGAGAAAGTAGTATGAAATTGCTGGTAAATGAGCTTATCAGTAAAAAAATCTCGCCGGCAGCTTTATTATATCTCATAAAATGTTCATCGGTTGACAGCCAGTATATTCTGGATGAGGTAATGGCATTTATCAATGATGAGGGATATACAGACCTGAATGACGATATTTTGGAATCATATAATGTGATATTTGAATGATGCAATTGGAGAATAAGGATGAATGAAAAACAATTCTGCTTTATACTGTGTTCTAACAATAAACAATATGAAACGGAGTGCCTGCGGTATGTAGATGCTCTGGATGTGCCTGATGGGTATTCTATTGATTACAGAATAGTGCATGATGCTGTTTCTATGACGTCTGGTTACAATAAGGCTATGCATAGTTCTGAAGCCAGATATAAAATATATCTGCATCAGGATGTGTTTATACTGTATAAGAATTTTTTGAGTGAACTGCTGTTGGGGTTTTCGGATAAATCAGTGGGGATGATAGGTATGGTTGGTTCGCCTAAACTGCCACGAAGCTGTGTTATGTGGTATGGAGAAAGAGTTGGAATGTACTATTCTAATAATATATATTCATCTGTACGAAATGAACTGAAGAAAGTAACAGAGCCGCAAAGGGTAGAAGCTGTTGATGGTTTTTTAATGGCTACGCAGTATGATATTTTATGGCGTGAGGATGTTTTTAAAGGATGGGATTTTTACGATATATCACAGAGCTTTGAATTCAGAAAGGCAGGATACGATGTTATTGTGCCGCCTTCAGATAAACCATGGTGTTTTCATGATGATGGTATGCTTAATCTTTTGAATTATAATGAAAATCGTAAATTATTTAAACAAACGTATAAGAGTATGCTGAGTGAATAATAAAAGTGACTGTCTTCGATATGAGGGCAGTCACTTTTATATATAGTCAGAAAACATCATTCCGCTATAAGCGGATAAGTTGTAAGGGTCATTGACAGGTCTGTGCGGATTTTTGTAAGCAATTATCTTGTTGTTGACATAATCCATAGGATTAGTTGCAAGGTCATCGGCCTTGCGTTGTATTGAGTTTTTGAACTGGTTTAACTCTTCAAAGATACTGCTTAGTCTGCCGTCACTTGAAGCGGACATTACAGCATCTTTATCAACGCTGATAGAACCATCATCTTCAATTGAAAGACCATTGTTGTTAAGTGTTACACTGTGCGCATCTGCAATTCGTGTAAATTCACGTCTGAGACGATCGTTACCGTCAAATCCGAGATTAGAACTCTGCTTAAATACAGAAATCATACTGTTGTATCCTGACAAAAGCTCGTTGATTGTATCAACCATAGAATTGTCGTCAGTATTAAGAGATATAATTGATGGAGTATCTCCAGTTGTTTGTTTTAGATGGATAGCATATGTATTGTTGATATTTATGTCGTTGGATGGTGAGTACTGCTCACTGCCATTGACAGAATAGATTGCATTAGAAGGATACTGTGTAACCCTGTCTAATCCAAATGTATCAACAAGCTGTATGTTATCTTCCCTTCCGTCAGAACCCTCAATGTTAAATATCGTAGGCTTGATGCTGGTAACACCAGTGGCATCAGATGATATCTTAAGTGCGGTGTTGCCAAGGCTGTCTGTCTCTACACTTGAATTAAGACCAATCTTTGAGCGGTTAATCAGCCTTGATATCTTATTCTGGATGTCGCTGCTGTTCTCTGAATCTGATACATTAAATTCAAATTCATACGTGAGATTATTGATATTTAAGTCAAATGAATAGTTGCCTGGCTTAAGGTGCTTAGAACCTGGCTGCAGGAAGCTGCCTGTATTGGTCTGGCTGGCTGCAAGCTGTTTGACGGCAATTTCAAACTCACCAGCATCAGGTGCACTGCTGTCGCCAATATATTCAGCCTGGACTGCATCGGGATTGCTGCTGACTGCTGACTTTTTAAATATCATTTCGCCGCTTTTATCATCAGATAAATCTCTTGCTATAAAACCAAGCTGGCGTGCATGTTCTTTAAGGTCGATAGCATACTTCTGGGCATTCTCAGAGATATCTATCTTATATATAGGGGACTGACTGTTGGATTTCACAACTTTCCCGTATGAATTTTTGAGCTGAGTTTTATTATGAGTGTCGTATTTGGTGTTGACCTTATTCCCATATTGGGAAAGGTAATAACTATATGCGCTACTAATCATCAACAGTCACCTCCTTGTCTGTTAATTGTAGTAAGAACTGTATATGCCAGAAAATCCGTTTTCCGAAGAGAGTATAAGTCTATGAGATATGCTATATTAATAAGTAGTCACTCTCTCATCCTTATTGTATACCACAAGAATGAAAATGTCACGCATTTTTTGGGGATTACACATATCTTTAGAATCTTTATCGGACTAAGCTGCATTTTAATTTACCTCAAATAAAGAAAAAGGACTTGCTAAAATAATTTTAGTAGTGTATAGTACATTTTAGTGTAAAAACATTAAAAAAAGTGTTGACGCACTTTCGGTTACTGTGCTATATTAGACTGGCTATGGAAGCGGTCTTTTTTTTATGCCTAAAAAAAGCCAATTGGTGTAAAGTCTGGTAGCAATACCGGATTGCAAGCACCTACAAATTAATAAGAAATTGGAGGTGGAAGTTGTGCGAGTAAAGATAACATTGGCATGTACAGAGTGTAAACAGCGTAATTACAACACAACCAAGGAGAAGAAAAATCATCCTGACAGAATGGAAACAAAGAAATATTGTAAATTCTGTAAATCACACACAATGCACAAGGAAACAAAGTAGTCTAAACAGTGAGGTAAATGAGTAATGGGTGAAACTGTTAAGGGAACAAAGCAAAAGAAGAGCTGGTTTAAGGGTCTCAAAGCTGAGTTTAATAAAATCATTTGGCCTGACCGTAAGTCACTTACAAAAGAGACAGCGGCTGTTTTGGCAGTATCTGTGTTGGTAGGTGTAATCATTTTTGTAGTAGATTTGGTTGCACGTTTTGGCATTGAATTCTTAGTTAGATAAGGAAAAGGTGATTAAATGGACGAAGCAAAATGGTATGTAGTGCATACTTATTCTGGTTATGAGAATAAAGTCAAGGCGAACATTGAGAAGGCGGTTGAGAACAGAGATCTTGCAGACCAGATTTTAGAGGTTATCGTTCCTCTTGAGACTGTTGTAGAGGTCAAGAATGGTTCTAAAAAGTCTGCTCAGAGAAAAATGCTCCCTGGCTACGTACTCATTAAGATGGTTATGAACGATGATAGTTGGTATGTAGTTCGTAATACCAGAGGCGTTACAGGATTCGTTGGACCAGGATCAAAACCAGTACCACTTACTCCTGCTGAGATTAAAGCACTCGGCGTCATCCTTCCTGAAGATGCGGCAGAGATTAAACCTGTTGTGTCATTCGATGGCAAGGTTGGCGATCAGGTTGAAGTTCTTTCAGGTGCCTGGGAGAACACTGTAGGAGTGATTAAAGGGATCAACGAGGGTAAGCAGTGTCTTACAATCAATGTTGAGATGTTTGGCCGTGAAACACCGGTCGAGATTAGCTTTACTGACGTGAAGTTAGTTTAGTATTTGGGGTTATACCCCGTGGGAGACCATTGCATATATATGCTTGGATGGCCGCCATAAACCACATTTATATTTAGGAGGTGCCTAAGATGGCAAAGAAAGTAACAGGTTATATCAAATTACAGATTCCTGCTGGTAAGGCAACACCAGCACCACCAGTTGGTCCAGCACTTGGACAGCATGGTGTTAACATCGTAGAGTTCACAAAGCAGTTTAATGCAAAGACAGCTGATCAGGGAGATTTAATTATCCCTGTAGTAATCACAGTTTATGCTGATAGAAGCTTTAGCTTCATCACAAAGACTCCTCCAGCTGCAGTTCTTCTTAAGAAGGCTTGCAACATTAAGTCAGGTTCAGGTGTTCCTAACAAGACTAAGGTTGCTACAATTAAGAGATCTGAGGTTCAGAAGATTGCTGAGCTTAAGATGCCAGATTTAAATGCTGCATCTGTTGAAGCTGCAACTTCTATGATCGAAGGAACTGCTAAGTCTATGGGTATCGTTGTTGAGGATTAATCCTTAAAAAGATATTCAGATATATGGCCATAAGGCTTACAATTTGTGGGAGGAAAGTAAAACCCTTCCGATAATACCACTAGGAGGTTTTTTATAATGAAAAGAGGAAAGAAATACGTTGAAGCGGCTAAGAATATTGACCGCGCAACATTATATGATGCAGCAGAAGCTATTTCTTTAGTTAAGAAGAGTGCTGTTGCAAAGTTCGACGAGACTATCGAGGCACATATCAGAACAGGTTGTGATGGACGTCACGCTGAGCAGCAGATCAGAGGAGCTGTTGTTCTTCCACATGGTACTGGTAAGAAGGTTAAGGTTTTAGTATTCGCTAAGGGTGCTAAGGCTGATGAGGCTCAGGCAGCTGGCGCTGATTTCGTTGGCGGTGAGGAGCTTATTCCTAAGATCCAGAACGATAACTGGTTTGATTTCGATGTAGTTGTTGCAACACCTGATATGATGGGTGTCGTTGGACGTTTAGGTCGTGTACTTGGTCCT
The DNA here is from genome assembly GCA_934359185.1 of uncultured Lachnospira sp. Taxonomy (GTDB): domain Bacteria; phylum Bacillota; class Clostridia; order Lachnospirales; family Lachnospiraceae; genus Lachnospira. The sequence goes on along the minus strand of CAKRLE010000008.1, from coordinate 76,366 downwards.
AAGGGATTAATGCCAAACCCTAAGGCTGGTACAGTAACAATGGACGTAACTAAGGCTGTTAACGATATCAAGGCTGGTAAGATCGAGTACAGACTTGATAAGACTAACATCATTCACGTGCCAATTGGTAAGGCTTCCTTCACAGAGGAGCAGTTATCTGACAACTTCCAGGCTATCATGGATGCAATCGTAAAGGCTAAGCCATCTTCAATCAAGGGTGCTTACTTAAAGAGTATTGCTCTTACATCTACAATGGGCCCAAGTGCAAAGGTTAACACAATCAAGTACCTTGGTTAATTATAGATGTATCCATTGATTCTTTAGCAATAAAGAATTTTGGAAAGATGTTTAATTTTTCGGTTGACATCATATAAATTTAATGGTATATTACCATTCGATAATATTTTGCCTAAGACAGTATGGTCCCGCAAGGGTTAAAGGTAATACGCCTACCGAGGAATGAAATTGACTAATGATTTTTCAGCCCTTATGTCTTGGTGACGTAAGGGCTTTTTCAATGACTTTGGCAGAATTCAAAATCTAACAGGAGGAACTATTCATGGCAAAGGTAGAACTTAAGCAGCCTATCGTAGACGAGATCTCAGCATGCCTTAAAGATGCAGCAGGCGTTGTACTTGTTGACTATCGTGGATTAACTGTTGAGCAGGATACACAGCTTAGAAAGCAGTTAAGAGAAGCAGGTGTCGTATACAAGGTTTATAAGAATACTTTAGTTAAGAGAGCTATTGCTGGTACACAGTTCGAGGGAATGACAGATTTACTTGATGGACCTAATGCAATTGCAATCAGCGCTAATGATGCTACAGCACCAGCTAGAATACTTAACAATTTTGCTAAGACAGCTGATGCACTTGAGTTAAAGTGCGGTGTCGTTGAGGGCACATTCTATGATGCTAAGGGAATCACAGCAATCGCAAGCATTCCATCAAGAGACGAGCTTCTTTCAAAGCTCCTTGGAAGCATCCAGTCACCTATTACAAACTTTGCTCGTGTTATTAAGCAGATCGCTGAAAAGGGCGAGGATGTAGCTTAATTACAGAGTTGTAATCAAGGAAAGAACTTAATTTTAATGGCCACAGAGCCACTATTAATCAGAAAAGGAGATTATTATAATGACTACACAGGAAATCATTGAAGTTATTAAGGGTTTAACAGTATTAGAGCTTAACGATTTAGTTAAGGCATGTGAGGAAGAATTCGGCGTATCTGCAGCAGCAGGCGTTGTAGTTGCAGCAGCAGGTGCTGGCGCAGCAGCAGGCGAAGAGAAGACAGAGTTTGACGTAGAGCTTACAGAAGCTGGCGCTAACAAGGTTAAGGTTATCAAGGTTGTTCGTGAGTTAACAGGTCTTGGCTTAAAGGAAGCTAAGGACGTTGTTGATGGCGCTCCTAAGGTTATCAAGGAAGCTGTTTCTAAGGAAGAAGCTGAAGATATCCAGAAGAAGCTTGAAGCTGAAGGTGCAAAGGTTACTCTTAAGTAATACCGCGGACTACAAGCGCAGTGCGAATGAAATAATAAAGGGACTCCGTGTAAGCTTGCTTACGACGGGGTCCTTTTGTTATTTTATTCATAGAGCGCGACAGCGCGTAAAGCTTGAGTGCTCTGCACTCAAGCTTGCACTGCGCTAAAGTAGTGGGAGTCACCCACCCCTACATCTAGCATATCCTCCTCTCTACATCCCCTATATATTCCATATCTTAAAAAACTTCAAAAATCATCCTCTAAATCCCTTGACTTATCTACATTCCCTGTGATAATATGGACAATGCACTATTGTGGTATGTTGTACATAGTCTGTGCACACATATTAATAATGTAATAAATAAAGCAAATAAAACAAGGGGTGAAACGTCAATGGAGAAAAACAGAATACGTCCAGTGAAGTCCGGTAGAAGCATCAGAATGAGCTATTCAAGACAGAAGGAAGTCATTGAAATGCCTAACCTCATAGAGGTTCAGAAAGACTCATACAAGTGGTTCCTGGATGAAGGTTTAAAAGAAGTTTTTGATGACATCTCTCCAATTGCAGATTTTAATGGCAGATTAAGTCTGGAATTTGTAGATTTTAAGTTGTGTGAAGATGAAGTCAAGTATTCTATTGAGGAATGTAAAGAAAGAGATGCTACATTTGCAGCACCTTTAAAGGTCAGAGTCAGACTCCACAACAAGGAGAGCGAAGACATAAGCGAACATGAGATTTTCATGGGTGATCTTCCAATCATGACTAAGACAGGTACATTCGTCATCAACGGCGCAGAAAGAGTTATTGTAAGCCAGTTAGTGCGTTCACCTGGTATTTACTATGATATACAGAAAGATAAGTATGGTAAGATATTCCTTTACAGCAGCCAGGTTATTCCTAATCGTGGTGCATGGCTGGAATATGAGACAGATGCTAATGATGTATTCTATGTTAAAGTAGATAGAAACAAGAAAGTGCCTGTAACTGTTCTTATCAGAGCATTGGGTTATGGCTCTAATGCTGAGATTATTGACATATTTGGTGAGGAGCCAAAGCTTCTTGCTACTATGGAGAAAGATACATCTACGAATTATCAGGAGGGTATTCTTGAACTTTATAAGAAGTTAAGACCAGGCGAGCCATTGTCTGTAGATAGTGCTGAGGCACTTATAAGTGGAATGTTCTTTGACCCAAGAAGATACGATCTTGCAAGGGTTGGTAGATATAAGTTTAATAAGAAGCTCTCTTTTAAGTACAGAATTGCTGGACATGTACTTGCAGAGGATGTTGTTGATAACAATGGAGAGGTCATTGCCAAGGCTGGTGATAAGCTTACAAGAGAATCGGCAGAGGCAATTCAGAACGCTGCTGTTCCATCAGTATTTCTTGCTGTAGAAGTAAGAGAGTCAGATGGTACATTCTCTAATAGAAAGGTAAAAGTTCTCTCTAATATGGCTGTTGATATCACAAAGTGGATTGATATTACACCAGAAGAGGCTAAGGAACTTGGGGTTACTGAGAACGTATTCTATCCTGTACTTGCTCAGATATTAGCTGAGAATGATAATATTGATGATATAAAGGAAGCTGTCTCTAAGAATATTGGAGATCTTATCCCTAAACATATAACAGTAGAAGATATCCTTGCTTCTATTAATTATAATATGCATCTTGAGTATGGCGTTGGAACTAAGGATGACATTGATCATCTTGGTAACAGACGTATCAGAGCTGTAGGTGAACTTCTTCAGAACCAGTTCAGAATTGGTATCTCAAGAATGGAGCGTGTTGTTCGTGAAAGAATGTCAACACAGGATTTGAGCGGTATATCACCACAGTCACTTATTAATATTAAGCCTGTAACAGCAGCTATTAAGGAATTCTTTGGAAGTTCACAGCTGTCACAGTTCATGGATCAGAATAACCCTCTTGGTGAGCTTACTCATAAGAGAAGACTTTCAGCATTAGGTCCTGGTGGTCTTTCAAGAGATAGAGCTGGTTTCGAGGTTCGAGATGTACATTATACACATTATGGAAGAATGTGCCCTATTGAGACACCAGAAGGTCCTAACATTGGTCTTATTAACTCTCTTGCATCTTATGCAAGAATTAATGAGTATGGATTTGTGGAGGCACCTTATCGTATAGTAGATAAGACAGATCCTAAGAATCCTAGAGTAACAGAGGAAGTCCGCTATTTTACTGCTGATGAGGAAGATGATTATCATGTAGCACAGGCTAACGCTGAGTTAGATGAAGACGGACATTTTGTTAAGAATTCAGTATCAGGAAGATTCAGAGATGAGACATCTGAATTTGATAAGACTCTTATAGATTTAATGGATGTATCACCTAAGATGGTTTTCTCAGTTGCTACATCAATGATTCCATTCCTGCAGAATGATGATGCTAACCGTGCGCTGATGGGTTCTAACATGCAGCGTCAGGCGGTTCCACTTCTTACAACAGAAGCACCTGTTATTGGTACTGGTATCGAGAGCAAGGCTGCTATTGACTCTGGTGTATGTGTGGTTGCAGAGGCAGATGGTGTTGTATTATCAGCTGAATCTAATAAGATAAAAGTTAAAGAGACAGACGGCAATGTACGTGAGTATAAGCTTACAAAGTTCTCAAGAAGTAACCAGAGTAACTGTTATAACCAGAGACCTATTGTATTTAAGGGTGATGAGGTTAAGGCAGGAGATGTAATTGCAGATGGTCCATCTACATCAGCTGGTGAGATTGCGTTAGGTAAGAATCCTCTTATCGGTTTCATGACATGGGAAGGTTACAATTATGAGGATGCTGTATTACTTAGTGAAAGACTTGTAAGAGACGATGTGTATACATCTATTCATATTGAAGAGTACGAGACAGAGGCAAGAGATACAAAGTTAGGACCAGAAGAGATTACAAGAGATATTCCTTCTGTTGCTAATGATTCCATCAAGGATCTTGATGAGAATGGTATCATACGTATCGGTGCTGAGGTTCGTGCAGGAGATGTTCTTGTAGGTAAGGTAACTCCTAAGGGAGAGACAGAGCTTACAGCAGAAGAGAGACTTCTTAGAGCTATCTTTGGTGAAAAAGCAAGAGAGGTAAGAGATACATCCCTTAAGGTTCCTCATGGTGAATATGGTATTGTAGTTGCTGTTAAGACATTTACAAGAGAAAATGGTGATGAACTTTCACCAGGTGTTAATAAATCAGTCCGTATCTATATTGCACAGAAGAGAAAGATTTCTGTAGGTGATAAGATGGCTGGTCGTCATGGTAACAAGGGTGTCGTTTCAAGAGTGCTTCCTGTTGAGGATATGCCATTCCTTCCTAATGGACGTCCACTTGATATCGTGCTTAACCCATTGGGTGTGCCTTCACGTATGAACATTGGTCAGGTCTTAGAGATACATTTAAGTCTTGCTGCCAAGGTGTTAGGTTTCAATGTATCTACACCAATCTTCGATGGCGCAGACGAGAATGATATTATGGATACACTTGGTCTTGCTAATGATTATGCTAATCTTGAGTGGGACGAGTTTGAAGCTAAATATAAAGATAAACTTAATGATGATGTATTCCAGTATCTTGATGAACATAAGGATCACAGAGAAGAATGGAAGGGCGTTCCAATTGGAAGAGATGGTAAAGTGCGTCTTCGTGATGGTAGAACAGGTGAATATTTTGATAACCCTGTAACAATTGGATTCATGCATTATCTTAAGCTGCATCATCTTGTTGATGATAAGATTCATGCACGTTCAACAGGTCCTTATTCACTTGTTACACAGCAGCCTCTGGGTGGTAAAGCTCAGTTCGGTGGACAGCGTTTTGGTGAGATGGAGGTTTGGGCTCTTGAGGCTTATGGTGCTGCACACACACTTCAGGAAATCCTGACAGTTAAGTCAGATGATGTTGTTGGCCGAGTTAAGACTTATGAAGCTATTATCAAGGGCGAGAATATACCTGAACCAGGTATTCCAGAGTCATTTAAGGTTCTTCTTAAGGAATTACAGTCACTTGCACTTGATGTAAGAGTATTAGATCAGAATGATGAGGAAGTTAAGCTTCTTGAGAGTGCTGAGTACGAAGTTACAGATTTCAAGAAAGTTCTTGAGGATGGCAACGGACGCAGATACAACAAGAATGATGAGAACGAGCTTAAGCAGGCAGGCTTCATGGAGCAGACTGTAGATGAGTTCGGTGAGACAAAGTATGAAGATTTGGGTGACGATTTCGAGGATGGCTTCGATGCAGAAGACAGCTATGATGATGGTAATTCAGATCAGTATTAATAGAAGGGAGCAGAAAGATGGCAGAGGAATCAAAGAAGTCTAATAACGCAATGAAGTTTGACAAGATTCAGATTAAACTTGCTTCTCCAGAGAATATATTAGAGTGGTCACATGGCGAGGTAACTAAGCCAGAGACAATTAATTATAGAACATTAAAGCCTGAAAGAGATGGTTTGTTCTGTGAGAGAATATTTGGACCTAGTAAGGACTGGGAATGCCACTGTGGTAAATATAAGAAAATCAAAGATAAGGGTATTATCTGTGATAAGTGTGGTGTTGAGGTTACTAAGGCAAGTGTGCGAAGAGACCGTATGGGTCATATTCACCTTGCTGCGCCAGTATCGCATATCTGGTATTTCAAGGGAATCCCAAGCAGAATGGATTTAATTCTTGATATCGGTCCTAAGAATCTTGAAAAGGTTCTTTACTTTGCAGCATACATCGTACTTGATCCAGGCGAAACAGATATTCCTTTCAAGAAGATAATGACTGAACAGGAATACAGAGAAGCGTATGATCAGTACGGCAGCACATTCCGTGTTGGCATGGGTGCAGAAGCTATATATGAGCTCTTAAAAAATGTTAATCTTGAGGAAGAGGTTGTTAAGCTTAAAGAAGAGCTTGCTAATACAACTTCACAGAAGGCAGCAAGACTTATCAAGAGAATTGAGGTTATGGAGGCATTTATTAATGCTGGAACTAAGCCTGAGTGGATGATACTTACAGAAGTACCAGTTATCCCACCAGATTTAAGACCTATGGTTCAGCTTGATGGTGGTAGATTTGCTACATCAGACCTTAATGATTTATACAGAAGAATCATCAACCGTAATAATCGTCTTGCAAGACTTATTGAACTTGGAGCACCAGATATCATTGTTCGTAATGAGAAGAGAATGCTTCAGGAAGCTGTAGACGCTCTAATTGATAATGGACGTAGAAATGGACGTCCAGTAACTGGTCCTGGTAACAGAGCGTTAAAGTCATTATCTGATTTACTTAAAGGTAAGCAGGGACGTTTCCGTCAGAACCTTCTTGGTAAGCGAGTTGACTATTCAGGCCGTTCAGTTATCGTAGTTGGTCCAGAGCTTAAGATATATCAGTGCGGTCTTCCAAAGGAGATGGCTATTGAGCTTTTCAAGCCTTTCGTTATGAGAGAGCTTGTAAGACGTGGCAAGGCTGAGAATATCAAGAAAGCTAAGAAGAGTGTTGAGGCACTTGAGAATGATGTATGGGATGTACTTGAAGATGTAATTAAAGAGCATCCAGTTATGCTTAACCGTGCTCCTACACTTCATAGACTTGGTATTCAGGCATTTGAACCAATCCTTGTAGAAGGTAAGGCTATTAAGCTCCATCCATTAGTTTGTACAGCGTTCAATGCCGATTTCGATGGTGACCAGATGGCTGTCCATCTTCCTCTTTCAGTAGAGGCACAGGCAGAGTGTAGATTTATGCTGTTATCTCCTAATAACTTATTAAAGCCTTCTGATGGTGGTCCTGTTGCAGTTCCATCACAGGATATGGTACTTGGTATCTATTATCTTACACAGGAAAGACCAGGTGCAAAGGGAGAAGGTAAGTTCTTTAAGGATTTGAACGAGGCAATTCTTGCATATGAGAATGGAGTTATTACATTACATTCCAAGATACTTGTCAGTGTAACCAGAACAGTTAATGGAGAAGTTAAGCATGGTAATGTAGAATCGACATTAGGAAGATTTATATTTAATGAAATTCTTCCACAGGATCTTGGTTTCGTTGACAGAAGTATTCCGGGAAACGAGCTTATACTTGAAGTTGATTTCCATGTTGGTAAGAAGCAGCTTAAGGATATTTTACAGCATGTAATTAATACACATGGTACAACAAAGACAGCAGAAGTTCTTGATGATATCAAGGCAACAGGTTATAAGTACTCTACAAGAGCGGCTATGACAGTTTCTATTTCAGAGATGACTGTGCCACCTATCAAGAAAGAACTTATTGCTAATGCCGAGAAAAAGGTTGAACAGATTGCACAGAACTACAACAGAGGTCGTTCAACTGATGAAGAAAGATACAAGAATGTTATTAAGGTATGGCAGGAGACAGATGAGAAGTTAAAGGATGCTCTTCTTGCAGGTCTTGATAAGTATAACAATATCTTCATGATGGCTGACTCAGGTGCCCGTGGTTCTAACCAGCAGATTAAACAGCTTGCAGGTATGCGTGGACTGATGGCTGATACATCAGGACATACAATTGAACTTCCTATCAAGTCAAACTTCCGTGAGGGTCTTGATGTTCTGGAATATTTCATTTCAGCCCATGGTGCCCGTAAAGGTATGTCAGATACAGCCCTTAAGACAGCCGATTCTGGATATCTTACACGACGTCTGGTTGACGTTTCACAGGATCTTGTTATCAGAGAGAATGATTGTAGCGTAGGAAAGCCTATTCCGGGTATGTATGTATATGAATTTGTTAATGATAAAGCTACAGCTGACAGTGATGCTAAGGCTGATGTGCTTGAGTCATTACAGGAGCGTATTACAGGCAGATTCCTTGCTGAAGATATTGTAGATGCTGATGGCAGTGTTATTGCAAGAGCTAATACGCTTGTTACACCTAAGAGAGCTGCTGCAATCGTGGGAACAGGCAGAGAAGAGATTAAGATTAGAACGATACTTACATGCCGTTCACATATTGGTGTATGTGCTAAATGTTATGGTTCTAACATGGCAACTGGTCAGACTGTTCAGGTTGGCGAGGCTGTTGGTATCATCGCTGCCCAGTCAATCGGTGAGCCTGGTACACAGCTTACTATGAGAACTTTCCATACTGGTGGTGTTGCTGGTGATAACATCACACAGGGTCTTCCTAGAGTAGAGGAGCTTTTCGAGGCAAGAAAGCCAAAGACACTTGCTGTCTTAGCTGAATTTGGCGGAGTAGTAAGCTTTGCAAAAACTGATAAGAAGACAGATATCGTAATCACAGATGACGAAGGCAATTCTAAGGCCTACCCAGTATCAAGAGATACTAGAGTTAAGGTTCAGGAAGGACAGATAGTTGTAAAGGGTGAGGAAATCACAGAGGGTTCTGAGAATCCACACGATATCGTTAGAATCTTAGGCGTTCGTGCTGTTCAGGATTACATGATCCGTGAGGTACAGAAGGTATATAGAATACAGGGTGTTGAAATCAATGATAAGCATATCGAGCTTATAGTACGTCAGATGCTTAAGAAGATTATCATTGATGAGGCTGGTGATTCAGGATTCCTTCCTGGTTCACAGGTAGATACAATTGACTTTACAGAAGTTAATGAGAAGCTTGTTGAGGAGGGTAAGACTCCAGCTACAGGAACTCCAATTATTCTTGGTATCACTAAGGCTTCACTTGCAACTAATTCATTTATGTCAGCAGCTTCATTCCAGGAGACTACAAAGGTTCTTACTGATGCGGCTATCAATGGAAAAGTAGACCCATTAATCGGTCTTAAAGAGAACGTAATTATTGGTAAGCTTATTCCAGCCGGTACAGGTATGAAGAGATACGCTGATGTAAAGCTTGATACAGGTGTTGAATATGTCGAAGAGGCAGAAGATACAGCACCAGAAGCAGAAATGAAAGCTGAAACTGAAGCTGGATCAGAGGCAGAGGATGAAGTAATCAACATTACAGAATAATATAAAGTACTAAAGTAGAAGCCACAGATGCATAATGCATCTGTGGCTTTTACTATTATTTTATTTGACAAGATGAATAAATTGTTATAAAATTAACAATATCCAAGTCGCAAATAATTAAAAGATATATAAGGAGGAGCTTATGGCTAAATGGGTTTATTTATTTAACGAAGGTAACGCGTCAATGCGTAATCTGCTCGGCGGTAAGGGATGTAACCTTGCGGAGATGACAGGATTGGGGATGCCTATACCACAAGGATTTACAGTGACAACAGAAGCGTGTACAGATTATTATGCCAAGGGAAAAGAGATATCTGATGAAATAAAAGAACAGATATTTGAAGCGCTTAAATGGCTGGAAGAAGTCAACAATAAAAAATTTGGTGATACACAGGATCCGTTGCTTGTATCGGTAAGATCTGGTGCAAGAGCTTCTATGCCAGGTATGATGGATACAATCCTTAATCTTGGACTTAATGATGTGGCAGTTGAAGGATTTGCAAAGAAGACAGGTAATCCAAGATTTGCATATGATTCATATAGAAGATTTATCCAGATGTATTCAGACGTTGTAATGGAAGTGCCTAAGTCATTTTTTGAGAAAATTATCGACGAGATGAAGGAGGCCAAAGGCGTTAAATATGATACAGAGCTTGATGCTGACGATCTTAAGAATCTTGCCGAGAAATTTAAGCAGGTTTATAAAGATGCAATGCATGGAGAGGAATTTCCACAAGATCCTCGTGAACAGCTTATGGGGGCAGTGAAAGCTGTATTTAGATCATGGGATAATCCAAGAGCAATTGTATATAGAAGAGATAACGATATACCTGGAGATTGGGGAACAGCTGTCAATGTACAGACTATGGTATTCGGTAATAAAGGGGAGACATCAGGAACAGGTGTTGCGTTTACACGTAACCCATCAACAGGAGAAAAAGGCATCTATGGCGAGTATCTTATCAATGCACAGGGGGAGGATGTAGTTGCAGGTGTAAGAACACCACAGCCTATATCACAGCTTGAGGATGATCTGCCAGATTGCTACAAGGAATTCATGGAGCTTGCCATGAAGCTTGAGAATCATTTCCATGATATGCAGGATATGGAGTTCACAATTGAAGAAGGAAAGCTGTATTTCTTACAGACACGTAATGGTAAGAGAACAGCACATGCTGCTTTAAAGATTGCATGTGATCTTATTGATGAGGGACAGATAACAGAGGAAGAGGCAGTGCTTAGAATAGATGCAAAGTCACTTGATCAGGTACTTCATCCAGTATTTGACCCTAAGGCGCTTGAAGATGGAGAGGTTATTGGCAAGGCATTGCCTGCTTCACCAGGAGCTGCTGCAGGTAAGGTATGCTTCACAGCAGAGGATGCCAAGGCACTTGGTAAGGGCGGCAGGAACGAGAGAGTGATTCTTGTAAGACTTGAGACATCTCCAGAAGACATCGAAGGAATGAAGGCAGCACAGGGTATCCTTACAGTCAGAGGAGGAATGACATCACATGCAGCCGTTGTTGCAAGAGGAATGGGAACATGCTGTGTATCAGGATGCGGAGACATCAAGATAAGTGAAGAAGAAAAGTGGTTTGAACTAGGCGGATATACATTCCATGAGGGAGATTATATATCGCTTGATGGAACAACTGGTAATATATACAAGGGTGATATAGCAACTAAAGACCCTGATGTGTCAGGTGATTTTGGAAGAATAATGGCGCTTGCCGATAAGTATAGAAAGCTTGGTGTAAGAACTAATGCAGATACACCGGTAGATACTAAGAAGGCTGTTGAGCTTGGTGCAGAAGGAATTGGTCTTTGCAGGACAGAGCATATGTTCTTTGGTGAGGACAGAATACCTAAGTTTAGAAGAATGATTCTTTCAGATAATATTGAGCAGAGAGAAGAAGCACTAAAGGCAATCGGAGAATTCCAGAAGGCAGATTTTAAGGCTATGTATGAAGCACTTGAAGGCAGACCAATGACTGTAAGATACCTTGATCCACCTCTTCATGAGTTTGTTCCAACAGATGAGGAAGACATCAGAGCACTTGCGGCAGACATGGGAATTACAGTAGAAGAAGTGCATCAGAAGTGTGATGCTCTTCATGAATTCAACCCTATGATGGGACACAGAGGATGCCGTCTTTCTGTGACATATCCAGAGATAGCCAGAATGCAGACAAGAGCTGTTATGGAGGCTGCTATTGAGGTAAGCGCAGAGAAAGGATATACAATAGTTCCAGAGATAATGATTCCACTTGTTGGTGAGGTTAAGGAATTAAAGTATGTTAAGGATATTGTTGTTGAGACTGCGGAGAAGGTTAAGGCAGAGAAATCTTCCGATATGCAGTATCACATAGGTACTATGATTGAGATACCAAGAGCAGCTCTTACAGCTGACCAGATTGCAAGGGAAGCTGAATTCTTCTCATTTGGTACAAATGACCTTACACAGATGACATTTGGATTTTCAAGAGATGATGCTGGTAAATTCCTTGATTCATACTATAAGGCAAAGATATATGAGTCAGATCCATTTGCAAGACTTGACCAGACAGGTGTTGGCCAGTTAGTTGAGATGGCAGTTAAGAAAGGAAGAAGTACACGTCCAGAACTCAAATGTGGAATATGTGGTGAGCATGGTGGAGATCCAAGCTCAATTGAATTTTGTCATAAGACAGGACTTAATTATGTAAGCTGTTCACCATTCAGAGTTCCAATCGCAAGACTTGCTGCAGCACAGGCTGCGATTACTTATGGTGATGTTAAGCAGACTGGCGAGAATAATGGAATTGATACTGATGAATTGAAGGAAAAAGCAAAACAGGCGGCAACAGAGGCAGCTAAGGTAGGCAAAGAAGTAGCTAAGGAAGCTGTTAAGATTGGCAAAGAAGCTGCTAAAGTCGGTAAAGAGGTTGCAAAGGCTGGTTATGCAGGACTTAAGGCAGGCATCAATGAGGCTAAGAAAGCATACGAAGAGAATAAAAATAACTAATTAATCAGATATGGTTAATTAAGAATTATCCCCCAGTTTGTAGCAGATGCAAGCTGGGGGATTTTAGTGCGGAGAATTTGACAGCTTAAATTAATTAAGAAAATAATCAGAAATTTAAAAAAAATTAGTGCATAAGACAGGATTTAAGTATAAAATAATGTTGATTAAATTATTAGACAGAAAGAAGGATATGTAGATGAAAGCAGGTATTTTAGGCTATGGAAATCTTGCAAGAGGTGTAGAGTGTGCAATAAAGCAGAATAGTGACATTACACTTAGTGCAGTATTTTCAAGACGTGACCCATCAAGTGTGAAGATTCTCACAGAAGGCGTTCCAGTATATAGTGTTAATGAAATTGAGGCGCACAAGGATGAGATTGATGTTCTTATCATATGCGGAGGCAGTGCGACAGACCTTCCTAAGCAGACTCCTGAGTACGCAAAATATTTTAATGTAATTGACAGTTTTGATACGCATGCGAATATTCCAGGCCATTTTGCTGCAGTTGATGCAGCAGCTAAGGAGAATGGACATATAGCTCTTATTTCAGCAGGATGGGATCCGGGTATGTTCTCTCTAAACAGACTGTATGCTAACTGCATACTTCCAGATGGAAATGATTATACATTCTGGGGAAAAGGTGTAAGTCAGGGCCATTCTGATGCTATTCGCAGAATTAAAGGCGTAAAGAATGCTAAACAGTACACAATTCCGGTTGAAGAGGCTTTAAGAGCTGTCCGTGCGGGTGAGAATCCAGAACTTACTACAAGACAGAAACATACAAGAGAGTGCTTTGTTGTAGCAGAGGATGGGGCAGACCTTGCTAAAATCGAAAGCGAAATAAAGACAATGCCTAACTACTTTGCTGATTATGATACAACAGTACATTTTATCAGCGAGGAAGAGTTTAATGAAAAGCATAAAGGCATTCCACATGGTGGATTTGTATTCCGTAGTGGAGTTACAGGATGGAATAAGGAAAATAAGCATATTATTGAATACAGTTTAAAGCTTGATTCTAATCCGGAATTCACAGGCTCTGTAATTGTGGCGTATGCACGTGCAATCAACAGATTACATAAGGAAGGCGCAACAGGATGCAAGACAGTATTTGATATTGCTCCTGCCTATCTGAGTCCATTAAGTGGTGAGGAGTTAAGGGCTCATCTTCTTTAATATAAATATAAGAAAGAAGATGATTTGTATATTTTAGTTAAAAAAATATTTTTAAAATATTTTAGCTATATGCTTGACAACAATTTTTTTAGTAGATATAATAAATAAGCGTGTTAATAGGCGGGCAAAGATTGTCCGCTTATTTAATGCAAAGGTTCAGAATAACTGAACGTGCAACCCATATATAATCTAATTCCGGGAGGTGAAAAAAGAATGCCTACATTTAACCAGTTAGTAAGACAGGGTAGAAAGTCAACTGTTAAGAAGTCAACAGCACCAGCTCTTCAGAAGGGTTACAACTCACTTCAGAAGAAGGCTACAGATATCTCTGCTCCACAGAAGAGAGGAGTTTGTACAGCTGTTAAGACTGCAACACCTAAGAAGCCTAACTCAGCTCTTAGAAAGATTGCCAGAGTTCGTCTTTCAAACGGTATCGAAGTAACATCATATATTCCAGGTGAGGGTCACAACCTTCAGGAGCACAGCGTTGTTCTTATCAGAGGTGGTAGAGTAAAGGACTTACCAGGTACAAGATATCATATCGTTAGAGGTACACTTGATACAGCAGGTGTAGCTAAGAGAAGACAGGCCCGTTCTAAGTACGGTGCTAAGAGACCAAAGGATGCTAAGTAATTAATATTTAGCTGTTTGGAAGTTAATATAATATATATTCACATTAATATTTTAACAGTGCGGAGTTGGATTAATACCAAGGTTGCAGGTTTAATATAAACTTTAAGCACGAAACACAGCCGATTATCCCATTTAATGGAAAAAGGTAAGATATTTGTGAGTACCGATGATTTAATGAAATTATTAAGGAGGGAAGAACCGTGCCACGTAAAGGACATACTCAGAAGAGAGATGTATTAGCAGATCCTATTTACAATAACAAGGTGGTTACTAAGCTTATCAACAACATTATGCTTGATGGTAAGAGAGGAGTAGCACAGAAGATTGTATACGGAGCGTTTGACAAGGTAGCTGAGAAGACTGAGAGACCAGCTCTTGAAGTTTTTGAGGAGGCTATGAACAACATTATGCCAGTTCTCGAGGTTAAGGCTAGACGTATCGGTGGTGCCACATATCAGGTACCTATCGAAGTTAAGCCAGATAGAAGACAGGCATTAGCACTTCGTTGGATGACAGCATACTCTCGTGCAAGAGGCGAGAAGACTATGGAAGAAAGACTCGCTAATGAGATTCTTGATGCAGCTAACAACACAGGTGCATCAGTAAAGAAGAAAGAAGATATGCATAAGATGGCAGAAGCTAATAAGGCTTTCGCACATTACAGATTCTAATAATAATTATAGGAGGAATTACCGATGGCTGGAAGAGAATATCCATTGGAGAGAACCAGAAATATTGGTATTATGGCTCATATTGATGCTGGTAAGACAACATTAACAGAGCGTATTCTTTATTATACTGGTGTTAATCACAAGATCGGTGATACTCATGAAGGTACTGCTACTATGGACTGGATGGCCCAGGAGCAGGAGAGAGGTATCACAATTACTTCAGCTGCTACAACATGTCATTGGACACCTGAAAAAGAAGGTAAGCCAGATAAGACAAAGCCTGAATATCGTATTAACATTATTGATACTCCAGGTCACGTTGACTTTACAGTTGAGGTTGAGCGTTCACTTAGAGTACTCGATGGTGCTGTAGGTGTATTCGATGCCCAGAATGGTGTTGAACCTCAGTCAGAGAACGTATGGCGTCAGGCTGATAAGTACAATGTACCACGTATGGCATTTATGAACAAGATGGATAAGCTTGGTGCTGATTTCTTTGGATCATGTGATCAGCTTATTTCTAAGCTTGGCAAGAATCCTGTACTTGTACAGATTCCTATTGGTAAGGAAGATTCATTCCAGGGAATTATCGATTTATTCGAAATGCAGGCTTATATATTCAATGGCGATAAAGGTGACGATATTGCCGTTGGTGAGATTCCAGCTGACTTAAAGGATCAGGCAGAAGAGTACCACAGCAAGCTTGTTGAGCAGTGTGTTGAGTTAGATGAGGATCTTATGGAGAAATATCTTGAAGGCGAAGATATCTCTGTTGATGAATTAAAGAAAGCATTAAGAAAAGGAACTATAGCAGGTGATGCTATTCCTTGTCTTTGTGGTACAGCTTACAAGAATAAGGGCGTTCAGAAGCTTCTTGATGCTGTTATTGAATATATGCCAGCTCCTACAGATATCCCAGATATCGCAGGTACTGATGAGGATGGTAACGAAGTATTCGTTAAGTCTTCCGATGACGAGCCATTCGCAGCATTAGCATTCAAGATTATGACTGACCCATTCGTTGGTAAGTTAGCATTCTTCAGAGTTTATGCAGGTACATTAAACTCAGGTTCATATGTACTTAACTCTACAAAGAATAAGAAGGAGAGAGTTGGTCGTATCCTTCAGATGCATGCTAATAACAGAAAAGAAATAGATAAGGTTTATTCAGGTGATATCGCAGCCGCTGTAGGTCTTAAGTTTACAGTAACTGGTGATACAATCTGTGATGAACAGCATCCTGTTATCTTAGAGTCTATGGAGTTCCCAGAGCCAGTTATCGAGCTTGCTATCGAACCTAAGACTAAGAATGATCAGGGTAAGATGGGTGAAGCTTTAGCAAAGCTTGCTGAAGAAGATCCTACATTCCGTGCTCATACAGATCAGGAAACTGGTCAGACTATCATTGCAGGTATGGGTGAGCTTCACCTTGATATTATCGTAGATAGACTTCTTCGTGAGTTTAAGGTAGAGGCTAACGTTGGTGCACCTCAGGTTGCTTATAGAGAGTGCTTTACAAAGGCTGTTGACGTTGATAGCAAGTATGCTAAGCAGTCAGGTGGTCGTGGTCAGTATGGTCACTGTAAAGTTAAATTCGAGCCAATGGATCCTAATGGTGAGCAGCAGTTCATATTCGAGTCAGAGGTTGTCGGTGGTGCTATTCCTAAGGAATACATCCCAGCTGTTGGCGAAGGTATTGAAGAGGCTTCACAGGCTGGTATCCTTGCTGGATTCCCAGTACTTGGTGTTAAGGCAACAGTTTATGATGGTTCATATCATGAAGTCGATTCTTCAGAAATGGCATTCCATATCGCTGGTTCTATGGCATTCAAAGATGCTATGGCTAAGGCAAGCCCAGCTTTATTAGAGCCAGTTATGAAGGTTGAGGTTACAATGCCTGAGGAATACATGGGTGATGTAATCGGTGATATTAACTCTCGTAGAGGACGTATTGAGGGTATGGAAGACATCAGTGGTGGTAAGATGGTTAAGGCTTTCGTTCCACTTGCAGAGATGTTCGGATATGCTACAGACCTTCGTTCTAAGACACAGGGTCGTGGTAACTACTCAATGTTCTTCGATAAGTATGAGCAGGCTCCTAAGTCAGTTCAGGATAAGGTTATCGCATCAAGAGCTAAGTAATTATAAGTAAATAAAATTTATAGTTGAAAAATATTGTGAAATACAATATAATTGTTATCAGCTATGAAAAAACCTAAATATATATTTTAAGGAGGATTTTAAACAATGGCAAAGGCTAAATTTGAGAGAACAAAACCACATTGTAATATTGGTACAATCGGACACGTTGACCACGGTAAGACAACATTAACAGCTGCTATCACAAAGACTCTTCATGAGAGACTTGGTACAGGTGAGGCTGTAGCTTTCGAGAACATCGATAAGGCTCCAGAGGAAAGAGAAAGAGGTATCACAATCTCTACAGCTCACGTTGAGTATGAGACAGAGAAGAGACATTACGCACACGTTGACTGCCCAGGTCATGCTGACTACGTTAAGAACATGATTACTGGTGCAGCTCAGATGGATGCAGCTATCCTTGTTGTTGCTGCTACTGATGGTGTTATGGCTCAGACAAGAGAGCATATCCTTCTTGCTCGTCAGGTTGGCGTTCCTTACGTTGTAGTATTTATGAATAAGTGTGATATGGTTGATGATCCAGAGCTTCTTGAGCTCGTAGATATGGAGATCAGAGAGCTTCTTAACGAGTATGGTTTCCCAGGAGATGATACACCAATTATCCAGGGTTCAGCTCTTAAGGCACTTGAAGATCCTAACAGCGAATGGGGTGATAAGATCCTTGAGCTTATGCATACTATTGATGAGTATGTTCCAGATCCAGAGAGAGATACAGATAAGCCATTCCTTATGCCTGTAGAGGACGTATTCTCTATCACAGGACGTGGTACAGTTGCTACTGGTAGAGTAGAGAGAGGTGTCCTTAAGGTTAACGAGGAAGTTGAGATCGTTGGTATCACAGAAGAGATCCGTAAGGTAGTTGTAACTGGTATCGAGATGTTCAGAAAGCTCCTTGACGAGGCTATGCCTGGTGATAACATTGGTGCTCTTCTTAGAGGTGTTCAGAGAGACGAGATCGAAAGAGGTCAGGTTCTTTGTAAGCCAGGTTCAGTTACACCACACAAGAAGTTTACAGCTCAGGTTTACGTATTAACAAAGGACGAGGGTGGTCGTCATACACCATTCTTCAACAACTACAGACCACAGTTCTACTTCAGAACAACTGATGTTACTGGTGTTTGTGAGCTTCCAGCTGGTACAGAGATGTGCATGCCTGGTGATAACGTAGAGATGACAGTTGAGCTTATCCATAGAGTAGCTATGGAGCAGGGTCTTCGTTTCGCTATCCGTGAGGGTGGTAGAACAGTTGGTTCTGGTGCTGTTGCTACAATCATTGAGTAATATAATCTTATATTAATCTAATATTTCCCGGAAGGCATTGCCTTCCGGGTTTTTCTGACAGATAATGTATAGCAATACGATATATATGTGCAAATTAATTTTGATGTTATATGTGTAAAGTCTATTATTGTGAATTTGCAAGTAAATTAATATTAAAAATGGAAAGCGCGTACTTATTAATATTGATTTTTGCGGAGTAGGAAGTAGCTCAATGTGATAATTGTGTCAGGCTTACTTGCAAATCCATATAATTTGCAATGTGGTTAGTAAATTGGTAAGTATATAATGAGAGGTTTACTTATAAATCACACGAATTAGCAATTAGTAAGTAATTAATGGATGAGAAAACAGAAGTACTACTTGTAATATATATAAAGTAATGAAAATATAAGTAATATGTACTGTCCGAGAGCACCAGAGTAGTCGTGATTAATGTAATTAAGCAGTAAATTTACGTGCGATATAGAAAAATAATAAAGACAATAAGTAATTCTGCTGTAAGCATATAGAAAATATACGTGCTATATGCATATAAGGGGAAAATAATGAGTAAATACGCGGATAGATGATGAAAAGAAGGAGGGATTAAGATTATAAGAGAAGAAGAATTAATAAGGACATTAAGAGGTGAAAGCTTAGAATTAAAGAATGCACTAAAAGCATTAAATGCCAGATCTGTTAAGTATCCAGACGGCAAATTAACAACAGGAACCAGCAATGGCACAATACAATATTTCTTAATAAAAGATGGAAAAAGAAAGTATATAAAAAGTGATGAAAGAGCTTTGGTAGTGCAATTGGCACAAAAAGAATATGAAAATAAGCTTATGGCTGTAATAAAGAATCATGTGCATGCATTGGATAAATTAGTACAATATATGGAAAAAAGTCCAACATTATATGAGTGTTATTCTGATATGACAGCTGGAGAAAAGTTATTAGTCAAACCAACATATATATCAGATGAGGAGTATGCTAAAAAGTGGAAAGAAGAGATATATCATACAAAGGGTATAGATGAAAACATGCCAGAGATTATTACTAATAATGGTGAAAAGGTAAGATCTAAATCAGAAAAAATAATAGCCGATACATTAGAGAAAAATGGTGTACCTTATAAGTATGAATACCCCTTAAAATTGCAGTCTGGTATAATTATATATCCAGATTTTTTAATATTAAATAAAAGAACCAGAAAAGAGTATTATCTTGAACACTTAGGAATGTTAGATAACCCTGAATATCTTGAAAATGCACATAGACGTATCAGAAAAATGCAGAAACAGGGTCTTGTTATAGGAAAAAATCTTTTGATAACTACAGAAACACATAAAGAACCATTAGATATTAAAGTTCTAAATTCGATAATCAATGAGTATTTTATCTAATCATATGAGATTCAGTGGAATAAAGCTTTCTCATAAATTCCCACTTTGAGCTGACATCATGATTCCAATAGCATTAGATATCTCAGAAATCTCCTCAAATGTAAGCAGGTGTTTTATTATATCAGTCTCCCTATACCTCTTGAAAAGGTTATGGCAATGGAATATGAGATGTATTATGCTGTAAGAAAAAGACGTGGAATGTGTAAGTAAATTGAATTGAATAAGTGGGAAATAAATTATGTGAAGTGGGGAAAAGGGAAAAGAAATGTTGTTCTTTCCCCATTTTTTAAACCATCGGTGTCAGACATTAATGGTACTTCAGTCAAATCTTGCAATGATTTGTGATTCATATGCAGTGTCATAAATGGGCTGGGCTGTTTCATCACCAGGATATTCGTTATTATATTTGTGTGGAACAGGAACACGGACTCCTTTTCCAGCCAGAAACCATTCATATTCAAGGTCAAGATGTCCAATGTCAATTGCCTGAAATCCTTCACATGCCAGGTCATAAGCAAGAACTCCTGCACAGGGACCCAGCGCAATGAGAATAATGTCATCAGTAGAAACATTAGTTAACGTGGCATTTAACAGGTCATCATATCTGCTGTATGAATTGGTTGCAGGAGCAAGAATACGCCTGATTGAATTACAGTTGCAGAATAAATCATTGCCTACTCCAAGACGTGACTGTGAACCTTCTACAATGACAATGTTTCTGTTATTCCATAATTGTTTCCAGCGTTCAAAACGTCTGCGTGGTGCATCTGTGTGATTATCAGCATATATTATATATGGTCTTGTAACATATGCATTATAATATGTGAAGTCAGGATTTAGGACAGAAGCATGTTCGGAACGTGTTTCATCAGACATATACATTCGGATTCCGTTAGCAGATTCTTCATTATATCTGTCGAGAGAACCATAATTATCAGCGATAGCAATTAATATTCTGTCACTCGTGTCCTGTATAATATTAAAAAGACGCTTTGCGAGACCAGAGTCATAGTCCTGGAAAGGTTGCCTTTGATGATTGAAAATGATAGAAAATTCACCATCCCCAAATCTTGCAATAGACCGCCTGTTGTATATCAGTTCATTAAGAGTTTCGTCAGAAGATCTGATATCAGGGTAAAAATAGTGTGAACAGAATTGGTTACGCGGATCATTAAGCTCGTATTTTAAATTTCGTGCATATATTAAAGCATTCTGGGATTCAGCGCGGTTAATTGAGAGCTGTTCAATAATCGCATTAACGTGTTCTATCAGATCCTTTTCATTGCGGAATATATTAACAATAGATTCATTAAGTCTTTGAATTTCAGCATCGTAATTTTCCATTAATTATAACTCCTCATACAACGTGTAGTTTTTGTAATATCTGATATTTACATTATCTTATAATAGCACATTAAAAGATTAATGAAAATAATAGTTCATATTTATTTATGAAACAAGATGCTATGTAACAGCCAGATAAAATTATTGAAATCTTGCAAATCACTTAGTAAAATAAATTAAAAAACTAAATGACTTAACCAAATATAGCAGGGGAAAGAAATGATAAAGTTAAAAGATGAATTTTTCAAAGAAGAAGTGCGTTGCGGATTTACAGTCAGTGCAGAGATGAAGCATGTATGGGCTGCCGAAATGAAGATACTGTCATATATAATAGAAGTATGTAATAAATATGATATCCAGTATTTTGCCGACTTTGGAACACTTCTTGGAGCGATAAGACATGATGGGTTTATTCCATGGGATGATGATATAGATATATCTTTAAAAAGAACTGATTATATGAAATTGTTATCAGCTTTGAAGAAAGAAAATAATCCAGATTATATCATTAACAGTTGTTATGTCAATAATGACAGAAGAAAGGTGTTTACAAGTGTATCTAATTATACAGAAGTTCCAGTACCAGTTGATGTTCAGAAAAAATTCTACCAATGTCCTTATGTAGTGGGAATAGATATATTTGTGCTTGACTATGTCCCTAGAGATGAAGAGATGGCTTCAATGCAGAGAGCAATGTATACAGCTGTATATGACCTTGCACATAGACTTGACGAGATAACAGCAAATGGACAGCTTGAACAATATCTGCATGATGTTGAGGACATGTGCAATGTAAGCATTGTGCGTAATAATACAATCAGAGGACAGTTGTGGAGACTTGCTGACAGCATAGCAGCAATGTTTACAGATGAAGAAAGTGACAAGCTGGTCTACATGTCTGAATATGTATCTGGATATCCTAACTTAATATACGATAAGGAATGGTTTGCAGAATCATTTGATAAAAAATTCGAAGATATGGATATTGCAGTTCCGCGCGAGTATGATAAAGTGCTTACACAGGGTTATGGTAACTATATGGAAATGAAAAGAAACACAGCAGCACATGAATATCCTTTTTTTAAGAATCAGAAAGCATTTCTGGAAGAGCTAAACGGCAGAAGATAAAGGGGTAATATATAATATGATATTAGATAACAATGTTGAAATCATGGAAGAAGATGAAATTATAAATTATGCAACAGAAATATTAGATGCGGTGGATAATAACAGGCTTGAAGATGAAGTTAATAATGGAGTATATACATATGCTAATCTTATTGCGTTATTCCTTGCAACGAGTAAGATGGATAATGGTGCTAAATTATATAGTTACTGTTATGAAGCCGCGATTAAATGTGGCGAGTCAAATGTCAGAAATAAAATATTGCGAAATGAAAAAATAAAAGTAGTATTTCTTCCGATATCAGCAGCAGAATGGCCAGCAGAATATATATACAGAGCAATGGAAAATAATGAAATATTTGAACCTGTTGTTGTTCCGATACCACTTATTGGACGAAGCCGGGATGAGCGTAATAAAGTATATAATCAGACATACAGTTATTTTGAAGATAATAATTATAATTTAAAAAAAGTATATAATCCTGATACAGAAGAAATAACTGGCTGGGATACTATTGGAGGATTTCCAGATATTGTTATTCATGTGACACCATGGTATCTGAATATGGCAAAAGAATATCAGATAACAAATTTACCATTGTCAGTTCTTAATATATCAATAGCTTATGGATTTAATGTTGCAACATCTGTCAAAGGTGATTATGAAGAAGAGTGTGTATATAACAAGGAATTTTTTAATCTTATGTGGAGAGTATACACGGAAACAGAAAAGGATATAGATGGATATAGAAGATACGAACTGCTGGCAGCTGAAAATGTTCGGATGAGTGGTTATATCAAGATGGATTATTTTTACAATAAACATATATATTCAGAGGATATTATGTGTAAACTTTGGAAGATACCAGAGGGAAGAGCATCTGAGGAATATAAGAAAATCATAATCGCACCTCATTTCTCAATAGGAGATGATAATCTGCTGTCGTTTTCAACCTTTGATAAGAATATGTGGTTTTATCTATACCTTGCTGAAAAATATAATGATAGTGTATCATTTGTATTCAAACCACATCCAAATCTTAGAAATGCATTGATTAGCAAAGGGATAATGAAATCTATAGATGAATATGAGCAATATCTTGATATGTTCAGACGCCTTCCTAATGCTGATGTAATAGAAGAAGGAGATTATCTTGCGCTTTTCGATACGTCAGATGCTTTGATTAACGATTCTATATCATTCATATGTGAGTATATGTATGTAAATAAGCCGATGCTGTTTTTGAGGCGCGAGGAGCAGAGATTGACAGAGTTGGGAAATATGGCGGTAGAATCCCAGTATAATGCAGATGGCAGAGATTATATGGCTATTGATAAATTTATTTCTGAAGTTGTTATATCAGGGAAAGATTATAAAAAAGCCGAAAGAGAGCATGTGTTTGAACAGGAATTAGATTATGTGCGGATAAATGGCAGAAATTCCGCAGAATATGTGTATGGGGATATTGTTAATAGTCTTGGATTGCGTATTTAGAGTGTGTAAGGATAAATGAATCGTATAAATTTCAAAATGACATGACAACTCTTGATAGTGAAAAAATATACAATATATTTAAAGGTTAAAAATACGTTGACTGATGAACAAGTCAGCTATGAAAGGTTAAGAAGTATCACTAATTAACCGATATATTATTTATAATTAGGAATTATAGATGATAATTCAATTAAGATACAGGAATTATTATCAACGTGCGAATGGAGTCGCTTTAATTGATATAATATCAGTAATATGGATAGAATTACGATTGATGTGTAAAGCCCTGCATTTGTATGCAGGGCTTTTTACTTGCCACAAGATTGAATGAAACATTAGGTGATAGATATGAAAAGTAAATTAACAGATGATTGGAAAGATATAAGTGAATTGGTTATATATGGGTTTGGAAAAGTAGCTCATGATAATATAGAATTTTTTAAAAATAATTTTAATATTGTGTACATTGTAGATAGCAATAAAGAAAAATGTAATTGTGAGTTTAAAGGCATATCAGTAAAGCATGTTAGAGATGTTAAGGATGATTTGAAGAGTCATAAAATAGTAATTATGACAGCTAACAGAAATGCTGCTTTAGTTGGGGAAGACCTTGAAAAATTTGGATTACAGTCAGGAAAAGATTTTTGCTCAATGGAGCAGTTCCTTACTGAGTGGTTTTGGAATTATAAGAAAAAAGTCTGTTTAATGGAAGTACATAGTACAATAACATCACGATGCACTTTAAAATGTAAGCATTGTAATATGTTTATGCCATATTATAAGGAACATGTAGATTATACAGCTAAAGATATATTAGAGGATTTAGAATTGTTATTCAGACATGTGGATTATATTGTTGCATATGAAATTCTTGGTGGAGAACCGCTTATTAATGGCGAACTTGCTGACATGATAAGGCAGATTGGTGATAGGTATGGTAATAGAATAGGTAATATTGGGATTATCACTAATGGAACATTACTGCCGGATGAACAGCTTATAGAAATATCAAAAAAGTATAATGTTAAATATGATTTCAGTGACTACACAGATGTAGTAGATTATAAAAAAAGATTTGATTCGGCTGTAAAGATAGTAAGTGATGCTGGTTTAAGATATTCAGTAAATCGTTCTCTTAGATGGTGTGATTTTGGATTCCCGGTTAATAACAGAATGTATGATTTTGATAAAGTAAGAGAACATATGCTTTCATGCGGACCAATATTTCATGGACTTAATGATGGAAAGTATTATTATTGCCATGTATCATGGAGTGCTGATAAGGCAAAGTTATTAAAAAATGTATCAGATGATTATATTGATTTAAGAACACTTGATGATGATGACAGAGCAAAAGAAGCAATACTAGAACACAGTAATGGTAATATGGCAAAAGGATTTGTGAAGCTTTGTAAGATATGTGGTGGTTGTGGTAATGACAATACAGAATTTGTAAAAGCAGCAGAACAGATGTAAATATCAGACAATGAAACATACTAAATTAGAAGGATTATATACATGGAACAGAAGTCTAAATATGATATAGAAATTGAAAATTTCAGACATAATTTTAGCGGCATAAAAAACAAGAGAATAGCAATATATGGAATGGGAAGGCGTAGTGCAACGCTTCTCCCAGGGATAACTGACTTTAATATTGCTGGAATTTTGGATAGGGATGAAAGTAATGTTGGAAAAGAATTATGTGGAATTAAAGTAATATCTATAAAGAATGTAGAGAATTATGTAGATGCAATTATTATTAATTCAGACCCATCTAACTATGAGATAATATACAAAAGAATTGCAAATGATGTTACAGTTCCAGTGTATTATGCAGACGGAAGAATAGCAAGTTTATCAAATAAAGATACAAGATATGAGCAGAATAAGTATTGGGAAAGCTCGTATAAGGAGTTAAAAAACAAGATAGATAAAGCAGACATTGTTTCATTTGATATATTTGATACATTGATAATGCGAAAAGTTTTTTCACCAGAAGATGTATTCAGACTGTTAGGAGAAAAGGTAAGAGCGGAATTAAAATTAGATTGTGAAATTGCCTATATAAGGGCACAAGTTGCTGCACAATGTGGGCCATACGCAAATATTAACGAAATATATGAACAGATAAAGAAGTGTATGAATCTCACAGATGAGAATATATCAGATATCATGAAGATGGAGAAAGATATAGATTTAGATTTATGCATTGCAAGAAGAGATATTACAGATTTATATGAGTATTGTGTGACATCAGGGAAAGAAGTTTATCTTGTGAGCGATATGTATTATACATTAGATGATATTAATTGCATATTAGGTAAATGTGGAATAACACCACCAGATAATGAACATATATGGATATCATGTGAGAAGAAATATGATAAGGTATCAGGCACAATATGGAAAGAGTATTCTGAAATGTTTAGCAGGGATGTTAAGTGTCTGCATATAGGTGACAATAAAATAGGTGACATTGAGAATCCTGTAAAATATGATATTGATTCATATTATATTATGAGCGCTAAAGATATGCTTATGAATTCATCTATGGCAGAATTGGCATCATATGTTAATACGGTATCAGACAGTATATGTCTAGGATTAGTAATTGCAAATCTGTTTAATAGTCCATTTGCATTATGTAGTACTAAGGGGAAAGTGTCATTCGATGATAGTGAAAGTTATGGATATTGTATCTATGGACCATTACTTGAAAAATTTCTTATATGGCTTTATTACAATTCAAGAAAAGATGAAATAGATAAGTTATTATTCTTTGCTAGAGATGGATATTTTCTTGAAAAAAATTACAAAATTGTCACAGAATTATTAGATGATGGATACAAGCAAGACTGGTGCTATCTTCCGATATCAAGAAGACTTATATATATAGCAACCATGGAGAATGAAGATGACTTTAATAGAGTTGTAGCTTTCCCTTATGTCGGAACATTTGCTGATTATATGAAATCTAGATTTGAGATAATCGTTACAGATGAAACATTGGAATATAATGACCGACAGATTAATGCAGTGGGGGATAGTAAGAACATATTAAAGTGGATTCAGCCATACAAAGATAAAATAATGGAACAGGCTAAAAAAGAAAGAAAAAATTATCTTGCTTATCTTACATCAGATGGTGATATGCAAAAGGAATTATCTTATGGAACAGTTGATTTGGGATATTATGGAACAAATCAGTACTATCTGCAACGATTAACTGGAATCAAGACAAAAGGGTATTGCTTTTATGCATGTTTGTCAAAAGATAATGTTTATATCAATGAAATATCAATGGATGGGTGTTTTCAGTATGGTGATGATTATACTGCAGAAAAAAGTATTGCAAGTAATAAGAATATGTATATAGAGACATTTATTACGGCTCCGCATGGTATGATCAGATATATTGATGACAGAGGAAATGCAGTATGCCAGCCTGATAGAAAGAGCCAGAAAAATTTCAATGTTAAGGAAAAAGTAAATTGTGGTGCAGTTGACTTTATTAATGATTATATCAGTATTTATAAGACAATATTAGCTGTAAATTGCAGTGAATGCATAAAATCAATGTCAGATAGAACAGAAAGCTTGGAAGATATTTTATTTTTTAATATGTTGAACGGTATGTGTAATATATCGAAAAATATTCTTAAAGGATTTTATTTTGATAATGATTTTATCGGTGGGAAAGAGATAGAGTTAGAAATATAATATTATACAGAGAAATATTGAGGTAAAATATGAGCTTTGAATATAATGATGAGACTTTTAAAAAGATACAGAGTGTAGAATTAGAAATGCTTAAAGAGGTTGATAGAATATGTAGAAAATATGACATAATCTATGAATTAGATGGCGGAACATTGCTGGGGGCGGTCAGATATGGAGGTTTCATTCCATGGGATGATGATATAGATATCAGAATGTTAAGAAAAGATTATGATAAGTTTTGTGACGTGTGTCAGAATGAATTTGGAGAGAAATATTTTTGGCAGACATATCATACCGATCCGGGATATCGATGGGAGTATGGCAGAGTCCTAAAAAATAATACAAAGTTTTTTAGAAGTGATCATGAGATGATAAAAAGCAGGAATGGCATATTTTTAGATATTTTTCCATGCGATAATATGCCGGAAAAAGGGCTTTCAAAGTCGATATTTAATCTTAGAAGTTTTATAGCAAGAAAAATAGGTTATTCTGTTGTTGGCGCCAGATATGAAAAAAATATATTAAAAAAATTAGCATACAAACTGCTTGCATTAATTCCAATGAGACTTGTTGCCAAAGAGTATGATAAATTATCACAAATGTATGCTGGAATAGAAACAAAATATGTTAGGACAACAGGCTGGCATTGGAAGCAAGAAAGTAAAGGATACCTTCGTTCATGGCTTACAGACTATGAAGAAATAAAATTTGAAGATATGGTAGCTTTTGCACCGAAGGATACAGATGGTTTTCTCAGATACATGTATGGTGATGATTATATGACACCACCTCCAGTAGATAAAAGAAAACCACAGCATCTTGCAACTTTGATTGAATTTGGAGAGGAGTAGTTATGACTTACGAAGAATTTAAAAAATTACAATATAAGGCAGAGAATAAAGAAGGAAATTTACTTAATGAGGAAGAATTAAATATATTGAAACCATACAAGGTTGATAATGCAATTATTATGGCTGCTGGTTATAGTGCAAGATGCATGCCGTTATCTAATGTTCTTCCTAAAGGGTTGTTCCGTGTTAAAGGTGAGATACTTATTGAAAGAGAAATACGACAGTTACAAGAGGCTGGAGTTAAGGAAATTATAATTGTAACTGGGTTTATGCAGGAAAAATTTCAATATTTGAGAGACAAATATGGGGTTATTTTAATTCACAATGATGATTATGATAAATACAATAACATAGCGTCACTATATAAAGCACAGAATTATATGAAAAATTCTTATATTTTATGTTCTGATAATTACTATGCAGATAATGTGTTTCATAAATACGTCTATTCGCCATATTATTCATGTGTGTATTCAGAAGAATACTGCGATGAATATTGTGTATTAGAAGAAGATAAAGATGGCTACATAACAAGTATTAAACGTGGTGGTGGAAAAGCGTGGTATACAATAGGGGACTGTTTTTTTGACAGAAAGTTTTCTGATACATTTGTGAAATATATGAATGAAGAATGGAATGACATGAATACAAGGAATATGTTAATGGATGATTTCCATATTCAACACATTGATGAATTAAAATTAAAAAAGGTTGAACGTGAAAAAAACAAGGTATTGGAATTTGACACATTAGAAGAATTCAAGCAGTTTGATAATTCTTTTGAAGAGTTTATGAATGAAAATCTTGATCAGTCTAATGAAGTAATCAAAGTGTTTTCCAAATATTCGGAAGTAAAGTCATATCATTCAGTACCAACGGTACAGAAAAGTGGAAGGCTTCATTTAAATGAGAATTTATTCAAGCCATCTCCTAAATGTCTGGAAGTATTGAAAAATATTACAATGGAAGATTTGTATTTATATGATTTGGGAAGAAATGATGAATTAGTTGAGACATTATCCTCATCATTAGGAATTTCATCTAACAATATTTTTATACATAATGGTTCAGCAGAAGTTATTAAATCAATAGGAAGCATATTGCTTAATGAGAATGATATAGTTTTAATTCCATCACCGGGCTGGAGTTATTATAAGAGCGTTGCAGATGCCAAATTTGCAAAATGCATTACATACGAGGTATGTGAAAAAGAAGATACGTATGAGTATAATATAGAGGATCTTCTTCAAAAGGCTAAAGAAAATAATCCTAAGGTAATTATTATTACATCTCCACAGATGCCGACTGGATGTGGAATATCATACAATGATATTGAAAAAGTGATAAGAGAAAATACTAATTCGATAATTTTATTAGATGAGGCGTATTGGGGATATGGAAATGATGATAATAAGTTTGAGAAAAAAATCATTACCCAATATAGTAATGTAGTAATAACAAGAACCTTTTCAAAATTCTATGGACTTGCTGACATACGTATTGGTTATGGATTATGTAGTTACCCATTAAGACGTACGATATGTCTGGACTTACCACTGTTCAGGGCATGTGGTATCAGCAGGAAAATAGCGGTGGCAGCGATTAAAGACACAGAATATTACAAAAAAATGAAATTTGAGACAAATTCAGTCAGAGAGTGGTTCTATACTGAATTAAATAAAATTCCAGGGGTAAAGGCATATAAGTCAGAGTCGAATTTTATTTTTATAAAGCTTGATAATGCAGATGCTGGAAGAGTGCGGGCTTATATGGAAGAAAACGGATTACTTATAAGATTATTTACTGATAAAGATGCCCTTAGATTAAGAATTACAATTGGACCAAAAGATATTATGGAAAGAGTGATTTATCAGTTGAAAAGGGCATTAAGGTAGGAGAGCAGATGTTAGAAGAATTAAAAGAATTTAGAGATAAGCTGGATACTTTAATGTGTTCATGTATGGACAAGACGATTGTTATTTATGGGTATGGATATTCGGGAAGATTTATTGCGTGGTATGCAGACTACTATCATAGCATAAAACCTCGATATCTGATTACAGAAGAATATAGCAGCATTATACCATATGAATATCCTTTATTTAGAAGTTCATTATTTGAATTTGATTATAAAGATGTTAAAAATGCTGTTGTATGGTTATGTACAGCGGAAACAGAAGAAATAAGAACATGTCTTGAAGCACATGGCTATGTTAAAAATAAAACATACTTTGATATAAATGAAATTGTATATGGAGTTGCTTATAATAGAAAAGAAAGTGATACAAACATACAATTTATGAGATATTTGGAGAAAATGCATGGGTATGATATAGTCGACCCAATACAATTGAAAGATTTTACAAATTCTATGGATGGGATGGCTCCATGTATTAATTTATCGCCAAAAGAAATTTTCCCAATTCTGGATAAATGCCACTGCATTCCACAAAAGAACGATGCAATATTTGATTTTGGATGTGGTAAAGGCTCGGCACTTTTGTCTTTCCTGGATTATGGTTTTAGTCAAGTTGGCGGTGTAGAGTATGCAGATAATGTTTATGAAATACTTAAATCAAATGCTGAAAAAATGTGTAATGAATTAAATGATAAAAAAATGAATTGTTATCACGGAGATGCGGCATTAGTAAAAGAGGAGCTGGATGGGTATAATTGGTTTTACTTGTTTAATCCATTTGGCAGAGATGTATTTGAAAAAGTAATTAATAATATATGTGAAAGTCTTAACAGGTGCCCGCGTAAGATATGGATTATATATATATTGCCAAAATCTCACGATATTATAGAAAAAACAGAAAGATTTGTTTTAACTAATCAATTTGAAATTATGACACGACAGAGAGTTGTGAATATATATGTTTCTAAATAGAATAGTTAATTTTTTTATAAAGAGTCATATGGAATAAGAAATTAAAATATTTTTATAGAGAGGATATTTATGTTTTTTGATAGTTATGAATTGCTTATAAAGTATATATGCGACAATAGCAATGAGAAAGAAATATATATATGGGGCGTATCTGTGTATGGTAATTATCTGGGCATATTATTAAATGAAAAAAAAATAAAATGGTCTGGATATTTTGATAATTATTCTGTGGATATAAATAAACAATACAATGGGAAAAATGTATATAGTGGAAAAAATATCTGTTGTAATGATAATGTTATGTATATATTATCAATGCGTTCTTATGAAGCTGTTTATAAACAATTGAAACTTGCAGGGATAAAAGACGAACAAATAATAGCAATATCGGATGTTTCAATTTTTTCTATGATTGAGGATGAAGTTATTAATGTTTCGCAGTATTCAAAAAAAATAAAAAAATTTCAGGATATTCATAATGGAGAACGCTGTTTTATAATCGGAAATGGTCCAAGCCTGAAAATAGATGATTTACAGAGATTAAAAAACGAGCATACATTTGCATGTAATCTTATTTTTCAGTGCTTTGATAAAACTGAATGGAGACCAGAATATTATTTCTTTTTAGAATCTAATTCAACTACATTTGAGTCAAGGGAATTAGTGAAAAATTTGATGAATAACTGTAGTGCAGCATTTGTAAGAGGAGGAGGATCTTTATATAAATATCGGGATGATAAGGATTTGGATAATTTGTATTTCATGAAAATGAAACTTCCAGAAAATATTGAAAGTATTTCATTTTCAGATGATTGTTCTCTAGAGGTATATTCTGGAACTACTACTACATATGCCATGATACAGATGGCAGCATATATGGGATTTAAAAAGATATATCTAATTGGTATTGATCATACATTTTCAAAAATAATTGATAAGAATGGAAATGTACATGATGGAGTGATATCAAAAGGGGAAGAACATGCAGCTTTCCTGGGAAATTATAATCTGCCTAATGGGTCAGAAGTGTATAAGGCGGAGAATGCCTATTGTGCAGCACGTAAATATTGTGAGATGAACAATATAGAAATTTATAATGCAACAAGAGGTGGAATGTTGGAAATATTTGAAAGAACAGATTTTGACTCGTTGTTTGAAAAATAGAGAGGTACAAAATGAAGTGTAAAATATGCGGAAATGAAAAAATATCTGTGGTTTACAATGATAAAATCAGAGATGGAAAGTTAGAGCACTATACTGATTCAGATGTAGAAATATATAAATGTGACCATTGTAAAGTAATGTGGCATGAACCAATAATGAATCTGGAACAGTATTATGAAAGTGCTGAATATAGAAAATCATTAGAGGGTTCAACTGATGAAGAAACATTTTATCGTTTACATGATAAAGAAACGATAGAAAAATTTAGATATACTGGGACGGAAATTTATAGAAATAAAGTAACAGCAGACATAGGATGTGGTTGCGGTGCATTTTTAGATTATATCAATGGCGTATCGTCAAGTGTAATTGCAATTGAACCATCACAATTTTATCGTAATGTTATGGATAGAAAGGGATTTTACACTTATCCTTATGCGGCTGAAGCATTAAAGAAGTGGAAAAACAAGGTAGATGTTGTAACTTCGTTTGACGTGATTGAACATGTTGAAAAACCACAGGATTTTTTGAAAGAGTGCAAGGATTTACTTAAAGAAGGAGGAACTGCTATTATTGGAACACCGACAGATGCTCCGATTATGAGAGCATTGCTTGGGACAATATATGAAAAGAAAATTTTGTTTAGCACACAGCATTTATGGATTTTTTCCGAGGAAAGTCTTAGAACAATGGCAGAGGAAACTGGCTTTTCTTATATAGAAATAAAATATTATCAGCGTTACGGAATTGCAAATATGTTGGGATGGATAAAAGAAAAAAAGCCAGGAACTGAGATTCCGGACAGTGCTGTATCTGGCGTTTTGGATGCTGTTTGGAAGAAAGATTGTGAGATGCATGGTAATGCAGATTACATCGTATTATATGCACATAAGTAAGAAGAGAAAAGGATGGAGTGTAAAAAAGAGCATGAAGGTTGTATCATTTATACCAATAAAGTTAAATAATCAAAGACTGCCAGGAAAAAATATTAAGGACTTAAATGGGAGACCATTATGTGATTATATCTTTAAAACAGTTAAAGATATTTCACAAATAGATGAAAAATATGTATATTGCAGCGATGAAAAAATATGTGATTATATTCCAGAAGGCATAAACTTTTTAAAAAGAAGCAAGACATTAGACGGCTTTGAAGTAAAAGGACTGGATATAATAGAACAATTTGTAAAAGATGTTGATGCGGATATTTATGTACTTACACATGTTACCCAGCCATTTACAAGACCTGAATCTATAATAAAAGGATTAGAGGCAGTGCTAAGTGGGGAGTATGATTCAGCATTTAGCTGCGTTAGAATACAGGATTATTGTTGGTATAAAGGTGTACCATTTAATTATGATATGAAAGATATTGTTACGACACAAAATTTAGAACCTATTTATATGGAAACAGGGGCTTTTTATATTTTTACCAAAGATGTTTTTATCAATTTACATCAGCGTATAGGTAAAAAACCATTTATGTGCAGTATTGATCAGATGGAAGCTGTTGATATTGACGAGCCGGAAGATTTTGAGTTTGCAAAAGTTGTTGAACAATATTTGGAAAGGAACAGTAAATGAAAGACATAGAGATTCTTGATTGTACCTTGCGTGATGGTGGAAGGATAATAGACTGCAAATTTCAGGATAATGAAATTATTGGTATTGGAAAGTTTTTAAAGAAGTCAAACATAGACATCATAGAACTTGGTTTCTTAAGAGATAATATTAATTATTGTGGAAATAGTACTTTTTTTGGAACAGTTGCTCAAGCAAACTATTATGCAGAGAATATAGGAGAGGGAAATCAGCGGTATGTTTTATTTGTTGATTACGGCTTATATAATATAGATAATTTGGATGAGAGAAATAATAAAAGAATAACAGGTATTCGTTATGGCTTTACCAAAAAAAATTATTACGAGCATCGTGATGATATTATATCCGAAATGAAAATGATTCAAAAAAAAGGATATGACTTGTATGTTCAAACCGTTTTTACAAATGGATATACGACAACGGAATTGTTGGAACTGATTGGTATTGCTAATGAAATCAATCCTGTTTCATTTGGCATAATAGATACATATGGATCAATGTATTTAGATGATTTAGATTATATTTGGAATGTTGTAAATCATAATTTGAAAAAAGAAATAGCGATAGATTTTCATTCTCATAATAATATGCAGATGTCATTTGCAATGGCACAAAGGATTATACAATTATCAAATAATGAGCGTAAAATTATTATAGATTCTACAATAAATGGAATGGGAAAATGTGCAGGGAATCTCAATACCGAATTAATTATAGACTATTTGGCCCGGAAAAAAAATTATGATTACAATACGGATGCAATATTAGATGCAATAGATTGTTATATTGAGCCATATAAAAAAGATAATGAGTGGGGATATTCAATTCCTTCGTTTATGGCTGGTATATACAAAGCACATCCTAATAATGTGATATTTCTTACATCAAAGTATCGCTTGCAAAATTGTGATGTAAAGTATATTATATCCAGCATTGATGAGGAGAACAGACAGAGGTATGATTACGATTTAATTCAAAAATTATATCTGGAATATTCTTCAACTAAGGTTAATGATTCAGAAACTGTTGAAAAACTTGTTGATAAATTTAAAGGACAAACTATTTTGATAATGGCTCCAGGAATAACAATAGAAAAATACAAGCCTGTTATTACAAAATATATACAAGATTATAATCCAATAGTGATTAGCGTAAATTTTAAGCCATGTGATTTTAAAATTGATTACATATTTTTTTCTAATGCAATTCGTTGGGAAGAATTTAAAGGGAATAAAGAAGAGTCTGATTCAGAAAAGTATATATTAACAAGTAATATTCATACAAAAGATGATAAATCGTTAGTCATCAATTATTCTAGTCTGATTGAGGAAAGTAGTGTGCTGCCAGATAATAGCACAATAATGTTATTGAATTTATTAGATCAATTAGGAGTAAGTAAAATTGCAATCGCAGGATTTGATGGTCTGGACGAACAGCAAAGTAACTATATTAATGGAACAGAACCAATACGACATATTAATATGACATATAAACAAATAAATGAAGAAATCAGTAATTTATTTAAAAGTTTTAGAGAACGTGTGGCAATGAAAATAAATATTGAGACAATAACCCCAAGTAAATACTCATAGAAAGAAGGTTGTTTAGTGGAAAAAGCGATTTGTTTTGGTGCAGCAGGCGGTGGAAAAAGACTGTTTGATGAAATATCAGAAAAATATGAAATAATAGCATTTACAGATAATGATAAAGATAAAATAGGAACGAGTATAAATGGAATAAAGACTTATGGTATTGAAGAATGTTTCCAATTAGAATGGGATGTTGTTGTTATAACATCAGCTCCAGGTATGATGAATATAAAACAACAGCTTATTAGTATGGGAATAGATTCCAGAAAAATTGATACAACTTTTATTGAGCTGCCATTGTTAAGCAGAATTTCATTTTTGGAAAAATTATCCCAAATACAAAATTTTGAAAATGCAGCGGTTGCAGAAGTCGGGGTTTTTGAGGGGGATTTCGCAAAATGGATTAATCAATTTTATGCTAAGCAGAAGTTACATCTTTTTGATACGTTTGAGGGGTTTGATAAAAGAGATATTGATAAAGACAGCTTGTATTCAGAAGCTAAAGTTGGGGATTATTCTAATGCGAGCATTGACATGGTAATGAAAAAGATGATTTATCCAGAAAATGTTATAATACATAAGGGATATTTTCCAGATACAGCAAAGCAATTAGGAGAGGAACGTTTCGCATTTGTTAATTTGGATGTGGACTTATATGAACCTACATATAACGGATTGAAACTTTTTAAAGATAAGATGATTTCAGGTGGAGTAATTCTGGTACATGATTATTTTGCAACGAATTTTAAAGGACCGCATGAAGCTGTAAACCAATTTCTTGAGGAAATGAATGGGCGTTATGCCAAGTATCCAATAGGTGATGGGATAAGTATAATGATAACTGGTTTTTAAAAGGTGGTATTAATGAGTATAAAATTGTTTGTTATGGATGTTGATGGAACAATGACAGATGGAAAGATATATATTGGAAATTCAGGAGAAGCTTTTAAATCTTTTGATGTTAAAGATGGATATGGAATACATTGTATTTTACCATGTAAACAAATTATTCCGGTAGTATTAACTGGAAGAAAATCTGATATTGTTGAAAATCGATGTAAAGAATTGGAGATACCATATGTTATACAAGGAAGCAAAAATAAAGTAGACGATTTAGAAAAATTATTACATGTTCTTAAACTGGAATGGAAGAATGTGGCATGTATGGGTGATGATCTTAATGACTTAGATATAATAAAAAAAGCAGAGTGGTCTGCATGTCCAAATGATGCGGTAAAACCAGTTAAGGAAGTGTGCAATTTTGTTGCATCAAGAAATGGTGGAGGGGGAGCTGTACGAGAAGCCATTGAGGCATTGTTAGAATATACTAACTGACAATAATGATTAAAAATGAGGGATGAATATGCCTATAAAGATAACAATTATCACATCAATTTATAATAAATCAAAATATTTATCTGATTATGTTCAAAGTATAAAAAACCAGACATTTAAGGATTTTGAGGTTATATGTGTTGACGATTGTTCCACAGATGATTCTTTAAAACACTTACAAATATTAGTTTCAAAGGATTCCAGATTTAATATTATTATTAATGAAGAAAATTGTGGACTGTCAGTTAGCCGTAATAAGGCAATTGAATTGAGCAAAGGAAAATATATCTGTTTCCTTGATGCAGATGATTGTTTTGTGCCGCAGGCGTTAGAAATATTGTGGGAAACTGCAGAAAAATATGGGGTGGAAGCAGTTTTTTTTAGTGCCTTGGAATATTCTGAGGATTTAAAGAAAAAGCTGAGGACAATAAAATATAAAAGCACTTATCCAGTATGTGATGGAAAAAAATTGATAGCATTGTTGCATGATAATAAAGAGTATCAAAGCGCATGTGGATTTCAACTTTGGAATCTTGAATTTTTGAAAAACAATAATGCGTATTTTTACCCTGGTATTTATTATGAAGATACTTTGTTTACAATTCAGACATTGATAAAAGCAAAGTGCGTTAAAGTAATACCTGATACGCTGTATATATACAGACAATGTAGTTCGTCGATTTCGCATACATTAGGTATAAAACAGTTGTATTCTTGTCTGGTTATATATGATCAATTATCAATTATGTCAAAACAGAATTATAATGATGAGTACATATATAATGAAATAATTGAAAGGTTGCATTTATTTAAACGAAGGATTGAACATATAATATGTATAGAACCGGAAAATAGCATAAATGTTTTGAATTATTCACCATATAATGATCTTTTACAAAAATTTGTTAAAAACAGAACATACCCATATATAAGAGAGCTTCTTGATGAGGAAATAACTAAAATCAGATTATCAGAGAGTGTTTTTGTTTATGGAGACGGAGTCAGTGCAGAAGAAACAGTAGCTCTTTTAAGCCGTTATCAGATAAATATATGTGCAATAATAGTTTCATATACTGTAAACTATAGAACATGGCACGGATATAAAGTTATAGCACTTGATGATTTTAATTCTCAGGGATTAGTTATTATTTCTGTATCAAAAAAATGGAAAGAATCATTAGAGGAGATTTTTGAGTTAAAAGGAAATGATACGATTTTTATTACAAGAGATTTTTAGTGAAAATAAATGTTTGAAAATGTAATTCATAATAAAGTGGACTTATTATTTTTGTAGTCAGTTTATAAGATGAATATTGTAGGGAGGAAAAGATAGCAAAATGCTGTCTGTGTAGTATATTATGAAATGGGTTAATAAAACAAATGAAAGACTTTATGTTAGCGGCATTAATAAAAAAGATACAAAATTCTGTATTTATGGTGCTGGAATATTAGGTGGTGATTTGTATAATGTGCTTAAGCATTATGGGATGTTCAGCTGCTTCATAGATAATAATGAAAAAATTCAAGAAAAGGGCTTTAACAACGAGAAGGTATTTTCGGAAAAAGAATTTTTTGAAAGCGGAAAAAAAGATGTAATTATTATTGCTGCTACTGAAGAAAATACAAATAAAATCAAAAGTAATCTTGAGAATAGGGGATTAAAATGTGATGAGCATTTCTTTACATATGAATATTTCTTGGAAAAGGTCTTACCTTTAATAATATATGATTTATGCAATCAGATATTTCTTAATCTTTGTCAAATATGTGTAACAGAAAGATGTACGCTCAAATGTAAAAAATGTGCACATGGCTGTTATGCAGTTGGCAGAGATAATCCAGACCTTACATTAGAACAGGTAAAGAAAAGTGCAGATGTATTTTTTTCAAAAGTGGATTACATACATGAATTTGTTCTAATTGGTGGTGAACCGATGTTATATTCTTATTTAGGACAGGCAATAGAATACATTGGAAAGAATTATCGTGATAAAATTAATATTTTTTCAATTACAACTAATGGTACTATATTTCCGAGCGATGAGCTGCTGAATATGTGTAAACAATATGATGTTCTATTCAGAGTATCAAACTATTCAAATGCTATAAGCAAATTAGAAATGCAATATGTTAAATTGGAAAATATATTTAAAAACAATAATGTGAATTATAGAATAGGTAAAAAAGAAAAAAACTGGATGGATTATGGATTTGATTATTATAAAAGAGATTGTTCTGATGAAGAGTTGATAGAGGTGTTTGATGCTTGCCATACTTCATGTCATGAAATTCGTGAAAATAAATTCTATTATTGCGTTATGGCTCGAAGTGTATCTGATAATTTGAATTTTAATGTTGGAAAAGATGATTATCTGGATTTTAACCAGCTGACAGGTGAGAATTGGAGAAGAGAACTTTTAGAATACATATTAGGATATTCTGAAAAAGGATATTTGGATATGTGCAGATATTGTCATGGTGCAGATTGCTATAATTATTTAATACCAGCTGCTCAACAATTATAATGATAAAAAATAATCTGGAGTGAAATGTAATGAAAAATAGTAATCCGCTATTAAGCATAATTGTTCCAATGTATAATTCGGAGAAAACAATATCACAATGTATAGATAGTATTTTAAATCAAGATATTGATGATTTTGAACTTATATTAGTTGATAATGCATCCTTGGACAATACTTTAAGAATATGTGAAGATTATTCAAAAGAAGATAAAAGAATTACAATAATTCCGCTAAGTTATAATGGTGGAGCTAATGCGGCTAGAAAAGCTGGTGTAAGAGCAGCTAAAGCAGAGTTTATTGGATTTGTAGATAGTGATGACTGGATAGAAAGTAGTATGTACGCTACTCTTATAAACATACAAAAAGAAAATCAATGTGATTTAGTATCGTCAGGAATGTATCGGGATGATGAGATATGTGGATTTCATATAGAATTGTTAGATAATTTTGAACAGGGAATTTATAGTAATTTACCAGAAAATATTTATAAAACTATGCTGTTTGATGATAAAAATAATGATTTTGGTATTTATGGTACGTTATGTAATAAATTATTTATAAGAAAGATATTATTATCTATATATGATGAAATAGATATGAGGGTTTTTTATGGAGAAGATTGCTTGGTATTATATTCTTATATAATGAAGATATCAAGTATATATATATTAAGAAAGTCTTTTTATCATTATAATATACATGAGAATTCAGTGTGTACCACGGCTGATGAAAAATTAAGCATAAATGCTTATTATTTATATAAAGGACTTGAAAAAGTTTTTATTAGTAGTGATAAACATAAATACGTGCTATTAAGACAATTAAAAAAATACATACTGAATATTGAATTGCATACTATTGAGCAGTTATATGGAATAAGCCGTTTTACCCTTGGAACATATAAATACAATTATCAAAGGCTGGAAAACAAGAACGTAATAATATATGGAGCGGGGAATAGCAGTGAATCTTTGTACAAGTATTTAACAAATACGTGTCATTGTAAAATTGCTGCCTGGGTTGATAAATATCCGGAAGGGAAAAATATAAAAGTACTGCATGATGTAATATCAATCGAATACATAAGAAATATAAAATATGACTATATAGTTATTGCTGCTTTAAAAGAAAGCCTTGCAGACAGCATAAGAAATGAATTGATAAATTTATATGATATAGACGAAGAAAAAATTATATGGAATAAGGTAGAATATTATAGTTTGTTAAATAAATTGTAACCTCAATAGTATAATTATTAAGTCTGTTATGAATTACACAAATGTAAATATTAAAATACAGGAGTATAAACAATATATGAAAAAAATTGAGAGAAATTGTATTGAATCTATAAGAAATAAACAGGTATATTGTTATGGTGCGGGAAAAGTATTTAAAGATTTTTTGTGTACATATCCAGATATAAATGTATCGGCAGTTATTGATAAGAATTTACAACATGAAACATTTATATCAAGCTGTTCAGGAATTAAAATTCCTATTATATCAGCTGATGTATTTGCATCAAGTGTAGATAGTGAATCAGTACTTTTGATAACGTGTTTTGATTATCAGGAGGTGGAAAAAGAATTATCACAATATGTGGAACTGCAGAATCTTCCGTATTGCATATATTGTCAGATTAATGAGGAGTATGGTAATGATGTAATTAATTCAATTGGAAAATTCCAGATTACAGAATTTAGATTACAGGATTTTAATGCAGGGCATAAGGCACCATCTGATGTCGCATCAATAGCTCTACATAATGGATATAAAGTATTATCAGTTGTCAGGGGGACTGTAAAAAATGGAAAAGAACAGACAAAATCAGAATGGAACAAAGTCTGTAACCAAATAACTAATAATTCAACAGTAATTATTCAGCTTCCTCTTGCAGATATATCAGGCGGCATATATAAATTGATTAAACAGAAAAAAGAAAAGAACATCAAAGTCATTGCTGTAGTTCATGATATAGAAATATTAAGAAGGAATGTAAATGATAATTATGTAGAGCAGTATAATATGATAAAAACATGTGCAGACATATGGATTGTACATAATGTGAGGATGAAAGAGGCATTAATAGCTCAAGGCTTTGATGCTAAACGTATAATTTCCTTGAAAATATTTGATTATCTGATAAATAATCAAATAGACATTAAAGTTGATGATGGGATTATAATTGCTGGCAATCTTGATATTAGTAAATCTGAATATATATATAAGCTTAAGCAGCTTAATGGTGTCAGGTTTAATCTATTTGGTGCAAATTATAGTGATAACAGCAAATACGATAATGTTAATTATTTTGGGGCATATCTCCCAGATGAGCTGATAAAAAACCTACAAGGCAGATATGGGCTGGTATGGGATGGCAATTCGTTGGATACATGCAATGGCTTGACTGGAGAATATCTGAAAATAAACAATCCAC
The DNA here is from genome assembly GCA_934359185.1 of uncultured Lachnospira sp. Classification (GTDB taxonomy): domain Bacteria; phylum Bacillota; class Clostridia; order Lachnospirales; family Lachnospiraceae; genus Lachnospira. Next base: position 34,528 of record CAKRLE010000008.1, on the reverse strand, counting down.
ACAAATTATCATTATATCTTGCTGTAGGACTTCCAGTTGTTATATGGGATGAAGCAGCAGAAGCTGAATTTGTATTAAAAGAAAATGTTGGATTTACTGTGAAGTCTTTATATGATTTACCTGAAAAATTAGCAGCTATCAGTGATAATGATTATCAAATAATGAAAAAAAATGCTGAAATGGTTGGTAAACGACTTCGCAATGGTGAATATATGACTATGGCATTAAAGAAGGCAGAAGAAAAGATACAGGAGATTAGGGATGGAGAAAATATACAATAATTTAATTAAAAACTCTAATAAAGTAAGAGGCTGTATGCAGGATGATTTATCAAGAGAAATATATGATTGCAAGGTATTGAATACTCTTACATATGATTACAAGTATATAACATCAATTACCAAAGATAAAATAGATGTATTTGAAGAGTTAAAAAGACAACTGGAGCAATATAAAAACAAATGTGACGTAGTCATTGATGGTGCAGGTTATTATGGAAAAAGTATCAAAGCTACAATGACAGATGTAGAGTGGACTTGTGTATGTGACAGAACAGTCAGTGATACAGAGTGGTGGAATATTCCGTATATGTCGCGTGCAGATGCTGTGAAAAGATATCCTGATGCGGTATATGTAGTAAGCTCGATGTTATATGGTTCAGCGATAGAGAAAGAATTAAAACAGCTGGGCATAAAAAACATTATTAATTTTGGAAGGTATATATCTAAATATGGAGAAGTAAATCCAAAGCAATATTATGATGTGTTTAAATTTTCCCATGATGAAGTAATTGTTGATGTAGGCTGCTTCGATTGCCAGTCAACAATGCAGTATTTTAAGTATGGCAATGAGAGATATAAGAAGATATATTCATTTGAACCAGAGCCAGAACAATACGTTAAATGCAAAAATATAATTGAACAGGGACATTATAGCAACTGGGAGATATTCAATTATGGGGCGTGTGATAGTAATGGAAAATTATATTTTAATTCTAACAGTAGCTGCAGCAAAATAAGCAATGAAGGCGATATTGCAGTGGATGTAATTAAACTTGATGATTTCTTCAAGACACATGAAAAACCAACATTTATTAAGATGGATATAGAAGGAGCAGAGTTAGCAGCTTTAAGAGGATGTGCGGATACAATCCGTGAGTACAAGCCTAAATTAGCTATCTGTGTATATCATAAACCAGAAGACATATTTGAAATACCAGAATATATTTTATCTCTTAATCCAGATTATAAAATGTGGTTGAGACATTATACTAATCTTATAAATGAGACTGTGTTATATTGTGAGTAAGATGGTTTGTTAGGCGCCAGATACCAATAATTCGGAGGAATGATATGGCAGAGAATACTACAGCAGTCAGCTGTGATGAATTAGTTAAAGAGTTTTCCAAAGGCGCATTAGTGTGGTATAACTTTAAGTCAGATTGTAATATCTTATATCTGTATAATGATAAAGAAGATGCCGCAGTTAAAGAACTTCTGCAGCAGAAGGGAACAGTCACACTATGTTCATGTATTAAATTAGCAGAGGCAAAGCTGGAAAAAAACAGGTATGATTACATAGTTGGTATAGATATTATTGAGAAATGCCAGAAGCCGGTAGAGCTACTGAAAGCATGCCACAAGATGTTAAAATCATCAGGTAGAATTGTGATCGGTACAGAGAACCGCTATGCAATTAAGTATATATGTGGTGACAGAGATCCATACACTAATCATAATTTTGACGGAATTGAGAATTATAGAAGACTGACGGCAGCAGACAGGAAAGATATAGGTGGCAGATGTTATTCAATGGCAGAACTTAAAGCTATGCTGTCAGAAGTCGGATTCCATAATGATAAATTCTATTCTGTCATGCCATCTCTTGAGGAAGCGCAGCTTGTATATGCACAGGAGTATACACCAGTAGAAGAACTGGCTATGAGATATTTTCCGTTATACAATTATCCTGACAGCGTATTTTTAGAAGAACAGTATCTGTATACTGATCTGATTAAGAATGGAATGTTTCATAAGATGGCTAATGCCTACATAATAGAGTGCAGTCTTGATGGGACACATGATGAGACACTCCATGCAACTATATCTCTTGACAGGGGAAATGACAATGCGCTTGTGACAAGCATATGTGAACATGATGGTGTTAAGAATGTATACAAGAAAGCGGTATATCCAGAAGGAATTGAGAAGCTTGATATTATGCAGGGTAATCTTGACGATCTGAAAAGCAGAGGCATTAATGTTGTAGAATCACACGTGGATGGTGATGTATTTGTTATGCCTTTTGTAGATGCTCCTATTGCAATGAATGAATTGAAAGAGATTGCCAAGAGAGATTTAGATGAATACCTTGCGGCTATGGATGTGATGTATGAACTTATACTTAATTCATCAGAGCATACAGATGTTATTTCAGATAAAGATAAGAATAGTGCTGATGGAAGAGATTTAGGACCGATTCTTTCAAAAGGATATATTGATATGATGCCTCTTAACTGTTTCTATGATAAGGGTCAGAAGAATCCTAAAGACAGATATATATATTATGACCAGGAATTCTATTGGGAGAATTGTCCGGCGAAGGCGGTGATGTATCGTGCTATAACAATAATATATGATGGAACGGACAAGGAATTTGAAAGAATTATTCCAAAAGAAAAGTTGTTTGAAAGATATGGGCTTAATGAGTGCAGTGATATGTGGATTCGTATGTCTTCCAGATTTACAGAGGTTTTAAGAAATCAGAAAGAATTAAGACCATATTATGAAAAAAAACGAACGGATGGGAGAATATTATATACTAACCGTGAAAAAGTTAATTATAGCACAAAGGAATATCAGAGAATATTTATAGATATATTTGATGGCTTTAATATTGAAGAAGCAGGAAAAGAGAAGAAGCTGATATTATTTGGTTCGGGAAGGTTTACAGAAAGATTCCTTTTTCAATTTGGGAATGATTGTCCGATTTATTCAATAATTGACAATAACAGCAGTAAATGGGGGACACTGATGAATGGCGTTCCTATCAATTCACCAGATATTTTGTATGATATTCCAGAAAAAGAAAGACACATAATAATATGCATCAAAGGATACAGTGGCGTTGTCAGCCAGCTCAAATCTATGGGAATAGAGGATTATCATATATATGACCCAGGCAATGACTATCCTAATAAGAGACGACAGAAGGTGGCTGACAAGCTTGTGGCTGCTGGGAATAACAGTCAGAAGCAGGCTGCTGGTATGGATGATAATACTGCAAAAGCTGATGATAAGCCATACAATGTAGGATATATTGCAGGTGTGTTTGATTTGTTCCATATAGGACATCTTAATATGTTTAAACGTGCCAAGGAGCAGTGTAAATACTTAATCGTGGGCGTTGTGTCTGATGAGGGAGTGCGTCTTAATAAGCAGGCGGAACCATTTGTTCCATTTGATGAACGAATTGAGATGGTACGCTCATGTAAATATGTTGATGAAGCAGTGAAATTGCCGCTTGATTTCTGTGGTACTAAAGATATGTATAAGATATATCATTTTGATGTCCAGTTTTCTGGAAGTGATTATGAACATGACCCGGCATGGCTTGCAGAAAAAGAATGGCTTGAAAAGAATGGGTCAACAATGGTATTCTTTCCTTATACCCAGAGTACAAGCTCAACTAAATTGAAGAAGGCTATTATTTCCAGAATAAAAAAATAGTTGTTGGGAAGGCAGTATAATGACACACACAATTAAATCACAGGGAAACTTTGGTGAGGGAAAGATAAGTTCACTTATCATGTCACAGGCTGTACCGCTTACACTGGCACAGCTTGTGCAGGTTATATATAATGTCGTGGACAGAATGTATATAGGGCATATGCCGGATGATGCGGCAGGTGTGGCTCTTACAGGAGTGGGGGTTACATTTCCACTGATAACACTTGTAGCAGCATTTACGAATCTGTTTGCAACTGGTGGTGCACCTCTTTGTGCTATTGCAAGAGGGCATGGTGATAATAAGAAGGCAAAAGATATAGAGGCACAGACATTTACAATGCAGATATTAGTTGGCCTGGCGATTATGTGCTTTCTGTATATAGTCAAGAAGCCGGCTTTATATCTTCTTGGAGCCAGTGATGTAACATATGGATATGCCAGCAGTTATATATCAATTTATCTTATAGGAACAGTGTTTATGATGGTTGGCACTGGAATGAATGGATTTATTAATCTTCAGGGATTTCCTAAGATTGGTATGTTTTCAACAATGCTTGGTGCGGCGGTTAATATTGTTCTTGACCCGATATTTATATTTGTACTTGGATTTGGTGTGAAAGGTGCAGCGGTTGCAACTGTAATCTCACAGTTTTGTTCAGCCTGTTTTGTGACCAGCTTTTTATTTGGCAGGAATGTGATTATACATATTACAATTAAAGATATGTTAAGGCTTGATTTTAAACTGTTAAAAGAGATTGTCACATTAGGCATGTCAGGATTTATTATGGCAGCAACTAACTGTGTAGTTCAGGCTGTATGTAATGCAACATTGTCAGTTCATGGCGGAGATATCTATATAGGAATTATGACAATAATTAATTCTGTAAGGGAGATGATAAGTCTTCCAATCAATGGAATTACAAGCGGCTCACAGCCGGTACTTGGATATAATTATGGTGCTGGCAAGATGGACAGGGTTAAGAAAGGAATACGATTTTCAGCGCTGGTTGCACTTTTGTATACATTTACTTTCTGGGTGCTGGTGCTTGCATTTCCGACATTCTTTATACGTATATTCAGTTCAGATGCAAGCATGCTTGAGACAGGAAGAATGCCATTTATAGTATACTTTTCAGGATTTATCATGATGACACTACAGTTCTGTGGACAGTCAACATTTGTGGCACTAGGAAGAGCCCGGCAGGCGATATTTTTCTCGTTATTCAGGAAAGTCATAATAGTTGTTCCGCTTACAATACTTCTGCCTAATATAGGAGCGTTAGGTGTTATGGGAGTATTCCTGGCTGAACCTGTATCTAACTGTATAGGTGGTCTTGCAAGTTTTATGACTATGATAGTAACAGTTTACAGGAAGCTTTAGGGTATATTTAATATTTCACAATAATTTATGTAAGGAGATGATGTAATGAAGAGATTATTGACAGTATTATTAACAACAGTTTTAGCGGTGTCTTTATTGGCATGTGGAGGTGGTAAGACAGAGAGTGGTAATGGCAGTTCGGCTATATCAGATTCTTTAGGATTACTTAACAAAGTATGGGAAGGTTATTCAGATTCAGATAAATTTCCTGCGGCAGGTGGAGATTTATCAGAGGCTAATAGCAAAATGGATGCGCCAGGTAAATATGATATTAGTGATGCAGAAGGAATGGATGATTTATTAGGCTTTCCGGCAGCAGATATCTCTAAGATAGATAATGCAGCGTCTCTTATGCATATGCTTAACGCTAATTCGTTTACATGTGGTGTTTATCATGTGAAATCAGCTGGTGATGTCAGTGCTGTAGCTGCTGATATCAAAACTAATGTGATGGGAAAAAGATGGATGTGTGGATTCCCTGATAAGCTTGTAGTTATGTCTGTTGATGATTATGTGGTAGCATTTTATGGACTTGATGAGTTCGTTGATACTTTTAAAACTAAAGTTACAGGAGTTTACTCACAGGCAAAAGTTATAAGTGAGACACCTATAGAATAAATATTTATGATTCGGAGGGCGTAATGGTATTTTCAAGCATTCCATTCTTGTTTTATTTTTTACCACTTGTTATTGTGGCATATTATGTAACTCCGAAATGCGCCAGAAATGCTGTGCTCCTTATATTCAGCCTCATATTCTGTGGCTGGGGAGGATGGATAAGCCTGGCGCTTATAATTGTGTCTATATTACAGGGATTCATATGTGGGCTTGCAGTTGAAAAAACTGAGGGCAGCATTAAGTCAAAGTTATATATGTGCAGTTCTGTCATCATAAGCCTGACTATATTAGCTGTGTTTAAATATGCTGATTTTTTTATAGTTAATTTTAATGCTGTGACAGGACTGCATATCAGGGAATTAAAGCTTATTCTTCCAATAGGAATAAGCTTTTTTACATTTCAGATGATTAGTTATGTTATTGATGTATACAGGGGTGAATGCAGGGCACAGAAGAATATAATTGACCTTGCGCTGTATATAGCAATGTTTCCACAACTTATTGCAGGTCCCATAGTGAAATATTCTGATATAGAAGCGCAGCTGCATAACCGCGATATTACACTTGATAAAGCAGCATCTGGTGTTACATTATTTGTGACAGGACTGGCCAAGAAAGTGATAATTGCAAACCAGTTAGGGGAACTTGTGGCACATTTTACGCAGGCAGCGGATAATTCTGTGTTATTTTACTGGATATATGCTGTAGCATTTACCTTACAGATGTATTTTGATTTCTCGGGATATAGTGATATGGCTGTTGGATTGGGAAGACTGTTCGGATTTGAGTTATGCAGAAATTTTAATTATCCATATATTGCAGGCAGTATTACGGAGTTCTGGAGAAGATGGCATATATCTTTAGGACTATGGTTCAGGAATTATCTGTATATACCGCTTGGCGGTAATCGTGTTGGCAGGAAAAGGTGGCTTTTTAATATCCTGATTGTGTGGATGGCTACAGGTTTGTGGCATGGGGCACAGTGGAATTTTGTTGTGTGGGGGCTGCTTTTTGCATGTATGCTTATTGTTGAAAAGTTTGCCCTGAAGAAATATCTTGATAAGTCACATGTGTTAAGTCATGTGTATGTAATGCTTGTTGTCATAGTGGGCTCGGTTATATTTAATTCATCTAACCTGACAATGGTTGGTTATGATATTGCGGCAATGCTTGGATTTACTGGGATTCCAGCTGTGTCGCACGAAGCGGTGTATTATCTAAGAAGTTATATAATACTTCTTATCATAGCTGCAATAGGTTCAACTCCTCTGCCATATAAGCTGGTATCAAAGTTAGACAGAAGGGCAGCAGTTGTTTTACAGCCATTGTATGTGATAATACTGCTTGTTATATCAACAGCTTATCTTGTAGATGGTTCATTTAATCCGTTTTTATATTTCAGATTCTAAGAGGTATGGGGTATGATTGACAGAATAAAGAATTTTATGACGGTGTGTCTTGCCGCAGGATTTGTGATTATATGTGTTGCAGGGAAGCTTATAAGCGGGGATAAAGATGTTTCAGCATCTGAGCGAAGGAAGCTTGCACAGTTTCCACAGGTTAATGCTGCGTCTGTTATAGATGGTACATTTATGGAAGAATTTGATAAATATAGCCAGGATCAGTTTATTTTCAGGGATGAATTGAGAACTGTTAAGGCAGGTGTGAGCCTGTATGGTCTTGGTAAGATGGATAATAATGGATATTTTATGGCTGATGGCCAGATATCGAGAGTAGAATATCCACTTGATATAAAATCTTTGGATAGAGCGGTTAATCATATAAAAGATATTTACGATATATATTTAGCAGATAAAGATATTAATGTATATACATGTGTGATTCCGGATAAAAATTATTATATTGCAAGTAATAATGGATATCTGTGCTTTGATTATGATATACTTATAAAAACAATACAGCAAGATCTGGGATTTGCAACATATATAGATATTATGGATAAGCTGGATAAGGACAGCTATTATGCAACGGATATCCACTGGAAGCAGGAGAAGATAGTAAATGCAGCAGACCATATATCAAAGGTTATGGGAGGATATTCTGATAAAGAATTAAAGCAGATGTATCGCAATGAATTGTTTCATGGCGTATATTATGGACAGATGGCACTCCCGGTTCATGCGGATACTCTTGTTTGTCTTACATGGGATGGAATGGATGGCTGCAGCGTATATGATTATGAGACATCATCTTACATAGATATTTACGATGAAACATATCTTAACAGTAATGATGCATACAGCGTATATCTGTCAGGATCTAAATCTTTACTGGAGCTGACTAATGCAGATTCAGGCGGTGACAAGGAACTTATTATATTCCGTGATTCTTTTGGGAGCAGTATAGCGCCATTGCTTCTTAGAAGTTATTCTAAGATAACGCTTGTTGATACACGATATATATCTGCAAAGATGCTTGACAAATTTATAGAGTTTAATAATCAGGATGTTTTGTTTATGTACAGTACATCAGTGCTGGGTAATGCGACATCATTCAGATGATGTGACACTTACTTCTATGAAGAATGGAGGGATGGTTATGGCAGCAGGAAAAAAAGATAAGGTAAAGTATGTTGTTATTCCGTTAGTAGTTGTTGCGCTTTTAGTTGTAGTGCTTGTGTTTATAGTATATAAGAGACTGACTGCACCAACATATCAGTTATCAGATAATCTTGATACAGCAGTTATCACTATTGATGGTGATAATATTACTCTTCGTGACACAGGTGTATATATAGCGGATGTTGAAGAGACTTTCGATAAAATGGCAAAGGCATACAATCCGAATGATCCAATGGAATTCTGGAAAGTACATTTTAGTGCTGGACAGGATAGTACATTTACGAATGATTATGCTAAAACTTATGTGAAAAATCTTTATGTTTACGATTATGTAATGGAAAAAGAGGCTGTAGGTAAGGGACTGGATCTTACTGATGCTGAGAAGCAGGAAGCGGTTCAGGAAGGTAAGGATGCATATATTGACCTGACAGATAAAGCTGTTGATGTTCTTGGGCTGACACAGCAGGCAGTTATTGTAATATATACAAGGAAAAAGCTTGTTAAAAAGTATGTGACCAGTATGGTTAAGGAAATGAAAGAAAGCGGTTATGAGGGGGATGACCTGGCTTCACAGCTTAATTTTGATGGAGATTTCTATAACAATAATATCAAAACAAAGTACAATATTAAGTACGATGATAAACAGTGGGAAAATTTACCTATAGGAAAGATTACTATTAATTAAATTAAGAGGCATATTATGAAGAAGCTTGTTATATTTGATCTGGATGGAACGATACTAAATACACTTGATGACCTTGCGGACAGTACTAATTATGCATTAGTGACAAGTGGCTTTCCATCAAGGACTACTGATGAGGTAAGACGATTTGTAGGCAATGGAATTGGTAAGCTGATAGAGAGGGCTGTTCCAGAGGGAACAGCCCCTGAGGTTGTAAGCAGTGTACTTGAGGTGTTCAAGGAATATTATGGAGCACACTGCGAGGACAGGACATGTGCTTATGACGGAATAATGGAACTTCTCGTACAATTAAGAGAGAGAGGCATAAGGACTGCAGTTGTATCTAATAAGGCTGATTTTGCTGTGCAGAAGCTTTGTGAGAAGTATTTTAAGGGTATATTTGATGTCCAGGTGGGTGAGCGTGAAGGGATTCCTAGAAAACCAGCACCTGACAGCGTGGAAAATATTCTTGCAGAACTTGGAATCAGCAGGGAAGGTGCGGTGTATGTAGGAGATTCTGATGTGGATATCATGACAGCATGCAATGCCAGAATGGATGCAATTCTTGTTGACTGGGGATTCAGGGGACGGAAATTTTTGCTTGAGCATGGGGCAGAGTGTGTTGTCGATAAGCCTCGGGAGATATTGGAGGAAGTAACAAGAGGATGATTGAACAACAGGAACAGATGCAGCAGATTATTGAACAGACTATCCAGAGCGGAGATTTGTTCAGCGCATATGAGGCATTGAATATCTATAGAAAGACATTTGCAGAAGATGGATTTGTAACTGGCCACAAATATCTTTTATATGATTATGGCCCTAAGGTTTCTGTTATATGTCTTAGCTGTAGTGATACTGAAACGGAAGAGTTTATTAACAGCCAGAAATATCATAACCTTGAGATTGTGCGTGTTTCACAGGATGATAATTATACAGATATAATAGAATATATGTGCAATACGGATAGCAGATATGTGAGTTTTCTCGAATCGCACCAGATATGTGATGAGAATAAGATTGCTGATATGGTGTGGAAATTAGAGATAACGGAGTCCGTATCAACATTGATATCAGTCCGCAATATTATAGATACAGATGGAACGATTATAGCGCATCCTGACTATGCGTATGAGGAGACATTTAAAAATACTATTGTCAAGGGGAGTGTATTGTTAGAGCATTGTATCAGTAATAATGTCAATATATATGGAACATTATCGTGTATGCTGATACCGGTCAGTTATATAAAAGAAATTGGGTGGGAAATGCCATCGTATAGCAATGACCTGATTAACAGATTATCTGTGCTATATCAGCTTATATTGAATGGCAGGGTTTCTTATATTGATAAACCGCTTGTCTCGGCTGTTGTTGAGAAATATGTTGATGATGCTGATATAAAGAAAGAATATCAGCAGCTTCTGGGTGATCTGATACCGGAATTTGCACAATTGTACAGACCTGATAGTAGAGACAGACATGTTGAATGTAAAAAAGATATAACATTTTTTTATACAGATAAAGGTGAATATTATAATCTTGAGCCGATTGCTGTGGAAGCCAGAAAGCGTGGCTACACGGTAAGATATTCAGAAGATGTACGGGAAAAAGCGGAGATAGGAGTATATTGCCAGCATGTATACTATCCTGAAAATTCAAAGTTTTCACTTGTTCTGCTTCATGATATGGAACAGGGGCATAACAGATGGCCTAACTTGTGGGAGGCTGAGAGATGGGCGAGATTTGACATTGGAATAGTGCCAGGAGAAGCGTGGGCTGACAGATGGGAACAGTGTGCATGTATTAAATATGTCAATCCAAGGTGTGGAACATATGAATTTGGATATCCCAAGAGTGATACAGTCAATGATACTAAGGTATGTGAAAGAGCAAATCAGCTTCGTGAACAGCTTAATCTTAAATATGATGTATCAGTTTTATATGCACCATCATGGGAATATGCTGATAAGGAAGATGATTTTATTAAGGCTGTTGCTCCGTTGAAAGTAAATATGCTTATTAAACAGGCACATTGGTCTAAAGAATATCAGGCGATTATTGATAATATTGATGAGATGAGAGCGCAGCATGAGGGAAGATATGATAATCTTTATTATATAGATGTTACAGAGAGTATTATGACAGCACTGGATATGTGTGATATAGTTGTATCTGATGAGTCAAGTGTTATGAGTGAGGCATTGATGTTTGACAAGCCAAGTATTGCTGTTACCGACTGGCTTATTCCAGATACAGAACCTGCAAGGCTTTCGTGTGTCCCTATGGATTATGTTGTTAAATGTAAAAAGGCTGATTTAAGTGATACAGTGAATAAGCTTATTAATAACATATGCGGCTACAGAGATATTATGGAGCGTGGGAAACGGATATTCAGTAATGCTGGTCATGTATGCAGTGATATAATGGATGCGGTTGATTATTATACACAGGATAAACCAGAGGCTGGTTTTGTTAAGAAAAAACTTGAAAGCAGATATCGTATATTCGATATGTGGAATTAAAAAACGTTACCTTGATAGATTGTCAAGGTAACGTTTTTTACATGTTAATAGTTGCAGATGATTATCTTGCTTCCTCAAATTCTTTAAGGATTGCCTCATCAGGTTTCTTGGTAAGAAGGCTGACTACTATAATTACAACAAGTGAGACTATAAATGCTGGGAGAAGCTCATATATATTGAATGCTCCACCAATCGGTCTTACAAGGAACTTCCATATGAATACAGAAGCACCGCCAGCAAACATACCCGAGATTGCACCGGCAAGAGTTGTCCTCTTCCAGAAAAGAGCACATAACATAACGGCACCAAATGCACCGCCGAATCCAGCCCATGCAAAGGATACAATCTGGAATACGCTTGAATTAGGGTCTCTTGCAAGGAAGATACTTACAAGTGAAACACATACAACAGTTACTCTTGCAAGGATTATGTTTTGCTTTTCAGTAATCTTGATTCCAAAGAAGTCTTTAATGAGATTTTCTGAAAATGCAGATGCTGCAGTAAGAAGCTGGCTGTCTGCAGTTGACATAGTAGCTGCAAGTATGCCGGCAAGGATTATACCTGCAAGAAGTGCAGTGATAATGCCATGCTGGCTTAATATATTGGCGATTGTAACGATAACAGTTTCACTATCGGCAAGTGCTTCCATTGAACCAGCCTTAGTCATGGCAAGTCCTATAACACCTATAAAGATTGCAACAGCCATGGCTATAACTACCCAGATGCTTGCAATTCTTCTTGAGAGAACAAGTTTTTTCTCATCTTCAATAGCCATGAATCTTACGAGGATATGTGGCATGCCAAAGTAACCTAATCCCCAGGCAAGTGTTGATGCTATAGAAAGAAATCCATATGGTACGCTTGTATTATTAACAGCATCGTGTGTTGCTGTTAGTGAGAGATAACCTGGGAGAGACGATGCATTGGCTGCAACGGCATCAAAACCACCAGCAGAACTTACTCCGAAACATACGATTGTGATAAGAGCAATTGACATAACAATGCTCTGGATAAGGTCTGTAGTACATACAGCCTGAAATCCTCCAAGGATTGTGTAAGTAATAATTACAAGAGCTGATACTATCATGGCAACTGTATAATCGATGCCAAAAAGTGTGTCAAATAGTTTGCCGCATGCTGCAAAACCTGAAGCTGTGTATGGAACAAAGAATATAATTATAATAATAGCTGCAAGAGCTGTGATTATATTCTTATTGTCGTGAAATCTCTTAGCAAAGAAGTCTGGAACCGTTATAGCTCCAATATTGCTTGAATAGCGGCGGAGTCTCTTAGATACAAAAAACCAGTTAAGCCATGTTCCAATGCCTAATCCAATAGCTGTCCATGCCGCATCGCAGATACCGGTAAGGTAAGCTACGCCAGGAAGCCCCATAAGAAGCCAGCTTGACATATCGCTTGCCTCTGCACTCATGGCAATAACGATAGGTCCCATCTTTCGTCCGCCAAGATAAAAATCGTCTGTGTTGGAATTGTTCTTAGAAAAGCGCACACCAATAATAATTGTCATTGACAGATATGCGACAATTGCAATAATAATTCCGATCTGTGAAATTGTCATATTCTCCTCCTTAAGTATATGATAAAACAATATTTAATAAATTTATCAGATATTATGTTCAATGTCAATAAATACGCATGATTGATGGGGTTGATATATAATTCAGTATGTTATACTATTATTAAAATAATAAACATGAGGTGTGGACATGGATAATATATATGAAAAAATAGCACAATTATCTTCTGATGGATTATGGGATGAGGTGTTTTGTACGGTGAAGGATGGTTTAAGACATAATTACAGGGATTATGAACTGTATTTTGCCTTAGGTGAGTATTACCTTAATCATATGAATAATATAAACCAGGCATATCTGTGTTATGAAAATGCATTGTATTATTGTCAGGATGATAATGACACAGCTTACATTGCTGGTGTGATGAATGAGATTATAGAGCTGGGGGTTTCGGTTAAACCAGTTTCGATTGTAATTGTATCATATAATTCTATAGATATCATGAAGTTGTGTCTGTCTGGTATAAGGGATAATAACAATTCTGATACATATGAATTAGTAGTGGTTGATAATGCATCTACAGATGGTGTTGCAGAGTGGCTTCAAAGCCAGAATGATATTGTATATATAAGAAATAAAGATAACAAGGGCTTTGGATTTGCATGTAACCAGGGAATAAAAGCGGCAGCACCGGATAATGATATATTTCTTCTGAATAATGACACATATGTAACACCTAATGCGATATTTTGGTTGAGAATGGGACTGTATGAGAATGAAAGAATTGGTGCAACAGGCTGTGATTCTAATTTTGCATCCGGACAGATGATTTCTGAAAAATATAGTACACTGCAGGAATATATAGAATATGGAATACGCAACAATATTCCTGATGTGAATCCATATGAAAAGAAAGTATGGCTTTCAGGTTTTGCTATGATGATTAGAAGAAATGCACTTGATAATGTTGGATTACTGGATTTAAGATATGGCATGGGATATTATGAAGATGATGATTTGGGAATAAGATTACAAACTGCAGGTTACCATTGTGTGCTATGCCATAACAGCTTTATTTTTCACTGGGGTTCACTAAGCTTTAAAGAAAAAGGTGACATGTCAGGAGAGCTTGTATGTACTAATAGAAATATATTTAAAGATAAATGGGGATTTAATATAGATTATTATTCTCATCCAAGAACAGATATTATTCAGTTTATTAGTGAAGCCAGAGATAAGGCAATCAGAGTTCTTGAAGTTGGCTGTGGATGTGGAGCTACATTGTTTAGAATTAAGTATATGTGGCCTCATGCTGATGTTAAGGGGATAGAGATTGTTGATAAAATTGCAGAAATAGGTGCTAATAATTGTGATATTATTCAGGGGAATATTGAAAGTATGGAACTGCCATATGAAAAGGAGTATTTTGATTATATAATATTTGGTGACGTCCTTGAGCATTTATTTGAACCAGATAAAGTTTTGAAAAAGATAAAACCATATATGAAAAAAGATGCCTCGTTACTGGTGAGCATTCCTAATATTATGAGTGCAACAGTGATAGTTCCTTTGTTATGTGGTAATTTTCAGTATGAGGATTCTGGTATACTTGATAGAACACATGTCAAATTTTATACATTGTATACAATAATAAAATTACTTGATGAGTGCGGATATAAGACAGAGACATATCGCAAAGTATGTCATAACGATTTGGGAATCAATATTAAGAAAGAATATATGGAAGCATTATATAATGTGCTTGATTCCATATCTGGTTCAGCAGATAGAGAACAATTTGATGTGTATCAGTATATATTGAAAGCATCCGTTACCGATTAAAATAATACATAAGTTAAAAGAGATAATATATGAGACAGAAATATAATATAAAGAATCCTCTGATTCTTCTTATAACAGCGTTGATATGGGGATTTGCATTTGCTGCCCAGAGTGTCGGCATGGATTTTGTAGGTCCATTTACATTTAACTGTGTGAGAAATATTCTTGGTGGAATAATCCTGCTTCCGGTGATTGCAGTTATCAGAGTAATTACAAAGAAAGATTCACAAAAAGATGATATTAAAGCAGATAATAAAACGCTTTTAACAGGTGGTATATTATGTGGGATATCTTTGATGGCTGCGAGTACATTCCAGCAGATTGGGATAATGTATACATCTGTAGGTAAAGCAGGATTTTTAACAGCTCTATATATAATAATAGTGCCTGTTCTTGGCTTGCTGATAGGGAAGAAATGTGGTAACAAAGTATGGATAGGTGTTGTGCTTGCGCTTATTGGATTCTATCTTTTATGTATGACAGGTGGAAGCCTTACAATAGAAAAAGGAGATGTATACCTGGTTGTGTCTGCAGTTTTGTTTGCAATACAGATACTTGTGGTAGATAGATATTCTCCATTAGTTGATTGCGTCAAGATGGCATGTATACAGTTCTTTGTATGTGGAGCGTTATCGGGTGTGTTAATGCTGATATTTGAAGGCGTTAATATATCAGGTGTCATGGATGCGGCAATACCTATATTATATGCAGGTGTTTTATCGTGTGGCGCAGGGTATACATTACAGATAATAGGACAGAAAAACTATAATCCATCTATAGCTTCTCTTATTATGAGCCTGGAATCAGTTTTTTCGGTGTTAGGTGGATGGCTTATACTTCACCAGACAATGAGCATAAGAGAATACGTAGGATGTGCTGTTATTTTCATCGCAGTCATTCTTGCACAATTGTAAATAATTACCCCTGTCCACGCAGTGTCTGCAGATTGGACAGGGGTAATTGCTTAAAGTTCTGTACATGAATGATTTGTGGTGGAATAATAGATGGTGGTCTGATATAATGTGCGTAAATAATGAGCATTTCGGGATAATATATTAATTTGGCTCATATATAGGAGGATAACAGTCATGGAGATGACACAATTTGAGGGATACAAATATGTAGATGGCGGCGTGTGTGCGGCTTTGGGATTTGTAGCGAATGGTCTTAACTGCGGAATTAATCCAGATAAGAACAAGAATGATCTTGGAATGGTTTATTCTAAGACACCTTGTGACGCGGCAGGTGTGTACACTAAGAATAAGGTTAAGGGTGCGCCTATTATAGTTACTAAGAGACATTTACAGGAGAGCGGCGGCATTGCAAGGGCTGTGCTTGTCAATTCCAAGAATGCCAATACATGCAATTTTGATGGAGAGGATATTGCGGAAGAGTCAAGCAGGCTTGCAGCAAATGAGCTTGGAATTAATGCAAATGAGATTATAGTAGGTTCGACTGGTGTTATAGGACAGAGACTTTCGATAGAGCCATTTAGGAACTATATGAAGCCTCTTGTAGAGGGACTTACAAGAGATGGCAATGACAGGGCTGTTAATGCAATTATGACAACAGATACAGTTCCTAAGCAGGTTGCAGTTGAATTTGTTATTGATGGCAGGACATGCAGACTTGGTGGAATGGCTAAGGGAAGCGGAATGATTCATCCTAATATGGCCACAACACTTAATTTCATTACATCAGATGTTGCAATATCATCAGAGATGATACAGAAGGCTTTAAGCGACGTGGTTAAGGTTACATATAACTGCCTGAGTATTGATGGAGATACTTCAACTAATGATACAGCTACAGTTATGGCTAATGGTCTTGCCGGCAATAATAAGATTATATCAGAGGGTGCTGATTATGAGATATTCAAGCAGGCACTTTATATTGTTATGATGAATATGACAAGAATGTTAGCTGCCGATGGAGAGGGTGCAACTAAGCTTGTTGAGTGTTACTGTAAGGGCTGCCCTGACCTTGATACAGCTATTATTGTTGCCAAGTCAGTAATCCGTTCGCCACTTCTTAAATGTGCTATATTTGGAGAAGATGCCAACTGGGGAAGAATCCTCTGCGCAATAGGATATGCAGAAGCAGAATTTGATATAGACAAGGTTGATGTATGGATGGCTTCTAAGGCTGGTTCAATCAAAGTATGTGAGAATGGTTCAGGTATAGAGTTCTCAGAGGATGAGGCTGCAAAGATTCTTGCAGAGGATGAGATACATATCAACATCGACCTTAAACAGGGCGATGCCGAAGCTAAAGCATGGGGTTGTGATCTCACATATGATTATGTAAAGATTAATGGTGATTACAGATCATAACAACATTTTGTTTTTGTGCAGATTTCACGATAAACATGATGAAGGGGATATAAAATATGACGCTTACACAGTTAAAATATGCAATAACGGTGGCAGGCTGCCGTTCAATGAATGAGGCGGCGCATGAACTTTTTATATCACAGCCAAGCCTTTCTGCTTCCATGAAGGAGTTGGAGGAGGAGACCGGCATACAGATATTCAGAAGAACCAATCGTGGAATTTCACTGACACCACAGGGCGAAGAGTTTCTTGGATATGCCAGACAGGTTGTTGAGCAGTATAACCTTATAGAGATGAAATATATTGATAAGACAGAGGTAAAGAAGAGATTTTCTGTTTCGATGCAGCATTACACATTTGCAGTAGATGCATTTGTTGAAATGGTTAAGCAGTTTGGCATGGATGAGTATGAATTTGCTGTGCATGAGGAAAAGACATATGAAGTGATTGAGGATGTGAGAGACTTCAAGAGTGAGATAGGGATACTGTATCTTAACGATTTTAATAAAAATGTTCTCAATAAGCTGTTTAATGAATATGGATTAGAGTTTACTCCAATTCTTACATGTGGAATCTATGTGTATATATGGAAGGGACATCCGCTTGCAGACAATAAAGTTATAACGATAGAGGAACTTGAGGAGTATCCATGTCTGTCATTTGAGCAGGGAAGCAACAACTCATTCTATTTTGCTGAGGAAGTGCTGAGCACTTATCAGTACAAACGTCTTATAAAGGCTAACGACAGGGCAACAATGCTTAATCTTATGGTTGGGCTCAATGGTTATACACTGTGTTCTGGAATTATATGCGAGGGACTTAATGGTAATGATTATAGGGCGGTAAAGCTTGATTCAGATGAAGATATGACAATAGGTTATATAAGACGTAAGGATGTAGAGATTAGTCCTTTGGGAAGAAAGTATCTTGAAGAGATAAGCAGATATAAAGATAAAGCATTGAAATGATATCGTAGATTAACAGCTTTATCCTGATTTTTCAAAAATATTATAAATGTGTTGACAACATAAAAAATGAGGTATATAATCCAATTCATAGAAAACCTACTAAACAAGTAGGAAATGATAAAGAGCTTAATTGATTAAAAATAAGAATCATATGCAGCTTCATTCAGTTTAAGGAGGATTTTTAATATGAGTAAGATTGTTGAGAGCACATTAGAGTTAATCGGTAATACACCACTTCTTAAGGCAGATAGATATGCTAAGGCAGCAGGAGCAGACAAGGCAACTATCCTTGTTAAGCTTGAGGCATTTAATCCAGCAGGTTCAGTTAAGGACAGAGTAGCATTATCTATGATTGAAGATGCAGAAAAGTCAGGAAAGCTTAAACCGGGCGCAACAATTATTGAACCAACTTCTGGTAACACAGGTATTGGTCTTGCGGCAGTTGCAGCAACTAAAGGATATAAGGCTGTTCTTACAATGCCTGATACAATGAGCGTTGAGAGACGTAATCTTTTAAAGGCATATGGTGCAGAGATTGTACTTACAGAAGGTGCTAAGGGTATGAAGGGCGCAATTGCCAAGGCAGAGGAATTAAAAGATTCTATACCGGGAGCAGTTGTGCTTGGACAGTTTGTTAACCCAGCTAATCCAGCTGTACACAGAGCAACAACAGGCCCGGAAATCTGGGATCAGACAGATGGAAAAGTAGATATATTTGTAGCTGGTGTTGGTACAGGTGGAACTGTAACAGGTGTTGGCGAATATTTAAAGTCTAAGAATCCAGATGTTAAGATAGTAGCAGTTGAGCCAGCTACAAGCCCTGTATTATCAAAGGGAACAGCAGGTGCACACAAGATTCAGGGAATTGGTGCCGGATTTGTTCCAGATGTACTTAACACTAAGGCGTATGATGAAGTTATTGCTATTGAGAATGAAGATGCATTTGCAGAGGGTAAGAGATTTGCAGTTAATGAAGGCACATTAGTAGGTATTTCATCAGGTGCCGCACTTAAGGCTGCAGCAATCCTTGCAAACAGACCAGAGAATGCAGGCAAGACTATTGTTGCACTTCTTCCAGATTTAGGAGACAGATACCTTTCAACAGCGTTATTTGCTGAGGAGTAATCAGTCTTGACATTCTGGCTATTGATTATATAATTTTATACAGAGTATACGGAAGGCGTGCTTGTATGGGCATGCCTTTCATTTGTTACAAGGGGGTTGTAAGATGAAGAATCAGAAGTTGATTAAAATGATATTCATGGCTATGATGATAGCGATAGGAGTGGTTATTTCTCCTATATTAAGAGTTGAGGGAATGTGTCCTATGGCGCATTTTATTAATGTGACATGTGCGGTTATGCTTGGACCATGGTATGCATTCCTGTGTGCGCTGTGCATAGGAATACTTAGAATGGCATTTATGGGGATTCCGCCACTTGCACTTACAGGAGCGGTATTCGGAGCATTCTTTTCTGGTCTGTTTTACAGATTATCCAAGGGAAAACTTGTATGTGCATTTGCAGGAGAGGTATTCGGAACTGGTATTATTGGCGCGATTGTATCATATCCAGTTATGACATTTATATGGGGAAGAACGGGTCTTACATGGTTTTTCTATGTGCCATCATTCATAGCAGGAACATTGATTGGAGGAACAATTGCGTTTCTTTTCTTAAAACAGCTCCAGAAGGCAAAGCTTCTTGCAAGATTTCAGGAAAATCTCGGCTCTGCTGTGTATGGAACAGGAAGCGTTGTGGCCAATGATGCTTTAGGCATTGCATTTATGGGCTTTATAGGCTATCTTGTAACAATCATACTGGTTAAGAATTTTGCTGCCGAAGCAGGAGGAATAGTTCCATATCTAAAATATATAGTTCTGGCTGTATTTATTATGGCAGCAGTTATATACTGGTTTGTGAAACGTGTTAGAGCATATGGCAATGGGATATCACAGGGATAACGGAGGTAAATATGAATACTGGATTTGTAAAAGGTGTTGATAAATTAAAAGAAGCTAAACCTCTGATACATTGCATAACAAGTCCGATAGCTATTAATGATTGTGCCAATCTGCTGCTTGCTATAGGGGTAAGTCCAATTATGGCTGAGCATCCGAACGAAGTGGCTGACATAACGGCTATGTCAAAGGGGCTGTCAGTAAGTCTTGCTAACATAACGGATGCAAGAGCTGAGTCTATAGGAATATCACTTAAAACAGCAAAAGAGAATAATATAGGCAGCGTTATAGACGTTGTAGGAATAACCTGCAGCCATTATCGTATGGGACTGTGCTCATCATATATATCACAGTGGCATCCATCTGTGATTAAAGGAAATGTATCAGAGATACTCAAACTTGCAGATGTGTCGATTGCAGGCGCCGCAGGGGCGCTTACTCCAGCAGCCGGACATGTGTCAGGAGTAGATGTCTCGGATGCAGACAGGGTTTCTGCCAGAAATGTTGAAAAGTTAAAGAGTGTTGCGGCGATTGTAAGCAGACTTGCTGCTTATTATAAATGTGTTGTTCTTGCAACTGGAGAGGTAGATATCATAAGCAATGGCGAAGAGACTATAGGCTTGTGTAATGGGACTCCATCAATGTCAGGGATTACAGGTACAGGATGTATGCTTTCGTGCATAACAGCCTCATATATGAGTGTATTAGAGCCTTTTGATGCAGTTGTGCTTGCAACATCAGTCCTTAATATATCAGCCGAAATAGCTGAAAATATGGTTCGTGGCAGTAATGCTGGCAGAAATGCATTTGGACCGGGAACATTCAAGACTGCACTTCATGATGCAGTATCATTTATAAGAAGAGAAGATATAGTAGAGCGTGTTAAGCTTATGAAATTATAAAAAAGCCAGCACTGTAAATAAATACCTAAAGCATGACCTATAGTACAAAATGTGTTGATAAAACCGCTGTCAGACTTGAAATTCAAGAACTGGCAGCGGTTTAAATTTTTATGGCATGTTTTAATTATAGTTATCTGCCCTGAAATCTTCCGGAAGCACCACAAGGGAGAACAAGTCCGTTAGACGTTACAGGAAGACCAACCTCCTGAGAATCAACAGTTCCTTCAAAACCTTTAAGATCAGTGTTTAACATGTAGCTTAATACAGCAGGCTGGAGTCCTGTTGTATATGAATTAATAAGGAAGAATAGTGGCTTGTCAGAGAGCAGCTGTACGCATTTCTGTACAAGAGGGTGTATTGCCTCTTCAATCTTCCATATTTCGCCTTTAGGACCTCGTCCATATGATGGTGGATCCATGATTATGGCATCATAGTGGTTGCCGCGTCTGATTTCACGTTCTACAAATTTCACACAGTCATCAACAATCCAGCGTATAGGCTTATCAATAAGACCTGATGATGTGGCATTTTCTTTGGCCCATGCAACAATTCCCTTAGATGCATCTACATGGGTGACGCTTGCGCCAGCGGCTGCGCATGCGAGTGTGGCACCGCCAGTATATGCGAACAGGTTAAGAACCTTAACAGGCTGTCCTGATTTTACCTTGTCCGATATCAGCTTGCCGAACCAGTCCCAGTTAGCAGCCTGCTCTGGGAATACACCAGTGTGTTTGAAACTGAAGGGCTTAAGGTTAAATGTGAGTTCCTGCTCAAATGATGGGCTGTTATAATGAATCTGCCATTGCTGTGGGAGGTCAAAGAATTCCCATTCTCCGCCACCTTTGGCGCTTCTGTGATAGTGGGCGTTCATTCTTTTCCAGCCAGACTCAGTCTTAGGCGTGTTCCATATAACCTGAGGGTCTGGGCGCACCAGCGTATAGTCACCCCATTTCTCAAGCTTTTCTCCATTAGATGTATCTATTACCGTATATTCTTTCCAATTATCTGCGATGAACATAAATCCTCCTTGTAATGCCTGATGCATATTGCTTTATATAGTATACCTCAATGCCGGGATTGTGCCAATAGCCTAAATATGATATAACTTTAAGCGTGAGAAATCGTCTGGACATTCAGACTATATTTAATATAGAAATGAGGAATTATATTGGTACAATCATTAAAGGATTACAAGAAAGAATATTTTGTTAATGACCTGATATCAGGAATTGTTGTGGCACTTATATCTATTCCTATATCGATGGGGTATGCACAGGTAGCAGGGCTGCCTCTTGTGTATGGGTTATATGGCTCACTGCTTCCTGTTATAATATTTGGATTATTATCTACATCACCTCAGTTTGTATTTGGTGTTGATGCGGCTCCAGCAGCTCTGACAGGTGGTACGATAGCTGCACTTGGAATTACATCAGGCAGTGATGAAGCGATGAGGGTTGTCCCGGTTATAACATTGGTTGTGGCAGTGTGGCTTTTACTGTTCTCGGTTTTTAAGGCAGGAAAGCTTGTTAATTATATATCAAAACCAGTTCTCGGAGGATTTATATCTGGAATAGCCAGTACAATCATACTTATGCAGGTTGCGAAGCTGTTCGGTGGCACAGCGGGAACGGGCGAGATAGTGGAACTCATATTACATATAGTGGGTGAGCTTCCTTCCTTTAATATATTGTCATTTGTTATGGGGATTGGAACAATTGTGATTATACTTGTGAGCAGGAAGATATCACCAAAGTTTCCTATGTCTGTCATAATGCTTGTGCTTGGCGGGCTTTCAACTGTCATTTTTCATGTGCAGGACTATGGTGTGAAACTTCTTCCAAAGGTACAGGCAGGACTTCCTAAGTTTAAAATGCTTGATTTTTCTGTGATTCTTGAAAATCCACAGGATATAATCATGGGAAGCCTTACCATTGCACTTGTCATTGTCTCTTCAACTCTTCTTACAGCAAGTAATTACGCTGTTAAGAATGATTATAAGATTAATAATAACAGAGAGATACTTGCTTACTGTGCAGCCAATCTGTGCGCAGCATTTACAGGCTGCTGTCCGCTTAACGGAAGTGTTTCAAGAACAGCGATAGCGGAGCAGTTTGGAGTTAAATCGCAGGTAATGTCACTTGTGGCTGGTGCATCAATGGTTGTTGTGCTTTTATTTGGAACACCGCTTATTGCATATCTTCCAGTGCCGGTGCTCACAGGTATAGTTATTGCGGCACTGATTGGAATACTTGAGATAAGCATGGCTAAGAAGCTATGGAAGACAGATAAGACAGAATTCGCTATATTTATTGCGGCGTTTGCGGGTGTGCTGATATTTGGCACGATTTATGGCGTTATAATCGGAGTTGTGCTGTCGTTTGTATCAGTCATAATTAAGGCGTCAGTTCCTCCAAGAAGCAGGATGGGTGTTATTCCTGGAGAGGTTGGATTTTATAATCTTTCGAGAAACAGAAGGGCGCATGCGATTAAGAATACAGTTATATACAGTTTTAACGGACCACTGTTTTTCGCTAATATAGGTGTGTTCCAGAGTGATATAGAGGCAGCGGCTGATGAGGAAGGTGTGCAAACCATAATAGTTGATGCGAGTGGTATTGGAAGTGTGGATATCACTGCGGCTGACAGGCTTGTAATACTAGCAGATAAATTAAAGAAGAGAAATGTCAAATTCTATATTACAGAACATGTCGGAATGGTTAATGACCAGCTAAGAAAGCTGGGGGCAGGATGCCTTGTTGAGAATGGTGTTGTAAGGCGTACAATATCACTTGCACTAAGAGATGCAGGAATAGAAAGACCATATCCTCTTGAGGACAGGGATGGAGCAACTCCGTTAGATACAGTTCTTGAGCGTAATGAGGCACTTGCTGAGATTGAATGGGCATTTGGTGAAGATGCAGATAAAATTATGGAACAGATGGCTATAGAGGTTGCTAACAGAATGGCGACAAGTGATAAGGCAGACCTTGTACTGGTTAAGGAAGCTGAGAAGAGGCTTCACTGGGGCAGGATTGGTCTGTTTGATGAGAATGAGCTGCTTGACAGGATAGAGATGCATCTTAATGATATTGTCAAGCATGGCAAGCTCAAGCAGGAACAGGTTGAGGAGATACTTGAACAGCGTAGAGGGGTAGTTGAGCATAAGCTTGATATGATTAACCCGGATGCTATGAAAGCGTTATATTCTCATAGAAGAAAAAGAGCTGAATATATGAAAGAAACTAATCCAAAGGCATATGAGAGAGTTGAACAGTTAAGAAGAAAGCACATAGAGAATTTGAAACAGACAGATCCTAAACTGGCTGAAAAGCTTATGGAGATGTATGGATATAACAAAGAGGACTGAATATGAATATATTGAATGCAGAAAAAGTTAGCAAAAGCTACGGCGAAAAGACGTTGTTTTCCGAGGTTACACTTGGTGTTAACAAGGGTGACAAGATTGGTGTTATCGGTGTCAATGGTACGGGTAAATCTACATTTTTAAAGATAATAGCGGGGTTAACGGAGCCAGACAGCGGCCAGGTTGTTAAGGGGAAGAGTGTCAGTGTTACATATCTGGCACAGGCACCAGATTTTCTTGAGAAAGACTCTATAATTGGTTATGTACTCCGCGGAAAACCGGATGCGAATGAGGCAGAAGCTAAGAAGATTCTTACAAAGCTTGGAATCAATGATTTTGACAAGGATATTAATACATTGTCAGGCGGGCAGAAGAAGAGAATTGCACTGGCAAAGACACTTGTCAGTCCGGCAGAGGTTCTTATACTTGACGAGCCGACTAACCATCTTGACAGTGATATGGTTGAGTGGCTTGAGCAGTATATTAAGAAGTTTAAGGGTGAGCTTCTTATGGTAACACATGATAGATATTTTCTTGACAATGTTACTAACAGGATTGTTGAGATTGATAAAGGCAGTCTCTACAGCTATGAAACTAATTATTCCGGTTTCCTTGAAATGAAGACTGAGCGTGAAGATATGCTTCGTGCAACAGAGGCAAAGAGAGCTAATACATTAAGACGTGAGCTTGAATGGATAAGACGTGGTTGTCAGGCAAGGTCTACAAAGCAACAGGCTAGAATTGATAGATATGAGGATATGAAAGAGGCATCAAGGCAGGCGAGAGCAAGTTTTGATAATAAGCCGATGGAGATGACTTCTATATCTACAAGGCTTGGAAAGAAAACAATAGAGCTGGATGGTATCACAAAGGCATACAATGGACATACATATATAGATGATTTTTCTTATATATTCTTACGCGATGACAGAATCGGTATTATAGGCGGTAATGGCTGTGGTAAATCTACGCTGATGAAGATTATAACAGGCCAGCTTCAGCCAGATTCTGGTACTGTTGAGATAGGTGATACAGTAAAGATTGGATATTTTATGCAGGAAAATGAGCCGCTTGATGATTCTATGACAGTTCTTGAGTTTGTAAGAAGCATAGGTGAGTATGTCAATACTGTTAATGGCAAGGCAACTGCATCACAGATGTGTGAGAAGTTCTTATTTGACCCTAAGTCGCAATGGACTCCTATAAGCAAGCTGTCAGGTGGTGAGAAGAGAAGGCTTTATCTTCTCAGCGTTCTTATGAGTTCGCCTAATGTGCTTATACTTGATGAGCCGACTAATGATCTGGATATTGAAACTCTTGAAATTTTAGAGGATTATCTTGATGGATTTGCAGGAATTGTAATCGTTGTTTCACATGACAGATATTTTCTTGACAGAATAGTTGACAGAATATTTGCATTTGAGGCTGGAGGTCATCTTAAACAGTATGAAGGAGGATATTCGGACTATAAAGAAAAATGTGTTTCTTCCATATATAATGTGTCAGCTTCTGATTCTGGAAATGCAGCTTCAAAAGATAAGTCATCTGATTCTGATGACAAGGCTGCGAAATATGTAAAGGACAGAAGCGGCCAGCTTAAGTTTACATATGCACAGCAGAAGGAATATGAGACTATAGATGATGATATAGCTAAGCTTGAGGAGGCGATAGCTGACCTTGATGAGCAGATAGCTGCTAATGCGACTTCATACAGTAGGCTTAATGAGCTTATGGAGGAGAAAAGTGCTAAAGAAAAAGAGCTTGAATACAAGATGGACAGATGGGTATTCTTAAATGATCTGGCAGAACAGATTGTACTAAAAAAAGAACAATAAAATTTCTTGCTTTTGCAGATGACATAATGTATACTATCACTTGCTGTGACATGATAGCAATGAAGCGCGAGGTTGCTGCCGCGAGGCAGGTTTTCCGTGGAGCGAATGTCAAGGCCGGGCGACCGGCTAACAAACTGGCGACAAGTCACTGTACCAATTAATCATCTGCAAAAGCAGAAATGACGCGTGAATATCGAAAAGAGAAAACTCGATACACGTGGGAGTGTGTACAGTCACCGCTTGTCGTACTTAAACAATAAAGTGCGAAAAGGAGGCGACTTTTTTTATGGCAGCAAATCAGGTAATCAGAATTACACTGAAAGCTTATGATCATCAGTTAGTAGATCAGTCAGCGAAGAAAATCATCGAAACTGTTAAGAAAACAGGAGCTAATGTGAGTGGTCCAGTACCTCTTCCAACAAAGAAGGAAGTTGTTACAATTCTTAGAGCTGTTCACAAGTATAAGGATTCAAGAGAGCAGTTCGAGCAGAGAACTCATAAGAGACTCATCGATGTTATTACACCTTCACAGAAGACTGTTGATGCATTATCTAAATTAGAGATGCCAGCTGGTGTATTCATCAATCTTAAGGTTATGAACTAATCATTTCCTTACATTTTTCATTTATTTAAGAGCATTAATCCTAAGGGTTTAATATAGAAGTAACAGGCAGTGGTGCAGGTTCCACTTATATTAGCTGTTCTAGGATGACAGGATGCGCTGTGTATTGCACATCATCTTGTCCGCTGTAGATTAAACAGGAGGAAAATCAATGAAGAAGGCAATTTTAGCTACAAAAGTCGGAATGACTCAAATCTTCAATGAAGACGGTGTTTTAACACCTGTAACTGTTCTTCAGGCTGGTCCTTGTGTAGTAACACAGGTTAAGACTTCTGAGAACGACGGTTACGATGCAGTTCAGGTAGGTTTCGCTGATATTAAAGAGAAGTTAATCAGCAAGCCTGTAAAAGGACATTTTGACAAGGCAGAGGTTCCTTACAAGAGATTTGTAAGAGAGTTCAGATTTGAGAATGCTTCAGATTATTCAGTTAAGGATGAAATCAAGGCTGATATCTTCGAGGCAGGAGACAAAGTTGACGCAACTGCTATTTCAAAGGGTAAAGGTTTCCAGGGCGCAATCAAGAGATTGGGTCAGTCAAGAGGACCTATGGCTCACGGTTCTAAGTTCCACAGACATCAGGGTTCAAATGGATCAGCAACAACACCTGGTAGAGTATTCAAGGGAAAAGGAATGCCTGGACATATGGGTTCAAAGAGAATCACAATCCAGAATCTCGAAGTAGTAAGAGTTGATGTTGAAAACAACTTAATCTTAGTTAAGGGTGCTGTACCTGGACCTAAGAAATCATTAGTAACACTGAAAGAAACAGTAAAAGCTGCTAAGTAGTTTTTACTAAGGAAGGAGGACCACACAGATGGCAAATGTATCTGTTTACAATATTGATGGCAAGGAAGTTGGTTCTATAGAATTAAATGATGCTGTATTCGGTGTTGAGGTTAATGAGCACCTCGTTCATCTTGCAGTAGTCAGCCAGCTTGCAAATAAACGTCAGGGAACACAGAGCGCAAAGACACGTTCAGAAGTTTCTGGCGGCGGTAGAAAACCATGGAGACAGAAGGGAACTGGTCATGCAAGACAGGGTTCTACAAGAGCTCCACAGTGGACAGGCGGCGGTATGGTATTCGCACCAAAGCCAAGAGATTATTCATTCAAGATGAATAAGAAAGAGAAGAGAGTTGCTCTTCTTTCAGCATTATCTTCAAAGGTTAGCGAGAACAAGATCGTAGTTCTTGACAGCTTCAACCTTGACGAAGTTAAGACAAAGAAGTTCGCAGAGGTTATGAACAACATTAAGGTTTCTAATGCACTTTTCGTAATCGAAGGCGAGAACAAGAACGTAGTTCTTTCAGGAAGAAATATTCCTACAGTTAAGGTTTCTGCAACTAATGAGATTAACACATATGATGTGTTAAAGTACAATACATTAGTAGTTACTAAGGCTGCAGTTGAAAAACTTGAGGAGGTGTATGCATAATGGCAAACGTACAGTATTATGACGTAATCAAGAAGCCAGTTATCACAGAGAAGTCTATGGCTGATATGGCTTTAAAGAAGTATACATTTTTAGTACACCCAGAAGCTAACAAGACAATGATCAAGGAAGCTGTAGAGAAGATGTTTGATGGCGTTAAGGTTAAGAACGTAAACACATTAAACAGCATCGGTAAGAAGAAGAGAAGAGGCAGAGTTGAAGGCACAACAGCTAAGACAAAGAAAGCTATCGTTCAGCTTACTGAGGACAGCAAGGATATAGAGATCTTCCAGGGTCTTTAATTTATCCACTGGTGTAGAAAACAATATTACACAACTCGAAAGGAGAGACAATAATGGGAATTAAAACATATAACCCATATACACCTTCCAGAAGAAATATGACTGGATCAGATTTCTCAGAAATCACAAAGACAACTCCTGAAAAGTCATTAATCGCTTCTAAGAAGAAGACAGCTGGTCGTAATAACCAGGGTAAGATAACTGTAAGACATCATGGTGGTGGAAACAGACAGAAGTACAGACTTATTGATTTCAAGAGAAATAAGGAAGGTATTCCAGCAACAGTTATTGGTATCGAGTACGATCCAAATAGAACAGCTAACATCGCTTTAATCTGTTATGCAGATGGCGAGAAGGCATATATATTAGCACCTCAGGGATTAACAGACGGCATGACAGTTCAGAACGGTGCTGGCGCAGAAGTAAGAGTAGGTAACTGCTTACCACTTTCAGAGATTCCTGTTGGTACACAGATTCACAATATTGAATTATATCCAGGCAAGGGCGGACAGCTCGTTCGTTCAGCTGGTAACTCAGCTCAGTTAATGGCTAAGGAAGGTAAGTATGCAACACTTCGTTTACCTTCAGGAGAGATGAGAATGGTTCCTATCGTTTGCCGTGCAACAATTGGTGTTGTAGGTAACGGAGACCACAGCCTGATTAATCTTGGTAAGGCCGGACGTAAGAGACATATGGGTATCAGACCTACAGTTCGTGGTTCTGTTATGAACCCTAATGACCATCCACACGGTGGTGGTGAGGGTAGAGCACCTGTTGGTCGTCCATCACCAATGACACCTTGGGGTAAGCCTGCTATGGGTCTTAAGACTCGTAAGAAGAAGAAGCAGTCTAACAAGCTTATCGTAAGAAGAAGAGACGGCAAGGCTATTAAGTAATTATTAATTCAAGATTTCAAGATTATAAGGAGGTTTGAACCTATGGCTCGATCACTTAAAAAAGGACCATTCGCAGACGAGAGCTTGCTTAAGAAAGTAGACGCTATGAACGCTGCTAATGATAAGCAGGTTATTAAGACATGGTCACGTCGTTCAACTATTTTCCCACAGTTCGTAGGACATACAATAGCTGTTCACGATGGAAGAAAGCATGTTCCTGTATATATCACAGAGGATATGGTTGGCCACAAGCTCGGTGAGTTCGTTGCTACAAGAACTTACAGAGGCCACGGCAAGGACGAAAAGAAGAGTAGATAATATAAACCATTAATTGAAAGGAGGCTGTAATCCATGGCAAACGGACATAGATCCCAGGTTAAAAGAGAAAGAAATGCCGTTAAGGATACAAGACCAAGCGCAAAGTTATCATACGCTAGAGTATCAGTGCAGAAAGCATGTTTCGTATTGGATGCTATAAGAGGCAAGAGCGTTGAAGAGGCTCTCGGTATCGTTATGTACAATCCAAGATATGCTTCATCACTTATAGAGAAGCTTATAAAATCAGCAGCAGCTAATGCTGAGAATAACAATGGTATGGACCCAAGCAAGTTATACATTGAAGAGTGTTATGCTAACAAGGGACCAACAATGAAGAGAATTAAGCCTAGAGCACAGGGTAGAGCTTACAGAATCGAAAAGAGAATGAGCCATATCACTGTAATACTCAATGAAAGATAATTCCGGATGTGCTTATATTTAAGCGCATCGCCGGATGGCTTTTGGAAAATTATTTTTCCTAAAGAACAGAAAGGAGATTTAAATGGGACAGAAAGTTAATCCTCATGGTTTAAGAGTCGGCGTTATCAAAGAGTGGGACTCAAAGTGGTACGCAGAAGAGACTTTCGCTGACAACCTTGTAGAAGATTATAACATCAGAAAATTCCTTAAGAAGAAGCTTTATGCTGCAGGAATTTCTAAGATTGAAACAGAAAGAGCTTCAGATAGACTTAAGGTTATCATTCATACAGCTAAGCCAGGCGTTGTTATCGGTAAGGGCGGTGCTGAGATCGAGAACTTAAAGAAGGAAGTTGAAAAGCTTACATCAGCTAAGAAGTTAAGCATTGATATTAAGGAAGTTAAGAGACCAGATAAGGATGCTCAGCTTGTTGCAGAGAATATCGCACAGCAGTTAGAGAACCGTATCTCATTCAGAAGAGCTATGAAGTCATGCATGGGCAGAACAATGAAGCAGGGTGTTAAGGGTATCAAGACATCAGTTTCAGGTCGTTTAGGCGGTGCTGATATGGCTCGTACAGAGTTCTACAGCGAAGGAACAATTCCTCTTCAGACACTTCGTGCTGACATTGACTATGGTTTTGCAGAAGCAAACACAACATATGGCAAGGTTGGTGTTAAGGTTTGGATCTATGAAGGAGAAGTACTTCCAACTAAGAAGGCAAAAGCTAATAAGGAAGGGAGCGAGCAATAATGTTACTACCTAAGAGAGTAAAATATCGTAGACAGTTCCGTGGTTCTATGGCTGGTAAGGCTACTAGAGGCAACAAGATCACTAATGGTGAATATGGTATCGTTGCAACAGAACCATGCTGGATCAAATCAAATCAGATAGAAGCTGCCCGTATTGCGATGACACGTTACATCAAGCGTGGCGGTAAAGTATTTATAAAGATTTTCCCAGACAAGCCTGTAACAGGTAAGCCAATTGGTGTTCGTATGGGTAAAGGTAAAGGTAACTTGGAGTGCTGGGTAGCAGTAGTTAAACCTGGACGTGTAATGTTTGAAATCTCAGGTGTTCCTGAAGAGACAGCTAGAGAGGCGTTGCGTCTTGCAACACACAAGCTTCCTTGCAAGTGTAAGGTTGTTTCACGTGCAGACTTAGAAGGCGGTGATAACAGTGAAAATTAATAAATATGTAGAAGATTTAAAGGCAAAATCAGCTGCAGACTTAAACGAAGAATTAGTAGCTGCTAAAAAGGAACTTTTCAATTTAAGATTCCAGAACGCAACAAATCAGTTAGATAATACTAGCAGAATTAAAGAAGTTAGAAAGAATATTGCTAGAATTCAGACTGTAATTGCTCAGAAGAATGCTTAATAGTATAAACATTTATTCCTAGAAAGGAGAACGGACTGTGGAAGAGAGAAATTTGAGAAAAACTCGTACAGGCAGAGTCGTAAGCAATAAAATGGACAAGACAATCGTTGTTGCTGTTGAGGATAACGTAAAGCATCCATTATATAACAAGATTGTCAAGAGAACATATAAATTAAAAGCACACGATGAGAACAATGAATGTTTAATCGGTGATACAGTTAAGGTAATGGAAACTAGACCACTCTCTAAGGATAAGAGATGGAGATTAGTTGAGATTATCAGCAGAGCAAAGTAATTAATATCATAATTTTGACATAATGCAATAAGCATTAATATTACTGAAAGGGGTAGTATTATGGTACAACAGGAAACCAGACTTAAGGTTGCCGATAACACAGGTGCTAAAGAAATCCTTTGCATTAGAGTTATGGGTGGATCTACAAGAAGATATGCAAATATCGGTGACGTTATCGTAGCTTCTGTTAAAGAGGCAACACCAGGCGGCGTTGTTAAGAAGGGCGATGTTGTCAAGGCCGTAGTTGTTCGTACTGTTAAGGGTACACGTCGTAAAGACGGATCATATATTAAATTCGATGAGAATGCTGCTGTAATTATCAAAGACGATTTAACTCCTAAGGGAACTCGTATATTTGGACCAGTAGCAAGAGAGTTAAGAGATAAGAAGTTCATGAAGATCGTATCTTTAGCTCCAGAAGTATTATAAGGAGGTGCCACAATGTCAGCTGTAAGAATTAAAAAGGGCGATACAGTAAAGGTTATCGCAGGTAAGGACAAAGACAAGGAAGGCAAAGTACTTTCTGTCAATGCAAAGAACCATACAGCATTAGTTGAGGGCGTTAACATGGTTACAAAGCATGCTAAGCCAAGTGCAACTAATCCACAGGGTGGAATTCTCCACCAGGAATCACCAATCGATATATCTAACATTATGTTAGTAGTTGACGGAAAGACAACTAAGATTGGTTATGATTTCAAGGACGGTAAGAAGGTTCGTGTTGCTAAGGCAACAGGCAAGGTTATCGATTAATACAAGGAAGGAGGCAATTAAAATTGAGTAGACTTAGAGATTTATACAATGACGAAATCACTAAAAAGATGACAGAGAAATTCGGTTATAAGAATCCAATGATGGTTCCAAAGATCGATAAGATAGTAATTAATATGGGCGTTGGCGAAGCAAAGGAAAACTCAAAGCTTCTTGATGAAGCTGTTAAAGAGCTTGAAATTATTGCTGGTCAGAAAG
The DNA here is from genome assembly GCA_934359185.1 of uncultured Lachnospira sp. Classification (GTDB taxonomy): domain Bacteria; phylum Bacillota; class Clostridia; order Lachnospirales; family Lachnospiraceae; genus Lachnospira. The sequence continues at coordinate 1,637 of CAKRLE010000008.1, read as the reverse complement.
CCGTTCTTACAAGAGCAAAGAATTCAATTGCTAACTTCAAGTTAAGAGAAGGTCAGGCAATCGGTTGTAAGGTTACTCTTCGTGGTGAGAAGATGTACGAATTCCTTGACAGACTTGTAAATCTTGCATTACCTCGTGTACGTGACTTCAGAGGCGTAAGCGCTGATTCATTTGACGGCAGAGGTAACTATGCATTAGGTATCAAGGAGCAGCTTATCTTCCCTGAGATAGAGTATGATAAGATTGACAGAGTAAGAGGTATGGATGTAATTATCACAACTACAGCTCATACTGATGAAGAGGCTCGTGAATTGTTGAGATTATTCAACATGCCATTCAAAAACTAATAGGAGGTAAATTTCAATGGCTAAAACTTCAATGAAGGTTAAGCAGCAGAGAACACCTAAGTTCTCTACAAGAGCGTATACTCGTTGTACAATTTGTGGTCGTCCACATTCTGTTTTAAGAAAATACGGAATTTGCAGAATTTGCTTCCGTGAGTTAGCTTATAAGGGTCAGATTCCAGGAGTTAAGAAAGCTTCTTGGTAAGATTTGACAGGTATCTTTATATAACACAAGTCCCGGACGGGAAACTACGTTAATTAATTAAGGAGGAATATTAACAATGACAGATCCAATTGCAGATATGCTTACAAGAATTCGTAACGCTAACACAGCAAAGCATGACACTGTAGATGTACCATCATCAAAGATGAAGCTTGCTATCGCTAAGATTCTCTTAGACGAGGGTTATATCAAGGCTTACGATCTCGTAGATAATGGTAATTTTAAGGATATCCATATCACATTAAAGTATGGTAAGGATAAGAACGAGAAGATCATCTCTGGTCTTCAGAGAATCTCTAAGCCAGGTCTTAGAGTTTACGCAAACAAGGAAGAACTTCCTAAGGTTCTTGGTGGTCTTGGTGTGGCTATAATCTCTACAAACCAGGGCGTTGTAACAGATAAGGAAGCAAGAAAGCTCGGCGTTGGCGGAGAAGTACTTGCATTCGTTTGGTAGTTTATCAGTTTAAATATATTTAGGAGGTGCACGGCATGTCACGTATAGGAAGAATGCCTATCGCTATACCAGCAGGTGTTACTGTTGACATAGCAGAAAATAATAAAGTGACTGTAAAGGGTCCTAAGGGAACCCTTGAAAGAGTTTTACCTGCAGAGATGGACATCAAGGTTGAAGGTTCAGAAGTAGTAGTTACTAGACCTAACGACTTAAAGAAGATGAAGTCTTTACACGGATTAACAAGAACTCTTATCAACAACATGGTAATCGGTGTTAACGAAGGCTATGAGAAGAAGCTTGAAGTTAATGGTGTAGGTTACAGAGCTCAGAAGCAGGGTAAGAAGCTTGTATTATCATTAGGATATTCTCACCCAGTTGAGATGGAAGATCCAGAAGGTCTTGAGACAGTACTTGATGGAACTAACATCATCATCGTTAAGGGTATTGATAAAGAAAAAGTTGGCCAGTACGCAGCTGAAATCAGAGCTAAGAGAGCTCCAGAGCCATATAAGGGCAAGGGTATCAAGTATTCTGATGAAGTTATTAGACGTAAGGTCGGTAAGACTGGTAAGAAATAATTAAAGGAGTGAATGTTATGGTTAGTAAGAAGTCAAGA
>CAKRLE010000007.1 GCA_934359185.1 uncultured Lachnospira sp. | reverse complement strand
ATTCAGATGGTCTATTAAAGTTACCCTTTTTTATAAAAATAAAAAACTTCTTGACTATTTATAGTTTGTCACCTCATATCTTTCTTGAAAAACGCATATGCTATCTGCAATACGCATATATTCCTTTTGTGTAATATGATTGTAAAATAAAATTTACCAATGCAGCTATCCTGCATTGGTAAATATCATGTAAAATATACGTAAATTATTCAGCAGTTAATCTGCTTTTTTGCAAACAGCCACATTATAGGATTCCTGCCGCAATTAACAGTTTTAGGATTAAACTCACAGCAACAGCATTTATCTGTTTTATCTTTGTAGTATACACATTTTAACCTGTTACATTTTTTATCACAAAACATATCATTCATCCTTTCGCAAGCCATTATCATTGTCTCTTTGTATTATTATACGTATTGAAACTAAAACTGGTTTAAAATCACATGAAATGTAATAAAAAAAATATTAAATATATGTATACAACTATTAATCAGACAGCATCTTTAAGAACATCTCTTTAGAATCAGAATTCTTAATTCCCTCTTTTATTTCAATTCCGTCTATAACAGGGATATCATCAATTGATTCTTTTTTAACTCCCATTCCAGCCTCAGCAAAGCTCTTTCTTGCATCCATGACAGGCATCATATACTCCGTGCATCACCACCTGGCTGCTTAATTACTTAACGCATCCAATCAGCTCATGAATGTCCGTTATATTCCTGTCTGTCATATATTTTTCAATTCCATCGACAACCTTGATTGTTGTAAGTGGATCATGGAAATTAGCTGTTCCGACAGCTACCATAGATGCACCTGCCATGATGAACTCAAGTGCATCGGATGCATCCTGTATTCCACCCATTCCGATTATTGGAATATTTACAGCATTAGCCACCTGATATACCATTCTTACTGCAACCGGCTTAATTGCAGGGCCTGATAATCCACCAGTTTTATTAGCTACAGCAAAAGTTCTTCTGTTAATATCAATCTTCATTCCTGTAATGGTATTAATAAGCGAAACCGCATCTGCTCCACCAGCTTCAACCGCTTTTGCCATCTCTGTTATATCTGTGACATTAGGACTTAACTTCATAATAACGGGATGCTTGGAAACCTTCTTCACCGCCTTAGTTATATCCTCTGCCATATCTGCCTTCTGTCCAAATGCAATTCCGCCTTCTTTGACATTAGGACATGATATATTAATCTCTAACATATCAACTGGTGCATCTGACAACTTTTCCACTGCATCTATATAATCTTCTTTACTCTTTCCACACACATTTACAATAATCTTAGTATCGAACTGTTTAAGGAATGGAATGTCTCTTGAAAGAAATGTATCAAGTCCAGGATTCTGAAGACCTATGGCATTAATCATACCGCCATATGTCTCCGCAATTCTAGGCGTTGGGTTGCCCGGCCATGGCACATTGGCAACACCTTTAGTTGTGACAGCGCCTAATCTGTTAAGATCAACGTACTCACTATATTCCATGCCTGAACCAAAAGTACCTGATGCTACTGTTACAGGATTTTTAAAATGTATTCCAGCAATATCTACCGACATATTTACCGTACTCATCAGATTTCCACCTCCCTTGCATCAAATACCGGGCCTTCTTTACATATTCTTGTGTTGTTAACCTTAGAATGATCATCTATATTCTTAGTCTTACATACGCAGGCAAGACACGCTCCTATACCACATGCCATCTTCTCTTCAAGTGATATATAGCACTCAATGTCATGCTCTGCAGCATAAGCCTTTATTGCCCTGAGCATAGGCATAGGACCACATGCATAGAACACTTCACCTGTTATGCCATACTCTCTTACTGCATCAAGAACATTACCCTTAACACCAACACTTCCATCCTCTGATGCAAGTGAGAGTCTTCCATATTCTTTAAATTCATCTGCAAGAAATGTTTCACTGTCTCTATAGCCAAGAACTATCTCTTTATCGCAATCAAGCTGCTTTGCAAGCTCAAGCATAGGTGGAATTCCGATGCCGCCACCAAATATAACAGCTTTTTTCTTTGCATATTGCGCACTAATGTCATAGCCATTGCCAAGAGGTCCCTGTATAGTAACCTTATCCCCGGCTGCAAGCTGTGCGAACTCCTTTGTTCCAGCCCCTACAGTCCTATATACTATTCTTATACTATTCTTATCTATACCGCATATACTTATTGGTCTTGGAAGAAGTCTGGCTCCATCATTTGAATATACAGATACAAACTGTCCTGGTTTTGACTCACCTGCAATTTTATCCGTCTTTAATACCATCTCATATACGCCTTCAGCCAGTCTGCCAGCTTTAGTTATCTCTACATCTTCTCTGTAAGACATAATTATTCCTCATTTCTTATTGTCTATTATCTGTTAAGTGCATGATTAATATCAGTAATCATATCTATTGCAGCCTGTCTTGAAGCCTGAGCAAATGCAGTTTCACCATACTTTGCATACTCTTCCTTTGTGTAAGCTGCTATTATTCCTCTTGAGCTGTTAACGATAGCTCCAAGTCCATCTTCATTAAAGAAGTGTACAAGGTCTTCTGCCTTTCCACCCTGTGCGCCATAACCTGGCACAAGGATATATGATTTAGGCATAATCTTTCTTAATGTCTTACCCATCTCAGGATATGTAGCACCAACAACAGCACCTACATAGCTGTAGTCATCACCCATGCACTGAGCAGCCCATTCATTAACTTTCTCGCCAACATACTCATATAATGGCCTGCCATCAATAAGTCTGTCCTGAAATTCACCACTTGAAGGATTAGATGTCTTAACAAGTATGAAAATACCTTTATTTTCTTCCTTACATACCTTTAAAAATGGATTAATACCATCTGAACCAAGATATGGGTTAACTGTCGCAAAATCCTCATCAAAAGCACTGATAAGCTTGTCTCCTACCTGAACTCTGCCAAGATGCGCTACAGCATAAGCTTCTGATGTTGAACCAATATCGCCTCTCTTTACATCACCAATTACAACCATATCTTTTTGCTTACAGTAGTCTACAGTCTTCTTAAATGCAATCATTCCAGGAACGCCGAACTGCTCATACATTGCCACCTGTGGCTTAACAGCAGGAACTATATCATATATATTATCTACGATTGCCTTGTTAAACTGCCATATAGCCTCTGCAGCGCCCTCAAGTGTCTCACCATATTCTGCAAATGCAGCCTTCTTAACATGCTCTGGTACGAACTTCATCATTGGATCAAGTCCAACAACAACTGGTGCATTCATTTTCTTAATCTTGTCAACTAACTTGTTTATCATATCTATCTCCTTATCAACGATTATTATAATTTAGGAACATCCTTATCAACTATACACTCAAATCCTGGTCTGTACGAATAAACCGTCTTACCACCAGCAATAGTATATACAACCCTTCCCTTTACCTGCTTGCCATTAAATGGTGTATTCTTTCCAAGTGAAGCAAACTTGGCACTATCAATTACATACTCATCATCAGGATTAATTATTGTAATGTCTGCAGCTCTTCCTGGAAGCAGAGTTCCCCTATCAGAATGAAGAATCTTTGCCGGATTATAGCTCATAAGCTCAACCATCTTCATAGGAGTAATTATTCCCTTATTAACAAGCTCTGTCATAGTAAGGCTAACTGATGTTTCAAGACCTGTTATTCCAAATGGCGCATCTGCAAATGATCTCTCTTTCTCTGTCGCATGGTGAGGCGCATGATCTGTTGATATACAATCCATTGTTCCATCAGCAAGACCTTTAATAAGAGCATCAACATCCTCCTTCTTACGAAGCGGCGGATTCATCTTATAATTAGCATCATCACATGTTATTGCTTCCTCTGTGAGCGTGAAATGATGAGGTGTCACCTCCGCTGTTACCGGAAGACCATCTTTCTTAGCCTGTGCAACCATAGCAACACTATCTTTTGTTGAGCAATGGCAAAGATGAAGCCTTGCGCCAGTATTCTTAGCAAGAAGTATATCTCTCGCAACAATAACATCCTCCACTGCATTCATAATTCCATATAATCCAAGCTCTTTAGCACGTGCACCCGCATTCATCACACCTCTTGCCACAAGATTTTTATCCTCACAATGTGCAAATACAGGAATATCAACATCTGCCGCAAGCCTCATAGCCTGTCTCGCAACTCTTGCATTCATTACAGACTTTCCATCCTCGCTTACAGCAACTGCCCCATGCTTCTTTAACTGCTCGAAATCTGTTATATATTCGCCTTCCTGATTAGCTGTGATAGCTGCTATTGGAAGAATATTAATATCTGTAACATCCTCTGCCTTGTTGACGATATAATCAACCATATCAGTACAATCTACAACCGGCTTGGTATTAGGCATACAGCAGATTGTTGTAAATCCGCCTCTTGCCGCTGCCCTTGCTCCTGTTCTTATAGTTTCCTTATGCTCAAATCCAGGTTCTCTAAGATGAACATGAAGATCTATAAGACCTGGACACACATAACATCCTGCAGCATCAATCTCATTATCAACAGCATCCGTTATATCTTCCTCAACTTTCAGAATAACTCCATCCTCATAGAGTACATCACGTACAGCATCTGTACCACTTGCTGGATCAATTACATGTCCACCTCTAATTAACGTCTTCATAGCACTATCTCCTTGTCTTTATATTTAGCCTAAATCTCTGCCTAGATATTTTTGCTCAAACTCACTTGCTGGAACAGGTCGTCCAAACAGATATCCCTGAATATAATCAACTCCAAGATCTCTTAACAATGTATACTGTTCCAGTTCTTCTACACCTTCAACAACAATCTGGGTACCTATTGTTTTAGATAAATCAACAATCAGTTTGACAAATGCCTGCGCATAATCATCTTCAACTATGTCATCAATAAATGTCTTATCAACTTTAATTATATTGAGTGGAAGCTGCTTAATATAATTAAGCGATGAATAACCTGTACCAAAATCATCAAGAGCAATTCTTGGTCCTAACACCTTTAATCCATTAATAATATTAAGAACCCTGTCCATATCATTAATAGCGAATGACTCTGTTATTTCAAGTACAATATTAGCTGGGTTAACACCACTTTTTCTAATGATATTATTGATATTTTCTGCCACATTCTTCTGTAAAAGCTGTACAACAGAAAGATTAACATTGACATGAAAATCAGGAAATCCTGCATCATTCCATGCTTTACACTGCTTACATGCCTCTTCAAGAATATAATCTCCAATATCTGTAATAAGCCCAAGATACTCTGCCAGAGGAATAAAATCACCTGGTCCCATGAATCCAAGCGCCTTGCTGTTCCATCTTACCAGAGCCTCACACGATACACACTTCCTTGTAAAGCTGTCAACAACCGGCTGATAGAATACAACGAACTCCTGTATCTGTGATGCAACTGCCTGACGCATATTATTCTCTATATCAAGCTGCTTTGCCGTGTTAGTATTCTTACGCGCATCATAGTAATTATAACGGTTTTTACCGCTCTTCTTGCTCTCATACATGGCAACATCCGCCATCTTTATTATCTCATGGACATCATTGCTGTTGTCAGGGAATGTAGCAATACCCATACTCATTGTGCAGAAGTATTCTGTACCCATAAGGTACCATGGTCTGTTAAACAATGCCAGGATATTCTTTACAAATCTATCAATTTCACCATAGCTCTCTGGTCTGACAACTACACAGAATTCGTCTCCGCCCATTCTGTAACAATGTCCCCTCAGGCCACCTATACTCTGTAAACCTGCCGCTATCTGCTGTAAAAGCACATCTCCGTACTGATGACCCAGTCCGTCATTGATATGCTTAAAATCATCCAGGTCAATAAACATAACAGCACCTTTAGTATCGGTATTCTCCGCATCCTTAATAATCCTTCTAAGATCTGTTTCGCATTTCATTCTGTTGTAAAGGCCTGTCAGGAAATCGTTGTTTGCCTGATATTCAATCTTTTGCTGGTTCTTTTTTTTCTGTGTTGTATCAACTGCTGTGCATACAATAACAGGACTTCCATCCATCCATGTAAGATCCGAAAACTTGATTTCAAACCAAAGACCCGATACCGCATCATAATATTCCCTTGGCTTCCTATCCTTCTTCTCCTCATCAGGCATGCTCATATAATCATCCACGCCCTCCTGGATTGTCCGTCTTATCTCATCTGTCCTGGTTGCAACATCATTCTCAAACAAAACACTTCCATCTGTTCTGTTAAATACCATAATTCCAGAACCAATGCTGCTTAATATCTCCCTAAGCACTTCATATGAAGAAAGAATTGAATTTCTTGTTACTTTCTTCTGCGCTATTTTTTGTATAACATCAACAACCTCTTCGATATACTTTAACATTGACTCATCATAATGAATGCATGAATGTATATCAAATACAGCAAAGTACATTGCGCAGACATTATTGATATACACAGGAACAGTCACTGATGTCTGTATGCCGCACAAATCCATTACGTATTTCTGTGCTTCTGTACAGCTGTCTGAATAACAAGCCATAAGCTTATCACCAGCAATTGCAAACTTATCCATCGCAAAGTTAGTAATTCCAATCGGCTTATCATCCTTGTTCACATATGATATAACTGTATCTATCCACTTGTCATCTGCACTTATCTGCATAATTGCAGCATGGGATGTTGTAAGTATTTCCTCTACATCATCAAGGATTCCCCCAACAATCTCCATAAATGTCCCTTCAGCCCCAAGCTTATGGACTATCTTATTAAATATCTCTTCTTTACGAACTTCACTTTCCAACGCACGTTACTCCCCTGATATTAATATATAGAAATATTATATCCTATTTTGCATGCTTTGCAAACCCTTGTGTTAAATTAATAAAAATGGTATTATTCATTCTGACATCATTAAATTAACAGAGGATTTTATATGGATACAATTAAATACAACACCAGACTCAAAGCAGCGGGCGATGAATACAAAAAAATCGTATTCTGGAACAGATTTATACGAAATCCCATAGAGACAATTCTTTCTCTTATACCAGCTGCTATTGCAATTGCCATGATGTGTGGCAGACTTTTCAATATATATCTTGGCGTAATATATGCTGCATGCTTTGCTTATCCAATATATATATTTACATTCCAGTTTAACAATGCAGTCAAATATCATCTGAAGCACAGGGCACCATCTGAAGATGCACCATGCACTATAACACTTATGGACACAGGCATTCTTGCAGATATTCCGGAGCATGACATAGTCACAACATACACATGGGAGTCATTTACAACCATATACTGTAAATTTGGCTATTACATGTTTTTTGATGGTTCTAAGATGATTGTTATGTTACGGATAGCAGATATGTCAGAAGAACAACAGAAAGCTGCTCCTGAATATATCAAATCCCATGTCAACCAGAATCACTGCAGGATAACATTCTAATCATACAAAATCAATCAGCCAGCCAGGTGAATATTACACCCGGCTGGCTGATTTAATTAATTAAATCTAGTTAAATCCGATAAGCTTATTCATAATCTTATATCCATACTTCGATATAGCTCTTCCACTCCTGCCCGGAATATTGACAGTGCTTCCAAGAAGACTGTATCTTAACTGATTATAGAGCTTTCCATCTTTAGTCTTTACGTAATTCCAAAGTTCCTTTTTCTTAGAAAGATTCTCCTTAGTTCCACTTATTATAAGGAATATAGATGATACCTCCATCATGATTCTAAGATAATTAATCATGTACTTTCTGCATCTTACAGACTTAACATCGCTGTCAATATAGAAATCAATCATTCTCTTGGTAACAGCAATCTGCTGGTCAATTCTTCCAATCATTACCTTTTCATTGACAGACTGGTCATCACGGCCTATGAAATATCTGTAGAAATTCGTATTGATATAATATATCTTTTTAACCTCTGGCAATGGTTCAAATACAAATATATTATCCACATAAAATGTGTGCATAGGAAGCTTTAATCCACAGTCCTTCAAAAGCTGTGTCCTGTAAATAACAGAATGCATAAGAATATACTGGTCTACTTTGAATTTACCTATCTCATCCCATGAAAACATCTTCTCTATAGGGAATACATTGTCATAGTGTATAACTTTCTTTCTCTTAGCGCCGACCTTATCATATACATAATTAGCAACAACCATATCCGGCACATTATCATCAGAAAGATTTTTTAATGTCTTTAATATTCTCTTATAGCTCTTCTCATCAACCCAGTCATCACTGTCAACTACCTTAAAATATCTTCCTGTAGCATAAGAAAGCCCTGTATTAACTGCCTGTCCATGTCCGCCATTCTCCTGATGGACAGCCTTGACTATAGAAGGATACGCAGCCTCGTATTCTCTTGCAATCTCTAATGTATTATCTTTAGTTGAACCATCATCAACTATAATTATCTCAACATCATCTCCACCTGGAAGTATTGATTCGATGCATTTTCTCATATATGCTGCTGAATTATAGCATGGAATTGCAAAACTAATTAACTTCATAACCTCTTACCTTTCACAATCTACATTCTCTCAGGACACTCTATGCCAAGAAGGTCTATACATGTAAGAAGAATATCCTTAGCAAGACTTATAAGTGCAATGTATCCCTTCTTCTTATCCTCATCTGCCTCTGAAAGTATCTTGGTATCATGATAAAATCCATTAAACGCATTAGATACATCATATATATACTGACATATCTTATGTGGCGCATTCTCAATATATGCACTGTTGACAACTTCCTGGAACTTAACAAGTGCAAGCGTAAGATTTTTCTCACTGTCAGAAGGCGAAAGCTTGATTGAAAGTGAATCCATATTACCTGATGAAGCTTTGTATTTTGCAAGAATTGATTTAATTCTTACAATAGTGTATAAGATATATGGGCCTGTATTACCCTCAAACGAAGCAAATCTGTCCACATCAAATACATAATCTTTAGACGCCTGATTAGATAAATCACCATACTTTAATGCAGCAAGTCCGACTATCTTAGCTGTAGCCTCTGCCTCATCCTTATCTATATCTGTCTGGCCTTTCTTCTCTGAATTCTCATTCATCTTTAAAAGAACTGCATCCTGTATATCAGATATAAGGTTCTCAAGTCTCATAACTCCACCAGAACGTGTCTTAAACGGCTTGCCATCCTTACCATTCATTGTACCAAATCCAAGAAATGTAAGCTCTGCGTCTGGCTTAACTATACCTGCCTTCTTGGCAACCCTGAAAACCTGTGTAAAGTGAAGTTCCTGTCTCTTATCAGCAAGATAGATATATCTGTCTGGATTGAAATCCTTCTCTCTCTCAACAAGTGTTGCAAGGTCTGATGTCGCATATAATGCTGCTCCATCTGACTTTCTTATGATACAAGGTGGAAGCTCTTTAGTATCTGTCTCCTCCTGAATGTCAACAACTGTTGCCCCCTGGCTTTCATACGCAAGGCCTTTGTCTATCATATCCTGAATCATGTCTGGAATATAGACTTGAGCATCACTCTCGCCCTTCCATAAGTCAAATGACACATTAAGGTTGTCATAATTCTTCTTTAAATCTGCCTTTGATACTGCCATTATATGATTCCATATAGCAGTACATGCCCTGTCCCCACTCTGGAGCTTTAATGTTGCATTGTGTGCTCTCTCTAAGAACTCTGCATTCTCCTTTGACTTGGCACTTGCAGCAGGATAAATCTCCTCCAGCTCTGATATAGTAAATGGAGCTTCTGCTGGATACTCTCCTGTAAAACTGTCGTCAAAATATGGAAGTTCTGGCTTTCTGTCTCTTAACTCTTCTATAATAAGACCCATCTGAAGGCCCCAGTCTCCAAGATGAACATCGCCGATAACCTTGTTGCCAGCAAATTTCTGGATTCTTTTTACGCTCTCACCAATTACAGCGGAACGAAGATGTCCTACATGTAAAGGTTTAGCAGCATTAGCACCACCATAATCAACAACAACAGTCTTATCTGTAACAGATGGAACATACCCAAATCTGTCCTCAACAGCCATCTTATTGAGATAATCACTCATAAAATCTTCTGAAAGAATTATATTGATGAACCCTGGCTTAACACTTTCAATGCTTTTAAATACTGCGTTATCAGCAAGCTTTGCAACTACATCATCAGCTATCATAAATGGCGCTTTGCCATACTTCTTGGCTGCTGCCATAGCTCCGTTACACTGATACTCACAAAGGTCAGGTCTGTTTGATACTGATATTCTGGCATAGCTTCCATCATATCCACTCTCCTCAAATGCTGTCTTAACTATCTGTTCAATCTCTTCTATAACAGTTTTCATCTGTCTCTCCATTCACTCATTCTCTAATAATTAACCTTCTCAAGGAAAAGTCCGCACGCCTCCGCCGGGAATGACATAGTCACTTCTTTTCCTTCAAGCGCATCTTTAACGCTTTCCGGCTTTTTAAGTCCTCCTGCCACATCAAGAAGCATTCCAACCATAAGCCTAGCCATGTTATGCATAAAATCATTGGCAGTTATACTGATTGTCACTATATTATCATCATGTCTGTCAATTGTTATATCTTCGACAGTCTTAACTGTACTCTTGCTTCTCTTGGCTGTCGTAAAATTCTTAAAATCATGGCTGCCCTTAAAATATTCTGCTGCCTTTCTCATAGCAGTAATATCTGGCATATCAAATGTATGATATGCATACTTTCTCTGAAATACATCAGCAATATTGCCGACATCTAATCTATATACATATGTTGCAGACTTTGCATTGAGTGATGCATGAAATCTGTCGTCCGCATTATCACAGACAAGAACCGCTATATCCCTTGGGAGATATCTGTTAAGGTAATTCTTAAGCTCTATGGGAGCTGGATTATCATTAATCCTGACATTAATTACCTGTCCATATGCATGAACTCCCTTCTCCGTTCTGCATCCACAGTTTATCTCTGGCTCAACGCCTGTCATCTTTCTTAAAACTTCTGCAATCTTAGAATATATCGTATTGTCTGATTCATCTTTTCCCATACGCTGCCATCCATCATAACGGCTGCCATCATACTGCAGAATTAACCTGTAATTGCTCATTCTTCCAACACCTTTTTAACCACTTCTATAATTACACTCTCATCAAATGGCTTCTGGATAAAATCAGCCGCCCCACGCTTTAATGCCTCTACCATGTTAGACTTCTGTCCTGCTGCTGTTACCATGATAACCCTTGCATCAGGATCCTTTTCTATAATATCAGATACAGCTGTAATGCCATCTTTACCAGGCATCGTTATATCCATAGTAACTATATCCGGCTTCAATGCAAAATACTTATCAACGCCTTCCTGTCCATTAACAGCTTCGCCGACTATCTCATGCCCTGCATCTTCCAGCATATCTCTTAAAAATCTTCTTGAAGTTTTAGAATCATCAACAATTAATATCTTAGCCATTGTCTTCTCCTTACCTTTCAATATTCACTATATCTTCAACTGCCATCACAGCATTAAATTTCTTATCATATAACTTGAAATCCAAAACATAAAATGAATGATTACTCTTGACTGAAACATCACGATAAAATACCGGTGGTCTTAATTCACATCTGATATCATTCTCATCAAGCTGGACAGCAAACATTCCATTAGTACAGTTAATAAGCTCACACACTGCATCATATGCATCCTCATCAAACTGTGCAAAATCACATCTTGCAAATGTAGATGCCACTTTACGCAGAGCTTCGTCGTCCCCGCCTATTCCAAAAAACACATCCTCATCGCCATCCATTATCTGGCATCCAATATATTTTTCATGTGTATCTTTAACACTTCTTATATCTTCGAGTGATACATTATCTTTCATATACATCTTAAAGCTCTTAAGAACACTCTTTAACTGCATCATATATGTATCATTCTTCAAATCTATAAATGTTGACGCAATTGTATCCATATCCCCACTCTTTATCGCTCTCAGCTCATTCTCCATAAAGCCAGTCGTGCTGTGGGTCTTTGCTATATAACTGCCAAGCATCGTATCCTTCATACCTTATCACTCCCACCGTCTAAACATTTGATTAAAGTATAACCTATTAACAAATTAAGTGCAAGAAAAAACAGACACCTCCATAATATCATGAAGATGTCTGTAATTAATTATTAGTTCTGCTCTACACTATAGTTAGGAGCCTCTTTAGTAATATGAATATCATGTGGATGACTCTCTCTTAAAGCAGCTGAAGACATCTTAATAAACTGTCCTGTCTCCTGAAGTACTGGAATTGTAGGTGCACCACAATATCCCATTCCTGAGCGGAGACCACCCATAAGCTGGAATATAGTATCTTCAACAAGACCTTTATATGCAACACGTCCTTCAACACCTTCTGGAACAAGCTTCTTAGCATCTGTCTGGAAATATCTGTCCTTGCTTCCATTCTCCATAGCAGCTATAGAGCCCATTCCTCTGTATACTTTATACTTCCTTCCCTGGAATAACTCAAATGTACCAGGTGCCTCATCACAGCCTGCAAGAAGACTTCCAAGCATACATACGCTTCCACCAGCTGCAATTGCCTTAACAATATCACCTGAAAACTTAATACCACCATCAGCGATAATTGGAACACCATATTTCTTAGCTTCCTCATATGCGCCCATAACTGCTGTAACCTGTGGAACACCAATACCGGCAACAACTCTTGTTGTACAGATTGAACCAGGTCCAATACCAACTTTAACAGCATCAACACCAGCCTCACATAATGCCTTGGCTGCAGCTCCTGTAGCTACGTTACCTGCAATTACCTGAAGTTCAGGGAATGCACTCTTAATCTCTTTAAGAGTTGTAATAATATTCTTAGAATGTCCATGAGCTGAATCAATAACAATACAGTCAACCTTAGCATTAACAAGTGCCTCTACTCTGTCCATAACATTAGATGTAATACCAACAGCTGCACCTGCAAGAAGCCTGCCCTGTGAATCATGTGCTGATGCAGGATACTTGATAGATTTCTCAATATCCTTGATTGTGATAAGTCCCTTCAGCTTGAATTCATCATCAACTATAGGAAGCTTCTCAATTCTGCCCTTAGCCAGTATCTTCTTAGCCTCATCAAGTGTAATACCAACTGGTGCAGTGATAAGATTCTTACTTGTCATACACTCACTTATTGGTCTTCTGAAATCCTCCTCAAACTTGAGGTCTCTGTTAGTTATGATACCAACAAGCTTGCCATTATCGTCTGTTATTGGAACACCTGATATACGGAACTTACCCATAAGATCATTAGCATCCTGTAATGTATTCTCTGGATGAAGATAAAATGGGTCAGTGATAACGCCATTCTCTGAACGCTTAACCTTATCAACCTCATCAGCCTGTGCCTCAATCGACATATTCTTATGGATAATGCCTATACCACCCTGTCTTGCCATTGCAATAGCCATTCTATGTTCAGTTACAGTATCCATACCAGCACTCATTAAAGGAATATTAAGCTTGATCTTCTGTGTCAGATTAGTTGAAAGATCAACCATATTAGGTGTAACCTCTGAATATTGTGGCACTAAAAGCACGTCATCAAATGTAATTCCTTCACCAATAATTTTACCCATTGTAACTTTAATCCTCTCTTTCTTAAATCGTAAATTTTGTCATTAAATCAAAAAAATGTTAACATTTAATATATCATTGAAAAATATATTTGTCAATTACTTTTCAACTTTAAAGACTCCTCTTCCAACACATCCGCTTATAGCTTCAAGCATCTTTTCATCTGGCTCAATATATATCCTCTCCATCTCGTTATTATCATTATAAGTGTATATAACTATAACGCCCGATGTGTCAGACTCGCCTCTTGTGTAGTTATTAGTTCTGTAGTCCATGTGTTCCAGACGGAGTGCATCCTGGCAGTCAGGCCTTGCCACAAGTACTGCCTTGCTGATTGAATATGCTCCACATCTTTTTCTTGATGTTCTCGCCATAATTCTCTCAACTGTAAGTTCGCCATCCATAAGCGAATATTCATACTCCGCTTTATAATATCTGAATACAAATACTGTAAATATAACAAGAACAACAACAAGCAATAACCCCATCGTCTTTGTCGATGGAATTGTTGTTACCGCAAGAATACAAGCAAGTATCATAATAACCTTAAACAGAATAGACTGTTTAGGCGCTTTAACCTTAATTATCTGTTCAACCGCAACCATATCTGCTCCTTATAATCATCTACTGGCATGTAAATTACCAGCTCATAACCTCATATCCTGTATCTGTAACATGTACCATGATTTCCCACTGTGCACTTGGAAGTTCATCCTCTGTGTAAATTGTCCAGTCATTAGTCTCATCTATATAAATCTCATCACTGCCCATATTGATCATTGGTTCAATTGTAAATACCATGCCTGGCGCCATTACCATGCCAGTTCCTTTTTTGATTACATAGCTTACAAATGGTGTCTCGTGGAATTCAAGTCCGATTCCATGTCCGCCTACCTGTCTTACAACTGAATACCCATTACTTCTTGCATAATCATTGATTGCCGCCGCAACATCTCCGAGATGTCCCCATGGCTTTACCTGTTCAAGCCCTAACTGGACACATTCTTTAGCTACATCTACCAGTTTTTTATTTTCTGGCGATACATTGCCTATACAGAACATTCTTGATGAATCCGAAAAATAGCCATTAAGAATTGTAGAACAATCAACATTAATTATATCTCCATCTATTATCTCCACATTGCTTGATGGTATTCCATGGCATACCTGGTCATTGATTGATGTACATACTGACTTAGGAAATCCCTCATAGTTAAGAGGCGCTGGAATTCCTCCCATTGCTGTTGTCTTTTCATACACCATTCTATCTATCTCTTCTGTAGTTATACCAGCTTTGATATGTTCGGCAACATAATCAAGTACCGCAACATTAATCTTGGCACTTTCTCTCATTCCTGCAAGCTGTTCCTCATTCTTGATAATGCTTCTTGGTGGAACTGTGTGGAACTTCTTCTTGTACATATCAATCTTTCTGTCAAACTCCATATGACACTCGCCATATGGTCTGCCGCTTTTGCACCAGCACAGCTCATCTTTTCTAAGTTTCTTCATCTCTACTCCATCCCCGGTATACAGCCGGATATTTATTTGTTCAATCCAATCAGCCCTGCAATGTCTCCATTATAGCCGGAAGTATCTGCTTCTTTCTGGAAACAACCCCTTTAAGAAATACAGTATTATCCTGCGCCTGGACATTAAAAGCCCTGCTTATCGTACTCACCGCATTATTGCCTGAACAGACAACATACGATGATTCATCAAGGACATTAGTTATCATAAAAAATGTCATATTAAGTCCATATTCGTGGCACGAATCAGCAATATACCCAATCATGCGTTCTTTTAATTCATCCGACTCTTCTGTTTCCATGCAATTGACCTGGCCAACGCCTATATTAATATCATTGACAGAAAATCTCTTAAAATCTCTTTCAAATAATTCTTTTGGCGTCTTTTTTGAAAGATTGCTTCCCGCCTTAAACATTTCCCTGCCATATTTATCTATCTCAATGCCTGCAATTTCTGCAAGCTTTTTACATGCCTCAACATCAGCCTGTGTACATGTTGGTGACTTTAATATCAGAGTATCTGATATAATAGCAGAACAAAGAAGTGCTGCTATATCTTTTTCTGGCACAATCCCATTCTCGTTATACATCTGATATATTATTGTCGCTGTACATCCAAGCGGCTGATTGCGGAAATACACAGGTGACATTGTCTCAATTGAGCCAATTCTATGATGATCAATAATTTCCAGTATATCTGCTGTCTCAACGCCTCCTACAGCCTGGATTTTCTCATTGTGATCAACCAGTATGAGTTTCTTTCTGCCATGCATGATAAGATTTCTTCTTGAAATCATTCCAATATATCTGCCATCAGTATCAAGGATTGGGAAATCCCTGAACCTGTGTTTTGCCATTATCTCCCTGATGTCCTCAACAAAATCTGTTGTCCTGAACTGGATTATCTTTTCTTTAGGCGTCATATAAAAGCTGATTGGCATACTCTGGTTAATAAGTCTTGCCACAGTATATGTATCATATTTAGTAATTACAATTATACATCCATGTTCCTGCGCAAGCTTGGTTATTGTCTTGGACACCTCTGCGCCATCACAGATTATTATGCATCGGGCATTCATTTCTATTGCACATAGCTGTGCTTCATATCTGTTGCCCAGTATTACAATATCACCCTCATTAATAAAGTTCTCCATCATATCTGGATTAGCTGTCGCTATGAGTACTTTACCGCTGTCAACTATCTGTGATGTATCACCTGTTACGACTCTTCCTTCCAAAGTATCTACGATATTAGTAAACTTAGTCTTTGCCTTTGCAAGTATGGAGCTGTCATATATCTCAAAATACGACTTTGTAATATCGCCTATAGATATAACACCATTAAGCTGTCCGTCTTCGAGTATAGGAAGCGTTACAGTATTACTTTCTTTCATAAGTCTCCATGCCTCTTTAATAGATATACTCCTGTCAACTCCGTCAACAACGTGTATATCTACATCTGACACCTGTGGACGTACATCTTTTATATACTCTGGCGGTTCAATCCCCCACCTGTCCAATACATAATGCGTCTCTTCATTGATGTGGCCGGCTCTCTTAGGTATATATTCCCTGCCTGTTAAAATCGTCTTTAATCTTGCATAACATACAGCAGAACACACTGAATCCGAATCTGGGTTCTTATGTCCAATTACATAAACAGGTTTCTCCATGCTGTCCTCCAATCAAACAATATAAGCTGCCATACACGCATCTATATAGATAACGTCCATAGCAGCTATTATTATAATAGTCTTAACGATTATACAAATGCTCATGCATCAGTATACACAAATTATTTGCGGAATACAACTATTTCCGTCTTTTCTGACTGTCCTCTGGCAGCAAAGAATCTCTGAAGCTCTCTTATTGCTTTCTGGTATACAAAGAATGCATCATAAGCCTTATTAAAGTAATTAAGCGCAAGCTCAACATTGCCGTCTTCCTTTGCCTGCCATGACTCGCATGACCACTTATGAACTGCATTGTGGGTGCTTACAACATTCTTGAACTCCGGACTACCTGTTATAGCCGGATCAGTCTGTGCTGCTATCCACTTGCCGAGCTTACATCCTGTAGGATTATTAAGCTGTGTAAGTTTAAGATGCTCGAAATCCATAAGGTTATTGTATACTCTCCACATAAGTATGAAATGATCAATCTCATATATCTTAAGCCAGTCCTGAAGAGTGACTTCTGCAAAGCCTCTTACCATATCACTTCTTGCTGTATCAATGTAACGGCCAATCTTGTATACATGGGTTCCCTGCTCAAAACAACACTTAGACAGCTCATCATAGCTTGCTGCAATATTAGCAACCTCTGTATTAAAAGCATGTGTTAATGATGTCTGGTTATCTATGTCGTTAAACACTTCATCAACCTTATTCTTGACTGCTTCCATCTGTCTTGCCATGATCTCAATATCACCAAGTGATGATTCAACCTTCTCGTTACCTTCTGAAAGTTTGGCGGTCGTCTCGCTCATTGATAACGCAAGTTTATCAATATCATTCTTAAGCTCATTAACATATCTTACGATATCCTCAGCCGACTCTGATGTATTGCTTGAAAGCTGTCTCACCTGATCCGCAACAACTGCAAATCCCTTTCCTGCCTCTCCGGCTCTTGCCGCTTCTATAGAAGCATTAAGCGCAAGAAGATTACTCTGGCTTGCAACTTTCTTTACAATATCTACAATTTCACTGATTTTATCAATCTTATCCTTAAATTCATGTACCTGGCTGTTGATAACTGTAATCTTTTCTGATGATTCATTAACAACCCTGATACTTTCATTCATATTTGCCGAGCTGTTCTGCACTGCAGCAAGCATCTCATGTGTATTATCACGGATATCATCCATTGATGATGATATGCCATTAATTGAGTCTGCAAGTCCCTGGCTGGCTTTTTCCATCTCTGATATGGATTTCGTCTGTGACTGAACCTGATCCATTGTGTTCTTAACATAGGAATTATCACCTATAGACTGCATCGCCTCATTAAGTCTCATAACGAAATTATTATTAGCTTTTTTAAAAGAATGTATCATCTCATTAAGCTTATCTGCACATGCAGGATCCTGAAATATTGATGTATCAGCATCTGCAAAATCACCTGCTATAACCCTGTCCATCTGCTCCATCAATAGAGCCATATCATTAGCGGATACTGCATCCTTTGTTTTTTTATTTTTAAACATAAGATTATCCTCCCATACATACTGTCAATTCATTTGTTAATTATACCATAAAAATGTCGAAAAACAAAACACATATTAAATTAATTATACAGATAATTGTTCTATTTTTTAATAATAAACTGTTTTTTCGTTATTTTTAAGACACCAATAACAGCCAGCCGTCATATTATATCAGAAAAGACTTTAAGGAGTTTCTATGAGACACTCTATAGACAGAGCCAGATTCATCAGAAAAATATCAGCATTACTTCTGATATGTATAATATCTGTCACAGCTTTTGGATGTTCTGGCAGCAATTCTACAGATACTAATAAAGATTTAAAGAAAATAACACTCAATGAGGTAGCACACTCTATATTCTATGCTCCTCAGTATGTTGCCATTGAAAATGGCTATTTTAAAGATGAAGGCCTTGATATCAGGCTTGTCACAGGATTTGGTGCCGATAAAGTAATGACCTCTCTTGTTAGTGGCGATGCAGACATCGGATTCATGGGATCAGAATCATCCATATATGTATACACAGGCGGTTCCAGCGACTATGCTGTCAATTTTGCACAGCTTACACAGCGGGCTGGCAACTTCCTGGTCTCACGAGAAGACATCAAAGATTTCAAATGGGAAAATGTCAAGGGCATGACTATTCTTGGCGGCAGAGCCGGCGGAATGCCACAGATGCTGCTTGAATATATCTTAAAGAAAAATAACATCGACCCTGCAAACGATGTAACAATTGTACAAAACATTGATTTCGGTTCAACTGCTGCCGCTTTCGCATCTGGTCTTGGTGATTTTACTGCTGAATTCGAGCCAACTGCCACAACAATAGAGATGGAAAATAAAGGCTATGTTGTTGCATCGATGGGTGTTGACAGCGGATATGTGCCATATACTGCATACTGTGCGAAGAAAAGTTATATAGAAAAAAATGCTGGCACAATACAGTCCTTCACCAACGCAATACAGAAAGGTCTTGACTATGTTGACACTCATACAAGTGCAGAGATAGCCTCAATAATCGCACCACAGTTCCCTGAAAATGACCTTGCAACAATAACATCTATAGTAGAACGTTACAAACAACAGGACACATGGAAAACCGACACACTCTTCTCAGAAGAGTCTTTCACACTCCTGAAAGACATCCTCAAATCTTCCGGTGAACTAAAAGAAGACGTACCATATGACAAACTCGTCAACACGACATTTTCCCGCAGCGTAAAGTAATAAGACGCCTCCCCCTACCGAGTAAGCAGCAGCCCTAAGCCTGTGCCCTGTGTGCGCTGTACCGTGCCTATACTGCCCTATGGGACCGCTATGTGCTATGCTCTGATGCATGACGACTGCCGTGTGGGTCTTAGGGCGGTGTTAGACAGAAACTAAGCCGCTTGCTAAACGTTCAAACAAAGTGCGTTTTTAGCAAAGCGGCTTTAATAAGCTCTGTCGTGCCGCCCTTAGAGCCACTAGGCACAAAGGACCCGCATCAGAGCATAGCACATAGCGGTCCCATAGGGCAGTATAGGCACGGTACAGCGCACACAGAGCACAGGCTTAGGGCTGTTGGCTCACCTGCAGGGATGAGAGATGCTCTATTTCTTTTCGTGGCGGGCGAAAATGCGTCCGACAGCTTTGCATGTGATGTAAAACAGCGGTATTGAACCTGCCATTCCTACAAATGTTCCCCACACAAGTCTTGGGTCAAGAGGATATATTGCAAACCATCTGCCTGCAAACAGTACTGACATCACTATTCCTGCCGTCATTGCAATACATATCACAAGCCTGAACAGATTAAGTGGACGACAGACTCTTACAAGCTCTGCCATACCAACCGTCAGAAGTATAAATATAACTGTAGTTGATAACTGCTGATGTGCAACATCTGTTATCATTCCTATAATAGTAAATACAGCGACAAGTATAAAATCTGTCAACGCAGCTGGCAGCGCTTTGATGCAGACATTTTTTACGAAATTACCTGTTATGCGGCTGTTGCTTGGCTGCAGTGCAAGAAGAAATCCAGGTGTGCCTATTGTAAATGCGCCAAGCAGCGACAACTGTGTTGGATACAGTGGATATACACTTCCTGCAAATATAGAAAAGAATGCAAGAAGCAGCGAAAATATATTCTTTACCAGAAACAGTGATGCTGTTCTCTGGATATTATTAACAACACGTCTTCCCTCTGCCACAACCGATGGCATACACGAAAAGTCAGAGTCGAGAAGTACAATCTGTGCGGCGTTGGAAGCGGCTTCACTTCCTGAGCCAAATGCTATGCTGCAGTCTGCATTTTTAAGTGCAAGCACATCATTAACTCCATCGCCCGTCATCGCCACAACATTTCCGGCTTCTTTGACAGCATCTATAATCTGTCTTTTCTGTTCTGGTGAAACCCTGCCAAACACTGTAAACTGCGTTGCAGCATTTGCCACATCCTCTTTTGTTTTAAGAGTTGATACATCTATATATCGGTCTGCATTGCGGATGCCTGCCATCTTTGCGATATATGATGCTGTCACAGGATTATCACCCGATATAACTTTTACTTCAACTCCCTGATGTTCGAAATAGTCAAATGTTGTCCTTGCCTCAGGACGTATTGCATTCCACAATGTAATAAGCGCCAACGGAATAACAGGTCTGTCAAGCGGCTTTCCATCTAACTTTCCTACATACAGTCCAAACACAAGGACTCTGTATCCTTCTGAAGAAAGCTTTTCTACTTCATCCCTGACTCCTTCATAATCAGACAGAAGAAGCTTTTCAGGTGCTCCAATTATATAATTATCTCCGCTCTCCATAACTGCAGCACTATACTTTGTCTCAGATGAAAATCCGTATACCTTTACAGCCTTGTTTACAACAGGTCTGGTAAAATACTCTTTCAATGCATCCATTGTTATATTATCAGCATTAAGACTTCCTACAAGGTCGCCTATCATGTCATGCACTGATGGATATTTGTTTTCCTTAACAGTTGACAGAGGGATAACATCTGCAACTGACATCCTGTTATCTGTTATAGTTCCAGTTTTATCAACACAAAGCACGTTAACCCTCGCAAGTGTTTCAACACATGCCATCTCATGAACCATGACATTTTTCTTGCCAAGCCTTAACACGCTGACAACCAGTGCAACAGATGCAAGAAGATAAAGTCCCTCAGGTATCATTCCGACAAGAGCTGCAACTACCGCAACAACACTCTGCTGCATTCCCGTTCCAAGAAAGAAATAATTCTGCACAAACATAAGTATTCCTACAGGAATAATAGCAATTCCTATAATTTTTACAAGTCTGTCGAGTGAACGCATCATATCTGTCTGCTGCTTTCCTCTGGATGCTTTAGCTTCCAGCGCAAGCCGTGCTACATATGATTCTGCCCCGACCTTTTCAAGAACCGCCTTACAGCTTCCAGAAGTAACAAAGCTTCCGGAGAGCAGACTGTCCCCCGGAAGCTTGATTATCTCATCTGACTCTCCTGTAATGAGTGATTCATTCACTCTTACAGAGCCATCCACAACCTTTGCATCTGCACATATCTGTCTGCCAGCCTCAAATATGCATAAATCACCCTTTACAAGGCTTTCAGACAAAACCTCCTGCATAATACCGTCGCGTATAACTTTATTAACTGGTGCTGATAAAATTGTAAGCTTATCAAGCACTCTCTTAGTACGAATCTCCTGAATTATACCAATCATGGTATTAACTATGATTATAGGCAGAAATGTCATGTTAATGTATGACTTCACAAGAATAAGCATGGCAGCAAATATTGCAAATATCATATTAAAATATGTAAATACGTTATCTGCTATTATCTGTCTTACAGACTTAGACTCACTTTTGACCGCAACATTAGACAATCCCGCTTTTGTAAGCTGTATAACTCTTTCTGAAGTTAACCCTGTATCTTTATTAGTATAATCCACTTCTGCTCCTTATGTATTACGAATTATGACTCATACTGTATGTTTTTAAATATATTTTTAGAAATATAATATGCTGCCGCAGCAAATATTACCAGTTTAACCGCAAAGCATATGCCTATGCTTGTAAGCGATGTTGAATCATATATCTGGAAAGGTATAATTACCGCCGCATATATGATTGTACATATTGCATGCCACATAGATGGAACATATGACTTGACAACACCATATATAACAGTTGTTAAAAGTACATGAAGAACTATATCTATCGCTGCACTCACGCCCATGAGAAGCCATAAAACTGATGGTGCATAGAACAGATCTGATAAAGACTGGAATGTAGTCAATGCATCACTTTCCGATAATCCTTCAAATGCCTGTGCCAGATTGCCATTATCAACAGCAATGCACCATACATAGTTAGACAATATCGTAAATCCATAGAGAAGTGCATCTCCAAATCCTAATCCAAGACCTGCAATAAGAACATCTCCCTGTCTGTCAAATCTTCCCTCAAGAATCCTGGCAACTGCCCATCTTGCCGCCATATATCCAACAGCCGCAAGAATACAGTCGATCATTGACAGTGCTGTTGCATTATATTCAAATGCAGCATCAATACTTGGAACCAGCATCAGAGCTGATTCAACAAGCATAACAAATATCCTGACAAGCGAAAATACTACTAACGCCATGAAAAATGGTAAAACCCTGGCCTTCCATCTCTTCCTGATAATAATAAACATAACAAGAAATACTGACAATGCCAACACACCACCTGCCAGAAGCATCCCCGGTGTCTCTGGTGCCAGTGTAAGGCTGTAATCAATTGTCTCCATATCACACTCCGTTCTGCACATATGTGCATTGTAAAAATTCTATAATAAATCTTAAAATAATATTAATCATCCCAGAATATGCCAAGAGCAGCTGCATAATGCCGCTGCTCTCCCATAATCTTACTTGTAACAATATATCTTTTTCAATAATTATATATTAAAAAGGCACACTGCAAACACTCCGGATTATAATTTTGTTACGTTAACTGCCTGTGGACCCTTTGCACCGTCTGTAACATCAAACTCAACAGCTGCGCCTTCGTCTAATGACTTGAAGCCTTCCATGTTAAGTCCTGAGTAATGTACAAATACATCATTGCCATTCTCATCGCTGATGAAACCGTAACCCTTCTGATTGTTGAACCACTTTACTGTACCTTTCATTATTAAGTACCTCCAATAAAAATTGCGGTGTTAACAACACCATTTATATTTTATCAGATTTAAGCTTATCCATCAAGTCTCTTTCTTTATCTTTTATCTTGGCTGTTGCACTTCTTGAACTAAGTACTGAATAACCATATTTGCTTGCATTGTCATAATCACCATTCTTATACGCAAGCACAGACATAAGATAATTAATTGTTGCCTCATCCATTCCACATATAGGTGGATATTCTTTGATAAGCGCCTCAGTAAATCCATTATACGCTTCTTTTATGTAGTTGTTTTCCTCATTCTTTGATGACTCGATAATCTCCCTGATATCATCTGTAAAACCATCTGCATCGCCATCAGGACAGAGACTTTCCCTGACACCCCTGTACAGCCATGCAAGCTTCAGACATAAAAAAGCACACTCACTAAGCTTTGATGGTTTTTTTATAGCACAAAGAAGCGCCATCTTATATCTTAATATGGCATTGTCATATGTATATATTTCATCCGCTTCCTGTACCCCCTGGAACTTACTGCAGACCTCATCTTTAAGTATCTGTTTCTGTCTGGGAGTCATATTGGTAAATTCTCTTGCAACTGCTGCATAACCACATTTAGGGCACATATATACATCATATTTAACCGTATCAATTCCTGTATATCTTGGTCTTAAATCCATATCTGTCCCGATAAATCTTGACCTTCCTGTCTTAACGACTTTAGATGTGAATGAACCGCCACATACTGGACACTCAACCTTTTTATCAAATATAAAATCTTTTTCAGCCAATTCTGTGCTGTTTTCCTGCATAATCACCTTTATTACTATTACCTTTCTTAATTAATTCGTAGGCAGTTTAAATGAACTCTTCAAAGATACAATTCTATTAAATACAGGATTTCCATCTGTACTATCCTTAATATCCGCACAGAAATAACCATTTCTCACAAACTGGAACTTGTCCTGCTTAGATGCCTTTGCAAGCTCTGGTTCTACTATACATTCATCTATAACTTTGAGTGAATCAGGGTTTACATTGATAGAACCATCTTCTTCATTGTATACACCTTTTTCCTCATCTACTATATTTTCGTAAAGACGTGCTTTTACCTTTACGCCCTCTGTTGCTGATACCCAGTGTATTGTTCCCTTTACCTTTCTCTCTGTAAAGTTGCCGCCTCTTGTGGCTGGATCATAAGTACAGTGAATCTCTGTAACTTTACCATTTTCATCCTTCTTATAATCTACACATGTAACAAAATACGCATTCATAAGACGGACTTCATTGCCTGGGAATAATCGGAAGTACTTCTTAGGTGGTTCCTCCATGAAATCTTCTCTTTCAATATAAAGTTCTTTTGTAAATGGAACTTTTCTAGTTCCAAGTTCCGGATTTTCCTGATTGTTAGGAACTTCCATATATTCAACCTGTCCTTCTGGATAGTTGTCTATAATAACCTTAACCGGATCAAGTACTGCCATCATTCTCTTAACCTTGAGCTTAAGATCTTCTCTTATGCAATACTCAAGCATTGGATATTCAACTGCACCCTGTGACTTGGTAACGCCAACAAGTTCAACAAACATTTTGATTGACTCAGGAGTAAATCCCCTTCTTCTGAGTGCAGCAATTGACACAAGTCTTGGGTCATCCCATCCGTCAACAATTCCATCCTCTACAAGCTTCTTGATATATCTTTTGCCTGTAACAACATTATTAAGGTAAAGTTTTGCAAACTCTATCTGCTTTGGTGGATATTCATACTCTAATTCTCTTACAACCCAGTCATATAATGGTCTGTGATCCTCAAATTCAAGAGTACAGATTGAATGTGAAATCCCCTCAATTGCATCCTCAATCGGATGTGCAAAATCATACATAGGATATATGCACCATGTATCGCCTGTTCTGTGGTGTGATATATGTGCAACCCTGTATATGATAGGATCTCTCATATTGATATTAGGCGATGCCATATCAATCTTAGCACGCAGCACTTTTTCTCCATCTGCAAATTTTCCATTCTTCATATCCTCAAATAACGCAAGGTTTTCTTCAACTGAACGGTTTCTGTATGGGCTCTCTTTTCCAGGCTCTGTAAGTGTTCCACGATATTCTCTTATCTGCTCTGGCGTAAGATCACACACGTAAGCTTTACCCTTCCTGATAAGCTTTACAGCAGCTTCATACATTTTAGGAAAATAATCTGATGCAAAAAGCACATCACCATTCCACTTTGCTCCAAGCCACTCTACATCTGCCTTAATTGAATCCACAAATTCTACTTTCTCCTTAGTAGGATTAGTATCATCAAAACGCAGGTTAAACTGTCCATTATATTCCCTGGCAAGTCCATAATTCAAAAGAATAGACTTAGCATGTCCAATATGAAGATATCCATTAGGTTCTGGTGGAAATCTTGTAACAACCTTCCTGCAGTGTCCCTCAGCAATATCCTTATCTATAATCTGCTCGATAAAATTCTTTGATGCAGCTTCGTTTTCCATGAGTAATTCCTCCCGTTTTTTTACCAAAAGTTGCTATTCATACATACTTATCAGTATATAGCATTTTAAATCATCTTTCAACGTCTGTTATCCTTAATTATCTGGCAAAGTTCCTCAACTGACTCTCTTAACATATTATTTCGCTGCGAATATATAACATCTGCATACTTTCTGTAAAGCATATCTCTGTCAGCAAATATCTCATCTATTCCAGTCTTGCCATTGGACACTACGCCTCTTTCTTTAAGAGAGCCTATTCTTTCCTGAATCTCTTCAACTGGAACATCAAGGAATACAACCAGCCCTATATCTTTGAAATGTCTCATCGCCTCATCGCCATACACAGCGCTTCCGCCTGTTGCAATCACTGCATTGTCTGCATTTATTCCAGCGTTGACATCATTCTCGATTTTGATAAAGCCTGCATCTCCATTTTCATCTATAAGTTCTTCAAGAGTTTTTCCATATTTTTCCTGAATCACAAGATCTGAATCTATGAAATGCATATTAAGCTTTTTGGCAATTACCACTCCTAAAGTACTCTTTCCACTTCCTGGCATGCCAATCAGTATTACATTTCCCATCAGCCCTTCACAACCTCCAGCATCTCCTTCAGCTCATCCACTGTAAATGTATAATTAGTATTACAGAAATGACAGTTGACCTCTATTGGCTTTCCTTCATCTATCATATCCTGTATATCCTTTGCGCCTATACTCATAATTGCCTTGCTCACTCTGTCCTTAGAACAGTTGCAATAAAATTCTGTATCAATTGTGTCAAGCAGCTCAAAATTCATATCTTTAAGTATAAGCCTCAGTATTTCTTCTGGTGTCATTCCATTTTCAAGAAGCTCTGTAACAGACTTAATCTGCTTGATAGACTCCTCAAGCTTAGCAATAACCTCCTCTGTTGCATCTGGCATAAGCTGTATTATAAATCCGCCTGCCTGCTCAACTGTGTTATCCTTATTCATAAGAACACCAAGTGCTACTGATGATGGAACCTGCTCACTTGTCGCAAAATAATAAGTAAGGTCGTCACCAATCTCACTTGTCACAAGAATAGTATCACCAACATAAGGCTCTTTAAGACCGATATCTTTGATTACGCTTAAAACTCCTATTCCTAATGCTCCTGCGACATCAAGTTTTCCATTCTTTAAAGGAAGCATGACCTGTGGGTTAGCAACATATCCTTTAACTCTTCCCTTAGGGTCCGCTGTCACAGTCATTGAGCCAATTGGTCCGTCACCCTTAATCTGTATTGTCACTATATCTGCATCATTTTTCATCATGGCACCCATCATGGCACCACCTGTAAGAAGCCTTCCAAGCGCAACTGCCGCAATAGGACTCATATTGTGCCTCTGTCTCGCCTCTTCACACAGATTCTTAGTTGAAGCTGCAAATGCTCTTATCTGGCCATCCGCTGCAATTCCTCTTATTATTACATCCTTCATATAGCTCTTCCTCCTTTATCCATTTACTTTTTAAATATATAATATAATCTCTCACTTGAATCCATTGGTTCTTCATGTCCAAATGCATCATACACAGCTACCAGTTTAAGCCCTGCCTCTTCTGCTGCACCTGTCACTTCCTCATCAAAGAAACCATGCTGATAGTGATTCTCCTCAAATCTGTCAAATGTTCCTTCCTCGTTGCGGACAAACACTGCCAGGTCATATATATTATTCCTGCTTTTCTCATCATATGTATTATCCCATATAAATGCAGAATCATCACGGTTCTGTGCATAGACATTGTCCTTTAATATATCCCTGAAGAAATGGATTGTCTTTAAATCAAATATAAACACGCCGCCGTCAACAAGGTTATCATGCACACATAAAAAAACTTTTTTAATATCTTCCCTGGAAGTAATATAATTCATTGAATCGCCAATACTTACGCACGCATCAACCTGATATGGAAGTCCAAAATCTCTCATATCCTGCTCAGTATATATAATCTGCTGCTCTGACTCATACATCTTCTCAGATGCTATAACAAGCATATCCTCCGACATATCTACACCGATACAGTCATATCCAGCCTTGTCAAGAATCCTCGTAACTGTACCAGTTCCACATCCAAGGTCAGCCACCGTGGCATCATCTGCTACTCCCTGCTCCTTTAAAAGTGATATAAGATACTCTGCCCATTCCTCATACGGAATGTTATCCATATATTCATCATATACATATGCAAATCCTGTGTATGCGTCCATACTGCACCTCATTTCTATTATTCACAAATAATTAATATACCATATATTTTCCAATTCTAAAAGCAATAAAATACATTTCGTGAAAACTTCTGTTGAATAAGCTTTTCTTTTGCTTTATACTATAATTATCAATTAATCAGGTCGAGTTAACACTATGCGCAAAACACTTTTACATAAAAAAATACACAACCACAGATACACGGTATTTATAGCATCGCTTCTGTTCACAATAGCTGCATTTATAACATGCCTGACTAATTCTGTGTTTACAAGCATATGTCCCAGAAATTATATTGTGTCTGGTGATACATACGATGTCATAGCTGGTAAAAAATCCATCAGCTGCACGACTGACACTCTTTATTATTCGGGATATGACTATTACGTTCATGGTAAAATAGTTGCACATTACTACTATTCACTTAACGATAATACATGTACCATATTCCTTATCAGCAACAGACTTGCAGGCGGCAGTTCACCACAACTGACCCTTGAACGCCAGACCTTTTCTGCTAATATACGACATGGAGATACATACTTAAGACAGCTTCTTGAATACATGGCTTCTGACCTTGACTGGAATTATTACAGTCTCTCAAAACATACTAACTCATACATTATAAGCCAGTATCACTACAATCTGCCATGGCTTGTCATGATGGCATCCCTGACAGCCATAAGTGCTTGTCTTACAATATATTTTTATGTATTGTTCAGAAAAGAACATAATAATCATCAAAAAAACAGGCAGGGGATATAGCAGAATTATCTGCATATATCTTCCTGCCTGCTTTATTGTTAACCAGACTTAACTAATCAATATTAGATATTCTTGCCACAGCACTGCTTATACTTCTTACCACTGCCGCAAGGACATGGATCGTTACGTCCAATCTTCTTTTCCTTGATAACTGTTCCTGAAAGCTTTGATTCTTTATAAATACGCTTTCTTTCTGCTTCATCAAGAAGATTATCCCATACTGGAAGCTCATATAACCAGTCTGCCTTACATCCAACCATATTGTAGTAAAGCTTTTCCTTATCGTAATCAAGACTTACCTCTGTATTCTCATCCATTGTCTCGATTGGATTAGGATTCTTTAAGCTCTCATCAATTCCATCAAGGAAACCTGTCATAATAAGAACATCTACACCGAACTTATCTGCAAGTTCCTTAACTGTTCCTTTAACAGGTTCATCTGGATGTGCAAGTATCTCCTCATATATAGCCTTTTCCTGATTAAAATATGCACCCCAGAACTGATTGATTTCCTGCTGTGTGCTCTCCTGCTTATACGCAGCTGCTCTCCATGTCTCAAGTAAACTCACTATTATTACCTCTCTTGTCTGTTATTATTAACAATTATGTACTGATATCTACAGATATCTGTTGAAATCAGAACTACTTATATAACTGTATGAACCAGTACTTCCATATGTGCTGGAACCTGATATTCTGGCAAGCTGTGATACAGCTGAACCATATATCATAGATGCATTAGCCTGTACTGTCCTGCCATATGAGCCAGCCCCTGTAAAAATTGACTTAACTGTTGTCATTTCTGCTTTTTTAAATGCAGCCTCATCTATCGAAAGCTTATTATCCTTACCGATAGATATACCAACCTTAGCTAATATATCCTTATTAGCCTTAGTTGAATTAACCATATTGGCTGCTGTCCTTAATACACTGTTATCATTGGAATTACCTGTGCTTTCAACTAAAGCATTGTAATCATCAACATATGTCTTAACAGCCTTATAAATTGCATCTGTGTTATATTCCTTAGTCTTATTACCTGACTCATCAGTCTTTTCTGTCCTGTTCCATAATGAAGCCTTATTGATGCTGTCTACAGAATCAGATACATCAGCTGCCTGATCTCTTACACTTGCCGCATTAACCTTATCAGCAGATGATTTTTTATCACCTTTGACAGATGAAGAGCTTGCGCTTCCATCTGTTGACTGCTTCTTATAATACGCATTAAGCAGCTTTTTATAAGAACCATTCTTAATGCTTGAAAGCGTTGTGTAATCAAATGATGCCGATGAAGTACTTCCCGTACTGTTCATAGACGAAAATAAAAATGAATAATCGTATGCCATAATAATCCTCCTTGTACTACAAACCTCAGGCCTCCGTGCCTATATATTACGGCTACATATTATCCACGCCGGATAATATCTCACCTGTTAAGAAAGACGCTGTATCATTTCCCACATAGCTTCTGCAGAGTTGAAATTCTCTGGTACAATATCAACAGGTGTAATCTCTATATCAAATGTATCATTAAGTTCTCCTACTAAAGAAACGATATCAAATGAATCAAGAATACCATCATCGATAAGTGTATCACATGTCTCAAAATCTACCTCCGAATTAAGTTCTGTCAAAATATCCATTAACTGATCCATTACAAAAACCCAGCCTTTCCTTATACATAATATCGACATTATTAGTTAATTATTTAACCCTTGTCTTTCTGAATTACATTATAATATCTTGTACATATAGTCAAGTACTATTTAATGAAAATTATATAACTTCTTTTCTCGAATTAATCCTATCAGAATTGTATACATCCCTGTATACCTCAACTTTAATATCATTACATGCTACATCAGACTTATCATCATATGAAACTGCTGTAATTAGCGGCATCTTTCTGCTCAGAAAAAGATATATTCCCTCCGTTACAGAATATGCACCTATATTATAGAATATTATCATGTCCCCAGTCTCTGGTTTTCTGATTGGAAGATTTTTTACAACCACGTCTGCAACTGTACAGAGTGATCCACAAACTGTCCATTTTTCAAGATTTTCTTCTGGGACGCCATAATTTTGTCTGTCCTTTACAACCTTTCCATCACATCCGACATATGAATACGCTGGAATCTTCATAGCCATCGTCTGTCCATAATAATTAATATGGTTAATGCCACCATCAATGATAATGTAATTCTGATTGTTATTAACTTTTATATCCGCTATTGACGTAACATAGATTCCACACTCTGACACAAGAAACCGTCCCATTTCAAGCGTCACATGATACTTTTTCTTTATTGGCACAAGGTATTGTGCTAGAACTGAAAGCTCATCAAAATTATTATTGTATGCAGCATCTCCAAAATAATTATAGGCCAGTCCAGGACCATATTCAATCTCTGTAAGCTGACAGCCATACTCTTCACACAGTCTGTCACTTAATTCTGTAAGCCATGTAAGTTCCTGTTCAAATATATCAGTTTTCTTTTTCTGTGTTCCTGAATAACACTGAAGCCCTTTGATATTAATATATGGATATTTATGTCTGTCACGGATAACAGCCTCAATATCAGCCTCATCCATTCCAAACTGGTTGCCGCTTGTAACACGCAAAAGCACGTCTATAACAGCACCGCGTTCACCGGCGCACTCATTAAGCATAACAAGCTGGTTAACCGACTCTGCTGTATACACACCAACTCCGCCACAGTCATCCATAACATGGCAGATATCCTCTTTTTCCTTATTAACGCCTGATAATACAATATCCTTCATATCAACATGCTCACGCTCGCATATTGAAAATTCCCCAGGAGAACACACTTCATATCTGGTATCAAGCGATTTGAATGCGTCTACAAGAAATGGATTAGCTTTCATCGCATAGCATAATGTCACATCATTTCCAAGAATATCTTTTATATCTGCAATTCTTTTTCCAAGCAGCGTTTTATCAAATATATACATAGGTGTCTGGTATTTACCTGCAATCTGGCTTATAACATCAGCATTTAGCATCTTTCAAATACTCCTCCAACAATACTTTCCTGTCTATCTTACCATTCTTGGTAAGCGGCATTGATTTAACATTAATAAATTCCTGTGGAATCATAAACTTTGGAATCTTTTCAATAAGACCTTTGACAATTTGTTTCTTATCTGCTGTTCCTTCATAGAATCCAAGTATCTTATTGGCATCCTTATTAAATATGCAGCATGCTCTCTCAACTCCATCGAGAGAATTCATTGATGCATCTATTCCAGTAAGCTCAATTCTATGACCCATATGCTTTATCTGGAAATCTTTTCTTGATGAGAAGCACAAAAGCCCTTCTTCATTGTAATATGCAAGATCTCCTGTCCTGTATATAATCTCAGGATATTTGTCATTGAGTGGATTCTGCACAAATGCCTGTGATGTCTTTTCTTTATTGTTATAATATCCAATTGTAACTGCTGTTCCTGAAACACATACTTCTCCATTAACACCTGTCATATCTTTAGTGACCAGCATGTCGTCATCATCAAGCAGGAATACTCTCTCATTGCGGAATGCTTTTCCCATAGGGAGAACATCATCCAGCGCAAAATCCCTGTCAACTATATAATATGTGCAGTTACATGTAATCTCTGTAGGACCATATACATTGGCAAACATAGCATCAGGATATGCTTTACGCCATTCATTAAGGTGTTTGATTGGCATAACCTCGCCTGAAAAGATCACCTTATTAACAGCCTTCGGAATCTTATATGAAAATCCCTTAAATGTAGTAATTATACAAAGAGCAGATACTGCCCAGATAAGCGTTGTCACCTTATTATCATCAAGATAATCCAGAAGCTTTACCGGAAACGAAAACATTTTCTTAGATATCAGCTGTAATGATGCACCTGTCTTTAAGGCTGAGTATATATCTTTTACTGACACATCAAAGTCAAATGGTGCCTGGTTTCCAATTACATCCTTATCAGTTATGTTAAAGGTTTCTGTAAATTCATCTATAAAATCAATTACTGACCTGTGATTGACTATAACTCCTTTTGGAACTCCTGTTGAACCAGATGTAAATATTGCATATAACGGGTCAATATCAAGTGCTTCACTTCTTATCAGATCAAGCTTTTCAAGTTCGTCTTCAGATGGATTATGTGCTAACAGCTCCTGCATATCAAGAACTGCTCCATTAAATCCAACTCCATCAAGCCTGGCTCTGTTATCACTATTAGTAACTACAAGACCAGCATCAAGCGTGCTTATAATTGAATTAATCCTGTCTTTAGGGTGTGTCGGCTCAATCATCATATAAAAACAGCCTGCCATGACTGCTCCAAGAAATACAGCCAGCATATCACAGCTTTTATCCGCAAGAACTGGAACAGCCTCATTCCTTTTCGTGTATCTGATAAGTGCTGCACCTGCGTTTCTAGCATTATTATAAAGCTCACTGTATGTCATGCTCTTAGTGTCATCTGCCACCGCTATTTTTTCTGGATATTTTCTGACAGAATCCTCAAGGTATTCTAAAACATTCTTTTTCATACTAACCCTCAATCTTTTAATTTCAACCAGACTATGGTATTATTTTTAATAATCAATATTAACTAATGAGGTAATCCAATGCAGAAATTTAAGAGAATATTTGCACTCATAATCGTTATATTATGGGCTGCTCTTATAATCGCAACTCTTGTATGTGCAATCATTCCATCGGAAGACTCACACAACCTTTTTGTAGGTCTTTTATATACCGACATCGGACTCCCTGTGGTTGCATATGCCATGATTCTTGTTGCACGTATTATCAACAAGAAAGACAAATAACAATATCATTTTAAAACGACTAGGCAGCTATTATTTAACAATTCCCGCCTAGTCGTTTTTATGCCTTATAATTACTTTAACTTACTTACTCTGTGTATAATCTCATGTCTTCCTGGTCCATTAGATACCATTGTGATAGGAGCTTCAATCTCCTGTTCAATAGCCTCAATGTAATTCTTACATTCAGCAGGAAGATCTTCATAGTTAGTTATTCCTCTTATATCACACTTCCAGCCTGGGAATGTTTTAAGGACTGGCTTAGCCTTCTCTAACTGTGATGTTGTAGGGAAATCCTTAGTAACTTTGCCATCTATTTCATATCCTACACACATAGGAATCTCATCAAGATAACCCAATACGTCGATAACTGTGAGAGCCACCTCTGTTGTACCCTGCATTCTTACGCCATATCTTGTAGCAACTGCATCAAACCATCCCATTCTTCTTGGACGTCCTGTAGTAGCACCGAACTCGCCGCCATCACCGCCACGCTTTCTTAATTCATCGGCCTCTTCGCCAAATATCTCGCTAACGAATGCGCCTGCACCAACAGCTGATGAGTATGCCTTAACAACTGTAACCACATCCTTGATTGAGCTTGCAGGTATACCTGCACCAATCGCACCATATGCAGCAAGTGTAGAAGATGATGTAACCATTGGATATATACCATGATCTGGATCTTTAAGAGATCCTAACTGTCCCTCAAGAAGAATCTTCTTGCCTTCCTTAAGTGCATTATGAAGATATGTTGATGTATCACATACATATGGGCGTATCATCTCTTTATATTCCATAAGTGTATTATAGATATCCTCTTCTTTAAGAAGTGGCTGATGATAGAGATGCTCAAGCATAACATTCTTTAATGTGCATACATTAGCAATCTTGCTCTTTAAATCTTCTTCGCTTCCAAATAATTCGCTTACCTGGAAACCGATCTTAGCATATTTATCTGAATAGAACGGAGCTATACCTGACTTAGTTGATCCAAATGACTTACCAGCTAATCTTGCCTCTTCATATGTATCAAAATCAACATGATATGGCATAAGAATCTGTGCCCTGTCAGAAACCAAAATCTTAGGCATTGGAACATTCCTGTCTGTAAGAGACTTTAACTCTTTAACAAGATAAGGTATATTAAGTGCAACACCGTTACCAATAATACTTGTTGTATGATTGTAAAATACACCTGATGGTAACAGATGAAGTGCAAACTTACCATAATCATTAATAATTGTATGTCCCGCATTACTTCCGCCCTGGAATCTTACAATAATATCCGACTCCTCAGCAAGCATATCTGTAATCTTGCCCTTTCCTTCGTCGCCCCAATTAGCGCCAACAATAGCTTTTACCATATTGTCCTCCGTTCTGCCAACTTAACAGCATATAAATATATCAGGTGTGCTGCCATATATAATATTCCACAACACACTTTAACATAATAACACATTTATAGCATTTCTATCAACCAAAATATATATTTCTGACAAAAAGTTTAATTCATGTTATAATACCAGAATATGAACCGCGCTATTACTTTCCTTAGGAATATGGGCGGACAATATTTTCAAGGAGATTTAAGATTTGAAGAAAAGCAAAGGTATTATTCTGGTTTTTGCATCATCTATATGTGCATTATCACTTGTACTGTTTGTCTATATGTATGAACATAAAATTAATTCACAGCCAGAGCCTGTTTCTGTATCTGTTGCCAGCGAAATTGAGACAACTTCCATAGACCTTTCTCAATATCAGATAAATAACCGTATAATTCATCTGGATGCATCAACCGATTCAATTCCATCCAGTGCATCAATTGGTGTTCCGTTCATCGACCAGAACCCGGAGCTTCCTACCGGATGTGAGATAACATCTTTGACTGAAGTACTTAACTATTATGGTTTTAATGTTGATAAGCAGTATATGGCAAAAAACTATCTGCCAATGAGCGAAACTGCACAGCCTGGATGTTTTATAGAATATTTTCTTGGTTCACCATGGAAATCTAACGGCTCCGGGTGTTTCGCACCTGCAATTATCAAAGCTGCCAATAATTTTTTCAAGGATAATAACTCGCACCTGCAGGCAATATCCATGAGTTATTCCTCTATCGAGGCGCTTTTTGAACAGATTGCCAACGGATACCCTGTAATCGTCTGGACATGTTTTGACTATAATATTGATGAGATTGAATACAAACTCATCACCTACGACAACGGAAGCAGCTTCTACTGGCCTTCCTACGAACATTGTGTTGTACTGAGCGGTTATGACCTTGAATCACAGACTGTAACTTTAGCCGACCCGACATACGGAATTGTCGAGCAGAGCATCGATGACTTCGAGAGCTACTACCAGAAATTCTTCTACCAGGCGGTTGTAGTTAAATAACTTCCTAAATAACGCCAAAAAATTGTGGCATGGGTGCTGTACCTGCGCCCGCCTGTTATAGGTAAAATTGCATGACGACTGTCGTGTGGCTCTTAGGATGGTGTTAGACAAAAGCTAAGCCGGCTGCTAAACGTTCAAACGAAGTGCGTTTTTAGCGAGCCGGCTTTAATGAGCTTTGTCGTGCCATCCTTAGAGCCACCTAGACACAAAGGACCAGCAAATTTACCTATAACAGGTGGACACAGGCACAGTGCCCATGCCACAATTTTTAATTTTAAAGTGCCTTGATTCTCTCAAGCGCCTTGAGTGTATTCTCATGTGTTCCGAATGCTGTCAGTCTGAAGTAGCCTTCGCCGCTTGGTCCAAATCCTGAACCAGGAGTACCTACTACATTGGCCTTCTCAAGAAGCATATCAAAGAAATCCCATGATGTCATATTATCTGGTGTCTGTAACCATACATATGGCGAATTGATACCACCTGACACAGAATATCCTGCTGCAGCAAGTGTATCCATCATCGTCTTTGCATTCTGCTTATAATATGCAATCTGGGCTCTTGTCTGCTCTGCTCCTTCTGGCGAATAAACAGCCTCACCTGCACGCTGTACGATATATGGAGCACCATTAAACTTAGTACCATGACGTCTTGCCCAAAGACTGTGAAGTGTAACATCTCCGCTCTTAAGATCTTTAGGTATTACTGTATATCCTAGTCTTACACCTGTAAATCCAGCCTTCTTCGAAAAACTTCTAAGTTCTATAGCACATGTTCTCGCACCTTCACACTCATAGATTGAATGTGGTACATCAGATTCTTCAATAAATGCTTCATAAGCCGCATCATATATGATAACTGCGCCAACCTTGTTAGCGTAGTCAACCCACTCCTGAAGCTGTGCCTTAGTGATTGTTGAACCTGTTGGATTATTAGGGAAGCACAAATATATAATATCTGGTATTTCCTTTGGAATCTCTGGTGCAAAATTAGTTGCAGCTGTACATGGCATGTAGATTACATTGCTCCATCTCTGGCTGTCTGCTATGTAATCACCTGTTCTTCCTGCCATTGCATTAGTATCAACATATACAGGATATACAGGATCACAAACTGCAATCTTGTTATCTACTGAGAAGATATCACCTATATTACCAGAATCCGACTTAGCTCCATCACTTACAAATATCTCATCTGGCGAAATATCACAGCCGAGAGCCTTGAAATCATTCTCTGCAATTGTATTTCTAAGAAATTCATAACCAAGATCTGGTGCATAGCCTCTGAATGTCTCAACATGAGCCATCTCATCAACCGCCTTATGCATAGCTTCAATAACCGCTGGCGCAAGTGGCTGTGTTACATCGCCTATTCCCAGGCTGATGACATCCTTATCCGGATTAGCTTCCTTATAGGCCTTAACCTTTTTAGCAATTGTTGAAAACAAATAGCTTCCTGGAAGTTTTAAATAATTATCATTAATCTTAAACATATATATCTCCTTCCTCACGTTCATGGTACGTTCTGACGAACCTGTCAATTATTATACAATAGTAATTCCATCAGGACAATAGGATTTTAACTTAATTATATTAACTATATTACGGCATGTATTTAATATTATGATGTTGGGGTCAAAAGGTATTTTGACCCCTTTGACCCTGGTATCATATTATGTGCCTAAAAAATATCTTTTCTGAAGTTCATATTCCTGATTAATCGCTTTAACAAGTTCTTCGTCGCCATTGACATTATCTGGATGATATATCTTTGTTATCTCTTTATATCTTTTCTTAAGAGAATCACTGTCAGTAACTCCTTTAAAAAATATCTTTACATTCTCCGAATATGAAAATGTTCGCCTTGCCGCTCTGTACGCCTCATCACGCATAACTTCACGCTCATGCTTTAAGCTGTCTTTTTCAGCAGATATCCTTCTAAGCTCTGCCTCCATTATCTGCCACTGCTGGTCAAATAAATTCTTCTGATTTTCAAGCTGCTTGCTTAAAAGCATATTTTTACGCTGTTTCTTTTCAAGCATGCCTTTCTGGATATCTATAAGCTTTCGTTCATCTTCAAGGTTTCTTTCAAGTTCCCTGATTCTTATATTCTCCCTGAACAGCCATTTACGCATATTCTCAGCTTGTTCGTCAGTCATTTCGTAGATCTGTTCTTCTGTAAGATTATTATGATATATAGAATTATCCACCATATCTACCTCATTTCTCTTGCAGATTATTGCTGATTTTATATTCCGCTATGGAACCAGAAAACCTTAACTGGCACAGCACCTTCCTTGCTTTTTAATGTATGTTTCACACCAGGCAGCGCTACGAACGAATCTCCTGCTTTAATTGGGAATTCAAGGTCATCAAGCTTTGCATATCCTTCACCTTCAAGCACATAAAATCCTTCCTGGTCATCATGGCTTCCCGGATTAGGGTTAAATTCAAGTGATGAATATATTGACACTCCTGACCTGCATCCATTCATGCATCCATTAGCCTCTGATAAAAATGTGTAACCGCGTTTTCCCTCTCCCTGCTGCGAAATCACTTCTTCCATCGTAATATAAGGTTTCATATCTTTCTCCTCCTGCACAAAGGCGCGTATAGATTTCTATACGCGCCTGGTAATATACTCTTAATTAATTGTTCTTATATGAAAGCATCTCTGTATATGCCAAAAGGAATGGTCCAACACCCTTTGCATCATCTTCAACAATCGGCTCTGACATATAATAATCATATGTACCAGGTCTTCTGCCCTTACCGCCAAGACCTGCAACAAGACAGATACCACCAAGTGACATCTCACCCTCTTTAGTTGTGAGATACTTATCACAGATACCATTAATAGCCTTCTCTGCGTATTCTCTATAGCTTACTGGAAGAAGTCCCATACGCACACCCTTCAGGATTGCATAAGCCATAATTGAGCTTCCACTTGTCTCAAGATAATTCTTATCCATTCCACCATAGTTAACTACCTGGTACCACATACCACTCTCGTCCTGATATTTAAGCATTGACTCAACCAAATCAACAAACGCATCTTCAAGCATCTTGCACTCTGCATCATACTTATGGTCATTGTTATCAACCTTGTCCAGCGTATCAAGAAGAGCCATTGAATACCAGCCAATGGCACGAAGCCATGAATGCTGTGAAAGTCCTGTTACCTTATCACACCAGAAAGCCTCCTTGCTTGTGTCAATTGCATGAAAATATAATCCATTTAGAGGATTTCTCATGTTTTCAATAACATACTTGAACTGTGCAAATATATCTGGATAATTCTCTCTGTTGTTATATCTTGTCTCATACTCCATATAGAATGGCTGACCCATATACATGCCATCAAGCCATACCTGATTAGGATAGATATCCTTATGCCAGAAGCTCTTAGCTTCATTGTCACATCTTGGCATTATCTTAATCTGTGAATATACAAGATCTGCAGCTTTCTTATACTTTTCTTTGCCTGTAAGGTCATAAAGTTCAAAAAGTGTCTTACCTGCATTAACATTATCTATATTCTTCTCGCCGATACTATATCCCTCAATAGTACCATCTTCATGTACTCTATAATCAATAAAATCATCTGCGAACTTAAGATACTTCTCGTCCTTGCTTACTGCATACATCTGAAGTACAGCTTTAATCATTACTCCATCAATGTAATTCCAGTTAGACTTAAGCCCCTGTCTAATTTTCTCAATATTCCACATTGGTGCTGCCGGTGTACTCTTCTCCAACAGTTCATCAATATACTTTACTATAATATCCATCACGCATCTCCTTAAG
This sequence comes from uncultured Lachnospira sp., assembly GCA_934359185.1. Lineage (GTDB taxonomy): Bacteria > Bacillota > Clostridia > Lachnospirales > Lachnospiraceae > Lachnospira. The sequence goes on along the minus strand of CAKRLE010000007.1, from coordinate 132,115 downwards.
ATTATAAATACTTAATACATTGTATCAAAACAGGTACTTTAAATCAACTGATTTTGTCAATAAAACATGCCAAACTACTCATTTTTATTCATATCATGTGCATTTTATCTGACGATATCTGCTGACATAGTACCAGCACCCTCACTATATTCCAAAGTTACCACAGCCCCCGTCTCATACATTATAACCGCAGGATTATCTTTAACATTGACATCATAGATAACATTTTTGTTATCAAGAATGATATAGTAATGTGAATTTCCATCTGTAACAACTGGAACAATTTTAGTAATAGTACCTGTGACTCTCTTAGTCTCTTTCGGCTTTTCTGCCACAATTCCATTGTCAGCAAGCATCTGTTTATAATTTGCCTCACACTCGCTCACTGTATCACCAATGGCCACTGTCTGGTATCTCTCAATATTAAGCATTGCATAGCTCTTCACAAGTCCTGCACCATCTTTTAATGCCATGAAATACGTAGGCTCGCCATCAACATTAAGCAGAAGCGGAAATGTTGCTGTATAATTAAGATGCTGTACTTTACCCTGTGCAGAACTCATGGCAGAAAACTCCTCTGCTCCTGCAATCTCATAATATCTTGTCTCCATCGTTCTCTGGTTCATCAGTACGAATCCGACATTGGACTGGTCCTGTCCTACTGATGTGACACCTGTGTATACCCAAACATCATCATCCATTGCAATATAATTATAGCCGTCTGTCGTCTGAAGGCAGTCACGCTGTCCAAGTATACTGTTTAAAAAGCCTCTTTTAAGTGTTCCATAGTAATCATATAGATTGATAAGCATTTCTGCTGAGTAAACCTTATCAATCCACTGTGGAACATTCTCTACATCATATTCTCTCATCTCGCCAGTTACTGCGTTGCAGGTTATAACCTTGTCAACCGTAACACCGCCGAACAGCCCTACATTATATTTTCTTGTCGGGCATATCCAGTAAGGAACACCATCTTCATCTATCTCAAAGCTCAGCTCATCAAATATATACCCTGGATAAGCAAATCTTAAATGTCTGTATATATACCTTCCAAAATGATCGCTTGCTGAGTACCTGATACCCTCATTCAGACGTACTATCTGTGCATCCTGTGTAGTCATATCAATCTTTACATATCCAGGAAGACCCGACGCATTATTAGTGAGCCATTTGATTATGCTTCCATATTGTAATGGTGATACTCTAACAGGCTTATTATTATAGTTAATCTGGCTGTACATACCATTAATTTCAAACTGCGACACCATATCAACCATCGTTCCCATAACCCTGTTGCCGATTATCTGGGCTGAATCACGGTCGAGAATTGGAATCTGGTCATAAGATACTTCTTTAATATCATCCGAAAAAGTTCTCGTCTCAACAGTCATAAGTTTCTGATATTTAGCTGCATTAATTACCTTAGATGATAAAAGTGAACCTATGGCAAATACAACAACTGCCCCTATTGTTATCCCAAGCATTACTCTGAAAATAACTTTATCTTTAGGACTTTTATAATCCATCTCCACAGTATTCGTTCTTTTACCTGTCTGAAATGTTCTTAATCTTACACGGAATGATGCGTATATTATTGTTGCTGCTGCAAGAACAAATATAATAAACTTCCAGAATCCAGGAGAGTGTATATTAATAGCAGGCAGCATTATATAATAATAAACCGATGCCACAAGAATTAATAAAACTATCCCTACTGTAATTGTCTTTGCCTTTAACCCCTTCATATAACCTCCTTAACTATCCTGTCAAGCAGTTCATGTGCTACCTGTTCCTTACTCATGATTGGCAGCTCCTCTGCTTTATTCTTAGTAATAACTGTCACAACATTAGTGTCTGTTCCAAATCCTGCTCCTGCAACCTTGACATTGTTAGCAACAATCATATCAAGATTTTTCTTTTCAAGCTTTGCTTTGGAATTCTCAAGCATATTCTCTGTCTCCATTGAGAAACCACACAGGAAAAACTTCTTACCATTCTCAGATTTCATTCTTCCAAGCGTTCCAATAATATCATCTGTTCTCTTTAATGGTATAGACATATCTCCATCAGATTTTTTTATCTTGTTGTCCATAACCTCAACTGGTGTATAATCTGCAACGGCCGCAGCCTTGATTATTATATCGCTGCTGCTGGCAGCTTCCATAACCGCATCATACATATCCTTCGCTGTCTCTATATGAATATTCTTAACAAATGGCACATCAGGCAGGCTTGTCTGTCCTGCAATAAGTGTGACATCTGCCCCTCGCATCATGGCAGCCCTTGCAACCGCATACCCCATCTTGCCTGTTGACCTGTTAGATAAGAACCTTACAGGGTCTAATGGTTCTCTTGTAGGTCCTGCCGTCACTGTAACTTTAAGTCCTTCCATATCCTTATCACATGCAATTGTTCTAAATATATATTCAATAAGAGTCTCTGGCTCTGGCATCTTGCCTGCTCCTGTATCGCCACATGCAAGATGTCCGTTTGCTGGCTCTATAACCTCACATCCATACTCCCTTAATCTCTTTATATTATCCTGCACAATTGCATTTTCATACATATTAGTGTTCATGGCAGGTGCAATAAATTTTGGACATCTGCATGCAAGAAATGTTGTTGTAAGCATATCATCTGCCATACCATACGCAGCCTTTGCAAGGAAATTAGCTGTAGCAGGTGCAACAAGAACAACATCTGCTTTCTTTGCTAAAGACACATGTTCTACACTGTACTGGAAATTTCTGTCAAATGTATCAACTATACACTTATTTCCTGTGAGTGTCTCAAATGTAATAGGATTAATAAAATTCGTAGCATTCTCTGTCATAATCACATCCACATTGCAATGCTGTTTTACCAGCGCACTTGCAAGACCTGCTATCTTATATGCAGCTATACTGCCTGTTACCCCAAGCAGAACATTTTTCCCCTTTAACATAACTCCTCCTGATTCTATATATTCTTATCGTATATAATTTTTAATCCTTTGAGCAGAAGCTCATCATCCTGAAGTATCCTGTGTCTGCACTCTGGAAGTATCACTTTAGCAAGCCCTCCTGTCGCAACAACCTTAATATCCTCAAGTGGTTCGCCAAGCTCTGCTGCCATTCTGTCTATCATTCCATCTATACATGCCGCATTGCCATATACAACCCCACTCTTCATACAGTTTATTGTATTCTTGCCAATAACCTTGTCCGGAGCATCAAGACTTATCCTTTGAAGCTGTGCTGTTCTTGACACAAGTGAATCGACAGCTACTCTTATGCCAGGCATAATCACGCCGCCAATATAATTGTTCTTCCTGTCTATAACAGACATTGTTGTAGCTGTTCCCATATCAATGACGATAGCCGGCGTGCCATATACATTTATAGCTGCTACCGCATCTACTATCAAATCGCTTCCCACTCTCCTTGGCTCATCCATAAGTATGTTAAGCCCCGTCTTAATGCCTGGTCCTACAACCATTGGCGTAATCTTTATAAGCTTATATACAGCCGATTTGATATTATTAACAAGCTGTGGAACTACAGAAGATATAATTGCACCTGTTACCTTATTCTTATCAATTCCATATAACTCAAGAACTGTCTTAAATATAACGGCATACTCAAGCTCTGTCTTTGACAGGTCTGTTGCAAGCCTCTCCTCGAATATTACTTTATCATCATCAACACAGCCTATAACTATGTTAGTATTTCCCATATCAATTGCAAGAATCATATGCACTCCTTCTATTATTCTATTATCAGATTTACACCCACAAAGTTATTATTACATTTGTATGTTTCAGCATATATCTTGTATACAATTTTGTCAAGAAACGCATTGCCACACCAGTTTTTTATCTTTACACATCACACCCCAGGTTTTATAATATTGATAATTTCAGACATTTCCAGCAAGGAGGTCCAGTATAATATGAAAACCGGAATTGTATTTGAAGGTGGTGCATTCAGAACCATATTCTCATGTGGCGTAATGGATGCTTTTATAGAAAACAATATATATCCTGATTATGTCATCGGAACATCAGCCGGTGCAGCCTACTCTCCATCTTATATTTCACGGCAGAAAGGGCGTAATCTCAAAATAATAACCGAGTATGCCAACGATAAAAGATATATGGGTATGAACAATCTGATTGATAAGAAAAATCGTTCGTTATATGGTCTTGAATTTGCATATGAAACGATTCCTAATGAACTTGTTCCTTTTGATTATGACACATTTGAAAAATGGGATGGCGAATTTTATGCCGTATGCACTAATGTACTCACCGGAAAAGCAGAGTATTTTCCTTATGATGGGAAAGACAGAACTAATCTTGTTCTTAAAGCAACTTGTGCGCTTCCAAAGCTTTTTCCATATATATATATCAATGACACACCATATCTTGATGGTGGCTTAAGTGATTCTATTCCTTATGAGAAAGCATTTGCTGATGGATGTGACAGAGTTGTTGTTGTACTCACAAGGGAGGCTGGCTATAAAAAGACAACCTCTTCATCAACAAAAATCATGGCACGCACTTACCTTAACTATCCTGAGCTTGCCAAAGACCTTGTTCACCGCGCTGGCAGATATAACAGATGCTTACGTAAGTTAGAACATCTTGAAAAGCAGGGCAAAATAATAGTTATCCGTCCAACTTCAACTAAAGGATTTTCAAGGCTTGAAAAGAATATAGACAAAATTAATGCACTATACAATGACGGATACAACAAAGGGCTTGCCATATCAGATACTGTTAAGACATATTTTTCTAAATAATCATACAGAATAATTTAATTAAAAATTATTAAAAACAAAATCTTTCACAATTCCTATAGCTTCTCTTACCATATAATTAAGCAGCAATACGGGGTCGCTGCCTGCAGCGGCTCCGGATACATTATTAAATCCACATCCTCCTGCAAGCTTCTTTGCACGATATATATGGAAGTTATTAGTGACAACACATACTCCTGCATTCATATCTCCTATGAATTCTGCACTGTATTTCATATTTTCACTTGTATCTGTAGATTTATCTTCCATAATTATCCTTGATTCTTCAATCCCTTTATCCACAAGATAATTCTTCATGGCAAGAGCCTCTGACATGTCCTCACCTCTGCCCTGACCTCCGGAAACTATAATTTTCATATCATTATCCTTTGAAAATTCATATGCTGTATCAAGTCTTTTTCTTAGCGAACGTGTTATCTTCGTTCCTCGTATCTGACATCCAAGTACTATCATATATTCACAGTTTTCATCTGGTTTATCATGCATGCTGCCAATAATTAATCCTTCCAGAGCAAAAAACAATATAAACAAAGCTGCGATAATACCACACAATATATTCTTGACAATCACAGGAAGAATAATGATATCTCTTGCTTCCATATACATAAATGCTGATATGCCGCCAAAAAGTGCTGCACCAATAAGCCATATGAATATAAATGAGCTTGATATTCCTGCATATGCTGCACATACGACATAATATATAATACACAACACCGACATCATAAGAAAAAAATACATATTTTACCCTCTTCTATTTCTATAATGTTTATTTTCTGTTATAATAACAAGAACAGCTTCTGCTGTATTAATTATACTAAATTAAAGGAGATTTGACTATGTTTGCATTTAACAAAGATATCACAGCTACACCATGTGAACCTGGTGTAACAAGAAAAATTCTTACATATTCTGAGGATCTTATGATGTGTGAGATTCATTTTGAAACTGGCTCTAAGGGAAATTTCCATAGCCATGACCATCTGCAGATAACATATATTGCTAAGGGAAGTTTTGAATTTACTATCGGGGATGAGACTAAGGTTGTAAATCAGGGAGACAGTGTGTACATGCCTTCAGGAGTACGCCACGGCGTTACCTGTCTTTCAGAGGGAATCCTTGTAGATGTGTTCAATCCTATGCGCAAGGACTTTTTGAAGTAAAAAATCACACATCTGCCCGGAAATAGGGTTATGCCCCACGCTTCGGCGTGCTGGCTATACAAATCTGCATGACGACTGTCGTGTTCATCTTGGGGCTGTGTTAGACAGAAGTTAAGCCGACTGCTAAACGTTCAAACGAAGTGCGTTTTTAGCAAGTCGGCTTTAATAAACTTTGTCGTGCAGCCCTTAGATGAGCTAGACACAAAGGACCAGCAGATTTGTATAGCCAGCACGCCGAAGCGTGGGGCATAACCCTATTTCCGGGCAGATGTATGAATTTTTATGCCCTTACGGCAACTTTGGCTATCGTTTTATTATCCATGTAATAGCTTATTCCTAAGCAGTTAATAATAATTCCTGATGCGCCAAGTTCTTCGGTAAGGTCTTTGAGTTCAGTAAACTTGTAGAGCATGTTTTCATGGTGACCTTCATAGCATTTGTCCATCTCATAACCATCTGTAAATACTGGAACTGCTATAACCTGTTCACCCTCCTGTTTATCTGTAACTCTGTCTGTTAAATCAATATAAGGATGAGAAATTTCTATCTCATTTTCATTCTCTTCCTTAATACAAGGAACCATAAACTCACCCACAAGAAGCTGCTGTATCATAGTCTCTTCTCTTGTTTTGATAAGTTCCACTCTCTCTTCTAGTGGAGCGTGCTTACGTACTTCCTGGAAATATGATATCATGGCGCTTTCAAGACCCGGATTAGTTATATAATCATCCTTGAAATACTCATCATAAGAATAAAGTTCTTCTCTCTCAACAATGAATGGTTCTGACTTTCCATCGATAAAGAAAATCTTCTTATATCCATTACGATACATATGTCCAATTTCTGAGAAAAAGCCTTCCCTGTCAGCCCTGCAGAAGCCGACCTGATAGCCAGCGAATCCTAACTGTGCTTCAACTTTGCTGCTGTCTGTATAATCATACATGACAACCATATTCTGCCCATCAATTATATATGGATATCCTGTCAGGTCACAGTAACCTACCCATAATCTGTCTGCTTTCTTAATCTTATCAATAGCAAGCGGACGATATCTGTTAATCATATCCTGGAAAAATGCAGCATCATTAACATTACATTTGTCATTAGCCTCAGTAAGACACTCTGGAAGAATCTTGTTAACTATATAGATGACTTCTGGCAGGGGAAGCTTTTCAAGCATTCCCGCACCATAATCCTCATCCTGACATATGTGTTTTAATAAATCCTGTGCTCTTCTTGCATCCATGTGTAAAAACCCCTTTTAACTACTTTTTATGCAACCATTAAATCTTTGCAATATCAACAATTGTAAGTTCCTTATTGTTAAATGCATGCTCAAGACTTGATATAAGCGCATGAGCTGTATCAAGACTTGTAAGGCAGTGAACGCCTGTCTCAATTGCATAACGTCGTATAAGGAAACCGTCCTTTGCTCTCTCAATACCACTCTCTGGTGTATCAATTATAAGGTCAATCTTATGTTCTAAGATAAGATCGAGAAGTGTTGGTGCTTCCTGGCCTATCTTGTTAACCTGGATTGCATGCACTCCATTCTCCTTAAGAATCTTGGCAGTTCCTCTTGATGCATATATCTTATATCCCAACGCCTCAAATCTCTGTGCAATATCAATACCATCCTGCTTATCCTTATCTGCAAGTGTCATGATAATCTGCTTATGCTTAGGAAGACATATTCCAGCTCCCTGGAACGCCTTAAATAATGCCTCATCAAAATCCTTAGAGATACCAAGACACTCGCCTGTAGACTTCATCTCAGGTCCCATTGTAATATCAGCACCTCTGATTTTCTCAAATGAGAATACAGGCATCTTGATTGCATAATAATCAGCAGGCTTTGCAAGTCCTGGCTCATAACCTAAATCCTTTATCCTGCTTCCTGTGATGACACTTGTAGCAAGTTTAACGATTGGAATGCCTGTAACCTTACTGATATATGGAACAGTACGACTTGAACGAGGGTTAACCTCGATTACATATACCTGATCGTTATATACAATAAACTGGATATTGATAAGGCCCTTAACATGAAGGGATCTTGCAAGTCTCTTAGTATATTCAACTATCATATCTGTAATTCTTGGAGTGATAGACTTAGCTGGATATACAGAGATACTGTCTCCTGAATGGATACCAGCTCTCTCAATATGCTCCATGATACCAGGGATAAGAATATCCTCACCATCACACACAGCGTCTACCTCTATCTCTTTACCCATAAGGTACTTATCTACAAGAATTGGATGATCCTGCTTAATTCTGTTGATGATGTTCATGAACTCTACAACATCCTCATCAGATACAGCAATCTGCATGCCCTGTCCACCAAGAACGTATGAAGGACGAACAAGTACTGGATAACCTAATTCATTAGCAGCCTTTAAAGCTTCCTCAACTGTGAATACTGTGTGACCCTTAGCTCTAGGAATCTCACACTGCTCAAGAATCTTATCGAATAACTCTCTATCCTCTGCGGCATCTACATCCTCTGCACTTGTTCCAAGGATTGGAACACCCATCTTCATAAGCGCCTCAGTAAGCTTAATCGCTGTCTGTCCACCGAACTGTACAACAGCTCCGTCTGGCTTCTCAAAATCAACGATTGACTCAACATCCTCTGGTGTAAGAGGCTCAAAATAAAGCTTATCAGCAATATCAAAGTCTGTTGAAACTGTCTCAGGGTTGTTATTGATAATGATTGTCTCATAGCCCTGCTTTTCAAATGACCATGTACAGTGAACTGAACAGAAATCAAACTCAATACCCTGTCCAATTCTTATAGGACCTGAACCAAGTACTAATACCTTCTTCTTGTCCCTTGTCTCAACTGCCTCATTCTCACTTCCATATACAGAATAGTAATATGGTGTTGTAGCAGCAAACTCAGCAGCACATGTATCAACCATCTTGAATGCTGCATGGATATCATATTCGTCTCTTAACTCTTTGATTTCTCTTTCTGTGTGACCAGTAAGCTCACCGATTACATTATCAGGGAATTCAATTCTCTTAGCTTCCTTTAAAAGTTCCTTAGTAAGAGGACCACGCTTTAAAGCATTTTCCATATCTACAATAATCTGGAGCTTATCGATAAACCAAAGGTCAATCTTAGTTATATCATGAAGCTTGGCTGCTGGCATATGTCTTCTCAATGCTTCTGCTATCTTCCAGATTCTTCTGTCATCTACAACAGCAAGTTCGTCTAAAAGCTCCTCATCTGTAAGCTTAGTGAAATCATATGACATAAGGCTGTCAACATGCTGCTCGAGCGAACGGATAGCCTTCATAAGACCACCCTCAAAGTTATTGGCTATACTCATAACCTCACCAGTAGCCTTCATCTGTGTTGTAAGAGTTCTCTTGGCAGAAATAAACTTATCGAATGGAAGTCTTGGCATCTTTACTACACAATAGTCAAGTGCTGGCTCAAAACTCGCAAATGTCTTGCCTGTAATTGCATTTTTAATCTCATCAAGCGTGTAACCTAACGCAATCTTAGCTGCAACCTTGGCGATAGGATAACCTGTAGCCTTAGAAGCAAGTGCTGAAGAACGGCTTACACGAGGGTTAACTTCAATTACACAGTACTCAAAGCTGTCTGGATTAAGTGCATACTGCACGTTACATCCACCTGTTATGCCTAACTCATCTATAATATTAAGAGCTGATGTTCTAAGCATCTGATACTCTTTATCTGACAATGTCTGGGAAGGAGCAACAACGATACTATCGCCTGTATGAACACCGACAGGGTCGATATTCTCCATGTTACATACTGTAATGCAGTTACCATTACCATCTCGCATTACCTCGTACTCAATCTCTTTCCATCCAGCGATACAACGCTCAACTAAAACCTCACCTACTCTTGAAAGTCTGAGACCATTCTCAAGGATTTCACGGAGTTCAGCTACATTGTGTGCGATACCGCCGCCACTTCCTCCTAATGTATATGCAGGACGAAGAACGACCGGATAACCAATCTTAGCTGCAAATGCTTCACCAGTTGGAACATCATTAACTACGAGTGATGCAGCACATGGCTCACCAATCTTTTCCATAGTCTCCTTAAACATAAGACGGTCTTCTGCCTTCTTGATTGTAAGAGATGTTGTACCAATGAGCTTAACATTATGTTCTTCAAGGAATCCAGTTTCTGCAATCTCCATGGCAAGATTAAGTCCAGCCTGACCACCCAGTGTAGGAAGAATACTGTCTGGCTTTTCCTTTAAAATTATCTGCTCAAGGACTTTAACTGTAAGAGGCTCAATATAAACCTCATCAGCAATATCCTTATCTGTCATGATTGTGGCAGGATTAGAATTTACAAGAACAACTTCAATTCCCTCTTCTTTAAGAGAACGGCAGGCCTGTGTACCAGCATAATCAAACTCTGCAGCCTGTCCGATAATAATTGGGCCTGAACCTATAACTAAAACTTTCTTAATGTCATTATTCTTTGGCATCTTCTTAGTCCTCCTTCTTCATCATGTCCATAAATCTATCAAATAAGTAACCTGTATCCTGTGGACCTGCACATGCCTCAGGATGGAACTGTACTGTAAATATCTTCTTACCTACATATTCAAGTCCCTCGTTAGTCTTGTCATTAACATTTTCAAAGGCAGGAACAGCAACCTTTGGATCAAGTGTTGTCTCATCAACAACATATCCGTGGTTCTGGCATGATATGTACACTCTTCCAGTCTTTAAATCCTTAACTGGATGGTTAGCACCTCTGTGTCCATATTTTAACTTATGTGTGTCTGCACCTGTTGCAAGTGCCATAAGCTGATGTCCAAGACAGATTGCAAAGATTGGAACTTCACTTGCATACAGCTTTTTAAGCTCCTCTATAATCTCTACACACTCCTTAGGGTCACCAGCACCATTAGATAACATAATACCATCTGGATTAGTGCCAAGAATCTCTTCTGCCTTAGTGTATGCAGGATATATAGTTACCTCACAGCCTCTTTCATTCAGAGATCTTGCAATATTTCTCTTAGCACCAAGGTCAAGAAGCGCTACCTTAGGTCCTTTACCAGGAAGAACCTCGATTTCCTTACATGTTGTTTTTCTTACAACACCTGTTACTGAATACTCTTTAATCTTAGGAAGAACCTCATCGAGATTATAATTCTCGTTAGTTGTTATCATTCCATTCATAGTACCCTTTTCTCTTAAAATCTTAGCAAGAGCTCTTGTATCAATTCCTGCAATACCAGGAATATCATTATCTAAAAGAAATTTCTGAATAGGATCTTCGCATCTAAAGTTGCTTGGAGTTCTTGATAACTCTCGCACAATAAAACCATCTGGCTGAGCCTTTGGTGATTCCATATCTTTGTAACATATTCCGTAATTACCAATTAAAGGATATGTCATAGTTACCGCTTGTCCAGCATATGAAGGGTCAGTCAAGACCTCCAGATAGCCCGTCATTGATGTATTGAAAACTATCTCACTGATAACCTCGCGGGTAGAGCCAATACTTGTGCCACTAAACACTGTTCCATCTTCAAGAATTAAAAATGCTTTCATGATTTACCTATTCCCTTTCGTGTTTTGCGCAAAAAAAAAGACAAAAAATTGTCTTTTTTCTCGGATTTATAAAATTTTACCACATACAAGTTTCGATTTCAAGCGAGTATTTATAATTATGCAAAAACTTCTCATATCTATAGAAAGCCACTGCAAAATCCATAGAGTATGAGAAGTTTTGTAATTATTCTTTAGAAATCTCTACCAGCCCTGAATATTTGAATGTAACACCACGGTCTGACGAGATATATTTGGCTGCTGTTCTTCCACTGTTATAGCTTCCTTCGCTTCCCTGTGTAAGATAAACTATAATATCTGAATTCTTATCAACAACAGGAACGCTTGCCTCTTTAAACACACTGCTCCATGATGCATCCTCACCAACAGCTTCTGTGATTGCACTCTCAAGCTTCTGTTCAGGAAGATATATTTTTTCAAATGTCTTTGCCCCATCAGAAGTCATATAAAGATTAGAATCAACTTCATCATTATATTCATACGCAAAGAAACCTGTCTGTGCATTTATGAATTTAGCACCTTTTAACTGGCCCGTCGATGGTCCCTGGCCTGTTGTGCTCCATGAATTGCCGCCATTGGATGTGGTATATATCTTAGAATACGTCTGATTATTGCCTGAGCTATATTCCGCTACAATAACACCACTATTCTCATCAAAGAAATCTATATAATAGTACTGCGCTCCATAGGTATCATCTATCTCACACGTTGTCCATTGTGTGCCAAGATCTGTCGAATAAACAACAGTAAGCGGAGTTCTGCTTCCACCTGTAATAGTTCCGCCATATAAAAATGCAGTCATTGTTGTATTTACAATGAAGCTGCCTTTAGCAAGGCTCTGGTTTCCTGTAGAACCATTATCTACTATCGGAAGCTTAGATATATCAACCGGAACATTAATAAACTTCTCTCCACCATCGTACGTAACCGACAGGAAATTATTCTTTATCTGATAATACGCATATGAGCTCTCTGTTTCATCCTCTAATATTCCGGATGTTATATTATTTTTGCTGTTCTGCTCTATTCCATAATCCTCAGGTGACATTATGGATGACACATATATTGTCGCAGTTCCATCATAATGATTATCTATAATAAACTCAACAACCCACTCACAATGCATTCTCCCATTCTCAAGGATTCCGTCCCACTCTTCAAAATTATCCATATTAGAATCATTAAGCCCCGCACTGAAGCTGATAAGAAGGACATCCTTACTCTCATCGAGAACTGACGGCTCATCTATCTCTATTCTGTTAAGCTTTTTAGACCAGCTTACATATCTCTGTGAATATTGAGCCAGAAATTCCCGCGTCCATATACTTCCAATCTGGCTTATATCAAGATCAGCAAAATCCTGTGACAGAGTGTGGTTAACTTCGCCCGGATCTTTTGGCTCGACAACATTCCCATCAGAATCAATTGTCACGGCAAATGTATATCTTGACTTTAAGTTAATCTGCTTTGACTTATTCTCTGAATATCTGCTGTATACCATATAGGAAATAATCAGAATAAACATTATAAAAACCGCTGTCTTTTCTAATATACGGATTATCCTTTTTTTATTAGTCATTATCTTAACCATCTCCCGACAATACTCTTGAATAATTATGGATATAAACTACTCTCTCTTCATATGCATAGCTTCACGGACAATCTTTCTGTAATGCTTGTACCACCACAGATACGCTGTAGCAGCACCACCAATAAGAAGCATAACGATTGCTGATACTGGATGCGCAAAAGCAAGCCATGCTGACGATACCTTTCTGCTAAGGACAGGGACACCATATGCCACAAGAACACACATAGCCATTACAAAGCCATTAAATATCCCCCTGTTATCGTATATCACTGTAAACTTTTCAAATATCAGAATAGCAAACATCTCTCCTACCGGCCTGCACGCTGCTGTAAACAGGCTCAGACACAATGCACGCCAGAACGTAACACCAAACATTGTAAGAATAATAGTAAAATATACGAAATCAGATGCCACCTTATATGCAAGTTTTCCCAGGAAATTCATATACGGACTTATAAGCATGACACGCATCATAAGATAATCCCTGTCACCCATTGCCATAAGTGTAGTATTAGCAATGCTTCCACATAGTGTAGACAGCATAAAGAACATATATATAATAGTCGTCTGCTGGTGGCTCGCAACAAGCGGACACAAACGTCCTATAAGCCTGTATGGAACATACATGAATATAAGGACATATATATATTTTCTTAAAAATTCCAGCAGCACTACACCAATCTGGGCTGTCACGCCAAATGTAGTCTTAAGTTTACGATTGTTATTATCGACTATCTGTTCATGCAGTTTATCGCCGAGATTAGGTATTCTGTATAAAACAAGCAGGAACCTGTTCATCATCTCCATATACCTGAGAATCTTCTCAGCAAACATCTTTTTAACTATTATCATTCTTCTAAATCTCCCAATATATCAAGAATTGCATTATTAATCTCAGGAATATCAATCATCTCAGCTGTGACTTCGTTGAGCTCGCCATTATTAAGCACAAGTACATCTGGTGCAATTCTTTGTGCAATAGAAAGCACGCTTGTCGATATAAGAACTACATGCTCATGGCACTCAGATGACAACACATCAAGAAATGTATCAATATATTCTTCACTGCAGAAATCTAATGGTTCATCAAACATGATTACATATGGTCTCTGTACCAGAAATGCTGCCAGCTGCAATCTCTTCTTATCTTCAAATGAATAATTACATATAAGGTCATTCCTGACTTCTTCTGAAAGCATGACTCTGTCAAGATAGCCATCTGCATTTTCTTTTTTCTTAAATGAACACAATAAGCTTATAAATTCATATCCTGATATATACATAGGAAGCACGCTCTGCTTGGCTGCATAAAATGATTCTCTCTTAGAACCTGACTCTATAGAACCACCATCAATTGGCACATCACCACTGATGCACTCAAACAATGTTGTTCTTCCTGCCCCGGTTCCCCCAAGAATAGGATATATCTTTCCCTGTTCAAACGTATAATCAACGTCTGTAAGTATTTCCTGTTTGTCATATATCTTCTTGACATGATTAAGTTTAAGCATGTTAATCCTCCATGTATGGTTCTAATATGAACGCACAATTATTGTTAATTATATACTACTATATTATTTTTTGCAACTTATGCAAAATTACGGCATATACACTCTTTAAAAAAATTTAATAAATTAATTACATTTTGTTTCTATTTGAGGTATATGCTGTTGTTGCCTTTAATATATTTATTTGATATAATACAAAAATATTGCTAAAGATTTTTTATTTACATTTTACATAATTAATAATATTGATTTCTTAATTAAACAAGGGGGTTATCAGATGATTAATCGTTTTAAAAAATGGCGTCCACTATATGGCTTATATGTCTTAATATATCTGCCATGGTTCTTTTTCCTTGAAAAAGCTATCACAGATGCCACACCTAACATGCACATTATTGATATAGCATTTGACAATGCCATACCGTTCTGTGAATATTTTATAATTCCATATTATTTCTGGTTTGTATACATTGTTGGCGCATGCCTGTTCATGATGATATATGCAACAGATAAAGAATTTATCCGCATGGCTCTGTCTCTCATACTCGGCATGTCTGTATGTCTGATAATATGCATGATTTATCCTAACGGACTTAATCTTCGCCCAGGCACACTGCCAGATAATATATTTGGAACACTTGTTGCTTCACTGTATGAAGTTGATACGCCATATAATGTATTTCCAAGCATCCATGTATACAACTCAGTTGTCGTACACATTGCCCTTAACAAATGTGAAGCCTTAAAAAACCATAAAGCAGTCCGTGTATGTTCACTTGTTATTTGTGTACTTATATGCTTATCTACTTTATTTTTAAAACAGCACAGCATAACAGATTTAATAGGTGGATGCGCTTTTGCTGCAGTTATGTACATGCTTCTCTATGTCGTGAATTACAGCCGGTTCAGAAAATGTGCTTCTGAAGAAATGTGTGATACCAAGTCATGCGAAGCCATTGAATCTAATGAATAATAATATATACGCTTTACAGCAGATAACAAAACCTGCACAGCCAGCTTACTTACAAGCCGACTGTGCAGGTTTTGTATTATCAGTTAAATATTTTATTCATCAAATATGCTTACAATCTCTCCATCAAGAATCTTATTCATATTCTTGACTGCACAGAAATTACCACACATTGAACATGTATCTTCTTTCTCTGGCTTAGATGAAGCACGATATCTTCTTGCCTTCTCTGGATCTATAGCAACGTCAAACATCGCCTCCCAGTCAAGCTTCTTTCTGGCAACATCCATCTTGTGATCCCACTCCATAGCCCCTGGAAGTCCCTTGGCTATATCAGCTGCATGTGCCGCTATTCTTGAAGCAATAATTCCTTCTTTAACATCATCAAGATCCGGAAGTCTTAAATGCTCTGCCGGTGTTACATAGCAAAGGAATGATGCACCATATGTGGCTGCAATTGCACCACCGATAGCTGCTGTTATATGATCATATCCTGGTGCTATATCTGTAACTAGAGGACCTAATACGTAGAAAGGAGCTCCTTTACAAAGTGTCTTCTGAATCTCCATATTTGCCTGAATCTGGTTAAGAGGCATATGTCCCGGTCCCTCAATCATAACCTGTACATCCTTATCCCATGCTCTCTTTGTAAGCTCGCCTAATGTGATAAGCTCTTCTATCTGTGATATATCTGATGCATCCTCAATACATCCAGGACGACATGCATCACCAAGGCTCATTGTCACATCATATTCCCTGCATATATCAAGCACTTCATCATAATGCTCATAGAAAGGATTCTCATTACCAGTCATCTCCATCCATGCATATATGATTGAACCGCCTCTCGACACAATATTCATAAGTCTCTTTGAGTTGCGGAATCTCTTGGCTGTTGCCTTATTAATTCCACAATGGATAGTCATGAAATCCACACCATCCTCAGCATGCATTCTTACTATATCAAGCCACTCTTTAGCTGTGATATCCTTCAATGCCTTGTGATAATACACAACCGCATCATATATAGGAACAGTTCCTATTATTGCTGGACACTCGGCTGTCAGCTTTCTTCTAAACTTCTGTGTATCGCCAAATGAGCTTAAATCCATAATCGCTTCTGCACCCATGGCAACAGCATTATTAACCTTATCAAGCTCCATATCAAGGTCAACACAATCTCTTGATGTTCCAAGATTAACATTAATCTTAGTTCTTAATCTCTCACCTATTCCATTAGGCTCAAGACATTTGTGATTCTTGTTGGCAGGTATTATAACCTGTCCCTTTGCGATAAGATCTCTTAATTCATTAACATCAATTCTTTCCTTATCGGCTACTTTTTTCATCTCTTCTGTGATGATACCCTGTCTGGCAGCATCCATCTGCGTAGTATACATATAAATATCTCCTTTCCTACGTCGGCATTATCCGAATCAGGTTATATGGGTCGGCACATCTGTCCCTCTCAGCCGCCTGTCCGGCAGCTCCCCAAGCCGTTATATTATACCACTGTTTGCCACATTAGTCAAAACGTACTCTATTTATTAATCAGCAAACAATTTATCAAACTTCTCATTCAATGAAAGCTTGTCATCGCTTAGTATCTCAACGGTTTTCTCTGTGTCGTATTTGCTGTACTTATATAAAATATTATATAATTTGGTAACTCTTCCAAAGAATCCATCCCTGTATCCTCTGGCAGTTGGTGCCGTCTCGCCCTCATCTCCTGTGAAGAGAAGTATGTCAATCTTGTCTGCTACTGCTTCGCCTTCCATTAATAAATCATATACTAATCTTAAATCTTCTTTATCCATCTTATACCTCAATAATACATCCAGTAGATTCTTCATATTTACCATATTTGATATCAGTTTTATCACATTATATATTATGCATTGAAAAAAAACAACACATGTATATCACAACGCAACTATAATCTATATTCAGGATGACTTTTTGGCTTCCCCATCCCATTTCACCTCACAAAATCCAAAACCGCCTAAAAATCACTGCTTCAAGTCACTGATTTTTCTTAAAACAAATAAAAGTTGCGGAAAGCCCCAATTTTTCACAATAATCTGGCGGCTATACGCAACTTTTATCTATATTCAGCCAAACACAGGCTGAAATTCAATTTTTTCAGGCCATTTTGGATTTTTTTCTATATTAATCCCATATTCCGCCAAAACTGGCATTATTTCAGCCGAAACAACAGCATCTCTTCAACAAAAGGCTGCCATCTCAGCCGAAACATCATCACTCCAACAAAAGACCGCCATTTCAGCCAAAACACCCATCCTACAGATGCAGCACTCTCTCCTTAATCTCCTGGGTTCTGCCCTGATTCCAGAATTGTGTGCCGATATAGCCACAGGTTCTTCTGGCAACATTCATCTTATCCTGATTGCGGTTCTTGCAGTTAGGGCATTCCCAGACAAGCTTTCCATCCTCATCTGTCACAATCTGTATCTGACCTGTGTAACCGCATACCTGGCAGTAGTCGCTCTTAGTGTTAAGCTCTGCATACATGATATTATCATATATGTACTGCATAACAGAAAGAACAGCAGGTATGTTGTTAATCATATCAGGAACCTCAACATAACTTATTGCACCTCCAGGTGACAATGGCTGGAACTGGCTCTCGAACTTTAACTTGTCGAATGCGCTTATATTCTCAGTTACATGAACATGATAACTGTTAGTGATATAATTCTTATCTGTAACACCTGGAATCTTGCCAAATCTCTTCTGTAAACACTTGGCAAACTTGTAAGTTGTAGACTCAAGTGGTGTTCCATAAAGACTGAAATCAATGTTTGTCTCTGCTGCCCATCTCTTACATGTATCTGTCAGGTAGTTCATAACCTTGAGCGCAAATTCTGTACCGCCCTCCTGAGTATGAGACACACCCTTCATATATCTTGTACACTCACACAATCCAGCATAGCCAAGAGATATTGTTGAATATCCTCCGTAAAGAAGCTTATCAATAGTCTCACCCTTTTTAAGTCTTGCAAGTGCTCCATTCTGCCAAAGAATTGGCGCCACATCAGATGGTGTTCCCTTTAATCTATAATGTCTGCACATAAGCGCTCTCTTACATAATTCAAGTCTCTCATCAAGTATAGACCAGAATTTATCCATGTCCTTTCCAGAAGAACATGCTACATCGACAAGATTAAGAGTTACAACACCCTGATTAAATCTTCCGTAATACTTAGGCTTTCCATTCTCATCATTATATACAGTAAGGAATGAACGGCATCCCATACATGGGAAGCATTGTCCCTCGCCATTCTTATCCACCTTTAACTGCTTCATTATCTTCTCTGAAATATAGTCAGGAACCATTCTCTTAGCAGTACATCTTGCCGCAAGCTCTGTAAGATACCAGTATCTGTCGCCCTCATGGATATTGTCATCCTCAAGTACATATATAAGCTTAGGAAATGCTGGTGTTATCCATACACCCTGCTCATTTTTGACACCCTGGATTCTCTGCTTTAACATTTCCTCAATCACAAGCGCCAAATCATCCTTTAACTGTCCATCTGGCACTTCATTAAGATACATAAATACAGTTACAAATGGTGCCTGTCCGTTAGTCGTCATAAGAGTGATTACCTGATACTGGATCATCTGTACGCCATTCTTAATCTCTTCCCTGACACGCATCTCCGCAATCTCTTTAACCTTCTCGTCAGAACATTCAATACCGGCAGCATCAAATTCTGCTCTCACCTTACGCACAAATTTCTCACGGCTTATCTGCACAAATGGTGCGAGATGAGAGAGGCTTATGCTCTGTCCACCATACTGTGAACTTGCAATCTGTGCAATCGCCTGTGTCGCTATATTACATGCTGTAGAAAAGCTCTTAGGCTTCTCAAGCATTGTCTCACTGATAACAGTTCCATTCTGTAACATATCCTCAAGATTAACAAGACAGCAGTTGTGCATATGCTGTGCAAAGTAATCTGCATCGTGGAAATGTATAAGTCCCTGCTCATGTGCATCTACTATATCCTGTGGAAGAAGAAATCTTTTTGTAATATCTTTGCTGACCTCACCCGCCATGTAATCTCTCTGCACACTGTTGACAGTTGGATTCTTATTAGAATTTTCCTGCTTTACTTCCTCATTATTGCATTCAAGCAGACTAAGAATCTGCTCATCTGTAGAGTTTGACTTACGGACAAGCGCTCTCTTATATCTGTATGTGATATACTTTCTCGCCACTGCAAATGCCCTGAAATTCATTATCTGATTCTCTACAAGATCCTGTATCTCCTCTACATTAAGAGAACGATTCATCTCCTGACAGATATCCTCTACATTTTTACTTATAACTCCAATCTGTTCCTCTGACAGACGCTCATTATGAACGACCTCATTGTTAGCCTTTGCTACCGCCGCCATAATCTTGGCAATATCAAAGTTAACCTCCGTTCCACTTCTTTTAATAATCTTCATAGACCCCCGAAACCTCCTGTGTAATGTGCTTCACACACATAAAAGACCTTGCTGTCAGACTATCCGCCAGCAAGGTCGATTATACAATATCTTGGTAGGTCAGTCAATACACCAACCTATATATTGTGTATCGTAAAGATATATAAACATACCACAAACCGCATTAACAAGCTATTTTAAAATCTGATTATATTCTGCATTTTCTAAAATCTGCTGCCTGCCGCCTTTACACAGCATGCCAATATATGATGAAAATACCGAAGCACAGTCAACTTCATAATTAGCCCATTGAGCCTCTGCATTCCTGCTCTTATTAAATGTCACAGCCCCTCTGATAACATCGCCATCAAGGATAGCGCACTGTATAGTTGATGACACCTTAGAATCCTTAAAGAACCTGCACAGCTTAGGATAATTAGAACGATAATGACTTATAAATCCCATCTCAACACAATTGGCATTTTCAGCCATAAGCCTGCTATATTCTTTCCAGCCTATGAATCTGCCATCGTTCATGCCTTCGATTTCAATACCATATGAGAATATCTTTTTATATTTATCTCCATAATATATAGAAACATTGTCAATACCAAAATTATTAACAAGATGCATAAGCGCATCCTTAACAGCACCCTGTGGGTCATTCAGCGCCATCTGCATAAATTTGCTGACATACTGCAGTTCCCTGACTTCCCTATTACTGTTAAAGGCTTTCATCTCACTTCCGTTAAGAGTCGCCTCATACTCAGCCCTGTGAAGCTCATCCCTGAAAAATACATATCTGTCTCTTCCCTTTTCTTTGGCAATATACAGACAGCAGTCAGCCTTGTTAAACAAATCATCATAATCCGTTCCATTAGTAGGATATATAGATGCACCTATAGAACATGTTATGGAAAGTCCCTCAAAATCTTCAGCAAACTCCCACTTAATCTGTGTTCTGATTGCACGAAGCATAGCTCTTAATGCAAGGTCATCATTGAGTCCTGTAAATACAATCATGAACTCATCGCCACCGATTCTTCCCACAACACCATCATTGCCAACAATTTCTTTTAATCTTCTTCCAGCCCTTGCGATAACCTTGTCGCCTATCATGTGTCCGAACGAATCATTGACTGACTTGAAATGATCAAGGTCTAATATAGCAATTATAACCTTGTTATCCTTCTCCTCAACAAGCTTCTTCTTTGCATATTCAGTGATTGTACGCTTATTATATACGTCTGTAAGAGAATCAATTCTTAACTCACCGGCAATCTCATCTAAAACAATTGAACTGCCCTTGCTGTCCTTGATAACTCTTCCGACAATATTCTTGTTGCCACTATTATCTGTGAAGAGAGCCCCTATCAAAACTCTTGTATCTGTTGTCTTGCCGTCTGTAAATATAGAACTTGTAAACTTCACTGTGAAATCAGCAAGATAACTCTTAAGATCAAGAATAAATGTATCAAACATGGCAGCATCTTCACCTGCAACCATATTTCCTCCGATAACTTTCTTTTTCCACTCGTCAAGATCCCCTATATATATATCAACACGTCTTAATTCATCATACTTAAACAGACAGAATATATTATCACTTTTGTTATATGTAAATAATATCTCATCTGATAAACTAAGAACCAGTCTCGTCTTAGCCACATCATTAACTGACTTTACATAGAAATCAACAGCTGTCACAATATCTATAAGCTCAAACTTGATATTCATGCAGCCTTCTTCATTGTTATTATATCCGCTGAATATAATAAGACATGTATTATATCCATCATCCTTCCTGATACGGATAATTTCTCCAGAAGACTTGCTCTCATATCCTCCGTCAACATATGCTTTAAAAGCTTCAACATCATCTGGATGAATATAGTCAATAATATTAACCTCTTTCTTGTCATCCATATTAAAAAATCTCAAAAACCTTCTACTTGAAACATATAAATTATACCGTTCATCAAATGATACCAACATACGCTCTATATCTTCTCCTGCTGCTATTGCTTCAATGTAGTCTTCTTTGTCTTTATTATAATCCATAGTCATTCACCTCTGCATATAACTATGTCTATGTTCACATACCCATAATATGACATAGATATATGATTTAATATTGTAATAAAAGCCTAAAATTCAGTGATGGTGCGCCGCCATCTGTCCCGCGCTGATTTGGTTTTATTATAACAAATTGCCATGTCTTTTGCAATACGTTTTTAAAAGTTTTTGGTACTTTGGTACTATTACAATATAATGTGTTTATTTTTACTCTGCATTATGATATAATACAATATATTGTTGATTGACGTAGCAATCATGGGGTTTACATTTTATCAATTATGGGGAGGTTTTTATTAATGGAAAGAGTAAAGTTAAACAAGGTAATCGTATCACATGGTGATACAGTCAAGAAATTCCCGGTATATGAGATTTATCTTGATGGTGTCATCGTAACTAAAGTTCCTTCAGAAGCGGAGGCTTTGGAGATGGTTTCACGCTGGCAGGAAATTTACAAATAAGCGGTTTCTGTTTCACTTTGAATCAATATATGAATTAAAGGCTGTATCACGAATTATACCTGATACAGCCTTTTTATTATATATTCCCCAGAATATTTTCAATATCTCTTTTCTTAGCAAGAACTTTCACATGGTCTCCGTTACAGAACGTATAATCCACATCTGGCATGACACTTATCTCCCCATTACCATGAACCACTGCAATTACATTGACATTGTATACAGCACGCACATTCAGCTCCTTCATTGATTTGCCTTCCCAGCCAGCCGGAACTGAAACCTCATATATAGAATATTCATCTGTCAGTGCTATATAATCATATACATTATCTGCGCTCACTTTGACTGCAACTTTTTCCGCAAGGTCTCTGTCAGGATATACAACCTCATCAGCGCCATTTTTCATAAGAAACTTAGCATGTATATCGCGGCTGGCAACACTTGTCACATATCCAGCTCCCGCTTCTTTAACAAGGCTTGTCACCTCCAGGCTGTTCTGGAAATCTTTCTCAATACACACAATAACCTCATCATATGTATCTATCTTAAGAGCCTTTAACACATCTGTCTTGGTACAATCACCTATTCTCGCATTAGTGACAGTTCCAAACATGTCTCTTATAGCTTCTTCTTTCTTATCAACAACCATCACCTGTGTCTTTCCCTGTTCTATCAGCTTATTTACAAGATGATGTCCAAATCCACCCATGCCAATTATCAATACTGATTTCATATTTATAACATCCTTTTCCGTTTCAGAATCCACATCGTAACAATACAAATAATAATTATTATTCCACATATAATACCAAATCCATATGGAGTTTCTGCAAAAGGCATCCACTCTTCCGCCACATTCATTCCATATATACCTGATATAATTGTTGGTATAGCCATTACCAGTGTAATAGATGTGAGATATTTCATTACATTATTCAGCTTATTATCCATGACCGATGACAACAGTTCTCTTGTACCATCGACAATATCCCTGTATATAACCGTCATCTCAATAGCCTGCTGATACTCAACCATAGCATCCTCAAGAAGTTCCATATCTTCAGGATACTGCTCAATTCTTTTATACCTTCTTAGTCTTTCAAGCACAATACTGTTAGACCTTAGTGATGTAGCAAAGTATACAAGTGTTGACTCAAGCTCATGAAGGTCAATTATATCGCTGTCCTTTGTATCTTTACCAGCTCTCTCCTCAATCTCAACCCTTTTTTTATCAATTCCCCGTAGATACGCCTGATACAGCGATGCCGAACGCAGCAGAATCTGATATATAAAACGCATTTTTTTCTTAGTGCTGAAATCTTTCTGCTTATTGCGTATAAAATAATCCACAACAGGCGATTCTTCGCGGCATACAGTTATAATCGCATTCTGCTTAAGTATAATACCCATAGGTATTGTTGTATACATTTTCTTCTCATGCCTTACCTCAGGAGATGGAATATCAACAAGAATAAGCGTATATCCATCTTCAAGACTGATACGCGAGCTTTCTTCCTCATCCAGTGCAGTTGCAAGGTCATCAACCTCAATGTCATAATATTCAGCAACCTGGACTAATTCTGTGTTGGTAGGGTCAACCAGACGAACCCAGACACCATCTTCAAATGCTGTCATTTTATTAATTATGCTCTCATCCGTTCTATATATGCTAAGCATTTTCTGCCCCTTTCTTTTTCAAGGTCTTGACAAATACATTTCTCTCATCCCTGACCATGATTCTTACAGGCCTGACACACTGGGTTACGCACTGTCCACACCCTATACATCTGTCTATATCAAATATAAGTTTCTTCTTTGCCTTATCATAATACGTTGCCATTGTAGGACAGTATCTTCCGCACTGGTTACAACCCACGCACTGGTTCTTATCAACAAGCTTTGGTCTGTAATATGCCTTTATTATAAGCTGCGACAGTGCACCCTCTCTGTAACTGTTATAAAGAAAACAACAATCCGTACAGCAGTTACATATTATCAGCTCATCTTCTGCTGAAGTTATGCCGTAGTGATACACTGTATGTATACAGCCTTTTTTCTCCATGCTTCTCATAAGTGCAACAGCTTCATCATACGATATTGCCCTTGATACGCCATTGTCCACAAGCATATCTGACATTCTGCCAACTGCAATGCAGCCTTCAACCGGCATATCATAATTACAGGATCTGCCATCAAGCTTTTTCATCATACGGCAGAAACAATTCATAACACTTATGTGTCCATCATGCTTTAAAAGCATAGGATATAAATCTCCTGCCTGCATAACAGCATTTTCTGCATCTATCCTGCTGCCAACTTTTATTGTTATAGGCCCGCCAGACACTTTATTGCCAGATGATTTATCATCCGATGCAGCAAGCTCCTTATACGATGCCGCATTCCCACTATCCGTAAGAGCTCCCGTGACAATTGTCGACATTCTTCCCGGATTAGACGACACATAACTCTGGTTAACATGATTCATGTACGCTCTGACTGGTGGAATATTAAGCATTTTAAGAACATTCTCAAATTCTGAGAACTTCTTTATAAGCTGTCTTCTTGTCTCATTCTCCGGTCCTGATGCATATATCTCTATCCATCCCGGAAATATCGGTGCAAGCTCATACACCCCAGCCATTCTTCTCGGCCATAATGCACCCGCAACTATGATATGGTTAAAATATTCCTCAAAATCTGCCGCACCAAGTCCCCAAAGCTGTCTTAGCTCTTCCTTAGTATATTCACCTTCACCAACCATAAGTAATCTGTCTATGTCAGTCTCTGCGAAAGCTATCTCAAAACATTCCAGTATAACCTTAATAAGCGGAACTGAAAATGTAGACTTTGTGTTCATTAACTTTCCAAGCTGCACAGCTTTTTCTTTGTATATCTTTTCCATATCATCCAATCCTAAATCGTATCATATGAAATAACTATATCACATATCAATGTTTTTTTAAATATTTTCTGATAAATGGTCTTTATTAATATATAAATTACGAATCTTGGAACCAAAATGTGCTGAATAAGCCGGAGTGACGGGAAATACTGTTCCATCCCGCATAGTGACTGTTGAGAGATCTGTATAAATAACATATTTTATATTGATAAGGTCTGATTTGTTAACCTGGATAAAATCATCTTCGCCAAGAAGCTGCCTCGCTTTGTGAAGCGTTCCATTGTGTTCGACTGCTATATAAGGTGTCCATACATGTAAAACCCTGCCATGACAGTTTATATACATAATAGCATTCTTTTCAATTATGCCAACCCTCCTGTTCTTCTTAAACATATATACATATTCATTTGCTATATCCACTTATTGTAAAGCCCCCTCTTTAATTATCTTTAGCAATTCGTTAATTGCTGTCATCTCCTGGCACTGTCCCCTCAATACAAATCCAGGATTGACATTTAATTTATCATATAGTTTAACCAGCTCCGCTGATGTTGGCCTGCCATATTTCTCAAGATATCCATATCTTGTGCTTTTAACGTCGAGAATATCCCCCATCTCTTTTATGGTCTTTCCCAATATCATGCGTATTGACTTAAACACCTGCCCCTCATCTGCATTATTATCATATTCCTCGCAGATACGCTCTGCCAGACGCAGATTAAATCTATATTTATTGTACTTTCCTTCTTCCAGTTCACTATCGTCATATGTAAGTAATCTGAGCTTAATCATTCCAATAACATACATAACTGACCTGCTGCCATTACCATGCATAACTGTCATCTGCTCTAACATATCATGCATATAAGATGTCTCTGACCTAACCCCCAGTATAAGCCAGTCAATATCGCATTGTGTATTCTTGGCTATGTAATGAATTATATTGGATGATGGCTCTTTCTTGCCATTCTCAACTCTTGATAAAGTAGTTGGAGTTATATAAAGCATCTTTCCTAACTGTTCCTGGGTATAATCATTTTCTATTCTGTATGTTTTGATTCTTTGTCCAAAAGCAACAGAATTATTATCCCATCCGCCCATAAGCCCAATGCCTCCAAGTACTATACTACCTATATATTAGTACTTTTTGACATTTGGTAAATTTCCAGATTTCAATACAATATTAAAATCTGGCAAGTTTTTCCACTTGACATATTGCTCTTTATATGCTTGCTTTATATATTTTGTGCCTGAAACCAGCTAATTTACTACATTTTGTAAAACTTTACACATGTAAGATTTTGTCAAAATTTCATAAAACTAAGCCACCTGCACAGGCAGCCTATTTTCCAGAACTGCATTCTTTATCATGCATGCTACATCCAGCGCAGTTTCCATTACATCCGCTGCCACCACCCATTTTCTTATCATGCATGTATGACACCGCAACATATATCCCTATAACCACAACAAGTATTACCGCTCCAGCCAGTATCTTTAACATAAACAACATCTCCTTCTATCGATAAAAATGTATATCAATCTATCTGCGTTTCTTAACTACCTTATCAAATTCACCCGTTAATGACAACAGAATTTTCCTTATCATCAGCTTCTGTTTTTTAGGCATTGATGCATACATCTTAATTGCTGCGCCTGCTGATGTAAATCTATCTGCCTGGATTTCTGACAAAGTCACCGCCCCACTTGCAGATATTATGTCAAATAACGCATCAACAAATTCCTCACGTTCAGTCCTGTCTATACTGTTAATCCAGTTACTTAGTGTTTCGTTCATCGCCTTGCTTGCTGCGCTTAAATCTTTTCTCGTTACAAACTTCGTGCCTTTCACCTGCCACGACATCGCATCATGCTGCATTATGCCCTTCTCATTGCTCGCAACTACTATATAATCATCATCGTGTTCAAGCAGCATTCCAACAATGGAATGATACGGCACAATCGATGTCATAAGCGGCTTCATCCGCATATACTCTTCACTGTTAATTATGCCATTATCAAATCCAGGACCATCATTATTGTAAATGTTGATAATTTTCTTTTTAACCCTGGCTGACGCATATATGCCTGAATAAACAGCAAGATTACCACCCTTTGAATGACCGCCGACTCTTATTTTCTTCCTTATATATTTTCCTGCCTCATTAAGATATGCAGCCGCCTCAGTCTGCGCAGGAACCGGCTGCAGAAAGCTCATGTTAAAATCCTCTTTCCAGCCAACAATAGTATCATCCGTTCCCATATAAGCAATATAAACTGTACCATCTCCAAGATCTGCTGTAAACGCTGCAAACTGTGTCTGACGTTTCTCATCATATACCCATCTGTATCTTCCAAGCTTTATATTCCTGAATCTATCGCTATGCGCAGCTTTTCTCATAAGAAATGGCGCCTGCCATATAAATGTTTTAACCTGTTTTAAACTCTCCTCATCATAGAGTTTAAAATATATACCAGATGCTTCTTCCAGCGTAATACAGCCTCTCTCTTTTATATCTGGCACAATGTTTTTAAGATCAACATATGCAATCTGCGACATAATAATGTTATCAACATCATTAAATGGCGACTGTTTAAATGTAATATCGCCTCTCCATTCAATGTAATCAAGCATATCAGCCATACGAACCACCTCCGTTTATCTCACGCATCAATATATGCCTTAATTTACCACCATATTTCTCTTTAGTGAGCATTCTCTTAAACCCTGCTTTTTCAAACGATTTAAGACTTGGTATATTCTCCGGTGATACTGTTGCCATCACATATCTTATATTACCACAATTTCTGCTTAAATAGTCACATGCATATTCAATAAGTCTGTTCTGGATTCCGTTCCCTCTATATTCTGCTCTGACTGCAGCCGATTCTATATGTGCTGTTCTAAAAAGATATTCTGCCAAAAATAAACTATTTGAAACCTTTCCTTTATTCTCTTTCACTGCGCAGAACACATCCCTTGCAAGATTATCCCCAGCCTCTCCTGGAAATGTGACAAGAAGCACACCCGCACACACTTTACCGTCATATTCACTCATAGCTTCATCCAGCTTATCCTTATAACACATCAGGCCAAATCCCGCATTTTTATCCTGAAGTATTGCCCTGACATAATCATAATCATCACATATATATAATTCTTTATTATCAAGGCTTTCATATGCCGCCTGCATTACATCATGAAAATCAGCAGCATCCTCATATCCTGCAATTCTTATTATTGGTGCCGGCATTCTTCCCTCCTGTTACAACTTATCTGATCTTATAAAAAAAGCAGCCTGAACTGTGAATTAAATCTATATCACAAATATAGATCCGCATCATATCCAGACTGCTTAAAAATAAAAAAGAGCGCGAGACGGGGATCGAACCCGCGACCCCCTCCTTGGCAAGGAGGTGCTCCACCACTGAGCCACTCGCGCATGCAAGATATATAATATACTTTGTCATACAATTTGTCAAGCATTTTATTTTATTTTTTATTATTTTTTCTCCACTCATCATTTATGCATATAGTTGAAAATGCAATCCCCTTAGAGTATAATAAATTCTGATTGCAAATATGGCATAATACGAGATTAAAGGAGTTACAGACATGTCTCTAACAAAAAAATACTACATTAACCAGGACAACAGGAAGCCCCGGCTTAAAGTTTCATCCATAATAGGAAGAATTGCTGCAAGCATCGGAACACTGCTGTTGATTGTCCTTATATTCTTAACCGGAGTAATACTTATACTTGAGTTTGGTCCATCAAAAACAGCCAGAAACCTATTTGTCAACTCAGCAATGGAATCAAGCGCCGGCAAATTCATGGCTACGTTGTTCTTATCTGATGAGCAGATTTCAGAGATACGAAACCAGAACTCGGTCCAGTCATCTGATGCTGTTACAGACTCTGGACTTATCAATATAAGCAGCTCTGCAGCTACACCTGCAAATGATGACGAAGTCATAACTGTTGAAGAGATTTCAGGTGCTACATACAAAGGATATATGGCAAAGATAAAAGACCCATCACGCGTGCAGATTGGAATAAGCGGTGAATTTGGCACTGATCATGCCGGAAAAACAGTTACAGAACAGGCGCAGAGTTATGGTGCAATCCTTGCAACTAATGGCGGTGGATTTGAGGATCCCAACGGAACAGGTAATGGCGGCATTCCTATCGGAATCGTTATCCATGAAGGAAAGATTGTATGGGGAAGCGCATCAAAGACATACGAAATCATAGGATTTGACTATGACAACAAGCTTGTAGTTGGAAATATGACAGGACAGCAGGCTGTTGACAGAGGCGTAAGAGATGCCCTTTCATTTGGTCCAATACTTATTGTCAATGGCGAGCCTTCAGCTGTCAACGGTTCAGGAAGCGGACTCAACCCAAGAACTGCTATCGGACAATGTGCTGATGGTACTATCATACTTCTTGTAATCGATGGACGTTCTGCTGCCAGCCTTGGTGCATCATATGCAGACCTTATCAATATCATGCTTGAAAATGGTGCTGTCAACGCTGCCAATTTAGATGGCGGTTCATCATCAATGATGTACTACAAAGGCCAGATAATCAATAACTGCTCATCTCTTATCGGCGACAGAGGTATCCCTACATCTGTCATTGTAAAATAAGAAAACGAATCGAGGATAATCATGAAAACTAAATTCTGGAAAATATATGCAATCCTTACAGGTATTGCGGCTGTTGCTGTCATTGCAGTATTTATCGTGCTGTGGACATTTCTGGCATCATACGAAAAGGCACAGCCTGAGCACACTGCTGAAGATGTAGCTACAATGTTTAAAAATCTTGATATTGACAGCATTGTCAGCCACTATAACAACCGCTCCATGTTTGTAGACAGTGATGCTGAAATTAAAGAAGCTGTAAGACAGCGCATACAAGGCTCTGATTACACATTTTCAAAAAAAATGTCTCTATACACAACTGACTCACCAGCCTACAGCATCAAGGCTGACGGCAAGGAAATAGCTGTCCTCAGGCTTGGTAAATCTGACAAACGCGGTGCCTATAATTCTATCAAATGGAACATAAGCGATATTGATTTAGGATTCTCCACAGAAGGATACCATGATGTTATAGCGCCTGCTGATTACACAGTAACTGTTAATGGAACAGCTCTTACAAAGGATAATATTGTTGAAAGCGATATCAACGCTGAAGACCTTGAGAATGTCTCAAAATACACTTCAATTCCTCTTCTTGTAAAATACAAGGTTGATGGTGCTTACATAAGCCCTGACATCAAATGTACAAGCTCAATCGGCAAAAAGGAGCTGACACCTTCAATTGACAAGAACGGAACATATACATACGATTATGAGACTGATGATTCCATCATCACAGACAGCACCGACAATATTAAGAAATTTATAACCAATTACACAAAGTATATGTATACAGAGGCTAATTTCTCATCTATATCAGGAAGCGTAATAAAGGATTCAAAAGCTTATGAATTTTTAAGATATATCACTTATACAAGCGTATGGTATGCCGACCACAGCTCGCTCACAATCGGAGATATAACTCTTACTAACGTCAAGCATTATTCATCAGACTGTTATTCAGTAGAAGCCGATTACACATATGATGTTGTTATGAGCGGCAATAATTACCACTATCCAACCAAAGTAACACTCTATTATGTCAAGACCGGCAACAGCTGGAAAATAGCCGATTTACAGACAAAATAAAAAGCCGCAGTAAAAACAGAGACACAGTATATCACTGATATTTACAGGTGATACTACTGTGTCTCTGTTTTTCATATTATGTAATGCTGTATCTGACAGACATCTGAACTACTCATTTTAAAGATTAATATGTAAATCTCTTCATACTTTCAACAAGCTTCTTTGCACTATCAGCAAGCACATGTACTTTCTTGGTCGCATCCGCTACAGTATTCTCAAGCTCTGCTGCTACGCTTGATGTCTCCTCTGATGATGCCGCATTGTCTGTCGCAATCTCGTTAAGACCTGCAATTTTTGATGTTATTAAATTCTTCTGTCTGTTAACATCTTCCATAACATCTGATATGGCATTGACAGATGTTACACACGAATCGAGCGTTTCACGCAGATTTTTAAATGTTTCTGTTGTTTCTTTTAATGCGCTCTCCTGCTCTTTTGAAGTAGCAATCATCGCCTCCATAGTCTTTACAAGATTATCTGAATTAGTAACAAGTTCATTAATTGTGCTGTTTATTTCTTTTACTGTATCAGCAGACTGTGTTGCAAGATGCCCTATCTCCTCCGCAACTACGGCAAACCCACGTCCAGCCTCACCAGCTCTTGCAGCCTCAATAGACGCATTAAGAGCAAGCAGATTAGTCTGTGAGGATATACCGTCAATAAGAGTTGTAGCCTCACCAATTCTGTTTACTGATGTACTCGTTATATTAGTCTGCTCCTGCATAGATGTTATATCCTGCATGCTCTTCTCATTAGCCTCAATAAGATTTTTCAATGTCTGCAACGATTTATCAGACAGATTAATCATATCTGAAGCATTATTGTGAAGCGATTCCACCTCATTAGATGTATTTCTGATTCCATCACCTATATTAACAATTCCTTCATTAGCAGCAGATGTCGCATTTGCCTGTTCTGTGCTATTTCTGGCTATATCACATATGGCTGTTGAAACTGTGCTTATTGAATCCCCCATAACTTCAAATTTCTCATCAAAATCTGATATAGCAGATGAAAGTGAGCTCGAAACATTATCTATATCCGATATAAGTTCTGTAAACTTCTCCTGTGCAATCTTTAACGCATCAGCTGTCGAACCTATCTCGTTATTGCTATGCACATTAATCTTTCCCGTAAGGTCACCATCTGAAAGCTTTACAGCCATCTGCTCAAGCTGCTTTAATGGATTACATATTCTGCGTGCATATCCAAGGGCAAATGCAACTGTTATAGCAAGTATAACAACGACTGCTATACCCACCACTGTAATCATGCTGACAAAGCTCTTGCTGATGCTCTGTGATGTCGCCTGCATCTGTGCATCCATATCTTCTATATAATTGCCCGTTGTAAGAACCCATCCCCATGGCTGGAACTGCTCTGAATAAGCAAGCTTCTCTGCAACTGTCACACCATCTGCCTTCGTAAACCAGAAACTGTTATATCCTCCTCCAGACTGTGCTGCTTTCATAATCTCCTGAATTATCATCACACCATTCTGGTCCTGAAGATTATATCTGTTAGTTCCCTCCTGCTTAGCCAGAATTGGATGCATAACAAGATTGTAATCAACATCATCAATCCATAGGTATCCGCTTCCATCATCACGATAACGCATGGCTCTTATAGCTTCCTTAGCCTGCTCTTTAGCATCATTCTCTGACAATCTGCCACTCTTACTCAAATCATAATAATGCTGGACAATAGCAATACCTGCCTGAATCTGTGACTTAATCTCTGTCCTGTAACCATCATACATTGCCTCATCATAATTATTAAGAGCCAGCTTGCTGGTGGACTTAATTCCAATAATTGAAACCATTCCCATTACAGCTACCGTAGCTGCAACCATCGCAATACACATAATTGTAAGCGATTTTTTAATACTCTTTGTCTTTTTTTCCACAACAATAGTCCCCTTTCTGTTGTAATGTGATAGGTAAATTATACTATTATTGATTAGAATTCTAAAGGATTTTTGTGCAATATGGTACTATTTTACCAAATAAAAAAGCCCGGCACAATCTGCACCGGACTCCATAAAAATAAAAAGAGCGCGAGACGGGGATCGAACCCGCGACCCCCTCCTTGGCAAGGAGGTGCTCCACCACTGAGCCACTCGCGCATATGCGTCTGTCTGTTATCTGTCAGACGCATGTTTGATTATATAGAAAATTGTAACATTTGTCAACAACTTTTTACATATTTTTTAATTTATTTTAAAATTCATCAATAAGCCTATCGAATACGTCAATAGCATCCTGAATAACCTGCGGTTTGGACATATCTACCCCACACAGTTTAAGAAGCTCAATCGGATGCATGCTTGAACCTCCTGATAAAAACTTCTTATATCCATCAAGGACTTCCTTATCTCCTGCAAGAATCCTGGCAGCTATGGCAATTGCTGCTGAAAAGCCTGTAGCATACTGGTATACATAAAATGGCGTGTAAAAATGTGGTATGCGTGACCATTCATATGTAATCTCGTCATCAATAACCATATCTTCGCCAAAATATTTCTTGTTGAGGTCTCTGTATAAATCGCAAAGGTTCTGGGCATTAAGTACTTCACCAGCCTCTGCCATCTTATGAGATTCCATCTCAAACTCCGCAAACATTGTCTGACGGAATAATGTGCCTTTAAACTGCTCAAGATAATGATTAATAAGATACTTTTTCTCATTCTCATCAGTGCAGTTTTTCAGCAGATAATTGATAAGAAGTGCTTCATTACATGTTGAAGCAACCTCTGCGACAAAAATCTTGTAACCAGAATACATAAACGGCTGTGTCTTATTAGAATAATATGTGTGCATAGAATGTCCCATCTCATGAACAAGTGTGAACACATCATTTAATGTATTATTGTAGTTCAGGAACAGATATGGATGTGTTCCATACACTCCCCACGAAAACGCACCGCTTCTCTTGCCGGCATTCTCATACACATCTACCCAGCCTGAATTAAAGCCTTCATGAACCTTTGAAAGATACTCATCGCCTAACGGAGCAAGCGCCTTTAAAGCTATCTGCTTAGCTTCCTCGTAACTTACCTCCATCTTGAAATCCTTTACCATAGGTGCATATATATCATAAAAATGCAGTTCATCTACTCCGAGACACTTCTTTCTTAATGATACATACTTATGCATCTTAGGAAGATTCTTATTGACTGTCTCGCAAAGATTAGTATACACACTCTCTGGTATAAATGATGCTGAAAGATACATATTAAGTGTAGATGGATATTTTCTTGCTCTCGCATAGAACATCGCCTGGCACACATTAGCATAGTATGTTGATGCAAGTGTATTGATATGCTCCTTATACTGCTTATAAAGGGCATAAAATGCCTCTTTGCGCACTTCCCTGTTATTGCTCTCCATATACACACCAAATGTTCCATGTGTAAGTTCTGCACTCTTTCCATTCTCATCATGTATATTGCCAAATCTGACATCAGCATTATTAAATTTTGAAAAAATCTCACCTGCCGCCTGTGACATCTGATCTGACATTGCAAGAAGCTTTTCTTCTGCTGCCGAAAGTGAATGTTCACGCTTAGACAGCATATCCTCAAGAAGATGTCTGTATGGTGCCGCATCTGGTGCTGCAAGGTATTCTTCCATCTTATCCTTATCAATTGCAAGAATCTCAGGTTCAGAGTATGCGTACTTCTCTGACAGACTCATGGCAAGCATCTGTGCCTTGCCTGACATAGCCTGATATACCGGATTAGCTGTATCCTCATAATACTTCATAAATGCATACACATAAAGTCTTTCGCAGGCAAAGCTCTCATCCATCTCTTCTTTCAATTCAGATATAAGATTGGAAACACTCTCACCTATAATTCCCTTATATGAGCCTGGTGTATCAAGAATGCCCCTGCATCTTTCATATTCATCATTCCACTCTTCATCTGATGCAAATATATCATTAACAGCCCATTTGAACTTATCATCTATCTTGCTTCTTAACTTAGCCATTATGGTCTCCTTATTAATCTAATTCTGGCAGGTACACTGAACAAGCTATAGCAAGTGCCCCATGGCCTATATGGCATGCCACGCTCAGCGACAACGCATTCATGTTAAAATCAAGGTCTGGATAATGCTCTCTTATAACTGACGCCCACTCCTCTGCCTCTTCTGGATTACCAGTATATGCAGCCTCCATATGAATCCTCTTTTGCGCATATGCTTCTGCGAATCTGCCAGCCATGTCATCATCCATGGCTTTTAACATAATCTTTCTGGCAGATGCCTTACCTCTTGCCTTAGCGTAAGCATCGAGCTTTTCTCCCTGAATCTGTAAAACTGGATTGAGCTTAAGAACTGTTCCAATAGCTGCTGCCGCAGGAGTAATTCTTCCACCTTTTTTAAGATACTTTAATGTATCAAGAGTTATATAAATACTTGAGCTGAACTTTTCTCTTTCGAGAATCTCTTTAATC
The DNA here is from genome assembly GCA_934359185.1 of uncultured Lachnospira sp. GTDB lineage: Bacteria > Bacillota > Clostridia > Lachnospirales > Lachnospiraceae > Lachnospira. The sequence continues at coordinate 96,404 of CAKRLE010000007.1, read as the reverse complement.
TTAGCTGCATTATATCCCTTTTTTGCAAGAGCAAGTGCATCAAGCACTGACTGTCTCTGTGTTACTGAAATTCTCTGATTGTTAACTACTTCTACTTTTCCATCATAATCGCCTGCAACCATTGCAGCTGTCTGGCACGTTCCTGACAATCCGCTTGACATAGGAATATATATAACTTCGTCATAATCTTTTAACATCTCATCAAATGCCGCCTGTATCTCTCCTACTGATGGCTGTGATGTAGATATATCTGCATCCGACTTTAACTTCTCATAGAACTGTTCCTGTGTAAGGTCAATATCCTCGTAATACTGTTTTCCATCTATAAAGAAAGGCATAGGAACAACCTTTATCCCTAATTTTCTTCCTTCCTCCTGTGTTATTCCACTATTGCTGTCTGTTATAATCGCTGTTCTGCTCATATCAATCTCCACTTTCCACAATTATCTGCAGCCATATTCATAACAGGCTGCCCTATACATTCTTAAATAAAAAGATATTGTTTATTTTAAACTAAAAACACGTTCTGCACAATAACTTTATTAAATTTTTATTACTATCTATATACATCTAGTTTGCATTACTACATGTATTAGACATCTTAATCACTGTATAAAGTCTTGATATTTATTCATAAAAATCTTATGATTATAGAAAGTTTCCCACCAGCCCAGCCAGCAAGCGGCAGCTATAGCATCCCTCCGTCCACGCTGTGCAGGTAAAAGTGGCTGGTCCTTTGTGCTTAGTGGCTCTAATGGTTGCACGACAAAGCTTATTAAAGCCGCTTTGCTAAAAACGCGCTCCGCTTGAACGTTTAGCAAGCGGCTTAGCTGTTGTCTAACACCACCCTAAGAGCCACACAGCAGTCGTCATGCCACTTTTACCTGCACAGCGCGGACGGAGGGATGCTATAGCTGCCGCTTGCTGGCTGGGCTGGTGGGAAACCTCATAACCTTTAAGGAGATTTAGATTTTTATGAATAAAAATTATTGCATATCGGATGATATAGATTCAGGAAAGCTTGCCGCGCTTTTTGCTGGCGTGGAGGAATATACTTGTATATATGAAGAGGATGCGGCTGACCTTATACAGCTTGCAGCAATAGATGAAGTGTCAGGCGGATATATTGGATTTATAACATGCACGATTCCTGATTATGAGAATAACCAGCCAGATGATGATGCCATGATGAATGCATATGTTGCACCTGATTACAGGCAGAAAGGCATATTTTCAGCCATGTATGATGCAGTAAAAGACATTTTAAGAAAAGATTATGGTTTTGATGAGATGCCCGCTATTATATGCCCGATGGAGGATGACATTTATAATGCGCTTAAAAGCTGCCATTTTGCGCCATCTGTGCATACAAGAGAGTATCTGTATGGTATTACAGGCAATACGAGCCTGATACATTTTTTAAGCAAATCTGATGGTTATACAATCGAGGCTGATGATATTTCTGACACATGCACCTGTTATCAGGCTGTTGATGATGACGATTATATAATTGGCGAGCTATACATTGATTCATTCAAGACCCAGGGATGCATGAACGATGTCTGGGTTGCTCCGGAATGCAGAAAGAAAGGCATAGCCACACATCTTGTGAACTATGCCCTCAATGATTACTATTCAATTGACGATAATGCTGGCAAATCCATAATTCTTCATGTGACAGGCAGCAACACGGCTGCTATTAAATTATACCAGAAGTGTGGATTTACTAAGTTAAAATGTATTACTTACTACGAGATGCACTGATAACATCACCCATATCGTACATTCCAGCCGGCTTTCCTGCAAGGAACTTGGCAGCCTCAACTGCGCCTTTTGCAAATACTGACTTGGAATATGCTGTGTGGGTGAATTCTATAACCTCATCCTCACCGGCAAATATAACATCATGGATTCCTACGATTGTACCGCCTCTTACTGAGCTGATACCTATCTCTTTGCTGTCTCTCTTCTCTTTTACCTGGCTTCTGTCATATTTGTAATAATAGTCATCACCAAGTACTTCCTTGATTGAATCAGCTAATGCAAGCGCTGTTCCACTAGGAGCATCAAGCTTCTTGTTGTGGTGCTGTTCAACAACCTCAACATCAAATCCAGCAGGAACCAACACTTTGGCAGCTTCCTGCAAAAGCCCGAATAATGTATTGATACCTAATGACATGTTAGCTGATTTGAGCACTGCAACTTTACATGCCGCACTTCTTACATGTGCTAACTGCTCCTCTGACAAGCCTGTTGTACATACAACAACCGGGATATTCTTAGCAACGCTATAATCAAGAAGCGCATCCTCTGCTGCTGCAGCGGCAAAATCGATAATTACATCTGCCTTGACATCGCATTCATCTATTGATGGAAATACTGGATAATCATTGTGTCCATCATCAAATGGATCAACGCCTGCAACTATACGGCAATTCTCATCTTTGCTTACTATATCTGTTATAACTCTTCCCATATGGCCATTGCAGCCATGCATAATTATATCTGTCATATTATCTCACCTGTATTCCATAATTCTTTAATGCTGTCTTTAATCTGTTAAGGTTAGCTTCTTCCATCTCACAAAGAGGCATTCTGAGTGGTCCTGCCCCCATTCCCATAAGATTTAACGCTGTCTTAACTGGAATTGGATTAACCTCACAGAATAATGCATCAACAAGCTCCAATGCATCAAACTGAGCCTTTCTTGCGCCCTCAATATCGCCAGCAAAAAACTTTGCACAGATATCATGTGTCTGCTTAGGTGCTACATTTGAAAGAACTGAGATAACACCTTTAGCCCCGATTGACATAAGTGGAACGATAAGTCCGTCCTCGCCTGAGTACATATCTAATGCACCTTCAGCTAACATCATTGTCTTTGATTCCTGCGCAAGATTGCCTGTAGCAGCCTTGATAGCTACGATATTATCAACTTCCTTTGCAAGTCTGACTGCCGTCTCTGGCTGGATATTGCATCCTGTTCTGCTTGGGACATTGTACATAATGATAGGAAGGTCAATACTCCTGGCAATATCTGTATAATGCTGTATAAGACCTTTCTGTGTTGCCTTATTATAATATGGTGTGACAACTAAAACTGCATCAACACCAGCACTCTGAGCCTCTCTTGAAAGTTCTATGGCAGTCTTGGTACAGTTAGATCCTGTACCTGCTATAACAGGAACTCTCTTGTTAACATAATCTGCTGTAAATCTTATAGCCTCAATATGCTCCTGCTCTGTCATTGTAGCAGATTCACCCGTTGTTCCACAGATAACAATAGCATCTGTACTGTTATTTATCTGGAAATCAATCAGTTCCTTTAACTTATCATAATTAATCGCTCCATCAGCCTTCATTGGAGTGACAATAGCAACTCCTGCACCAGTAAATATTGACATCTTAACCTCTTTCCGCCATCTTTGGCATTAAAAATGCTGATTCCCCAACCAGATAGTAGAAGAACCAGCACAAACTTTGAATTTTGTTAGTAGCTCCCCATCTTACGATGACAGTCGCAAACCTGTTCGCCTTGCGCCCAGCAGGATATCCCAGCACATCCCCCGCTTCGGCGTCATCACCTTTCACACAGAATCAACTGTCGCTGAAACATCTCCAATGCTACTGATTAACAACGCAACCTCTACTTCTTATAATTATTGATACAATGACTATATCACTTTATAAATTTATCGTCAATATTAAATAAAATGATTTGTGACGCATTTATTCTTCATCGTCAACAACATCTATCTTACATACTGAAACCTCGTATGCAACTCTCTTTTCAACCTCTTCATCACTTAATTTCTTGGTATACTCACGGCTCTGGACTCTTCCCTGAATCTGAAGATGTCCACCAACCTCAATACCAGCTGCATACCTGGCATTACGTCCCCATGCAATACATGGGATATAATCAGACTTGCCATATGGACGGTTAACTGCTATCAGTATATCTGCAATCTCTCTTCCAAGTGGTGTCTTTCTATATGTAGGTGGTTTGCACACGAATCCATCAAGGAATATCTGGTTAGCCTTAGACTGCTCCTCCGGCATCTCATCATCCTCTATGAACTGAAGTTCTCTTACAAATATTGAGAGTATTAATTTATTGTGGGTATCTTCATGTCTGTTATATGATCTAAACTGGCCAGATACCTCTATCTTCATTCCTCTATAGTCCTTAGTTACATCAAGTAAACGTTCTGAAATCATAAGTGGAATTATATCTACCATCTCACTTAATCTGTTGACCGACACATCTACAAGATAAAATCCCTCTCCAAAAACTTCATGGCTGAACTTAAATTCAGAAACTACCTCCCCAATGATGTTTACCTGGTTGTTTTCAATAACCTTATCAAGCATTTTGTATATCTCCCTTCTTTTTTCCGTAATACGGAATGTGCTTTATTTTTGTTCATAAGTATGTATATGTATCGATTACGTAAATTATTACATAAAAATTATGTCTATTTTGTGTTTTTTTCAAAAATGGCTTATTTTTTATATTTTATTTAGATTTTGTTAATATTGTGAAAAGGTTTTGATTAATTTATATAAAAATGTATATTTTTACTATTGATATTTTGGAGTATTGTGATAGAATGTAAAAGTTGCTAAGATAAAAGTAGCCAAAACGGAGGTTATTTATGAAGACAAAGCGTGAAGATATTAGAAACATTGCTATTATCGCCCACGTTGACCATGGTAAAACCACTCTGGTCGATGAACTTCTTAAGCAGAGCGGAACTTTCCGTGCTAATCAGGAAGTTGCTGAGCGTGTCATGGATTCTAATGATATTGAACGTGAGAGAGGAATTACTATTCTCTCTAAGAACACAGCTATAACTTACAAAGACACTAAGATTAATATCATTGATACTCCTGGCCATGCTGACTTCGGTGGCGAGGTTGAGCGTGTTCTTAAGATGGTTGACGGAGTTGTACTTGTAGTTGATGCATTTGAAGGTGTTATGCCACAGACTAAGTTTGTATTACAAAAAGCTCTTGACATGAACCTCTCTGTTATAGTATGTATCAATAAGATTGATAGACCAGAAGCCAGACCTAATGAAGTTATTGATGAGATACTTGAACTTTTCATCGATTTGGATGCCAATGAAGACCAGTTAGACTGTCCTTTCATATTCGCATCTGCTAAATCTGGATATGCTATGGCTGATCTTAACGATGAACCTAATGATATGCAGCCATTATTCGACTGTATCGTTAACAATATACCTGCTCCAGAGGGCGACCCTGATGCAGATACACAGATGCTTATCTCTACTATTGATTATAATGAATTCGTAGGACGTATCGGTGTTGGTAAAATTGAGAATGGCAGTATCAAGGTCAATCAGGAGGTTATGATTGTTAACCACCATGATCCATCTGTCAAGAAGAGAGTAAGAGTTACTAAGCTTTATACTTTCAATGGTCTTAATAAGGTTGAGGTTAACGAAGCTACTATCGGTGAGATTGTTGCTGTATCTGGTATCGCTGATATCCATATCGGAGATACTCTCTGTTCAGTTGACAACCCAGTAGCCATTCCATTCCAGAAGATTTCTGAGCCAACTCTTTCTATGGATTTTATGGTTAACGACAGTCCTCTTGCTGGTAAAGAGGGTAAATTCGTTACTTCCCGCCATATAAGAGACAGACTTTTCAGGGAACTTAACACTGATGTTTCTTTAAGAGTTGAAGAGAACCCTGGTTCTGAGAATTCTTTCAAGGTTTCAGGACGTGGTGAGCTTCATCTTTCAGTCCTTATTGAAAACATGCGTCGTGAAGGATATGAATTTGCTGTCAGCAAGGCAGAGGTTCTCTACCATACTGACGAGCGTGGCAAGAAGCTTGAGCCTATGGAACTTGCATATATTGACGTTCCAGATGAGTTCTCAGGTTCTGTTATCCAGAAGTTAAGCCAGAGAAAGGGTGAACTTCTTGGCATGACACCTATCAATGGAGGCTACACAAGATTACAGTTCTCTATCCCATCACGTGGACTCATTGGATACAGAGGTGAATTCCTTACTGATACTAAAGGTAATGGTATAATTAATACTTCTTTTGAAGGCTATGAAGATTACAAGGGAGATATCTCTTACAGAAAAACTGGTTCATTAATAGCTTTTGAAGATGGTGAAGCTGTTACTTATGGTCTTTTCAATGCCCAGGACAGAGGTACTCTTTTCATCGGACCTGGCGAGAAAGTATATGCTGGTATGATTGTCGGTGAAAATCCTCGTACTGAGGATATAGAAGTTAATGTTTGTAAGACAAAGCATCTTACTAATACACGTTCTTCAAGTGCTGATGAAGCTTTAAGACTTGTACCACCTAAGATATTGAGTCTTGAGCAGGCATTAGATTACATTGACACAGATGAGCTTCTGGAGGTAACTCCTACTCATTTAAGAATCAGAAAGAAGATTCTTGATTCAACACTAAGATACAGAGCTAACAAAAAATAATCTGTACTACTAATACCACACAATGTATGTGTCAAAATTCACTTTGACACTCACATAATTACATTTATCAAACCATAACAAGGAGGATTACACACATGGAAAACGATTTAGGCGCAAAGGTTAAGAAGTTAAGAATTCAGCACGGACTTACACAGGAGGACGTTGCCAAGGCACTTGATGTTACACCTGGATATATCAGTAATGTTGAGAACGGTCGTAATCTTATGACACTTAGAATGTTATCATACTATGCTGACCTCACACATGTATCTTTAGATTATCTTGCAGGAAGCGTTGACAAGTCATATCAGAACACTGCATTAGATAATGAGATTATGCAGCTTGTTCAGAAGCTTAATGCTGATACTAAGGAAAAACTCATCCAGACATTAAGAATCTGGTCTAAAGAAGACTAATATAAATTTAAGTTATGCCTCCCATTTGTGGTCTGGCATTATATAAAGAAAGAGGCGCCTCAATCAGAGACCGCCTCTTTCTTTTATATATAGCTGCACACTTTTTGAGCTATAAAGTCTACCTTATATCTCCCCACCACGCAGTGTCCGCCCCACCATGCCAGTTTGCGCTCCGCGCAAACCGCATCCCCCCACCATTCACAAACTCCTTGATAAAGAGCCTGCCGAGGCGTCCCATGGCTGTGCTGCGTCTGTGCATATGTATTCCATGACGACACTGCCGTGTGGGTCTTAGGGCGGTGTTAGACAAAATATAATCCGGCTGCTAAACGTTCAAGCGAAGCGCGTTTTTAGCAGCCGGATTAAATAGAATATTTGTCGTGCCGCCCTTAGAGCCACTAGGCAGTAAAGGCCAGGAATACATATGCACAGACGCAGCACAGCCATGGGACGCCTCGGCAGGCTCTGAATCTAGGAGTTTCCGTCAACTCTGGATGCTCTTCATGCGGTAGAACTCTCCCTTCAGTTCCATCAACTCCTCAAATGTTCCATATTCCACACATCTGCCATCATTGATAACCGCAATCTTATCTGCATTACGTATCGTAGATAACCTGTGTGCCACAATAAATGTTGTTCTGTCTTTAGTAAGATTATCAAGTGCCTCCTGAATAAGCTTCTCTGATATACTATCCAGCGCAGATGTCGCCTCATCAAGAATAATAACCTTCGGATTGCGGATAAGTGCCCTTGCAATAGATACACGCTGTCTCTGACCACCTGAGAGCTTACCGCCGTGCTCTCCAACTTCTGTATCAAGTCCATCTGGCAGGCTGTTAACAAGATCTGACAGATTAGCAGCCCTTACTACCTCATTTAAGAATTTCTCATCCACGTTATCAACACCATAAGTTATATTCTCCCTCAGCGTTCCAGAAAATAATATTGATGACTGTGGAACAACTGCAAGAAATCTTCTGTAACTTCTAAGGTCTATGTCCTTGATATCATTGCCATCAACAAGCACCTGTCCATCTGTAGCAAGATTAAAGCCTATCGCAAGATTAAGTATTGTTGACTTACCAGAGCCTGATTCACCGACAAGGGCAATTGTCTCACCTGGTTCTACATGAAGATTAAGATTATCAAGTACATCTACATCAGTATTGTTATATCTGAATTTAACATTGTTGAAATCGTATCTTCCTTCAATCTTATCGACTGTCCTCTTGCCTTCATTTTTTTCAATATCGTCAGAGAGAAGAACCTCACCAATTGAATTGACTGACTCAACACCTTTAGCAATCGTTGGTATCAATGTCACAAATGAAGATATCTGGTTTACAATTGTTGCAAAATAACTCTGGTAAAGTGTAATATCACCTGGTAATATCGTACCTCTTAAAGCAAGCAGACCTGTAAATGCCAGACATACAATCTGAAATACCTGGAATATCGCCCAGCCCACAGAACCAAATACTGACTGTATTACATCAAGCTTGTATCCCTTCTCTGCAACATTGAATAGCTGGTCACTTATCTTATCTATCTCCTTCTCCTCAAGCGCATGCGCCCTTGTGACTGGTATCATCTCTACCATCTCCATAACCTGGGCGGAAGTCTCTTCCATTTCATGTCTGAACTCGTGGTTACGCTTACGCATGACATTTCTGAAAAACACCATTGTAATAGCCGCCACAGGTGTTGTCAGAAGGAAAAATACGAAAACCATCATACTCTTAGTTATAGTTACCGATAACGATATAATTATATTAAGAGCTATATTAAGAGTACTGATAAGAAGTTGTGTTGACAATGTCTCCACAGCCTCCACATCTCTTATAATCTTAGACTGCAGTCTTCCTGACTGTGTCTCTTTATGATAAGAAATCGACAGCTGCTGAAGTTTTCTTACCAGTGCCTTTCTAAGTCCTGTCTCGGCATAACGTGTCGCCAGCGACTTATACCTTGTATACAGGTAATTAGTAGGAATGTTGATTGCTATAAGCACAACCATAATTATACATTGTATAATTATATCTCTTACTGTATTGCTGCTCCCTGTCGTTACATCATTAATTATATTAGCTGTAATAATTGGAAGCACCCATACAGGGCAGTGTTTTATAAGGAAAAAAAACACTGCAAGTATAAATTTGTGGTAATTACCCCTGTAAAGTCTTATCAATATTATGAGTGGATGTCCCTGGTGCTTTTTGTAACATTCAATAAACCATTTATCCACATCGATATTCTTAGGTGCATGTAAATTCATCGTCTCATCATTCTTTCACTATATTATCGACATTATCTGCCTGGATTTCTTCGCCGTCGCATCCGGCAACTTTAACATTCTTAAGTCTCAGTGTCTCTACATTAGAAACTATCATTCCCTGCTTAGAGCTTTCATCACAGCCAACCATCATGGCTGCAACGCCAGATTTAGCATTTTCTGCATATGAGAAGTCAATATTTTCAAATGTAAGCTCCTTAATCTTGCTCTCTGGAAGCCCGCATATATAAGTTCCTGCCACATGACAGTTCTTAGCTGATATATCCTTAAAGAGCAGCTTGCCAATTGAAGGAGTCCTGTCATCTACTGGAAGCGGCTTCTTAGAACTTACATACTCAGTCTTACCATCCGGGTCACAGAAATAGAAGCTATTAACAACAAATGGTGTCATAACATTGTCCATATCTATATTCTCAAATGATATATCATCAAGAACTGATAATTTACCACGTCCACGTCTTGTCTTAACTCGTAAGCCTCTGTCAGTATTCATGAAAACGCAGTCTCTTATATGTACATCATTAACACCTGCAGCAATTTCACTACCGACAGTTACAGCTCCATGTCCGTCACGCATGCAGCACTGTCTTACAATCATGTTAGTTGTTGGAACCTTATACTTGTTAGCCATGTATATCTTACCTGACTTGATAGCGATACAATCATCACCAACAGATATATATGTTCCTATTACCTGTACGTCCTCACAGCTCTCTGGATCTAATCCATCTGTATTATGTGAATCGGCTGGTGCCTTAATCTTCACATCTATAAATTTAAGATGGTCAGAAAAATATGGATGGATTGTCCAGCATGGAGAATTCTGTACAGTTATTCCCTGCATTGTCACATTTTCACAGTGATTTATATAGAAAAGATTAGGTCTCCATGCTATATTTCTGACCTTACAGTTTTTCCACCAATTGTCATGTGTAGTATTGCCATCAATAGTACCCTCACCTGTGATACATACATTTTTAACATTGATACCACATATAATCGCTGAAAATGAATCAAGCGGATTGCCTTCCCATGTTCCAAGATTATACTCATCAGTCTCATCATATGACTGTATAAGTCCCGGTAAAATAGGAAATTTCTCTCTGTCTGTGAAGGCAAGAAGTGTTGCCCCCTTTGCCAGTTCCAATGTTAAATCGTCTTTTAAGAAAAGACTTGTTATTCTAAATGTACCTTCTGGCACAAGAACTCTTGAATCCTTAGTGCAAGCCATAATCGCACACTGGATTGCATTAGTATCATCATGCTCGCCATCACCAACTGCGCCAAATTCACGTACATTTAATGTAACATACTCATAATTAGTCTTAACATCCACAGGACCATATGTACTGCCCTCAAACTCTGCTGTGATACTGTATTCCGTATCTGGCTTTAAACCATGGAGAGATGTTATAACCTTATCTGTATTGACAAATTTCTCTCCATTTACATATATATCATATGAACTTCTTGAATAATATTTTCCTGAATCTGTAAGTTCGACAACCACGCCTCTGCTTGTCACAGATAATACTGTTAACTCCATAATACTCCTCCTTTTCCACGTCCGTAATCCTGATATTCCCTGTTTCTTATAGCTTCACTGTAATACATAGCTTTCATGGCAAGCATATATGTATTGTCAGCAGACTCATCAAGTGAATCCATAAGACCTGTAACAATACCCTCATACTTCTCTGTGAGAACAGCCTTCATACGGCATCCTTTAAGGAGCGCATAACCAAATATATAATCAGCCTTAATGCCTCTGCCTGTAACAGCTCCTGATTCAGCTATTGCCTTAACAGCAGCTCTGTAGTAATCAAGCATCTCATGATATATCTCATAGAGCATCTGATCCATAACTTCCATCGTGTCAATCAGAGCCGCAGCATAATGAGCTACAATATTATATGCTGCCTCATCACTGCCAAGTTTATCCTTGTAGCTGTCAAACATGTTATTATGGTAACTTCTTATCTGAGCAATAATATCGTTATATCTCTCCTTACCGCCATCATTGGTCTCATAACTCATATAAAATGGTGTATACATGTATGTTCTGCATAACTTCTTTACGCCATTATCCTGTGAACCAGCAAAAAAACCTTCCTCATATCTTGGTTGTGTGTCAAGCTGCGCCGCTATTTTCTTAGCTGCATCTCTGTATTTTTCATCGCCCGTCACATCATACGCTGAGTAAAATCCCTTTCCAAGTTCATAATTCTTAAGGCTCTCTTTATCATCATATGTACATTTTTCTATAGCCTTATCTGCAGCTTCCTTAACTGCCACTGCAAACTTATTATCACCAGCAGCCTTATACATGTCAGCCAATGCATTAAGAACTGCCCCAGTCACTTCATTGTCACTGTAGTCAACCTGTGCTGCAAGCTGCTCTGTCAGCTTGTCTTCGAGTGAAATATTTCTGCTTATCATATATCCTCCTTATAAATGTTTTACAAATGTCTTACTGTAGTGATTTATAATTAAAGTAATCAAACTCTACATACATATTTTCATCAATTCTTACGCCATGTGTAATAGCGTACTCATGTGTATAATCACCCGCATACGCATACATTCCAATCATCGCACCAGTAAATCTTTTACCTTTTTTAAGTCCCTCATCGCATAGATAATACACATTGCTTAACACATCAATCTTAGTATATTTCACGCCATCAAAACTTACATAGAACACTCTTTGAAGATTATTGACTTCTATCTTAAAGTAAATATATTTTTCTTTGGGATTGACTTCCTCAAAATTACCATCTTTATATCCGTCAACATATTCTCTTACGCCTACAAGAAGTCTTGGCGACTCTTCCCGTGTCGCAAACAGACCGAATTTTAAAAATGTATTCTCATCATAATAGCATGTGACACCTGCATCCTGTCCCGGATATATATGGGGCATCTTCATCTTACATTCAATCTGGAATTTGAATGATGTCTGTCTTCTTAACAGAATATTCCTGGCATACATTGAATTAAGGTCAAACCGGCTTCCCTTCATCTTAAGCCATGACAGCTTAATATCTATGCCATCCATCTCAGGTGAACGAGGGAATAACCAGTCAGTTCCAAGATATTTTTCCTTAAAATCATCATCGAAGCTCTCTTCCCATATTGTCTCAGGCAAATCCGGCTTAATCTGTAATGTGCTTGGACCATCAAGGTTATTCACTATCGGCCACCCATCAGCAGTCCATGTAATCGGATCAAGTGCTGTCTCTCTTCCAAGAAGACTATATCCATCACCAATCTTTCTGCCGCACAGATACACCATGTACCACTGTCCTATCTGTGTCATAACCGGCTTTCCATGACCGCATCGCTGAATTATCGCTGTCTCATCGGTCTGTCTCATAATCGGGTTATAAGGACATGGCTCATATCTTCCATATAGCTCACGGCTTCTTGAAACTGTGATTCTATGTCCTGGACCAGTTCCACCTTCTGCCTCAAACAGATAATAAAAGCCATCTTTCTTTAACAGATGTGGTCCTTCTGGTGCTCTTTTATTATCACCATAATAAAGAAGAGAAGCCTCTCCAATCTGTTTAGTCGCATCTTTATCTAATGGAAGGATTCTTGCTCCTCTGTTAAGAAGCATATAACGCTTTCCATCTTCATCTGTAAAAATTGATGGGTCAATACCATCTTCATCTATAATAGAAGGCTTACTGTATGGTCCTTCTGGATTCTCTGAGCTTACGATAATCTGCTTTCTGTATACATTGCCATCATCATTCATTCTATATGTTGCTGTTATATAAAACTTTCCTTCATAGTAAGATATATCAGGAGCCCAGTAGCCTCTTCCACCCTCAAGCTCATCTAATGCAGCCCACTCTGGATTAGTTATCGCATAACCAATAGTATGCCAATGCACTAAATCTTTTGAATGCGAAACTGGTATGCATGGAAAATATATAAATGAAGAATTAACCATGTAGTAATCTTCACCTACTCTTACAATTGATGGATCAGGATAAAATCCTGTTCTTATAGGATTCCTGTAGAGATTGTTATATCCTGTTCCAATCTCTTTTTCAAAATATTCTCTAAGATTAAGAAATCTATTACTATATGCAATATCTATCGGAGTCACAAGATTAATATCTCCCTCAAGAGGTGATAATCCCACTCTCTCAACAAGATACTGACATGATTCAACATTGCCAGACATCGCTGCATAATGTAGCATACTTCTATGCTGGTCATCATGAATATTCATATTTGCCCTTGAATACTCTACTATGTATCTTATTATCTTTATATTACCTGTTTTTGCTGCAAGCAGCGCCATTGGCACTCCATCCTTATCCCTGTTATCTATAAGTGATGGTTCATCCTCAAGAATTCTCTTTATCTCCTGCAGCTTTTCCAGATATATAGCATCTTCTAATGTGCCCATATAACCCCCTTTGGCAGTTATTTACAATCAGGATTAAAATATCCCGACTGCTTGTTTATTATACCATTAAAACCCACCCGCAATCTACATATTTTGCCCGTTTTTCCAACTAAGTCACAGAAATTATTCCTGATATAGATATAATCAGACTCTAAATCAAAAAGGAGCCGGTAAAACCGGCTCCTAAAATATAACATAAGTTTAGTTTTCAATTACTCCTTAACGGCACCTACGTTAACACCCTGTACGAAGTACTTCTGGCAGAATGGATAAATAACTGCGAAAGGTAAAATCGCAACAATAACCGTAGCAGAAGAAATAGTATTAGGGTCAACTGCATCATCATTAGGGATATCAGACTCCATAACCATGCTTCGAAGCTTGATCTGGAAGTTGAATAACTTGTTATCTGTAATGTAGATCTTGAAGTTTGTGTAATCATTCCAGAATGAAACGGCAAACATAAGACCAATTGATGCAAGGGCTGCCTTTGAAAGTGGAAGAACGATTGTAAAGAATATTCTCATAGGAGAACAACCATCGATCTCCGCCGCCTCGAACAGCGACTCTGGTATACCTTCGAAGAAGTTTCGCATCAATACCAGATTATATACATTAATAGCCATTGGAAGAATAACTGCCCAAAGTGTATTAAGTAAGTGTAAATCCTTCATAACGAGGTACTTAGGAATCATACCACCATCGAAAATCATAGTGAAAAGAAGCATATAAGCAAGGAAGTTTCTTCCTGGCATCTCCCACTGAATCAATACATAACCACCAAGTGTTACAAGCAGCAAACCAAGGAATGTACCTATAACAGTTGTGATACATGAAATCACGAATGGTCTGTAAATTGACTGTCTTGTTATAACGGCTTTATAACCACCCCATGTGAACTGGTTAGCTAACCACTTGAAACCATATGATGACTGTGCATCTAATGAATCAATGATAACCTTCCACATTGGAAGTAAGATGAATAAAGAAATCAAAATAAATATAAGACCGTTAACAAGAGGGAAGATTTTGAATTTTTTCTTTTTCTTGTTTAAAACTATCTGATTATCACTCATTATCTAACCCTCCTTATACGATACCACGTCCACGAACCTTCTTACTTGCCCAGTTACAGCCAAGTACAAGGATCATGCCGACGAATGACTTAAATAAACCAACTGCTGTTGAATAACCATAGTCTGAGTTACCAGAACCGAATGTCTTATCATAAATATATGTCTGTAAAACATCGGCAACAGCAACTACGGCATCGTTCTTTGTAACGAATACTGATTCGAAAAGATTCATAACCTTAGCAAGGTTAAGAATGAATACAGTAATAATAGTGTTAGCCAAAGCTGGAAGTGTGATATGTATTAATCTGTTCCAACGGTTAGCACCATCGATCTGTGCAGCCTCATAGAGGTCTGGACTAATACCTGATAAAGTAGCAAGGAAAAGGATAGTTCCCCAACCTGTATCTTTCCAGATATTCATAATATAGAACATACTTCTCCAATATCTTGTATCACCAAGGAAATATATTGGTTCAGATATGATATTTGCATTAATTAAAATACTGTTAACAACACCAGATGCATTAGGATCAAGAATCATCTTGAATACAGATGCAACAACAACCCATGACATAAAGTGAGGGAGGTATACGATTGTCTGTACTGTCTTCTTGAAGCCTAAGTTAACAATCTCATTCAGAAGAAGTGAGATGATAACAGCCATACCAGTGTTAAGAACTAACTTAGTTAATGAAAGGATAAGTGTATTTCTGAAAGCTCTCCAGAAATAGATATCGTTAGTGAACATTCTGTTAAAGTGATAAAGACCTACATAATATGGAGCCTTAATTACATACTTTGTAAATGCGAAACGACATCCGAGCATTGGCCAGTAGAAGAATAAAATAATCATTATAAATACTGGTAAATACATAAGGTAGAATCCTCTATAATAGAAGATCTTTGTCCATACACTCTGATTAATAGAGTTAGAAAGGAATCTCTTGTCTACGCCAAGATCCTTCTTGAAATACTTCACAATATCAAAGAAACATCCTGCTATCGCAACAATAACACCAATTATGATAACAAACATACCGCATCCGATTGCATACTTGTTATCACCACTGCCATTAGATAACAGATCTGTTAATGAATATGTAACAAACTTATTTCTTCCTGAATAACATCTGAAGTTAACAGTGAAAAATGAAACTAAATAAACTACAAAGCTTAAAGCTGTTGTTATAATTGATAATTTTTCTCTCTTTGCAACTACTAACAGAATTGAAGCAACGAGAAGGAGCAGATATACATACCATAAAGCTGCTACATCAATATTCATGAAGCTGTAGGCGTCCGAAACTAATTCTTTACCAGTATTCTGGACGAATGGCAACATACTTCCGATCATGGCAATAACTATACCAATTATTGCAACAATCTTGACATTAGCAGTAGCTCTCTCATCTACTAAAGTGCCACATCTTGGGCAAACCTTAGCGTGCTTAGGTAATTCTGCATTACAAGACTTACATTGCATCTTCATACCCTCTTTCTTATATTTTTCTTAAAGCCTACATCATCATATAGATTCATAAGCTAAAATCAAATCCGCACCAGACGCCCACTATGTGGGCATCCAGATGTGGATTTTTGTAAGATTGGTTATATAAACCTATAAAAATTACTTGTTAAGTGAAGCAAGGATCTGGTCTACATATGTCTTAACCTGCTGGTTATAGTAATCCATACCCTGATCTACTGTCCAGTCACCAAGAGCAACCTTAGCAACAACCTCTTTTCTTGCCTTGTTAACGTCGTTGAGGTAATCACTTGTGGCATCTGTCATAGGAACAGCCTTAGCCTGCTCACAGTTGTTAGCAAACCACTCACCATTCTTAGCAGCTACTTCAGCAACAGTAGGAGATGCAACACCATCCTTAAGCTTGCCTAAAGCAAGAATTGGATCGATGTGATTCTTATTTATAAGTGTGTTTGGCTTCTCTGGAGATGGAAGGAAGTGGAACTGACCTTCTGTATAAGTTGTTCCCTTGTCCTCTTTACCCTGTACAGTAACTGTCTCAGCCTTAGTATCCCAGTGTGTTCCCTTAGCGCCTGCTTCCCAAGCTATCTGAACATCGCCACCATCAAGCATTGTATCAATGAAATACTTAAAGATTCCTTCTGGGTTCTGAGCCTTCTCTGTAATACACCAAGCTGGTGATAATCTCTCAATATACTTACCAAGTTCCTTGATTGGGTTGATTGCGATAAGTTCGCTATCAAGCTTCTTAGATGCAAGATTTTTCTTTAATGACTCAGCCCATGTACCAGCCCAGTATGTGAATACACCAGACTCTGTAGAAGCATCTGTTGAGTAGAACTTGTTACGTGCATCAGCTGTTGTCTGACCATTAGAAGCCTTATCAATAATACCATCAGCTACAGCTGTCTGGATTCTCTGGAGAGCATCCTTCATAAGCTGCTCTGAGAAACCATCAACAAACTTTCCTGATGTGTTCTGATAGAATGAATACTGAGCCTTCTGGAAGAATTCTGGAAGGTAGTTAGTATAAGGAGCTTCATCAGATACAAAACCTGGAGCTGAAATTACATAATGGCCAGCTGAAGAAGATAACTGCTTTAAGTAGCCATAATATGTATTGAAGTCCATTGTCTGTCCCTCAACCTTAGATACATCAATACCAGCCTTAGTTAACCAAGCCTTCTTGATGTATGTACAACAACCATTACCACGAGTTGGTGAGAATCCGTACATAGCCTTCTTGCCATCATCACCTTCAACCATTAAGCTATTAAGAACGTCAGTAGCTGTAGAAATAAGTCTGCCTGAATTCTTTGTCTCAGAATTATTCCAAGCATCTGTCATATCCCAAAGCATTCCGTTAGCTGCATATAATGCATAGTAATCAGATGAAAGAAGAACTACATCTGCCTCTGAACCTGATGTGAATGCACTCTTAACTGCATCATAGTAGCTTGAGTGAGGTGGACGAACCCACTTAATTGTTCCTTCTGCAAGACCTGTAGTCTGTTCAAGGTACTTGTAGAATGCGCTACCACCATTCTCCTCTGAAAGAACTGTGTTATCAACCATTACTGTGAATGAAGTTGGCTTAGTAACTTCCTTTTTTGCATTGCTTCCACCATTAGAAGCTGCTCCACCGTTGTTGCCACATGCAACAAGACCCATTACAGATGTAAGTGTAAGACCTACTGCTGTAAGTTTCTTAACTGTTTTTTTCATAAACCTATAAACCCTCCTTATCGGTTTCCGGGGGCTACGACCCCTGTTCATATTTAAGACAAACGTATAATACCATTTTTGTGCTATTTTAACAAGACTATTTTGAACAATTCTTGTTTTTTTTTTGTTCATTTTGTGAAAACAGCGTATTTATGCGGTTTACAGGTATTGTGATTTTTGACATTTTCTGACATATTTATAAAAAAATATACTTTATCAATAATTTTTCGACTGATTATATTCAGTTTTTTATGTAAATTTTGCACTATGCTAATGATTTTTTACATCATTTTTTATATCATTTTTACTATAATACCTTTTTATTTTCATTTTTTCATACTTCTTTTGTGATAATTTACCATTGTTAATTTCTTTTTCTTCTTTATAAAATAACTGCAGAATTATCACTTTTGTAAAATTGCACATTACACTCTTTATTAAGCTTTATTTTCCCAGCAGATTCTTCCTGAAGTGTCTTATCCAGCCTGTCTGTAAGCTGCACATCCGCTACAATTTTAAACAAAACATCCTGTTCATATACTGTATCAAGCACCGGAATATTCATTGATGCCAGAATATACTGGATTTTACCGATACTGTTATAATCTGCCTGGATACTGCACATAATTCCGGAAGTAACATCTGTAAGCTGTGCATCTTCAAGCGCCAGCCTGGCTGCGCTGCTGTATGCCTTTACCAGCCCTCCTGTTCCAAGCAGTGTTCCCCCAAAATATCTTGTAACAACAACAAGGCAATTAGTTACATCACACCCGGCAAGCACATCCATCATTGGTTTCCCTGCAGTTCCTGAAGGCTCACCATCATCACTGAATCTTCTCTCCATCCCATCATCACCACATATATATGCATAGCAGCTGTGTCTGGCATCGTAATATTTCTTCTTAATCAGATTAACCTTATCAAGGGCGTCCTCCGGCGACGTAACATTAAGTACAATTCCGATAAAACGCGACTTTTTTTCTACTATCTCAGCATTGCCTGTCTTTAAGACTCTTTTCATATTATTGTTTATAACCTTTCTTCCAACTTATAATTTCCAATAAACCTAAACCATGCCATAATAAATTGCTGATTAAACCTGCCTCTATTATGATGAAAATTATATAATTTGTCAAAGGCAAGTCTTTGTGATATAATTTCACGGTATATTTAATCTAAGATTTATGAAAGGCATGGTTACTTAATATGAATTATGGCAAAAAAGGCATAATACAAAAGAAGAAAATGCTTACATCCTCATCAACCAAGCTTGGCACTAAGTTTGGCGTAGCTGGAATCAAGCTTTTATTCATAGCTGTTATAACCATTATAGTTGCAGGCTCCTGCCTGGCTCTTGGTGCAGCACAGGGTATTATAGCCAGTGCCCCTGACGTATCATCAATAGATGTGTCACCAGAAGGGTACGCAACAAGAATATACGACGCTAATGGCAATGAAACCCAGGCACTTTCAACAGCTGGTTCAAACCGTATATCAGTTGACATTGAGAATGTCCCTCTTAATCTGCAGCACGCATTTATTGCAATCGAAGATGAAAGATTTTATGAACACAATGGAATCGACATCAAAGGTATTGTACGTGCAGCCTCACTTATATTTACTAATGGTGAGATGTCACAAGGTGCCAGTACAATAACACAGCAGCTCCTTAAGAATAATGTATTCAAAGCCTACAATGAAACCAAGATAGAAAAAATCAAACGAAAAGTCCAGGAACAGTACCTTGCAGTCAAGCTTGAAACTGTCATGGACAAGCAGACTATATTAGAGAATTACCTCAATACAATTAACCTTGGTAATGGCTACTACGGTGTACAGTCTGCTGCCAATGGATATTTCGGCAAAGATGTATCAGACCTGACACTTAGTGAATGTGCTGTTATTGCATCTATAACGCAGAGTCCAAGCAAACTTAATCCTGCCAAATCCCCTGAAAAAAATCAGGAACGACAGAGACGTGTCCTAAAAAACATGTTACAGCAGGGATTAATTAACAAACAGGAATATGATGAAGCAATAGCCGATGACGTCTATGCAAGAATCCAGAGCAATGATGTTGAGGTGGCAGGTGCAGCAACTTATTCTTATTTTGTTGACACTGTCATAGAAAAAGTAGTTTCAGACCTTCAGGAGCAGAAGGGTTATACAGAAAGCCAGGCATCCAACCTTATATATAAAGGTGGATTATCCATCTATACTACTCAGGATATGGATATGCAGGCTATAGCTGATGATGTAATCAATGACCCTGATTACTATCCTGCTAACACAGAATATTCAATCAGCTACAACGTATCAATAAAAGGCGCTGATGGTACTGTATCAAGTTATTCACACTACAGCCTTTTAGATTATTTTACCAATACATTAGGCAATTCATCTTTTACTCTGACATTCAGCAGCCAGGAGAAAGCGCAGTCTTATGTTGACCAGTACCGTGAATATCTCCTCTCTGACGGAGGCACTGTAGTATCTGAGAACCTTACATTTACATTACAGCCTCAGATGTCATTTACAATGATCGAGCAGTCGACTGGATATGTCAAGGTAATTGTAGGTGGACGAGGCGAAAAGTCCGGCAACAGGACTCTTAACAGGGCAACAAGTTCAACAAGGCAGCCTGGTTCTTCTATCAAGCCGCTTGTTGCATATGGACCTGCTATTGATATTGGCGCCATATCACTTGCAACACCTATTGATGACGCTCCTTACTATTATTCAGGCGAAGACGCAAGACTGGTCAAGAACTACACAGAAGGCCAGTATCGTGGACTTATGTCTGTGCGTACAGCTCTCAAGTTCTCACAGAACGTGCCAGCTGTCAAGGTTCTTACACAGATTACGCCTCAGGTCGGATTTAATTATCTGACGAAATTAGGTTTATCATCACTTGTGTCTCCTAAGAATGCTATCAATGGCAATCATGACGTTGTACAATCACTCGCTCTTGGTGGTATGACACTCGGTGTATATAATATAGATATGACTTCCGCTTATTCAGCAATTGCCAACGGCGGTGTCAGGATTACTCCAGTATATTACACTAAGGTTACAGACAGAGAAGGTAATGTTATCCTTGATAATTCAACTCCAGAGAAGACTACAGTATTCAAGAAGACTTCCGCATGGCTTATTACCAGTGGACTTGAATCAGTTGTCAACGACACTGGCGGAACAGGTGGTGCTGCCAGAATGAGCAGCCAGCCAGTTGCTGGTAAGACTGGTACAACACAGTTTGACTCAGATAAATGGTTCTGTGGTTTCACACCATATTACACTGCTTCTATCTGGCTTGGTTATGATGATAACTCTAAAGCTCTTCCAGGCTCTATCAATCACACTAAGATGTGGAAAGATATTATGGAACGTATTCACGAAGGAATGCAGACAGGAACATTTGAAAAGCCAGACGGAATTGAAGAAGCTGAAGTATGCTCACAGTCCGGCAAACTTGCTGTTCCAGGTCTTTGTGACCAGGATCCTAGAGGAAGCCAGCTTACAACAGATTACTTTGCATCAGACCAGATACCTACGGAAACCTGCGATATCCATATCAAAGTTACAATATGTAATGACACTGGAAAGATTGCAAGAAGCGGATGTACTAACACAACAACCAAAATTATGATTAAAAAATCTGCTATCAACGCTCCAACTGATGCAGAGGGTCAGACTGAATACACTACATGGGATCAGGCTTATTCAATAACACAGGATGAGTTAAATTCTCCATGTGACAAACATTCAGGAACATCAACTTATAGCGGAAGTACAGGCAGTTCAAAAAACAACAGTACTGCCGGCACAACAACCAGCCCAACTAAGGTTAATGGAACAACAGGTGCAACCAAGAGTAATAATAGCAGCAACAGCTCAACAACAAAGAGTAATAACACTGCAACTCTTCCACCTAATAACACAGCAACGACTAAGAACAATAACACTCAGTCAACAACTAAATCATCAAGATAGCAGATATAACAGGAGCCTGACGTTAAATAATGACGTCAGGCTCTTATTTAATTTTATCATTTTTTCTTCATTTTAGGCTTAAAGAGCCATGAACCGATATATCCAAATATCATGGCAGCTGATATACCAACAGCACCCGCCGTCAACCCGCCTTTAAACAAGCCCAGCAGACCATACTGGTCTATTGCTGACCTGATGCCTTTCCAAAGGGTATGTCCGAAACCAAGCAGCGGAACAGTTGCACCTGTACCCGCAAAATCAGCAAATGGCTCATACAGCCCTGCAAATCCTAACACTGCACCCGCACATACAAGAAGAACCATTATCCTTCCAGGCATCATCTTAGTCTTTTCCATGAGTACCTGGACAGCAGCACAGATTAAACCACCTGCAGTAAATGCTATTATATATTCCATATTACATTCCCCTTTCAATAACAACTCCATGCGCTATTCCCGGAACACTCTGCCCCTCATTATAGCTGACTGTAGAAAGCAATGCTCCTGTCGGTACAAGAAGCACTCTCTTCCATCTTCCTTCACACAGGTTATTATAAATATATGAGCTAAATACTGCCGCCGAACATCCACAGCCGCTTCCACCAGCCTTAGTGTCCTGTGTCTGCGAATCAAACATAATCACACCGCAGTCTGCATGATTGCCAGATATATCTATTCCCTTTTCCATAAGCATGTCTATAAGAATCTTACTTCCTATACTTCCAAGGTCTCCTGTGATTATCTTGTCATAATATGATGGTTCAACACCGAAGTCTTTTATATTATTCTCTATCAGATCCGCTGCCGCAGGTGCCATAGCTGCCCCCATATTCATTGAATCCTTGATACCATAATCAACTATTTTGCCAGTTGTAAAGCCCTTTACAACAACTTTGCACCCATTTTCATCTAAATCATCAGATAAAATAACTGCGCCACATCCTGTAACGGTCCAGCTTGAAGCCGCAGGGCGCTGATTGCCATATTCAAGTGGAAATCTGAACTGTTTCTCAGCACTTGCAAAATGACTTGACGCTAATGCCACAACATTTCTGGCGCCGCCAGCCGCAACCATCAATGAGCCAAGAGACACTGCTTCTCCAAATGTTGAGCACGCTCCATATAAACCGAATAATGGTATTTCATATTTTTTTAATCCAAAGGAAGTTGCTATAAGCTGTCCTAAAAGATCACCCGCAAACATATATTGCACATCATCATATTTAAATCCTGATTTAACAAACAATTTATCTATAGTCATCTCCTGAAGCCTGCTCTCCGCTTTTTCCCAGTTATCTTTACCAAACATCGGATCTGGCACAATTACATCAAACCCATCTCCGAGTGGTCCTTCACTTTCTTTCTGCCCCACAACTGAAGCAGCACATTCTATATACACTGGCTTTTCCAGTCTGATACTTGCTTTTCCTATATGCATATTTATCCTCCTGACACATTAAAACACAGCAATCTGGATATAATACAATATCCCCAGAACAAAACTCATTAACACACCATACAATATAACCGGACCTGCAATTGTAAATATCTTGCATCCTATACCAAATACTTCACCTTCCGCTCTGTACTCAATAGCCGGAGCTGCAACAGAATTAGCAAAACCTGTTATAGGAACAAGGCTTCCAGCGCCTCCCCATGCTGTAATCTGTGGATATATGTTAAGTCCTGTAAGAATAACACTGATGCCAACAAGCGTTATAGTTTCCCACATTGCCGCATCATCTTCAGGCATTCCTGCCATCATATAAAGATTGATAATCAATTGAGCCAAAGCACATATAGTTCCTCCCGTTATAAATGCCTTACAGCAATTTGCAAGACAGTTATTTTTAGGTGTCACATTCTCAACATATCTGTTATAGTTTTCATTTCTCTTTGCTTCATCTACTTTTTTGCTTATATTATCCATGCCAGATGCACCTCCTTACCCCATTAAATATTTTTTCAGGATTCTTATTTATACAGAATTGTATAATATATAATATGTCCTACAGCCTTGCCAAGAGCTATAAATGTAACAACCAGTCCCAATCCAGACGCAATGTTGACACGTTTCACAAGTATAGGAATTGCCTTGACATTTTCCGCAAGGCTTACCACAAACAGTCCTATAAACATACCGGCAAATAATCCATAAAATGCTATTATTACTGCTCCCACTTTCCCTGGCATACCAAACATGCCTCTATACAATGAAAAAAATGTTCCAACTATAACTCCCATAACAATTGCATCCTCATACAGCAGGATATGCCCTCTTGTACGTGTCACAGAAGCCGCCCTGTTAATCATCCCTATGCTGTTGATAACCGCAAAATATCCGGCTGAGGTGACTATACCGCCGCAGTAGCCAAATGTTATGGCTGTTATAATACGCATCCACATAAGCATCATCATTTCTTACCTGTTCCTGACAGCTTTGCTATCAGGGAATCCTCCTCATCCTTCTCATATTTGTTCATCTCTACCTGTATAGGTGTCGGAGTATCGCTTATTCTGAACCTGCCAAAATGGTTATAGAATATGATTATTCCAAGAGCCAGCCCTACGCCATAAGCAATCTCTATAATATTCATCCTGCTGTAATCTGATATGCCAAGCAGATTATATATTTTTTCAAATATCTCAATTGTGCCAACATCATTGTTATATGCCATAATCACATACATGCTCCCTATAAAAGAAAACACACACATAAACACTGTCATAATCCACTGGAGCACAGGCTTTTGATTATAAACCTCATAATCAACAAGCACCTGGTTTTCACCAACTGGATTAATATCAACGTCTGACATTTCTTCCTCAATCAGCTCAATAAGTTCTGTCAATGCCACAAGCTTTCTGACATGCTTTTTTCCACATACATCCAGTGTACACACCTGAATATGTTCTATTCTTTTCTGTATCTGCTTGTCCTGGCAGTTAACAGTACATACATCAGAAATTCTGACATTAATCTTTTCATCCTCTTTAGTTCCTGAAAGCTTTGCTGCTTTCTCTAACACGAGATATACTTTTTTATTCACAATAAGCCTGCCTCCGTATAGATATCACATAGTTCACTATTATGATACCCATATGAAGCAGGCTTATTCGCTGTATTACCATATTTATCTATTGTTATCCTCCGTGTTTCCTCATCTTTAACAGAATTTTCTTCTCAAGTCTCGACACCTGTACCTGCGATATGCCAAGTATACGCGCAACCTCAGCCTGCGTTCTTTCCTGATAATATCTCATATAGATAATCCGTCTTTCATCGCCATCAAGGTGTGACAAAAGCTCCTCAAGCGTTATACTGTCTGTCAGTTTCATAATTTCATTGTTCTCATCAAGAATTCTGTCCATAAGCAGTATCTCAGTTCCATCTCCCTGATATATCGTCTTTTGAAGTGACTCCACATCTGCACTTGCATCCATTGCAGCCGCTATATCCTCAATTGACATATCAAGTACTTCCGCAATCTCGCTTATAGCCGGTTCACGCTTTAATTCCCTTTCAAGACGTTCCCTTGCAATATATATCTTATAAGCAGCCTCCTTGATGCTGCGGCTTACCTTTATCATTCCGTCATCCCTTAAAAATCTTTTTATCTCTCCCATTATCATTGGAACAGCGTAAGTCGAAAACATAACACCATAACTTGTATCGAATTTGTCAACTGCTTTAATAAGTCCTATACTTCCTATCTGGAATAAGTCTTCCCTGTCAACACCCCTTCCCTCAAATTTCTTGACAATACTGCCTATAAGCCCCATATTATCAAGAATAAGCTTATCCCTTGCCTCTTTATCTTTACTGTGTGCCCTTTCAATCAAATCCTTGGTAGAATCGCTAAGTCCACACATTTCTTTCATTATTCGCCTGCTGCTTCTCCAATTCTCTTTCTCATCGTCACTATTGTCCCTCTGTTCTTCACAGAGTCAACAATCAGTTCATCCATAAATGCCTCCATAAATGAAAATCCCATTCCAGAACGCTCAAGTTCAGGCTTTGACGTATACAATGGCTCCATTGCTTTAGGAATATCATCTATGCCTACTCCATTATCCTTTATAACAACTTCAACATCCTGCCCGGTTATGTTGACATTTATGTATATTTTTCCATACCTGCCTTCATAGCCGTGAACGATACAATTTGTAACAGCCTCTGATACAGCAGTCTTAATATCGGTTATCTCCTCAAGTGTCGGGTCAAGCCTCGTACAAAATGCTGCCACAGCAACTCTTGCATAGCCTTCATTTTCTGATTTTGATTCTATAATAAGCTCTAACGTGTCCTTTATCTGTCTATTCTTATCACTAACACTCATTTATTCAACTCTCCTTACAGCATCATTAATATCATTACATTTAGTTATTATCTTATGAAGACCGGATATCAGAAGTATTCTGTCTATGGACTCATTAACGCCTGCAACATATATTTTTCCAAAATCCCGGATTTTTTTATACCTTCCCAGAATGAGACCAATCCCTGCGCTATCCATAAACTGTATTCTGCTAAAGTCAAACACGATATTGCACACACCTCGCTTATCAATAATCTCATCAACAACGCTCCGCATCTCCTCTGCAAGATGATGGTCAAGCTCTGCATTAAGACTTATAACCATCACTTTGCCTGTAACCATATAGATGTAATCCGCTTTCCTAATCTCATCTTTTGATAATGCATTTTCTCCATTCATATAGTTTACTCATTCCTTTCGTTGCTACCTTTACACGCAAGAACCCTGACAGGAACTGTTCCTGTCAGGGTTCATCTTAAAAGTACTTTATTATATTAAACAGAGTATATCAGATTCTGCTATTAGTTAGTATTTACATATGTTGTGGCTTCGGCAACATATCTGCTTGTCTTAAATCCGTCAATTATCATATTATAATACTTCTTGGCATTCTCTGTTTCACCAAGCTCTGCATATGATTTAGCTGCATAGTATATTGCGTCTACCTTTGTCTTATCGCATTGATATGACTTAACCATATAATCCGAAGCTTTTGCATAATCTCTCCGGTTATAATATGTTAATCCCTGATTATAAAGATCTGTTGATGCATTAAGCATTGTTGCACCTGAAATTGTATTATACAATGTCTTTGCACCATCTGATGGAAGTGCGCTTACATCTACATTTATAAGATCCACCGCCGCATCTGTCATCTTGCCAGCTATATAATTGTTAGCGGATGAAACTACTGATAACAGAAGCTTATTGCTTCCATCTGTTCCACTAACCTGTTCAAGACGGGCTTCAAGATTATCTTTCTCCGTCTTAATCTGGTTAAGCTGGGTCTCTAACGAGTTAAGCTCAACATTGCTGGATGAGAGCTGTTCACTATACTGCTGTAATGTGTTATTATACTCCGCCCTCATTCCAGTAAATCTTGATGGCATAATAAGGAACCATATGATTGCTGCGCCTATAACAACACCGACAAGAATGTTAACGACTGTAACTGCACCATTGCTTGGCTCCTTATATGACGAGCCAGGAACTATAACATCATTGCCACTTAAAGGTCTTGCTTCAAGCTCTCTGCTCTTCTTGGTGAGAACTCCAAGTGTTGATTCCTTTTTCTTTATATTAAATGCTTCTTCTATCTCAGCCTGATATCTCATGGCTGTTATATTACCGTGGTCAATCTTTAATACAGCATTAACCGGCTTCCTTGCCTTCTGATACTCATTATTCTTAAGATACATAAGAGCAAGCAGAAGCTGGGCACTTACAAGCTGTGGGTTCTGCGAAACCACTTTTTTCAGCTGGATTGTTGCCATATCTGTATTGCCCTCTTTGGCATATTTTAAAGACAGGTTATACTTCTTTATTGTTGCTGATATAAGTTCAAATCTTGCCTGGTTAGACTGTATCTGCGTGATATAAGCACCAGCAATATTATCTGTTTTCTGGATACTCTTGCTTACAACCCACTGGCTTAACGCCTCAACAACATCTCCCATCTCGCAGTAGACAAGTCCAAGGAGATTTCTTGCATCTATATTATTCTTATTAAGTGCCAGACTAATCTTAAGATTCTGAATTGCTCCGGTAAGATTACGAACCTTTGCCATCGAAAGTCCAAGATTGTAATATGCATTAGAGGCACTTCCCGCTCTTGTTACCATTGTTTCCATTATGAATCAATCCTCCACATCCAGACATTAGTTAATTTCTATTGTTAGATGTATCAGCATCATGCATCATCTTGTTAATCAGGTCTGCTATATCTGGTACATTGTTGTTATATATCGCATCTTCTGCATCCTCAACCTCAAGGCTAGGCTTAAACTTCTTTATCTCTTCATCAAAATCTATCATTTAATCTATTCCTCCACATAATCTACAGATGTCACCGACAAGATACAGCGAACCTGACACAAACAATATCCCCTGCATATCCTGCGCTATGCGTTCTGCCTGTCCAAATGCTATATCAAGCTTATCGTAAACATCTACAGCAGATATTCCATTATCAATAAAGGCTTGTTTAATTATATCCGCATCAAGCTGTCTGCTGCCCTCAAGCTGCGTCACAACGACATGGTCAAATACACATGAACCACATATAATCTTTGCCATCTCATTAAAATTCTTATCGCTGACCACAGAAAACAGCAATACTCTCTTCTTATCTTTAGCTATATATGGTACAGACTGCACAAGGCTTCCTATTCCTTCCGGATTATGTGCACCATCAACATACACATCATCACGTATATGCTCCATTCTTCCGTGCCAGCATGCACCAGCAAGCGCAGTCCTTGTCTTATCTAAAGATGTATCTATAATCCCCCTGGCATTCAGTGCACCTGTCACCATCAATGCTTCAAGGCAGTTATCTAATTGATACATTGCCCCAGTGTTAATTCTAAAGCAATCATTACTATAATACCTATTAGATACCGAAAAATCAATATAGTTTCCTTCGTTTTTATAATTAATTATGTCTCCCCTGTGCGCAAGCTCCACATGGCATCCACATTCTGATGCCCTTGCTTTAATAACCTCATCAGCCTCTTTATTCCTTCCGTCAAGATATACCAATGTTTTATCAGCTTTAATAATCCCGGCTTTTTCTGAGGCAATCTGCGCAACAGTATTACCAAGTATGGCAGTATGTTCAAGACTTATTGTAGTTATAACGCTTACCTCTGGTGTCTTTAAAGCATTAGTTGAGTCAAGCCTTCCTCCAAGCCCTGTCTCCATAACTGCAAAATCAACATTATATCTGTCAAATGCAAGCACTGCTATCCCTAAAAGATAGTCAAAATAGGCAAGTTTTCCACCGCCAAGCCTTTCATCAGCATCTTTTACTCTCTTAAAAAATATTGTGAATTCCTCTTTGCCAATCATCTCACCATTAATTCTTATTCTCTCCCTTACGTCAACAAGATGCGGTGATGTAAACAGCCCTGTCACATAACCATTTTCCTTTAAAATGTCATGTATGTACAGGGATACTGAACCTTTGCCATTAGTTCCTGCTACATGTATCATTTTAAAATTCTGTTCCGGTTCCCCCAGCACTCTTAGCATCGCCTCACTCCTGTCAACGCCGTAACCTTCCATAAACTGAGGTATGCTGTCAAGATAGCTGACTGCCTGCATATATTCGTCCTGCATTATATTATACTCTTTCTGTCTGTTTATGTAATTCTTATATATTATCACATTATTTTATTTACCTGCTGATAGAGGTAATTATCTTTCCTTCATGATATATCTTAACAACTGCATGTTCTGATACATTGCAGTATATCACACCCGCTTCACTGTCAAATGCAGATTTATCAGATAGTCCCATAAATTCCACAAGCATTTCCTCTATATTAAGCAGTTCGTCACGCACAAATGCGAGAACTGCCTGTCCATACACTGAATCATCAAATATTATGCCCGTATAAAACTCATTCCATTTTTTCTTAATTTCCTGTGTCTTCTCCAGCAGTTCCTTGTTAGTCTCCTGATGAAGTCTCTTGCTGTATACTTCCTTCTGCTGGATTGTCTTATCTAATTCTAATCCCTTTGCAAGAAACTCTGTATATTTTTTCTGTGCAGCTTCAAGCTCCGTCCTGCCAGTATCCATCTGCCTTTTCACAGCATTTACCTGTGCATAGTACTTTTTAGTCTCTGGTTCTGGACGGATTCCTGACATGTATACATCTTTATCTTTTTCAAGTTTATCGAATTCGAGACAGGCATTGTCATAACTCTCCTGTATGCCTGTCAGCTTTTCAAGCATCTTTTCTTTATCCTGCCCATTTTTTTCAAGCTGCCCATGCAGCTTTTCAATCTCTTTATCAGCCTCAATCCTGCTTTTTAGCATCTGCCTGAACTGATTCTCTTTTGCTGTTATGCTGGCAGCTTCTACTGTATTGGCATATGAAGGGAGGCTGGTTTTAGCAATTTCTGACACACCATATATCTTCCATATAAGCTGCGCATATACTGAACGGCTTATTTTATTAAAACCTCTGAGTGAAACTACTGCTGCATAAGCATATGCTGATATACAGTCGAAACACTCTATCCCCATAATTGACACAGCTATTTCAAGATACTGCGTATGTCTTTCCAGTCTTAAAACTTTTGCTATCCCGCGTCCTGAAAATTCCTTAGGAAAAAGTCTTTTAGATAAATCTCTCTTAGCATCCAATGATATTATATCAAGTCTTTTCTGAAGTCTTATGTCAAATTCCTCTGCCTCCTCGGGACTTTGTTTTCTTATCATCTCATGGATAGCCTGCAAAACATCTTTATTATAATATATGCCGATATTACTAATTTTATTAGCAAATGATGCATATCTTGGTATGTCATACATTTTTGCCGCTTCCGTGGCTATCAGGTATGAAACTCTCTCCTCTGACAGAACATTCTCTGTTCCCACAGCAGCGTTAAATCTCTGCATCAGTGTATTTTTAAGAGCTTCTTTTAACTCTTCCCTTGTCATGCCGGCAAGCTCTTCATACTCTTTTCTTATAACATCTGACATTCTTACCACTTCGTAATCGACAGAAGAATTCTGTGATACTGTCTGTATCAGTGATGAAGCCATTCTGGCAAGCGCACCAACCATCTTATTGCCAGTTTCCTTAGCTATATTGGTAAGATTAACATTCTTAACAAGCGCAAGCTCCACACGGATATCATTTGTTGTCAGTCTGTCAATATCTTCAAACAGGTTAGGCATCACAGTTCTCCTTTCTTGGCTCTATACATATTTCATAGTATTTTAGCACAGATCTGCCTATTATTACAGCATCTTTTGACTAATTAACAAAAAGGGCTGCTGCCATGACAGCACATCAAAGCAGCAACCCAATATAAGCTTATTCAATTAAAAATGTTAATTAGCACACACCCTGAGCAAGCATAGCATTAACAACCTTTTCGAAACCAGCTATGTTAGCACCAGCTACATAATTGCCTTCCATGTTGTATCTCTTAGCAGCATCATCAATGTTGTGGTAGATGTTAACCATGATGTTCTTAAGCTTAGCGTCAACCTCTTCAAATGACCAGCTAAGTCTCTCTGAGTTCTGGCTCATCTCAAGAGCTGATGTTGCAACACCACCTGCATTAGAAGCCTTACCGCAGATAAACCATACACCATTATCCTGTAAGTACTTAGTTGCATCAAGAGTTGTAGGCATGTTAGCACCCTCGCATACAGCCTTAACGCCGTTAGCTACTAACTGCTTAGCATCCTCAATGTCAAGCTCGTTCTGTGTAGCACATGGAAGAGCGATATCACACTTAACTGACCATACACCATGCTCACCATTCTTCTTCTCATGGTACTCAGCTGACTTTCTTGCTGCAGCATACTCTGTAAGTCTTGCTCTCTTAACTTCCTTGATCTCCTGAAGAAGTGCAACATCAATTCCTTCTGGATCGTAAATCCAGCCTGTTGAATCTGAGCATGTAACAACCTTAGCGCCAAGCTGCTGTGCCTTCTGGATAGCATAGATAGCAACATTACCAGCACCTGAAACTACAACTGTCTTATCCTTTAATGAATCGCCATGGCACTTGAATAACTCTTCTGTGATATAAAGAAGTCCATAACCTGTAGCTTCTGTTCTTGCAAGTGAACCGCCATATGTAAGTCCCTTACCTGTAAGAACGCCTTCGAACATTCCTCTGATTCTCTTATACTGACCGAACATATAACCGATTTCTCTTGCGCCTGTTCCGATATCACCAGCTGGAACATCGACATCAGCACCGATATACTTGCAAAGCTCTGTCATAAAGCTCTGGCAGAATGCCATAATTTCTCTGTCTGACTTACCCTTAGGATCAAAGTCAGAACCACCCTTACCACCACCGATTGGTAAGCTTGTAAGTGAATTCTTGAAGATCTGTTCAAAACCTAAGAACTTGATAATACCAAGGTTTACAGATGGATGTAATCTTAAACCTCCCTTGTATGGTCCAATTGCATTATTGAACTGTACACGGAAACCTCTATTTACCTGAACCTGACCCTTATCATCTACCCAAGGAACACGGAACATAAGAACTCTGTCTGGTTCTGTAATTCTTTCAAGAATAGCATTGCTTCTGTAAAGCTCCTCATTAGCATCTACAACTGGTCTTAATGATTCTAAAACCTCGCTCACAGCCTGTAAAAATTCTGGCTGATCTGCATTCTTCTTTGAAACTAACTCTAAGACTTCATCAACGTAACCCATTTTAGTTATCCTTTCCATTAACGCCTTTAGCGATTTAATATGCTAATATTATAAAGTGATTGATTAATGTTGGCAAGAATTTTTTTTGATATTTTTTATTAAATTAATTAACCACCATCAATTATATTTCTTGTCTTTCTGACAAAAAGTAGTATAATATAGTAGATTTTTTATGCTTATGCAGAAACGAGGATATTATGTCTAATTTTTTTTCAAAGACTAATCAGGACATCTCATTAGTCTTCAAAAAGAAGTCAACTCTTAACAAAAAACAGTTGATTCGCAGACACCGTGGTCATATTGCGCTATTCGGACTATTTCTGGTTCTTGTACAATTAATAGCAACACTTCTATTTTCTTACGAGGTGTTAAAGCTTAATATTTTACCACTGAATTATCTGATAGGTTTATTCGTAATTTTAGGTCTGCTTGTTTTATATGATTTTACTTCCCAGTTTAACAAAGCTCATGGAATTGGTAAATTTCTTGCCATATTCCTTACTGTCGTTATGACATTTGGATTTTTTGCTGGTGATAAAGTAAATGCAACATTTAATAAAATCAATGGCAATACAGTGACAACTTCTGATGTTATAGATATTGTCGTGCTTGCGGATGACAAGGCTGAATCCATCAAAGATACTGTCGGTTATACATATGGATATAACGATAATATTGAGGGAGCACTCATCAAAAAAGCTATCGATAAAATCCAGACCGACAATTCATGCACACTTGCATCTAAGGGCTATAATAACTGGCAGGAGCTGATTAACAAACTTTATGACAATAATGAAGTCAAGGTCATTGCAGTCAGTTCTGGTATCAAATCCAGCCTGAATGAAGATTATGATGGCTTTAATGAAAAAACTAAAGTTATAGATTCTGTGCGGATAACCAGACAGGTAACCGTTTCAAAGGGTAACGTAGTAGCTAAAAATGCCCCTTTTGTTGTCTATATATCAGGAAGTGACAGTTATGGAAGCATCGCCGACAAAGGAAGAAGTGATGTTAATCTTTTAGCAGTCATCAACCCTGAGACAAGACAGGTACTTCTTTTATCTACACCAAGAGATTATCGCATTACAATATCACGCGTTCTTGGAGACGGAACTGTGGTATCTGGAAAGGACAAGCTTACACATGCCGGCAACTCAGGTATCGAGTACTCAATGAAAGCTCTGACAGATCTTTACGGAATCAATATTGATTACTACTATAAGATTAACTTTACAGGATGTGTGAATGTTATAAATGCTCTTGGCGGTATAACAATTAATTCATCTGTTGCATTTACCAATGGCTGGGAAGCTTCTGAGAAGACATATCATTTTGTTGTTGGTCCTAATGAATGTGATGGTGAAAAGACGCTTGCGTTTGTGCGTGAAAGAAAGGCTTTCTCTGATGGAGATATGCAGCGTGGACGTAACCAGGAGGCTGCTATTACGGGTATGATTGAAAAGGCAACATCACCTTCAATACTTGCCAACTACTCTTCTGTACTTGATGCTGTTGGTGATATGGTTCTTACCAACATGCCAACAGAAGTTATAACTAACCTTATCAAAGGTCAGTTATCAAACTCAACTCCTTGGAATGTTCAGTCATATTCTGTAGGTGCCAAATCATCTGGTTCTATGTATTGTGAGCTCTATGGCAGCTATGCCTCATGTCTTGCTCCAGACTATGATGACATTAACACAGCCATCAAACTTGTTAATAAAATTGAAAATGACGAGGTATTTGATGTCGATGAATTCGTTGAAAGCTGTAAGCAGGAAAATTCCAGTTCAACAACATCAACAACAAAAGCAGCTAAATAATTATAATTAAAAACCGGATGTATCACTCTCCCTCAACAGGGAGAGTGATACATCCGATTTATTTTGTATGCTATAAATCTGCTTTATACCATAATCATGCCAGTTCAAAATATTTGTTAACAATATAAGCCACACCGCCATCATCATTCTTAGGTGCCACTATATCTGCTGCTTCCTTGACTGCTTGATATGCATTCTCCATCGCAACGCCAAGCCCTGCATATTTTATCATGCTTATATCATTCATTCCATCACCGCAGGCTATAAGCTCACTCTGCTTTATTCCAATCTGTCTTAAAAGCTCATTAAGTGATATATCCTTGCCCACATTCTTAGGTACAACTTCAAGGAAATAATCCTCAGAAAAAAACAGGTCAAGAACATCTGAATATAATTGTTCCAGCTCTGCCTTTGCCGGCAGCAGCTTCTCATGAGGTCCAACAAGAAGAATCTTTGCCTCCGGATAATCTACAAATGATGGTATATCATCAACCTGCATAACCTCTGCGCTGTTACAAAACGCCTCTTTTAACACATACTCATCTTCTGCTCTTTCTGATATCACAAGATCTTTATAATATGTCAGAGGTGATACATCATACTTTCTTGCAACTTTGCAGATATCAGGAACGCACTCCTGTGGAACAGTTTTTGAATATATAAGCTTCTCATTCCTGCAGTCCCATATATTCCCACCATTATATGCAAGAACATAACCACCTCTCTCTTTAAGTTCTAACTTCTCTGCCACTGGAAGCACACCAAATAAGGGTCTTCCTGATGCAAGAATAACAGCAACTCCTTTATCTATAGCCTTCCATAATGCCTCTCTATTAACATCCGGAAGCTGTTTATTACTATCCATAAGTGTTCCATCGAGGTCTAACGATATCGCTTTATATTTCCCCATACTTTCCTCATTCCCCATGTCAGACATGTATCTTAATTATCACTTCTGTCATTATATCAGACTCCCTCTCCACCACGCAACCTAATTAATCCGCAGCTGCAGAAATGAATTCATTATATTCACTTTTCCATAACCGAATACAGGATCGGGATACCCTTCCCCCTCCTGCTCAATATTAATATTACGCACAGCTCCTCTCGTAAGAATTGACTTAATCTGGTTATTACCCATAAGCCGGTTATTACCATCTGTAACACCCCATTGAAGCAGAAGTGCTGCCATTCCTGCCACATGTGCAGCTGCAACGCTTGTTCCGCTCATAACTCTCATAACTCCATGTACATTGACCGAATTAGAATTCATTCTGTTATCATATGGCGGCCATATAACATTAACCCCGGGTGCTACCACATCAGGCTTAACTGCTCCTTTTGCATTATATCCACGCCCAGAATCTATATCTGCACTTCCTGTTCTATGATTATAACTGCCAACACTTATGACTCTCTCGTCAGATGATGGTTCAAGCAGTGTCGTATCTGGATTTGAATTAAGAAAATATGTGTCGGAGCTCATTAATTTCTTCATATTAAGCCACATATTAAATGTTCCAAGTATTGTAGTAAGACTATATACATTAATTCTCCACACACCCTGTGCCGGTTTTATCATTCTTATAAATACAAGTTCAAATCCTGATAATTCTTCAACTACCTGATACTCAACAGTTATCCTTGTCTTCTCAAATATAAAATCATGTGCCTCAATTACATTTTCCTTTGCAGGAATTCTTGCCACAGTTTCACCCGAAGGTGACACAAACCCAACCGAAAGAATATCCATGGTACCAGCCCATAGTTCAATAACAATACCCTTTTCATCTGGTCCTACATTTAATTCGCATACATACGGACTGCTGTCTGACACTGCTACAGCTGACACATGTGTCCTGTTGTCTGCCTCATTTCCAACTGCCGTGACAACCGCAACATTAGTCCTTGCTGCAGCAAGCGCAAGGACATTTGCCAATGGTGTTGCTCCCGTTCTTGGTCCGCTTCCTGTTGCAAGACTTACAAGTATAACAAGTGGCTTCATCTGCAATCTGGCATATTCAAGCAGAAATCTCACACCAAGCATCAAATCATTCTCCTCATACACCTGCTGGTCATCTGCTATAAAAAAATATTTTCTCAGATATTGTTTGGCTGGCTTTAATTTAACTACTGCAAGTTCTGCATCTGGTGCTGCAGCCGCTACAACTCCAGCTACATATGTGCCATGCTGTGATTCATCATGTGAATCTACTATATTATTATAATCCCCTCCCTCTTCCATTACAGCGAGTGCCCTGTTAATATCCTGCTGATAATATACATTTCCAAATAAAACATCAATTTTGTTTTCATTGATGTTATCTTCACTGTAAGTATTTGGGGCAGTCTGATCCCACAGTATTCCTATACGGCTTTCAATCGGACTTTTCTTAAATATATCATATGTATAATCGATTCCCGTATCTATGATTCCTGCAATAACTCCCCTGCCCTTAACATCAAGCAGCGGCTGCTCAAGCACACTGCTTATGCCCGAGCTTTCAAAACTTGATAAGTCCACTGTTGCATATAGTTTAGGAATTATATGATAATTAAGGTCTGTAACTGACATTGTAAGCCCTTTCGGAAGATTTCCATAACCAACAGACCAGTTTTCGTCAACTACCTGTGTACATCCCAGAGTATTGATATCATAATAAGATGTATTATTGTTAAATATGAAATCCATATATTCTTCACTTGTTGCATACATCTCACATTCTTTCCTGCTTATAGCAGCCATAACATGTCTCCTGCAATTTTTCAGCAATTATTATATTATATGGAAACTCTGTTGGGTATTCACATCATTTTACATGAAATCCTTGTTGGATGTATAACATCATTTTATTATGGAATCCTCATTGGATTTTTCACAAGATTTCTAACTATAAAATCCAAAAAACATCTTTTTACACTTCGCTAAACCTCTTTTTCGGATTAAAACAAAAAAAGATGCGAAAAAATCCAGTTTCTCATCAATTCTTGGATTTTTTCACATCTTTTACTAATATTAAGCGAATCTCTCATTTTATAATTTATTGAGCAACACTTTTTTAAAGAGAATTGGATTTTATACATATTTCTAGCAATATTAAGCTAATCTTCCACCACTTGAACACTATGCGCCTGCTTCAATAAGTGGTATCTCTAATCCTCTCATCTCTATTCTTGGAGCACCTTTACCGCTTATATAATCCTCTGTGATAGTAACCTTGCCTATATTGCCATCCTTAGGAATCTCATACATGATATCGAGCATATAATCTTCCAATATTGACCTCAGGGCTCTTGCACCTGTATCTCTCTCAAGAGCTTTCCTTGCAATAAGTCTTAATGCATCATCATCGAATTCAAGAAGAACCTCATCCATTGCAAGAAGCTTCTTATATTGCTTAATAATTGCATTCTTAGGCTCTTTTAAGATATCTACAAGCATGTCCTCCGTAAGCTTCTCGAGTGAGAATACAACTGGAAGACGTCCTAAGAATTCTGGAATCATTCCAAAATTTCTAAGGTCTTCAATTGTAACCTTCTCACAGAGATTCTTTTCATTGTCATACTTATCCTTGAGGTCTGCGTTAAAGCCTATTGACCCCTGCTTGTTAAGTCTCTCCTTGATTATGTCCTCAAGACCAGGGAAAGCACCTCCGCATATAAAGAGGATATTCTTAGTATTAACAGTGACAAGTGGAACCATCGCGTTCTTGCTGTTAGCTCCTACCGGCACCTCCACATCACTTCCTTCAAGAAGCTTTAACATGCCCTGCTGCACTGACTCACCACTGACATCTCTGCTTCGTGTCTCTTTCTTCTTTGCAATTTTATCTATCTCATCAACAAATATAATGCCATGTTCAGCCTTCTCAACATCATTGTCTGCGGCTGCAAGAAGCTTAGATACAACACTCTCTATATCATCACCTATATAACCTGCTTCTGTTAAAGATGTTGCATCCGCTATAGCAAGAGGAACCTGTAAAATCTTAGCAAGTGTCTTAACAAGATATGTCTTACCACTACCTGTTGGTCCAATCATAAGGATGTTAGACTTCTCAATCTCAACATCATCTGACTGCTCTGCAACTCTCTTATAGTGGTTATATACCGCAACAGACATAACTTTCTTAGCCTTATCCTGTCCTACAACATGCTGGTCTAAAAGCTCTT
This sequence comes from uncultured Lachnospira sp., assembly GCA_934359185.1. Classification (GTDB taxonomy): domain Bacteria; phylum Bacillota; class Clostridia; order Lachnospirales; family Lachnospiraceae; genus Lachnospira. The sequence goes on along the minus strand of CAKRLE010000007.1, from coordinate 57,771 downwards.
TGATATGATGCGGCGCTGGAATTGATTTCAGGTCTATGGCAGGTTCTGATTTTTCTTTCTTTTTCTTTACCTTCTGCTTATTAGGTGTACCCATATTATCCATGAAGTCGCCGAACAACATGCCATTGAAATTACCCATGTTAGGCATATTGCTCATGTTCTTCATCATGTCCTCATAGTTGACACCACTATTATTAATAGTATCAAGAGTCTTCTGCATACAATCAGGACATATATAGATATTGCCTGGCATAGAAATCATCTTTCCTGCTTTGCTCTCTGTTCTTTTGCAGATATAACATACCTTTTCATATTCGTCATTGTTATTGTTATCATCTACTTCTTTATAATCTGACATAACTGTCCTCCATGTCTTTTATCTCATTTAAAGTACTTCGTACATAGTCTTTAGTATAACTATTAAACAATGTTATAGCAATTAAATAATTATAAAGATTATTACTTTTTGCTTCCAAGTTCTACTTCCACAGATTTAAGAACATACTGGTTACCCTCAAGATGATAATACTGCACTGTAACTTTCTCGCCAGCCTTGTAGTACTGCATAAGGCTCTGGAGTCCTGTCATTGAACTTACTGTCTGATCATCAAAGCTTACAACAATATCATACTTTCCAAGCCCTGCCTTCTCTGCTGCCGAGCCTGATTCAACTGTTCTTATCTGTATTCCCTGTGGGTATCCATAATAACTTGCCATTGTACTTGTAATATCAATTGCCGCTATTCCAAGATATCCCTGCTCACTGCTTGATACCTTTGTTCTTGTCTGTCTGTTCATAAGACTGTCAATCAGCTCTCTTACATTAGAGATTGGAATCGAATATGCCATGCCCTCAACACCATCTTCCGAAGTCTTAGCAAAATTAATGCCTATAACCTTACCATCTGAGTTAAGAAGCGCTCCACCACTGTTACCTGAATTAATGGCTGCATTAGTCATAAATAATCCTTCAAATGTTACATTATTAACTGTTATGGATCTGTCAAGCGCACTGATAATTCCATTAGTAACTGACTGACCTTCTCCAAGTGCATTACCAATTGCAACAACATCCTGACCAACAACCACATCATCTGAATCTCCAAGTTCAGCAATCGCAATTGATGAAAGTGTTGAACTCTTCATATCATTCAATGTAACCGCAACAACAGCCACATCCTTATCTGCTTTAGAGCCTTTGACTGTTGCACTCACAGACTCACCATCAGCAAATGTACAATTTAGATTATTAACTGATTCAATAACATGTGCATTAGTAAGAATAAGAAGCTCTGTATCGCTCTTTCCAACTATAATACCTGTTCCACTTGTATTAGCCTCATATGACTGGCCATACCCAAAATAAGAAGATGATGTTACAGTTGTTGTTCCTGTAAGCTGTACCATAGCTGGAAGAGCTGCCTTCGCAACATCTTTTACATTCATGACAGATGAAACACTGCTGCCCTCATCATAATCTGATACTGTTGACGACATACCTGTCGACACTGTTGGAATCTCAACATTACTGTTAGACTGTATTGGATTAATTTTGTTAGCTGCATAATTAACACCATACATTGTTCCACCTGCTACTGCTCCAAATAAAACTGCCGACAATGCAACTGCTGCAATTCTTTTTCCTATCCCTGAATTCTTTTTTTCATCTCCATTATTCTTACGTTTATTAGCCTTGTACTCTTCGTATCCCTGCCAGCTTCCCATATTACCATAATTATTATAAGAATATCCGTATTGTCCATTCTGATTATCGTATTGTCCACTCTGGTTATCGTATTGTCCATTCTGATTATTATATTGATTCTCGTCGTACATTATATTAGTTCTCCTTTCAATGTCATATCAGAAATGTTAAAAAACACATTTCATCGCTATGACTGTATGTTAGCAATGAAATGTGTTTAGTTTGTGTTCTAATTGTTAAAAAAAGCTGAACATCCAATAATTATGTCTTACTGTCCTACAGTTTCCATAACCGCCTTCTTTAATGCCTCTTCCTTAGCTGCTGCATCCTCTAAGCTTGTGCCCTTAACACCCATATAGAACTTAATCTTAGGCTCAGTTCCTGATGGTCTTGCACAGCACCATGCGTTATCAGAAAGTTCATAGTAGAGAACATTAGATGATGGTAATCCAGTTGAATGCTTCTCACCTGTTGCAAGACAAACAACCTCATCATTCTTATAATCTCTTGTCTCAAGAACATCCCAGCTGCCAAATTTCTTAGGAGGATTACTTCTTAAGTCATCCATCATCTGCGCAATTTTAGAAGCTCCCTCTGCGCCCTTCATTGTTATGGCAACCTGTCCTTCTTTATAATAACCATATTTCTCAAATATATTAATCATCTGATCCCATAAAGTTATTCCCTTAGACTTATAGTAAGCTGCTGCCTCACATAAAGCCATAACTGCAACTGGAGCATCCTTATCTCTTGCATGAGTTCCAACTAAACAGCCATAACTCTCCTCAAAACCAAACTCATACTCATATGTATGCTGCTGCTCGAATAACTTAATCTGCTCACCAATGAACTTAAATCCTGTAAGGACTTCAATAAGCTTGAGATTATACTCTGCTGCAATTGCCTTTGCCATATCTGTCGATACAATCGTTGTAACAAATGCACCATTAGAATGTAATAATCCCTTCTCCTTACGCTGTGATAACAGATACTCTGCTATAAGCATAGCTGACATATTACCTGTGAAAGGTATGTACTCACCTGTACTTGTATCCTTTGAATATATTCCAAGTCTGTCTGCATCCGGGTCTGTTGCAAGAATGATATCTGCATCAACTTCATTTGCAAGCTTCAGGGCAAGTGTAAATGCCTTAGGATCTTCTGGATTAGGATAATCAAGTGTTGTGAAATCTGGATCTGGCTTCTCCTGTTCTGGAACAACATATACATGCTTGAATCCTAATTCTTTAAGTACTCTTCTAACTGGTACATTGCCTGTTCCGTGGAAAGGTGTATATACAATCTTGATATCATCAGCAACTGACTTGATAACATCTCCGTTAAGACTCATCTTCTTCAATGCAGCGATATATTTGTCATCCATATCATATCCGATTACATTGTAAAGGCCACACGCTCTAGCCTCATCAATATCCATTGTCTTAACTGTATTATAATCTGTAACAGCCTTAACCTCTGATATAATCTGTGAATCCTTAGGAGCTGTAATCTGTGCGCCATCTTCCCAGTATACCTTATAGCCATTATATTCTGGTGGATTATGGCTGGCTGTAACAACAATACCAGCTATACAATGAAGCTCTCTTAATGCAAATGAAAGCTCAGGTGTAGGACGAAGTGTTGGGAATATATATGCCTTAATTCCATTAGCAGCAAGACAAAGAGCAGCCTCATCTGCAAATTCAGGAGACATTCTTCTTGAATCATAAGCAATAGCCACACCTCTGTCAGCTGCATTTTCTTTGATAATAAAGTTAGCTAAGCCCTGTGTTGCTTTTCTTACAGTATAGATGTTCATTCTGTTAGTACCATTGCCAATAACACCTCTAAGACCACCTGTACCAAACTCAAGGTCCTTATAGAATCTGTCCTCTATCTCTTTCTCGTCAGATGCTATAGATTTTAATTCCTCTCTTGTTGCTTCGTCGAAATATTCATTATCGCACCAAGCCTTGTAAGTTTCCATATAACCCATAACTTTACCTCTTTTCTAAATTATTGTTATCTTTTCGTACTGCTTTATATACTCTTATTATAATATAAATGTATATTCAAATCAATCTTCCTTTAATGACTTTGTAAGTGCTTCAGTTACTGCTCCTATAGCCTTCTGTTCATCTTCCCCTGTTGCTGTAAGACGGATAACCTCTCCACATTTAACGCCAGCCGCAAGAATTGAAATAACACTCTTTGCATTGGCAGTTTTACCTTCACCATATTCAAAATATATCTTGCTGTTATATTTAACTGCTTCCACGCACATAGCTCCTGCCGGCCTTAAGTGTATTCCTAATACACTATCTATTGTAATATCTCTGCTCACCATGATATTCTCCCCTTTTAATTATTTCTGGCTGGTTGATTACTATCGCTGCCAGTCGGTCTTGTTACATTAGTGTTAGATGATGTTGTTGCAGACTGCCCAGATTTTTCTATTATGACTTTAACCCTGTAGCTTCCATCCGCACTATAACCATCTGGAAGACTTACATTGACTGCAACTATATGTTCTCCTGCTGACAAAGATGCAAGATTTACTGACAGGCTTATATCATCTGTGCCAAACGACTGGAAATCCCCTCCGTCATTTTTAACAGAAATACTCAATGAGCTGACAGATGTGTCAAATGTTGCTTTCATATCAGATGAAAGATTATTCATTCTTATCCTTGATACAGGAACACTGAACTCTCTGCTGTCCTTACTTACTATACGTGCTGTCACTGTTACAGATGCATCTGATGTAAATGTAACAGATTTGTCAACATAATCAGCAAGATTGACCGATATTATCTTGTCTGAAGACTGTCCACTGACATCTATCGCTGACGACGGAATATTAATTGAATTAATTCCATTTATAATGCTGGCAGGACCTGTTATCTCAATTTCATTAAGTGATAAATCAAGACTCTTTACAACATAATTATCAGAAACCGTTCCTGTATACCCATCAGCAGATATCTTGACCGTTTTTATCTGGTTTACTGTTACAGCACAGTCAGCATCACCTCTTGACATGACAAGCGAATCGTCCTCTATAACATTGCCATCATTATCCACAAGGCTGATTGCTGCATTTTCATTAAAATTCTGGCTTTTACCTGCCACATTAATTGTAACTACCGCATTAGCAATTTTTCCAACTGCTGACGATGAGCCTGTTACCTTGACAGAATCTGGAAAAATACTTACACCGCCTATCATATAGCCACTGTCAAGATTTCCTTCTATATTATGTTTTATTGTAAATTCTTTGGTTAATCTGTTTTCTATCTGAAGCCTGACAGCTGTTGTCCTTGGTATAACCTCAACATTCTTCAGCTCTCTTCCATCCTTAACGACCTTAACATCAATATCAACATAATCCGCAAATGCTGTTATTCTGCTAAGATCTGCAGTTGCAACTATATCACTTGATTTAAGCTCTGTTATGATACTTTTAGGACCACTTATATAGACAGATATTCTGCTGCCATCAACCACTTCATAAGTATAATCATTATCTGTGAGACTCTCTGTATTTTGAAGTTCAACAGCGACATTACTTATGGTTACACTGGTAGTCGGATCATATATATTGACTATTATTGTCCACAGTATCAATGCACCTACCGCAGAAAGAATCTTCAGAGAAAAGTTTTTAAATATCTTTTCCTTCATTCTTAAATCTTCCTCTCCATAACTTGAACGACTTAACATCAATATTCTTCATTCTAAGGTATTCAAGCTTATTGCGAAGTGAATCTTCATCTATATCTCTTATAAGCTCTCCACCCATAGCAACAGAAACAGCTCCAGTCTCTTCCGATACAATTATAGTAAGGCTGTCTGTCACCTCACTTATACCAACTCCGGCACGATGTCTTGTTCCAAGATCCTTACTAAGATTATTATCTGTAAGCGGAAGATAACATGTCGCTGAAACAACTCTGTTTCCTCTTACGATGACTGCTCCATCATGTAATGGTGTGTTATGTTCAAATATATTGATAAGCAGCTGGCTTGTCACAATGCCATCTACCTCAATACCTGTCCTTATATACTCCTCAAGCATCATGTCCTGCTCTATAACTATAAGTGCGCCAGTCTTAACTGCTCCCATCTCATATACAGCACGGAGTATCTCGTTGAGCGTCTTAGAACTGTATCTTTCACCTCTGTGTGAATCCCCTACATTAAGGAACCCAAACCATATTCTCTTTCGTCCAAGCTGTTCAAGAGCCCTTCTTAACTCTGGCTGGAAGATAATTACAAGAGCAATAATTCCAACACTGATTGTCTTACTTGCTATCCATAAAATTGTCCTAAGGTTAAGAACATATGCAATAACAGCAAATATAACAACAACTATAATTCCTTTTAACAATGCCCACGCTTTAGTATTCTTAATCCATACCAAAACATTATATATAACTATAGCTAACAGCAGAATCTCGATTATATCTGTCCAGGCAACTCTAGGCATATACAGCTTTGTCAGGTAATTCTGTGCAAAGCTACTCATTGTATTCATTCTACCTATACCTCCTGTCATCTTATATCATACATATTACTTATCAATTATTCTTCATCATCTTCTGTATCTATATCTGATATTCTCGTTGTTCTTGATACTGTATCTGCTTTTCTTGTCTTCTTTCCATTAATCTGTTTGACTCTTACATCTTCACCTACGAGTGTTATTTTAGGCACAGCCTTAACATAGTAATAATATTCATCATCCTCAAATTGTACATATTCTGTTCTCTTATAATCAACACTGAACAGTAAAACTTTGCACACATATCCAGCAGCCACACCGATGACAAGTCCTATAAACATACTGATATAGTTAAGCTTTGCATTAAGTGCAAGTATCCCGACCATAAGTATAAGGAACTCAGAAAGTGCACCAGCAACAAGTGCATAAGTCCATGCATTATCAATCGTAAGCTTCTTGATGCATCCAATAACTATAATTGACACAACAGCCGCAAGAATCATAATGATACATGCCCTGTCATTAACGAAGCTCTCAGCTATGTATGACATCTGCTGTACAGTATCTGACATTGACATATTAGTAATAGCTGATTCATACTCACTTGCAGTTCTTATTATATTATATATAAGAATACCAAACGAAACAGGAATAACAGACGATACTCCAAGCCCGATACCAATTATCACAGGAACCGCTGCATAAAGTTTAAGTCCACACAACATGACAGTTGCAATTATTATATATCCCTGCTTAGGTGCAAAACGTAAAAACAACAGATACATTACAAGAATGACACAAAGTGCTATAAGGCAGAACTCCGCCGAAATTGCATACAGATGTGCCAGCATATATAAAGACAATATAAGTATTGTAAACTCACCTGGTATGAATGCACATATGACAGCTAATAAAATGGCTATCAATGGATTTTTAAGCTTAACCATATATCCGATGCTCATATTAAGCATAAGAAATGACACAAGTGCAGTAATAAATTTAACTGCTGGTCTTATATAAGCATTATATTCACTATATATCTTCCTTATCTTTTCCCTTAACTCTAATAAAAAATACATATATATCCTCCACTATTACTTCCTTTTTCTTTGTCCATTATAGAATCTTTCAAGCTTATTAAGCCTCATAAAATATTTCTTGATTCCACTTCTTGATTTATCGTACTGATACGCACTGTATACTCCAGAAATAATAGCATATACAATCAAAGATATGATATAATACACAGCAATTTTTTTACCAAGTGCAGCATAATCCATGCTGTTAATCTGTTTTATTATTGTTTCAGTGTTACTTATAGCAATCATAATAACAATAATTATAAATGCCAGCGTAGTTGCAATTGTACTCTTTAAGGCAGCTAGTGCAACATAATCGCCTTTATAATATCTGGCATTACGAAGCATCTTCTTTCCTTCATTCTTCTCGTATATAGCCATCTTGGTCATCATCTTGACCTTATTTTCATTAAGCAATGATTCCACCTCTCACAAATACTATATTCCTAACTATTGTAACACACTAAAACCTAATTGTATATTACAATTTGCGAATGACCGCCACCTGCTGCAACTACTATTCTTACCTTTTTATTATCTGCAACAAATGTTTTATCAGTATTAGCTGTCTGATATGTACTCCACACCTGTGAATAGCTTTCCGGTATCATACTGGCAATAACTGATTTAACCTTAGAATCAAATCCGTCGCCTCTCTGCTTAATGTAAATAATAGTAACATTGGGCTGTGTTACTATTTCACCATAATACTGACCATTTTCTTCATATGTATACACATTAGATATAACAGGTGTAAATCCATTAGAAGGAAGAACTTCTCCTACATTAGTACTATTATACCCGCCATTGCCTCCTGTTGGATTATTAGCAGAATTATTGTTTGAATTATTATTTGAATTACTTCCATCTGGCTGCTGGGTCTGATTGTTCTGATTCTGGCCACTCTGATTAGTCTGGCTGTTCTGGTTATTCTGACTTCCAGGACTTATCTGCGCATCCTGTTCATTCTGGCTGCTGTTATACTGATTCTTTTCTCCAGCAGTCCCCTGATTATAGGTATATTCCGAAGCATTCTGCGTATTGCCTGAATAGCCTATATCACCATTACTTGCTGTATAAATTGGAAGATTGTTAACAGAACCTGAAGCAACTGAATCAAGCCCTTCTATAACAATAGAATCTGAAACATTGCCTGCTGTCGCAGTAAGAACTGCGGTTCCTCTGCCCCTCACAATAACAACACCCTCATTAGTCACTGTAAACACACTATTGTTACTTGAACTCCATGTAAGAGACAAATCTGTATCAGCTGGTGTGACAAGTGCAGCTACCTTAACCTGTGTTCCAACCACTGCAGCAAAATCATCCATCTGTATCTCAACTGTAGCATCAACTCTCTGTGTATCCCATGATGAATCTCTTGTCTCAACCTGTGCATTGACCACCGAGCCTGCTTTGCTCACATTGACTTTAGCAGATGTATTATTATCATTCTTATGTGCAAACACTTTCACAAGCACTACAATGAGTACAACAAGTACAACAGTAGCCGCCACAAGACCTGCAATAATATATTTATTAGATTTATTTTTGTTATTACCAGACATTATTTTTCTCCATATTTCAAACAATTCTGCAAAAAGGCTGCCGTTTCACGATTAATCGTTAGTACGGCAGCCTGTTAATACTATTAACTATGCATTCTTATTGAGACTATTAATGGTCTCTGTAACTTCTCCAAGCACTTTTTTAATGTTAACGCTTGTTGTAGCCATACCCTGTGCAAGCTTCTGTACTTCCTCTGCAACAACCGCAAAACCTCTTCCTGCTTCACCAGCCCTGGCTGCCTCTATACTTGCATTCAATGCAAGTATTCTCTGTCTGCTGCTATATGTTTCTATCTGTTTGACATTCTCATTAGCAGTTACAACCTGCTGTGCAGCAAGACTGATTCCTTCCTTAAGTCCATCCATTATCTCTGAATTGACTTTGGATGTATAACTTGCTCTTACGAACATATTGATAACATCTCCAAGAAGATTAGCCGATGCCTCAATCTCTTCTCTTGACTTGACATTAACCTTATGAAGAGCCTCTATATATTTATCTTCATCAATTCCTAATTCTCTGGCTGTCTGTCTGAACTTATCCTCATCAGGATGCTCTGGAAGTACCTGCCCACCAATAACACTTCCCAATACCGTTCCATCATCAAGAGTTATAGGAATACCAAAATCAACAAGTCCGGCATGACAGGAATACACGCCATGTCCTTCACGATCATTCTTCTCACATCTTCTGCATCCCTCAGCCGAGCCTCTTGTCAGCCCTATACAGAAGTCTGTAAAATTATAACAGTCACTTATATACTTGCCATCTGCTCCGACTGCAACTGTAGCAAGGCCTGTACTCCTGGCCCAGTTACGCATAATATCTTCAAACTTATTCATGTCACAAAAATCCTGAATCTTCATGATGCATCCCCTCCAGTTATTTAATTAACTAATTATACAATATACAATTATCCACGTCCGAAATAATTTACTAGATTATACCAATATGACCATCAAAAGTCAAACAAACAGGCACAAAAAAGCAGAAGACACACCAGATATTTCTGATGTGCCTCCCAAAACATTTTATGACTTGAATGTCTTAATTTTAATTAGCTTTTTTCTTCTTTGTGAAGAAGTAATATCCTGCTCCACCAGCTGCAATAATAATAACAATAACAGCAATTATTATTCCTGTTGATGAACCGCCTTTAGCTGCTGTAAGTTCACCTGCCTGTGGAATACCTCTTGTCACGTTAAACTGTGCAAGGACTGTATCCATAGCATACTTAGAATTTTCAAAATTAGCACCGACACCAGCTGGAGCTGCATCTGTAAGCTTAAGAAGTGTTCCCATCTTGATTGTACCATCATCATTACGTCCTGGAAGAACACCTGTCTTTACATTCTTAAACCAGTCTGCATTAGGTGTTTTACCCTTTTTATCCTTAGCATTGGCTACCGCTGCTTCTGTCCAGAAATAGTTCTTAGTTGTGTCAATTGTATTGTTAGCTGATGTCTTAAACTGCTCAACAACATCTACATTAACATCTTTGAATGATACATTGCCTTCTGCCTTGAATGCTGTATCAATTCCATTATTAGAATAAAGTGCATAATTATATGAATTGTTGTTGTAAGATGTACAATCATAAACCTCTATATCTGGGCATGAGTTAGAATCAACACCCTTTGCCTTATTATTATAAGCAAATGAATTCTTAACAACATGGTGTCCTGAAAGTGCAGAACCACCCATCTTAAATCCATTACCATTACCAGCTTCCTTGCCATCTGCAAGATAACCATTCTTATATGCAATACTGTTGATTACTGTCACTGCTCCTATTGGACCTGTTGCTGTCTTGGCGAAGCAATCCCATCCATCATCAGCATTGTTATATGCCATACATCCATAGAATACATTGCCCTCGCCTGTTGTAAGCTTAGCTGCAAATCCATCTGCATCCTCCATCGCTGCATCACAGTTTTCATATGATGAACAGTTAAGAATCAGATTATTCTTAGGCCACTTGCTGGCTGGGTCTGTTGACTGTCCGCTTATCTGAAGACCTGTATTACCATTCTTATATGTCTTTACAAGTTCAAATACATTGTTATCACCAGCAACCTGGATACCTTTCTGTCCATCTGCTGTGTTAGTAACACTGATGCCCTTTACATACCAGTAATCACCCCAGAATGCAAATCCCTTGCCCTCTGCATTGAAATCGAATACTGCTGCATTCTTCTTCTCATCTGGGTCTGAAAGAAGATAAATTCTCTGGTCTGCTGTACCATTGATACCTTCTTCAATCTTAATTCCCTCTGAAAGCTTGTATGTACCTGCCTTACAGATAATCTGCTGTCCTGGCTGTACATATGCTGTTGCTGTCTTTATATCAAGAGGGCTTGACTCTGTACCCTTGCCATCTGCTGTTCCTTCTGGAGAAACGATAATCTTCTCTCCTGGATTACCATATGATTTGCATTTAACAGTCTTTTCTATTACAGCTTTCTCATATGACTCCATTTCTTTGTTATCGCCAGGCTTATAACCAGCATCTGGTGTAAATACTGCCTTAAACTTATTATCTCCGTTAGAAAGCTTAACCTCTGTAACAAGATCTTCTCCAGCCTTAACTGCTGTTTCCTTAACTACAGTGCTTCCGCCTTTCTTGATAACTACCTTACCATCTGCATTAGCAGAAAATACAAGATTATATGTCTTGCTTCCTGATGTTGAAGCAGATGAAATCTTATAATCAGCTGCAACCTTCTCAACTGGCTTACCCTCATCTGGAGCATCTGTTGCAGGGTCGCTTGTTGTAAACTTAATATCCTTAACTGTTACATTACAGCCTCTTGCTGCTGCGAAACCAACATATACACTTGTTGAATCAATCTTTAATAATTCATTCTTGCCATAAAGTGTCTGGATATTCTCATTGCCAGCAGCATCCTTATAAATTACACGATAACCTGTGTTATCCATCTTGACTGTAAATGTATAAGAACCGCCCTGTTCAATCTGCAACTTTGTGTCAAATGCACCGCTTAAAGCAGTAACCTGACCAGTCTTAGGTGTGTCTGTTGTAGATGTTACACCTGTGTAGAATCTGTATCCAATACCATCCTTGATACTCTTAGTAGCACCATCTTCATTAGTGTACTGTACCTTAGATGCGATAAATGAAGCTGAATTTGTGTAGAATGCACTTGAATTGACACCATTCTCACCAACGCTGTCCCTTACTATAATAGCAAAGCCTTCCTGTCCATCTGGTGATGGATTAAGGTAATCAATTGTAAATGTTCCTGATATCTCAAAGTTTTCTTTAGTTGGATCAACCTTAGTATAATAATATGTTATACCATCATATGGATCGCTGGCATTAAGCTTACCACCCTTCTTATCTATAGCCCCATTAGCCTTAGATGTACATGAGTAAAGCTTAAGTCCATCATAGATATTACCCTCAACACGGTTAGCCTCATCACTTGTAGATGTACCGAATCTTGCTGCTATCCAGTCACGCTCTGCTTCATTTCTTACTACGCAGTCCTTAGCTTCACCAGCCTCAGATACATCCGATCCTCTCTTGGCAATAACCTGGAAATCATACTTAGAGCCCTTGTTAAGTGAAGGTACACTGTAAGACACCTCACCAGACGCATTACTCTCTATCTCTTTAACAAGCTTGTATTCCTCGCTTCCTGTCTTAGAATATAATTCATAGCTTGCTGCCTCTGGAACTGCTGACCATACAACCTTCATTGTTCCACTGTTATTCTCTGTCAAAGCACGTACTGTTGGCTTTGCAAGTGGAAGTGTGAATGCTGCTGATATCTCATTAGATGTCTTAACATCTGTCTCATCTTTACGTGAAGCTTTTGCTGTGAACTTATATGTACCAGAAGCCTTTGGTGTGAATTCTACTGAACCAGAATCGCCCTTCTTTGCATATGTCTCTTTGGCAACTTCCTTACCGCTCTCATCTGACATGACAACCTCAACCTGATCACATGCATCGGCAACTCTTGAACCAACCTTCATATTGAATGATACTGTAATCTTACCATTCTCTGCTGTTGCTGCTGTAAGCGAAGGTGTCATAACTGAACCCCATGGATTTCTGACAACTTCCTCAAGCCCACCTTCTGTAACAGATATATAGTAAATATTAATACCTTTGGCAGTTGAAGCAAGATAATATGAACCTGCCTCCTCAATCTCATACACCTGTTCCTCAAGAATACTTCCACCTACCTTGGCTGGCTGCTCAGATATAAGTGTTCCATCATCCTTATAAAGAGCAAGTGAACGCACATCATCACCGGAACTTAACGAATAAGCAACCACCTTGGCTGCATCTGTTGTCTTAAATGTTACACTCTTAGAAGATGCTGAACCAGCCCCTCCAAGCTTGATTCTCTTAGTAACTTCCATTCCGTTATCAAGAGTCTTAGTGTTCGCATCGATTTCACATCCTGCTGTGATTGTGAAACCACTAGCCTCTTTATTGGCTTTAATACTTCCCTCTGCCAGATTGCTGGCATCGAGCTTTAATTCTGTGGCAGCCCTGGCAACAACCGCACCTGTAAAGTCAAGTGGAATCATGCCGACCACAAGAATCATTGCAGCCAGTGCTGCAAAAATACGTCTTGCGCTACATTTCATGTGTAGACCCTCCTCAATATTGTTCATCACATCAACCACATTCGTAGTTAATATCATATAAAATTATTATAAAACAAATAAAAATTTTATGCAATATAAACAACGTCATTAACATCATTTATAAAAATACGTTGTGAATCCTTTCTGGAAATCCTCACCTGCGCCAAGTCTTTGTATATACTTCTTTCTGGATATATCACTATCCGCATCATCTGCATCTGCTCTTCCATACCATGGTTCTATACACACAAATGGTATATCTGTCCTTGCTGACCATAAGCCAAAAAGAGGTGCATCAAAGCATACTTTTACCACAGGACTGTCATTCTCATCAGCAAGCGTCACACAATGGCACTGATTATCCTCTATTATAAGCGCATCTTTTGCAAACAGTTTATCGTCCATTACTATCGACCTGTTATCAAGGCACAAATCATAAACAGTGTTGTCATCTACGCCGCCAGCCCCCAGCAGCTTATACTGAAGCTTTTCATCCGCATCATCAAATATCAGTTTTTTACCAATAAGATTTCCATCCATTATATATGCTGGATGTCCTCCTATTCCAAAATACATATCAGAATTACCTGCATTGATAACCTTCCAGCCTGTTGTAACCGTATTGCCATATAATTCATATGTACACAACAGTTCAAAATCAAACGGGTAAACCCTGCGTGTCTTATCATCAGATGCAATCCTTAGCACAATACTGTCTGAATCTTTACTTACCAGTTCAAACTCCATATCTCTGGCAAATCCATGCTGTCCCATCTTGTATGATTTACCATCGTATGTGTATTCACCATTAACACATTTGCCGACAATAGGAAACAGTACTGGCGCATGCCTTTTCCACACTTCCGGATCAGCCTGCCATATATATTCCCTGTTGCTGTCTGCATCCACAACTGACACAAGCTCTGCGCCATGTGAATCAATTGTAACCCTTAATTGTTCATTTTCCATAACATACTGCATAGTTAATTCCTCCGAAACTTATAATAAAAATATATGTATAATTATATACCTGCCTGCGGATTTAACCAAGATGTTTATATTTTATATTGTAGTGTGTTAAGCATTAGCGCCAGCAATCTGGCATTAATCTAGCATCAATCATCCAGGCATCACTTCGCTAAACCTCACTTTTGGCTTAAAATAAAGATTTTATGCTTAGAGAGCCAACTTTCAATGATATTTTGGCTTTGTGGGAGAATTAGATTAATAAAAAGAAAATCAGGGTTAAAAGTAAGCCTAATTCATAGTATTTTTGGATTTTTTCTTTAAAATTTTGAAATTCGAGCCAAGTCTAACTTTCAGATTCAAATCAACTCCAATATTTAAATTATAAATAATCCAATATTTAAATTTAAGTCAAATCTAACTTTCAATTGAAGCAAATTTAATATCCCAATACACAAAAATGGAAATCTCCAAGAAATGTAAAGCAAGACTGCTTCCAATGCTATAAAAATCAAAAAAGAACTGCCACATCAATGATTCTTAACATTTCAAATCATTAACATGGCAGCCCATTATAATATCTGTATATACATATTAAATTCTATGCTTCAAATGCTTCTGCTGTCTGCTTCGCATCGCCTCTTCTGAATATAAGACGAAATATAAGTCTTACGAATGGTCCACAGTAAAACATCTGATAGCAGATTGCCATAGGGAAATTCATAGCCCATGTCTGTACCCATGTCCCAAATGACACATTTTCTTTAAAAAGAACTGTTGCTATAAGACTCATAACTGGACACATTATACAGCATATACATATTGATATTGCATATGTAATGAACTGTGGTCTGTCTGTTGGTCTCACAACTGTGAAAGCGAGCTTTCCAGCAATCTTACCGACAACGAAAAATTCAAGCACAAATGCAATAGGAGACATGAAAACCAGTTCGTGGCATGCGGCTAAGAATGTCATTCCGTTAACAGTTCCTGTGTTCAATGCGACATTGTAGACAATCATTCCATAAACCATAATCGTCGCCATTATGGCTGTAAATACTACTTCTTCTAATTTGTTCTTTGGCATAATAACTTCCTTTCTTTAAACACCTGAATAATAAAATCTATGTGTTGTTCGTTATCATGCCATAGACAATAATCTATGTGATGTGCGTTTCCAATTTAACCATATTCAATTTGCAACTTGCACAAAATATCACATTTTGAATCATCTTGTCAATAATTTTTATTTTCACACATCATGCATCATAAAATAATATGCACTAAAAATGCCATCACCCATGCAACAAAACACTGCCATGCAATAACTATAACAGCCCATCTTGTTCCAAGCTCTCTCTTAATTGATGCTATTGCCGCAACACAAGGAGTATATAACAGGCTGAATACAAGCATTGCACCAGCCGCAGCCGTTGACAGAGCGGATGTTATCCCTGTACCAAACAATATCTCCATAGTAGACACAACGCTTTCCTTTGCCATAACCCCACAAAGAAGTGATGTGCATATCCTCCAGTCGCCAAGTCCAAGAGGAGCAAACAGCGGAACAAGGAATCCTGCTATCATCGCAAGTATGCTGTCCTTAGAGTCTGTCACAAGATTAAGATGCAGATTAAAGCTCTGTAAAAACCACACCAATATTGTTGCCACAAATATAACTGTAAATGCTCTCTGCAGGAAATCCCTTGCCTTTTCCCACAATAGCTGGCAGACATTTTTCATGCCAGGAAGCCTGTAATTAGGGAGTTCCATAACGAATGGAACGGCTTCACCTTTAAACAACGTTCCCTTATAAAGCAGTGCTGCAAGTATTCCCATAACAATTCCAAAGAAATACAATCCGCCCATTATAAGCGCTCCCTTTCCCGGAAAAAATGCACTCACAAAGAATGAATATATAGGCAGCTTGGCTGAACAGCTCATAAATGGTGTCAAAAGAATTGTCATCTTCCTGTCTCTCTCACTTGGAAGTGTTCTTGTCGCCATAACAGCCGGCACTGTACATCCAAATCCTATAAGCATAGGAACAATACTTCTGCCTGAAAGTCCTATCTTTCTTAACAGCTTGTCCATAAAAAATGCGACTCTTGCTATATATCCGCTGTCTTCCATAAGTGACAGGAAGAAAAACAGCGTAACTATGATTGGCAGGAATGATAAAACCGAACCAACACCTGCAAATATTCCATCAATCACAAGCCCATGAATAACGCTGTTGACACCCATTGCACTAAGTCCGGCATCTACCAGATCTGTAACTTTATCAATGCCTGTCTCAAGAATATTCTGTAAAAATGCACCAATAACATTAAATGTAAGATAAAATATCGCAAGCATGATAGCAATAAAACATGGAATTGCAGTGTACTTACCCGTCAGGATTTTATCAATCTTTTCGCTTCTTATTCTTTCACGGCTTGCCCTGGGCTTAACAACATTAGCCTCACACACTCTCTCAATAAATGAAAACCTCATGTCAGCCATGGCAGCGCTCTTATCAAGTTCACGTTCTTTTTCCATCTGAAGAACAATATGCTCAAGCATCTCCTTTTCATTCTGGTCAAGTTCCAGAAGTTTAAGAATAAGCTCATCACCCTCTATTATCTTGCTTGCAGCAAATCTTACGGGAATCTGTGCACGCTTTGCATGGTCTTCTATCAGGTGTATAACAGCATGGATACATCTGTGTACTGCTCCACCGAAATCATTCTCATCACAATAATCTGTTCTTGCCGGTTTTTCCTGATACTCTGCAATATGGACTGCATGGCGCACAAGTTCATCAACGCCCTCTCTCTTAGCTGCTGATATAGGCACAACTGGTATTCCAAGCATATTTTCCATGCCATTGATATCAATTGAACCACCATTGCCAGTAACCTCATCCATCATATTAAGAGCAAGAACCATTGGAACATCCATCTCAAGCAGCTGCATCGTAAGATACATATTACGCTCAATATTAGTTGCATCTACTATGTTAATGATTGCTTTAGGTTTTTCATTCAGCACAAAATTTCTTGAAACAATCTCCTCGCTGCTGTATGGAGACATAGAATATATTCCTGGAAGGTCTGTAACAACAGTGTCAGGATATCCCTTAATAGAACCACTTTTACAATCAACAGTAACACCCGGGAAATTACCAACATGCTGGTTAGAACCTGTAAGCTGGTTAAACAGTGTTGTCTTTCCACAATTCTGATTACCAACAAGGGCAAATGTAAGCTTTGTTCCTTCTGGAAGCTTATCTCCATCTCCTTTTGCATGATACTTGCCAGTTTCACCAAGCCCCGGATGGTCAGACTTCTGAATATATTCCGGTCTTTCATGTTTTCTCGTTCTTTGTACAATTGGCTCAATGCCAATCTTTGCGGCATCTGCAACCCTTAACGTCAGTTCATATCCGTGAATCTGCATCTCCATTGGATCACCCATTGGTGCCAGCTTAATCATTGTAACCTCTGCGCCTGGTATAACACCCATATCAAGAAAATGCTGCCTTAGTGCACCATCTCCATTAACTTCTGTTATTTTCGCAGATTTTCCAATTCCCAATTCATTTAATTTCATATGTATTTTTCCAATCTGTATTTTAAGTATTTTTGATAACTTTTTATCAATAACAATTATATCACAACAACTTTGCACAAAAAAGCCTTCCATAACACTTTTGTTACGGAAGGCTGATATTTTTACCATATTTTATCAAAATTAATCTATTTCTGCGCGTTGTGTCTTGCAAAGAAATCCTTTGTCTCTTTAACAACAACACCACTTAGCACAAACAATGCAATCATGTTAGGAATTGCCATAAGTCCGTTGAATATATCTGCAATTGTCCACACAGCACTTACTGTCATATATGGTCCGATAAATACTGCAAGTATGTATATCCATCTATACACTTTGACATGCTTCATATTACCACCGCTCAAATATTCTAGACATCTCTCACTGTAGTAATCCCATCCAAGAATTGTTGTAAACGCAAAGAATACAAGACATATCATGAGTATAAATGATGAAACAACCGCTGGGAATGGAAGACCATTCTGGAAAGCATATGTTGTAACCGCTACACCCTCAAGGCCTTCAACCTGCCATGCACCTGTAAGAACAATTGATATACCTGTAAGTGTACAGATAACAATTGTATCAATAAATGTACCTGTCATACTTACAAGTCCCTGACGTACAGGCTCATTTGTCTGTGCTGCTGCAGCTGCGATTGGTGCACTACCAAGACCAGCCTCATTAGAGAAGATACCTCTTGCAACACCCTTCTGCATAGCTACAAGCATGCTTCCCACAACACCACCTGTAACAGCCTCTGGATTGAATGCTCCCTTTACAATTGTGACAACTGCCGCTGGAACTTCTGTTATATTGCATATAACAAGAATAAGAACAAAAGCAACATATATAACTGCCATAAATGGAACAATAACCTGACTCACACTTGCAATTCTCTTAACGCCGCCGATAAGAACTGCTGCAACACAGAATGCAAGAATAAGTGAAGCTATAACAACTGACCATGAATATTCTCCAAGGAATGGAAGAATCTTAACGCAATGTGCATTGTCTGGATCAAAAAATCCATTAACAGCACTTGATATACCATTAACCTGGCTGAATGTACCAATACCAAATAAACCAACGCATACGCCAAAGAATGCAAATATCTTGGCAAGCCATTTCCAGTTAGCACCCATACCCTGCTCTATGTAATAGAAAGGGCCTCCAAGGCTGTGCTTATCTTTATCAATCACACGGTATTTAACTGCAAGAAGTCCTTCTGAATACTTGGTAGCCATACCAAAAAATGCTGCTACAACCATCCAGAATAAAGCTCCCGGACCACCTGCACAGACCGCTGTCGCAACACCGACAATATTACCTGTACCAATTGTCGCACTAAGTGCTGTACACAGTGCGCCAAAGCTTGTAATCTCTCCTTCGCCATCTTCCTCATTCTTAATCATCCATTTGAGCGCCAATGGAAGCTTTCTCACCTGTAATAATCCAAGACGTGCCGTAAGAAGAATACCACCTGCAATGATAAGAACCATCAGTGGAACTCCCCACACAAAATTATCTACGGCTGATAAAAAGCCATTAATCGCATTCCACATATCCTAAGTTACCTCGCTTATATCTTTATTGTGATTACATGCAATTTTCTTAAATAATTAACTTTAACTGGAAATCAACCTGAACCGGTTTATGATGATATGCAAAGACCAGCCGTAAGTCTGCTCACACCATTGTAAGCTGTCCTGCGGCTGAAGTATATTTATGTATATCATCTCCGTCCTTTTGCCTGAGAGATTCATAACCAGATGGTTATGTTGCACCTTCGGCTCCTGACTTTTATTCAGGATCTCCAGAGAGTCGATCCATTTACAGTTTCGCCGGCACTGCCGGCACCTGAGAGTTTTACTCCTTCGGTGGACTTAGTCACTTTCCTGCAAACTTCGTATCGAAAATCGCTTTCTATCTACTATATATGGTAATTACTAATTTTTCAATAAATTTTTAGATTATTTTAATAATTTTTCAATTTCATCTTTTTTGAGGTTCTCGCCTATAACGATAAGTACATCCTGTCCCATAGCGATATCATCAACTGTTATGCCATTATGCGTTGCGTTAATCTGACACCAGCCATCCACCTCTTTGACGAAGCCTTTCACACGGAAAACTTCACCATACTCATGGCTTGCAAGGAGTTTCCCAGCTAACTCACTGATTCTTTTTTTATCAATACCTGTATTCATAAAATACAGAGATTTGAAGCTTATATCATCATCAATCTGCATTTTGCGGTAATTTTCTGTCATATAGCCACATGAATATACTGCATCAAGTTCAGCATCTGTCAGCTCCTTCATTGAACAACTTATTACATCCTTGCCAGGTTCAAATCTTCTTTTACAATCGATATTTTCAAGTGCCCTGTTAAGATGTTCAACTGTTTTCTTAATCTGCTCTCCCGATGCCATGTCAGCATGACTTAATACAACAATTCCAGCATTAGAAGCTTCTGATGCAAGAAGATAATCTGCAGTTTCTGACATGTCACTCTCCAATGCCGCATCCATTATAGTTATTACATTGCCAATCTCATACCAGTTGTCAAGCGGTTCATCCTTTAATGTATCAAAAAATTCATCAATATCATATATACCGGATGGCTCCACTATAATCCTGTCGTAGCCACACATTCCCATTGCGATAAGCTTGGTTCTGAAACGCCTCTTATGTGTGTCTGCATCACAGCCTCCTGATATCATCTCAAGCTCACATTTATCTCCCTCAAGTTCACCAAGAAGCATCATATCCACATTAACTGCGCCATAATCATTCTCAAGTATTCCAATATTAAGACCTTTGTCCATAAGGTATCTGGCATATTTTTTTATAAATGTTGTCTTTCCTGAGCCTAAAAAGCCCGTGATTAAATCTATTTTTACCATATATATTCTCCATTTTAAAAACAATATTTTTTATTCTTATTACAATATATTAATAAACGCTCATATTCATAATGTAAACAATAATTTATAAAATAATTATAACTTGTTTGTTTTTCTTTGTATTATTTTCAACAATATGGTAAACTAATTATGTATTTTTTTGTGTAATTTTTCATTATCAGAGGTAATCAATGGCTAATATTTTTTCGCGTACTAAAGGCAATATGAGTTATATGTTCAAAGGGAAGGCTTCACTGACAGACAGACAGCGCAAGCAGAAAAGACGTGGCTGGGCTGCTTCCCTTGGTCTTTTACTTGTTCTTATAGAGGCCGTGCTTACAGGACTGCTTCTATATGAGATATTCAAACTGAATATTCTTCCTGACACATATCTTATTGGGATAATAGCATTCCTCGGTGTGATATTCTTATATAACTTCATATCACAATTTACCAGCGCACATATAATTGGTAAAATTTTATCAATCATACTTTCAGGAATTATATTATTTGTGTATTTATTTGCCGTCAAATTTGGCTCCGTACTTAACAAAGTTTCCGAACCAGAGGTCAATATAGATGTCGTTGATATCTGTGTTCTTGCAACTGACAAAGCTATAACAATAGATGACTGTGCGGCATACACATTTGGCTATAACAGTGCTTCAAGCAGCTCCAACGTTACAGCTGCATTTGAAGATATCAAAAAAGATGTCGGCACTTCCATCAATACCAAAGAATATACATCATGGAACGCCCTGACTGAGGCTCTTTATGCTGGAACTGATATCAAAGCTGTTGCAATTAATGACTCAATGCTTAATATCATCCTTCAGGAAGACAGCAGTTTCATGGACAAGATAAGAATTATCAAGACCTATAAATATACTAAGCAGGTCGAAGTATTAAAATCCAATGTCAATGTAAGAAAAGACCCATTCGTCATCTATGTATCCGGTATATCCAGTGCAGATGGTGCAGATTCAGCTCTTGCAAGCTATGCACTCAGTGATGTTAATATCCTTGCAGTTGTTAATCCTGAGACAAGACAGATTATGCTTGTCACGACACCTAGAGATTCTTATATCAAGATTACGAACAACAATGGCTACACAGGATTTGACAAGCTCACACATGCCGGCGTTTACGGAATTGAGCAGTCTATAGATGCATTGCAGAACCTGTATGGTATTGATATCGATTACTATGTTAAGATTAATTTCACCGGAGCTATGAATGTTGTGGATGCCCTTGGTGGAATAACAATTAATTCAGAGATAGAGTTTACTAATGGTTATGAGGCTGCTCCTGTATCATATCATTTCGTTGTCGGACCTAATGAGTGTGATGGCGAGAAGACTATTGCTTTCACAAGAGAGAGGATGGCATTTGCCAATGGAGATTTCCAGCGTGGACGTAACCAGGCTGCCGCTATTTCAGCTATCATTGACAAAGCAACATCACCTGCAATACTTACAAAATATTCTGCCGTATTAGATGCTGTAAGTGATTCGTTCCTTACTAACATTCCTAACAGTGCAATCACTGACCTTGTTAAATCACAACTTAGTGACTCAACGCCTTGGAATATCCAGATGTTCAGCATAAGTGGTACAACAGGCACACGTTATCTTCAGGTTACTAACCTCTATAACGCATCAATCGTCAATCCAAACTATGATGATGTCAACATTGCCATCAAGCTTATGAGCAGGATTATGAATGATGAGATATTCGACATGGATGAATATGTTGAGGAATTAAGGGCTGAGAACAATCAGCAGTAAAGATATTGATAACAAACCACGTAAAGCATCTGGCATTATTATTTAATTGTTAATTGGTCATTTTTATATATCCAGTTTTGTTGTAGAGTATCATCAACACGTGTGAATACAACATGAATGGAGATTAATATATGTCATCAAGATATGAATTAAACAAAGAACTTGCACAGATGTTAAAGGGTGGTGTCATCATGGATGTAACAACACCAGAACAGGCTAAAATCGCAGAAGCTGCCGGAGCATGCGCTGTAATGGCACTCGAGAGAATCCCAGCCGACATAAGGGCTGCCGGTGGTGTGTCACGTATGAGCGACCCTAAGATGATTAAGGGAATCCAGGATGCAGTAACTATTCCTGTTATGGCAAAATGCAGAATTGGACATTTCGCAGAAGCACAGATTCTTGAAGCTATAGAGATAGACTACATTGACGAAAGCGAAGTTCTTTCTCCTGCTGATGATGTATACCATATTGATAAGCATCAGTTCAAAGTACCATTTATATGTGGAGCCAAAGATCTTGGAGAAGCTTTAAGACGTATCGCTGAGGGAGCTTCAATGATACGTACTAAGGGCGAGCCGGGAACTGGTGATGTTGTCCAGGCTGTTCGTCATATGCGTGCGATGAACTCTGAAATCAGACGTGTACAGAATTTAAGGGAAGATGAACTTTTTGAGGCTGCCAAGCAGCTTCAGGTTCCATATGACTTACTAAAGTATGTCCATGATAATGGCAGACTTCCAGTTGTCAACTTTGCAGCCGGCGGTGTTGCCACACCTGCTGATGCAGCCCTTATGATGCAGCTCGGTGCAGAAGGCGTATTCGTAGGTTCCGGTATATTTAAGTCTGGCAACCCAGCAAAACGTGCTGCTGCCATCGTCCAGGCTGTAACTAACTACAATGATACAAAACTCCTTGCTGAATTGTCATCAGACCTTGGAGAGGCCATGGTAGGAATTAACGAAAATGAGATAGCACTTCTTATGGCTGAGAGGGGGAAATAGAACATGGCTGTTGGCATACTTGCTCTTCAGGGAGCATTTGCAGAGCATGCCGCTATGCTTGACAGATTAGGTGCAGAACACTTTGAGATAAGAAAAGCTTCTGACCTTGACAATCCAATGGATCGTCTTATTCTGCCCGGCGGTGAAAGCACTGTAATGAACAAATTGCTGCATGCACTTGATCTATATCAGCCATTGAAGGACCGTATTGAATCAGGCATGCCTGTATTCGGAACATGCGCTGGCATGATTCTTCTTGCAAAGAATGTAGAAGATGGAAATCCATGTTTTGCAACTATGGACATAGATGTACAGCGTAACGCCTACGGAAGACAGCTTGGAAGCTTTCACACAGAGTCCCACATGGACAGCATCGGCGACATTCCTATGACTTTCATACGTGCGCCATACGCAAAATCAGTCGGAGATGGTGCAGAAGTGCTCGCTGCTGTCAATGGACGTATCGTTGCAGCCAGACAGAAAAACCAGCTTGTCACAGCATTTCATCCAGAACTGGATGATAATACTTCCGTACATAAATATTTTCTCAATATGTAATTTTTACTGCAAAAAATCCAAAATTGTACATTTATCACTTCGTTAAACCCTTCTTTTGGATTTATAATAAAAAAGCAAGCTGAAAATCCCACAAATCTTACTAAAACTGGGTTTTTCAGCTTGTTTTTTATTTTATTGAAGAATCTACAAAATTCGGATACGCCGACAAGTGAATAGTGTAGTTATTTTGAAAACCAGATACTAGATATAATCTGAAACATATGGAACTTTGTGGTAAATTATATCATCAAGCCTGTCTATTGCATTCCTTGTTCCCTCTATCTTTCCCATATTCATAAGCTTCTCTGCTGTTTTATATCCCATAAGCAGCGTAGTTAGTGTTCCAATCGTCATTTTGAGTGAATACTGTGGTTTCTCATTAACCACAGAGCATCTGCCTTTATTAAAGTAAACTACAAACTTTCCATTATTCCACTCCAACAGATCATCTGTTATGTCAAATTCAAATATTGCTGCCGGCTCATCAGGATCACATACATATTTAGAAATAAACTGCTCTATATCTATTATTCTTCCCATCGCATATGGCTTGATTGTCTCTTTAATATCACTGTCATCAAGTTCAAATGCTATAGGCTCATTATAGTAATTATTACCACGCACCTCATCAATCATCGAATCATGTGCATGTATATACTCCCACAATCCAAGCTGTGCTTCACGGTTAAGATAAATCATCTCTTTGATGTGCATAATATCAGAACTTATCAGATATACCATATATCCACATGGTACATCATTGGCAGAATAATAAATAGCAACCATCGTATCATCCTCATCCCACCTGAAATATTCTTCCCATGCAAGATTATTTCTGTACAGACATCCGTGTGTCCTGTCTGCAAATCTTGAATGAAGCTCCTTAAACTGCTTATCATCCCATGAAACCCTTCGGACATATCCCGGCTCACTTATCTTCTGAGGAATCTGTCTGTCCTTGATAACATACGTCATCTTGTTAGATATAATCTCCCAGCCAAGTCTTCTATACAGCGGAATTGAATATGGATATAAAAGTGCAAACGGCTTGTTATTCTCCTTCATTCTTGTGAGGCTGTGTCTCATAAGATTTTTCATAATTCCATGTCCTGTATATTCAGGATATGTACATACACTTGTGACAAATCCTACGTTAAATCTCTGTCCATATACATTCATATCAAGCGGATATACCGCAAACTGGGCAACCAGCGTATCTCCATCAAAGCAGCCAAGGACATCCGCTCTCTCAAGCACCGGGAACTTTGACTGGGTAATCTCATCATCCTTCCAGCCAGTCTCTGCAAGCTCCTGCTCTGTCACTTGAAATGCATATCTAAGAAGTGCATTATACTGGTCAGCATCTTCAATTGTAAGTACTCTCGTTGTAAAATTATTCCTGTCTTTAGTCATAAAACATTTCTCCTGCCCGTTTATGAGATGTTTATTTTTATATTTATTATATCAACAAAAAACAATAAACGCAATTATATATATCCCATTCATTATTGCCTTGTTTTAAATTTTATCTTATAATATATCAGTTAATCATTTTAAGAAAGAGAGTGAAGATATGCAGGATAAAACACAACAGATTTTCAGAGATGCACCAGTACCCAAAGCTGTACTTACCAATGTAATACCCTCTATAATAAGCATGCTTATGGTTCTTGTGTATAATCTCGCAGATACATTTTTTATAGGACAGACTAAAGACCCACTGATGGTTGCTGCTGTATCTATTGCCACACCAGCATTTATCATATTCATGGCTGTAGGTATGTTATTTGGTATAGGCGGCACATCAATGATAAGCAGAATGCTTGGCGAAGGAAAACGTGATATGGCGAAGCACATATCTGCATTTTGTTTCTGGACAGGTGCTTCTATCGGCGTTATAGCCATGGTGCTTATGATGATATTCGCCGCTCCGATATGCCGCATGATTGGCGCAAGTGATGCAACTATTGGATACGCTTCACAGTACCTTTCAATCGTTGCTATAGGTATTCCTTTCCTTATTGTCAGCAACTCATTCAGTAATATAATCCGTTCAGAAGGACATGCTACAATTGCCATGACAGGAATGATTATTGGTAATCTTATTAATATCATATTCGACCCTGTTATGATTCTTTTCTTGGGATGGAATGTTGCTGGTGCTGCCATAGCTACTGTACTTGGTAATATCTTTTCGGCTGTATTCTACATAATACACCTCAATTCCAAGAGGTCACTTTTATCAATCAACCCAAAAGATTATTCTGCTAAGAAGCCTATTTCAACCGGTGTTCTGGCGATAGGTATTCCAGCATCACTCAACAGTATTCTTATGAGCGTTTCTAACATATTAATCAACTCATTCATGGCAAAGCATGGCGACCTACAGCTTGCTGGTCTTGGTGTTGCCATGAAAGTTAACATGATTGCCGTTATGCTTCTTATTGGTGTCGGAACTGGTATCCAGCCACTTCTCGGCTACTGCTTTGGTGCCGGCAATGACAAGCGTTATCGCGCTGCACTTAAATTTTCTCTATGCTTTGCAGTTTGTTTAAGTATCATAATGACACTGATATGTTACCTCGGTGCTGCCCCACTCGCCAAAGCATTCCTTGATGATGAGGAAGCATTTGGATATGCATTTGCATTCTCCAGAATATATATTATGTCTGGACCAGTCCTTGGAATCCTGTTTGTATTCATGAATGCAATTCAGTCAATGGGTGCCGCGATTCCATCGCTTATACTTTCAGTCAGCCGACAGGGAATCATCTACTTCCCTATTCTTATAACTATAAGCATTGTTAACAACACGCCAACTAACCTGGCTATGACACAGCCTATAACAGACTATATTGCAGCAGCACTGTCTATCGTGTTATTCTTAGCTGCCTACCGCAAATATTTTGTTGCCAGACCAGGATATGAAGAAGCTTAATTTACATGCATAAAACAGCCACCAAGCCATATATAATCATAGGCTTGGTGGCTGTTTATGCTATTTTATTCTATTGTTATACCCATTTTGTTAAATTATAAGACGTTCTCCCACAACCTGATACATCTTATCATCAGATATTATCTCAATTGTATTAATATATTTGTTGAATATCTCTGCTAATTTCTCAGCCTCCATGAGTCCATTGGAAACCTTGCATGCAGCTTTCCTGTGGTGTGCATCTATTCTTTCGCGGCTCATTCCATGTGCCACAGTAAGCCTGCCACCTTTCTTTAATTTACCTGACAATACTTCTACCAGTTTTTCTGGTTCTGAAAAATGTGGAAACGCATTGTATATTACAATTGCATCATAATTATCTCCTATATCTGCTGCCATAACATCACCACAAATAAATCTTACACCTGGCTGGTTATACTTACTCTGCGCTATCTTTATCATTTCTGTTGATATATCTATTGCTGTGACTGACTCTACACCTCGTGACAGATAATCTGGAATAAGCACACCCGTTCCACATGCTACATCAAGCACCCTGCTCCCCTGTTTTACACCTGCATTATCAAGAATCTTACCTATAATCTTATCATCTCTTATCATCTGTGCATCCCAGTCAGCTGCACACATGTCAAAAAACTTAATGACATCATTTTTGTTTATCATATTTACCTTACGCCTCTTTTATCAGTTATTTAAAAAATGCTGCTGTGTCAATCTTCTGATAACCGCCAAAACTTGCAGGTGCTTCATAGATTTTATCTGCCATCTTCTGACCTTGGAACATCTGTGTAACTTCATTAGTTTTTTCTGTTATATCAATGTCACTAAAGAGCTCTGGATATACCATTTTAGCGATAAACCATGTATTAATCAGTGCTATCTCGTAATTAGTGTAGTACGCATTATATGCCATTTCAAGGTAAACCTCACCATTCTGCCATGCCTTGCATGTATCAAACATAGCCTGATTATTCTGGTATAATGGTTTGATATTCTTAACTGCTGCTGCATCCATAATCATTATGTCTATTGAATCACCCAATGAAACGAATTTCTCTTCCTCAATTGCCTGGATACCATTCTTTGCAAGACCACTTACTGCATTCTTTACATTAGCAATATTAAATGAAATATAATTCTGTGCCGTCATAAGATGATTAGTTGTTCCCCAGTTTCCAAGACCACAAATGTATACTGATGGCTTATCTTCCTCTTTGACACCAACTGTTCTTGATGATATCTCTTTCTTCTGCTCATCTATATAAGATACAAGCTTATCTGCCTTTGACTCTGTACCAAATATCTTGCCCAAAAGTTCCATGCTGCCCTTAAATGAATCATCAAATACGCCATTAGCTCCTGATTTTAATGTTATAACAGGCACACCAAGCTGCTCCTGAAGTGCATTTTCTTTTTCAACATCCTCGTACTCTGATATAACGATATCCGGATTACATGAAAGAATCTTCTCTGCCTCCGCAGTCTGTGCATTAGGACCGCCCACACCACATGAAGGAAGCCTGCTGAATATATCACCATATGCGATAACATATGGTCTTGATACTGAATCAAACATCTTAGGTCTTTCCTGTAAAGATGTGTTATCTATATCCTCAACCCCGCTAAGAAGTGCCACATCTCCAACATATGTATACATTCTCAATGCTCCTGCACCTATACAGACAACACGGCTGTAGCTTTGAGGTGTAACCTTTACCTCACGTCCGATCATATCTGTCACAGTAATCTCCTGTGGCACATTAGAAGCTGCTGCATTATCCTGGCTGTCTGTACTACCTGCTCCACATGCAGACAGCGATATAACTGATACTACCACCATTAAGCTGGCTATTAATTTCTTTAATCTCATTTTTCTTTAATCTCCTTGTATAATTATTTTCTTATCATCTATCGTGACAATTTTCATATTGACATCAAACACGTCATTGATAACATCTGATGTGATTATCTCTTCTCCACCGGAATATTTAATTTTTCCATCTTTTAAAAAGAAAAATCTGTCTCCAAAATATAATGCCTGATTCAGATCATGAAGTGATGAAAGAATTGCTATATTCTTTTCTCTTGCAAGCTTCTTCGCTTCCTGTATAATAAGCTCTTCATTGGCAAGATCAAGATTACCTGTCGGTTCATCAAATACAATCATGCCCGGCTCCTGCGCCATTGCCCTTGCTATTGCAATCTTCTGTCTCTCACCACCAGACAGTTCAGATACATTGCGTGCGGCAAGATTTTCAAGCTTCATCTCTTTTATTATGCCTTCAACAACCTTTCTGTCACTGTCTCCTGCCCTCACGCCAAAATATGATAACCTGCCAAGCATTATGGAATCATATACTGATAACATTCCAAACTGGATATTCTGTGGAACATATGCAATCCTTCTTGCCCGCTCTGTTCTTGACATTTTAAGCATATCCTTGCCCTCATACACTATCGTACCATCTGATGGTTTGTTAATTCCCAATATGCTGTTAAACAGTGTCGTCTTGCCTGAACCATTCTTTCCAAGAAGTATTCCAATCTCACCGCTTTTAAGCTCCATTGATACTCCATCAAGGACGTATGGCGATGATTTTCTGTATCTGTAACTTAGATTTTCTATCTTAAACATCACTGCCCCTCCCCCAAATTATTATCGCTACAAAGAAAGGTGCACCAAGAAGTGACGTTATAGCTCCAACCGGAAGTGCCGAGCCATTGCCTATGCTTCTTGACAATGTATCTGCAAATAGCAGAAGAAAGCTTCCCATAAGGGCCGATACAGGAATTGAATAATGATGGTCATGTCCAAATATTTTCTTTGTTATATGAGGACATATAATTCCCACAAAACCAATTATTCCTAAAAATGATACACAGACGGCGACTATCACTGAACCTAGCAGTAATGATATAAATCTTAACATTTCTACATTGACCCCGACACTTTTGGCGGTCACATCACCACTTAACAGTGCATTATACTGCCATGAAAGTGCCATGAATACAATCATTCCTGCTGTAACAACCACGAACATAATCAAATCTGTCTTATATGTTGCACGCCCCAAATCACCGAAATTCCATATAACAGCTGCCGACAATCCTACATCTGTAGCATAGAACTGAAGCACTGTCGTTGCAGCCGTCCACACTGAACCTATCGCTATTCCTGCAAGTACCACAACTCCCGGGTCAAATGCACGTATTCTGCACAATCCAAGTATCACAAGAACTGATATAACCGAGAATATAAATGCCATAAGCGATACCGCATAAGGATTTATTCCTGACGTATAATTTTTAAGATTATTGCCTGTAGTTAAAAATCCTCCCGCAAATGCTATAATCGACAAATTTGCACCAAATACCGCAGCGTTAGATACACCTAACGTCGATGGAGATGCCATAGGATTATTAAGGCTTGTCTGCATGATAAGTCCTGCCACTGACAATCCTGCACCTGCTATAAGTGCCGCAAGCACGCGTGGAATCCTTATATTCCATATTATTCTTATATAAGCTGGTGAACTTTTTCTAAAAAGAGCTGATATACAGTCTGAAAGTGACATATTAGAAGAGCCGACAAACAGACACTCTAATGCCATAGCAAGCACTGCTGCAGCAATTAAGATAACTGCTATATTCTTAGCATATTTTTTTTGATTAATGTACTCTGTCATATCAATATATCCTTTGATAAATCATTGAATACATTATAATAGAAATTTATTATTACACAAGCTGGGTGGGGGGATATAAAATATCCCCTGCCTTAGAACTTATGCTTTATAAAAATTTTTTAACTGACTTCTGGAATTCTTCTACAGCCTTCATATCCCCATTCTCTATCGCATGGACAATACAATGTGTCATATGCTCATTGATAATCTCTTTACCTAGATTATGAAGTGCTGAATTGACTGCTGACAACTGAATAAGCACATCTGCACAATCCTCATCATTCTCCATCATAGTCTTGACATGCTGTAAGTGTCCAATCGCTTTTGATATTCTGTTAAGCTGTTTTTTCTTTTCTTCTGGCGAATGGTAATGTGCATGTGGATGAATTGTAGTTTCATTCATTGAACTTACCCCACTATCTTCTGTCAGGCTATGTGTATGGTTATGATTAAACTTATCTAATTCTGCTTTATCAATGCTGTCTATAAGCTTCTGTTTTTTTATTTTTGACAATTGCTTAATATGCCATTCCCTGCTCATCGCCTCTTCTTTGGTATCAGAAATCTCAAAATACACAAGTTCTACCGGCGTCCGAGATTTGGTATATTTGGCACCTTTACCGTTATTGTGCGACTCAAGTCTTTTGTGCAGGTCATTCGTCCAGCCTGTATAGAAGCTTCCATCACTGCATTTTAAAATGTATGTATAATTCATGACAAATCAATCCTCTATTATAAAACTTTCTGAAATACAATTATCAGATGTCCTTGAAATATCATTATTAAATGACCTTAATCTTTTCCCATCTGTGTCCAATAAATCTAAGAATATAACATACGCCTCTTACATACCAGTCCACAAACATTCCAAGCCATACTCCCATAAGTCCCATATTAAATGTAAATACGAACAGGTAGCTGGCTGCAATCCTGCATATCCACATAGATGCGATGCTTACACACATTGTATATCTCACATCTCCTGCTGCCCTTAATGAATTAGGAAGTGTGAAACTGAGCGGCCATATAACAATCGCTGCAATAAAAAATGCACGAAGCACTTTTACTGCCTCTGCCGCTGCCACATCTGACAATGAAAACCATCCTACAATAAATGGTGCAGATATAAATAACAGTCCCTTACATATCCAGTCACATATATAGGCTGTCTTAATTAATTTCTTGGTGTAATATCTTGCAGCACTTACATCACCAGCTCCCATACACTGACCTGAGATTGTGACAAGTGCGAGTCCTATGGAAACTCCGGGAATATTAGGAAAATCTATTATCTGGTAAGCAATTGAATTAGCCGCAATCGCACTTGTACCCAGCGTTGCTACCATGCTTACCACAAGAAGCTTTCCTATCTGAAACATTCCATTTTCAATTCCACTCGGAACGCCAATCTTTAATATTCTTGATATATATTCCATCTTAGGCATATACTCACGCACACTCTGAATCCGCAGCATATTCCTGTCTGAATTCATAAAGCACCACATAACCACTGCCGCAAACACACGGCTTATAAGTGTTGCAAGTCCTACACCAGCAACGCCCATATTAAAGATAAATACAAATATTGCATTAAATAAGACATTGATAAGATTCATAACAAAGCTTATTTTCATGCTTATTTTGCTGTTACCAAAGCTTCTGAATATCGCCGCTCCTGAATTATACACAGCAAGAAATGGGTATGAGATACTTGTAAGTATCAGATATATAACAGCCGCATCCATTACATCATCTGCAACTCTGCCAAATACAGCACTAAGCATAGGTCTTGCAAACAGCACGAACACGGCAAGTATTATCAGCGAAAATACCTCCATAAGCGTTATAAGCTGTCCGCAGCTAAGCCTTGAATGTTCTTTTTCGCCTCGTCCATAATACTGGCTCACGATAACAATTCCACCTGTGGCAAATGCTGAAAACACCATAATAACAAGGCGGTTAATATTATCGACAAGTGCAACGCCTGAAAGTGCCGCCTCTCCAACTGTGGAGACCATAAGCGTATCAACGAATCCAACGCTCACAGCAAGTAACTGTTCAAGCATCAATGGAAATATAAGACTTTTAAGATATCTGTTATCAAACTTCATATTTCTATCCATAATCTCTCTGTAATTCTCTCTGCCATAATATCATCCTTTATGTGTGTATTTTTTAATATATATTTTATAAATATATATTAATGTATTTTAATATGTTATATTTAAACAATCGAAAATATTATGTCATATATCGGGGCAAACTTCAACTATTTCAATTACTTCAATTACTTTAACCCCTTCATTTACTTCAAACACTCCAACCACTCTAATATTTAGAATTCATTAATCTATGATACTTCTGTATTTCTTTAGTAATTCATCAATCTGCATATTGATATTCTCCGGAAATCTATTGTTATCGTTATCTTTCATTTTGATCCACAAATCAAGATTCTTATATTTGTTCGGCTGGCGTGTATTAAGTCTGTCCTGTTTTCTTGATACTTCAATTTTTACAAGCGCACGTTTCTGTTCAAGAATCGGAATCAGTATATAATACAGCCGGTCATCACGAAAAGAGACATAGCCTGCCTCCTGACCTGATTTAGTCATAAGATACAGTCTGTGTCTCCTTATTCCTGATGGATACAGGGTCATCCCTGCTTTAATAAATGGTGCATCCTGCCTAACCTCAAGCATAGATGCCACATAGAAAATCTCTGGATCATCTGATTCTAATGATGTAAGTATTTTTCCTAATGTATCTGTTGCGGCAATAAACTGCTGTGCAATGAGATACGCCAGCTCAGCCTGTATAACCAGCTTCTTATCCGCATCACAGCTTTTATCAAGCTGTTTTTCTATATCACCTAGCAGCTTCTCACTGCACTCAAATATACTTCTTATGAACAGCTTGAAATCCTCCTCAACTGTCCATATATATCTGCCATGCGCTATCTTAAAACTTCCAATATTCCGCCCAGCATAGTCCTCTACATAATGGTAAATACTTCTGTTGCAGTATGCATTATCATTTTCAGGCGCATCCCAGCCGTACTCACGCGCATCACTGTACGCATACCTATCATAAAATGAGTATCCAGTATTAAATGTATTTTTAGAACTGCTGTCAATATACTCACATATTACCGAATATGCCTCGTTAATCTCATATGCACTGTAATTGTATGAATCGCTATTATGTATATCATCCTGATGTGTGTCTGTATTATGCGCACACGCATCAGGATGAACCTTGTGCATAAGTTCTCTGTATTTTCTTTTTATCTCATTCCGGTCGGCATTGTCTGTCACTCCAAGAATTTCATACGCCTGTTTAATATACATTTATTTTTATCTGCTCCAGCCATTTATCAATCTCTCCACTTGTTGAGGCTATAACTGCATTATCTGCTGATATCGCAAGACCAATCTCAACAATTGAAGAATTCGGACATATGCTCTTCATGTCCCTGACAGCACTTCCCAGTCTGCTTCCACCATGTGAACAGAATGGTATAATTGTCTTACCAGTCATATCATATTCTTCCAAAAATGTAAATACTGCCTGTCTTGCCTCCGCAAGCTGTCACTGATAAAGCCATTACTATCCATCCACTTCTTTAACTCAATCTGCTGGTTATATGGATGAACCTCCATCTGGTTAACCATAGGCTTGATTCGTGTGAAATTAGCAAGTTCAACCATACGGTCAACATAATGATTTGATATACCAATAGCTCTTAATTTACCTGCCTCATATCCGAAATGTTCAATCCCTGAAAGGAAAAAAATTCTTGATGCTAAAAAAACTCTGCTTCAATCAATGAATGATCTGCAAAAAGCTATCGATTACATTGACTGGAAGCAGAGCTTCTATGATGATGTTCTCTCTGGAAAAACTAAATATTACAGCAACCTTATTAAAGTTGATGAGGATTAAAATATTCCTGCTTATTATTCAGGAGTATGAAATCCTGCCGCTTTCATGTTGCTCTTTAACTCATCAACTGTCACACCAAGTTTCTCGGCTCCTACCTCTGGTGTAATTATTTCTGTCTGCACAAGGTCATATATTGTAATACTCTTTCCACGTTCAATGCCTTGCACAAGTCCTTTCTCAATACCTTTCTCAATTCCCTGCTCTTCAATTGCTTCACTCAAATTACACATAGAGTTCACCTCTTTCTCTAATTCTATAGACATAGGAATTCCATAATCTTTTTCAAGGACCTGTTTCTTTTCATCAGGTCTTATATCCGTTGATAACAATGTAGATAACATGCTTATCAGCGTATTCTTTGATTCTACTGTCTTACTTGAATTAAGATTAATAAACACAGTTGACATTAAATCATATCTTCCAGTTGATATATTTTCAACTGTTCCATCTGGTGGATAAAGAATAGTTGGTTTAATTGTATATTCCACTATTGAATCTGCAACTCTTTTATATGACCTTTTCCTATCCGGTGTATTCATGCATATCCAGATTGAATATACCTTCTTAACCCCATCATAATTATCCGCTGTATACTCTACATCCATCTGCTGCGACAGAAGTCTTGCTGGATATATTATTCCTCTCGTCACCAGGTCATAACCCGGAATATTGCTCTCATTCTCTAAAGCATGCACAGCATCCAAATGTACATGGCGCGCTGCGACTTCAGGTTCTCCTTCAATGCTTGCTCTCGCTTCACCAAGAGAATAATCTGCAAATTCCCTTACAGAATACTTTAAAATATAAGCTAAGATATTCTTATCTTTCAGAATCCGCCTGACATGCTCATCATATTGTGCTTTACTGTCAGCCGAATCAATTTCACTCGAAATATATGTTTCCCCTGCCATAATATTTCCTCCCCATTCTATACAGCTTAATAAAAATATGCTTAGGGAAAGATCATCATTAGCAATCAAATAATATTTCTTTTTATTATTATATTGTAAATGGTCAAAATTATCAAGATATATTATCAGTCACTTATCATTTCTTTCCCTATATCCATTATACTCATCTTTAAACACTTTTGCAATATAAATATTATATTAAAAATATATTTCATTTAATCACAATACGGATTTTCCAACATTAACACCATACATAATATCCGCCGGCTTCTCATAACTTTTCGACATCGAAACAGCCTTAAAGAATATCACAATTCCAACACAGAACAGAATCGCTATCATTGCAACACCTATGCTTATATTGCCTGTGAGCTGCGATACCACGCTGACAATCGTTGTTCCAACAAATGATGCACCTTTGCCACATATATCCATAATAAACACCTGTTTTTCCCTTTTTATATTCTTAAATGTACTGCCAAGTCTTTTAAAACTCTGTGCAATTGCGCGTGGCTGCTTCTCCACATAATATCTCTGTTCATATTTTTTAAGAAGTGGCACTGACATTCCAAGCCACCACAATGCTACTATCACAAATGCTATTCCCATAGCAGTTTCCATGCTGATTCCAATCTTTCCTAAACCAAGCACAAGTACAAGACATGCCATCCACTGAACCATCAAGCCAAGAAGCGCACATCCTATTGTTCCGATAATAATTGACGCCATGAATAATGGCTTTTTAAATCCTTTTGTATCAGCCATTGTTCCGCAGACAGGTTCTGAAATTGCAACTATAATTGTACATGTTAACAAAATGTAAAAAGTGAGAGTATTTTCCAATCAGAAGAAAACACTCTCACTTATATTACATACTTGTTTTTAATTTATTCCCAGATTATTTTTTAATCTGCAATTTCTTTTTTCATTGCCATGTAACCAATCAACACAGTCCATACATATGCACATGTTTTAGGAATCATCAGCATTCCAATCATAGGAATCACATCTGCCCACAGCACAACTGGAATATAAAAAGCAAAACTGAATTTCCCACATATTATAATGTGGGAGAATTTTTAATATAATGTTTTGTTTATAAGCATCAGTATGGATGATGGATTATAGTCCTGACGGCTCATTGATACAATCATCAGTGAAAACAATATGTCTGCAAACTGTTTTTCTGTAAATTGCTGATCGAAGACATCTGGGCGTATCTTAGGATCGTTTTTTAGGACATCACATAATCCATTAAGGATATGCTCCCACGTCTGCATCATTCTTCTTTTACCATCATTTTTTTCTTCTTTCACAAAACCAAATGAATGCAGCGAGAAGAATCCTGGATACTGCTTATTGCCATATTCCAATCGTTCATAAATCCATGAAACACATGCTGTAACATCATGAAATACATGTTCATCCTGAGAATGAAAAAATATTTCACGCCAGACACTCTCTATTGTATCACCAAGCAGAGCTGACTTAGATTCATAATAATTATAAATCGTTCCCACTGAAACAGAGCATCGCATTGCAACAGCTCTTATGCTTACAGCGGCCCAGCCATTTTCTTTAATCACTTCCCTGCTGGCAGCTAATATATCTTCTTTTGAAGTCGCAGGAAGATTCACTTATCCACCTCCATTATGTTATTAATCCTTAGTATTTCTCTTTGATGAACACTGTTCATTCCGAGAATATATACCATTAAATTTAATTTGTCAATAATTTGCAAATACATCACAAATTTATTTATACAGCTTAAATATATTCACACGTTCATGCATGTTAGCTGCTCCCTCTGCCAGGTTAATACTTATTGCTGTGTTTTCCTCAGAAGCTGCTGCTGTACCCTGTACCACATTTGAAAGCTGTTCAATGCCCTGTCCGATCTGCTCTAATGACTCTGCCTGTGCATTAGCTTTTTCCATTGTATTCTGTGCAAGTTCAGCAAATGATTCCATATCCACAATAATCTGATTAAAGGCTTCTGCTGTTGTTCTTGTAATAGCATTACCCTTTTCAATCTCAACCAGAGTCTTATCAATAAGCTGTCTTGTATTTATTGCAGACTGTGCGCTGTCAGCTGCCAGTTTTCCTATCTGGTCTGCAACCACCGCAAAACCTTTTCCAGCTTCGCCTGCTCTTGCAGCCTCAATTGATGCATTAAGTGACAAAAGATTTGTCTGGGAAGCAATATCCTCAATATCAGTGATAATATTACCAATTTCCTTAGAAATTTTTGTAATATATTCCATTTCAGCCTGAAGCTCATTCATCTTTTCTTTTTCTTCATTTGCCTTATTTGCAGATGTTTTTACACGTTGAGATGCATCTTTTGTTTCATTTGCTGTATCAATCGCCAAATTAACAACATTATCTATAGTGGCATTCAGTTCTTCAATTACACCTGCCTGTTCTGTTGCACCCTCTGCTAAAGATTGTGATGAACTTTCAACATCCCTCGCATTAGATGAAACCTGTTCTGCAATGTTACTAATATCTGTCAGTGTACTGTTAAAACGCTTCAAAATATACAGAAGCGATTCTTTTAATTCTGAAAAATCACCCAGGAAAGAGGTGATTTCATCGCCATTTCTTGTCAAATCACCCTGTGCTATCATTTTTACTTCCCCTGAAATCTCACGGACATAATCTGAAAGAATATTCATCGCCTCTCTCAAATTATTTATTGTAGCACCTAACTCATCTTCAGACTCATATGTAAGCATTTCCACATTAGAAAGTTCACCTTTTCTCAGACTGGCAACTGCTGCCTCTATCTGAATTACAGGCTCTGTGATTGACTTTGTAATTACATTTCCAATAATCGTTGTAACAACTGCAATCGCAATTCCCATTGCAAAAATAACAATAAATATAATTACAGTACATACATTAGCAATTGTTTTCGATTCATCCAATTTTACCTGGAAATCGTCACGCAGTATACTTAATTTACTGCCAAAAAATGTATAGCTTTCATACACACTTCCTGTCATCAGCTTCGCTGCTTCAAGCTGTTTGCCATTACTGCTCAGTTTCAGGATTTCCTCAGACACTGTCTTGTACTTTTCCCATGCAGAACTTGCCTGTTCATAATCATCTTTCCCCTGTTTTGCTTCTTTGTCTGAAATCATTATTTTATTTAACTTTTCGGCGGTTTCTGTAATCTGACTGTCCAGGCTCTTAATTTCTTTTTCACAGGAAGCCTTAACTGATGTATCTGTTTCTGCAAGATGCTGATACTGTTTAATTCTGTAATTAGACGTCATTGTTTCTAAATCCTGCAGATAACCCAGTGACGGAGACCATACTTCCGTAATCTTCTGTATATTGGAACGAATTACTAATGTTGAAATAAGTGCTACCAACACCAATAATACTGTCATAACAAGTACAGTCAGCCGATATGATTTTAATTTTGCTGCAACTTTTAAGTTTCTTATTCTCTCTTTGATTTTTGTCATATAACTCTCCTTTACTATTAATTATAGTTTTTGTGATCAACGTTCACTTTATCTGCATATTTTCTAAGTCTTATTACTTTATAACGATAACAGCGGGATTACATGATACATGATTGCTAATCAGCTATTTTCCGTCATAACCCTACATTTACCTCTACAATTATAACAAAACTCATTACTCAACGCAGTTGATTACTAACATGTTACTAACAACATATCCTATTTGTAAATTTTTGTCAATACATTTAATTTTTTTCTATGTACAAAAAAACATCTACCTGCATTTATACAGATAGATGTTTTTCGCTATTTTTTAGTTTTTTACTGTTTTGTTGAATGACATTTATATGTACGTATGGCAATCCATATAATCACAATCACTGCAAGAATTAATATCAGCCACACAAAGCAGCAGATACCCAGAAATGTCGGACAAATATGGCATAAACCACATACATCGTTTTCATGTGTTACATTCACATGCACATGCTCATAAGCAATGGCGTACGCCGAGAACTTATCTGTACGGATTGTTATTGTATCAGGGGCATTATCCATATCCGTTAAAATGGTATATTCCCCTTCATGGGAGCGGATAATGAAAAACTCCCTGTCACTGCTTTGCAGTTCTGGTGGAATACCAATTACCACATCAATCGGTTCGGATGTACCAGTAACAGCGTTCCATTCATCTTCTCCCACTTTAATGAACAGTGAAATATCAACGTACATTCCGAGTGTCAGATCTGGCAATTTCTTCCGATACTCTTCAATGCCGCTTTCAATTACACTTTTATCCATCTCTGGCACATTATCAGAAATATCCTTCACATCAACACGGATTTCTATGTTTTCTCCACCGACTACATTCTGAATCTGCTCTGGTGTCAGCACAGCACCTGCTACTGCATAGGTATCTGCAACTCCCGCCGTATATTTCTGTGTTCCACAGACAACTGTTACGGTAACTTTACCTTCTCCCACGCTTAATTTGGTGCTTGTGCCTGACATACCTTTCACATTTCCTGTCGCCACAGTTTCACCAGTTATGTCCAGTTTATCATTTTCTATTACCACAGGTGTATCTGCTCTGTCTGGCTTAGGTATATCCACTCTGTCAGGCTGTATAGGCAAAGCTGGTTCCTCTGCCGGACTTTCTGATGGTTTCTCCTCTGGCTTTTCAGCTGGACTTTCCGTTGGCTTCTCCACTGGCTTTTCAGCTGGACTTTCCGTTGGTTTCTCCTCTGGTTTTTCCACTGGACTTTCCGTTGGTTTTTCCTCTGGCTTTTCTACCGGACTTTCCGTTGGTTTCTCCTCTGGCTTACTCTCTGGTTTCTCTGTCGGTTTTTCTGTCGGTTTCTCCTCTGGCTTGCCCTCTGGTTTTTCTGTCGGCTTGTCTTCTGGCTTGCCTTCTGGTGCTGTTCCACTGTTAATTTGTATAATTATTGTAATGTCCTTTTCTGAGTAGTTTCCAGCATTGTCCTCCGCTTTTACCTTAATGTCCACACTGCCAGATGTAAGCTCATCTTTTGGTATAACGAATCCAATCTCATTTCTCATGGCTGTAGCAAAATCTTCATTCAAGGCATGTTCTGCACCATTTCCAATCTGATAAGCCACCGAAGCCAGACCTGCCGAAATAGCATTTTTATCATCATCCTTTACTGTCACAGAAACTGTTGGTGCTTTATCGTATTTTTCCGCCAGATTTTCACTGCCATTTACTGAAAATGTAATCTGTGGTGCATTATCCTCTATAATAACACCACTGATACCGCTGCCATCTGTGCCAATCATCTTAGTATCAGAAACATTTCCTGCCTTATCCTTAGCGGTAATTCTGATTTTTCCCTTAAAATCCGGATTGATATAAAATACAGCTGTATAACTTGAATTGTTCCCGTATGGAGTTTTTTTCACTGTTGCCAGACCTGTTGTGCCACTATTCTGTGTGCCACTATCTTCTGGTATTAAGGTATAATCCACACTATCTAGTCCGCTTTCCGCTTCAGTGACAGGAATAGTGATTTCAAGACTGTCTTTTCGTATAAGCCAGTTCCAGAGATTTTTATACCCCTCATTGAAAGATGCATCCCCTAACTCTGGTTTTCTAATATCCTTGAAATAACCATAATAGGTTTTGTCGCCAAATTCCATCTTTCCAACTGTTGTATGTGCTGTTCCGGTATATCTGTCATTGTCATACCATCCACAAAATTCATATCCATCATATGATGGAGCCGGCATATCCATCTCCTGTCCATGTACATATGTTTTATAAGCATTTTCAGGCTCATACACGCTGCCGTCTGGTAAGGACAGCTTATAATCTATATTAAATGTGTCTGGCATCCACTTTGCATAAAGTGTTGTATCTGTCACAATCTGAGCCTGTGAATTAAAATCATATTCCATGCCACCTGTACAATCTGCATCTGCATACCAGCCTCCAAAAGTACAACCATCACGGACAGGATCGGCTGGCTTTGTGACTATACACTGCACAGGCTGGGATGGTGTGGAACTATTATAAGTTGTCCATATAAGCTGAGGCTCAACAGCATTTCCACCCTGGCTGTCAAAGGTAATCTGTCTGACATAAAAGCTCTTTTGGTCGCTGGCAATGCTGTCACTATACGCATTTTTAAAATATTTAATATATTTTTCGCCCGTACTTTTTACTGTGTAGAAAGCCTGAGCCGTTTTCAGTCCGTTAGAATGGTACATTCCCTCATAAGCTGCCAATTGTGTCAGTACCTCTGACTGCGTGCTTCCTGTGAGCTTACCTCCTGATGGTCCGTACTTAACAGAGGCATTCATTACAAGACCTGATGACAAAGGCTGTCCCTGACCTGGTCCAGTAAATGTCAGACTGTGGCTGTCATCCTTTTTTATCTGCTCAGAAAATCCCTTCCTCACATTTCCGTTGTTATCCGTGACCTCATAATACAGATAATAAGTTCCATAATAATCAGGCGATGAAATCCTGTATTTTCCTGCTGCAAGAGCAGATGAATCAAGATTAACCATTCCTGCTGCCGTTGTATCGGAATGATCTGCCACCCATTTGTATGCTACACTCCGAATACCACTAGGAGTTCCGCCTTCATCCCCTGCCTCATCAGCAAATGATAGTGTTACTGAAACATCTGAATCAAAGAACCATCCGTTCGTATCATTACGGTTTCCATTGAGTGTGCTGCTGACTGTTGGCGCTGTTGAATCAATATCGGTAATTTCCGCTCTGTATTCACCGCTGATATGGCTTGCATTATCAATAAGCCTTACTACATAGATTCCATTTTTTGTAACTGTACAGCTGTCGCCTGTAAAGGTTGTCCATGCACTATCTCCCTGCCTCCTGTACTGACGGGTCCGAACACCACTGCCACCGTAATCTGTTACATTTCCTTTATTATCATAAACTGCTGTAGTATCATCCGTAACACCAGACAGCTGAATTGTGCCTGTTTTGCCACCTGAAGCTGTAATATCTCCAAGCTTCGGAGCTGCGCTGTCTATTTTAGTCACAAGAACCTCTGTCGAAGCAGAGTTTCCATACTCATCCATAACCGCAAATTCATAGACACCATTTTTTGTTATGATACAGCTTCCTGTAGTCACATTATCTGTCACTAAACCTTTAGGCGTATAGACAGACTTAACCGTTCCTGCACCTGCACCGCTTCCTGGCTTCACTGTCCACGTAAGCACTGCACTATTTGTCCAAGAAGCCGGATTACCCGTTACTCCAATCGAAGGAAGTGCTGTTCCAGATGCTTTCTTTATTACATTGTATGGTCCCGACATGACTACTTCTGATACATTGCCCGCAACATCTTTAACCCTTACCTGAAGATACTTTTGTGTCTTTACTGCCTCTTTTGCAGTATATTCCGCCGTATAGCTGCCATCTGCATCTGCCGTCAATATCTTCCATGTGGAAGGTGTTCCCTTTGTATCTGACCATGCATACTCTACCTTTTCAATACCGCTGCCACCTGTATCCTCTGGGAATACCACAAGTGTCAGGTTATTATATATAGTTTCTTCTCCAGTGCTGCTGCCACTGCGTATTGTTACAGACGGTTTTTTTGCATCTATTTTTTTAACCTCTATGGTTTTGGAAATCACATTTCCATAATTATCTGTTAATGTTATTGTATAATTTCCATTTTCTGTAACATATAAACTTTCTGAACCACTGGATGATACGATATTTTTAACTCCATTTTTCGGACCATCAAAAGTGAGCGTTGTTCCTGTACTTTGTGCTCCGGCATACTGCACCACGATATATTTTCCCGGCTTCCATACATCCGCAGCATCTGCAGATGAGACCGTATTGCCTTCTCTAACTGATACCGCTGTAATTGCAGGATTCATAAATGTAAACTTCTTATACTCATGTGTCGATGCACCTGATATAGCAGAGGCAAGTACATGAAGATACCATTCCTCTGTCTTTCCTGCCGTTCCCAGGCTCTCTGTCAGCTGTGTACCACTTGTGACATCCTTCCAGCCATAAGAAGGCAGTGTGCTGTCTTTTGTCCATACATACTTGATAGATGATGCACCTGATGCTGTAATAGTTGCTTTATGGCGTGGCAGGCTGCCGCTTGTGTCTTGCGTAACTGTTACCATTGGTTTCGAAGCATCCACACTGATATTGGTATTGCTGCCTGAAAATTTCTGGTTTGTACTAGGCTGGCTGCACATATCCTTAATGCTTCCAATATTGCTGATTCCTTGTACCTTTAATGCATTGGTGTCATTAAGGCTGACAGCAGATGATACTGTTCCCGTGAAATACAAAACATTCGTGTCTGCCCCACCTGCATATGAGAAGGTTCCTATATTAGTAGAAATTGTAAGGCTGCTATTCAATGAACTGTTCTGCTTGTCAACAATCTCATTAAATACCAGAGCGACCGTAATTGTATCTCCAGGAAGATATGTGCCTCCTGCCATCGGTGCAACCCCGAGAAGCACTGGCTCTTTATCATCA
This sequence comes from uncultured Lachnospira sp., assembly GCA_934359185.1. Lineage (GTDB taxonomy): Bacteria > Bacillota > Clostridia > Lachnospirales > Lachnospiraceae > Lachnospira. Next base: position 13,485 of record CAKRLE010000007.1, on the reverse strand, counting down.
TTGACAACCGCATAACTGGTAAGGCCATCAACATACCACTCATCGCTATCTGCACCCGTAGCGCCAAAATAAACATGGCAGTTTTCTTCTACGCCAAGTTTTACCCATGTTTTATCACTGTAACTGTAAGTTTTACCAGACCTATTTAATGGATATCCACTGCCTTCACCACCGCCAGTCCGTGTATCTGGAAAATAATATGTTCCTGCTGATTTCTTCGCTGCCTGCAGAAAATTACATGCCCAGAGCTGTCCACTTACACCTGCTACTGCAGCTTTTTCATCGTTTATATTGTAGTTTTTATCTTCCAATGGTATAGTTCCCATATAGACATGTTCATACCCATCTACTAACTCATAAGCTCTCAGCACATATCGGTAATACCATCCACTTGCCGTAGATTTTAAATACTCCTGCTGTCGTGAATCAGTGTAATAATCCGAAAAAGAACTGCTTGTATTATAGTTTGTATCTTTATAACGGTTTGTCAGAAAACTTACGTTAGTTCTTGTTCCACCCTGTGATTTATTTGTATCTGCAATTCGTTTTCCATTTGTCCCAGATGTATCTGCTACCTGAGTTATTGATTTTTCAGTTGTATAAACTGACCTGTCTATGGTGTAATTGTTGTCCTTCGCCATTGTACGTGTCTTTGAGCGGTTTGCTTTGTCAATCTCTCCGCCTCCATCCACGCGATAAATCTCCAGTGAATAAGTTCTGTCGGCATTAGAATACTTCGTGCCGTCATTGCGCGCATAAGCGCTTGCCACACCAAGCTCTCCAACTCTTACCGTCTTTGACATTTCATTGTCTGCAAAAGTAACTGAGCCCTGTTGATGAATAAAATGAGTACCACCTACCGCAGAACCATTTACTGTGCGGTAATAAACCGTCTGTGGTTCATCAGAGCCATTCTTTCTTGTGATTGTAAAAGTCGTACCGCTGCCGTTGTTTGTTACATTGCTAACTGAAAATGTGCCATACTCGGGAATCCCGAAACCAAATCTATCTGCTTCGCTGTAAAACACCTTCTCTTTTCCAGCATTCATTACCTTCGCATATGCCCGCACATAATATTCTACGCCTGAGATTAATCCTGTCGCTGTTCCATTCAGCTTTCCATTCTTTGTGTTAATAACAGAAGATGTCTCTACATTTCCATTTTTAAACTCCAGTGTTGGAGCTGGCATCACACCCCACACAAAGCCTGTCTCCAGAATCGTATCTTCTCCAGTATGTGCCAAAACTGCTTTCAGGTTAAAGCTGTCCTTGCTTCCTGAAACTGCTGATGGCGTCTCAAGCTCCAGCTCAAGAGGCTTTCCTTTCACTGTAATCTCACAGCTTTTTGTACTCTTATTACCTGCAGCATCGTATGCCTCTACCATAACTGTCTTCACGCCAGGAGTGTTACTGATGCCGTCTGGTATCGTGTATGATAACGATTTATCAGCAAGTTTATGGTTATCCGACACAGACAGAGCCTCCGCAAACAGCTTCTCAACCGCAGCCTGCGTTTCTTCCTCTAAAACTGTAATCGGCGTATATGTAATCACCGGTGCGTTTTTATCAATATTGTCCACCCGTACTGGATACACAACTGACTTGTCGCTGCCTCCCATCTTATAGTTTATTGTAAATGTAGATTTACCATTTTCTGATACTGTCGCAGAGGCACCAGGTACAACCACAACATCAGTAATTCCAAGCTCCGACATATCTCCTGTTTCTACAGTTATAGTTACATCCCTATTGGTAAGTGTATCTGGTGACAGCGTGTGGCTTATCTTCGGTCCAAGCCCCATGCCCTTCACAAAATAAAAGCTGATACTGTCTGTTGCTTTGATTTCCTCTGTTGAAATGTCTTTGAGTATTCCAGTAATTTTGTACACTCCGCTTGGTGAATTCAGCGGCATGCTTAAAGCAATCTGTTCCTGTGACTTTGCCTTTCCAAAGCATGCATCAAGTGCATTTCCAGTTTCAACCTGTGTCAATGTATATTCAGTAGAATACTCTTTGTTTCCTTTCTGCTGGATAGTAACAAGAGATTTTATGGTAATGTTACTTCTTTCTGTAACTTCTTCCTGCAGCTTCAACGAGAATTTTTCAATATTAGAATCAGCCGCTCCACCATCCAGTATAAGCTGCATCCAGTCTATCTTTACAACCCAGTTGGGTGCTACTGTCACAGATATTACATTCTTTCCCTTTTTTAACTTTTCGAGCGGTATCTCCAATACGCTTGTGTTCCATGTATTATTTGTACCTGACAGATAGCCTATCGTTTCTTTGTTATATTTCTTTTTATATTTATTTGTCTTATCCATCGGCAAATATATATCATCATTTAAATATACATAATCTGTCTCGCCTGAATCCTCGTCTACATCATATGCCTTGACTGCCAGATAAGCGCTTTTCGCAGGAAGCTCATCCAGCGTAAATGCAATTTCAATTGGATGGCCGCTGTCCGTTGAGCTCATCATCACATCCATATCTTTATCTGCTTTTCCAGTATGGCTGTTATTCTCGTTATCTTTAGTAACCATAAGTGTCTGTGGATGTGCTGCAGCTGCAGTGGTTATACCATACAGCTCTGTATCCTGGGCAGCAACAGACATAACATTCTCTTCTGGCGGCTCCACGCCATAATACTCTATGAGATCATCAAGCGTCAGAAGCTCCGGTATTTCATCCTCTGCCATAAGCTGCTGTATCTCTTTCGGATAGTGATAAGGACAGTTAAAATCCATGCAGTCCGTATCCGTATCACGCATGTGCTTCATTTCATCTGATTCACTGGTTTCTGTAATCTCATCCTGTGCTTTTATTCTTTCATTACCTGTTGCAAACACTGTGAAATCAATATTTATAAACACGATTAATGCCGTAAGTATTCCTGCTGCTGCACGCATATATTTTTCTCTCTTTGACATTCGTATCTTCATAAAATGCTCACCTTACCCTTTTCTTTATCTGAATTTGCAAAATTATTTTCAAAATTATTTCTACTTTTCAGACAAAGTATATCTGATTTACTTTTAATTATGCGTATCATTGCGGATTTGGTAGCTTTTTAGTCGGATTTGGTAACCACCTGTTTCGTTGACGCATTACATCTTCTTTGCTATTCTATATATGTAATTTTCTAAAAAAGGGGGCTTATAACTTGCAGATTGCTTTATGTGATGATGAAATAATATACCATGAAAATATCAGAGAACTTATCAGACAATATAAACAGATACATCCTGAACGCACCCTTTCCCTATCTTCTTTTTCATCTGGAAAAGAGCTTATAAATCATGTAGATGAACATGGTGGATTTAATCTCTATATTCTGGACTGCATTATGCCAGGCATGAATGGTATTGAACTTGGACACGCTCTAAGAGTACGTGATGATACCGGACTCCTGCTCTACCTTACTACATCTCCTGACTTTGCTCTGGATTCTTACCGGGTAGATGCATTTGATTATCTGTTAAAGCCTGTGGACAATGAACTATTTTTCCAAAGCCTTGACAAGGCTTACCACTCTTTTTCACAGATTATGCAGGAAACTATTGCTATAAAGACTACAAACAGCATCCGGATGATTCCCATCACGGACATCCGATATGCAGAACGCATAGATAAACATATTGATTACCATCTTACAGATAATTCCGTGATACACAGCACAAGCTTCAATGGTTCTTTCCAGAACGCTGTGACTGGGCTGCTGGCACATAAAAGAATGCTCATGGTAGGTTCATCATTTGTTGTGAACCTGTTTCATGTCACGGAAGTTACAAAATCAGAGCTCATACTTACTGGCAATCTCCGCGTTCCAGTTCCACGACGCATGTATGAGACTGTTAAGAAGAAGTGGGCAGACTTCTGGCTGAATGGAGGAAGATACCATGCTTTTTGAAGATAATATTACTTTTTTAATTTTAAAGGTTATGATTACATGTGCAGGCACCTTTGGCATGATGGGTTCCACCACAAAGTTCCGTTTTGTGAAAGAAAAACCTGTGAGCATTATGATTTTCAGTGCATACATCATTTATGTCATGCTCTCTTCCTATGCGATTATTAATTTTTTCAGCTATGAGTATTTGCTGCGGGTATTTGTTCTGACAATATCCTGCCCAGCCATCCTGCTGCTGCATAATATTTCTGACGAACCTTTACCTCGTCTTGTATTTGTCCGTGCAACTCATATACTTGCCTCCATATATATTGCAGGCACTATCACACTCGTAAATACTATGCTTAACGGAACGGAGCTTTCAGATATACTTATGCGTCTGCTCGTCTATCTGCTCGTTATCCTGTTTGATTTTCATTTTGTGCGTCACATCTATCTTGATTTTATTACGGAGATTAAAAAGGGATGGGGAATTCTTTCACTGATTCCATGTTCGCTGATTATCCTGGTTGTAGCACTTGCTTTCTATCCTGAAAATTATACGAGACGCCCCACAAGCGTCGTGATGATTTATCTGCTCGGTGCAGTCATTATCATTCTCTACATTGCAATCGGTGTATATTTTTCTATGCAGTATCACAGGCAGGCTATAGAACAGAACAGAGAAATTCTGAAACTACAGGTACAAAACATACAAAGAGAAGCTGCTGATATGGCAATTCTTGCAGACCAGACAAGAATTATCCGGCACGACACCCGTCACATGCTTTCCACGATAGCATCTCTTGCTGAGAGCGGTGATATGCAGGCAATACTTGATTTTATTAGTATTGCTGGCCAAAATCCGAATATGCCAGAAGTATCTCATTACTGTGCAGATGCACTTTTAGATACTACGCTTTGTTCTTATCTTAAAACTGCAGAGGAATCCGGTATCCAGCTGCAAACCTCAATTGTCATACCAGATACACTGCCAGTTGACTCTGCAGGACTCGCCATCTGCTTTGCCAATGCACTCGGGAATGCAATAGAATTCTGTGAAAAGCTCCCAGCCAAAGATAGGAAAATAATTTTTAAATGTATTGATAAGCCTAAGCTTATGTTTGAAATTGAAAGCCCTTATCCAGGCAGAATATCCTTTGACAGAAATGGTCTCCCACATTCATCTGAGAATGGCATTGAAATCCATATCCGTTCCATTGTGGCATTCTGCGAAAAGTATGATGCATTTTACTCATTTACCGCTGATAATGGCTGGTTTAATGTTACAATTGCATTATAATTATGCATATATTGTGATACTTGAAAATGGAGGTATAATATGATTTTTGATAATAATACGGCATACCAGATTTATCGTATCATTGTCGCTATATTCGGCACACTTGGTATGGTAATTGCCACCACTCCAATGAAAAAAGACTATAAAAGAAACCTTCTTTTTTTAGGTGGATATGCAGTTTATTCGATTGCATTCACTTTCTTTTCCATGCATTTTTTTGGATTTTTATCTTTCCTTAGAAGTGTTATTTTTACTATTTCCCTGCCTGGTGTAATTATGATTTATATGGCTGCAGATACCTCCATCTCAAGACATGTCTTCAAATGCCTGTCGCAGCTTCTGCTTTCACTCTATCTGCTTATCAGTGTGACACTGCTCAACACGCTGTTTAAAGGCACGCTGCTGTCAAATGCTATACTGATGCTGTCTGCCTACCTTGCTATAATTGCACTGGAATTTTTCTTTTTAAGAAAATCATTCCTTAATATAATTGGAACTACCTCACGGGGATGGTGGATTCTGGCATTGATTCCGATTTCTTTCTTCATCTACATAATGACACTGGCACTCTATCCTGTTCACTATACACAAAACCCGTCATTTATACCACTTTTCTACCTGTCAGGCATTGTTATCGCCATCATTTACTATGCTGTGTTCCAATATCTGCGGACACAATATCAATACCAGATGGATGAACAGAACTGTGAAATTCTTGAAATGCAGATACAGGGTATAAAAAAACGTGCAGAAGATACAAAGCGGAATGCAACAAAAGTAAAGCTCGTCTGGCAGGACACCTACAAGATGCTGTCTGGTATCGCCGCTCTTGCAAGAGAAGGCAATGCCGAAGCTATACTTAAATCTATATCAGAAGCTTCTGAACTAAGCCGCATGAATATACCAGCTTACTACTGCAGTGATCCTATACTGAATGCTACGCTCACTGCTTACATTGGACAGGCTGAAAATGCCGGCATCACCATAGAACACCATCTTGCTATTCCAGAAACTCTTCCTGTTGATTCTTCTGAGCTTTCTATCTGTTTTGCCAACGCATTGGAAAATGCCATAAAAGCATGTGAAAATCTACCGAAGAACGAGCGGAAAATTATTATCCGCTGCATACATAAACCTGCCTTCATGTTTGAAATTGAAAATCCATACAAAGGCATTATTACCTTTGGAAAAAACGGTCTGCCTGTTTCTAACAGAATTGGACACGGATTTGGAACACGCTCAATCCTGGCTTTCTGTGAAAAGCATGATGCTTTTTATAGTTTTTCTGCAGAAGACGGCTGGTTTAAGATCATGATTACTTTGTAACCATGAATAGAAAATGGCTAAAGTAAATCTTTTTGTAGATTTACTTTAGCCATGCATATGATACTGCTGCTTATTTTCATACATACAATAATCAGCACGATCAAATAACATCTGCATTGTGCAATTATCATCCGCATCAGATAATGCCCATCCATGTGCATAACTGATGAAACTATGATTTTCATTGCTGTTATACTCGTCTGTCTGCCTGCATAAATTATCTAATATTTCTTTAATTTCCTGTTCGTTTGTATTGTAAATGACTGCCATAAATTCATCGCCGCCATATCTTCCCACAAAGTTACCATCTGGAATTACCTTCTGCAAAAGATGTGCAAAATCAAAAATCAAATGATCTCCAGCCGAATGTCCCTTTGTATCATTCACAACCTTTAAATTATTCAAATCAAACACTATACACGCTGTCGTCTCATCTATTGCTTCTGCATTATGAAGAAGTTCCTCACAGTGGCTTTTATTCGGAAGTCCTGTATGAACATCTATATATGCCTTCTGCTCCAGCAATCTGTTATTCCTTGCCATCTTCATTGCCATCAGCATCTGTACTATAACCATAATGACAATACCTGATATATCAATAACAGAGAGTATCTCAATGGTACGTATCTTTTCAGCAATCTTCTGTGAATAATTCTCTGCAGCAAATACTGTCTCGTCTGCCATCTCAAAATACGTTTCACTCATAGCAACAATATCTGTATTTTCATATCCCTTCTGTCTTACAGCTGCAATTTCTGATTTTAGTTTTTCCCAATAATCACTCTGTACTTCCAGCTTTTCCTGATATGTTTTATCTTTCAGTTTTATTAAATCGTAATGCCCATCCTGATACTTTAATCCACTTATAATATCATCAAGATATCTGATCAGTCCATCATTCTGTGTTCCTGTAATCTCAAGCTTTATTACACGCTGTGTAGCTCCACGCACAAGACCAGCATAATTTATAACACGTGCTGTCCCCTGCAAATTGCCAATCTGTATCATAATAAATATAACAAGAACCACAAGCACAAGTATGAGCCCACTTTGTATAATTCCTACTATGTTTTTCTTTTTCTTATTATCTGCTATTTTTGCCATAAATTCCTCATTGACTATTATATTATGTCAGATTTGATTTTTTTCAATGAGGATTATATGACGTTTTTGTCTGCATGTCAACAATAATAGTAATTATTACTATAATAAATAGTGCAGTCAGTTTTTTGAAATTGATAGTCAATTCAGCGTCTTCGGCGCTCAATCCCACTTTTTTTATAGTATTCTGCTTTATCATCATACATACGCTTTTCTGCTTCTATCACAGAACGTTCCAGATTATCACCAAGTTCTTCCATATAGACCATGCCCACAGCAAGATTCACAGAATAATCCTTTGTGGTCTCCCGAAGCCTTACCACCAGGTCTTCAGCAACGGCATTAGTAACATCAGGACATATTACCAGCAGCTCATCACCACCAATGCGAAACAATCCACAACCATCAAATACCTGCCTGAGACAATCACAGGAATTAATAATCAGGGCATCTCCAGCCTCGTGTCCCTGCGTATCGTTTACGTGCTTCAAGCCCGTAATGTCGCAGTACACAACTGCAACACTCTGAGTCTTATCCATCTGCCTTACGTACTCGGTCAGGGCAAAACGGTTGCCGAGCTTGGTAAGTGCATCCATATAGCTTATCTCAATCAGCTTTGCCATCAGCTTTCTCCTCTTCAGGCAGGAAATCAGGAAGGCTGCCGTAATCTGAAGTATATCATGTGCGTAATCCAAAAATATCGGTGGGGGATTGTCCACGCCATAAAAAGCTATGACATTTCCGTTGTCATACAATGGAACCACCACAAGAGAATGAATACCCTGCCGCTTAAGGTTTTCATACTGCAACGGGTCGCTTTCCTTTGTTTCCTCCAGGTCACGAATCATGATGTCCTTGCCATCCTCAAAACAGCGATACCAGTTGGCACACACCTCCGGCGGCAGATTTTGCAGGTTCTCCTTCTCAGAGTGGATACCAGGTGCGCACCACTCATAAGTGTTATCATCACCACCATTTTCATTTCGCTCAAAGATATATGTCCGCTCGCCGCAGAGAGCCTTTCCCATATGCTCCAAAACGATATTGATACTCTCATCCGGCATCTCTTCCGAGATGGCTTCTTTCATACCCTTGTTGGCCATCATCTCCATCTCCCGGTAGATTCTGACCACCTCATCCTGTTCCTTTTCTTTCCTAATGTCGCTGGTAACATCAATAGCAATCTCAATGCGGTATTTTTTCCCAGTGTCTGCATCCTCCACCATAGTATCCTTTATCATCAGATGCCTGTCGATCACATGGTTATAATAACGCCACTCCACAAAATTCCCCACTGAGAGCTGATCGTTGGTACACATACCGCATGGAATGTTTGAGTCCTGCAGCACCTCATAACACTTTCGATTCTTAAGCTCATCTGCAGATTTCAGTCCTAATGCATCCATTGCCTTGCGGTTCAAATATATCAGCTCATTAGTTTCAATGTCCGATACATATACAAATTCATCTAAATTCTGTAAAAAAGACCATACGTTCTTTAATTTATCCATTTCTATCCCCCCTTGTAACACATAAAGATAGTATCAGGATACGGGCTGTATCCTGATGGAAAAATTCTTTTTCTTTTTACAATTCTAACATACACATTTTACAAAGACAAGGTATATGTATTTTGCATAGGACAGCTTGCACTCCACTCACTCCTCGCCTGCGAACTTCATGCCCCAGCTCATGCGGGTATCGTACATCAGGCTGGTCAACGCAATGCTGTCCTGTGGAGTATAACAATCGCTGCCAGTATGCCCAAGCTTTACACAGCGGCTTGCTTCTCTAATCTCATACTCAAACCCATTGATATCTACTGGACAGCGGATGACCTCCGGCTCTTTGCCCTCCACTTCCAATGTCATGCTCTCGGCATGCTGGAAATCTGGTAGAAATATACTACCCTTGCTGCCTGTAATGCGGGCGTTGCGTTCCAGATTCAGCCCGATTGTCTGAATAGACTCTGCCTTGCATCCATCGTGATATGTCAGTTCAAGACGACTATAATCATCTGTGTCATACTCATTGATGTGCACTTCTTTTGTCTCAACCTTCTCAGGATTCTGTCCGGTAATTATGCGTAGAAATCCAAGATTATAGATACCAATATCCAGCAGCGCACCTCCACCCAGATTGGAAGCAAACTTGCGGTCCTTCCTGGCTCCGGATGCCACAAAACCGTACTGACAGGTGATATTCTTCAGTTCCCCAATCGTGCCCGCCGCCAAAATCTCTCGCAGATGGTCATACAACGGAAGCATCCAGATCCAGAATGCCTCCATGATAAACAGATGCTTTTCTTCTGCCAGACTATACAGCTCCTGAGCCTGTTCCGGGGTAATGGTAAATGGCTTTTCGCACAAAACATGCTTGCCATGTTCCAAGCAGAGTCTGCAGTTTTCGTAATGCAAGGTATTTGGTGTAGCAACATATACTGCCTCAACTTCCGGGTCTGAGGCAAGGGCATCGTAGGAGTTATAAAAATGTGGAATGCCATACTGCTGCGCAAATTCCTGTGCACTTTCCATATGACGTGACCCCACAGCAACAAGCTGTTCCCCCTCTGCACCCATCTGTTCCACCGTGGATGCAAACTTTTTGGCAATAGTGCCAGTTGCTATAATTCCCCACTTCATAGTCGTACCTCCTATTCATAGTTTTATATATCACGTCAGTCGCACTCATATCATTCACATAGTCTATTTTACAGTAAGTTAAACCTCGCTGCATCTTCATGTGGATTCACTTTAGCCAGGCCTATCTCCTCAAACTGTGCCGTAAATGGTATAAAGCTTTCCTGCATCGCCTGAAATGCCTTCTGCATCTGCACTTTATCCAGTGTTTTACCTAAAGTAATATGTGGAAGCCATGAAAATGGCTTATAATACTCACTCATTGTTGTCTCTGGAATATCACAAAATGCATTATATACTTCCCAAGACAGATTAAACAAATTCTGATTCAACACAGGCAATGCATACATTACATAAGGAAATAACTGTCCCACTGAAACAATTCTCATGCTCCCTGAGTACAGCTTCCCATTCAAAGCTTCAAATGCCGACTTAAGAACATCAATATTTCTTGCCTCAATTGAAGCTATTGTCATATGCGGCGGCACATGATTATCAATCATAAAATGATTGTCCGTCCTATCGGCAATCTTGTCTATATACCGCTGTAAGATTTTATTGGTCTGTCTGTCAAAATAAATTGAAATCAGATACATTTTTATTCCTTTGTCCTTGTCCACTACATTAGATAGCATTCACAATTTTATTGCCGTTGCCTGAAATAGTTCAGTCCTATCTTTTACTGGTAACTTTTGATTACTATCCTTCCTTGGAATACATTGAAAACAACTATGATAAATACCAAAACGATTTTCTTAATTCTATAAACTGGAAATTATCTTGCAATTAGAAACCATTTATCTTGTATATGGTTCAGTGTCTTTTCCATCATATACAAATGCTTTTATATCCGTATTTTCATCAACCTCAGCATGAATACCTACCGTGTATTCTTTATCTGTAACATTCTGAAAAGAATAGCAACCGCCAGCAGGAATACTGTCAGATACAAGTTCCTGTTTTCCTTCACAGAGCAGATGTACAGTAATGTCAAAATCGTTTCTGTTCTGGACTGTCAACACGCCTGTATTAGACAAAATTTTTGCGTCAGAATATGTAATTACATAGGAATCAGGCGTTGACTTTTCCGCACAGACCACAGAACACTCCCACTGTGTCTTTGCTTTTGCTTTTCGATAGGCTTCTGAAGACTTATATGTTGAAAATATAATCATTGTACTTATAGCAAGAATGCCAATGATGACAAACGCTATTGTTACTTTTTTCTTCACAACCATCACCTCCACACACAAATTCCGATTGAGATTTCACCTATTCTAAGGAATTTAATAACTGTTATATTTTGTTATCAAATTTCTCACAAACCATTGAAAATACTAAGTTTGTGACAGGTGAGCTTTCCCTTATATATTCCCTTGTGTTATATCGTTCAATCAGTGTTTACGGACTCTGGTAAGGGAAACAAAATCATATAACACAGTATAACACAAAATGAAACTGACATGGTAAACTGATTGAAATGCTTCTGAATTTCTTATTTTGATTAATTGATTTGAAGAGACACGATATGAATATTATTCACGCAGAATACAATATGTATCGGAATAGCATAGACATTTACACCTGTGCCGGATATATGCTCCGTATTGACTGCAACAAGGCAGAAGATAGTATTAAAACTACACCATGCTCTCAGTGTGCATTAAATGCTCTTGCTATTGATGAACCTCTTGAATATGCAAAACTATATCTGGATGGAACTATGCAGATATGGGTAGACACAGAAGACTCTATTGAACTTTAAGTACACTAAGGGACTGCTCCTCTAACAATTAAAAAAGTACAAGAGCAACAGTCCCTTTGTATTTTTACAAGTTTCGACCTAAAAAAAATTATTTCACATTCGCATTATACAAGTCCATAAAATAAGAATCTGTATGTAGTAGTTCTTCAAAAGTACCTTGTCCAACAATCCTCCCTTCTTTAAAGAGAATAATTCTGTCAAAACCTGCAATGGAATTTAATCTATGTGCAATGGCAATGACAGTTTTATCTTTCATTTTTTGCATAACTGATTTCATTACATTTTCTTCTGTTAAATTATCCATTGCAGATGTTGCTTCATCCAAAATGACAAGTTCGGAGTCTTCAAACCACAAGCGAGCTAATGCAAGTCTTTGTTTTTCTCCACCCGATAAACAAGTACCTTTCTCACCAATTTCAGTATTTAAACCTTCCGCAAGATTTTCAACTAAATGAGATAGTTGCACTTCACTCAATGCCTCCAGCATTTGTTCTTCTGACACTTGTTTCTCAAATACCAGATTTTCTTTTATTGTTCCGTCAAAAACAGGGGCATCCTGTGATAAATAACTAACTCTATCATACAGATTATTAAGACAAATTTCTTTTAACTCCATGTCTCCTAAGCGAACTTCTCCCTGATTATATTTTAGCAACCCTAATAAAATCTTAATCAAGGTCGATTTTCCGGAACCACTTTCTCCTACAAAAGCTATTTTTTCTCCCTTTTGTATTGACAAGCTCAAGCCATCAATAATTTTTCGTTCCTCATATTGGAATGATAAATTTCTTATTGCAATTTTTCCAACATTTGTATTTATTGCGTTACCGTTTCTTAATTGAACATCGTCTTTTAAGCCTAAAAATTCCTCAAATCTCTTATACGACGCCTTGTCTAATTTATATTGGACATAAAGTACATTAAAAATGGCAATTGGCGTATAAGCATTTTCAATCAGTGCAATTAGTGCAACCACAGAACCTACTGTAAGGTTTTTCGTTTTCCATGCATAAAAAAGAATACCAATATCTAACATTGCCACAAGTAGTGCAAATATTGTGAAGAATGCTTCATGAATCATATTCATTTTTACTTTTGATGAAACAATATCCTCTTTTGCATTACAAGTCTTCTTTATTTCACTCGGGAACTGTTTACTCATACGAAATACCAACATTTCCATATAGCCTCTGACCAAATAGTGATTTAATAGTTCTTCACTATTCAAAATCTTTTCTTTTATTTTGTAAAGAAACTTTAATAGAATGTTGGTTATTATAAAAATAAACGCATAGCCTACAAACAGTACATAAGTGACTTTTTCATCTATTTTCCAAATAAAGTATATACTAAAACCAATGGTAGGAAGTAAGTCACGAATCAAACACAACCAGAAATTGAATAATACATTTCTTCCTGCTGCTGAACCATTCTCAATCCTTTGAACAAGTTTGCCCGT
>CAKRLE010000006.1 GCA_934359185.1 uncultured Lachnospira sp. | reverse complement strand
TCCTAACGCTCTTGAAGTCAAAGCCTCATATCCGTCTGCCCTGACAATATTTAATGCGGCTTCAATAATTTCTGCTTTTGTAAATTTGGCTTTTGGTGGCATACTTTATCTCTCCTTTTACTAAATCATTTGTTTTAAATCAGTTGATTTAATTATAATTGAAGCCCACCTGAAAGTCAATAAGGCGGCAGAGATTAATTCCTTCAGCCTTATTGACTGCTTATGCAAAGATGATTTCTTCGTTCATAATATCCCAATTGCTACACTTTGTTGTATTGCGTTATGCGTTTTTCCAGCCCTTGCTTTTACCATTATGAACAGTCAAGGCAAATGTTCTAATGGCATCGGATGCAGCAGATAATCTGCTGCAGGATGTATACATATATCAGGAGGCTTCATTCATGGCGAGTGGAGTCTCTTTTATTTTGCATTATATAATGGAAAAAGTTTTGGTTGAACAAAGGTTGGGATGATAATAAAATTTTGTTGGGAAAAATGATCAAACAAATTCTTTGTGGAGAGGTAATATTGAAATGTCAAAGAAATTAACGGAAAAATCATTGGAAAAGAAGCTTCACAATATGGGTACAGAGGAACTAATTCAAATAATTATGAGTTTATACCGATCAAATAAATCAGTAGAGCAAAGCATTAATCTACAAATTATTGGAGATGCATATGGTAATGAATTACTTGAAAAGTACAAAAAGAGGATATACAAAATATTTAATCCATCAGATATTGTTCGTATGGGATTTTCTATTGATATTGTGCAACAGGTGTTAGCGGAATTTGCAGATATATGTGTGAATGATAATGGAAAGTGGTATGGAGATCTGGCATTATATTTTGCGGAATGTGCAACTGATTTTACATTGGGTTACGGAGATATTGATGAAGATTTTTACGAAGTACTTGGAGATGCTTATCATGATGCAATAGCTGCAGCAGGTCAGGATGAAGAACTATATAAATTATGGAAGGACAGGCTGGAAAGTATTTTACATGATTTTGCAGGCTTCGGCTGGGGGATGGAGGAGTATATATGCGAAGAATATTATTCGCTTCCATGGATACAGGAGGATAATGGATGAGCAGGAAAGTACGCAGAGTGCCAGTTATTCTTGATGCAGGAGAAATAAGGGATTTGCCAATGGAAGATATCCGAATGATTCTAAGAGGTGCAGATGAACTGATTTCAACTGGCGGGAGAAGTATACTGGCTAAAATATTAAAGGGTTCAAAGGATAAAAAGATATTAGAATATAAACTGAATGAATGCCCTGCATATGGATATTATCATGACATGAAATTAGATGATATCAGCAAGTGCATTGATTGGATGATTAAGAAAGATTACCTCAGGATTAAGTATGATTATCGGCTTCCGTTATTAGTGTTTTCAGAAAAGGGATGGGAAATAGAGAAAGAAACATTTGCGGAAGAACTTTATCAGAGATTTTGTCTGGATATAAAAGAAAAGAGTGCCCGCGTCATTTTTGAAATGAAAGATGTAAACAGACAGGTTGTAATGCTTGTACTTGATAAAATAGAAAAAGACGGAACAGAGGAATTTTTAACCTGTTTAGAAGCATGGAAGCTGATGGAAGTAAAGAAGGTTGCAGTTCGGATTGCAGAGGTTGAAAATACGATTAAAAACAGAGCAAAGCTATCAGAGTAGAAAAGAGTAAGAATTTATAGAGAGCTGGAAAGTGAGGTAAGTTGATATGGCAAATGATATCGTTAATTATTAGGATGGAGTTCAAGAACTTTAGATAGAAATATCAGCACACAATATTATTACAGATTAATGCAGTCACCAAAGAAAGATTCTGTCATGAATGAAATGCTGCAGAAAACGGCGGAAAATCAAAGAAATAAATTTGAACTCCTAAAAAGTCCGATTGTTGCAGAGTTTCTTGGCTTCAAAAATGAAGATTCTTATATTGAAAGTGATTTGGAATCAGCCATTTTAACACATATCAGGGACTTTCTTATGGAGATGGGAAAGGGATTTGCTTTTGTTGCCAGACAGCAGCATATTGTTACTGAGACCGAAGACTATTTTATTGATCATGTCTGTGGTATTGGACTGCGGCTTCGGAAACACATCAAAGGAAAAGTGATTTACTGAACATTGAAAATATCAACCATTTGGTTTATAATATGTCTTAACGTTACTATGTTCTAAGAGTATAAGTTTCAATAGATAAGGTGGAATTAATGAGCACATCAAATTTAATTAAAAACTTATGTAAAGAAAAAGGCATTAGTGTTGCAGAATTGGCTCGTAGAATTGGTCAGACACCGCAGAACTTCAACAAAAAATTAAAGCGAGAAACTGTGAGTACAGAAGAACTTATGGAAATAGCTGAAGTACTGGGAGTTGTATTTGAGCAGTCTTATATTCTTGAAAACGGAGAAAAACTAACTATTACAAGTGAGTCCTAATAAATGGACATATGGTTTTGTATTATAAGCATAGATTGCAGAAATTTTCTGCGAAAAATGCATAACTTTTAAGAAGGGACGAACAAGTAACAAAAGGAGGGCTCTTACTTGAAAAAGAAAAAAGACGAAATAACCATCCGTTCCAGTGCAGGAGGATTCAGTTATGCGAAAATTTCGGATAACTGCCGCAGATGGAAAAAGTTACAGCACAAATCACTACTCCCTGGAGGTGACAAATATGAGTGAAATGCTAGAAAAAGCCAGAAAATATGAGATTGAAGAAAGTATGAAAATAGCACAGGATAACAGACCGGTATATCATTTTTCAAACCCGGTTGGCTGGATGAATGATCCTAATGGTTTTTCTGACTATAAAGGGGAACATCACTTATTCTTCCAGTATTATCCTTATGCAACACATTGGGATTCTATGCATTGGGGACATGCAAAAAGTACAGATTTTATCAAGTGGGAATACCTTCCGGCAGCATTGGCTCCAGATCAGGACTATGATAATTTCGGTGTATTTTCCGGTAGTGCTATTGAAGATGGAGAAAAGCAGATACTGATTTATACAGGTGTAGAAGAAAAGGCAGTCAAAAATGGAGAAAAATGTATCCGACAGAATCAATGCATTGCAATAGGAAATGGTGTTGAATATGAAAAAATTGAAAATAACCCGGTCGTGACAGCGGATATGTTACCAGAAGGAAGTAGTCTGGAAGATTTTAGAGATCCGAAAGTGTGGAAGGAAGATGGCAGATACTATATGGCTGCTGGAAGCCGTCATAGTGATGGAAGCGGCCAGATTGTGTTGTTTTGTGCAGAAAAGCTGGAAAAATGGGAATTTGCAGGAATTTTGGACCGCAGTGAAAATAAGATAGGAAGGATGTGGGAATGTCCGGATTTTTATCCTCTAGATGGAAAACAGGTTCTTATGATTTCACCACAGGAAATGGAAGCAGAAGGATTAGAATTTCACAATGGTAACAATACAGCATTTTTGATTGGAAATTATGACAAGGGAAAGCTGAAGTTTACGAGAGAAAAAGTACAGTGTGTAGATTATGGACTTGATTTTTATGCGCCACAGACTATGGAGACAGAGGATGGAAGAAGAATTTTGATTGGCTGGATGCAGTCATGGGATAATCCAATGTATCCTGATACCCAGCGATATTCTGGTATGATGACTATTCCGAGAGAGTTATCAATTAAAGACGGAAGAATTTGCCAGATGCCTGTGCGTGAGCTTGAACATTATCGCAGCAATGTTATAAGTTACAATAATGTTTGTATTAAAGAAGAGACAGAATTGAAAGGTATTAATGGAAGAAGCATTGATCTGCAGATAGCTCTTAAAGGAAATCAATCTAGAAAATTTAGAATAAAACTGGCTGCGGATGAAAAGCATTATTCAGAAATAATCTATGATATGGGTGAAAAAATACTTACATTTGACCGTACTCATTCTGGTTTCAGGAAAGATACAATAAGCACGCGCAGTATGTATGTCTCAGCTAAAAAAGATGTGATAAATCTTAGGATTTTAGTAGACAGATTTTCTGTGGAGATATTCGTAAATGATGGGGAACAGGTAATGACCTCGCTGATTTATACACCAGTAGATGCTTCTGGAATTAGTTTTACAAGTAATGCAAAGACACATTTGGATGTAACCAAATATGATATTGAGGTAAAGTGATGAAAAAACATGATATGCAAGGTGAAAGAAAAACATTGACGCAGTTATCTGTGCCAATATGTCTGGAAACTTTATTTTATATGCTTTCAGGTATGGTTGATACACTGATGTTATCATCAGTAAGCGACCAGGCTGTGGGGGCTGTCGGAACAGCAAATACATATATAGGTGTTTTTATCATTATGTTCGGGGTAATATCATCTGGTATGGTAGCGGTGATGTCACAGAATATCGGGGCTGGAAGACCTGGAATTGCATATCAGGCGAGACAGCTTGGACTTGTATTTAATGCACTGACAGGTATCTTGATATCTGTTGTTCTTGCTGTCTTTTCAGGAGGGATACTGAGGGCAGTGAGTATTGCTCCTGCTTTGCTTGAATCAGCTGAAACATATCTTAAAATTGTTGGAGGCGCAAGCTTTTTAAATGCGCTTATTCCTATTTTTTCCAGCTATTTAAGAGTATTTGGATATACAAAACATTCCTTGATAGGGACAGTTGTCGGTAATGTAATTAATATTATACTGAATTCAGTATTCCTGTTTGTGTTTCACTGGGGAGTCATGGGAGTTGCTGTTGCAACAGTTATTTCAAAAGTTGTGAATCTTATTATTGTAGCGGCAATGGGAGCTGTACTTATAAAAGCAAAGCAGAGCCCTGAGCGTGCACAGCCACGAAGGATACTTGCACAGATTGTTAAGATTGGGTTTCCTTCTGCATTTGAGACAGCACTTTATAATGTGGCAATGACATTTATAGTACGTTTTATGAATCAGATGGATGCGGATGGAATGAATGTTACAGCTCGTTCGTATGCTATGCAGATAGCCAATTTTTCATATTGTGTGGGAGCAGCGCTTGCACAGGCAAATGCCATTATGACTGGCTGGAGAATCGGGGCAAAGAAGTATGAGGAATGTGACAGGGGTACACGGAAAGCTGTGATATATGGTCTTGTAACAGCAACATGCTTTTCTGTGACATTTGCAATTACCGGACGTTTTATCGTTCATATATTTACGGATGATACGCAGATGATTGAGCTTGTAGTAAAACTGTTGGTAGTAGATATATTCCTTGAATTTGGAAGAGTGACAAATCTTGTATATGGCCAGGCATTAAAAACAAGTGGAGATGCTGTATTTCCAGTTATAATGGGTGCGATATTTATGTATCTGTTTGCAGTTGGTGGAACATATTTTCTTGGAATACATATGGGACTTCTGGCGGTAGGAGCATATATTGCCATGGCGGGTGATGAGTGCGCCAGAGCAATTGGAATGGTGCTTAGATGGAAGAGTGGAAAATGGAAAACTAAGAGTCTGGTAGAATTGTAAGATGATGCATCCATTTTTGCCAGAAGAACGTAATATATTGAAAATTATGTGGTATGATATAGAAAACATAAAAGGATTGGTGCGTTTAAGTGAATGGTTTGCAAAAATATACAAAATTGTTTATTTCCACTTTTAAATTAAGTGCCTGCACATTTGGCGGCGGCTTCGTAATTATTCCATTGATGAGAAAGAAGTTCGTAGAGGAACTTGGTTGGATTGGTGAAGATGAAATGTTGGATCTGACAGCAATTGCTCAATCTTCTCCTGGAGCAATTGCTGTTAATGCTTCTATTTTAGTGGGGTATCGTGTTGCTGGATTAGGTGGGGCGCTGCTTACGGTCTTAGGAACTGTATTGCCACCGCTTATCATCATTTCAGTAATCTCTACGTTTTATCAGGCATTCCGTGATAATACTGTTGTAAATATGGCCATGACAGGGATGCTTTGTGGTGTGGCTGCGGTAATATGTGATGTTGTAATTAATATGATAAAAACGGTTTTTCAGAAAAAACGAGTATTGCCAGTTATTGTTATGGCTGGCTCTTTTATTGCAGTACATTTTTTCTCTGTAAATGTAATTGTTATTGTTTGTGTGTGTGGAACTATTGGAGTGGTAGATACATGGTATCAAGGCAGAAGAAAGCTGGTGATAAGAAATGACATACATTGAATTGTTCTGGAGTTTTTTTCAGATTGGATTATTTAGTATTGGAGGCGGTTATGCTGCGATGCCTTTAATACAAAATCAGGTAGTTGATATTCACGCCTGGCTGACTATGAAACAATTTGCAGATATAATGACTATAGCTGAAATGACTCCTGGACCAATTGCGATTAACTCTGCGACATTTGTTGGAATACAAGTGGCAGGGTTGCCAGGAGCGGTTATTGCGACTATTGGATGTGTATTTCCGTCCTGCATAATTGTGATAACTCTTGCGTATATCTATTATCGTTTTCGTGGAATGGATATGGTGCAGGGAGTCCTTGCCGGACTTCGTCCAGCTGTGATTGCAATGATTGCATCGGCAGGGATTTCGCTGTTGATTATGGCGTTATATGGACAAAGAGTACTTCCCGATAATTTAGCATCTTTAGATATAATTGCTGTAGTTATTTTTGCAGTCAGTATTCTGGTTTTAAGAATATGGAAGCCTAATCCGCTCTGGGTTATGGCCGGCTCAGGGTGTGCAGGAATTATATTGTATGCCATCAGATATTTGTACTAAATTACAGTAGTGCATTTTAAAATCATTTATGAAATTTAAGAAGAGCATGTCTGATGCTGCAAAGGGAATACATAATTCAAGGCAGAAGAATGAAAAATAAATAAGTCTTGACAAATATGTCGCAAATCATGTATTCTCATGATATAAAAGTGCTTTCATAAAAATGAAATCAGCGAAAAGAAGGAAACGATGAATATATATGACATAGCTAAAGAGGCCGGGGTTTCTATCTCGACAGTTTCTCGTGTTATGAATAATAAAGGGAATGTGAATGAGGCTACCAGAAAAAAGGTTGAGGAAATTCTGGACAGGCACGATTATACGCCGAGTGCAATTGCCCGTGGAATGGTAAGCAAATCAATGAAAACGGTTGCTGTTCTTACGGTAGACATACGCGTACCACATTATGCGAGAACTGCTTATACAATTGAACGCGAATTCAGCCGCCGTGGATACGAGGTTACCATATGTAATACAGGTGGCGAACTGAATGAGACAGTAAAGTACTTAAAGACAGTGCTCGAAAAAAAAGTGGATGGAATTGTACTGGTAGGATCGGTTTTTAATACAATCTGTAAAAAAGAGAACATTGGAAATATGATAAAAAATATTCCGGTTGTGCTGGCAAATGGCAAGCTGGAATCGCCGAATTCGTATTCAGTATTAGTGGATGATCAGTATGGGGTATCTCTTGCTGTGGAACATCTGATGAAAAAGGGTCATACCCAGATGTACTATCTAAAAGATATGGATACAGTCAGTGCAAAGCTCAAATGTGAAGGATTCATAAAAACATTAGAAAGACATGGCATCAGTGACGCTTCACAATATGTTGTTAAAACATATAAAGGCATTCAGGGTGGAATCGAAGCCGTTGAGAAGCTGATTGATGGAAAAAATAAATTCACGGCAATTGTCTGTGGAGAAGATATTACAGCGACGGGGGTAGTAAAGGCGTTGATACGTGCTGGTCTTCGTGTGCCGAAAGATGTGGCTGTTACGGGATATAATAATTCAGAGTATGCAAAAATCTGTGAACCGCGTCTTACGACAATTGATAATAAACCAGAAATGGTTGCTATGATGAGCGTCCAGCTTCTTACGAGTCTTATTGAACATACAGATGTGTATTCTTCCTGTGTGATCCAGCCAGAGCTTGTGGAAGGAAAGACAACATAACATAATAATAATCAGACAGGAAAACTTTTAATGAAAGATATTGAAAGTTTTCCTTTTTTTTATCTGATTCGTGAAAACGCTTGCAAAACATATGAAAGATTGTTAAAAAATAATCAGCATAATGCACTAAAATCAATTAATCTATTTGGCATAATGCTGAAAATAATAAAGAATAATCATTAGAAATTGACAAAATGGATTAAATTAATATAATAAAAGACAAGAAAGCGCTTTTATAAATATGAAACATTATTTTCTTTAAACTGAAAGGAGATTAACATGAGAGTTCAATATGATGTAATGGTAAAGGAATTTGCAAGAGTGTTAGAAAAAAAGGGATTTGTTCGTGAGGATGCTGAGAATGCAGCAATTATATTTGCACAGAATAGTCTGGCTGGTGTGTATTCGCATGGATTGAACCGTTTCCCAAGAGTAGTAAGTTACCTTGAAAAAGGGGAGATTGATCCGAATGCAAGGGCTACATGCGAGATGAAGATGGGGGCAATTGAAAGATGGGATGGACATCGTGGATTCGGACCATTGAATGCTAAGCGTGCGATGGATCGTGCATGTGAGCTTGCAAAAGAAAATGGAATTGGCTGTGTGGCTCTTGGCAATAACAATCACTGGATGCGTGGCGGAACATATGGATGGCTTGCAGCAGACCATGGATGTATCGGAATCTGCTGGTCTAATACAATGCCAAATATGCCGGCATGGGGCGGATTAAATCGTAAAATTGGAAATAACCCACTTATCATGGCAGTGCCTCGTTCTAACGGAGAACATGCAATGATTGACTGTGCGGTATCACAGTTTTCATATGGTAAAATTGAAGACTGCAGGCTTAAAGGTCTGAAGCTTCCAGTTCCGGGAGGATATGATACAAAGGGAGAGCTTACAACTGACCCGGCAGAAATTGAAAAAACATGGCGTGTGCTTCCAATGGGATATTGGAAAGGAAGTGGACTTTCTATTGTACTTGATCTTATTGCAACAGTTCTTACAGATGGCAACTCTGTTAATAAAATTGGAACATTTGGTGATGAAATTGGTCTTACACAGATTATGATTGCTATAGATCCTTTGAAATTCAACACAGTAGAACAGACAGATGCAATTGTGGATGAGATTCTGGCAGATGTGAAATCTTCTGAACCGATTAAAGAAGGTGGAGAGGTGCTTTATCCAGGAGAATTAGAGCTTAAGAATATTAAGGAAAATAAAGAACAGGGAATTCCAGTTGTAGAAGAGGTCTGGGAATCAATTTTAAAGATGTAAAAATAAAAGATAAAATTTATAGTTTTTGATACAGGAGGAAGCGTTATGGAATATATTATTGGAATCCTGCTGCTCATCTCATTTGTGGGACTTGCCGTATACGCAGTGCGTGGCGGTAACCTGATGATGGGTATGCTGATTATGGCAATCATTTGGACAGTACTTCCGCTTATAGGAAATACATTTGCAACAAACCCTGAATTTGTTGCTTCATATCCGGGAATTACGGATATCAGTGTGGTAAATGCAATTACGAAAGTTTTCCAGTCTGGTCCTGAAGGATGGGGAAATGTACTTGTAAATGTTGTGTTTGGTGCTTGGTTTGGCCGTGTACTTCTTCAGACAGGAATTGCGGATGCACTTATTCGTAAAGCTGTTGAGCTTGGTGGTGACAAACCAGTTATTATATGTGTATTACTTTCTATAGTTACAACAGCAATATTCTCTACATTATTTGGAGCAGGTGCTGTTGTTGCGATTGGAGTAATTATTCTTCCAATCCTTATGAGCCTTGGCATTCCTAAGACACTTTCCATCGGCTCATTTATGATGAGTGTTGGAGCAGGATTGTACTTAAATCCAGTACTTACTGGACAGTTCCTCGGATTCTTCCTTGGAGAAGACGGAAAACAGCTTATCACATACAATGACCCGGCACGTCTGCGCTGGGCGGTTATAGGAGTTGCGGTACAGCTTCTGGTAGTTATCCTGATGTGTATTGTGACACTTGGAAAAAAGAAAACTGTTCATGCATGGAGTGCATCTGCAGCAAGAAAAGCACGTCCTGGCTATGTTCCAACAGTTGCATTAATTGCACCAATTATTCCAGTTGTACTTCTGGTTGTGTTTAAAGTTCCAATTATTCTTGGATTTACAATCGGTAGTTTTTACGCGCTGTTTGTATGTAAGAAGCTGACTTCATTTCGTGGGGCATGCCGCGTATTAAATAAGGATTTTTATGATGGTGTTGTTGATACTGCACCACTTGTAGGCTTCCTGCTTATGATTCCTATGTTCAACAAGGCGGCAGAGCTTTGTGTGCCATATTTCAATGCACTGCTTGGAAATATCATTCCAAATAATACAATGGTTATCAGTATTGTATTTGCATTGCTTGCACCACTGGGATTGTTCAGAGGACCATTTACTCTGTTCGGATGTGGAGCAGCTACACTTGGAATCCTAAAAGGAATTGGATTCTCTACACCTTATCTGTACGCATTGATGGCTATTCCTTCAATAACAATGAATGTATCTATATGTATGACACAGAGCTGGATTGCGTGGGGAGTAAGTTATGCAAAAGTATCTACAAGAGATCATCTGAAGATGACATTGCCATATGCATGGCTTGTATGTATCATCATGCAGGCAATAACTTATTTTATGTTTGGTTAAGGAGGACCTGAAAAATGAGCGATAGAAAAGTACGTATGGGCATTGATGTAGGTGGAACGCACACAAAAGCGGTTGCCATTGACAATGCAACACATGAAATAATTGGAAAATCTTCTGTTAAGACAACCCATGATGATAAAGATGGTGTGGCAGCTGGTGTTGTAGCAGCATTTCAGAACTGTCTTAAAGAAAATAATATTGATCCTAAGGATGTCATATTTGTAGCACATTCGACAACTCAGGCAACTAATGCCTTGATTGAAGGTGATGTTGCTAATGTTGGTGTGATTGGTGTAGGTCCTAAGGGAATTGGCGGAGTTGTAGCAAAAGCACAGACAAATATGAAAGATATTAATCTTGGTTCAGGCCGTTTTATTCATCTTAAGAATCGTTATATCTGTGATGAGAAGTTGTCTGACCAGGTTGTGACAGATACAATAAAATCTTTAGTTGGAGATGGGGCGCAGGTTATAGTTGCCAGTGAATCTTTTGGTGTGGATGACATGGAAAACGAGAATGGTATCTGCAGAATTGCAAAAGATATGGACCTTGAAGCAACGGCAGCCAGCGAAATTACAAAACTTTATGGATTGACAAGACGTACACGTACGGCTGCAATCAATGCATCAATTCTGCCTAAAATGCTCAATACTGCCAACTCTACAGAGCAGAGTGTCAAGAGTGCGGGAGTAGAAGTTCCGTTGATGATTATGCGTGGCGATGGTGGCGTTATGGAAATCAGCGAGATGAAAAAACGTCCGGTACTGACTATGTTATCTGGTCCGGCAGCATCTGTTATGGGAAGTCTTATGTATCTTCGTGCATCTAATGGAGTTTACTTTGAGGTTGGTGGAACAACAACTAACATAGGTGTTATCAAGGATGGACGTCCTGCGATTGATTATTCTGTGGTTGGAGGGCATCGTACTTACATCAGCAGTCTTGATGTGCGTGTCCTTGGAGTTGCAGGTGGAAGCATGATTCGTGCAGACAAGGGTGGAGTTAAAGATGTAGGACCACGTTCGGCACATATTGCAGGTCTTGATTATGCTGTATTTACGCCAGAAGAAGAGATTGTGGATCCGAAGGTTGTATTTTTTAGTCCTAAGGAAGGCGACCCGGATGATTATGTAGCGATTGAATTGAAGAGTGGCAAGCGCATAACTATTACAAATACATGCGCAGCCAATGTGCTTGGCCTGATTAAACCAGAATACTTTGCATATGGAAATGCAAATGCAGCAAGAAAAGCAATGAAACCGCTTGCAGATTATATGGGTAAAACTGTAGAAGAGGTTGCAACACAGATTCTTACAAGAGCTTATGAAAAAATTGAGCCGATAATTATGGATCTTGCAGATAAGTATCGTCTTGAAAAAGACCAGATCAGCCTTGTAGGAGTAGGTGGCGGCGCAGCTGCACTTATTGGATTCTGCTCTGACAAGATGGGACTTCGTTATTCTATTCCTGATAATGCGGAAGTTATTTCGTCTATAGGTGTTGCCCTGGCTATGGTAAGAGATGTTGTGGAACGTGTGGTTCCAAATCCAACACCTGAGGATATACGTTCAATTAAAGCTGAGGCAATAGACAAAGCTGTTGAAAGTGGTGCGGCAGCAGAAAGCGTAGATGTACACATTGAGATTGATCCACAGACTTCTAAACTGACAGCCATAGCGCTCGGATCTACAGAAGTAAAGACAACAGACCTGTTAAAAGAGTGTAGTGCGCAGGAAGCAAAACAGCTTGCGGCAGAAGATCTTAAAGTTTCAGAGTCTGAAGTTAATGAAGAATGTTCAACAAAGAACTTCTATGTATTTGCGATTGAAGGCAAAGGAAAGCATCCGGTACGTATTCTGGATAAAAAAGGATTTATCAGGGTGCAGAGAAATGACGGAAAAGCGGTTTTCTGTAAAGCTGGAAGCTATCGTAATGTTGTTTCTCAATTATGGGAAGAACTGGCTATTTATCAGCAGGATGCAATCCTTCGTCCGGATTATTACATCTGTGCAGGCGCACGTGTTATGGATTTCTCAGGTTCAGTAGATCTTGATAAAATTATGATGCTTATGGAAGTCGAAATGCAGATGATTGATCCTACAGACGATATTATTATTGTGGGAGCCAAGAATAGCTTATAAATACAACAGACAGAGTCTTATGCAGAGGTGAAAACTATATGGGTAAACGTGAAAAATGGAACAGGCTTGCAGATGCTTTTTCTGGAAAAGGCTATGCCGTTTTGGCACCAGAATATCCAGAAGTACCATTGCCAGAGATGGTAGAAAAGCTTAAAACTTTATCGGAAGCTGACTTGGGGAGATATGCATTCAGCAGGGAACCCCTGGAGGGAAAATTCAGTGAAGAACAGAAAATGCAGTATACTGCAAAAGCAAATGACTGCGGACGGGACTGGGCTTGCCGGACTGTGGGACAGTATGGAACAAATAAACCCGTGGAACTGGCTGAAAAGCTTGGAGTAAAGGTAAAATACCAGGATATTCCAACAGGTGGAGGACTGGTACTGTTTGCACAATTTGTAGAGCCAGATGAAATTACAATTTTTACAGACTGTGTGGATAAAGCTGCAGGAATTGAAGATGAATGTGGATGCGGCATTCTTAATAGAGAAATGCTTATTAATACACTTCTTGCTCACGAATTGTTTCATGTTGTAGAAGAACGTCATGTTAAAGAAATCTACACAAGAACTGAGACTGTAGAACTTTGGAAGCATCCATTCTCAAACAGGTCTGCCATATCATGTCTTTCAGAGATAGCAGCCATGGCATTTGCAGCAAGACTCTTAAATCTGGAGTTTTCACCATATATACTTGATGTGCTTCTTGTATATTCATATGATAAAAATGCTGCACTAGGACTTTATGATGAGATTATTAATCTGGCTGTCAGACCTGAAAATGATGGTTTAGCACTTGAAAAATGATGGCCAGATGAAAAAATATTGCAGGAGGATATAAAAATGTTAACAACCAATATCAGATTAGCAGAGAAATATAACTATCTTGATGAAAAATTTAAGAAGGCATTTGCATTTTTAAGAGATACAGATCTTGCGTCACTGCCAGTTGGAAAAACAGAGATTGACGGAGATGAAGTCTATGCAAGTGTACAGAGTTATACAACAATGACACCGGATGAATGTGCATTTGAAAGCCATCACGAATATTTTGATGTGCAGTATGTTGTTGAAGGAGAGGAGAGCTTTGGCTATGAACCGATAGACAATCTTACGCCTTCAATGGACTATGATGCAGAAAGAGATTTGATTTTTTATAATGAGCCGGCAGATGCGGGCTGTGTAATTCTTAAAGCAGGAGATTTTGCCATAGTTGCTCCTGAAGATGGACATGCACCACGACGGATGACTAAAAACGGACCATGTCCGGTAAAGAAAATTGTGGTAAAAGTAAAATTATAAATAAAATGTAATAAATAAAAAACTATTATTTACATTTTCCATGATTAATGTGATAATTAATAATAAAATCCTCTAAATATATACATAAGTGGGAGATGTAGTATTAAGTTTATGAAGTTACATTACAATAATATAAGATTAAGCGTTTTAACAGCTATTAAAAAACATGCAGCCGCAATATGCCTTATGTGCATTGTGGCTGCTATATTTAGTGGCTGTGGAATTTATGCTGGAACAACAGGAAAGAATACACAGGATGATGACGTGCTGCCAGAGATATTGATTGGAAGTGATGACTATCCGCCATTTAATTATATTGATTCAAATGGAAGACAGGCAGGAATAGATGTTGAGCTTGCGACAGAAGCATTTAGAAGAATGGGATATAAAGCAAAGTTTGTGCTGATTGAATGGGAGGATAAGAAGCAGCTGTTAGAGTCAGGAGAGGTTGACTGTTTATGGGGCTGCTTTTCAATGGATGGAAGAGAGAATGATTATAAATGGGCTGGTCCATATATGCTGAGCCATCAGGCGGTTGCAGTCCGTGCAGATAGTGATATATATACACTTAAGGATCTTGAGGGAAGGGTAGCTGCGGTGCAGTCAACTACAAAACCAGAGCAGATGTTTAAAGAAAATGAAAAATATGGTATTTCAAGACCTGGTAAAGTGATATCAGTTCGTAAAAGAGATCTTATATATACATTTTTAAGTAAAGGATATGTGGATGCTATTGCCGCACATGACACTTCGATTGAGTATTTTATGAGACAGTATAACATGGAATACAGGATACTTGATGAGCCATTGAGTATAGTAGGCCTGGGAGCTGCTTTCAGTCTATATGATGAGAGAGGACTTAACCGGCATCTTTCAGATGTGTTACAGGAGATGAAATCGGATGGTACAATATATTCTGTGATTCGTAAATATCTTGGGAATGCTGACGGATATTACATAGAGGTGGACGATTATGAATAATAATATAAGCCATGCTTTCAAAAAACAGTATATATTAGTATGGGTAATAGAGGCGATAGTTGGTATAGTTATGATGGTAACAGTATTTACTTATTCATCGTCTGCAGATGTGCGTAGAACCCAGCAAAGGCTGTACGATTATGTCAGTTATATCAAAGAACAGTGTAATAACGACTACAAGTTAGACCTTGCATCTGAAACCAAAAGTCTTATGAGGGTAATTGTAAGCGTTGAGCAGATCAGCAGTAAGATACAGGATGAAGCAGAGATAGATGAGGATGATCTTTATCAATATGCTAAAGAATCATATGTCACAGGTGTGATAATTCTTGACTCTGAGGGTAATATACAAAAACAGCGGTGTATGGATTCGGTAGATGGAAACAGTATACTTGAATCATTATCGCCTGATGAAATAATGGAAACAATGGGCTATCCGGAGAAGGTATATGCAAGGAGAATTACATGTGACGATGGCTCTTATATTGATATTGCTGCAATGGGAATGTCAGATGGACAAGGTGTGGTTTTGTCATATTATCATACGTTGGAGGAGTATGCGAGTAATTTTAACCACTCCCTGATGCTTTTGCTTAATGGATATAATATAGAAGCAGACGGAACGATAGTTATAAGTAACGGAAATAAGATAATTGCATCTAATAATAAAGAACTGGTAGGTGAAGATACCGAAGATATTGATATAATCAGCCAGATTATGAATAGTGCATCTGGCAGTAAGCTTGTCCATACATATAATGAATTTTCTAATGCACCGCGTAAATTCGGACTTATGGAGAAGAGCAGGGATTATTATATCTATTCATATGTGAATGAGAAAGATGTATTCGATACAACGCCATATGATATGTTGTATGCAATGCTCATCTATCTGTTTCTTATTGTTGTGGTCTATATGCTGCGCTGGAAAATGTCACAGACATATGAGATAGAGCAGATGCGTATACAGACAAAATATGCAGATGAATTGAAGCACAAAAATGAGCAGCTAAAAGAAGCGGTTGAGAAAGCGGACAGGGCTAACCTTGCAAAGACGAATTTCCTGTCAAGAATGAGCCATGATATAAGAACTCCTCTTAACGGAATTATAGGGCTTTTAAAGATTAACAGTGCACATTCAGATGATGAGCAGCTTGTCAGGGCGAATCGTGAGAAGATGCTTGTTTCAGCCAATCATCTGCTGTCACTTATCAATGATATATTACAGATGAGCAAGCTCGAGGATGGTGAGGTTATATTATCGCACGAGATAATAAGCATACCGGATATCATGAAAGAGATTGATACGATAGTTGGACAGCGTGCAGCTGATTCAGGTATAACAATGGAATATTATAATGATGGAAAGGCATGGGATACACCTTATGTATATGGCAGCCCTCTACATATCCGTCAGTTATTGCTGAATATCTATAGCAACTGTATAAAATATAACAAGCCTGATGGAAAAGTGAATACAAAAATGAACAGTACCAGATGTGACAATGGAACAGTGATATATGAGTGGGTTATATCTGATACGGGAATCGGAATGAGCCAGGAATTTGTTGACCATATATTTGAACCATTTACACAGGAGAGTGTAGATGCGAGAAGTGTATACCATGGAACCGGACTTGGAATGGCTATAGTAAAGAGCCTTGTTGATACGATGGGAGGAAGCATCGTGGTTGAAAGTACACAGGGAGTTGGAACCACATTTGTCATAAGGCTGCCATTAGAGATAGCAGATGTGGCACCGGAGAATCACATTACACAGAATAATATGAAGAAATCGGACCTCAAAGGCCTCAGACTGCTCCTGGTTGAAGATAATGAGCTTAACGCAGAGATTGCGGGCACTCTTCTGAAGGATGAGGGGGCACAGATAACTGTTGTCAGAGATGGAAAACAGGCTCTTGATATGTTCAGGGATAATAAGCCAGGAACATTTGATGGGATATTGATGGATATTATGATGCCAGTTATGAATGGACTTGAAGCAACTAAGGCAATCCGCGCATTAGACAGAGAAGATGCAGGAACAATTCCTATTATAGCGATGACTGCCAATGCATTTGCAGAAGATGCAAGACAGTGCATAGAAGCAGGTATGAATGCACATCTTTCCAAACCGCTTAACATGGATAAAGTAATATCAACAATTGCAAAGTTATGTAAGAATTAGTGGAGGCGTATGATGAGTACAGAAAGATTACATAATACAGACAGTAAAACACAGATTATTGCGGTAACAGGTAAAGGCGGTGTTGGTAAGACATCTCTTGCAGGTGTTATAGTCAAGCTTCTTGTGAGGGCATGTCCAGGTAAGAGAATACTTGCCATAGATGCAGATCCTGCTGTTGGCTTATCAACAGTATTAAATGTAGATGTTGATATGACGATTGACGACATCCGAAAGAGAGTTATAGGGAATGTTGAGAATGGTGATACCAAATCAGCGATAGAGCTGCTTTCGGAGGCAAAATACGACATATATGATGCCATTGCAGAGAAGGATGGATATGCATTTATTGCAATCGGAAGACCTGAATCTGCTGGATGTTACTGCCGCATTAATTCATACCTCAAGGAAGTCATAACGATGCTGTCAGACCAGTTTGACTATGTAGTTATTGATGGCGAGGCAGGAATTGAGCAGGTTAACAGAAGAGTTATGGAGAAGGTTACTCATCTTCTTCTTGTGACAGATGCAAGCAAGAAGGGCCGTCAGGTTGTGGGAACAATCAAGAAGGTTGCTGATGAACTTGTAATGTATGAAAAGACAGGTGTTATAATCAACAGGGTTCCAGATAAAGATGTCGTTAAACATATGGATTTAGGCGGACTTGATGTGCTGTCTGTTATAGAATCGGACAGCAGGCTTGCACAGTGTGACATTATGGGCGGCAATGTATTTGAGCTTCCAGATGATTCACTTATAGTTAAGGGGGCAGAAGAGGCACTTAAAAATATAGGGATTATTGAATAAATCGGACATATGAAGTGAGGGAAATGTGAAAGATTTAAAACATATTTATTATTTAGAAAAACAATTAGATGAGGTTAACAACGAACTTGTAAGGAATGCTAAGGATAAAGGCAGCAAGGCTGTAGGTGCGGTATGTTTCCAGATTCCAGAGCCTCTGATTAACATTCCAGGCTGCTTTTCAGTAAGGCTGCGTGCACCAAGGACAGGCTCTATTGAAATGGGTACATATTATATGAGCAGCATGCTCTGTGAAGGCTGCAGGGCGATTCTGGAAAGAGCGATTGAGGGGGGATTTGATTTCCTTGACTGCATAATTGCACCAGATGCATGTGCGCAGATGAACAGGTGTGTGGAAAATATAGAGAGACAGAAGCTTTGTAATGGGGAGAAGTTTTTTGTGTCTTACTCAGATGTACCTATGAAAAATGATGAATCAGCATTAAAGCATTATGTTAAGCAGATGAGGATACATGTGCTTGAGCCGCTGCATAATGTGTATGGGATAGATATATCAGATGAGGCTTTAAGGCAGAGTGTCGCATTACAGAATAAAATAAGCAGTCTGATAAGACGTATTGGTAACTACAGGAAAGAGGACAATCCAAGGATAACTGGATATGAATTTGCAGTCCTTTGTACTGCAACGTACTGTTGTCCTAAGGATGCTCTTGTTACAATTTTAGAGGAGACTCTTGAGGAGCTTGAAACACGTGAGCCTGATAAGAAGAATAATTACAGGGCTAGAGTTGTCATGGTGGGTTCTGAGATAGATGATCCGGCATTTATTAAGCTGGTAGAAGAAGCAGGAGCGCTTGTTGTAGCTGACAGATTCTGCTTTGGCTCTCTTCCGGGAAGAGATGAGATTGTTCTTAACGATGATGAGGATGTTCTTACGCAGATATGCAGAACTTATATGCAGTGGGGCAAATGTCCAAGATTTATGAATACAGATAAGATTGTAGAACGTCACACTTATGTTGATGAAATAGCAAAGGAGTATAAGGCAGACGGACTTATATACCAGCAGATTAAGTTCTGTGATTACTGGGGATATGAGAGGGCATCGGCATTTCATATTATGCGTGGAGAGTATGGATACCCAGTGCTGTCAATCGACAGACCTTATTCTGCTGGCAATTCGGGACAGATAAGGACCAGAGTGCAGGCATTTGTTGAGAGCATGGAGATTAAGAAGATTAATAAGAAGGGTTGATTTAACCAGGAGGAACGATATGTCGTGGAAGCTTGGAAGTGAGCCGCTTGGTTCATTCTATACAGGGAAGAAGCCTAAACGCCGCCGTGAATGGAGAGGCTTTAAAGATACATGGTATGATTACACGAGATGGCTGTCATATTGGAAGACATTGATAACATTTATAATAAAGCCTGATAATATGAAAGGTTTTTTCAGATACCGCTGGATGATTAATTACCTGGCACTGCCCGACTTCATGGACAGGCATACTGAGGGAATGAGGGGATTGCAGTTACGCATGGCTCATCAGGCACTTGGACTTATTGTTACAGATATATGTGGCATGCTTGGACAGATTTTTAAGGCGGACCCTGCGATTGGCAATAATACTAAGCTCAATAAGAAAATTGTGCTGTTTGATGAGAATATGATGAGTACGCTTATGGGTGGATTTCCTAACCTTGTGTGGCTGTCAGTTGAGGTTCCTGCTGTGTATACAAGCTCAATGATGTCGCAGGATGGTGTCAGTTATTATGTTGATACGGCACATGAATATGGAATACCATCTGATGTATGCCCTATGCCGGCAGCAGAGCTGGGTGTTGCGCTTGCAGATGATTTTCCGCTTATTGGCTGCTGTGCCATCCAGTGCAATACAACATGTGATGGAAGTCTTATGGGTAATGGTATTGAGGCAAGGTCATTCAAGATACCGACATTTCAGCTTGCTGTTCCTATAAGACACAGACAGGAGAGCGTTCAGGAGTATGCTGCAGAGGAGGTTATGAATGCTATTCATTTCATAGAGGAGCAGACAGGCGAGAAGTTTGACTGGGATGCTTTCTTTAGCAGTATGAAGCGTTTTAATGCAGAGACTAATGAGTTCCTGGAGTGGATGGATATATCAAAATCTGATTATCCACAGGTTATGGGTGTTACACTTGCATTGTACAGATATGGTGTGTATCAGGCTGCCGGTGGACGTAACCAGGCATTCCTTGATATGGATAAAAAGCTTACGCAGATGGCTTTGGAGGGATACAATAAGAAAGAGATGGCGGCAAGGGAATATCGTCATCGTGCGATGACATGGGGTGTCCAGGCGGCATATTATACGGCACTTCCTATATGGCTGCTCAATTGCTGGGGCGTTGTGACTATAGCAGATATGCTTAGTATGGTATCAACAGAAATGGTAAATACAGAGGACAAGCACCAGGCAATGCTTGATCTGGCTTATCTGTATGAGAACATGATTATGAGAAACCGCTCAAATGGTGGATACGAGACAGGTGTTGAGGCTTTATGGAGATATTGTGACATGTTTAATATAGACATTGTTATTATGTATGTCCATATGGGCTGCAAGTCAATGTCTGGCTATCATGGACTGTTTGAGGAGGAAGCAAGAAAGCATGGAGTCCATCTTATCTGGGTAACGCATAACCTTATGTGTCCGGATGATGGCAGCAGACGTGATATGAGAACGGAGATTAACAGGTATATGAGAACAGTATTTGGTGAGGAACCACTTGACCCATCCTTAGAGGATTTTGATGATTCCATGAACTGGTAGACAAGGAGATTTAATTATGGCAATGTATTTTGGCGGATGCGATGCAGGAAGTACATATACAAAATGTGTTATTATTGATGAAAATGGTAAGCTGGCGGCTTCTGTAACCAGAAGAAGCAGGATTAATCCAGTGCTTAGTGCGCAGGATGCGCTGGATGAGGCAGTTTCACAGGTTCCAGGACTGGATTCGGCTAAAGACCTGAAATATCTTATAGGAACAGGCTATGGACGTAATAAAGTTCCATTTGCAGATGAGAATATATCAGAAATCAGTTGTCACGCAATGGGTGTGCATGTAACTGCACCAGATGTTAAAGCTGTTATTGACATAGGCGGGCAGGATGTCAAGGGTATAGCCATTGATACAGATGGAACGGTGCTTAATTTTGCGATGAATGATAAATGTGCCGCTGGAACAGGAAGATTTTTTGAATCAATGGCGAGAGCATTTGAAATGTCGCTTGATGAGTTTTCTAATCTTTCCCTGAAAGCTAAAAATGTTATTCCTATAACTGCACAGTGTGCAGTATTTGCTGAAAGTGAGGTTATTTCACTTGTAGGTGAAGGAAAACCGATGGAAGAGATAGCTGCAGGTATACAGCTTTCTGTTGCAAAAAGGTGTTTTGTAATGGCGAAGAAGGCTGGTGCAGCTGACAATATCGCATTGACAGGCGGATGCGCTAAGAATGAGGGGCTGAAGCATGCTATTGAGAAGGTTTTAAAGATAAAGGTCACAGAACTTGCAATTGATCCACAGCTGATGGGGGCGCTTGGTGCAGCAGAGTATGCAAGACAGAAGGGAAGAGATTAATGATAGTATTAAAGATAATAGGTATTGCTGCTATTGTTATTGCAGTGCTGTTCGTATTAACATTAATAATATATTTCTTCAATCTTGACATGAAGTTTGCATCGAAGCTTATAAAGCCGCTGACTGCATATTATAACTGGTCAAAGCGCAGAAGAGACAGTAAGAAAGCTGAATAAATATGAATTTATATGATGAGCAGA
Organism: uncultured Lachnospira sp.; assembly: GCA_934359185.1. Lineage (GTDB taxonomy): Bacteria > Bacillota > Clostridia > Lachnospirales > Lachnospiraceae > Lachnospira. The sequence goes on along the minus strand of CAKRLE010000006.1, from coordinate 151,634 downwards.
TTAAGACAATAAAGCAGATGATTGACGCTGGTGGTGGGTGTAAGAGGCTGCCGGCAGATGGCGCATGGAATGTCACTGATAAAGAGCAGCTTGTACTTAGAAGTGATATGGCATATGAGCTGGGAGGCAGCATGAATCCTGCAGTAAGTGCCATGGCATATACAACCTCACATGATATTATAGATGGCGATGGCTTATTCCTGACAGGACAGGATTTATCACAGATTAAGGGCGATACGGCATACGCAAGGATTACATTTATACGATTCAGAAACAGTTTTGTTGAAGAAGCAGACGAACAGAAGATATATGCGTTTATAAAAGCGCTTGAGTATGTAAGGTTTAATCTGTATGTTGAAGGCTTTATGATGAGGATTTCATCATTAAGAGAGCGTGAGGCGGTCAGAGTTTCCCGTAATGCACTGGAAAATGGAATCAGCTTTGCCAATGTTGGAGCAGAGTTTATAAAGGCATATAAAAAGCATCCTGAGGTCGAGGCTGTACAGATACATTATATTAATGCTGATACCATAGATTACATGGAACTTGGCAAATCATCCATGATATGCGGTGGGATTACTGATTCGCTTGACCATATATTTAACGGACTTGTCATGGACTGCAGTACTTGTGGAAGCAGGGAATTGTGCGATACTATAGATGGGCTCAGGGATATACATAAAAAGCATAGTTAAACTATATTTTATAAAATTTTAAGTGGATAAATTTCCCTCTGGATGATATAATTGGCGTAACGCTCGTACTTTGAGATTGCGTAAAACATATCGAAGGAGGGATTTTTTGAGAAAGGGAATAATTAAATCACAATTTAATTATCAGAGAGCTGTTGTGGAAGATAAGATGAGGGAGAAGACGAAGGAGTCTGTAAGTGCGGTACTTCCCATCATGTTTATTGTACTGTTGCTTGGATTTACAATTGCACCGTTATCACCCAGCATACTGGTAGAGTTTATTATTGGAGCCGTGCTGGTTATTATTGGCATGGTATTTTTTTCTTTAGGGGCAGAATTGTCGATGACGCCTATGGGAGAGCGTGTTGGTGGTGCGATGCTCCGTACTAAGAAGTTATGGATGATTATAGCGATTGGATTTGTGCTTGGAATTATCATAACTATATCAGAACCTGATCTTCAGGTGCTGGCGGGGCAGGTTGCATCTGTTCCTAACATGACACTTATATTGTCAGTTGCAGTTGGTGTGGGGGCATTTCTCGTTATTGCGCTTTTAAGAATACTTATAGGTATTCCACTTGCACCACTTCTTATGTTTTTCTATGCAATAGTGTTTATTCTTGCAATGTTTGTCCCTGTAGATTTTCTTGGGGTTGCGTTCGACTCAGGAGGAGTAACCACAGGACCAATGACCGTTCCGTTTATTATGGCGCTTGGTGTGGGTATATCAGCTATCCGTAATGATAAGCATGCAGGTAACGATAGTTTTGGTCTTGTATCATTATGTTCAATCGGACCTATACTGGCTGTTCTTGTTCTTGGCCTTGTATATAATACTGAAGGTAATTTTACAGAGAGTGTACAGACAGAGATAAGTAATTCGGTTGAACTTGGAAAGCTGTTTCTATTTGAAATTCCACACTATCTGAAAGAGATAGCAATATCTCTGTTTCCTATAGTTATATTTTTTGGTATATTTCAGATGCTTTCTACTAAAATGCACCGGAATGCACTTATCAAAATATGTGTAGGACTTGTGTATACATATATTGGACTTGTATTATTCCTGACAGGAGCTAATGTAGGATTTATTCCGGCTGGTAATTATCTCGGCTCAGTGCTTGCATCACTTCCGTACAAATGGATAATTGTGCCGATAGGAATGATAATTGGTTACTTTATTGTCAAGGCAGAGCCAGCGGTATATGTACTTATGCATCAGGTTGAAGAACTGACATCAGGGGATATATCAGGTAAATCCATGCAGATAAGTTTGTCAATAGGTGTTGCTGTATCAGTAGGAATATCTATGATAAGAGTGCTTACAGGTGTGTCGATTATGTATTTCCTTCTTCCAGGATATGGAATAGCTCTTTTGCTTTCATTATTTGTACCTAAGATATTCACAGCAATTGCGTTTGACTCTGGTGGAGTTGCATCAGGTCCTATGACAGCGACATTTTTACTGCCGCTTGCACAAGGGGCATGTCTTGCAGTTGGCGGCAATGTTGTAACAGATGCGTTTGGAGTGGTTGCAATGGTTGCCATGACACCTCTTATCACATTACAGATTCTTGGTCTTGTATACAGAATCAAGAACAGCAAATCTGCTAAGGCACAGACACCTGTTGCGGCATCTGTTTCACAGCTTTATGCAGAACTTGATGATGATGCAATTATTGAACTGTAAGGGGGTGTGTGTATGAGTGAATTATATATGATGGTAACTATAAGCAGTCGAAAAAATATGTCTAAGTTTGCGGCGTTCTATGAGGAGAATAATGTTGATACAGGCAATATATCACTTGGACGTGGAACAGCAGCAAGTGATGTGTTAGATTATTTTGGACTTGAGGATGACGAGAAAGGCATACATTTTGCTATAGTTACAGCAGATACATGGAAATCAATCAAGAAAGGACTTCAGACCCAGTTAAAGATTGATGTGCCAGGAACGGGAATTGCGTTCACAATACCACTTAGCAGTGTGGGTGGTAAGAAGACGCTGGGATTTCTGGTTGAAGGCCAGAATTATGAGAAAGGAGATGAGAGCGTATTGAAGGAGACTGGACATGAGCTCATTGTTGCGATAGCTAATTATGGATATAATACACAGGTTATGAGAGCTGCCGAGGAGGGCGGTGCGACTGGTGGAACTGTGCTTCATGGAAAAGGTGTTGGGATGAAGAGGGCAGAGCAGTTCCTTGGTGTATCGTTAGTATCAGAGAAGGAGATTCTGTTCATAGTTTCTAAGACAGAACAGAAAAATGCCATTATGAGTGCCATAATGGAGAAAGCCGGCGTGGGAACCAAGGCTGGTGCAATAGTGTTCTCACTTCCTGTTACAAGTACTGCAGGTCTTAGAATAATAGAGGATTCAGATGAAAACTAGACACATTGATAAAATTGTCTGGATATAATTTTTCCGAAATTTAATGGATATTATTGGGAAAATTTTAACAAAATTCCCATAAAAGTATAAACTAAATATAAAATGTCAAAATCTGCATGTGCAAAATCTCCAAAAAAGATTACAAAACGACAAAAATAATCATGCAAATCTGACGAAAAATCAGTGTTAAAACAATGTTAATCGTAGCTAAAAACAGCGATTGACATTGTTTTTTTTAGTAGCTAAAATCATAAAAAATCAAATATGTTTCTATGAGATGTTTCATATTTAGAAAGGAGGTAACGCAGATGGATGCTTTGGTAGAAAAGCTAATGGAAGAACTTAATTGCGAGACAGTGTTTACCATACCTTTGCTTGGAGGAATACCAGTGTATGAATCAGTGGTTGTAACATGGATTATAATGGCGGTAGTATTTCTGCTGTGTATTCTGCTGAGCCGAAATCTAAGTGTGGAGCACCCCGGACGCAGACAGATAGTTGTCGAGACTGCGATAAAGGGACTGCACGATTTCTTTACTGAGACGGTAGGAGAGAAAGGAACAGAATATATCCCATATCTTTCAGCCATAGCTGTATATATAGGTATAGCTAATCTAATCGGGCTGTTGGGATTCAAGCCGCCTACTAAGGATATGAACGTGACAGCAACTCTTGCAATCATGAGTATAGTTCTTATCGAAGTAGCTGGAATTCGTGCCAAAGGAACTAAGGGCTGGCTTAAAAGTTTTGCAGAGCCAATGCCCGTAGTACTTCCAATTAATATATTGGAGATTTTCATTAAACCATTGTCACTGTGTATGCGACTATTTGGTAATGTTCTTGGCTCATTCGTAATAATGGAACTTTTAAAGATAGTTGTTCCAGCGGTTGTGCCAGCAGTATTCAGCTGCTATTTTGATATCTTTGATGGACTTATCCAGGCATATGTATTTGTATTCCTGACAGGTTTGTTCATTAAGGAAGCAACAGAGTAGACAGCGTATTAACATTTGTAAATTAATAAAATACATTTATTAAAAGGAGATTTAATTATGCAGACAATTTTAGTAGCAATCGGAGCAGGTATAGCAGTATTAACAGGTATTGGAGCAGGTCTTGGTATTGGCAAGGCAACAAGCAGTGCAGTAGATGCAATCGCAAGACAGCCAGAGGCTGAGAGCAAAATCAGCAAGTCACTTCTTTTAGGATGTGCCCTTGCAGAGGCAACAGCTATTTACGGTTTCGTTATCGCTTTACTTATCATCCTTTTCTTAGGCTAATAACAGGATTTGATTGTTTGAATTATATAGATTAGAAATTTAGAAGCTTATAAAGATAAGAATTAGTGAGAAAGGAAGGCGAAGCAATGTTAAGTATAGATCCATGGAACATAATATGGACAGTTGTGAATCTGCTCGTCTTATATCTGATATTTAAGAAGTTTCTGTATAAGCCTGTTATGAAGACTATAACCGCAAGGGAAGAGATGATAAAACAGCAGTTTGAGGATGCTAAGAAGAATCAGGAGGAGGCAGGTGCATTAAAGAGTGAGTATCACGAAAAGCTTGATAATGCCAAAATGGAGGCTGACCAGATTATCTTAGAGGCAAGAGCAAGAGCCAGCGAGGAGCATAATCGTGCTGTTGAGAGAACCAAGCAGGAAACAGATGCTATGTTAAACAAGGCTAAAGTAGATATAGCTAATGAGCAGGAGAAGGCAGCTAAGGCAGCACAGGCTGATATTGCCAGACTTGCCATTATGGCAGCCAGAAAGATTGTAAAGACGGGTGAGGCTTATGACACAGGCAGCAGTAAATAATGCAATAGTTTTATACCGGCTGTCTGCCGACAGGGATGTTGTCGAAAAGACACAGGAACTCTACTTTACAACGCCAATGCTTAATGAGGTACTTACCAATCCTACAATCCAGCCTGATAAGAAGTATGAGATAATAGACAAGGTGTTTGCACTTGATAAGACACCAGAGGTTATCGTTAATTTCATCAAGATGATGTGCAGACTTGGAGAATGTGATGAGTTCAAAGACATATTTGAAGCATACTACAGATACTGGGATGAACAGAACCACATTATAAGAGCAGAGCTTATTAGTGCCAGCAGTAGTGATGATAAAAGGGCTGAGGCAGAGGAGTTTTTAAGAAGCAGATATCCGGAAGATACAATTAAATTGACGGAAAGTGTTGACGAGTCATTGTTAGGTGGTTATGTGATACGTGCCCATCATAAGGAATATGACAGAAGTTTTGAGGGACGTTTCCGTCAGCTTGAAAGAAAATTAACTTAGGAGGTGACACCTGTGGGCGCAATTAGTGCAACAGACATAATCTCCATTATTCAGAGTGAGATAGAGAATTTCAGCTGGGACGAGGCAAGCCGCGAGACTGGTAATGTTATATGGGTTGGTGATGGAATCGCCACTGTATACGGAATTGACCATGCAATGTACGGTGAAATCGTAGTATTTGATAATGGAGTTAAAGGAATGGTTCAGGATATCCGCCAGAATGAGATTGGTGTAATCCTTTTTGGACGTGATACAGGAATCAAAGAAGGAACTAAAGTTGTTAGGACTAAAAAGAAGGCTGGTATACCGGTTGGTGAAGGCTTCTTGGGAAGAATCATCAATGCATTGGGTGAGCCTATTGATGGACAGGGTGATATCAAGGAAGCTGACTACAGACCTATTGAAAATGAGGCACCTGGTATCGTTGACCGTAAGTCAGTAAGTACTCCAATGGAGACAGGAATTCTTTCAATAGATTCGATGTTCCCTATCGGACGTGGACAGAGAGAGCTTATTATAGGTGACCGTCAGACAGGTAAGACATCAATTGCAACAGATACAATAATTAACCAGAAGGGTAAAGGGGTTATCTGTATATATGTAGCCATCGGACAGAAGGCATCAAGTGTGGCAAAGATTGTGTCTACACTTACAAAGAATGGAGCTATGGATTACTCAATAGTTGTATCATCTACAGCAAGTGATCCTGCATCACTTCAGTACATAGCACCATATGCAGGAACTGCAATGGCAGAATATTTCATGCACAAGGGCAAAGATGTACTTATAGTATATGATGACCTTTCTAAGCATGCGGTAGCATACAGGGCACTTTCATTACTGCTTGAGCGTTCACCAGGACGTGAGGCATATCCAGGAGATGTATTCTATCTTCATTCAAGACTTCTGGAAAGATCAAGCAGATTAAGTGATAAGCTTGGAGGAGGTTCAATAACAGCTCTTCCAATCATAGAGACACAGGCAGGAGATGTATCAGCATATATCCCTACTAATGTTATATCAATAACAGATGGACAGATATTCTTAGAGACTAATCTGTTTAATTCAGGTATGAGACCAGCTGTTAACGTAGGTCTTTCAGTATCGCGAGTTGGTGGTGCTGCACAGACAAAGGCTATGAAGAAGGCATCAGGAAGCATAAGAATTGACCTTGCACAGTACAGAGAGATGGAAGTGTTCACACAGTTCGCATCTGATCTTGATGATGCAACCAAGGCACAGCTTGCACATGGCAAGGCACTTATGGAGCTGCTTAAACAGCCATTGTGCCATCCATTGTCAATGCACGAACAGGTTATGACACTTGTTATGGCAAGCCATGGTGCATTTGATAGTATTCCTACTAAGGATGTCAAGAAGCGTCAGGCAGAACTGCTTGATTATCTTGACCTTAAACATCCAGAGATTGGAAGAAAGATAGAAGAGACAAAAGCAATTGACGATACAGTCATTAACCAGATTATGGATGCAGTCAAAGAATCTGCTGAATAAGCAATAGTGCAGAAATGAGGATAATATGGCAAACACAAAGGAAATACAGGATCGAATAAAAAGTATCAATGATACATTAAAGATTACTAATGCCATGTACATGATCTCTTCTTCTAAACTTAAAAAATCCAAGAAGATGCTTTCTGATACAGAACCATATTTCTATACACTGCAGTCAGAGATGAGCCGAATATTAAGACATATTCCAGATATAGACAGCATTTATTTCAAATCCAACGATGAAATACCTATGGATGACAGAAAGGTTGGATATATAGTTATAACTGCTGATAAGGGGCTTGCAGGTTCATATAACCACAATGTATTAAAGATTGCGGAGGAGCATCTTGAAAATCATTCTAACCATTCACTGTTCGTACTTGGCGAATTGGGAAGACATTATTTTGAACAGCGTGGTATAGAGATAGAGAAGCAGTTTCATTATACTGTACAGAATCCTACTCTTAACAGAGCGAGAAATATCGCAGAGGAGATTTTGGAGTTGTACAGGGATGAGAAATTAGACGAAGTCTACATCATATATACAAGCATGGTTAATGCCATACAGGAGGAAACACAGATAGACCAGCTTCTTCCACTGAAAAAGGCTGATTTCAATTTCCAGATTCCAGTGGATTATAAGAGAGAGGAACTTGCGTTAAAGCCTTCTCCAGAGGTTGTTATGGACAGAATTGTTCCAGATTATCTGGTTGGTTTTATATATGGTGCTTTAGTTGAGTCGTACTCATGTGAGCAGAATGCCAGAATGATGGCGATGGAAGCTGCTTCAAAGAGTGCAAAGGACATGCTTCATGAGCTGGATATCCTTTATAATCGTGCCAGACAGGCAGCGATTACACAGGAGATAACAGAAGTAATAGCTGGTGCAAAGTCACAGAAAAAGAAGCGTAAAAAGTGACTTGTGCGAAGGAGGATTTATGAAGAAAGGGAAGATTATTCAGGTAATGGGTCCTGTTGTCGATGTAGAGTTTCAGGATGAGGAACTTCCGGCAATCAGAGACGCGCTTGAAGTTGACAATGGCGGTAAAAGATGTGTGATGGAAGTCGCACAGCATATAGGTAATAATACTGTCCGCTGTATCATGCTTGCATCAAGCGAAGGTTTGTGCAGAGATATGGAAGTAACAGCGACAGGTAAAGGTATAACAACTCCAGTAGGAGAAAAGACTCTGGGAAGATTATTTAATGTCTTAGGAGAGGCTATTGATGGCGGTGAGCAGCCAGATACAGACCTTAAATGGGAGATTCACAGAGAACCACCTACATTTGAGGAACAGAATCCTGCTGAGGAGATTCTTGAGACAGGTATCAAGGTAATTGACCTTCTTGCACCATACGCTAAAGGTGGTAAGATTGGTCTGTTCGGTGGTGCCGGTGTTGGTAAGACAGTACTTATCCAGGAGCTTATCAGTAACATAGCTACAGAACACGGTGGATATTCAATATTCACAGGTGTCGGAGAGCGTTCAAGAGAGGGTAATGACCTCTGGACAGAGATGAAGGAGTCAGGTGTTCTTGAAAAGACAGCGTTAGTGTTTGGTCAGATGAACGAACCACCTGGAGCTCGTATGAGAGTTGCTGAGACTGGTCTTACAATGGCAGAATATTTCCGTGATGAGAAGCATCAGAACGTGCTTTTATTCATTGATAATATATTCCGTTTTACGCAGGCAGGTTCAGAGGTTTCAGCGCTTCTCGGACGTATGCCTTCAGCCGTAGGCTACCAGCCAACACTTGCAACTGAGATGGGTGAGTTACAGGAAAGAATTGCATCAACTAAGAATGGTTCTGTAACATCAGTACAGGCTGTATACGTTCCTGCTGATGACCTTACAGACCCAGCTCCTGCAACAACATTTGCACATCTGGATGCTACAACAGTTCTTTCAAGAAAGATTGTTGAGCAGGGTATCTATCCTGCTGTTGACCCACTTGATTCTACATCGCGTATTCTTGAGCCAGACATTGTCGGCGAAGAGCATTACATGGTAGCAAGAAAGACACAGGAGATATTACAGAAGTACAAGGAATTACAGGATATCATTGCAATTCTTGGTATGGAAGAGTTATCCGACGAGGATAAGGTTACAGTATTCCGTGCAAGAAAGATTCAGAAGTTCTTATCACAGCCATTCCATGTTGCTGAGAACTTCACAGGCATTAAGGGTGTATATGTTCCATTAAAGGAGACTATAAGAGGCTTCAAGGCTATAATTGATGGTGATATGGATGAGTATCCAGAAAATGCATTCTTTAATGTGGGAACTATAGATGATGTTAAGGAAAAGGCTGCAAAGATGCAGTAGTGGGAGTATTATATGGCGGCAAGTTTTTATCTTAAAGTAATATCAGCTAACAGAATATTCTATGCGGGTAAATGCAGATCGCTTATAGTTCCAGAGTATGATGGACAGAAGGAGATTCTTGCCCATCATGAGGATATGGTAATTGCAATTGACGAAGGCCAGATGAAATTCCAGCCAGAGGACAGTGATGAGTGGATTCATGCTGTTGTTGGAATGGGATTTGTTGAGATAGTCAATAACCGTGTGACTCTTCTTGTAGAGACAGCAGAGCGCCCAGAAGAAATTGACGTAAGACGTGCCGAGGAAGCTAGACAGAGAGCGGAGGAACGTCTTCGCCAGAAGCAGAGTATACATGAATATTACCATTCAAGAGCAGCTCTAGCGAGAGCGATGGCAAGACTTAAGGCAACATCAGGAAAGTAGCAGCATTGGCGCTTGAAGCTGGTTGGCATCAGGAAGTAGATGATGTCCATGACATGCCTGGCGATTTGGCGCTATAGGTGATAAAAGCTGAGAAAGACCCAAAACACATGAGCAATGCCTGCGAAATGTTTGTCGCAGATTTAGTTTGGCTCAAATAGAATAAAAAGGGCAGAAAAATCCAGAAGTCTTTAAATTCGTGGATTTTTCTGCCCTTTTTTCGATATAAAGAAAAAGGTTGGGTTTAGCAAAGTGTATAATGCATGATTTTGGATTTTTTGGCAGGAATCCATTTTTAAAATCCAAAGATAAGTAGATGTGTTAAAAGCAGAAAGCTGTGATATAATAAAATAATCTAAAACAAAAGTTACTTTTAGTTCATATAGTGCGTATGAAATTATATAACAGCTATATTGAATACGAAGAAGGGGGCAGGTTACCATGCCAAATCAGAAAAATACAGTTATCATCGCAGGTATTGTGGCAGTTATAATTGTTATACTGGCAAGTGTTGTGATTGTGGCGGTAAATAAGATGAATACTAAGTCAGACAAAACCAAGGATGTAAGCGTTTCAGGCAGCGTGGCTGTAGTTGATAATAATGCATCAACAAGCGAATCGGCTTCATCAGGTAATCCCACAGATGCTACAGTGCAGGAGGAGATTGAAGATATTCAGGAAGACCCACAGTATAGCGGTGCGGATAATTCAATGAATCAGGACTCAGGCACAGGTGCCAAGGTTACGCTCTCTAATAGTACTAATGAGACATCAGATGTGACTATCGGCGTAGATGTATCAAAGTTTCAGGGAACGATAGACTGGTCGAAAGTTGCTTCGTCCGGTGTGGATTTTGCGATGATACGAGTTGGCTATAGAGCGCAGAAGACAGGCGTAATATATGAGGACACTAACGCAAAATATAATATGCAGCAGGCAGATGCCAATGGAATTAAGGTAGGTGTATATTTCTTCTCATCTGCGGTTAATGAAAATGAGGCAATAGAGGAAGCAGACTGGGTTGCCAATTATATCGCTGATTACAATATAACTTATCCGGTGGCATTTGACTGTGAGGGATTTGAGGCATCTGACAGCAGACAGCATGATATGTCAGTTTCAGAGAGGACAAGTGTTGCAGATGCATTTTTGCAGGCAGTGTATAGCAGAGGTTATACGCCGATGTTCTATGCGGCTGCCGGTGAATTGTCAGGCGACAGATTGTGGAATACGAGCAGTCTTGAGACTTCATACAAAATGTGGGTTGCCCAGTACCCATCGGCTGCGTATCCAGCGACACCTTCGACAAGCTACACTGGAAGCTGTGATATGTGGCAGTACACGAACAGAGGAACAGTCAATGGAATCAGCACCAATGTTGATATAAATGTCGCATATTTTGGATATACCGGAACTAATGGCTCTGCGAGCGGAGAGACAGCGGCTGCGGCAAAACCAGATGTTGAGGCTAATATGAATTTTACAGAGGTGAGCGATACTGTTACAGCCAAAGAGGAGGTGCGCCTTCGTGATAAGCCGAGTCAGGGTTCTGATTCTAATGTCATAGCAACTCTTAAAAATGGACAGACGGTAACAAGGACAGCAACGAGCAATAGCGGCTGGTCGCGCCTTGTATACAATGGACAGGTGGTTTATGCGGTATCAAGCTATCTGACGACAGACCTTACACAGAAGACGACTCAGGCAGCTACAACTGGATTTAATACCCAGTTCACAGATTGTAATGACACAGTTACACCTAAGGACGAAATTAACCTTAGAAACAAGCCAAGTGTAACTGACTCTAAGGTTGTTGCTACAGTTAAGAATGGCGTTACACTCACAAGAACTGGCTATAATAAAGAGCTTGGCTGGTCGAGAGTGGAATATAACGGACAGACATTGTATTGTGTGAGCAGTTATCTGGTGGAGAAGTAACAGATAAAATAGGGAAGAAAGAAATGTTTATGATGATGTCTCATCTGGCAGCATTTCTTTCTTCCCTATTTGTTATTCAACTGGTTAATGATAATAAAAGTTTGGAATAGTACTTTAATGGAAGTTAAATATTTGTTATAATATTAATCAGAGTTATAAGTTATATCAAAAACACAAGGAGGACGTTATGAACGAGGTAATCAACAATATTGTGACAAGAAGAAGTATCCGTAAATTTACGGCACAGCCTATTCCTAAAGAAGTGATGGCAGATATAGTAGATGCTGCGCTTCATGCTCCTAGTGGAATGGGAAAACAGTCATGGAAGTTTACAGTTGTGACTAACAGGGAGATGATTACAAAGCTTGCAGAGGCTGTTGAGAAAGCAACTAATCGCGAGGGTTATGATATGTATGAGCCGACAGCTATCATAATTCCATCTAATCTAAAGGACAGCCCATGGGGAAGAGATGATAATGCATGTGCATTGGAGAATATATTTCTCGCAGCTAACTCATATGGGGTTGGTTCAGTATGGATTAACCAGTTATCAGGAATATGTGATGAACCTGCTATAAGGAATGTTCTTGATGAGCTCGGTATACCGGCAGACCACGTAATATATGGGCTTGCGGCACTTGGCTATGCAGATAACAGTGAACCAGTTAAGGAAAAGCAGTGTATAGGCGAAGTTGCATATGTTGAATAATATATTGTATTATTTGTCAAAATAAATGAAAAAATATGGTATATTATAGTTACATATGTAATCGTGATTAGTTACATAGTACTATTTTTTATTATTCACATAACGGAAAGAGGTAGATAAAGAATGTTGAAAAAAATAAACACAATGAGAATCAAGCAGCGATTAAGCTATGCATTTAAGATAATCATAATTGCTTTCAGTATAGTTGCGCTTGGCATTGGTGTACTTCTGTTGTATATGTCAACAGATTACAGAAAAGTACTTAATAACTATGCATATCCACAGGGAGATATTGCAACTATTAAAGAGGATGCTTCAGAGGTTCGTTCTGCAACAAGAGGTATTATTGGATATAATTCTAACGATTTGATATCTTCAATGAAAGACCAGTATCAGGAGGCAGTAAAACAGTTTGAAACTGACCTTGAGAAGGTTAGACCTATAATGATAACTAAAGAAGGAAAAGCTGCCATGGAGCAGATTGATGCTGCATGGAAGGATTTCTATGATATAACACAGAAGATTATTCCAATCGGCGATACAACAGATAACGACAAGTCAATTCAGGCACAGAAGATGATGTCAAGTGACCTTGCTCCTAAGTTTACAACTCTTAGCAATGCATTAGATAATCTTATGGAGATTAATGTAACCAAGGGTAATACAGAGGAGACTAAGTTAGAGGTTCTTCTTATAGTTATTCTTGTATTAGCTGTTGTAGTTATAGCAGCAACTGTTATGGTATCGATCAAGTTAGCTAAGGATATCTCTAAGAGTATTGAGGAACCACTTGAGGAGATGAGCAACAGACTTGTTACATTTGCAGAGGGTGATCTTGACTCACCATTCCCAGAGATGGAATCAGAGGATGAGATATCTGAGATGATTGACAGTGCTCATAACATGGCTGAGAGACTTCATTTTATTATAAGTGATACAGGAAGATTACTTAATGAGATGGCTAATGGTAACTTTGCTATCGGTACAGAATATGAGGATCAGTACACAGGTACATTTAATGAATTACTCATCGGTCTTAGAAAGATGAACCGTCAGATGGATTCAACATTAAGAGGTGTTGAGGATGCTTCTAAGCAGGTAGCAGAAGGTTCTTCTAACCTTTCAGATGCTGCACAGGCTCTTGCAGAGGGTGCAACAGACCAGGCTGCAACAGTTGAAGAGATGCAGGCAACAATCAATGACCTTAGTGAAGGTATCCAGTCAACAGCAGAGTCACTTCAGGCTTCATATAAGGAAGCTCAGAGATATGCTAACACAGCAGAGAGCAGCCGTGAGGATATGGAAGCTCTTATGGTAGCTATGGCTCGTATCAGTGAGGCATCAGAGAAGATTGGTAACATCATTTCTGAGATTGAGAATATCGCAAGCCAGACTAACTTACTTTCTCTTAATGCTTCAATCGAGGCAGCCAGAGCAGGTGATGCAGGTAGAGGATTCGCAGTTGTTGCTGACCAGATTCGTACACTTGCAGAGCAGAGTGCTAAGTCTGCTGTAGATTCTAGAACATTAATCGAAGCATCTATCCATGAAGTTGGCGAAGGTAACAGAATTGCCGCTGAAGCATCTGAGTCACTTAAAGAGGTTGTAGATGGCGTACAGGCTATTGCAGAGAGTGCTAAGAAGATGAGTGATGTATCTATGGGACAGGCTTCTGGTATGGAGCAGGCAGATGTTGCTATCGCACGTATCGCAGAAGTTGTACAGGCTAACTCAGCTACATCTGAGGAGACATCAGCTACATCTGAAGAGCTTACAGCACAGGCTGTCACACTTAGTGATATGGTTGCTAAGTTCAAGCTTAGAGACAGATAATCAGATATTAATTGGTATGTAATTAAGGGGCTGTCGCTTTAACGATTTTTTAGTGCGACAGTCCCTTTTTATACAAGAATTTAAAAGTTCACATAAAAATCCCTTGACCTAAAGCTAGGTTTATGTTCTATCATAATCATATAAATATTATATATGACATGTGCATATATGGAAAAGAGGTTATATGTTAGGAAATTTTAGTTATTGCAACCCAACAAAGGTATACTTTGGCAAAGATTCATTAGACAATCTTAATAATGAGCTTCCTAAATATGGTAGCAATGTTGTGCTTATATACGGCGGCGGTTCAATTAAGAAGAATGGAATATACGACAGCGTAATTGATATATTAAACAAGAATGGTAAAAATGTGGCAGAGATAGCAGGCGTTATGCCTAATCCTACATTGGACAAGCTCTATGAGGGAATCCAGATTGCAAGAAAGCACAATGCAGATTTCCTTCTCGCAGTCGGCGGTGGTTCTGTCTGTGATTATACCAAGGCTCTTTCAGTGTCAATTCATTGTGACGAGGACCCATGGGATAAATATTATGTGAAATTTGAGGAGCCAGATTGTGAGATAGTACCACTTGGATGCGTGCTTACAATGGTAGGAACTGGTTCGGAGATGAATGCAGGTTCAGTTATAACTAATCATGATGCCAAGATGAAGGTTGGACATGTGTTTGCAGATGAGAGCGTAATGCCAAGATTCTCAATTCTCAATCCTGAATATACAATGACACTTCCACATTATCAGATGGTTTCAGGTATCTATGATATATTCAATCATATATGTGAACAGTATTTCTCAGGAGAGGATGACAATACAAGCGATTATATAAGTGAAGGCCTTATGTGTTCGCTTATCCATTCAAGTAGAATTGCCAATAAGAACGAGAAGGATTATGAGGCAAGAAGCAATATAATGTGGACAGCAACATGGGCACTCAACACGCTTGTTGCAAAGGGAAAGCCAGAGGACTGGATGGTTCACATGATAGGTCAGGCAGTAGGTGCGTATACTAACGCAACTCACGGAATGACACTTGCAGCCGTTTCACTGCCTTATTACAGATACATTTATACATACGGACTTCCTAAATTTGTCCGTTTTGCAACAAATGTGTGGGATGTCGATACAACAGGCAAATCAGATGAGGAAGTAGCACTTGAAGGTTTGTCTGCGATGGAGGGCTGGATGAAAGAACTCGGACTTGTCATGAACATCACTGACCTTGGTGCGGATAAAGATATGATTGAGGGTATCGCTGATGCGACAATTATATTGACAGGTGGTTACAAGGAATTCACAAGAGAAGACGTTGTGAAGATTCTCACGGAGAGTTTATAGATGAAGATTTGAATGGCATTTATTTAAAAATATAGATGTCGTGCTATACATTTTAGCAGTAATTGAATTAATATTGTTTATAAGTTATGCCGCATATGGCCGGCAAGTATCTCCCCTATAGGGCTGGGTGTCAGGTAATCTGGCACCCGGCTTTTTTGATGATTTACCTGTTAATAAGAATTATGTGTAAATCACATGGATATGCATATAGGTTTCAATTAGCTGAACTGTGTCATAAAAATATATAGATTTACAACTATGCTGTATGCATATATAATATTGTTATGGGTTTCAGGTCGGCTACATTTTATAATATATTGTTGAATATCAAGCATATTGCAGCATGTAAATTATGCAGTGATATATTGCTGCTTTTTTGGTATTATGCAAAATTGTAGACCTGATAACATATAATCTAAATTTTACTAAGGGGGTCACATATTATGGATCGTTTAAAAGGAAAGATTGCTGTTATCACAGGGGGTAATTCAGGAGTTGGTGCAGCTACAGCCAGGTTATTTGCGGCAGAGGGAGCTACAGTTGTTATAACTGCAAGAAGAGAGGCAGCACTTAATGAGGTGGCAGATGAGATTAAGGCAGCCGGTGGCGAAGTATATGCGGTAGCTACAGACATTTCTAAGCCAGAAGATCCAGCTAACCTTATGGAAAAGGTTATCGAGAAGTATGGAAAAATTGATATACTTGTCAACAATGCTGGTATTCTTGAGCAGGGACTTAAGCCAATCGACAGATTCCTTGATGAGGACATGGACAGAATTGTTGAGACTAACGAGAAGGGCACAATGAGATGTATGCGCGAGGCTTCTAAGAGAATGAAGAGCGGAGCAGCAATTGTAAATGTTGCTTCTGTTGCTGGTGAGAAGGGATGCGGTGGTGCAGCATATGTTGCATCTAAAGCAGCAGTTATCGGACTTACTAAGCATACAGCATTAAGATTCCAGAAAGATGGAATCAGATGTAATGTAATATGTCCAGGTAATATTATCACACCTATGACAATGGGAACTGACCCGGCAGCACTTGACCCTGATATGATTGGTGCAATGATGACACACAGCGATATCAAAGCACAGTCATGTACAGCAGAAGATGTGGCTAATGTTATTCTCTTCTTTGCAAGTGACGAGTCAAGAGCGATAACAGGACAGGTTATAGTTACAGATTTTGGAGCTATGCTTTAATTAGATTTTGGAATAACGCAGATTTATTCAGACTACAGAAAATGGCACTGGGATTAATCCCGGTGCCATTTTTGGTCTGATTGTCAGTGTATAGCAGGCAGATGATGATAAATTCTCAATAACGCTTTACTATATTGACTTTAGGTATACTATGTGGTTAATATAACAGTGCTATATAACACTGTTATATGAGGCGTTATCAAGGGTAGGTAAATAGATATGAGCAATGAACAGAACACATTAAACAGAATAAATGAGGTAGCCAAGAAGGAATTTCTTGAAAAGGGATTTCAGGTGGCATCGCTTCGCAATATTGTAAAAGATGCCGGTGTTACTACAGGCGCATTTTACGGATATTATAACAGCAAGGAAGAGCTTTTTGAGGCACTTGTTGATGACAAATACCAGCATATCATGAACATGTATGTCAGTACACAGGATGAATTCAAGGAATATGATTCAGTCAAGCAGCAGAACCTTATGGGTAAGGTTTCGCATGACTGCATGCAGGATATGCTTGAGTATATGTATGAATACGAGGATGAATTTCTTATGCTTCTTACAGCATCCGCAGGAACTAAGTATGAGAACATGGTTCATGAGATGTGTGAGGTCGAGACAAAGGCAACATACGATTTTATCAAAGTCATGGAAGCAGATGGAAAAAAGATTAATCCTATAGACCCGATGCTTATACATGTCCTTGTAAGTGCCATGTTTGGCGGATTTTTTGAACTTGTGATACATAGAGACAAGATTAAAGATGCGGCAGGGTATCTTGAGCAGCTAAGACAGTTCTACACATCTGGCTGGTCGAATCTTTTCGGTCTTGAACTATGATAATGATTATCATTATATAAAAGTGCCCGGCAGGGTATAAGAAGGGAGAGTAAGAAAGTGAAAGAAAAGAAGCAATCTGCTTTTTCAAGGCTGATGGAATATGCAGGACAATACAAGGCATATACATATGTGTCGCTTATTCTGTCAGCAGCAAGTGCGGTATTTGCACTGTTTCCATTTGTTTATCTATGGAAAATAATTAAAGAAGTAATCGAGGTTATGCCTGATTTTTCAAAGGCAGAGGGAATTGTACATAATGGTTGGATGGCGGTTATTATGGCACTTATAAGTATGATTTTATATTTTACTGCACTGCTTTGCTCGCATAGGGCGGCATTCAGAATTGCCACTAACATCAAGTTCAAGGCAATCGACCATGTAAAGAAGCTTCCTGTTGGTTCAATTGAACAGATGGGAAGCGGCAAGATGAAGAAAATAATTCTTGATTCAGCGTCAGCGACTGAGACATATCTTGCACACCAGCTTCCAGACACAGCTAATGCAATGGTTACACCAGTTGCGATTATTGTCATTTTATTTGTATTTGACTGGAAGTTAGGACTTGTAAGCCTCATTCCTATTGGAATTGCATTTGTAAGCATGATGGGAATGATGGGAAAGAAAATGGCTGCCGACATGAAAAGCTATCAGGATTCTCTTGAAGATATGAACAACGAGGCTGTTGAGTATGTAAGAGGAATGCCGGTTGTCAAGACATTTGGACAGTCAGTATTTACATTCAAGAGATTCAGGGATGCAATCAGCTCTTACGGTAAGTTCTGTATATCATACACAAAGCAGGCGAGAGGCCCGATGGTTGGGTTTGAGGTGGCAATTAATTCAACATTTGCATTCCTCACGTGTGTTGCTTTATTTGTCACAAGAAATGGTGTGATTGACGAGAAGTTTATTGTTAATTTCCTTTTCTATGTAATATTTACACCACTGGTTACAACAACATTCCAGAAGATACTATTCATGAGCGAGAATAATATGCTTGTTGAGGATTCTCTCAACCGTATTGATGCGCTGCTTGCGTTGGATCCATTGAAAGAATCGGACAACAATAAGATAATAGATAACTATGATATTGAATTAGAAAATGTTTCATATCAGTATGACGGAGCTGATAAGATGGCAGTATCTGATATGTCGATTACAATACCAAATGGCGCACATGTAGCATTTGTGGGACCATCTGGCGGCGGTAAGAGTACAACAGCAGCCCTTATAGCAAGATTTTTTGATGTGACTAAGGGAAGCATTAAGATAGGTGGAACTAATATCAAAGATATTCCTAAGGATGAATTAAATCAGATGATATCTTATGTTTTCCAGAATAATAAGCTTCTCAAAGCCACTATAAGAGAAAATCTTAAAATGGCTAAATCAGATGCAACGGAGGCAGACATGATGGAGGCTCTCCATCTTGCACAGTGTGATGATATTATCGCAAAGCTTCCAGATGGCATAGATACAATGCTTGGAACTAAGGGAATATATCTGTCAGGCGGCGAGACACAGCGTATAGCTATTGCCAGAGCCATTTTAAAGGATTCGCCAATCGTAATTCTTGATGAGGCAACAGCATTTGCTGACCCAGAAAATGAAGCACTGGTGCAGAAAGCATTTGATGAGATAGGTAAGAATAAGACAGTTATAATGATTGCCCACAGACTTTCAACTGTAAGAGATGCAGATAAGATTTATGTGCTCTCGGAAGGTAAAGTTATAGAAAGCGGTACACATGATGAGCTTCTTAACAGTGGCAGTGAAGATACCGGCTACAGACATATGTGGAACGAGTACCAGAAATCAATTACATGGAAGGTTGGTGGAGCATTATGATAGAAAAGCTTATGAAAAGATATGCACTGACCAGAAAGGGTGCAGTAGATTTTGTTAAATGTACAGCAATAACAACAATTCAGAATCTTCTTCTGATGGCTCCTGTTGCCGTGCTTTACTACCTGACACTCAATATGATTGATGGCAGTGTGCCTAAAGACAATATCGCAAAATATATCGTGTCAAGCGTGGTGATACTTATTGCATTTTTCGTTATATTTTACATGCAGTACAATTCATCTTTCTTTGCAACATATATTGAGAGTGAACACAGAAGAATTAACCTTGCTGAGAAGTTAAGAGAGCTTCCACTTGCTTTCTTTGGCAAAAAGGATCTGTCAGACCTTACAGCTACAATTCTTGGAGACTGTACAGTGCTTGAGCACAACTTCTCACACGTTATGCCACAGTTTTTCAGCTCAATAATATCAACAGTTATAATCGCCATAAGTCTTTTCTTCTTTGACTGGAGAATGGCAGTTGCATCTATGTGGGTGCTTCCGGTTGCACTGCTTATAATTGTATGCTCTGGCAATGTACAGCGTGGCATATCAAGGAGAAAGAGAAAATGTGTGCTTGTACAGGAGGACAGTCTTACAGAGTATCTTGAGACTGCCAAGGATTTGAAGTCATACAATGCTGAAGGCAAATACATAGAGGGCTTGAAGGATAAGATGAAAGACCTTGAAAAAGAGAGTTTCAGGGCAGAGCTTGGAACAGCGGTATATGTTATAACAGCTTCATGCATACTTAAATTTGGTATTGGAACAACAGCGCTTGTCGGAGCTTATCTTTTGTCACAGGGAAAGCTGAGCGTTGCAGTGTTCTTTATGTACATTCTTGTTGCATCAAGAATATATGAGCCAATGCAGGGAACTCTTATGAATCTTGCCGCAGTAATCGCACAGGATGCCAATATTGAGAGAATGAATGCAATAACAGATTATCCGGTGCAGAGTGGTACAGATGACCTCAATGTCAACAGCTATGATATTGAATTTTCACATGTTAAATTCGCGTATGAGGCGGGAGAGACAGTGCTTTCAGATGTATCATTTACAGCAAAACAGGGTGAGGTAACAGCTCTTATCGGTCCATCAGGCGGTGGTAAATCAACAGTTTCAAAGCTTGCAGCGAGATTCTTTGATGCTGATGGCGGCAGGATAACACTTGGTGGCAAGGACATTTCTACAGTTGACCCGGAGAAATTATTATCAGCATATTCTATTGTATTTCAGGATGTAACACTGTTTAATAACACGATTATGGAGAATATTCGGATTGGAAGGAAAGGCGCAACAGATGAGGAAGTAATCCAGGCGGCGAAGGAAGCACAGTGTGATGAATTCGTAAGAAAGTTACCGGATGGCTACAATACAATGATTGGCGAGAATGGTTCAGCTCTTTCAGGTGGTGAACGCCAGAGAATTTCTATAGCAAGAGCATTGCTTAAAAATTCTCCAATCATACTTCTTGATGAGGCGACAGCATCACTTGATGCCGAGAATGAGACTCTTATACAGCAGGCAATCTCTAAACTTATCAAGGATAAGACAGTTATTATCATAGCACACCGTATGCGTACCGTGTCTGGCGCAGATAAGATAGTTGTTATAGATAAAGGAAAAGTTGCACAGGAAGGTAATCCTGCACAACTTATTAAAGAAGATGGTATATATTCTAATATGTTACGTCTTCAGATGGGACAATAGTTTATGTAATCTATTTGACAGGCTGCTTTTTTCGTGTCATGCATGATACGAACTGGCAGTGGTTGTCGAGCAGATTACCC
This sequence comes from uncultured Lachnospira sp., assembly GCA_934359185.1. GTDB lineage: Bacteria > Bacillota > Clostridia > Lachnospirales > Lachnospiraceae > Lachnospira. The sequence continues at coordinate 130,469 of CAKRLE010000006.1, read as the reverse complement.
ATAAACGCGACAGCTTTACCCATTGTGAAAGCAGCGACAATAGTGCCGATACCAAGACCTTCGATACGGTGAAGGAAAATTCCTGTAAGGCATGCAGTAACAGCGAGGCAGATTACGTCAAATGAAATCTTGATTCTGGCGTAATCTATTCCTGTTATATCAGCAAGCTCTCTTGGGAAGAGGTCTGTAGGTATAATAGGGAGCTGGCAGCGGTTAGAGAGTGCAATACCGAAGCTTATAAGAAGGTAGCTTAATACAAAATATAAAATCCTGCATGGTATGCTGTGAGGAAGAGCGTATATCCACATTTCATGCAGATCAAGACATTGTCCGAACACAAAGCCGACAACGAAGCTGAAAAGGTATGGCACAACAAATCTCTTTCTTAGAATCATAAGGCTGCATACGAGCAGTCCCTGAAATATATAAGTCCATGTTCCTAATGTAAGGTATGGCATTACTCTGTTAAATGCGTATGGTACGCTGGATATGGCAGATATTCCTGAGCCTGAATAGAGCATAAGTATAACGCCAAGGCTGTTGATTATTACAGCAAATATGAGTGCGAATTCACCGCGTATTGTAAGTTTGTTATTCATGTGTGCCTCCGTTAATTTATATGCGGATATACATTTCCGGTATACCGCTGTTTGACGAAATGAGTTTACTCGCATGAGATAGAATAGTCAATAACATTTTGCACAAATGTATGAAAATCTGAATATGATAATTATATAAGCGACAGTTATAGTACAAGGAGGATAGTATGAGTGAACTGATAGTTCTGGGTATTCCGTTTGCAGGAACGTCTCTTGGGGCGGCAATGGTTTTTCTTATGAAGAATAAGATTAATGCGCTGCTTGAGAAGGCTCTTATAGGGTTTGCTGCAGGAGTTATGATTGCGGCATCTGTGTGGTCACTTCTCATTCCATCTATTGATATGGCAAATGAGGCGGGTAAGTTAAGCTGGATTCCAGCAGTTGTAGGATTCATGCTTGGAATAGCATTTCTGCTTCTGCTTGATATGGTGATTCCACATACACATCTTGAAAGCGACAAGCCGGAAGGTCCAAAGACAACACTTTCTAAGACAACAATGATGTTATTCGCAGTTACGTTACATAATATTCCAGAGGGAATGGCGGTAGGTGTTGCATATGCGGCGGCAGCGGCTGGCTCAGGTGTTACGGCGGCAGGAGCCATGGCACTTGCTATTGGCATAGCTATACAGAATTTCCCGGAGGGGGCAATTATTTCAATGCCTCTGCGTGGAGAGGGAATGACTAAAGGCAGGGCATTCATATGTGGAGTACTGTCGGGCGCAGTTGAGCCGATAGGGGGTGCTGTCACAATAGTACTTGCAGCACAGATATCAGTGGTGCTTCCATATCTATTGTCATTTGCGGCAGGAGCCATGATGTATGTTGTTATAGATGAGCTTATTCCTGAATCGCAGGCAGGAAAACACAGCAATATAGGTACTGTGGCAGCAGCCGTAGGATTTGCGCTTATGATGGTGCTGGATGTGGCGTTGGGGTAGATATGTGGGATAGTTGTGCAGGGCAGTTATGCCGATCAGTCAAGTAAAAGGCTGGATTTTACAATTTTGAATAGGCGGCAAGGAAACTGCGGAGTATGGATGCGTGTAGTTGAATTGGAAATTTGGCTGAAATAAGCTGAATGTGTGAAATAAATCCAATATACCTGGATTTAATATTGGAAAAATGAGAGTTTGGCTGAAAATGAATAAAAGTTGCGTAGAAATCCAAGATTCTTTGCAAAAATGGATTTCTACGCAACTTTTATTTATATCAGCCAATAGTCAGGTTTAGCGAAGTGACAAACTGGCGTTTTTGGATTTTTGATAGTTGTTTTTAGCTATAAATCCAAAACTAGAATTCATTACCTGGGAATTTTGGGATTCCGTCAAATCCAGGCTTTAAGTCCTCATCAGATGGGATGTAATCGCTCATCTCACCATTATTAAACTTCTCATATGCAACCATATCAAAGTAACCTGTTCCTGTAAGACCGAATACGATAGTCTTTTCTTCACCAGTTTCCTTACACTTCATGGCCTCATCAATTGCAACACGGATTGCATGGCTGCTCTCTGGAGCTGGAAGGATTCCTTCCACTCTTGCAAACTGTTCAGCTGCTTCAAATACAGAAGTCTGCTCAACGCTTCTTGCTTCGATTATTCCGTCATGGTAGAGCTGTGAAACAACTGGGCTCATGCCATGATAACGTAATCCACCGGCATGGTTGGCAGATGGAATGAATCCACTTCCTAATGTATACATCTTGGCAAGAGGGCATACCTTACCAGTATCGCAGAAGTCATATGCGAATACACCTCTTGTAAGGCTAGGGCATGATGCAGGTTCAACAGCGATTATCTGATAATTTTTTTCGCCTCTTAACATTTCACCAGCGAATGGAGAGATAAGTCCACCGAGGTTAGAACCGCCGCCAGCACATCCTATAATGATGTCAGGAGTGATGTTATATTTGTCGAGAGCAGTCTTAGTTTCAAGACCGATAACTGTCTGGTGAAGGAGTACCTGGTTAAGTACGCTTCCTAATACATATCTGTAGCCTTCCTGCTTAGATTCAGCTTCAACAGCCTCTGAGATTGCGCAGCCAAGGCTTCCTGTTGTGCCTGGATGTTCAGCAAGAATCTTCTTGCCAACCTCAGTTGTTGTGCTAGGTGAAGGTGTTACAGTTGCGCCGTATGTACGCATAACTTCACGTCTGAAAGGCTTCTGCTCATAAGATACTTTAACCATGTATACCTGACAATCAAGACCAAAGTAAGAACATGCCATAGACAGAGCTGTACCCCACTGACCAGCACCTGTCTCTGTTGTTACACCTTTAAGTCCCTGCTTCTTGGCATAGTAAGCCTGTGCGATTGCTGAGTTGAGCTTGTGGCTTCCTGATGTGTTGTTACCCTCGAATTTGTAGTAGATTTTAGCTGGTGTGCCAAGCTTTTTCTCAAGACAGTAAGCTCTTACAAGTGGTGATGGACGGTACATCTTGTAGAAATCAAGGATTTCAGATGGTATGTCAATGTATGGATTAGTCTCATCAAGCTCCTGTGCGATAAGTTCATCACAGAATACAGCACGTAAGTCGTCTGCTGTCATAGGTTTTAAAGTGCCTGGATTAAGCAATGGTGCGGGTTTGTTTTTCATATCAGCCCTGACATTGTACCATGCTTTAGGAAGCTCACTTTCTTCAAGATAAATCTTGTAAGGTATATCACGTGTGTTACTCATTATAAAAACCCCTCCTGAATTACATTTATTTTAATAAAAAAACACAATTCATTATAGAGGATAAATTAGGTAATAGCAATGAGATTTGTATTAAAAATACTTGACCTAAAGTTAGGTTTAGCAAGTATCATATAAATCGTAAACAATTACAAAATTTATAGAAAGAAGGAATTTAATGTGAAAGAGCTTGCTAGTAATAGGATTGATGATATTAAACGAAAAACAAGTTTTACATCCGTTGTAGCATTAACAACAAAGCAGAATGTCTTTTTATCGGAGAATGTAAAAAACTTATCATTTGATGAGCATATGAAATACGACAGCAGTGAATATATTGCTTTAAAAGATGAAATTCAGGCAGATGGTTATGCTGTTCTTCTTGTTGCGGAGTCAAACCAGATTCAGATTGTTAACCGCCTTCTTTGGGAGTGCAGAAATGTTATAGCAGTGTACTATATAGATTTGGATAATCCATTTGAGATTGAAGACCGTGTTACTAAAAAGGACAGACTTTTGTGGGATGTTCAGGCAGACCATGCAGAAAATCAGGCAGTGATGTCTGGATGGTGTAACAGTTATAATAATAATGAATTTCATGATGAGGAGCTGAAAGAATATGTAGATAACAGCAGAAATAAGCTGGATATGTATCTTAATCCGGATTCTAAAATTCTTGAGGTTGGCATTGGCTCGGGAATGATAGCAATGCAGCTTGCACCATTTTGCAATATCTATGCAGGATGTGATATTTCTGAAATTGTATTAGGCAAATTAGATGGAATTGCAAAAGAAAATGGAATTAATAATCTGCAATTATACAATTATGCAGCTGATGAGATTGACAAAATACCAGATAAATTTGATATTATTCTGATGAGCTCAGTTACAGAATATTTCAATGGATACAATTATTTAAGAAAGGTAATAGAACGATGTATTGGACAGATCCGTGGAAAAGGTGTTATTCTTTTTGCTGATATTTTTGATTTGGATAAAAAAGAAGATTACAGACAGTCTGTGTATCGATATGCCAAAGCAAATCCAGGAGTGCGTTATAAGAGAGATTTTTCACATGAATTGTTCATTCCACATGAATATTGGAAGGATATTGCCAATCAATTTCCTCAGATTACAAAAACAATAATATCTGATAAACTTGGCAGATATAAAAATGAAATAAACCAATTCCGTTATGATGTAATATTTGAGATTGACAATGCAAGCAAGAGTGGTGAGAAGTTTGCTTTATATAAGTATCAATTTGGAACATCGGGCGATGTTTAAAGGAGGACGAAGTTATAATGCTAATAAGAAATATGTTTAGTAATAAAATTTTAAGAAGCATAAAATATATGACAGCGGGGATTCTAGTACTGGCTGTCGCAGCTGGATTTACAGGCTGTGCAGGCAGCAGTGCAGGCAGTCGTACCGGCAGCACCGACAACACAGCATCAACAGGATTTACCAAGAAATCAGGTGATGATGTTGTGCTCACAAGGCAGGAATATTACCCGGAATATGATGAGGAAGAGGTAAGAAAAACTGTGAAATCTGTGCAGGATAAGATAACAGGTGAAACAGTAAGCTACATATTTATAACAGATTTACATATTGATGACAGCGAAGATGTAACTGAGAGCGGATTTAACACACTTAATGCGCTTGTAGATGTGGCAAATAACACAGATGTTGATTTCGTATGTGTCGGTGGGGATTTATATAATGGCATGAATGCGGAGGAGAACGGTAAGGCTCATGCGCTTGCGACAATCCAGTCCATATCAGATGTCTTAAAGAATTGTAACAAGCCTGTATTCATATTACATGGCAATCACGATGATAACAGCTTTTCGGCGCAGAAAGACTGGGATTTATTGTACAGCTCAGACTATGTTATCAATAAAGATGAGTGGTATTCTGTGACAATGGCTAATTTCAGCCAGTACGCAACAGATTACCAGCAGGGATATTTTTATTATGACATTCCGGGCAAAAATGTAAGGGTTATATGCCTTAATATGAGTGACAGTGATGATACAGTTGTAGATGGAAAACAGAATGAAATTGGAATGTATTTCTATGGTTATAAAGATGAGCAGATTGACTGGCTGTTAAATAAAGCCATGACACGCGATAACTGCCAGTATTTTATAATGGATCATGATGCATTTGACTATCCGGAAGGATATGAGCCATTCAGCAACAGGGAAACTTTAAGAAATATACTGTCTGCGGCTTATCAGAAGCAGGCATATAATGATGGCAGATTTGCTAAAGATTTCTCTTCATGGAACAGCGGGCTTGTGCTTATGAATTCAGGTCATCTTCATCTTGAAAGACATATAGCAGATGAAAAGACTGGTGGACTTGTGATACTTAATACTGACAGATGTAAATTAAGCCGCGGATACGTCTGGGGGAATTTTGGCAATGAAGGTTATACAGTTGCAGCAGACAGAACTAAAGGAACAGTCACAGAAGGTTTGTTTAATGTGGTTATAAGCAGTCCGGGCAAAATCGACATTGTGCGTTTCGGAGCAGGTGAGGACAGCACATTTAATTATTAATAAACATTTTTAATCTGACTTCCCACACTATCTCATATGTATGTAAGCATATGGATGTGTGGGAAGTTTGTATTGTATCTAAAATCAGAATATGATAAAATTATAACAATTGTAACAAGAAATATGAACACACTGAAGGCATCAGGTTTAGTGTATAAGATGCAATGGAGGATGAGATTATGTTAACGAATGATGCAACAATTGTTAAAATCAAACATGAGGTTAATTACGAGGTAGCAAAGCTTGCATATGCTGGAACTCTTGAGGAGGAAAAGGAAGAACTTCCATTTAAGATGATACCGGGTCTCAGACCTAAGTTCCGCTGTTGTGTATATAAAGAACGAGAGATAATCAGGCAGAGAATCCGTCTGGCTGAAGGGTTATCACCTAACGATAACGGTCAGGAGAATTCTGATAATATAATACAGGTAATTGGTTCAGCCTGTGCTGACTGTGCGCTTTCACACTATATCGTTACTGATAATTGTAGAAAATGTATGGCAAGAGCCTGTCAGCAGGCATGTAAGTTTGGCGCTATCACTATGGGCAGGGACAGAGCTTACATAGAACCTGACAAATGTAAAGAGTGCGGAATGTGTGCCAAAGCCTGTCCATACAACGCAATTGCTGACCTTATAAGACCATGTAAGAAAGCCTGTCCAGTTGGTGCAATTACCATGGATGAGGATGGAATCTGCGTAATTGATGATGATAAATGTATCAGATGTGGTAAATGTATTCACAGATGTCCATTTGGCGCTATTGGTTCTAAGACTGATATCGTGTCAGTTATCAATGCAATCCGTGAGGGTAAAAATGTTGTTGCCATGTTTGCTCCAGCAATGGAAGGTCAGTTTGGTGCAGACATAACTATGTCAAGTATAAGAACAGCCTGTAAGAAGCTTGGTTTCTCAGATATGATAGAAGTAGGACTTGGTGGTGATTTAACAGCAGCAAGTGAAGCAGATGAATGGATTGAGGCACATGAAGCTGGCAAGAAGAAGACGACCTCATGCTGTCCGGCATTTGTTAATATGATTAAGAAGCATTACCCAGAGCTTATAGATAACATTTCAACAACAGTATCTCCAATGTGTGCTGTATCACGTCTGATTAAGGCAAAAGAACCTGATGCGGTCACAGTATTTGTTGGACCATGTATTGCAAAGAAGGATGAAGTAAGGGATAAGTCAATACAGGGTAATGCAGACTATGCACTTACAATCGGTGAGTTCCGCTCACTTATGAGAGCCAAAAAAGTTGTGTTCGAGGCAGAAGAGAATGATACGCAGCAGGCAAGTATATACGGAAAGAGATTTGGTAACGGTGGTGGAGTTACAGCAGCTGTTCTCAAGTCTATGGAGGAAGTTGGATTTGATACTGCTGATATCAAGGTTGAGAAATGTGCTGGTGCGGATGAGTGTAAGAAGGCACTTCTTCTTATGAAGGCAGGTAAGCTTCCTGTAGATTTTATAGAAGGCATGATGTGCGAGGGAGGCTGTGTAGGCGGTCCTAGCCAGCATAAGACAGAGATGGCATTTAAGAAAGACAGAGATATGCTTATAGCAGAGGCAGATGAGCGAGGTGTAAGAGAAAATCTTTCTCATTTCGATACTGATTCATTCAAGATGCACAGATAAACTGTGTTGTCAGCAAATGTATCGCAGGATGCCAGATATGTTGATAATTAATTGGAAGACAGGTAATTTTAATGAAGTTTGATGGTGTGGAAAAGGTGCATGAGGGCGCATTTATTGACCGATACAATCTCATGTATACGACAGAGGACAATAAAAAGAAAGTCTATGAGATAATAAGCCGTGACAAGAATATTGCCACAGAGGATCAGATACGTAATCCTCATACGGATGGCGTGGTTATAGTTGCCACTGACGAGGCAGGAGACAGGATACTTCTTAACAAGGAGTTCCGCATGTCGGTTGATGATTATGTGTACAATTTTCCGGCAGGGCTTATTGACCCGGGAGAGACGCCGGAGGTTGCTGCGGCGAGAGAATTGAGGGAAGAAACAGGACTTACATTGTTATCTGTTAATGATAAGCTCTATGACAGTTACAGTGCAATCGGATTTTCCAATGAAACGAATGCGGTTATTATCGGTAAGGCTGGTGGAACATTTAAACCAAGTACGTCAACGGTTGAGGAGATAGAGGCTGCGTGGTACACAAGGCAGCAGGTAAAGGAGCTTTTAAGAGACAGGCATTTTGCAGCCAGAACACAGGCATTCTGCTATATGTGGGCTGTTGGGATGAAGTAGATGCATTATAAATGCGGATTTAATCAGAGAGGTAATGCAAATGGTAGAGGTTAAACAGAAAGCTTATGAGTCATCAAGCGGAAGATGCAATATTCATGTGGTAGTCTGGATGCCAGATAGTGATAAGTATGATAAACCTGTGGGAGTTATCCAGATTGCACATGGCATGATTGACCATATTGAAAGATTTAATGAGATGGCGATGTATTTTGCTAACCGAGGATATGTAGTTGCCGGCAATGACCATCTTGGACATGGTGATTCAGTTGCATCTAAAGATGACTGGGGATATTTTGACGATTCAGTTTCGCCAGATGAATCAGCTATGTATCTTATACTTGATATGCACAGACTTACAAGAATCATGAAGAAGAAGTTTCCAGAGCTTCCATATATTATTATGGGGCACAGCATGGGTTCATACATGCTTAGAAGATATCTTATGAAGTATGGCAGTGATGTTGATGCGGCAGTTATTCTTGGAACGGGCAATCAGTCTATGGCAGTTGTTGAGGCAGGAATACTTGCTGCCAAAGCTGTGCTTAGAGCTAAGGGTGACAGATACAGAAGTAAAGTATTGTCTAAGCTTATGTTTGGAACATACAATGCAGGGATTGACAGCCCTAAGAGCGCTAATGCGTGGATTTCAAGGGATGAGTCAATAGTTGATGCATATGATTCAGATGAAAAATGCTCATTTATGTTTACACCTAATGCTTATCTTGGATTCCTTAACATCATAAAATATGATATTCAGGAGAAAAATGTTGCTAAAACTCCGGCAGATCTGCCAGTGCTTTTTGCATCTGGTCTTGCTGATCCTGTTGGCAATTATGGCAAAGATGTCAAGAAAGCTTATATGATGTATACAAGATATCTCAATGATGTTGAACTTAGATTATATGAAGATTGCAGGCATGAGCTTCACAGTGAGCAGAACAGGGATGAGATATTCGAGGATATCCATGACTGGATAAAGGAACATGTATAATATACAGGAATATAAAAAGCCAGATGCTGTTATTCACAGTGTCTGGCTTTCAATATATTCTTTAATTTTATCAAGTGTATCAAAATGTGCCAAAGCCCACATTAGCTTCATGACAAGTGCTTCGGTTGTCATATTGCCACCGCTTATTATATCCTGCTTTGCAAGAGTACGGCCAACTTCGTAGACGTTAAGATTAATTCCTTCGTACAGGCACTGTGTTGTTATTACAACAGCTATGCCGGCATCAATCAGCTCATGTATCTTAGCAATCATATCACTTCCAGAATTAGGAATTCCACCTATGCCAAAACTTTCAATAATAACTCCTTTATAGTGGGACTTGATATAATCCATGATATCTGTTCCCATTCCGGGGAATATCTTTAACACCATAATATCACTGCATAATCTTGTATCAACAGTGAGTGGCAGAGTATCAGAGCTGCTTCTGGCAGAGGATTTGGTATCAGAACATCTGGTTATAACTCCGTTTTCAATCAATGCTGCATATGGAGCATTGACACTTATGAATGCATCAAAACCAATGGTTCTTATTTTCATGGCGTGGGTTCCACTGATTAATTTTCCATTAAATGCGATATATATTCCCTTGAAATCATCACATGCACATAAAAATGCATCATACAGATTATGGATTGCATCAGTATTATCGGCTTCGATAGGAAGCTGTGAGCCTGTTAATATAACAGGCTTTGTGAGATTGCTTATCATATAAGATAAACCTGCGGCGGTGTAAGCCATGGTATCTGTACCGTGTGTGACCACAAATCCATCATATCTGCTATAGTTATCGGCTATTGAATCAGCGATAGATGCCATGAGCTGTGGCGACATATTAGAACTGTCGACATTCATTATGGATATGCAGTCAAAATTGCATATGTGATTAATCTTAGGAACATAAGACACCAGACGATTGATGTCAACCGCTGGTGTCAGACCATTATCTGATTGTGAAGAGGCGATTGTGCCGCCTGTTGCAATTAGCAATATATTCTTCATAGATACAGACCTTTCGGATTATAATTATTTTATAAGGGGAAGGATAGTTTCATACTTAGGCATATAACCGATTCCCATAGTGTAAGAACCAGTGTGGCATCCTGTTATCATGCCAACTCTTGTTCTGTAATCTTCCCTGTTCTCTACACATACAATATTCATATCGGCTTCGAGCCTGTTGCGCAGGTCGTCACATTCTTCCTTGCCATTAGCTGTCTCAACAGAGAAATCATATGTTGAAGGATCAATATTGTTATTCTTAAAATGCTTTTTAACACCTTCAAGCACGCCTGTTACAGATTTTTTACGTGTTCTTGTAATACCAGATATGCTGATTTCGCCATTGCTCATGTAAAGTACAGGGCGGATGTTGAGTGCGCCTGTGATAATAGATGCAACCTTGCCGATACGTCCGCCTTTCTTGAGGTAATCAAGACCTTCAATTACAAAATACACGGTTCCCATAGTAGTCATCTTTTCAAGGACTTTAACAGCATCCTCGTAGTCAACGCCGTCTCTGTTCATTCTCATTGCCTCGTATACAAGGAGTCCCTGTGCGCCAGAGTTAAGCTGAGAATTTAAGACTGTAATCTTAGCATCAGGATAATCTTCCTTAATCTGCTCGGCAGCCATATTAGCAGAATTAAATGAGCCGCTAAAGAGAGTTGATATAGTAATTGATATAATAGGCGTTCCTTCCTTTACATAAGGAAGGAAGAAATCAATGTAGTCCTGTACACTAGGCATGGATGTCTTAGGATAAACCTTCTCACTCATCATCTTTTTGTAGAAATCGTCTGTACTTAATTCAAATATATCTTTCTGGTAGTGTTCTCCGTCAAATGAAACATATAAAGGTACAAGTGTAACGCCGACAGACTCAGCATATTCGCGTGTAAAATCACAAGGTGTATCGCTAAAAATCTTAAACATAAAATCTCTCCGTAATAAAATAATTATAATTTATTGTATGTAATGACATAAATGCCTGTTTTTTATATTGATAATATATCACATGGTTTTAAAAACCACAATATACAATCTGGAATATTTATAATTTGTTCGTTGATTTCATATGTCAAAAAATAATACAATAAATTTAAAAATTATACTTGACTAAAATAAAAATGTGAGTTAATATACATATACATTAGTATACTAATAAACAAAACTTACTTTTACAGATATTCTTGCTGCCTGCTTTAGTTAACGAAGCAGACAGCGTCATTGGCATAGGTATACACTTATAAGCTTGACGTCAATATGCCGTTTTTTCACACTATTTTATTTTGATTACTTGGGCAAAAGTTGTTTATGCTCACACATAAATGTATTTGAACCATGTATCACATTATATTTTATAATTTACAAGGAGGAAGTATGGTTATAAGAAAGTTAAAGGTTATTGGTGCATATGTAATAGGCGTATTATTTGCAATATTATTAATTGTGGTAAGCGTTATGGCACAGACAATAATTGATATGAAGGGCGGCAGGATTGCCGATGGAATAGAACTGCCTTTTGCGGCAGAGACTATGTATGCGATGGCAGATACGCAGAGCGTGGCAGCACCAGTTATTGATACGCTGGGGATTGAAGGTTCTGATAATATTAAGTCTGGCAGCAGATTCAGGGTATCTGTTGTGCTAAAAGACTATAATAAATCTATAAAAGGTGCTGGAATAGTGATAAAGAATCCAGACACTGGCTGCATGATAAGCGCAGGTGGTGATAATACAGCCCTTACGGACGGGAAATACATAGATGTTGCAGTTCCGGATTATACGCAGGGTGGAGTGTATGTGGTTGACAGGGTTGTATTGATGGATTCAGATATGAAGACACACATTTATTATAACCCGGATATCTATAATTCGGATTTTATTTCAGATACTAAGACTGCGCTTACAGATAACCAGAAAAAGCTTTCTGTGACAGTTGTGTCTGATAAAAAGGATAACAGTGCACCTAAGTTTTATTCTTATGAGATTGAGAAAAAATCTGCAAGCGCAGGTGAGGAGATAATGTTTGCTGTTGAGGCAGAGGATATATCTGAGGTGGTAAAGGATGTCTATAATAATGATGTGGTTTACAATAGTTCCGGACTTGGATCTTTAAAGGTTAACTGGGAAAGACAGCAGGATGAATCAGAGAAGGCATCACTGCTTGGAAGATATTCATTTGCTATAGAGACAGCATTTGCAGATCTTAAACAGAATAATAATATATATTATGGAACATTCAGAATACCATCATCATATCCTGAGGGAAAATATATGGTTAAGAATATAGAGATAGTGGATAAAGCCGGCAATAAGTCTGTATATGTTAATCCGGATGTAGATCAGTGGAACGGGCTGTATGGCAGCACAGATAACAGAAATAAACTGCCAGATTCAGTGTGCGGGTTATATCTTGATATCGCAGGTGGAAAGGAAAAGGGTACGGATACAAAGAATGTCCAGCAGACAACAGCTTCAGTTATAGGGATAGGTTCTTCAGTTGCTGAGAGATTTGAGCTGAATTCATTTGGCAGGATGGCGGCACATGTTATAGTTACATCTGCTGATGAATCAGAGATTGTTGGAAATTTAGATGATGATACGAAGACATATGCCAGACAGAATTTCAGATTTGCAGCAACTGCAGATTCCAATGTGATAGGTGACGATAATAAGCTGTCAGTTAACAGAGTTGTTGGTGGCGATGAATATAACAATGCCAGACGTATTGTTAAGAACAGGTCTTCAAAGAGTGTGGTATTTGATATAGATATTCTTGATGAAAATGGACAGGCAGTTCAGCCAGCAGGGCTTGTTTCCATAACAGCAGATATTCCTGATGGATTTGATAAAGACAAGATTTCTGTATATAGGATGTCAGATGACGGAAAGACATGTTATAAGATGGAAAGTACTGTTAATGGTGATAAAGTTTTATTTGATACAGACCATTTCAGTATATTTGTAATAGCGCAGGATGCAGATGGTACAGCCATGATGTCACAGGCTCCAAGAACTGCGGATGAAGCTCCGCTTGCAGCACTTGGATTTGTTGTTGCATCTGCAATGATGGCAATAGTCATAAATATAAAAAAATCGAAACAAATTAAAATAAATTAATGTTTTTATGGAATCCTATATAATTATATGTTACAATAAAGTCAAATTTGGCAAATGGGAGAAACGTATGAAAGTAACAGCTTTTTTGACAGATGGATTTGAGACAGTTGAAGCATTAGCAGTAATTGATATATTAAGAAGAGCGGATATCGAGGTACAGACAGTTTCGATTACTGGTGATTATAAGGTAAAGAGTGCACAGAATATATATGTGTATGCAGACAAGCTTTTTGATGAAGCAGAGATTGATTCAGATGATGTGCTTTTTTTACCTGGAGGACCTGGACACAAATCATACATGGAGTCACAGAAGCTTCTTGATATGTTGAAAGAACATGACAAAGAGGGCGGAAGAATTGCGGCAATATGTGCTGCACCAAGCATACTTGGACGCCTTGGACTTCTTAATGGCAGGAAGGCGATGTGTTTTCCAGGATTTGAACAGTATCTTACAGGTGCAGACATTATTACAGCACCAGCAAGAGTTGTTACAGATGGTAATATTACAACATCAAGAGGTATGGGGACTTCAATAGATTTGGGACTTGAGCTTGTAGGACTTATTGCAGGGGCAGACATAGCTGATTCTCTTGCTGTATCAACACAGTATAAGTAATAATAGAGATATGGGGTTTTATTAATGAGTAATGAATATATGAATAATGATGAGGAACTGCAGGAACGTATAGCGAAGCGCAAAAAAAAGGCTCTTGAGATAAGAAGACAGCGTGAACGCCAGTTAAGACTGATTAAGAGACGTGTGGCATTATGTGTGTGCAGTATTATTGCTATAGCTTTTGTGCTTGTTGGAATATCAGCAGGAATCAAAGCTTTGAAAGGTGGGTTATCTTCGCATATAGCGGATAATAATGTTGATGAGGTTGCGGCGGCAGCTGGGGAACCAGAGACAGAAGAAGCTAAGAAGACATATCCATATCCTGTTACAGGCAGCTCGTATAAAGAGATTACAGATTCAAGTGTAAGAATACCGTATGTAGCTCTTTTATCAGTTGAGGATAATGAGATTATAGCGGGACGTGAGCCTGATTCTAAGATATATCCAGCATCAATGACAAAGGTTATGACACTTCTCGTTGCTGTTGAGAATATAAAAGATCTTGACAATTCATATTATACATTTAAGTTTGATGAGCTTAACAAGCTTTATCTTGATGAGGCATCTGTAGCAGGATTTCTTGTCGATGAGAAGGTGTCTGCAAGAGAGATGCTTTATGGACTTGTGCTTCCATCAGGTGCAGATGCAGCGGTCGGACTTGCTAATCTTGTTGCTGGTTCAGAGGAAGAATTTGCCAGGCTTATGAATAAAAAGTGCGATGAATTAGGACTTCACAATACTCATTTTGAGAACACATCAGGATTATACAGCAGCAATCAGTACACGACACCAATTGAGATGGCTATGATTATGAGAGCAGCTATGGATAATCCAGTGTGTGCAGAGGTTTTATCGACATATCAGCATACTACAGCTCCTACTACACAGCATCCAAGTGGAATTCTGCTTACAAGTACAATGTTTAGCAGAATGTATGGCAATGAGGTTGAGGGAGTTACCATTCAGGCAGGTAAGACAGGCTACGTTAACGAATCTAAGCATTGCCTTGTCAATTATGCTGAGAAGAATGGTAAGCATTATGTATGTGTTATGGCACAGGGAACTAACAAGTGGCATTGCATATTTGATTCATTTGAGATATATAAAAAATATCTTCCTTAACATATATTACCACTCATATAGTATCGTATAATGAACATAATAACATCAGAACAGCTTAAACAAACGGCTTTTACAGGGAGAAGAATCCATTGCCGTGCTGTTCAATATGATTAAGAATGGAGATGTTATTATGGCAAATTCAAATTCAAGTAGTAATTCAAGCAAGACTAAGAAACAGGCACAGGGTGCTCTTGACAGATTTAAGATGGAAGTTGCATCAGAGATAGGTGTTAACTTAAAGGATGGTTACAATGGTGACCTTACTTCAGCCGAGGCAGGTTCTGTAGGCGGTAACATGGTTAAGAAGATGATCAGAAAGCAGGAAGAGCAGATGAGCTCAGGTAACTAGTCGCTCTGGAGAGATTAATTATCATATAGTATTACAAAAGGCAGCATCCGTGGTGGTGCTGTCTTTTTGTGTCAAGATATTTAATGAATATTTTATAAAAAATAGTTGGCAACATTATATTTCATATGCTATAATCTACAACGTATGTACGGTTGTAAAGGTTTATACATGATACATAATCCTTTGCATAGATGGAAACAGGGAGGATTTAATAATGAGTTTCAAAGTTGAACAGTTAGAAGAGAAGAATATGGTTAAGCTTGTGATTGAGGCTGCTGCTGATGAGTTTGAGGCAGGTCTTAACACTGCATATAATAAGAGCAAGAACAAGATTAACGTGCCTGGATTCAGAAAGGGCAAGGCTCCACGTAAGATGATTGAGCAGCTCTATGGACAGGAAGTATTCTTTGAGGATGCAGCTAATGCAATTATTCCTGATGCCTATGCAAAGGCTTGCGTAGAGAGCGAACTTGATATCGTTTCACAGCCTAAGATTACTGTTACACAGTTAGAGAAGGGTAAGCCTTTCGTATTTGAAGCAGAAGTTGCAGTAAGACCAGAGGTTGAGCTTGGTAACTACAAGGGCGTTGAGGTAGCTAAGGTTGATACAGAAGCTTCAGATGCAGATGTTGAAGAAGAATTAAAGAAAGTTGCAGAGCAGAATTCAAGAACAGTTGCAATCGAAGACAGACCAGTTAAAGATGGCGATATGACAGTTATCGATTTCGAGGGATTTGTTGATGGTGTTGCATTTGATGGTGGTAAGGGTGAGAACTATCCACTTACAATTGGATCACATTCATTTATCGACAACTTTGAGGATCAGCTTATCGGCATGAATATTGGTGATGAGAAAGAGATTAATGTTACATTCCCAGAGGAATACCATGCTGAAGAATTAAAGGGTAAGCCAGCTACATTCAAGGTTTCTATTAAGGAAATCAAGGAAAAGCAGCTTCCTGATTTAGATGATGATTTCGCTCAGGATGTATCAGATTTTGATACACTTGATGAATATAAAGCAGACCTTAAGAATAAAATAGCAGAGCGTAAGGCAGCAGAAGCTAAGTCTAAGAAAGAGGCTGAGGCTATCGACAAGATTGTAGCTGATTCTAAGATGGATATTCCACAGGCTATGATTGATACACAGGTTACAAGAATGGCTGAGGATTTTGCACAGAGATTACAGCAGCAGGGTCTTTCATTAGATATGTACTTCAAGTATACAGGTCTTACAGCAGATAAGATTGTTGAAGATATGAAGCCAGAGGCAGAGAAGAGAATCAAGAATAGTCTTGTTCTTGAGGCAGTTGCTAAGGCAGAGAATATAACAGTTTCTGATGAAGAGTTCGAGGCAGAGCTTCAGAAGATGGCTGATATGTATAAGATGGAAGTTGCTCAGATTAAAGAGTTCATGGGCGACAAGGAAGCAGCACAGATGAGAGATGATATTGCAATTCAGAAGGCTGTTGAGCTTATTGTTTCAAGCGTAGTTGAGAAGTAATCAGCATAATTGAGATTAAGTCATAATAAGTGAAAGGCAAGGTGAGTGTATGAGTTTAGTACCTTATGTCATAGAACAGACAAGTCGTGGAGAGAGATCTTACGACATATATTCAAGACTTTTAAAGGATAGAATTATCTTTCTTGGAGAGGAAGTTACAGATGTATCAGCTAACATAATAGTAGCACAGATGTTATTCCTTGAAGCAGAAGATCCAGGCAAGGATATTCATCTTTATATTAATAGTCCGGGTGGTTCTGTTTCTGCAGGCTTTGCCATATATGATACTATGCAGTATATTAAGTGTGATGTTTCTACTATATGTATGGGTATGGCAGCAAGTATGGGTGCATTCCTTTTATCAGGTGGTGCTAAAGGCAAGAGAATGGCTTTACCTAATGCAGAGATTATGATTCATCAGCCATCAGGTGGAGCGAGAGGTCAGGAAACTGAGATTCGTATCGTTGCCGAGAACATTTTAAAGACTAGAAATAAGTTAAATGAGATTCTTGCAGCTAATACTGGTAAGTCAGTAGAAGAAATTGCTCGTGATACAGAGCGTGATAACTATATGACAGCTCAGGAAGCATTGGCATATGGCTTGATTGACAGCATAGTTGAGAAGAGATAAGATTAGATTATGAATTTAGGGCTGTCACGTATTTGATATGTGGCAGCCATTTTTGGAAAGTAGGTATATATGGCAGGGAAGAATATTGATGAGAAGTTAAAATGCTCATTCTGTAATAAGACACAGGACAAAGTAAAAAAGCTTATTGCTGGTCCTAATGGAGTATACATATGTGATGAGTGCGTATCTCTTTGTGGAGAGATTCTTGATGAAGAGCTTCTTGCAGATGACGATGCCGAGGATTTAGATGATGTGCAGTTAGACATTAATCTTCTTAAACCTAAGGAAATTAAAGAGTTTCTTGACGATTACGTGGTAGGTCAGGATGCGGCTAAGAAGGTGCTGGCTGTTGCTGTATATAATCATTATAAGAGAATACTGTCAGGAAAGAAAGTTGATGTAGAGCTCGCCAAGAGTAATATCCTTATGCTTGGTCCAACAGGTTCAGGTAAGACATTTCTTGCACAGAATCTTGCGAGAATACTTAATGTGCCATTTGCAATCGCAGATGCCACAACTCTTACAGAGGCAGGATATGTAGGTGAGGATGTTGAGAATATACTTTTGAAGGTTATTCAGGCAGCAGACTATGATATTGAAAAAGCTCAATATGGAATAATCTATATTGATGAGATAGATAAGATTACAAAGAAATCAGAGAATGTATCAATAACAAGGGATGTATCAGGAGAAGGTGTCCAGCAGGCGCTTCTTAAGATACTTGAAGGTACTGTTGCATCTGTACCACCACAGGGTGGCAGAAAGCATCCACAGCAGGAACTTATCCCGATTGATACAACTAATATATTATTTATATGCGGTGGCGCATTTGATGGATTAGAGAAGATTATAGAGTCGAGAATGGATAAGAGTTCTATAGGCTTTAATGCGGAAGTTAAAGAAAAGAAAGATGCAGAGGTAGGAGAGATGTTTGCGCAGGTTCTCCCACAGGATCTTATCAAATTTGGTCTTATACCAGAGTTTGTTGGAAGAGTTCCAGTTGTTGTATCGCTTGATTCGCTTGACGAGGAAGCACTTGTGCGTATATTAAAGGAGCCTAAGAATGCTATTGTTAAGCAGTACAAAGCATTGTTCTCGCTTGATGAGGTTGAGCTTGAGTTTACAGATGACGCATTGACAGAGGTTGCCAGAAAGAGTTTTGAGAGAAAGACAGGTGCAAGAGGACTTCGCTCAATTCTCGAGTCTGTCATGAATGATATTATGTATACAATACCATCAGATGATACTATCGCCAAATGTATCATCACTAAAGAAGCTGTTGATGGTACAGCTAAGCCTGTTATTGAGTATAGAAAAGACGTTGTCAAAAAGGCTGAGTAATATTTAGCATATGGAGGATTAATATGGAAATATTAATTTTACCTGCTATTGCATTGAGAAGTATGACCGTGTTACCTGACATGGTCATACATTTTGATATAAGCAGAAAATGTTCTATAAAGGCACTGGAGAAAGCACTGGCTTCTGATAACCAGAAGATTTTCCTTGCAGCGCAGAAAGATTATGAAACTGCAGAACCTAAGGCAGAAGATTTGTATGAGACTGGAACAGTTGCAGTTATCACACAGGTTGCCAAGCTGCCTGATAATATATACCGTGTCCAGGTTGAGGGCAAGAAGAAAGCGACAGCACGATATATAGGTGATACAGAAGCTGGATTTGTAGCTAATGTAGAGACTTCGGATGAGTGGATAGAGGAACCAGACAAATACACTTCTAAAGCTATGGTTATGGGTCTTAGAGAGGTCATCAGGCAGATAGGAGCGCTGAATGCCAATCTCAATAAAGATATGCTCAAAAAATGGATGCGGATGGAAGATGCCGCTGCATTAATGATGAAGATGGCTGCAGATTATCCAATGCCATACTATGTAAGGCAGGAATTTCTTGAGCTGGATGATATTGAACAGTTCTATCATAAGATAGTAGAGTACATTACTGAGGAAATCAACATTTTCAGAATAAAAGAGGAACTTGCTGTAAAAGTAAGGGATAAGGTTGAACAGAATCAGAAGGAGTATATACTCCGTGAACAGATGAAGGTTTTAAGCCAGGAGCTTGATGGCACTGACAGTATTGCATCTGAATCAGATGAGTACGTTGAGAAGCTTGAAAAGCTTAATGCATCTGATGAGATAAAGGATAGCATACGCAAAGAAATCAAACGTTTCAGGGCTATTACAGGTGGTTCGTCTGAGGCAAATGTTGAACGTGGATATATAGAGACGCTTCTATCTCTTCCATGGGATAATTGCAGTGAGGATAACAAAGATATTGATAATGCCAGCAGGGTTCTTGACAGAGATCATTATGGAATGACTAAAATTAAAGAAAGAATCTTGGAAGCTCTTACTGTAAGAAATGTGACAGATGCGTCAGATGCCCCTATCATATGTCTTGTAGGACCTCCGGGAACTGGTAAGACAAGCATTGCGCGAAGTGTTGCAGATGCCCTTAATAAGAAGTATGTCAGAGTGTGCCTTGGAGGCGTCAGGGATGAGGCTGAGATAAGAGGCCACAGAAAGACATATGTCGGTGCAATGCCGGGAAGAATTATAGACGGAATTAAGAAAGCTGGCGTGAAGAATCCTCTTATGCTTCTCGATGAGATTGATAAGGTCAGCAGTGATTATCGTTCTGATACAGCATCTGCCCTGCTTGAGGTTCTTGACGGAGAGCAGAACAAGAGATTTATCGACCATTATGTGGAACTTCCAACAGATTTGTCGCAGGTATTATTCATAGCTACCGCTAATGACATTTCTGATGTAAGCAGACCTCTTCTTGACAGAATGGAGATTATAGAGGTCGGCAGTTACACTAAGAATGAGAAGATGCATATTGCAAAGGAACATCTTGTTGCCAAGCAGATTAAGAAAAATGGCCTTGCAAAGTCAGATATAAGTTTTTCTGACAGTGCAGTCAGCAAAATAATTGATGGATACACAAGAGAAGCCGGAGTGCGTAATCTTGAGAGAAATATAGCCAAGGTATGCAGAAAAGTTCTAAGAGAACTGTATGATGGTGAAGGCATACAGCATGGAGCCAGAAAAATATCCATCACTGGCAAAAATATTGCAGATTATCTCGGCAAGGCTAAATACACACAGGATAAGATTAACTCACATGATGATGTGGGAATTGTAAGAGGTCTTGCGTGGACATCGGTTGGCGGTGATACTCTTGAGATAGAAGTTAACACCATGCCGGGTAAAGATTCGCTTATACTTACTGGTAAGATGGGAGATGTCATGAAGGAATCAGCACGTATATCGCTTACATATGTGCGTTCAATCGTTGGCAAGGCGCCATATAAGGTTGAAGATGATTTCTTTGATAATAATGTTGTACACATACATATTCCAGAGGGAGCTGTCCCTAAGGATGGTCCGTCTGCTGGTGTTACAATGTCTACAGCAATTTTTTCGGCAGTGACAGGTATTCCGGTCCGTTCCGATGTTGCTATGACAGGAGAGGTCACTTTGCGTGGAAGAGTGCTTCCTATAGGCGGGCTGAAAGAAAAGCTTCTTGCTGCTAAGACTGCTGGTGTTAAGACGGTTATAGTCCCAGATAAGAACAAGGCAGATGTTGCAGAGCTGGATGAGGAGATAACAGGCGGCATGGAGATTGTCTATGCCAGCGATATGAAGCAGGTATTAAAGACTGCACTTGCAAAACCTGTTGAGTAGAATATCTTGTAAAGAGTAGAAGGGTGGATTTAATGGTTATTAAAAAGGTTAATCTGGACATAGTCATAGGTATAACAAGCACAGTGCCAGAGACAGAGCTTCCAGAGGTTGCATTTGCGGGCAAATCTAATGTCGGCAAATCATCTCTTATCAATGCACTTATGAATAGAAAGTCATATGCGAGAATATCGAGCCAGCCGGGTAAAACACAGACAATCAACTACTACAATATTAATGATGCAATGTATCTTGTCGACCTTCCAGGATATGGATATGCCAATGTATCCCAGTCTGTCAAAGAAAAATGGGGTAAGATGGTAGAAAGATACCTGAAAAAATCAACACAGCTAAAGCAGGTATTTCTTCTTATAGATATAAGACATGATCCATCAGCCAATGATAAGATGATGTATGACTGGATTGTTGCCAATGGATACAGACCGGTTATTATAGCTACCAAGCTGGATAAGCTTAAACGAAGCCAGATTGACAAGCATGTGAAAGCTGTCAAGACTGGACTTGGATTACAGCCTGAGGATACGATAATAGCAGTGTCGTCTGAGACTAAGCAGAATATTGATAAGCTCTGGCAGATAGTTGACAGTTATGTCCTGCCAGAAGAACAATAAAATAAACTATCATTTAGATAAAAGCCCTGCAATTAAGACAGGACTTTTATCAGATTTGCAATCTTAAAAAATGACCATGCCTTGAGGGACATCTTAGTGCCTCAAAAGCATGGTCGTTTTTACATCATCTTATGAATCACGAAATCATATATATCCTGGCTGGCTTCCTTCCAGTTAGAACACATTTTGTCAGCGAGCTGCTCGATTGGAACTGATACATTAAGTTCAATCAGAGTTGCATCGCCTTCTTTGACCTGGCAGTGGACGGTGTAATCGCCGTTAGTGTTTCTGTAGTAATCAGCAGTTGTTCCGACTTCACATTTTAATTCGTATTTATTTGCTTTGATATAATCATCTATATCATCCCTTATGCTCTGGGAAATCTTAGTGTAGAAAAATCCTATCGTCTCCGTGCCTTCAGATGTGAGCTTGTACTGCGTGCTGTTGCGGTACGATACAACAGATAAGAAGCCATCAGATACAAGGCTGTTAATAACCTCCTGCAGAGTAAAATAATTTGTATACTGCTTTTCTAACATGAATTCTGATATCTGGCTGTTAGAGAGCGGAAAATTAACTCTGTTGAGCATATACATTATCATTAATTTATATAATGTTGTTGAGTCTGTGTTCATTGGTATAATCTCCCCTGATAAATCTGTGCTTCTTTAAAATATTTGATGATACTATTGTAAACAAGCTTTTTGTTGGCACTCCATGTGGGCGATATTAGTAGATTTTTAGGTCCGTCACCAGTGAGACGGTGGATTGCCATATCTTTAGGAAGAACTTCTATAATATTGCCGAGGATGTGTATGTATTCATCCATGCTTAATGTATTAAATGTATTGCTGTAATAATAATCTGCAAGGTCAGTTCCTTTAAGAACATGCAGAAGCGCTATCTTGATTCCGTCTGCACCTGAACTGGCGATGTAACGGGCTGTAGCAAGATAGTCGTTAATGTCTTCGCCGGGAAGACCTACAATCATATGGACAATTGTGTATATGCCTGCTGCACGTAATTTTAAGACAGCTTTGTCATATATGTCAAGCGTATATCCACGTCTTATAAAATCTGCCGTATCTGGATTAATAGTCTGAAGACCAAGTTCAACCCAGACAGGTTTAATCATGTTTAATCTGGCAAGTAATTCAATGCACTCATCACTGAGGCAGTCAGGTCTTGTCGCAATAGACAGGATTCGTATGTCATCACGCATTATACATGGTGTGT
Source organism: uncultured Lachnospira sp. (assembly GCA_934359185.1). Lineage (GTDB taxonomy): Bacteria > Bacillota > Clostridia > Lachnospirales > Lachnospiraceae > Lachnospira. Next base: position 107,409 of record CAKRLE010000006.1, on the reverse strand, counting down.
AAAGATTCTTAAGGTATTCAACAGAGGCATAAGTGTTGGTGTATGACTGGAAATATGCTATATAGTCATTGCCGGTGTATTTGCTGCTTACAAGTTTTTTGGCTGCTTCTATGTCATTATTGGCAAAGTCTCCGGAACCACCGGCGCTGCAGAAGATACATCCTCTTGTATCAATTAGCCCATCACGGTTGGGACATGTCATCCCACCGTTCAGGGCTAATTTGTACATTTTGACACCATAGGTATCTTTCAGATATTCATTTAGTGAGTAAAAATAAGGTCTCATTATTACTTAACAATATGATCCATAACAGCCTGACATACAACATCAGTAACCTTAGGGTCAAATGCTTCTGGAAGAATATTAGTATCTGATAATTCACTGTCAGGTATGAGGTTAGCTATAGCAAGAGCAGCAGCGAGCTTCATATCTTCTGTAATCTGTGTTGCACGTCCTTTAAGAGCACCCTTGAATATGCCTGGGAAAGCGATAACATTATTAACCTGGTTAGGAAAATCAGAACGTCCTGTTCCGACAACTCTTGCACCGGCTGCTTTGGCTGCATCGGGCATAATCTCAGGAACCGGGTTGGCCATTGCAAAAAGGATTGAATCCTTGTTCATAGATGAAACCATCTCTGGAGTTACGATATTAGGGGCAGATACACCTACAAATATATCAGCACCTTTAAGCGCATCGGCAAGCGTTCCTGTCCTGCCTTCAAGGTTAGTAACATCCATCATTGATTCCTGCATCCAGTTAAGTCCTTCTGATGACTTAGAAAGGATACCTGACTTGTCACACATAGTAACGTGCTTGAAGCCGTATGTAAGTAAAAGCTTAGTGATAGCTACACCGGCTGAACCAGCACCATTGACAACTACCTTGCAGTCTTCCTTGTTTTTACCTGTAACTTTAAGACCATTGATAATACCTGCTAATACAACGATAGCAGTACCATGCTGGTCATCATGGAATACAGGAATGTCAAGGAGCTTCTTTAATCTGTCTTCAATCTCAAAACATCTTGGAGCAGATATGTCTTCGAGATTAATTCCACCAAATGCAGGGGCAATATTAACTACAGTCCTGATAATCTCTTCTGTGTCCTGTGTGTCAAGACAAATTGGAACAGCATTAACTCCGCCAAATGATTTGAAAAGAACGGCCTTACCTTCCATAACAGGCATTGCAGCGTGGGCACCGATATTGCCAAGTCCAAGAACGGCGCTTCCGTCAGACACAACAGCTATTGTATTAGACTTGATTGTATACTTATAAGCTGCTTCTTTATCCTGGGCAATTACTTTGCATGGTTCTGCAACGCCAGGTGTGTAAGCAAGAGCAAGTTCCTCTCTTGTAGTGATGCTCATCTTAGGTGTAGTCTCGAATTTTCCCTGCCATTCTTCGTGAAGAGCAAGTGCTTTTTCTGCATTAGTCATAATAATACATATTCCTCCGTTTTGTTAATGTTGATATTGTACGAACGTCAAAAATATTTTGGCTAACAGTAATGATACCAAATGCAAAAACAATTTGCAACACAACGAAGATAAGTGTATAATAGATTTATATGGAAATCTGGGAATAATTAGTTATATCTTATGACTGTCAGGGTGATGGCAGTTTCCAAGTTACTTAAAGTTTAGTATCAATAAATTTTCCACTACATTTATTAAAGTCAGAGAATAATTAGAATATGAATAGGAGATATTTTATATGCGTGAAAAATTAGAAACATTGTCTCTTAGCGTGTTGCGTGATTTTGCTAAGGATAAGAAGATTAAGAACATCTCATCAATGAGAAAGGCAGAACTTATTGATGCTATTATTAATGCGTCAGAGCAGGAAAAGCAGGCGGAAACAAAAGCTATCCGCACAGAGGAAACAGAGAATGTGGGTGCGGCAAAGATGGGAAAGGAAGAAGCATCTGAGAGACACGAACATTCAGAAAATCCGTACAGGCAGGATAACAGAGGGGATGAGCTTCATAACGATGTAAGACCTCAGAGACAATTAGAGATGGCAGATGGTATATTAGAGGTTTTACAGGAAGGATATGGATTTATCAGATGTGAGAATTTCCTTCCTGGCGAAAATGATGTATATGTATCGCCTTCGCAGATTAGAAAGTTTAATCTGAAGACAGGAGATATAGTAAGAGGACCTAAGAGACCTAAGGAAAAGAATGAAAAATTCTCGGCACTTATGTATCTGGAATCCGTTAATGGGTTTGAACCTGTGGCGGCAGTGAGAAGACCTTCGTTTGAGAGCCTTACTCCGATTTTTCCTAATGAGAGGCTTCATCTTGAGAAGAACAGCAACACTGTTGCAATGAGAATGGTTGATCTTATATCACCTATAGGCAAGGGACAGCGAGGCATGATAGTATCACAGCCTAAATCCGGTAAGACAACACTTTTAAAACAGATAGCTAATGCGGTTACAAAGAATAACCCGGAGATGCATCTTATAATCCTTCTTATAGATGAGCGTCCAGAGGAAGTTACAGATATCAAAGAATCAATTACTGGAGAGAATGTTGAGGTCATATATTCTACATTTGATGAGCTTCCAGAAAGACATAAGAGAGTGTCAGAGATGGTTATTGAACGTGCAAAGCGCCTTGTAGAGTATGGACAGGATGTTATCATTCTTCTTGACAGTATTACACGTCTGGCAAGAGCATATAATCTTACGGTTACTGCAAGTGGAAGAACATTGTCAGGTGGTCTTGACCCGGCGGCTCTGCATATGCCTAAGCGTTTCTTTGGTGCTGCCAGAAATATGCGTGAGGGCGGAAGTCTTACAATTCTTGCAACGGCACTTGTTGAGACAGGAAGTAAGATGGATGATGTAGTGTTCGAGGAGTTTAAGGGAACAGGTAACATGGAACTTGTGCTTGACAGAAAGCTTTCTGAAAAGAGGGTGTTTCCAGCAATCAATATCGCCAAATCAAGTACAAGAAGAGATGATTTGCTGCTTGATGTGGAAGAACAGCAGGCTATGGATATAGTCCATAAGGCTTTAAGTGGATTGAAGACAGATGAGGCGGCAGAACGAATACTTGATTTGTTCAGCAAGACTAAGAATAACCGTGAGTTTGTCCAGACGGTAATCAAAAATCGATATGTATAAAATTTCCTGAAAAACAGGTTGCATATTTTTATAAGTTATGATACAATATCCTAGCTGCTTATGAAAAACAAAGATTACTTTGTAAGCTTAAGTCTTGCAAATATTTAATAAAGAATGTATAAAGAGGTGAAAATCATGAGAGAAGGAATCCATCCAGATTACTATCAGGCAAAGGTTGTCTGCAACTGTGGTAATGAATTCGTAACAGGCTCTACTAAAGAAGAGATTCACGTTGAAATCTGTTCTAAGTGTCATCCATTCTACACAGGTCAGCAGAAGGCTACATCAGCACGTGGACGTATTGATAAGTTCAATAAGAAGTACGGCGTTAAGAACGATTAATTATTTGCTGTTTGATAAGGTTGGGGTCGTATGTACCTCAACCTTTTTAAGTGTAATTATAAAGAGGTATATATGAAAAATTCTGGTATTGGTGGTCAGGCTGTAATTGAAGGAATTATGATGCGTAATAAAGATAAGTACGCAATTGCAGTCCGTAAACCTGATAATGATATAGAAGTTGTGGTCAAGGAAAGTACACCTGTTACAGATAAGTATAAGTGGATGAAGCTTCCTATTATAAGAGGCGTTGTAAGCTTTGTTGATTCTCTTGTTATGGGAATTTCAACACTTACATATTCAGCAAGCTTTTATGATGACCCGGCTGAACAAAAGAAAACAAAGGCTGACGAGGTTGGAAAGGCGATATTCAAGGATAAGCTTGAATCAGTTCTCATGGCGGTTACTGTTATAATTGCGGTTATAATTGCGGTTGGCTTATTCATGATTCTGCCATATTTCGTATCAAGATTACTGGTTAAAGTTATATCATCACAGTTTCTTCTCAATCTGTTAGAGGGAGTTGTGAGAGTTGCAATATTTATTGCATATCTTGCATTGATATCACACATGAATGATGTCGGCAGAACATTTATGTATCATGGCGCAGAGCATAAATGTATCAATTGTATTGAACATGGAATGAGTCTTACAGCAGATAATGTAATGAACAGCTCGCGTTTTCATAAAAGATGTGGAACAAGTTTTATGTTTCTTGTTATGTTTATAAGTATTATCTTCTTTATTTTTATTAGAATAGATAATACAGGACTCCAGATTGTTATAAGAATCCTTCTTATTCCAGTTATTGCAGGCGTATCGTATGAGGTGCTCCGTGCTGCTGGAAAGAATGATGATAATAAGTTTCTTGATATAATAAGCAGGCCTGGTCTGTGGATGCAGAAACTCACAACCAAGGAGCCGGACAGAAGAATGGTAGAAGTTGCCATCAAGGCTGTAGAAGCTGTATTTGACTGGAGAGAGTTTGTTACAGAATACCATGAGGGTGAGGATGATTTTGTTATTGAAGAATCATCACCAGAGGATTTTGTGACTGATGAAGAGAAGGCTGAGGCTGCCATTAAGCAGCAGGAGGCATATAAAGAAGTTCTTGAACAGCAGGCAAATGCTGAAAGAGAGACTGTGTATGAACAGCAGGCATCACAGGATATTGTGGCAGATGAATCTTCTGATGTAAATGAGGATGATATGTTTACATTTGAGGATGAAAATGGCCATGAAATAGAACAGGAGCCGGAATATCAGGAAGAGAATCTTCCAGAGGGTGAGTTAGACCCGGATGATGATGGTATTGTGTTTGATGAAGATACCGATGCTGTTGAGGAAGAGGATCATCTGTATGCGGATGATGTTCCATTATTTAAACAGAGAAAGACAGATAAGTAGTCTATGAGTGGTGTGATAACATACAGGGAGGCTGTCCTTAATGGGGCAGCTTCTCTTAAAGAAAGTGGTATTGATTCGCCAGATTATGACAGCAGGCAGCTTATGTTAAAGGCGGCTTCATTTAATGATACGGGTTATCTTGTGAAGAGCATGGATAAGATTAATGAGGAGCAGCTTGACATTTTTAACATGTATATAGAGCGCCGGAAGAAAAGGGAACCGCTTCAGCATATACTTGGAGAAGCGTTCTTTTATGGAAGAGCATATAAAGTCAATTCTGATGTGCTCGTGCCAAGATATGATACAGAGGTTCTTGTTGAGAATACCTTAAAGGTTCTATCAGACGGAGATTCGGTGCTTGATATGTGTACAGGTTCAGGCTGCATAATAATAACTCTTGCACTTGAAAAGAAGCTGGACAAAGCATTTGGATGTGATTTATCATCTGAGGCACTTAAAGTTGCAGAAGAAAATGCAAAGAGTCTGGATGTTGAAGACAAGGTTAAGTTTTTGCAGGGAGACTTGTTTGACTCCCTTGAATCAGAATACAAAGGTGCGTTTGACTGTATAGTTTCCAATCCACCATATATTGAGACATCGGTTATACCAACGCTTTCGGATGAAGTAAAAATGTATGACCCGATGATGGCTCTTGATGGAAGTGAGGATGGACTTGAATTCTACAGAAGGATAACGCAGGAAGCACCTGGATATCTTAAAAAGAATGGATACCTGTTCTATGAGATAGGAGCAGAGCAGGGCAGGGCTGTATCAGACCTTATGGCTCAGGCTGGATTTAAGAATATAAGGGTTATTAAAGATCTTGCCGGGCTTGACAGAGTTGTGTATGGACAGCTTGATTAGATTAGAAAATTTAATGATATATTATAATAAATGGTCAGATTTAAGAATGGAGAGAAGATTATGGACATGTTTGACAAGCTTGAAGATATTGTTAACAGATATGAAGATATAACAGCGGAACTCAGCAATCCTGATGTTGTTAATGACCAGGACAGATTCCGCAAGCTCATGAAAGAACAGAACAATATTCTTCCTATTGTTACAGCGTATAATGAGTATAAGAGCTGTAAGCAGAATATAGAAGACAGCCTTGCCATGCTTGATGAGGAGAGCGACCCAGAGCTTATAGAGATGGCTAAGGATGAGCTTAATACATCTAAGAAGAGAGTTGAAGAACTTGAGAATGAAATTAAGATTCTTCTTCTTCCTAAAGATCCTAATGATGATAAGGATATAGTTGTCGAGATTCGTGCTGGTGCAGGTGGAGAGGAAGCGGCTTTATTTGCTGCGGAGCTTTTCAGAATGTATACACACTATGTTGAGTCAAGAGGCTGGAAGGTTGAAGTGTTAAGCGCAGATGAGACTGGAATCGGCGGAATGAAGGAAGTCGAATTTATGGTTAAGGGACAGGGTGCATACTCAGTAATGAAGTATGAGAGTGGTGTGCACAGAGTGCAGCGAGTTCCTGTGACCGAGTCTAATGGACGTATACAGACATCAACAGCATCTGTAGCTGTTATGCCAGAGGCTGAGGAGGTAGATATCCATATTGATGATAAGGATATAAGAATTGATGTTATGCGTGCATCAGGTAATGGTGGACAGTGTGTCAATACAACAGATTCTGCTGTACGTCTTACTCACTATCCAACAGGTATTGTTATCTATTCACAGACTGAGAAATCACAGATACAGAATAAAGAGAAGGCATTTGCATTACTCCGTGCCAAGCTGTATGATATCGAAACACAGAAAGCACATGATGCAGAAGCAGATGCTAGAAGAAGCCAGATAGGTACTGGCGATCGTTCGGAGAAGATAAGGACTTACAACTTCCCACAGGGAAGAGTTACAGACCATAGAATTGGTCTTACGCTTTACAAGCTTGATAAGATTATGGATGGAGATATCCAGGAGCTTATTGATGGATGTACAACAGCTGACCAGGCTGCCAAGCTGGCTAAGATGAATGAAAACTAATACAGATAATTATAATAAAAAAGGCTTGTTCAGAAAAATGCTTACGTATTATAAGCCATATATGCGTGTGTTCTGGACAGATATGTTTTTTGCAGCGCTGTCGGCAGGAGTGGCACTTGTGATTCCGCTGATAGTACGTTTTGTGACATATAATCTTATAAATCAGGATACAGATGTTATACTGGGTAAGCTGCCATATATAATTGCTGGGCTTATAACACTTGTGGCAATAGACTGCTATAGTAAGTTTTATATATGCAATTACGGACATGTTATGGGGTCTAAGATTGAATATAATATGCGTGCTGAGATATTTGCACATTATCAGAAGCTGTCATTTTCGTTTTATGACGACCAGAAAGTCGGACAGCTGATGAGCAGAATTACAACGGACTTGTTTGATATAAGCGAGCTTATGCATCATGGACCGGAGAACATAATACTTTCTGTTATAAAGATTGCCGGAGCATTTATAATAATGGTTAATATTAATCCGATGCTTACACTTGCGGCTTTTGCAATACTGCCGATAATGCTTGTCTATGCGTATTGTCTTAATAAAAAAATGCGTCGTGCGTTCAGGCGCAACCGCGAGAAGATTGCAGATATTAACGAGCAGATAGAGGATAATCTGTCCGGAATACGTGTGGTTAAGTCATTTGCTAATGAGGATATTGAAAACCAGAAGTTTAAAAAAGGTAATGATGGATTTCTTGCGGCAAAGAAGAACAGTTACTTTTATATGGGAAGTTATCAGGCAGGACTTGGCGCATTTACAACACTTATCCAGGTGAGTGTAATTATTGCAGGTATTTTTCTTATTGTTAATGGCAGAGTCAGTGCCAGTGATATGGTTACATTTGTGCTGTATATTAATGTATTTACTGACCCAGTCAGGACGCTTATTGATTTTACTGAACAGTTCCAGAATGGATATACTGGATTTGAGCGCTTTCAGGAGATTCTGTCGATTGAGCCGGATATAGAGGATAGTGAGACTGCGGTTGAACTTACGGATGTTAAAGGTGATATTACATTTGATAATGTATCATTTCATTATGGAGATAATGATGAGACAGTACTTAACAATATAAGCCTTAATGTTCCGGCAGGAGCATATATGGCGCTGGTAGGTTCGTCAGGCGCAGGTAAGAGTACACTCTGTTCATTGATACCACGATTTTATGATGTTACAGATGGAAGCGTTAAGATAGATGGAAAAGATGTGCGTGATATAAAGCTTAAAAGCCTGCGCGACCATATAGGAATTGTGCAGCAGGATGTTTATCTGTTTGTTGGTACTGTATATGATAATATAAGGTATGGAAAACCGGATGCTACAAGAGAAGAAGTGATTGAAGCAGCCAAGAATGCCAATGCGCACGATTTTATCATGTCGCTTCCTGATGGGTATAATACTGATATCGGACAGCGTGGAATTAAACTGTCGGGAGGTCAGAAGCAGAGACTTTCTATAGCAAGAGTATTCTTGAAGAATCCACCGATTCTTATATTTGATGAGGCGACATCTGCACTTGATAATGAGAGTGAGAAAGTTGTCCAGGATTCTTTGGAGAAACTTGCAAAGAACAGAACAACATTTGTTATTGCACATAGACTTTCTACAATCAGAAATGCTGAGAGAATACTTGTGTTGTCTGAGGATGGGATTGAGGAAGAGGGAACCCATGATGAGCTGATTGCTAACAAGGGAACATATGAGAAACTCTATAGTATGCAGCTTCGATAACATTTGGTGCAATACGGGATAAGTAAGAAAATACTCATTATGTGGTATTGAGAGCTTCTCTCACTAACCGATACCTGCATTCTACCTGATTCTATGTCAGGTAGAGTGCTTTTTTGTTGACATTATATTATTATATCAGTGTCAGAAAGATAACCAGATTGTGTAAAGATACGATATACAATCCGGCGGTTATCGATTATGATTGCTGCAGCTAAAATTACTAGAAACGTGGAGGAAAGTATCATGGAACAGGAGAAGGTAGGACGATTCATAGCAGAATTGAGAAAAGAGAAAGGGCTTACGCAGAAAAATCTTGCGGCTAAGATTAATGTTACAGATAAAGCAGTATCAAAATGGGAATGTGGATATTGTTTTCCAGATAACTCTGTTATGCAGCCACTTTGCGATGAATTAGGAATAACAATTAATGAACTTCTATCTGGAGAGAGGCTGACCTCTGCTGATTATAACAAGAAAGCTGAGGAAAATATTATGACATTGATTAGTGAGAATAATAACCAGAAACATAGTAAGAGAAACTTTATATGCAGTCTTATTGCGGTTGCAGTGTTTGCTGTATATATGATACTGTCACTTGCGTTCAGCACAAATCTTAAGATAGGCTATCTGATTGACATGTTAAGCTTTAACGAGGTGATTGTAATAACGCTTTTGATGCTTGTGCTTGCTGGAAGATTTGGAGCATTCTGTAACATTTTTAAATATAATGTTAAGTTTTGTGATGACAGGAGTAAGCTCGCAGAATCAGTAGAGACGGCATCATATACAATCAAATCCCTTTTGCTTGCAGCAGGAATAAGTTCAATTATGGGATTTATTACTGTTATGATAGAGATAGATGACCTTTCGATAATAGGTCCTAATCTTGCAGTTATGATTCTTAGCTGGTTTTATGCGTTTGTGCTTGCGGCAGTGATACTTGTGCTGCAGGAGAGATTAAAGAAAAAATTGTAATATATCATTATTTGCAAACATGACTTTATTATGGTACACTATTAAAGTATTACGATTAATAGTGTACCATTTTAACATGTCTAAGGCGCTTTATGCGAATAATGGTGAACATATTGGATAAAAAGAAAACATATCAGATAGTTTTAGCAGTTGCTATATGCATTTTTTTAAATTATATTGGAAAGATATTGGCATCTAAGTTAAGTATACCGCTGTGGCTGGATTCAGCTGGCACATGTTTTGCTGCTTATCTTATGGGACCGGTTTGCGGAGCTGTGGTAGGAGCAACAGTTAATGCTGCCTATGGTATATTATATTCTTATACGCATATCATATATGCCTTTGTAAGCGTGATAATAGGAATTGTTATGGGACTGTGTGCTAAAAAGGGGTATATTGATTCACTATTTGGAACTCTTTCTGTAAGCTTTCTGCTTACTGTTATCTCAACAGTTATTTCTACACCACTTAACTATATTTTCTTTAACGGAAGTACAGGTAATGTGTGGGGAGATGGCGTTATATCACTTCTTTTAGGAATTGGCTGCAATGGTGTTGCAGCTCATTTTGCAGGAGAATTCTATATTGATTTCCTTGATAAGACAATAACTGTCGTTATGCTGTTTGTGACAGTTAAGTTATATAGAAAATATTTTAAAAATAATAATATTGCGAGAGCATTATGGCATGGAATTATCATTGCGGTATTGATAGCTGGCTGTGCAGTGTATGGAAATATGAATGTGTCACAAATATATGCAGGTGATTCGGATGTTAATTTTAACACATATGTACAGACTATATATGATGGTGACAATGGGCTTCCGGGTGGAAGTGCTAACGATATAACACAGACAAATGATGGAATCCTCTGGATAGGTACGTATGGCGGTCTGTACAGTTATGATGGAAGGGAATTTGTATGGATTGATGAATACGAGTCTGTAAAAAATGTCAACACCCTCTATACAGACGAAGAGGGAAGATTATGGATAGGAACTAACGACAGTGGGTTATCTATATACATTGATAAGAAGATAACTAATATCATAAGTGAAGAGGACGGATTGTCATCTGATTCGGTGCGTTGTATTATACAGGGAACAGATGGATTTTATTATGTAGGAACGACAGAGGAGCTGTCAGTGCTTACTCTGGTGGGTGGATTGTCCTTAAAATGTACTATACCACAGATAAGATATGCCAATGTTGTAACTGGTGATGATGATGGCAATATTGTTGCAGTGACTAATTCAGGAGAATTATATGTTGTGCGTGATTTTACTGTGGCAGAGAAACTAGGTGGTTATAATGGGGCTAAGTATACCTGCGCTGCATTTGATGAATGGGGCAATCTGCTTGCTGGAACATCTGATGGAAAGATAATTGTATACAACTTTTCTGATAATCTGTTGAACAGAATAGATGAGATATATTGCGAGTCTCTTATCAATATTAAATCTATATATATAGCAGAGAATAATATTGCGTTTGTATGCGCGGATAATGGGGCTGGCTATATAACAGAGGATGGAAAACAACATAATATTAACACGAATGAATTTAATAATTCTATAGACCACTGTCTTACAGATTATCAGGGGAATATATGGTTTACATCGTCGCGTCTGGGATTACTTAATCTTAGCAGGTCAGTATTTACAGAGACATATTATGAAGCCGGACTGGATGAAAAGGTTGTTAATACTGTGACCGAATGGAACGACAGGTTTTATTTTGGCACCGATATGGGGATTGATGTCGTTGACAGCAATATAAGCAATAAATGTGATGATGTGCTTACAGATATTCTTGAAAATGTGCGTGTGCGCAATCTTAAAGTGGATTCACGCAATAATATGTGGATTGCTACTTCTGGAAAGGGAGTGTACTGTGCAGCTTCTGATGGAAAGATAGAGCATTATGGACAGGATGAGCTTGGCGGAACAACATTCCGTACAACAATACAGACAAAGGATGATTATATAGTAACTGCTGGTAATTCTGGCATAGTTTATATTAAAGATGGCAGTGTGGCTGCTAAGATAGGAGCAGGTGAAGGACTTGATAACCCGGTAGTTTTGTGCATGCTTGAGCTGGATGATGGAACAATTCTCGCTGGTACAGATGGTGGGGGAATTGCTGTTATTAAGGGTGGCATGGTTATATCAGATATTGGCAGAAATGATGGATTAAGCTCAAAAGTTATCCTGAGAATGGTAAAAGATTCCAGGGGAGAGGGGATATATATAGTTACAAGCAACAGTATATGTTATATGGATAACCAATGTGAGAATATCAGGGTTATAGATAAATTTCCATATTATAATAATTATGACATTGTTGTTACAGATGACGGAACATTATTTGTATTGAGTTCTGCGGGAATATTTGTGGTTGATGAAAGTGAGGTGCTTTCAGGAGGGGATATAGATTACAAACTTTTTGATACGAGAAGAGGGTTTAAGAAGTCACTTACTCCTAATGCGTGGAATTATATAGATGGACAGAATAATCTGTATCTTTCGACAGATACAGGTGTTGTATGCGTGAATCTTGAGAATTATGATGCTTCGGCAAGGTCATACAGAATGATGGTTAATTCAGTTCTGGTTGATGATGAGACATATAATGTTGAAAGAGGGCAGGATATTCATATCCATAGTGGAACAGAAAAGATAGAAATTATACCACATGTTATCAATTATACCATGAATACACCTTATGTGAGCACATATCTGGAAGGATATGATGCGGCTCCAAGGGTTGTATTGCAGAGTGAAATGACTAATTCTATATATGTTAATCTGCCAGTTGGCACATATACATACCATCTTGCAGTACTTGACAATAAAGGCCGTAATATTATTGCTGAGAGTACATATACAATTATAAAAGATAAAGAAATATATGATAACTGGTGGTTTAATGCGTATGTCATAGTTGTGTTTGCAATAGCTGTCGCATATCTTACCTGGTTGTTTTTCAGGACGCAGGTTCAGCGTACTATTAATATGCAAAAGAAAGAACTTCAGCTTGCAAAAGATCAGATAGCGATGGGAAACGAGACAGTTCTTACTATTGCAAGGACGGTTGATGCCAAAGATGAGAATACAAGCCAGCATTCGTTCAGGGTTTCTGAATATTCAGTTATGATTGCAAAGAGACTTGGATTTAGTGATGAACAATGTGAAAATTTAAGGAAAGCGGCACTTCTTCATGACATTGGTAAAATCGGAATTCCAGACAGTGTACTTAATAAGCCGGCAAGACTTACAGATGAAGAGTATGCTGTTATGAAGTCACATGTTGTCAAAGGTGGGGAGATATTAAGTAAGTTTACACTTATTGACAATGTTGCGGATGGAGCACTGTATCACCATGAAAGATATGATGGCAGCGGATATGTCCATGGACTGAAAGGAGAGGAGATACCTCTCAATGCCAGAATTATAGGAATAGCGGATGCATTTGATGCTATGACGGCTAATCGAGTATATCGCAAAAAGCTTGATATGGATTATGTTATAGCTGAGATTAAAAGAGGCAGAGGAACACAGTTTGATCCTAAGCTGGTGGATATAATGATTGAGCTGATTGAAAGCAAAGAGATTGATATTTAGAAATTATATAAGCCAGAAGATACATTTGAATAAGATACGGAGGGATGCAGATGAAAAGAATATATATAATTACATTTATCACTGCAATCCTGTCAGTTGTGGCGATTGTCGGGATTAATACAGCTTTTTTCAGCAAGGATATGGATAAGACCATAAAGGTTGGTTTTATGTATGTAGGAGATGCGAGTACTGCGTATACCAATAATTTTATGAAAGCTCAGAAAGCTGTTGAGGAAGCCTATGGGAATCAGGTGATTGCAGTTGCTAAATATAACGTATCAGAAGGCCTGGAGGATAAATATTTTCAGGAGCTTATAGATGAGAAATGCGATATTATTTTTGCGACAAGTTTCGGATATGCTGACGCAGCTAAAAGATTTGCACAGATGTATCCTGATGTAGAGATTGTTATGGCGACAGGAACTAATGCTAATGATGAGCCTAAGCTTAATAATTACCATACATTTATGGGAGAGATATATCAGGGAAGATATACGGCTGGTGTGGCTGCTGGAATGAAAATAAAAGAGCTTATAGACAGTGGCATTATAGATGAATCACAGGCAAAGGTTGGGTATGTTGGGGCATATCCTTATGCAGAGGTTATATCGGGTTATACTGCATTTATACTTGGAGTGCGTTCGGTCGTGCCACAGGCGCATATGATTGTGAAATATACAAATTCATGGAGCAATTATGCACTTGAAAAAAGATATGCGAAAGAGCTTATTGATGAAGAATGCGTAATAATATCACAGCATTCTGATACTGCTGGACCGGCAGTTGCATGTGAACAGACAGACGCTTCAACTCCTGTATACCTTGTTAGTTATAATCAAAGCATGGCTGATATTGCACCTACAACGTATCTTACTGGTTCCAAAATCAACTGGTCTTATTATATGATTGGAGCGGTTGGTGCAGTTCTTGAAGGCAGAAATATTGAGAATACAGTTGATGGCAGGGCGTATGGTAACGATATGATGGCGGGTTTTGAGAAGAACTGGATAGAGATGCTTGATATCAATGAAGTTGTAGCTGCCCCTGGTACTAAACAGAGAGTTGAGTCTGTATGCGATGAATTCAGAAAAGGACAGGTTCATGTATTCTTTGGCGACTATACCGGAGTTAGTGTGAATGATAAGAATGATACATGCAATCTGAATGATGAATATATAGAAAATTATCGAAGTTCGGCGCCCACGTTTAATTACATTCTTAATAAAATAATCACAATTGAGGAATAGCTTTTTAATGACGAAACAGGAATATTGTGATATACTTAACATAAATTGATATGATGGCTGACGAATTAAGCAATATATGTAAAGCTGTCAGACAATATACATTACAATTAAATATAATATGTATGGAGGGAAATTATGGTAGTATTAGTTTTGATTATTATTATCATTGCGTTGCTGATTGCGATGATAAAGATTGTTCCACAGAGTAATGCTTATGTTATTGAGAGATTAGGAAAGTATATTGGAACATGGGAGGTTGGTATACATTTTCTTGTGCCAGTATTCGACAGAATTGCAAAGAAGGTTACATTGAAAGAGCAGGTGGCAGATTTTCCACCACAGCCTGTTATTACTAAGGATAATGTAACAATGCAGATAGATACAGTTGTGTTCTTTAAGATTGTAGATCCTAAACTTTATACATATGGAATTACTAATCCTATAAGTGCCATAGAGAATCTTACAGCGACGACACTTCGTAATATTATCGGAAGCCTTGAGCTTGATGAAACACTTACAGCAAGAGAGAAAATTAATTCGCAGATGGCACAGATTCTTGATGAAGCTACTGATCCTTGGGGAATCAAGGTTAACAGAGTAGAGCTTAAGAATATCATTCCGCCTAAGGCTATTCAGGAATCAATGGAGAAGCAGATGAAAGCAGAGCGTGAGAAGCGTGAGCAGATTCTTATTGCTGAAGGATTTAAGGAGAGTACAATTAAGAAGGCAGAAGCTGACAAGGCGGCAGAGGTTCTTCATGCTGAAGCTCATAAGGAAGTTATGGTGCTTGAGGCAGAGGGTAGAGCAGAGGCTATTCTTAAAGTCCAGGAAGCTACAGCAGAGGGTATCAGAAAGATTAAAGATGCAGGAATAGATTCGTCAATATTACAGTTTAAGAGTATTGAAGCTATGAAAGATGTTGCCAATGGTAATGCTACTAAGATTATTGTTCCGGCAGATTTGTCTAATCTTGCAGGAGTGTTCACGGCAATTAAAGAGACTGTGGATGTTCCGGCTCCTATATCAGCTGGAAAGCCAGAACCTGACTGTAATGTATCAAGAAAAGAATTAAGAGAGATGGATGATATTAAAAAATCTGTCGAAGCTAATGAGATTGTGAACAGTTTCACAGTATAATATCTTAGCCGGTTGTCTGTGTTGTGGTTTAGGATATATCAAATTGTATATTGTCAATCAGACACAAATGCGGTAAAAAGTTATGCTTTTTATCGCTTTTGTGTCTATTGTAATAAAAAAGCGTGATTTACGCGGAAATGGAGTACTTATATGTCTACACTTTGGGTTGTTGGAGATTCTACATTAAGCGCATTTACTGATAAATATTATTATCCAAGATATGGATATGGAACAAAACTTTCAGAGTATCTTGATGATGCTGTTAAGGTGCGTAATATCGCTCTTTCAGGAAGAAGTTCCAAAAGTTTTCTTGTTGAACCTGAATATAAAGAATTGTTAGATGGCATGCAGGCAGGTGATTATCTTGTTGTAGGGTTTGGGCATAATGATGAGAAGATGGAAGAGTCAAGACATACATCCGGCAGAGGAAGATATACAGATAAAGGCTCATTTGCTAATTCAATCTATGAAAATTATTATCTTAAAGCTGAAGAAGTAGGATGTACAACAATACTCTGCACACCTATTGTAAGAAGACCTTCTGATGGAGTATGGACAGATGACTGTATGCATGTGACAGGCAATCAGGGAGAGTTTATAGGAGGAGATTACCCTCAGGCAATACGTGATATGGGTAAAGAACTTGGTATACCAGTTGTTGACATGACTAAGATTACAAGGCAGATGTATGATATATTGGGAGCAGATAAAACAAAATATCTTCATGCGTGGCCATCAAATAAAGAATCAAGTGTTGATAATACACATACTAATATATGGGGTGGCAGAGTTAATGCATATCTGTGTCTGTCAGAGATAAAAAAGCTGGGAGTAAAGGGATTGGCAGAGCATGTAGTGCTTGATGATAACAAGGATCAGATTGGAGATGAATTTGCAATTCCTTCCAGGGAATATCTTGTATCAGACCCGGCATATGTTCCTGTTGTGTTCAATGCTGACCTTAAAGACAGCAAAAGATGGGTAGAATATGAAGGATGGAAGGGAACTGTATTTGGTGATATTCCGCCTGAAAGCGATTTTTCACAGTTTACACTTGAGCCTGTAAATGGTGGAGTCCATATAGCTGTTGCTGATAATGCGGGTAAGATATCAATTGTTACAGATGGACTGGCAATGTATTACAAGAAAGTTCCTGTAGATAAGAATTTTACATTAAGTGCTAAAGTCAGGGTTAATTCATATTTTAAGAATGATCAGGTCTCATTCGGTCTGATGGTCAGGGATGACTGTTATATAGATATGCAGACACCTGAAGCGCTTGGCGACTATGTGGCAGCAGCACCATATTTTCTTACAAGAGAAGAGGGACTTGTGAAGTGCTTTGCAAGAAAGAGCGGCAATCTGTTTTATGGTGGTACAACGAAAGATGGGCTTACCGAGGGTGATATTATAGATGTTAAGATTATAAGTTCTAACGATGGCTATGCACTGTATTTTGGAGATGGTGAGGCTGTGACTGGTGGATTTGATTTTAAACTTACCAGTGTAGACCCTGATAATGTATATGTTGGAATGTTTGCAGCAAGAAATGCAGATGTTACATTTACAGATATAGAACTTAAATATAATTAAAGACAGGAGAAAATTCAATGTTAGAGGAACTTGTGAGAAAGAACCGTTCATACAGACGTTTTTATCAGGATAAGAAAATTACAACGGAACAGCTTATAGAGCTTGTAAAGCTTGCAAGGATTACTCCTAGTGCTGCCAACAGACAGCCGTTCAGATATAAGCTTGTAAGCGATGAGACTGAATGTGAAAAAGTATTTGATTGTCTTGGATTTGCGGGCTATTTAAAGGATTGGGATGGACCAGAAGATGGAGAAAAGCCAACAGGGTATATAATTATATTATCTGATAATAATGTTAATGCGGAAGTGGATGCAGGAATCGCAGGACAGACAATGCTGCTGGCAGCAGTTGAAAAAGGTCTGGGAGGATGTTTCTTTGGAAATGTTAAAAGGGATATCCTGTCAAAGCGTCTGAATCTTCCGGAGGATAGTAAGATAGTATATGTAATTGCACTGGGATATCCTAAGGAGGAAGTGGTTATTGAGGATATTCCAGGAGATGGAGATATCAAATATTATCGTGATGAGAACAAGGTTCATCATGTACCTAAAAAGAGACTTGAAGATATAATATTATGATATTATTTATGCGTATATAAGCATAGGGAAGGAGCTGTCTATGAAACTGAAATTCCTTGGAGCTGACCATGAGGTGACAGGAAGCTGTCATTACCTTATGGCTAATGGAAAAAATATACTTATTGACTGCGGTATGGAGCAGGGTAATGATGTGTACGAGAATCAGGAACTGCCAATACCTGCATCAGAGGTTGATTATGTATTGCTTACGCATGCACATATAGATCATTCCGGACTTATTCCCTTGCTGTATAGCAAAGGATTTCGCGGATATGTGTATACAACAAGACCAACTGTAGATCTGTGCGATATTATGCTTAAAGATAGCGCACATATCCAGATGTTTGAGGCTGAATGGAGAAACAGAAAGGCAAAGAGATCTAATTCTTCATTAAAAGAGTTTGTTCCACTTTATACAATGGAAGATGCAATTAATGTCATGAATCAGTTCGTTGGTTGTCCGTATGATGAGAAGATTGATTTGTGTGATGGTGTCCAGATAAGATTTATAGATGTTGGACATCTGCTTGGCTCGGCAAGTATTGAGGTATGGGTTACAGAAAGTACGGATGCCGGTGATATTACTAAGAAAATTGTATTTTCAGGAGATATAGGCAATATTAATAAACCTATAATAAAGGATCCTCAGTATATCAAGGAAGCTGATTATGTTGTGATGGAATCAACATATGGCAACAGGTATCATGAAGAATGTGCAGACCATGTTGAGGAACTCTCTAAGATATTCAAAAGAACATTTGAACGTGGAGGCAATGTCGTAATACCTTCATTTGCTGTGGGAAGAACACAGGAACTTTTATATTATATAAGACAGATTAAGGAAAAAAAGCTTATAGACAGAAGTTTTGATGTGTATCTGGACAGCCCTCTTGCAATTGAATCAACTTCAATATTTGGAAAAAACACATATGAATGTTTTGATGATGAAGCTATAGGTCTTATCAAGAAAGGAATTAACCCTCTTACGTTTGAAGGATTGAAGTTTGCGACAACAGGTGAGGCATCAAAGCTTATTAATTTTGACCAGAATCCTAAGGTTATTATATCTGCATCTGGAATGTGTGAAGCGGGAAGAATAAGACATCATCTTAAACATAATCTGTGGAGACCTGAGTGTACAATTCTGTTTGTTGGTTATCAGGCACTTGGAACTACAGGACGTGCAATTGTGGATGGCGCTAAGCAGATAAAACTATTTGGCGAACCTATAGATATTAATGCAGAGATAGCACAGCTGTCAGGTGCAAGCGGCCATGCTGATAAGAATGGACTGCTGCGATGGATTAATTCGTTTGAGAAAAAACCAGATAAAGTATTTGTTGTTCATGGAGAGGATTCTGTGTGCGATGAGTTTACAGAGTGCCTTAAGAGTGAGTATGGATATGATGCTGTTGCACCTTATACAGGAGCAGAGTATGATCTGACTAAGTTTGAATGCATCAGTGAAGGCAACAGGGAGAAGAAGTCAAGGAGAACTGTTACAACTAAGCGTAATCAGGGAGTATTTGCGAGACTTCTTGCTGCTGGACAGCGTCTTATGACAGTTATCAACCATAATGAGGGCGGGACTAATAAAGATCTTGCAAAATTTGCAGACCAGATTAATGCGCTTTGCGACAAGTGGGATAGATAGGTGATTTATGAAGAAAATACTATTTGTGTTTAACCCTAATTCAGGAAAAGGACAGATGAAAAACTGTCTGCTGGATATAGTGCGGATATTTACAGAAGGCGGATTTGAGGTGACTGTATATCCTACCAGAGCACCAAAGGATGGATATGAATATATTTTGGATAATGGCAGCATATTTGATGTTATATGCTGCAGTGGTGGAGATGGAACGCTTAATGAAACAGTAGGTGCTGTTATGAAGCTTAATGAAAAGTTTCAGAAGAGTTTTCCTATAGGTTATATTCCGAGTGGAACAACGAATGATTTTGCAACAAGTCTTGGAATACCAAAAGATATGCTTAAAGCAGCCTCAATAATTGTTGGTGGTAATTTGTTTAGCTGTGATATTGGAATGGCTGATGGAAAACGTAATTTCAATTATGTAGCAGCATTTGGAGCATTTACAGAGGTATCATATGCAACACCTCAGGAGCTTAAAAATATGCTTGGCCACCAGGCATATATTATAGAGGGTGTGAAGAGTCTCACAGACCTTAAACCGCAGTATCTCAGAGTTAAAACAGGTGACAGGCTGCTTCAAGGGGATTTTTTGTATGGAATGGTCAGTAATACAAAATCGGTCGGCGGCATGAAAAATCTTGTTGGAAAGCATGTTGATCTGTGTGATGGACTGTTTGAAGTGACGCTGATAAGACAGATGACCAATCCGGCTGATGTTCATCAGGCGGTTGGCGCTTTGCTTACACAGGACTATGAGAATAATAAGGTTATTGAGTCGTTTAAAACAAATCATATTGAATTTGAGTCGGCTCATGATATAGCATGGACGTTTGATGGAGAGTATGGTGGCAGACATAAAAATATAGTTTTTGATGTGAAACCTCATGCGGTTGATTTTATAATATGATACCAGGGTCAAAAGGTCAGAAAGCCGATGCAAGCTTGCTTGCGAGAGTGCAAAGCACGTAGCAAGCTGGTATCAAAGGGGTCAAAATACCTGTTGACCCCAACATCATAATATAAAATTAATAATAAGATTCCAGATTAAAGGAGCGCGTGAAAAATTTTTATTTTTCACACGCTCCTTTTTGTAAAAAAGTAATTTAATTAAATAAATGTGGTGAGGGTTTGATATACAACTTAGACACAATTTAATTATTTTAAGATGTGCAAGAGATTTGGCTAAAATTTTTAATTTTAAATTCAAACAAAAACATTGATTGTAATGACGGAAATGTATCAAATGACATGATAAATTTGGAAATATTCAGAAAACTACATTTAAGTAATATAAATAGTCGAATAATCAGACAACTCTGCGAAAAAAGTTGTTTACAAGTCGGCTCGAAAGGCGTATATTAATCATCAAGAAAAAGCAACACGATAAGAATATGAAAGGATGATAACTACTTATGGAAAATGTGCAGAGACAGTCAGGGCTTTATAGTCCATCTTTTGAACATGATAACTGTGGTATCGGTGCGGTTGTCAGCATCAAGGGAATCAAAACTCATCAGACAGTATCAGATGCTCTTAGTATCGTAGAGAATCTGGAACACAGAGCTGGTAAAGATGCAGAAGGAAAAACTGGTGATGGTGTAGGAATTCTTCTTCAGGTGTCACACAAGTTTTTTAAGAAAGCAGTTAAACCATTAGGAATAGAGCTTGGCGGAGAAAGAGAATATGGCGTTGGTATGTTCTTTTTCCCACAGGATGAGCTTAAGCGTAATCAGGCCAAGAAGATGTTTGAAATTATCGTAGAGAAAGAGAATCTTGAATTCCTTGGATGGAGAGAAGTTCCAACAGTTCCAGAGGTGCTTGGTAAGAAAGCGCTTGACTGTATGCCATATATAATGCAGGCATTTATCAAAAAACCAGATGATGTCTGTAAAGGAATAGATTTCGATAGAAAGCTTTATGTTGCAAGAAGAGTTTTTGAGCAGACTAACGAAGATACATATGTAGTATCTCTTTCAAGCAGAACAATTGTATACAAGGGAATGTTCCTTGTAGGACAGTTGAGACAGTTTTTTAAGGATCTTGAAGATCCTGATTATGAATCAGCAATGGCATTCGTTCATTCAAGATTCTCTACTAACACTAATCCAAGCTGGGAGAGAGCACATCCTAACAGAATGATGGTTCATAACGGCGAGATTAACACAATCAAAGGTAATGCCGACAGAATGCTTTCAAGAGAAGAGACAATGTATTCTGATTATCTTGAGGATGAGATGGCTAAGATAACGCCGGTTGTCAACACTAATGGTTCAGACTCAGCAATGCTTGATAATACATTAGAGTTCCTTGTTATGAATGGCATGCCTCTTCCACTTGCAGTCATGATATGTATTCCGGAACCATGGGCTAACAACAATGCAATGTCACAGGAAAAGAAAGATTTCTACCAGTATTATGCAACTATGATGGAGCCATGGGATGGACCTGCATCAATCCTGTTTACAGATGGAGATGTGTTAGGAGCTGTTCTTGATAGAAATGGTCTTCGTCCTTCACGTTACTATGTAACTAATGATGACTATGTAATCCTTTCATCAGAGGTTGGTGTTCTTCCGGTAGAGGAAAGCAGAATCAAGAGAAAAGACAGAATCCGTCCTGGCAAGATGCTTATAGTTGATACTGTAAAGGGAGAGCTTGTTGATGATGAGAAGCTTAAAGCAGAATATGCCAACAGCCAGCCATATGGTGAGTGGCTTGATAAGAATCTTGTGCAGCTTAAAGATTTAAAAATTCCTAACAAGAAAGTTGAGATGCATTCTAAGGAAGACAGAGCAAGACTTCAGAAAGCATTTGGATATACATATGAGGATTTTAAGACATCAATTCTTCCAATGGCACTCAATGGCTCAGAGGCAATTGGCGCGATGGGAATTGATACTCCAATAGCGGTTCTTTCTAATAAACACCAGCCATTGTTTAACTATTTTAAACAGCTGTTTGCGCAGGTAACGAATCCACCTATTGATTCAATCCGTGAGAAGGTTGTTACATCAACAACAGTTTACCTTGGAACAGATGGTAATCTTCTCGAGGAAAATGAAGAAAATTGCAAAGTATTAAGAATCAATGATCCAATTCTTACTAATACAGATTTGATGAAGATTAAGAATATGAAAGTTGATGGTTTCAAGGTTGAGACAATTCCTATCATATATTATAAGAATACATCATTAGAGAAGGCTATTGATCATTTGTTTGTAGAGGTTGACAGAGCTTATAGAGATGGAACTAACATTATTATACTTTCAGACCGTGGTGTTGATGAAAACCATGTGGCTATTCCATCACTCCTTGCTGTGTCTGCGCTTCAGCAGTATCTGGTACAGACAAAGAAGAGAACGAGAATGGCTATGATTCTTGAAAGTGGAGAGCCAAGAGATGTGCATCACTTTGCAACACTCTTAGGATATGGTGCGTCAGCAATCAATCCATATCTTGCACAGGAAAGCATTCAGGAACTTATAGATCTTAATATGCTTGATAAGGATTATTATGCTGCGGTTGATGATTATAATGCAGCTATTATTGGTGGAATTGTAAAGATTGCGGCTAAGATGGGTATATCTACAATCCAGTCATATCAGGGTGCCAAGATATTTGAGGCAATTGGTATTAATTCAGATGTAATTAACAAATATTTCACTGGAACGGTAAGCCGTATAGAGGGTATAAGTCTTAAAGATATACAGGAAGATGTTGAGGCGCTTCATGATAAAGCATTTGATCCGCTTGGACTTCCAACAGATACAACACTGGATAGTTCTGGTGCCCACAAGATGAGAAGCGGCAAGGAGGAACATCTTTATAATCCTCAGACAATACATCTTCTCCAGCTTGCAACAAGAAATGGTGATTACAACATATTTAAGGAATATACTAAGCTTGTTAATAAAGAGACAGGTGCTATGAACTTAAGAGGCCTTATGGATATTAAGTTTCCTAAGAAGGGTATTAATATTGATCAGGTTGAGAGCGTGGATTCAATAGTAAGAAGATTTAAGACTGGTGCGATGTCATATGGCTCTATTTCTAAGGAAGCACATGAGACAATGGCGATAGCAATGAATATGCTTCATGGTAAGTCTAATTCAGGTGAAGGTGGAGAGGAATACGACCGCCTCACAGTCGGAGCAGACGGGCTTAACAGATGTTCTGCAATTAAGCAGGTTGCATCAGGCAGATTTGGTGTTACATCAAGATATCTTGTAAGCGCACAGGAAATCCAGATTAAGATGGCTCAGGGTGCAAAGCCAGGTGAAGGTGGACATCTTCCAGGCAAGAAGGTATATCCATGGATTGCAAAGACACGTCTTTCTACTCCTGGTGTATCGCTTATATCACCTCCACCTCATCATGATATATATTCAATTGAGGATTTGGCACAGCTTATATATGACCTTAAGAATGCTAACAAGAATGCAAGAATATCAGTAAAGCTTGTATCAGAGGCTGGTGTTGGTACTATAGCATCTGGTGTTGCCAAGGCTGGTGCGCAGGTAATCCTTATATCTGGATATGATGGCGGTACAGGTGCTGCGCCAAGAAGCTCAATACACAATGCCGGACTTCCTTGGGAGTTAGGACTTGCAGAAGCGCATCAGACACTTATAATGAATGACCTTAGAAATAAGGTTATTATCGAGACAGATGGTAAGCTTATGAGCGGACGTGATGTTGCGATAGCAGCGATGCTTGGTGCAGAAGAGTTCGGATTTGCGACAGCTCCACTTGTAACTATGGGCTGTGTGATGATGAGAGTATGTAACCTTGATACATGTCCAGTTGGAGTTGCGACACAGAATCCTGAGCTTCGTAAGAGATTCACAGGTAAGCCTGAGTATGTTGTTAATTTTATGAGATTCATAGCACAGGAGCTTCGTGAATATATGGCAAAGCTTGGTGTCAAGACTGTTGATGAACTTGTTGGAAGAACAGATTTCCTTGAGCAGAGAGATGTTCCAGAGAGCGGACGTTCTTCTAAGGTTGATTTATCTAACATTCTTAACAATCCATTTGCAGGACAGACAGGCAAGATTAATTACAATAAGAAGAATGTATATGACTTCCAGCTTGAGAAGACTATAGATGAGAAGATTCTTATCAAGAAGTTTGAAAAGGCTATGGATGAGCATCAGAAGAGAAGCATTGAGGTTGATGTATCTAATACAGACAGAGCGTTAGGAACACTTCTTGGCGCTGAGATTACAAGAAGATTTGGCGAGAGCCTTGATGAGGATACATATACTGTTAAGTGCAATGGTGCAGGTGGACAGAGCTTTGGTGCATTTATCCCTAAGGGTCTTACGCTTGAGCTTGTTGGTGACAGTAATGACTACTTTGGTAAGGGCCTTTCAGGTGGTAAGCTTATTGTATATCCACCACAGGGAATTACATATAAAGAAGATGAGAATATAATAGTTGGTAACGTAGCTCTTTACGGTGCAACAAGTGGTAAGGCATTTATTAATGGTGTTGCTGGTGAGCGTTTCTGTGTACGTAATTCAGGTGCGACAGCTGTTGTTGAAGGTGTTGGTGACCATGGATGCGAGTACATGACAGGTGGACGTGTAGTAGTGCTTGGTTCAACTGGTAAAAACTTTGCTGCTGGTATGAGCGGTGGAATAGCATATGTTCTTGATGAAGATACAACATTATATAGAAAGCTTAACAAGCAGCTTGTATCTATGGAACCTGTAACAGATAAGTATGATGTACTTGAGTTAAAGGAGATTATAACAGAGCATGTAGCTTACACTAACTCTAAGAAGGGTAAAGAGGTTCTTGATAAATTTGGTGAATATCTTCCTAAGTTTAAGAGGATCATCCCTCATGATTATAAGAAGATGCTCAATACTATCGTACAGATGGAGGAAAAAGGTCTTAGCAGTGAACAGGCCCAGATTGAAGCATTTTATGCGGCAACCAAGTAGTGTGCGTATAAGCAAATACAGACAATGCGTGAGCTAGCTCACAGCATTGGATGTAATTGCTTTACGTAGAGATGTATTTATCGGAAAGGAGTTTATATGGGAAAGCCAACAGGATTTATAGAATATGAGCGTAAAGAAGCTAAAGCGGTTTCGCCAAAGGAAAGAATAAAAAATTTTAATGAATTTCATACACCTCTGCCAGAGGAAGAACAGAAACGTCAGGCATCACGCTGTATGGACTGCGGAGTTCCATTCTGCCAGTCAGGCATGACTATCAAGGGCATGACAAGCGGATGTCCACTTAACAATCTCATTCCTGAATGGAATGACCTTGTGTATGAGGGAAACTGGGAGAGGGCATATAACAGACTTCACAAGACGAGTAATTTTCCTGAATTTACAAGCCGTGTCTGCCCAGCATTATGTGAGAAAGCATGTACATGCGGACTTAATGGCGAGGCTGTGTGTACTAAGGAGAATGAGCTTGCAATTATTGAAAAGGCTTATGCTAACGGATGGGCAGCAGCTAAGCCTCCGATTGTAAGAACAAGCAAAAAAATTGCTGTTATAGGTTCTGGTCCTGCAGGACTTGCTGTTGCAGACCAGCTTAATACAAGAGGCCACAATGTAACAGTATTTGAGCGCAATGATAGGATTGGTGGATTGTTAAGATATGGAATTCCTAA
The DNA here is from genome assembly GCA_934359185.1 of uncultured Lachnospira sp. Lineage (GTDB taxonomy): Bacteria > Bacillota > Clostridia > Lachnospirales > Lachnospiraceae > Lachnospira. Next base: position 81,326 of record CAKRLE010000006.1, on the reverse strand, counting down.
TATGAAGCTTGAAAAGCATATAATTGACAGAAAGCTTGACGTTATGAAAGAAGAGGGCGTACAGTTTGTTGTCAATTCCAATGTTGGTGCAGAAGTTAAGGCTAAGGATATATTAAAGGACTATGATGCGGTGGTGCTTGCCTGTGGTGCGTCTAATCCAAGAGATATCAATGCACCGGGAAGAGATGCTAATGGAATATATTTTGCGGTGGATTTCCTTACATCAACAACTAAGAGTCTTCTTGATAATGGACTTAAAGATGGTACATACATATCTGCTAAGGATAAGAATGTAGTTGTAATCGGCGGTGGTGATACAGGTAATGACTGCGTGGGAACATGTATCAGACATGGCTGTAAATCAGTTACACAGCTTGAGATGATGCCTAAGGCACCAGATGAAAGAGCTGAAAATAACCCATGGCCACAGTGGCCACTTGTGTGCAAGACAGATTATGGCCAGGAAGAGGCTATAGCTGTATTTGGACATGACCCAAGAATCTACACAACAACTGTTAAAGAGTTTGTTAAGGATAAGAAAGGAAATCTTTCAAAGCTTGTCATTGTAAGCCTTGAATCACAGGTGGATGAAAAGACGGGAAGAAGAATGATGGTTCCCGTTGCAGGAACGGAGAAAGAAATACCATGCGAGCTTGTGCTTATTGCTGCAGGATTCCTTGGAACACAAAAATATGTGACAGATGCTTTCGGGGTTGAGGTTAATGAGCGTACTAATATAAAGACTGCCGATAATCAGTTTGAAACATCTGTCAAGGGTGTATTTACAGCAGGTGACTGCCACACAGGCCAGTCGCTCGTTGTGAAGGCTATACGTCAGGGTAGGGACTGCGCCAGGGCGGTTGATGAGTATCTTATGGGATATACTAATCTATAATTATATGATACCAGGGTCAAAAGGTCAGAAAGCACGTAGCAATCTGGTATCAAAGGGGTCAAAATACCTTTTGACCCCAACATCATTATATATGAATATGTAAGGTTTATAATTGCCATGGCATGCACATGCTGGTTATGAATTGAAAAATTAAGATGCAGGGTTGTATGTTGTATACAATTCTGCATCTTAATTTACATTGTGGATGTGAAAATGGCGCTATGTCTGAGGCTGATATGTTGGGTGTGGAAAAATCTGTAAATATATGTTATTATTATCACAAAGATGAGAAAACATGAGATGCATATATAGAAATCTGTGCGGAGGATTGTATGGATAAATTAAAGAGAAAAATAAGAACATTATCAAGGCTTATATTTGGAAGAACGGCAATACTGCTTTTGTCAGTATTGTTACAGCTTGCGGTGATATTTATAGGAGTCAATTTCCTGTACAGGTATTTTGCTATTTATTATACAGCATTTGAACTTATAGGTCTTGTGGTGGTTGTCCATATACTTAATGAGAGCAATAATGCAAGTTATAAGATGGCATGGATTATACCAGTTCTTGCGTTTCCTGTTTTTGGTATTGTTGTTTATCTGTTTGTTAATTTTCAGGTAGATACCAAGGTGATGAGAAAGAGGCTGGATAGGATTAATGAGCAGCTTTATGATCATATCCGCAAAGAAAATAATTATTATGACAGACTTGAAAATGAGCCTGAGGGCGAGCTGAATCTGGCAAAGTATCTTTATAATACAGGGAGTTTCAGAGCGTACTATGATAATGAATGTGAGTTTTTTCCTCTTGGCGAAGATAAATGGGAAGAGATGCTTAAGCAGCTAAAGCAGGCACAGCATTTTATATTTATGGAATATTTTATAGTTTCCGATGGCGCAATGTGGAATTCAATAGCTGATATTCTTGTGGAGAAAGCGGCGCAGGGTGTTGAAGTAAGATTCATGTATGATGGAATGAACAGCCTGATTAATGTTCCGTTTTCTTTTTATAAGAAGCTTGGCAAAGATGGAATCAATGCAAGACCTTTCTCCCAGATAAGACCGGCATTATCTACTGTGCAAAATAACAGGGATCACAGAAAAATACTTGTTATAGATGGCAAAGTTGCATTTACAGGGGGAATTAACCTCGCGGATGAGTATGTTAACCAGTATGAGAGATTCGGACACTGGAAAGATACAGCCATTATGGTTAAGGGCGATGCTGTCAAGAGCTTCACATATATGTTTCTTACGTTGTGGAATGTTGCTGGCAGGAGAAACAGTGTACCTGAAGAAGAGCTTGACAAATATATAATTGAATGCAAGAATACTGATTGCTTTTTTGACTGTGACAGAGATAATAATAAGATAAGAAGCGGTGGATATGTGATTCCTTATGGTGATAGTCCTTTTGCTGATGAAAGGATTGGCAAGCAGGTGTATATTGATATACTTAACAGGGCTGATAAATATGTCCATATAATGACACCATATCTTATTCTTGACGATGATATGATAAGGGCTCTTAGCTATGCAGCGTTAAGAGGTGTTGATACTACTATAATAATGCCGCATATTCCGGATAAGAAATATGCATATTTTCTTGCGAGAAGTTATTATAAAGAGCTTCTTCTTAAAGGCGTTAAGATATATGAATATACACCTGGATTTGTACATGCTAAAGAGTTTGTGAGTGATGATATAAGAGGAACTGTAGGAAGTGTTAATCTTGATTACAGAAGCCTTTATCTTCATTTTGAATGTGGAATGTATATATATAATAATGAGTGCTTAAAGGATATCGAGGAAGATTATCTTAATACCCTGTCAAAGTGCCAGGAGATAACGATAGAAGACTGTGATAGATATCCTGGTCTAAAGAAGCTGATTGGAAAAGTCCTGAGGTTGATATCACCTTTAATGTAGAGATTATGATTATGCAACAGGAGGCTGCGTATGAGGATAATTTATGGATTGTTAACATTATTTATGTTATGTGCAGTTGGATACTGTGCATATCGTTCAAGCAGGATGAGCGGAAAAATGGCAAAGGCTGTGTGTGCATGTGAGACAGCAGCATTTTTTTGTGGACTTGCATTTGCTGGTTACATATTTATACCAGATATAACTATTACAACATTATGTAAGGGGCTGATGCTTGCGTCGTTTGACTGGGTGTTATTTATTCTTATGTATTATACACAGCTTTATACAGGAGTGTTTAAAGGTGTGACTGTTGTTAAAGTGATTATGGTGCTTTACTCTGTATTAGATACAATTGTTCTTATAGCTAATACATGGCGTCATAATATATTCTCTGTTGAAATAATAAATAAAGATATAATCAAGTGCAGCTTTGTCCAGGACAGCTGGTTGTACAAAGTGCATTTTATGTATACATATATTGTGATGACTATGCTTCTTGTTTCGTTTGCATTTGAGATAGTAAGGGCATCAAAATTCTACAGAATAAGATATGTTGTGGTATTTATTGCTTTATTGTTGGCATTTTTGGTTGATTTATTCACAATAGGTTCGGATTCAATTTATGATATATCGATGATTGCATTTGCTGTCATGGTTATCATGATATATTATTTTACACTCAGGTATGTGCCTAATGAGCTTATAGAAAATACGCTGTCGCTTGTTATCAAGGATATGAATAGTGGAATAGTCTGTTTTGATAACAGGGGCAGATGTGCATATTGTAATGATATAATTAAGAATATGTACAGGACAGATGATATTGCGCAGTTTGAGCTGAAATATAATAAATGGCTGTCAGAGAGTGCAGATGACAGATGTGATGCCATGAAGTTTGAGGAAAACTTTATAGATTCAGATGGTTTTGACAGAGTATATGAGATTGTATATAAGAGAATATACGATGAAAAGAAGAACATTATCTGTGATTATTTCATGATTAGTGACAGAACGGAAGAAATACAGTCGTTAAAACGCGAAAAGTTCAAGGCGTCACATGATTCTTTGACGCAGCTTCTTAACAGCAGCTGTTTTTATTCGGAAGTGAGTGATATTATACACAGTAATCCAGACAGCAGGTATTATATTATGTGTACTAATATGAAGGATTTTAAGTTCGTCAATGAACTGTTTGGGATTAAAAAGGGTGATGAAATCCTGAAAAAAGAGGCAGAACTTATCAGGAATGCTGCACCGGATGGTGGAGTATGTGCAAGACTTCGCGGCGACAGATTTGCAATGTTTATAAAGAAAGATTTGTTTGATGAGAATAAATGGATTAATATAACTAAAGAACTGCAGTACGAGTTTGAGAGTAATGCATTCAGACTTCATGTGTTTGCTGGCGTGTATGAGATTGATGATCCTGATGAGCCAGTAAGTATCATGTGCGATAAGGCAAATCTTGCAGGCGAAACTGTAAAAGATGATTATCAGAGATGTCTGTCTTATTATGATAAAGACCTTCTTGAAAAATCTATTGAGGAGAAGCGTGTTATTGCTGAGTTTGAGAGAGGGTTAAAGAATGAGGAATTTGTTATGTTCTTACAGCCGCAGGTTGATAGAACAGGCAAAGCTCATGGTGCAGAGGCACTTGTGAGGTGGCAGCATCCGGAACGCGGGCTTCTTTCGCCATTTTTCTTTATAGATATACTGGAAAGAGCGGGGCTTATCTATAAGCTTGATAAATATATGTGGGAAAAGGCTGCAAAGCAGCTTAGCATATGGAAGAATACGGCAAAAGGAGATTATCATATATCTGTTAATATATCGACAAAAGATTTCTATCTGCTTGATGTATATGAAACATTTGTTGATATAATTGCAAGATATGGAATTGAACCGGAAAAACTTAAATTAGAGATAACAGAGACGGCGCTTATGTCTGATTTCAAGAAGAATATGGAGATAATACGTAAACTGCAGAAGTGTGGTTTTCAGATTGAAATTGATGATTTTGGAAGCGGATATTCTTCACTTAATACAATTAAAGATATCAGCGCAGATATTTTAAAGATTGATATGGGATTTCTTCGTGCATCAGAAAATGAAGCTAAAGGAAGGGATATTCTGGAAACAATAATTGTTCTTTCTAAGAAGCTGGGCATGGAAGTTATAACAGAGGGCGTTGAAACCAAAGAACAGCTTGATATGCTTAATGCAATGGGATGCAATATGTATCAGGGATATTATTTCTCTAAACCGATACCTGTAGAGGAGTTTGAAAATAAATTTATGTAATGAACGTTGCTTTTTTATACGAAGTAGTGTATAATCGCAATTGTTGCTGCAGAAGATAGCAGATAGGGAAGGTACTTAGGAGGACGGTGTATGTTTACTGTGAGTATTTTACTTGATTCGGTAGAGAAAGTGCAGAGATTTGTCAGTGTTATAAGCAAGTATCCATGTTCTTTTGATATTGAATCTGGACATAGCTGTGTTGATGCTAAGTCTTTAGTGGGACTATTTAGTCTGGATATCAGCAAGCCGCTTCATCTTACAATACAGGATGATGGTTCACAGCTTGAAGATATTTTGAGAGATATTAATGAATTTATGGCGTAAGCTGTAGTTCTTAATGTTATGTATACAAAAGAAACTTATGAGGGTGTCTTTTGTGTAAGCGGAAGTGTCGGAATGGCAGACGAGCATGATTCAGGTTCATGTGTGGGTTACCACGTGAGGGTTCAAGTCCCTTCTTCCGCATTTGACGAAACCAGAGGGTAGGTGCATTGCACCTGCCCTCTTTTTTCATCAAATGCCGGAGCGTAAATTGAACCCGAGGGTTCAATCTCCGCTCCGCTCCGGTCGGCGCAAAGCTAAGGTCCACTGGACCTTATGCGCCCCTTCTTCCTGGGTAGTGGCGGGGCTGGGACGGCAATGCGCTTCGCTGTTGCCTGGTCGCCACTGCCAGGTTGTGCCGCTGCCTTTTGGAGCGGCACAACCTGTATAAGTACTAAGGTATTATGTGAAGGGGCTATAATTAAAATATGTGTATCTTTTTTGGATATGATGTGATATAATTTTTAATAGAATATTTTGTGATACTATTTATAGCTTATAGTTTTATGTGGGTGGATTATGAGTGTGAATGGTTGATAATTACATAAGAGTTGTGATGAAATTGGAGGGTACAGAATATGTTTGGACAGCTTTTTGGAAAATATCTTGTGGAACAGGGAGTTCTTACTGAGGATGTGTTGAAGAGTGTTTTGGAAGAACAATCTAAGATCAGGGTTAAGCTTGGCGTTATAGCGGTAGCAGATAAGCTGCTTACGCAGGAGCAGGCGGATGAGATTAACAGAATCCAGGCTGAAGAGGATAAGAGATTCGGAGATATTGCTATTGAGAAGGGATATCTGAATGCTGAACAGGTGGATGGACTTCTTGCAAAGCAGGGTAATCCTTATATGCAGTTCCTTCAGGTTTTTGTTGAGAAGAGCAAGGTTAAAGTTTCTAAGATAGATGGATATCTTGAGAATTTCCAGAAGCATATAGGTCTTGATGATAATGAGATGGAAGCACTTAAGAAGGATGAGTTTGATGCACTTCTTAATGTGTATGCGTATGCATCTAAGCCATATGTAACACAGATTGCAGGACTTGTGCTTAGAAATATCAATAGATTTGTCACAAGAGATTTCTATTTTGATAAGATAAAAACTGTTGACAGACTTGATTACAGATGCATGGCTGCCCAGAAGAGTGATGGCGATGTTGATATATGTATTGGATTTGCGACAGAGGATACTATGGATGCTCTCAGTACGATAGCATCTGGATACTCAGGTGAAGATTGTACCGGCAAGAGCATAGAGACATATGATGGAGTAGGAGAGTTTGTTAACTGTATAAGTGGTCTTCTTGCAACAAGTCTTTCTTCTAATGATGTTAACATTGAGATTAAGCCACAGGTTGCGTATGAGAATCAGACTGCAACAGGAAGTGCATATGTTCTTCCTATATACATTGATGGTAATCTTGTTAATCTTTATATAGCTGTAGATAGTGAAGTTAATGTTGGCAATATGCCTATTATAAGAAAGGTTAAAGTGCAGAACAGCACTGCTGTAACAGATGGTAAAGGTACAGTGGTAATTGTTGATGACTCTGGTATGTCAAGAAAGATGCTTCGCAACCTTTTGGAGGATGCTGGATATGCAGTTGTAGCTGAAGCATGTGATGGATTAGAGGGTGTTATGGCATATAAGCAGTATAATCCTGATGTTATTACTCTTGATATTACAATGCCTAATATGGATGGAACAGAAGCATTAAGGCAGATTATGGATTATGATGAGGGTGCAAAGGCTATCATGATTACAGCAGCAGGACAGCAGAATAAAGTAATTGAGGCATTAAAAATTGGTGCGGAGAAGTTTATTACTAAACCATATGATAAAGAAGAAGTTGTTGCAACAGTTGCTGAACTTATAGGTAAATAGAGTGGTTTTGACAGCTTTCTTTAAAAAATTACAAAAAAATCAAAAAAATTAAAAAAAGTTGTTGACATAGTATAAGAGTAGTGCTATTATAAACAAGTGCTCACGAGAGAGAACAAAACAAAGCCTTGAAAGAGGCGGAGATACAGCTTGTGAGATAGCACTTACGCAGTCGTGGCGGAATTGGCATACGCGCTAGACTAAGGATCTAGTCCATATTGCTTGGGTGCGGGTTCAAGTCCCGCCGACTGCACTTGATTGAAGACCTTGAAGAGCGAAAGTTCTTCAAGGTCTTTTTCGCTATTTCCAGCGCACAAGAAATGCGCTGATAAAGCAGGTGTATTACACAATAGTTAGGAGCAGGATAATGAAAAAAGTACTTACAATAGCAGGCAGTGATTGTAGTGGTGGAGCAGGGATTCAGGCGGATTTAAAGACTATGGCAGCACATAAGGTATATGGAATGAGTGCGGTAACATCTCTTACAGCACAGAATACGACAGGCGTGTATGGAATCAGCGATGTCAGTCCTGAGTTTCTGTCACAGCAGCTTGATTGTATATTTACTGATATATTTCCAGATGCAGTTAAGATTGGCATGGTATCAGACAAAGGGCTTATAGAGGTTATAGCAGATAAATTGATGCAGTATAAGCCGACTAATATAGTTGTGGATACTGTCATGGTTTCAACAAGTGGAAGCCGATTGCTGAAGGAAGATGCTATAGATGCACTGTGCAGCATGCTTATTCCTCTGGCTGATGTCATAACTCCGAATATTCCAGAGGCTGAAGTGTTATCGGGGATGCATATTGATTCATCAGATAAGATGATTGAATCAGCACAGATAATTCAAGGTAAGTTTTTATCTGGCAAAAGTACAGGAATGCTTATAAAAGGTGGACATGAGCTCAACACAGCAAATGATCTGCTATATAAGAATGGAGAGGCAGTATGGTTTAATGGAGAAAGGATTGATAATCCTAATACACATGGTACAGGATGTACATTGTCATCTGCGATAGCGTGTAATCTTGCGCTTGGCAGGAGTATGGAGGATTCAGTGCGTGAAAGTAAGAGATACATTTCAGGTGCTTTAAAAGCCGGGCTTGATCTTGGAAAAGGAAGCGGACCGCTTAATCATGTGTATTTGTTTGAATAAAAGAATCGAGGCTTAATGATGGATAGTTTTATATACAGTATTAATTCAACAGTTCCAATATTCTTAGTTATGATAGTTGGATGGGCGATTAAACGGCTTGGAGTTATTGATGACCATTTTGCTAATATAGCCAATAAATATGTATTTAAAGTGGCTTTGCCAGTGCTGTTGTTCAGGGATTTGTCAAAGGCAGACTTTTATTCACAATTTGATATAAGATTTGTGGGGTATTGTGCCATTGTAACTATAGCAATGTTCGGTGGAGTATGGATATTTACAGACATTCTCATGAAGGATAAAACGATGAGAGGTTCTTTTATACAGTGTTCATGCAGAAGCAGTGCAGCCATTCTTGGCATGGCATTCATACAGAATATGTATTCTGAAACGGGTATGGCACCACTTATGATAGTAGCAGCTGTGCCATTGTTTAATGTGATTTCGGTTATTGCCCTTACATTTAAGGCAAATCCTGTTGATGGAGTAAGCATTGAAGATATGCCTAAAAAAGAAGGGATTAAAAAGGCATTTTTTAATATTCTTACCAATCCTATTATAATAGGAATTGTAATAGGGCTTCTTGCTTCACTGGTGAGACTGCAGTTACCAGCAATTCTTGATAAGACAGTTAACAGTATAGCACAGACAGCTACGCCTATAGCACTTATATGTATCGGAGCAGGATTTGAGGGAAGAAAAGCTGTTAAGAAGATAAAGCCTACACTGGTCGGAACATTTATCAAACTTATAGGTCTTGCTGCTATATTTATACCAATAGCAGTTTATATGGGTTTCCGTAATCAGGAGCTTATGGCGATTCTTATAATGCTTGCATCGCCAACAACAGTTACAAGTTATATCATGGCTAAGAATATGAACAATGATGAGGTGCTGGCATCAAGCATAATAGTACTAACTACAGTCTTGTCGAGTATAACGCTGACAGGATGGATATTTATACTTAGAAGTTTTGGCTTGATATAATTATATTTTTATGATACAATCTATTAAGTTTATGAACGAAAAGGAGGAATTGTCGTGAAGCATATTAAGACAATCAGCGAAAGAGTTTTAAAGGATACAATGAAGCACGGCGGTTGCGGTGAGTGCCAGACATCTTGCCAGTCAGCATGTAAGACATCATGCACAGTTGGTAACCAGAGCTGCGAGAATAAGAATAAGTAATTTAATTGAAAAGACATTTCGTGAGAGAGAGCGTGTTAAGTTTTTTTCGGCACGCTCTTATTTCACGCAGATGGGAACTGGCATAGCTGGTTGCTATCTGCTAGAAAGGATACTATGATACATCAGTACAAAAACAATGGATACAATATTGTTCTGGACGTAAACAGTGGTTCAGTGCATGTGGTAGATGATTGTGTATACGATATAATTGCAATGTATGAGGAGCATGGTCTTGATGAGATTAAGTCAGAACTCTCTTCAAAATATAATGCATCTGATATTGAGGAAGCATATGAGGAGATTGGCGAATTAAAGGAAGCAGGACAGCTTTTCTCAGAAGATATATATGAGCCTTACATAGACTCATTTAAAGACAGACCTACAGTTGTTAAGGCATTATGTCTTCATATTGCGCATGACTGTAATCTTGCCTGTAAGTATTGCTTCGCAGAGGAAGGCGAATATCATGGAAGACGTGCACTTATGAGCTTTGAGGTTGGTAAGAAAGCACTTGATTTCCTTGTCGCTAATTCTGGAAGCAGAAAGAATCTTGAGGTTGACTTCTTTGGCGGTGAGCCAACAATGAATTTTGAGGTTGTAAAGCAGCTTGTAGAATATGGAAGAAGCCTTGAGGAAGCTAATAATAAGAAGTTCAGATTCACTCTTACAACTAACGGAATATTGCTTGATGATGATATATTAGAGTTTGCTAATAAAGAGATGGGCAATATAGTGCTTAGTATAGATGGACGTAAAGAGGTTAATGATCTTATGAGACCTACTAGAAATGGACATGGAAGTTCATATGACATTATCATGCCTAAGTTCAAGAAGGTTGCAGAGAGCAGGAACCAGATGAACTATTACGTCAGAGGAACATTTACACATAATAATCTTGATTTTTCTAAGGATGTTCTTCATCTTGCAGATGAGGGGTTTGAGCAGATATCTGTTGAGCCAGTAGTTGCACAGCCTACAGATGATTATGCAATAAGAGAAGAGGATATTCCTTATCTTCTTGAACAGTATGATGAGCTTGCCAAAGAGCTTGTTAGGCGTAAGAAAGAGGGAAGAGGCTTTAATTTCTTCCACTTTATGATAGACCTCAATGGAGGTCCATGTGTTGCCAAGAGACTTTCTGGATGTGGTTCAGGATGTGAATATCTGGCAGTTACACCTTGGGGAGATTTTTATCCATGCCACCAGTTTGTTGGTAATGAAGATTTCCTTATGGGTAATGTTGATGAAGGAATTAAACGTACTGATATAAGAGATATGTTTAAGAACAGTAATGTTTATTCAAAGGAGAAGTGTAAGAACTGCTTTGCTAAATTTTACTGCAGCGGTGGATGTGCCGCTAACTCATACAATTTTCATGGCAATATCAACGATGCTTATGATGTCGGTTGTGAATTGCAGAGAAAGAGAATTGAATGTGCAATTATGATTAAGGCTGCTATGGCCGAAGAATAAGGAAGGAGTAACTAATTATGAAGTACGGAAAAGGTAAGAAGATTGCCTATTCGATCATCATAGTCGCACTTGCAGTATTTCTTACAGTAGCGGTTATGTTGGGATTAAAGAATGGTTATGGTAGTGCCAGAGACATCAATCTTGGTCTTGACCTTGCAGGTGGTGTCAGCATTACATACGAGATTCAGGAAAGTAATCCAGGCACACAGGAGATTAACGATACAATATCTAAGCTCGAGAAGCGAGTTGAGGGTAAGAGTACAGAATCTCAGGTTTACGTTGCCGGTGAAGACAGAATTGCAGTTGAGATTCCTGGTGTAACAGATGCTAACGCTATATTAGAAGAACTTGGTACACCTGGTTCACTTGAATTCCTTGACAGCACAGGTTATTCAGCATGGACAAGTGGTTCAGATTACACACCACTTCTTACAGGTTCAGATGTTAAGTCTGCACAGGCTTATACTAATACTAATTCAACAGATTCAACACCTTATGGCGTTGAACTTACATTTAATGAAGACGGAACAGCCAAGTTCGCACAGGCTACTCAGGATAATCTTGGAAAGCCTATCTACATTGTATATGATGGAGAGGTTGTAAGTGCTCCTAAAGTACAGACTGTTATTACAGGCGGTACAGCTACAATTACAGGTATGGAATCATATGAGGCTGCTGATAATCTTGCAGTATTTATCAGAGTTGGTTCTATTCCTCTTACACTTAAGGAAGTCAGCTCTAATATCGTAGGTGCACAGCTTGGTTACAATGCAATCCAGACAAGCCTTATCGCAGCAATCATCGGATTCGTTCTTATCTGCATCTTCATGATTGCAGCTTACAGGGTTCCAGGTGTTGTTGCAGCTGTTGCATTATGGATATACGCAGTTATGGTTCTCTTCCTTGTAAGTGTATATGATATAACACTTACACTTCCAGGTCTTGCTGGTCTTATCCTTGGTATCGGTATGGCAGTAGATGCTAATGTTATTATCTATACACGTATCCGTGAGGAGATTGGTGCTGGACGTTCAACAGAGAATGCTATCTTAGCTGGTTATGAGAAGGCTACATCAGCTATCGTTGATGGTAACGTTACAACATTTATTGCAGCAATAGTTCTGTACATATTCGGTACAGGTCCAATCAAGGGATTTGCTATGACTCTTGGTCTTGGTATTATTGTTTCAATGTTTACAGCTCTTGTTATCACAAGAGTAGTTATGAAGCTGTTCTATAACTTTGGTTTAACAGACCCTAAGTGGTATGGAAGAACAATTCACAGGAAGAAGTTTAATTTCCTTGGAATCCGTAAATGGTGTTTCCTTGGTTCAGCTATCGTAATCATTGCTGGTTTTGTTGCAATGGGCGTATTCAGTTCAATGGGCAAATATACACTCAATTATGGTCTTGACTTTGTTGGTGGTACAACAAGTACATATACATTCCAGCAGGAATACTCACAGGACGAGATTGAGAATGGCATTATTCCTATTATCAAGAATGCAGCTGGTGTGACAGAAGTTCAGCAGCAGAAAGTTAAGGACAGCACTAAGGTTACATTTAAGACATCAGCTCTTTCACTTGAGCAGAGAGAAGCTGCTGAGACTGCTGTTAAGGCTAAGTATCCAGTTGAGGAGAACTCAATCGTTGAGACTAATACAATTGGTAGCTCAGTAAGTGCTACAACTAAGAGAAGTGCATTTATATCAGTAGCTATTGCTACAATATGTATGCTTATATATATCTTCATCAGATTCCGTGATGTTAAGTTTGCATTTGCAGCCGTTGTTGCACTTCTTCATGATGTGTTAGTTGTACTTGCATTCTATGCAATCGCAAGAGTTTCAGTAGGAACAACATTTATTGCATGTATGCTTACTCTTGTAGGTTATTCAATTAATGCGACAATCGTTATATTCGATAGAATCAGAGAGCTGTTAAAGAATGCTAACAAGAAGACTAATATCACAGATCTTGTAAATGATGCGATTGGTTCTACATTTACAAGAACAATCAATACTTCACTTACAACATTCGTAATGCTCTTCTGTCTGTTTATACTTGGTGTATCTTCAGTCAGAGAGTTTGCACTTCCACTTATGGTTGGTGTTGTAGTTGGTGCTTATTCTTCAGTATTTATCACAAGTGCTTTATGGTATATCCTTGGTGGTAAGAAGAGAGGCGTTGTTACAGAAGCTAAGAAGGAAGCTAAGGCTGCTGTCGGAAGCGATGGAGCACAGGTTTAATTTCAGCTTGTTATAATTAAAATAAAAATTAATCAAAAGCCCCCAAAATTATCTTGGATTTTGGGGGCTTTGTTTGGCAGGAGATAAATTTTATGAGTAAATGGATGGTATATGCCAAAAAAGCGGATTTTAAAGCGATTGGCGAGAAATTCGGTGTTGACCAGGTTATAGCAAGGATTGCCCGCAATCGTGGCAATGAGACAGGAGCGGATTTTGAGAGCTATTTTGACCGCTCAACAGAGTCGCTACATAATCCGGCGTTACTTAAGGATGCTGTTAAATCTGTTGATATTATATATAGCAAGATACAGCAGGGAAAGAAAATACGTGTTGTCGGAGATTATGATATTGATGGCGTGTGTTCTACTACAATACTTTTAAAAGGCCTTAAAGCGGTTGGGGGCGATGTTGATTTCAGGGTTCCGGACAGAGTGGCAGATGGATATGGAATTAATATAGCTATCATAGATGAGGCTGTTGAGGCTGGTGTTGACACGATAATCACATGTGATAATGGCATATCAGCATATGAGCAGGTTAAATATGGCAAGGAAAAAGGACTTACGATAGTAGTAACAGACCATCACGCAATTCCGTTTGAGCTGGCAGATGGTGATGATGATAAACATTATATTATTCCTTCGGCAGATGCTGTTGTGGATGCCAATCAGGAGGATTGTGCCTATCCATTCAAGCTTATGTGTGGCGCAGGTGTTGTGTATCAGCTTATGCGTATGCTGTTCGTTAAATGTGAGAATCCATCATATGTATTTAATACGGATGTGGATAAAGATGAAGAATACAGGGCGTTTGATGCTGGATTATCTGAGGATAAGAAGAGAATGTTACGTGAATTAAAGCAGCTTGCGGCGATTGCAACAGTCGGCGATATAGTTGATCTTAAAGATGAAAACCGTCAGATTGTAAAATATGGTCTTTCAACTATGAGTACGACAGACAATCCTGGAATCCATGCTCTTGCAGACTGCTGTCAGGTGGATCTGGCATCATTGTCAGCCTATCATATAGGATTTATCTTAGGACCATGCCTTAATGCAATTGGAAGGTTAGATACAGCTAACAAGGCGGTTGAACTTCTTAATACGGACAGCAGACAGATTGCTTTGCAGCTTGCCACAGAGCTTAAAGAGACTAATGATGAGAGAAAACAGATAACTGAAAAAGGATTTGAAGAAGCAGTAGAGCTTATTGAAAATGGTGAGCTTATGGATGATAAGGTGCTCGTAGTCTATCTTCCTACCTGCCATGAGAGTATCGCTGGCCTTATCGCATCAAGGATAAAGGACAGATACTACAGACCCACACTTGTTATAACTGATGCTGCAGATGGAGCTAAAGGCTCCGGCCGTTCAATTGAAGGCTATAATATGGCAGAGGAGCTTAATAAATGTAAGAGTCTTCTTACCAAGTTTGGCGGTCATCCGATGGCGGCTGGTTTATCGCTGGAAAAAGATAATATAGTCAAATTGCGTAAAATGTTAAATGCTAACTTAACATTAACAGATGATGAGCTGATTCCAGTCAAATGGATAGATGTACCGATGCCGCTTGGTTATGTTACATACAATCTGATTAACCAGATAAGCCGTCTTGAGCCATTTGGCAAGGGCAACGAGAAGCCTGTATTTGCTGACAGGGATCTGCTGGTAAGAGATGCAAGAATCATAGGCAAGAACAGAAATGTCTTGAAGATGACACTTGAAGATGGCGAGGGCAGAATCCACGACTGCATTAAGTTTAATTCATGCGAGGACGAGGTGCCTCTTATGGGAACAAGAATCGGGATAATATATTATCCGGATATCAATGAATTTAACGGGCGCAAGTCGATTCAGTTTGTGGTGTCTGAGTGGAAGTAGATGGGATGAGGAGAGGCTTTTGATATTGTGGTGAACAATTTACATGTGTGTCTGCTGAATTGTGGATAAAATATAATCATAGATGTAGATTTTGGGTATATACATATGATTTCATTAAAAAATCCAAAATAAAGCAAAGGTAAGTCTCAAACACGTAGAAAAATATGTGGCTGGCTGAATATGAATAAAAGCTGCAAAAAAATCCAGCAATTCTTTGAAATGTGGATTTTTTGACAGCTTTTTGGCACTTGCGCCAGAAATGTGGTTTAGCGAAGTGTAAAACAGGCTATTTTGGATTTTTTCACGGCTTTTGGCGGATATAAGCCAAAAACACAAATTAAAGAGTATAAGCCGAGCTGCCTCAAGCGTAGTCTCTATTGAAATATCAGAATATCTTGATATTTATATGTCCCGGCAGAGCGTGAACACTCTGCTGGGACATTGCTGTTTTATAAGAAATTCGTCGATTTGTGTATTAATTTCGCCTTTTGGGGATTGTTTGAGCATAAATGTGATATAAGAATTATGTTAATTGTGAAGTGGTGTTTATTTCGTAAATATTTACAAGGAGAGTGTTGATGAATAGATTAATTGCGTTTGTGTTGCTGCTTATGGTTCCGCAATTTGCATTTACAAGTGAGACAAATGGAATAGAAAGTATTCTGGAAACGAAAGAAGAACAGCAGATTTCCAACGCTAGCATAGACAATTCAGAGGATATAAGGATGTGCGTTGAGGCTTATCGTAAGAAGAATACTGGAACGGAAGGCGTTATTACCGATGATTCATTAGACCATATTCATGCTATTGAAAATATTAAAATATACGCATTTACAACAAAGAAGCCTTCTGACTTGTATAATGAATATAGGTTATCTGGTAATTTAACGGATTTTGTCTCGTCTAACTACAGCATTATACGGGTTTTCAGGGATAATAATAATGATTTGATTGATTCAGTATTTTACATGAAGCCAGAAAATGCTGAACAAATCGATACAGATTGGAAGCGTGTAAGTTCTGGAGGAATGATATTTTCAGACGAAACGATTGAATTTTTAACAGATAAGGGCATGCTGTTAAATGTGTTAGAATCATACAATATAGAGAATCCACAAAATCTCAAAGTGATTACGGGAATAGAAGGGCTGGAAGGAGTGCTGTATTTTGAGAATAATGGTATTCAGATTGTAATGCCTCTTAGTGATGGTTATAAATATGATTCAGACGTTGTTACATGTAAAAAGCTGACACCCTATGTTGCAAATGAATTCTTTGAGGCAAGAAAGGATGCAGATTTAGCTAATGAGAGAAAACTGGAAGAGTGGGATAATCTTCCGATGAATCAGAAAACATATGGAAACAGCAATGAGATTAATTATATTAATTTAAAGCCTGCAACATTTACGGATAATATTGAAGTGAATAATGAGAACCTTCAAAGCACCAAAGATGTAAATACCACCAGCAGATTTATAGGTGTTTTTGTGTTGGGAGCGATACTTGCTGTTGGCGTAATAGTATGTTATAGGCGAAGCTGTAAAGGAGAATAAGCAGATATGAGATTTTATAATAAAATGGGATGTGTTGCGTTATTTGCTGTATGTGTTTTTTCATTATGCGCATGTAATGAGAATAAAAATCAGCAGAATGAAAGTGAGAGCCTTTCTACAAACATTAGTCAATCAGAACCTGTTGAGATATATAATTTTAGCAGCGGAAAAGATATCTATAAGGTCAGTGGATTGGTCGTGAATTCTGTTGATGATGGTTATATCAGTATGAAATCAGAAGGAAATGATTATTCATATGTGGTATTAGATGTAGCTGGACATACATACACATGTATATTATTACCATCAGCAGATACTGATATAATTACAAAAGAGTATTGCAGTGTTGTGGAGAACCATATGGATGAAATTGAATATCTGGATAGTCTGATTGAAAAAGGATATGCTGTTCAGTATTTTAGTGGAAAATTAAATGAGGATCATATAGGGGAGAACAAGGAATATGAGACACTAATAAATGAAAATCAATCGGAAACTGCTATTATAATTAAAGTGGAGGAGTAGCAATGTATACTATATTATGGATTATTGGAATTATTATTCTGGCAATAGCAATAATTACACCATTTAATATTATTATCGGTGGAGCTTTGAGTTTTGTATTGATATTAGCTGGATGTGTTTTGTATAAAAAGAGACAGAAGTGATTGCATGATTTTGTGACAGTCGTGTTATAGTTGATTTTTCAGTATGTATATAAACAGCCCGGACAGATTGATTTTCTGTCCGGGCTGTTTATATATATTGAAGCATTACTATTGATAATATCAGAATATTTGTGTTTGATAAATATATTTTTGCTTAAAATTCGTCGATTTGAGCCTCATTTTCGCCTTTTGAATAATTTTGTATGGAAAGTGTGATATAAGGATAGAGATAAGTGATTATCTTATTTATTACATTTCAGAAGTAGGGTTTTATGAATGAAAGAACAAAAGAACAAGTTAACAGAAATTAAAGAAAGAATGGCATATTCAATAGCGAAGCATTACGCTAATGTGTCTTGTCCACTTTTTACATATCAGACAAAGATGCCTGATAGCGTTAAAAAGATGAGAAAGTTTTAATTTTGCTTAGAAAAGGAGATAATAATATTATGGCGAAAAGAAATAGCTTTATAAAAAGTTTTGCATTAATGGTAGCAATGGTTATGTGTCTTTTGACACTGTCGAATTATTCAGTTTATGCTGCTGGATTGAAATTCAATGTGGATGATAATGACCAGAATGGTGTAGTACCAACAGATTTGTTTAGATATGGAACAGAAGTCAGTGATTATTTTACAGTTGGAAGTACAAGTATAACCGCAAAATTTTGGATTAATGATCATTTGGGTGGAGTGACATTTACGTCTTCAGATTATTGTGATTATTATGTAGTGGATGGCTATATATTAAATGCTTGGGGAGACAGACATAATTTTACAGGAACAAGATATGAGACAACTACGTGCGAATTTTACACAGGATGTTACGACTCACACCAGCCAATAAGAACTGTGCACGTTACAGCTAATATATGTTCACCAGATGCTCAGGATACATATGATGAGACAGCATCTTTGGGAAATCAGTAAATAGTGGATGGTAAATAAAAATGTTGGTAAAGAAAAGAGCATGTATATTTTTGCTAGTTATATCTGCTTTAAGTTTAGTGGCATGTGGTGTCGATAGCACTGAAAAAGTAGCAAAATTAAATGATGAACAATTGAATACAGTTGACCAGCCATATTGGAGTATATATACACATAATGTAACGTGTGGTGCAGGGGGATATTATTACATAGATAACAATCTGGTTAAGTATATAAAGGATGATGGGGAGTCGACTGTATTGTGCAATAAGCCAGATTGCAGGCATGATAGCGCTGATTGTGCAGCTAATTTGTCAAGTCAAGATAAATCAGAAGGTGTACATTTTGGCGGTTATATGGGGCAGATGTTATATTATCATAATGGAAAAGTATATGTTATGTATAACGAAGAAAGCAGGTCTGGAAAAGTTTACCTTGACGAAATAGCTGGAGATGGTTCGTATCGTAACAGGTTATTTGAGATAGGAAGCTGTAATTCGGCATATGCGCTGGTATTTCATGATGATGATGTATATATTTACCTTAAGGAAGGCAGTGTATCTGGCAGAGAAGAAAATACTGCAATCATAAGAAAACGTTCACTTGATGGAAAAAAAGATGAGATTGTATATTCATATAAAGATAAGGGCGCAACTGTATTTGCATTAAAAAGTTATGGAAGATACTTGTATTTTTTACAGGAATCTTATGATAGAGATAACGGGGCAGATGGATATAAGCGTAAAGGTCTGTTTCGATATGAATATGCAACAGGAAACGTGGATAAGGTTGTAGATGAACAGATAACAGATTATACATTTGATACAGAGGGTGGTATGTTGTATTATTATGTGTATAATAGTGGACTTTATAAATTGGCATTATCATATGCTGGTGTGGAGAAAATTTATGATGCATCTGATGGTGTAACAAATGTATGCCAAATATCGTATCTGAATGGAAATGTATATGTATCTAATGATATGTTTTATGCGTTTTATGGTGTAAATCCTAAAGAGAGTTATATTAGTGTAATTAGCAGTTCCGGAGAATTAAAGAACAAAGTGACTTTTGATAAGGGAAGCATATATTATGTAATGTTTGGAGATGATAAACGTATATTTATTAATACAGGAAGCAGTATTTACAGTGTAAAACTTGACAATAACAGTAATTATAACTGGGAGAAGGTAGAGTGATATGATTGAGTGCAGAAGACTTTTTTCAAAAAAATTATTAGCGATGATTGTCGTCTGCATGATTACACTGCTGGTACTGACTGTCAGTAAAGAATTTTCTAATCGGTCATTTGTGGAATTTTCGCAGATGATCGATTATGAAAGGAAGTTGTACGAAACAGGCGGGGATGATATAGATATTACAGATAATAAAAAGTTGTCAGATACAATGTATGCTTCAATCATATCTGAATACAAAAGTCATTTAGAATATATTAATTCATACAATGATGAGATTGCTTCGATTATAAGCAATGCCGAAAGAATGAATACTTTCTCTATATTTAATAATGATGATACATCTAATGAGAAAAATCTTAAGAAAACGATAAGAGATTATTCAAGAATAAAAGATACAAAACTCGTTATGTCATACGATAAGGCTGCAAAGCAATATATAGATAATAACTTTCCTGTATATTTATCAGTAATTATTATTATATATATGGTGCATAGGTTATACGAAGGTGAAGATAACTGTATGCAGTATATTGAACGATGTATTAAAAGGCGGATTGGTCTGCAGATTACAAGGCTGACAGGACTGTTTGCTGGGACATCTGTTGTATATCTGATTTTATCGTCAGAGTCATTTTTAATAAATGAAATTATATATAGAGGATGGAACACATTATTAAATCCGATACAGGATCTGGAAAAGTATAGTCATTTCGTATTTAATATGTCACAGCTTCAGTATATTATATTTGATTATATATATTATGTCATTGTTTTATATTTTGCGGCATGTATTATATGGTTTCTATATGCAGTATTTTATAAAAGAATATATAGTCTGGTGTGTATATCAGTAATTATATGTTTTGAATTTATAATATATAGATGCATAAGTCCACTGAGCAGATATAATATTTTTAGAAAATACAATATTATACGTATTGGAGATATCAGAGATATAATCTGTGTATATTCAAACAGGAAAATCGGATTGGTTATGATATCGGACATATATCTGCTGGCAGGAATCATAATTCTGCTGACGGGGTTTCTTATGATTCTGGGTGTTTCAATATTATATAATAAAAGACCTGCTAAAGCCGTCAGAGTCAGATTTTTTGATATAATAATGATTAAGGTTCAAAGAATATTAAGTGATGTCCCGTTTGTGTTAAAGGAAATATATATTTTTCTAATATCATGCAGAGGAGCACTGGTGGTAATTATAAGTATATTTTTATGTGTTTATTTTACGATGGATTCAGTTATAGATTATTCAGACAGGTTTAAAGAATATGATGGAATATATCGGGAATATGGAGGGGAAGATTATAAATATATATCTGATAAAATTACTGAAAGTAAAAATGAATACCAGAGTGTGTATACACGCCAGCAAGAGAAATATGATGAATACAGGAATGGGATAATAAGTCTTGATGATATGCATGGGATTAATGTTGAACTACAAAGTGCCAAGACACAGTATTCATATTGGAGAGAATTTGAAGAAAAAGAAGAGTATCTTGTGCATATATCAGATACATATAAAATTGACGGATATATGATGTCGGACAGGGGATATGAGAGTGTAATTGGGATATATTCCTATAACAGAGAGCGTATTATATTTGCAGTCATATTGATATCAATATTAATTGTTTATTCACAGATTATAAAATTGCACAATAAAAGCAGGGTATATTTACTTATCAATGCAAGTGATATGGGGTATAAAAAGATTCTGGTCAATTATCTGATTATAGGATTAATGCTTACACTATTGATTACAGCGCTCATATACGGAATTGAATGGATTATATTATCTAATGTATATTCTCTGCCATATATGAAGGCACCACTAATGAGCCTGACATTTATGGAAGGCAATGCTATGTCGCGTACTATTGAAGGATATATAATAAAATGGTATCTGATTAGAATTGGATTAATAGAGTTATGCTATATTTTTATAGCCGCTGGAGGAATAATGTATGAGATTAATAATAAAAAATCTTAAGAAAACATATGGCTCAGTCCAGGCACTTGGTGGTATTTCTTATACATTTAGACCAGGAATATATGGTATTTTAGGTGCAAATGGTGCAGGTAAAAGCACATTGATTAATCTTATTACAGATAATGTGAAAAGAGACTCAGGTGAAGAGGCAGGAAGTATTTTTTTTACGAGCAAGCAATTAACACAGGGAAAAAAACGGGACATTCTTGATATGGGTTCGGATTTTAGGATGCTTGTTGGATATATGCCACAGCAACAGGGATTTTATGATGATTTTAGTCCGAAGGCATTTCTCAAGTATATGGCACATATTAAAGGCGTCAAACCGAGGACTTTGAAGAATGGACAGACCAGAAGTATTGATGAACAGATAGACAGGCTCATTAATGTGGTTAATCTTACGGATGTTGCGTATAAAAGAATAGGAGGATTTTCAGGTGGAATGAAACAGAGGGTGCTTCTTGCACAGGCACTTTTAGGAAATCCAAAGATTCTTATATTGGATGAACCTACAGCGGGATTAGACCCTAAGGAAAGAATTGCCATACGTAATTATATATCTGCATTGTCGAGAAATAAGATAATTCTTTTTGCAACACATGTAGTTAGCGATATAGAGTGTATAGCGGACAAAGTCATACTGCTTAAAAATGGAAAGATAATAGCATCAGGAACTCCAACAGAACTGATATCATTAATGAAGGGAAAAGTAGGAGAATTAAAATGCACATTAGAAGAGTCGGCAAGGCTACAAAAGCTGTACAAGGCGGGTAATATAAGACAGTGCAATGATGGACTGGTTCTTAGGATTGTAGGGGACAAACTGCCAGATAATGCTGTTTTAGTAAAAGGCAATATTGATTTAGAAGATGTATATCTGTATTATTTTGAATAAGGAATAAGATAGTGTTATATGTCACAAAAAAGGAGGTTGAACATTATGAAAAAGGTATTAGTAACAATTGGTGTGATTCTTGCAATAATAATTATAGCATTTTTATTTATTAAACTGGTTGAATATGGATCATCACTGTCAACTCGTGGTCCTGAAGGTTTTTTTATACCATATTAGTTGAGCAGAAGGAATTGAAAACATGTATAATGTAATAGGAATAATACTATGAGCATATACGAGAATATTAAAGAATATGACGAAGATGTAATAAAATATGGAATGGATATGTTTAAGACAATGGTTATAGGTGTAATCTGTTCTGTGATTATAGCATTTATATTTGGTGAATTGCAGAAGGGTTGTGCTTTTGTGTTGTTTTTACTTCCATTAAGACAGAATGCAGGTGGGTTACATATGAAGACAAGGGGAAGGTGTGCTGTTGTATCAGCAGCTATTTATATATCTGTTTTAGTAGTTTTTAAATATATATGTATCGCAAAAGAAGCTCAGGTGATATTATATTTATGTCTATCCGTAGTTCTGGTGATGATGGCACCTGTTCAGAATTCAGAGAGATTACTTGATAAAGAGGAACTAAAGGTATATGGAAAACGGTCACGTCTTATATTAGAAATCGAAACAGTAATTTTTATGGGATTAATTGTTATGCATAATGAGCAGTGGGCTATGGTGTTGTTATGTGTGCTTATAGTGGCAGATTTTCTGATTATTACAGGGAAAATCAAGAATATATTTAAGGGAGTCTGAATGATACGATACAGAATAGGAATATGTGATGATGATATTTCAGTTGCTGCAGGATTAGAAAATAGCATATATAGGTATTTTCAGAATAAAGAAGATAATGTTGATGTAGAAATCTGGACATCAGGAGAAAACTGCATTAAAGATTTAAGAGGTGACTTAAGGTATAATGCGTTGTTTCTTGATATAGAGCTGCCTTGTATGAATGGTGTTGATGTCGGTAACTATATAAGGAATGAATTATCGGAATGTACAATGCAGATTGTGTATATCTCTGCCAAAACATCTTATGCAATGGATTTATTTCAGACACACCCATTCGATTTTCTGGTAAAGCCATTCTCGGATGAGAGAGTATATGATATATTAGATAAATTATTGCAGTATAATAAACAGGATAGTGGAATGTTCCGGTATACAAGCCATGGTGTAGAAAATGCAGTAAGATACAAGGATATACTATATATCGAGAGTAATGACAAGCATCTGGCAATTCATCTTACAGATGGCAGTGTTAAAACATATGTTGGAAAATTAGGTAATGAAACAGATAAATTGCCAGAGTGGTTTACAAGAGTCAGCCAGTCGTATATAGTTAATTTAAAATATATAAAAAGCGTGGAACGTACAGAGATAACGCTTGATAATGGAACTATTATTGTGGTAAGTGCAAAATACAGGCAGGAATTTAAGGAAGGGTTTATCAGGTTCCTCGGAGATAAGATATGATAGATGCAAGTGGTTTATGTGAGATTATTATTATAGAGGTAATAAGAGTATATGTGACTGTATTGTATCTTGATGTATTTTTTGACAGAGAAGATAAAATGCGTTATAGATATGTTCTGTATGGTAGTGCATTTACTATAACGCTTTTGATGTATCTTTTATTTGGAAATGTAATTGTAAATGTTGCGGTTACATTTATAGCAGCAGTGATGATAGCGATGGCAAGGAAAGGGCAATTAACCAGAAAGTTATTTTTTGCACTGTCAGTCACAGGAATCAGTGTGTCTATAGATTTTGTTGTTGGGTATTTATTTACAGAGATTCCATCTGCCAATAATCTGGGATTTATAGCATCGTTAGCTTCGGTTGTTGTGTATTTCCTGTCTTTTATAATTATTTCACAATATGTAAATTTGAATAAAAAGGATGTATTTTCTAAGCAGTTATCAGGTCTTGTTATAGTTTTGATTACAAGTATTGGAACTCTTCTTATAATAATTCAGGACAATAGTATATCGCGTGACATGGTACTGCTGGTGGGAGCTTCATTTCTTATTATAGATTTTATAATATTCTATCTGTATGATGCTATATCTAATAAATATGTGATTGAACAGGAACGGAACCAGATATATGAACAGATGAAAGCTTATGAGAGCCAGATTAGGATGGGTATAGTCAATGAAAGCAAAATCAGGGCTATACGCCATGATATGGTGAATCACATAGCAGGAATATATAATTATATATCGGATGGTCAGATTGATAAGGCTAAAGGTTATATTGAAAGGCTGCAAAAGGATTTAACAGATACCAGAAATTATGTTAACACTGGTTCAATAGGAATTGATAGCGTTATGAATTATAAGATATCAGAAGCATTACGTGCTGGAATTATGGTTAAAACGGATATCAGCATACCAGAAAATATGGTTACGGATGAATTTGATATTAATATCATAATGGGAAATCTGATGGATAATGCGATAGAGGCTGTTTTGGCGATAGAGGAAGAAGCCAGAGAGCCTGTCTTAGTATGTATTAAGTATAGAATTGGATTCCTTATAATAAAAGTTGACAACATATGTATTGAGTCAAATCTAAGATACAACAAAGATGGTAAAATGCTGAGCACAAAATCTGATGCCTCACAGCATGGATATGGTCTTAAAAATGTGCGTGATGCGGTGATAAAGAATGATGGTCTGATGGATGTCAGTGTGGATAACGGATGGTTTCATGTTATGGTTAATTTTCCGGTAGGATAAATATTTTATATATCAGAGGGGACATATGAAAAAGAGAATTCAAAACATTATATTCATATTAGTAGTAATAGCGGTTATTGTGACCGGCGTAGTATTTGTCCTATGGAATTTCCCTTATAAAAAGTATGTGAGAAGAGATATTCCATGCATTGTATATGATGGTGATAGTAAAGATGAGACTACGATTCATATAGACGGATATGTGAAGATATATTTACTAACAGGCTTACATGGTGGTGGACCAACGGATAGATTTGATAACAATCTGTTAGATGCCAGAAATTTTTTCGATGATGTTGATATACACATTTACAATACGAATTATGGATTGAGTTCATTTGATATGACTGTTACATACAATGATGATAGGGAAATCAAGATAGTATCAAAAGACAGGGAATCCTGACATTTTCGTTATAAATTGTGACTATCGTGTTCTTGATATATGACATGGTACAGCTGCGTTATAAATTAATTACACTATAGCTTCGGATTTTGGGTATATATGTACAATTTCATTAAAAAATCCAAAATAAAGCAAAGATAAGTCTCAGACATGCAGAAAAAATGTGTGGTTGGCTGTATATGAATAAAAGCTGCAAAAAAATCCAGAAATTCATTGAAATGTGGATTTTTTTGCAGCTTTTTGGTACTTGCGCCAGAAATGTGGTTTAGCGAAGTGTAAAACATGCAATTTTGGATTTTTTCACGGCTTTTTGCAGATATAAGCCAAAAACAGACATAAGCCCCAAACAGATATAAGCCAAAACATGATAGACCTAATAGCATAGACCAAACCATAACTTATGCAAGCGCAGCCTTTTTCTCGTCACCATTATATCCATCGCCGAAGAAATCATTGTACCATAC
This sequence comes from uncultured Lachnospira sp., assembly GCA_934359185.1. Lineage (GTDB taxonomy): Bacteria > Bacillota > Clostridia > Lachnospirales > Lachnospiraceae > Lachnospira. Next base: position 55,159 of record CAKRLE010000006.1, on the reverse strand, counting down.
AAGGAACATGTATACAGTCCATATCTTTCTTGAATTATCAGCCTTGCCTTCCTTGTGCTCGTCAAGGTACTGGACAAGTATGTCAGTATTGAAGAACTCATTAGCGGCATCACTTGTGAATGCCTTCTTAATCATATTGTAGTACTTTTCATCTTTAATCCATATTCTGATAGGAACAGGGAACCCAAGCTTCTTCTTCTCAGCAACCATGTCTGGAAGATATCTGTGTGCAGCCATTCTCATAGCGTACTTAGTATTGTGCTGGTTAACCTTGTATTCAGTAGGGATATGTCTTGCAACATCGAACACCTTCTTGTCAAGGAAAGGGACACGGACTTCAAGTGAATGTGCCATGCTCATCTTATCTGCTTTCAGAAGAATGTCTCCTATAAGCCAGAAATTAATGTCAATATATTGCATTCTGGTTACATCATCAAGATCTTTAACCTTGTCATAATAAGGCTTAGTGAGCTCTGTATGAGGATACTTGCCAGTTGGATTTTTAAGAATCTTCTCACGTTCAGCCTCGTTAAACATGAATGCGTTACCGATGAAACGTTCCTCAAGGCTCTTGCTCGCTCTTACAAGATAATTCTTGCCCTTGAATTTGAAAGGAATAGCAGCAGCGGCACTTGCAAGACCTTTTCTAAGACCAAGAGGAAGCTTCTGGAATCCGTTAAGGTCAAATGGTTCATGGTAAATGTTGTATCCACCAAAGAATTCGTCAGCACCCTCGCCAGAAAGAGAAACCTTAACATGCTTGGCTGCTGTCTGGCTTACAAAGTAAAGCGCAATTGCAGCAGGGTCAGCTAAAGGCTCATCCATGTGGTATTGGATTTTAGGGATAGCATCCCAGTATTCCTCGCTTGATACAAGCTTGCTGTAGTTGTCAATCTTAATCTTGTCAGATAATGCCTTGGCATAATTAATCTCGTTATATTTCTCGTAGTCAAATCCTACTGTAAATGTCTTATCACCATTAAATGTGGCTGCAACATAGCTTGAGTCAACACCGCTTGAAAGGAAGGAGCCAACCTCTACATCGCTGATTTTATGATGCTTAACAGAATCATGCATTGCATCATCAATCTCATTAACCCATTCGTCCAGAGATTTGCTGTTGTCTGGTTCAAAAACAGGCTCCCAGTAACGCTCAATGTTAAGCATGCCATTTTTTACATCATATGTCATGCAGTGAGCTGGCATAAGTTTGAATATTCCCTTAAAGAAAGTTTCTTCAAGAACTGAGTACTGGAATGTAAGGTAGTTTTCCAGAGCAACCGGATTAACCTCCTTTTTATATGAAGGATGAGCAAGAATACTTTTGATTTCAGAGGCATATATGAGATGTCCATCATCTGTAACTGTGTAGTAGAAAGGCTTGATTCCAAAGAAATCTCTTGCAGCAAATATAGTCTCTTTTTCGCTGTCCCATATAACGAAAGCGAACATGCCGCGCAGACGGTTTAACATGTCCTTGCCATATTCCTCATATGCATGTATAAGAACCTCTGTATCAGAGTTGTTAGCAAATATATGTCCCTTTGCAATAAGTTCCTCTCTTAATTCCATATGGTTATATATTTCACCATTAAATGTGATGACTATTTTTCTATCTTCATTAAACATGGGCTGGCTTCCGTTATCGAGGTCGATAATACTAAGACGCCTGAATCCCATGTATGCTTTGTCGTCAATGTACTGGCCAGCACTGTCAGGACCTCTGTGAACGATTTTATTCATCATATCAGTGAGTACGTCTTTACCATTTTCCAGATAGCCTGTAAATCCTGCAAATCCACACATATTAATCCTCCTTGCCATCGCTATATATACTATTATAACTTCAAATCCCAATTATATCAGAGCTACGTCCATATTACAATCAAAACATTTAGAACTCTGGAAGTGCCTGTGTGCTGGGTCTGTGTACTGGCTGCCTGTGTACTGTGTTGGAATGGCATTGACGACTGTCGTGTATCTCTTAGGGTGGTGTTAGGCAAAAGCTAAGTCACCTGCTAAACGTTCAAGCGAAGCGCGTTTTTAGCGAGGTGACTTTAATCAGCTTTGACGTGCCACCCTTAGAGATACTAGACACAAAGGACTCGCCATTCCAACACAGTACGCAGGCAGCCAGTACACAGACCCAGCACACAGGCACTTCCAGAGTTCTAATGAGTAGAAGGACTTTATGCCTGTTGTCATAAATGTTTTGACCGTATATGAAAAATGTGGTATTATGATGCCCAGATAAGCGATAATCAGGAGGGCAAAAAGCTATGAGCAGAATTAACATGACAACTCCATTAGTTGAGATGGATGGGGATGAGATGACAAGAGTTTTATGGGGACTTATCAAGGAAGAACTTCTTGCTCCATATATAGACCTTAAGACAGAGTATTATGATCTTGGACTTGAACATAGAAATGAAACTAATGACCAGGTTACAATTGATTCTGCTGAGGCTACCAAGAAGTATGGCGTTGCAGTCAAGTGCGCAACAATTACACCTAATGCGGCTCGTATGACAGAGTATAACTTAAAAGAGATGTACAAGAGCCCTAATGGTACTATCAGAGCTATACTTGATGGTACAGTGTTCAGAGCACCTATTATTGTTAAAGGTATTGAGCCTTACATAAGAACATGGAAGAAGCCTATTACTATTGCAAGACATGCTTATGGCGATGTATATAAGGGTGTTGAGATGAAGATTGCCGGCAAGGGTAAGGCAGAGCTTGTATTTACAGATGAGAATGGCACTGTCTCAAGAGAGACAATCCATGAATTTGATGGACCTGGTATTATCCAGGGTATGCATAACAAGAACGACTCAATCGAGAGCTTTGCAAAAAGCTGTTTTGGTTATGCGCTTGATACTAAGCAGGATTTATGGTTTGCAACTAAGGATACTATATCTAAGAAGTATGACCATACATTCAAAGATATATTCCAGGAAGTATATGACAAAGAATATGCGGATAAGTTTAAGGAAGCTGGAATAGAATATTTCTATACACTTATAGATGATGCAGTAGCAAGAGTAGTTCGTTCAGAGGGCGGATTTATCTGGGCTTGTAAGAATTACGATGGTGATGTCATGAGTGATATGCTTGCAACAGCATTTGGCTCACTCTCAATGATGACATCAGTTCTTGTATCTCCTAAGGGATATTATGAGTATGAGGCTGCACACGGAACAGTACAGAGACATTATTACAAGCATCTTAAGGGTGAGGAGACATCTACTAACCCAATAGCAACCATATTTGCATGGACAGGAGCATTAAGAAAGAGAGGAGAGCTTGATAACATACCTGAGCTTGGAGCATTTGCTGATAAGCTTGAGGAAGCTTGTATCAAGACAATTGAGAGCGGTAAGATGACTAAGGATCTTGCTATCATCACAACTCTTTCAGATCCTGTAACATGTAATACACAGGATTTTATCAAGGAAATCAGAAAGACACTTGACAGCATATTATAATATTAATTTATAGGCAGAATGTCACAGACGCTTTACAATGTGATATCTGCAGATATAAAAGTTAATTGAGGCAGGGGAAGACAATGAGTGATATAGTATTCAGAGACATGACAATAGGTCAGCTTGCAATATGGTTTTTTATATATAGTTTTCTTGGCTGGATCATGGAGTGCATAGTTATACGAATCCAGCTTGGACGCTGGGAGAACAGAGGCTTTGCCAGACTGCCTTTTTGTGTTATATATGGCTTTGGTGTACTTATTGCCTTCAATATCTTTAAGCCGATTGAGAATAATTTTTTTGCATTATTTGCATTTGGAAGTATATGCGCAACAGCATTTGAGTTTTTGACAGCACAGGTTATGCTTAAGCTGTTTGGTGAGGTGTGGTGGAATTATGACCATCTCCGATTCAACTATAAGGGTATCCTGTGTTTGGAAAGCTCAATAGGCTGGGGTGTTATAGCAGTGCTTTTATTTGGATTTGTTAATATGTTCATAGAATCACTGGTAATTCTTATTAATCCGCAGATAGCAGCCGTTGTGGGTGGATTCCTTACAATTGCATATCTGTTGGATTTCAGTTTTAATTTTACTAAAAAGTTAAATATCAATGTTCCAAAGATAGGCGAATACCAGCTTGAAGAACTGGTGTCAAGATTTAGAAAAAGATAAGAGATGGTTAGTTGATGTTTTTAGGTGTTAAGGAAAGTATAAGCAGGCTTAGAGCATGCAGTAGAAAGATAATACTATTTGAGCTTATATACAAGCTTGGGGCGACAGCCATTGTATATCCTTTCCTGTTGTTTCTGCTTGAAACAATCCTTAAAGTATCAGGTGTCAACTATCTTACGAATGAATATATATTAAAGATTTTAGCCAATCCAGTTACATGGATTGCTGTAATTGTTGCTCTTGTGCTGTTTGTGGCATACTGTGTGTATGAGATGTCATATCTTTTAGTATGCTTTGAGGCAGACAGGCAGACAAGCGATGTTACAATGCTTGATATTGCTATCACAGCATTTAAGAATGTAAGGGATATTCTTGATTTCAAAAGGATTCCTGTTATTATGTATTTCTTTGTGTCATTGCTGACAGTCAACATAGTAGTTACATGTAATCTTCTGCTTACACAGACTACAAGAAATATGTTACGTATGTATGTTATCAATGGCTTCTGGCTATACAAATGGCTTCTTATAATAGCTCTTGCGGCATTATTTATATATGTGATTCCAAGAATTTTAGTTTTTTCAATAGCGATGCTTACGGGTAAATCTATAAAAGATGCGTGTAGCGAAAGTATTCGTATTGTAAAGGATAATTTCATAAAAGTAATACTGTCACTTGCTTTGTATAATATTATAATTCTTGGAATTGTTGTTTTGTTTTATATTATAATATCAGTTATACTTGTTGTGGGTGTCAGGCTGCTTGATATGGCTTATATGGGAAGTGCAATATATCTTTCATTTCTTAAATATATAAGAACTGGAACTAAATTTATTCTGCTGTATACAGCAATTCCATTATCGTTTGCGTTAGTTTCCAATATGTTCTACAGATTTTATGATAAAGATGATATAAAATTTAATATAATAAGATGCACACGAAGATATAAACTGAGAAGAAAAGAGGTATATTACTCAGTTCTTGCATTTGTAACCGCTGTAAATGTTGTGTATATAGCGGTTGGATTTAACAGCAATCCGTTTGAAAAGATTGCTATATTCCATGAGACTAATATAACAGCACACAGAGGGGCAAGTCTGTCAGCACCGGAGAATACTATGGTTGCATTTGAACAGGCAGCCGCTAACATGGCGGATTATATAGAGCTGGATGTCCAGATGACAAAGGATGGAGAGCTTGTCATAATGCATGACAGTAATGCGCTGCGTACTACGGGGGTTAACAGGAATATATCAGATATGACACTTGAAGAGGTAAAATGTCTTGATGCAGGTTCGTATTATAGTAAGGAATATGCTGGTGAACAGGTTCCTACACTGGAAGAAGTGCTTGATTTTGCCAGAGGCAGGATTAAAGTTAATATAGAGATTAAATCAGGTGATTATGGATTGTCTGTTGCTGATAAGGTGGCAGACTTGATAGAAGACAAAGGAATGCAGTATGAGTGTGTTGTCACGTCATTTGAGATTGACCTTTTAAGAAGAGTGAAAGAGATTTTTCCAGATATCCAGGTGGGGTATATACTGGTTGTTGCATATGGAGATTTCTACAATATGGATGATGTGGATTTCTTTAGCGTCAATGCCGCATTCCTTACAAAGAGAATGGTTGATGCCATACACAATTCAGGCAAGCAGATTCATGCGTGGACGGTTAATAACCAGTCATCAATCAAAAATCTGACAAACAAAGGTGTGGATAACATTATAACAGATGACCCGGTTCTTGCGCGTGAGACGATATATTCAAGAGATACGAGCGAGACGATAGTTAACATGTCAAAGTACGTATTTAACAGATAGGCTTTGGGAGGGTAAGGTATGCTTAGAGGTATTGGAATATCAGGTGGAATCGGAATTGGACATGTGCTTTTAATTAAAAATGTGGTAGATATCAGGCCTGTCAGTAATGATAAACCCGAGTCTGGCGGGGAAGTCGATGCGGCAGTTGAGAGAGAACATTTTGACAAATCACGGCAGCAGTTTATAGATGACACCAATGGGATGATTGATGGGCTTAAGGCAAAGCTGAATGGTAATGATAACACAGCGCTTATTTTAAAAAACCAGATATATCTTGCATCTGATGAGGAACTTGTCAATGGTATATATGACTGCATTGATAACAATAATATGACGGCTGTGGATGCAGTGAAACAGATTTGTGGCATGTATGCCGGAATGTTTGCTGCCATGGACAGTGAGGTTATGAAACAGAGAGTTGCTGATATAGAGGATGTAAGAGACAGACTTATATGTATACTTACGGGCAATAAAAATATAGACTTATCAAATCTTCCTGATAATACAGTGATTGTTGCAGATGAGTTAAGACCGTCAATAACAGCTAATATGGATACCGGACATGTTGCAGGAATTGTTGCAATGAAAGGCGGAGAAACATCACATGCAGCCATACTTGCAAGGGCATTAGAGATACCAGCTGTGTTGAGTGTTCCTGATATATGCAATGAGGTTACAGATGGCGATGATATTATTGTTGATGGCGAGTATGGAGAAGTATTTGTAAAACCTCTCGATAAAACAATTGCTATTTACAAAAAAAAGAAAAAAAGATACGATGAACGTATTGAAGAGTTAAAGCAGTACATAGGTAAAGATACAAGAACCAAAGATGATGAGAGATTCTGCCTGGCTGCTAATATAGGCAATGACAAAGATTGTGCAAAAGCCATGGATCTTGGTGCTGAGGGTGTAGGGCTTTTTCGTACAGAGTTTTTCTTTCTGGAAGGTAGCTCAATGCCTACGGAGGAAATCCAATTTGAGGCGTATAAGCGGGCAGCAGTTCTTGCTAAGGGCAGATTTGTCACAATAAGGACTCTTGATATAGGCGGTGACAAGGATATTCCATATATGGGACTTATAAAAGAAAGTAATCCGTTCTTAGGATACAGAGCAATCAGGTACTGCCTTGGAAGAACAGATGTGTTTATAACACAGCTTAGAGCTATCATAAGAGCGAGCGCATATGGTAATATCAGAATAATGATACCGCTTGTGACCAATATTGATGAAGTGGTGTCAACAAGGAAGATAATATCTGACATTTGTAAAGATTTTGATACGAAAGAGATTCCTTATGATAAGAATATACAGGTTGGTGTCACGATTGAGACACCGGCTGCAGCATTAATAGCTGATATACTGGCTGCAAATGTAGATTTTTTTTCAATTGGAACTAATGACCTGACACAATATACCATGGCGGTTGACAGAGGCAATGAAAATGTTGCATATCTGTATTCAGTATACAATCCAGCAGTTTTAAGGTCAATAAGACATATAATAAGCTGTGCAAGGCAGGCTGGTATTGAGGTTGGAATGTGCGGAGAGGCAGCGGCTAATCCGGGGATGATTCCGCTTCTGATATCATTTGGATTAGATGAATTCTCTGTATCTCCATCAAGAATACTTGAAACCAGAAAGAATATAGCTGGATGGACAAGAAAGGAAGCTGACAACGTGGCTTTTAATGTGATGCGTTTTGAATCAGAGAAAGAAGTGGTGAATTATCTTAATGATTATATAGCAGCAAAATCAGAGAAAGAGAGGAATGATAATGCGAATATTAGCATCAGTTGATAATAACTGGGGAATAGGTAAGGATGGTAAGCTTCTGGTAAATATTCCAGAGGATATGCAGCTTTTCAGACAGGAGACATATGGAAATATTGTCATTATGGGAAGAAAGACATTTGAAAGTCTTCCTAATAATTCAGCACTTATGGGAAGAGTGAATATAGTTCTTACACGTAATGAGTCATACAAGGTTAAGCAGGATAATGTTATAGTCTGCCATAATATTGACGAAGTGCTTGATAAGGTTGACGAATATCCTGATAAAAAAGCATATGTTATAGGTGGACAGTCTATATATGAACTGTTTCTTCCATACTGCGAAGGAGCAGATCTTACAAAGATTGACTATGCATACGATGCAGATACATATTTTCCTGACATAGATAACGATAAAGACTGGAAGATTACAGACAGAAGCGAAGAAAAGACATATTTTGATATTATATATGAATTTGTAAAATATGAAAGAATAAAGCATCTGGTTGTAAGGAAGAAAAAGGTTAAAAAATTAAGAAGGAGGGCAAGAGTATAAGAATGGAAAAGTCAGCGAAAAAAAGAGTGACACTCGCAGCTATTATAGTTGCTGTGATATGTGTTCTGGGTGTTGGCGTGTATTTTGCAGCACCATATATTAAAAATGTTACAGACCCAAACAACAAAGCAATTCAGGCGATGAAGAATTCAAGCGTTGAGATGTCTGATAATATTAAAGCTAATATTGATGAATTTATCAAGGGTATTACAGATGGAGGAACAAAGAACTATACAGGATATATTACATATGACGATATGACATATAAGTCCGGGAATATGCTTGATTATATCAGGACTAATACTATCAGGTATAATTATGGTGTTGATATGGGAGCCAGGGCATTGGGCGGCAGTATTTCATTAGCGGCTGATGAGAGTGCTTCAGATGTTGCATCGCTTAACTTCTATATTAATGGAGGTACATTATATTTTAAAGTGCCACAGATAAGTTCATATAATTATAAGCTGAATTTAGATGATGCATTAAAATATATTGAAGATTTGTCATCTGATGATATTGACAGTTCAAAGTTTGATATCGGCTTTGATATGGGTGATATAGATTATATGATGAAGCTTCTGGATTCTGTTGACAAGGAAGAAGGAGATTCATACTCTAAAGCAATCCAGAGTGTTGTTGATGATATACAAATAGGTCTGGCTAAGGCGGCAGAGGAATTTGTATACTCAAAGGCTGGCAATAAGGAATATTCAAGCGGATCATACAGGCAGAATACAACATGTTACAATGTGACAGTTACAAAGGATGCACTTATAGATGGTGCAGATGCTGCGATAGAGGCTATATATGATGATGATTCGATAGCCGGTTACAGAACACTTATAAGTTCATATTATAAGAATTCAAGAGAGAAGCTTAAAAATGCGGTAAGAAAGCATCTTGAGGATTATGAAGAATTTGATATGACAATATATGTTGGTGATGGAAACCGTATCGTTGCATACGAAATTAACAGCAATGATAATAACGGCAATGTTAAGGTTGTTGTAGAAAGTTTTTTGAAGGGACAGATAACTAATCTGACATGTAATATGGCACATGAAGAAGACACTGCATCATCTTCATTTGAGAAAACAGATGAGAATACATATAAAATATCATCACAGATTAATTCCGATGATATCAGATTATCATATCATGGGCAGGCAGGATTATCTGATAATAACAAGCTTACAGTAAGCGCTGCAGATTTTACTAATGCCATAGATGTGACAAAGCTTACGAACAGCCAGTATCAGGCGATAGTGTCAGAGGCAATGGGAAATATTAAGGTACTGAATCAGATTATAGCGATAGATTCACTTATCCAGGATGGGAATGTGAAGGATTTGTTCAGGTAAATAAGCAGAGGAGCAACAGGTGTATTATAAAGCTGATTTCTGATTTCTGCATTTGTTTGGCTGAATATGAATAAAAGCTGCGTAAAAATCCAAGATTTTCTAGAAAGCTGGATTATTACGCAGCTTTTTTATGAAAAATCCAAAACACATGAAATTCTAGTGGGAAATGCAGGTGTTTTGGATTTTTTCTTAGACTTTCTTCTGATTGAGCCAAAACTTGGGTTTAGCGAAGTGTAAATTACTCCATCTATCTGTATACAATATACGTATTGTATCTATAACGTCTCAGGCGCTGCTCCATCTTGATTGCATTAGTAAGATACTGGAATGCACCGACCTGAACCTTGTAGAGGTTATCCTCGTACAGGATGAATGCCGGGAAGCCTTCAACGGTCAGTGAATCAAGCATTCTGTCGGCATTTTCTTTGTTGGAGTAGGCACCGACCTGAACTCTGTAGAGAGGCACATCCTCATCAAGGCAATGGCAGTCGCAATTACGTTTGGCAAAAGAGCCGGCAGTATCAATAGGTATGGAGCTGCCAGTATTGCCGCTTATGAAATCATTGTTGTCAGGCATATTGCGTGAATCTGGAATAACAGAGTCCGTTATAACCGGTTCGGATGGAATTACATTAGAAGAGCCAGCTTCGGTTATATTAGTTTCTGAGTAGATGCTTTTTAAAATTCCATCAGCAATCCCCTGAGCAATCTCATTAAAATTGTTGTCAAAAATCTTATTGTCTGTGTCAGAGTTGATGAAACCTACTTCAACGAGGACGGCAGGCATCCGTGTTCTTTTCAATACAACAAGATTGGGACGTGGCGTGATTCCAAGATTTTTAAATCCGGCTTTCTCAAGACTGGCATTGATATTAGTAGCGAGTGTATTTCTTATGCCGGTGTCTTTATACACAAGTGTTTCAACTCCGTCATACTGATTAGGCTCTTCAGATGAATTGCGATGTATAGATATAAAATAATCAGCACCAGCATTATTGGCATCTGTTGCTTTTTTTAATGGAGTCTCATATTCGTCATTTTTTCTTACATAGAATATATTAACGCCATTTTCTTCAAGAATTTTGCCGACTGCTTTGGTCAGCCTTAAAGCATCGTCTTTTTCCATCCTTTTTTCATATACTGCACCGGGGTCGCTTCCACCATGTCCGGCATCCAGGGCGATTGTAATATCAGACATAAATACTCCTGATAATGAGTGTCATCTTATTATATTCGGAGGAAGCACAATGGTTACAATCAGGATATATAGAAAAATGACATACATTTCTAATAAATAACATATATTTGCATGTGATTATATTACATGGAGGATGGGAATATCCGTGAATGTAAACTATGTAAGGACATTAGAGAACAGGGTAAATGCACAGGATTATGGTGGACTTAAGATTAATGTTACAGATGAGGAGACAATGCACCCGATATCAAATGCTGTTGTAGATATATCATACACTGGCGAGCCTGATAATGTTATTGAAGAGATAAGAACAGATTCAGATGGTGCGACACCGATGCTGAAGTTATTGGCTCCGCCACTTGAATACAGCATGGAACCTGGTGAAAATCAGCCGTATTCACAGTATACAGTGAAAGTTACAGCTCCGGGATATGAGGATTATGTTGTTGGTGGAGCAGAAGTGTTTTCAGGTATTAATAGTTTCTGTAATGCGAGGATTAGAGGGGCAGGGAATAATCAGCCACCAGATGTTGTGATAATTCCTCCTAATACGCTTTACGGTGATTATCCAGAGAAGATACCAGAAAGAGAAATACAGCCGGTTAACACTCAGGGACAGATTGTGCTTTCCCAGGTAGTGATTCCTGAGACAATTGTTGTGCATGATGGGGCACCCACAGATGCAACAGCTAAAGATTATTATGTCGGATATGCGGATTATATTAAAAATGTTGCCTGCTCCGAGATATATTCAACATGGCCGGTCGAAACAATCAAAGCCAATATACTTGCTATTATGTCATTTACATTAAACAGGGTTTATACAGAGTTTTACAGAAATAAAGGTTATAATTTCACGATAACATCATCAACGGCATATGATCACAAATGGATATATGGACGTAATATATTTGATAATGTATCAAATCTTGTTGATGAATTATTTAACCTGTATCTGTCAAGACCTAATGTCAAGCAGCCAATACTTACGCAGTACTGTGATGGCAGGAAGGTTACATGTCCGAACTGGATGAGCCAGTGGGGCAGTAAATATCTTGGCGACCAGAAATACAGTGCGATAGATATATTAAGATACTATTATGGAGATTCAATGTATATTAATACAGCGGAACAGATTGCGGGCATTCCATCTTCATGGCCGGGAGCAGATCTTGATATAGGTTCTTCGGGACATAAAGTGCGGCAGATTCAGCAGCAGCTTAACCTTATAGGTGAATTTTACAATTCGATACCTGCACTTGTGGTTGATGGAATATATGGCGAGAGGACAGCGGAGGCAGTCAGCAGATTCCAGAAGATATTTGATATGCCGGTTTCAGGAGTGGTGGATTTTCCGACCTGGTACAGAATATCTGCTAAATATGTTGCGTTATCAGGTATTGCAGAACTTCAATAGGTATGGTAAACTTCAATAGGTGGTAAAATTTATTTTTTACATGTATATCATATTATTTGCAAAAATAAAAAATCTGGTTGACAATTTGTTTGCTTAGTGATAATATACTAATGTTGTGAAATTAAAGAAGGGTATCCACTCTCACCTCAGCGCAAGGGCGACTCGGGTTAATACTTTTTATGAAAGCGTTATTTGCTTTTTGTGATTGGTTGTTCAGTGGATAGTCTAAGCTATCCACTTTTTTATTTACATTTTTTAGGAGGTATACAGCCATTAGCGATTTATTGATTAACGAACAGATCAGGGAAAAGGAAGTCCGCGTTGTTGGTGCGGATGGAGAACAGCTTGGAGTTATGTCATCAAAGGATGCATTCAAGCTTGCTAAGGATGCAGAAGTGGATTTGGTTATGATTGCACCATCTGCAAAGCCACCTGTATGTAAACTGATTGATTATGGCAAGTATAAGTATGAATTAATCAGGAAAGAGAAAGAAGCTAAGAAAAAACAGAAGACAGTTGAGACAAAAGAGGTCAGATTATCACCTAATATAGATGTCAATGATCTTAATACCAAGTGCAATGCTGCAAGAAAGTTCTTAGAGAAAGGTAACAAGGTAAAGGTTACATTAAGATTCAGGGGACGTGAGATGGCTCATATCGAGAGCAGCAAGCATATCCTTTCAGATTTTGCTGAGAGACTCAGCGACGTTGCAGTAGTTGATAAAGCTCCTAAGATGGAAGGCAGGAGCATGATGATGTTTTTAACTGAAAAACGTTAAAATATATATAATTTACTATTTGATTATTTTCTAGGAGGTTTATTATGCCAAAGGTAAAGACAAAGAGAGCAGCTGCAAAGCGTTTTAAAGTAACTGGTACAGGTAAGTTAAAGAGAGCTAAAGCTTACAAGAGCCACATCCTTACAAAGAAGACAACTAAGAGAAAGAGAAATCTTAGACACGCAGCTATGACAGATGCAACTAATGTAAAGACAATGAAGAAGATCATGCCTTACCTTTAATTTGCAGGTAGGTATAGAAGGAGGAATATAAAATGGCAAGAATTAAAGGCGGTATGAACGCAAAGAAGAAGCACAATAGAGTATTAAAGCTCGCTAAGGGTTACAGAGGAGCTAGATCTAAGCAGTATAGAGTTGCTAAGCAGTCAGTTATGAGAGCTCTTACAGAGTCTTATAAGGGTAGAAAGCAGAAGAAGAGACAGTTCAGACAGTTATGGATTGCACGTATCAATGCTGCTGCCAGAATGAACGGTTTATCATATAGCAAGCTTATGCATGGTCTTAAGCTCGCTAACGTAGATCTTAACAGAAAGGTATTGTCAGAGATGGCAATCAATGATGCTGAAGGATTTGCAAAGCTTGCAGAGCTTGCTAAGTCTAAGCTTGCATAATTATTAATTTAATAATAATTGAACATATTTAAAGGTCTTTGTCGGGTTTTCTGGCGAAGACCTTTATTAGATTATGTGAATTATTTATGAAAATGCTATGAAACATGTGCTTTTTGTGTTATTATTATCAAGATTGTTTGGAATCGGAGGATATATTTATGCGTAATATTAGTGCAGTTAAGAAGATAGGTGCATGTGTTGCACTTGTTTTACTAACTATTGGAACAGTTGGATGCAATACCAAAATCACACCATCATATGGCTATAATCCGGCTGATTATGTGCAGCTGGGAGAATATAAGGGGCTTAAATATTCAGTTGATACAGAGTCTATTGAGAAAAAGAGTATCAATGACAGAATGATAAGTGACCAGAAGAACAATGTAACATACCAGGAGATAACATCGAGAGGAGCTGTAGATACAGATAAAGTTACACTCGATTTCTCTGCATCTATTAATGGTCTTACAGTTGAGGGATTCTCAGATAATGATTATGAACTTATTCTTGGAACAGATACATTTTATGTTGATGGATTCGTTGACGCACTATATGGAATGAAAGAGGGCGAGCATAAAATAGTCCAGCTTGTTGTTCCTGAGACGTTCACACAGGCATCTGAGTATGCAGGCAAGAAGATTGTTTTTGATATTACCATGACGAAACTTGAACAGGCTAATGTGCCTATGATAACAGATGCATACGTACAGGCGCATTTTGATGTTAATACAGTTGATGAATACAGACAGAAGATTAAAGAAGAGCTTGCTGATTCAATTAATGAGAAGATAGATGAGCAGAAAAAGAATGCAATTCTTATCCAGCTTCAGGAAATCTGCAAGGTTACTGGATATCCAGAGGATTTTCTTAATACTAAAAAAGAAGAATATGAGTCTGCAGTTAAGATGTATTCGTTAATGAAAAACCAGACAGTTGACGAGTACTGTCAGGAGAATATGAATATGTCATTTGATGACTACGTTAAGAAAAATGCTGCACAGGAGATGATTATGTGTGCGATTGCTGAGAAAGAGGGCATAACAGTAACTGAGTATGAGTATAAGGGAGAACTTGAGCAGTTCGCATCTGATAATAACTATGGCGATAAAACAGCATTTGAGGAAAAATACGGCAAGGACAAGATTGTAGTTGCGATGGTTATGCAGAAGACACAGGATTTTATTATTGAAAATGCAGTAAACACACACAATTAAATATTAAATGCAGAAACTCCCGTCGGCTGTAGGTGCATACCTAGGCAGCTGGTGGACTGTATACATCTTATTTGCTGGTCCTATGTGCTTAGTGGCTCTAAGGATGGCACGACAAAGCTTATTAAAGCCGACTTGCTAAAAACGCACTTCGTTTGAACGTTTAGCAGTCGGCTTAGCTTTTGTCTAACACCATCCTAAGACCCACACAGCAGTCGTCATGCAAATAAGATGTATACAGCCCACCAGCTGCCTAGGTATGCGCCTACAGCCGACGGGAGTTTTTATACAATATTTAATTGTGAGTAGACCAGCGTAGTAGTGAGCAATCGGACGTGGTTGTGGGGGTTAAGGCTTACATTTATATATAGAATATATTTATAGGCGGTTTACGGCGTCCAGAGCCAGGGCGGAGCGTTCGCACTCGTTGGCGGAGAGGGTTATCTGCCAGCAGAGGGGACTGCCTTTCATGTATTTGGCGGCGTAGGATAAGCCGTTGGTTTTTTCGTCAAGAAATGGCTTATCAATCTGGTTTGGGTCGCCAAGGAGGATGATTTTGGTGTCTTCACCAGCTCTTGTGATTATGCCTTTGACCTGGTTAGGGGTCATGTTCTGGGCTTCATCTATTATAAGGTATGTTTTGGCAATAGAACGTCCTCTGATGAAGTTAAGTGCTTCTGTCTGGATAATTCCTCTTTCAAATATTTCTGAAATCTTATCTGCGAGTTCCTGCTCATCTTCATAGCGGTTTTCAGTGTCAGAATCAAGAATCTGTTCGAGATTATCAATTACAGGACGCATGAGAGGAGCAATTTTATCCTGTTCACTGCCTGGAAGGAAACCGATATCATCATCAAATTGGGCATTAGGGCGGCAAATTATGATACGTCTGTATTCGTTAGTTGGATTGTTAAAAACCTTCTCCATGCCGACTGCGAGTGAGTAGAAGGTTTTAGCGGTACCAGCCATGCCTTTTATGATTACAAGCGGAGCCTTCCTGGCACAGGTCATAAGAGCTTCCTGAACAAAATATTGTCCGGCATTGCGCGGAGATATTCCATATGGCTTGCTTTTCTTGTATTCAAGAGGAACGACCTTTTTACCATGGACGCGTCCGAGGAGAGTTTTCTTAGGAGACTGATCAGCGCGCAGAGTTACAAATTCATTTTCAGACAGCTCAGGGTGTGTTACATTGCCTTCTTCATCTGTCTGGTATAAATGTTCTGATTTAATACCATTTTTCTTAAATTCCTTGATGGAATCCTCTGGAATGTAGAGTTCAATTCTGCCAGTGTAACATGCATCCTCACTGCTTATCTGTTCTGTTGTAAAATCTTCAGCTTTTATTCCGATAATCTGTGCTTTGAGTCTTAATACAATATCTTTTGTTACAAGCACAATATGTTTATCTGGGAATTCTTCGGAAAGTCCTTTACAAACCATAAGAATCCTGTTGTCTGGTTTATCATCTGGAAGGTCTTGTGGGAGTGATACGTTGACATAATTTTTCTCAATTCTGATGGAGCCGCCATTTTCTGTGGCAATGCCAGCAAGAAGGTCGCCTTTGACACGGTATGACTCAAGAATTCTTACTGTGGCTCTTGCGTTTGCACCTTTATCTCCGTCCGATTTTTTCAATCCGTCAAGTTCTTCAAGAACGACAAGAGGTATTACAATATCATTGTCATCAAAACAATTAGTGGCGTAAGGCGCCTGGATAAAAACATTAGTGTCGATTACATAAGTCTTTTTCATAGATTTGTCTCCTTTAAATCATACGTTGACCATTGATTACAAGCCAGAACTGGATTCCAAGTTTTTCAGCTGCTTTGCGGCAGAGAACCATTCTTTCCAAAAATATTTCAAAATAGTCCATAACAGTACACATAGATGTATCAATTTTGATTGTAAGTTCAATATGTGAGTCTTTCACAATCTCAACAGTGCTTTCTTTAACTGAATAATTAACTCTGTCATGTATGTCAAATGTAGAAATATCCTGATTGCGCACTCTTGTGTAACGCACATCTGTCTTATCTGCGATGATAAGAGCAGCGGCAACGGCATTAACCGGATAAGCTGTAGACTCATCATGATTACCTATAGCGGCTATAACTGTTGCAATATCTTCCGAATCAGCTCCCATCTTATCTAATATTCTGAATGCCATGACAGCGCCAGACTGTGCATGGTCAATTCTGTTGATGACATTGCCAATATCATGAAGATATTCGGCTATTCTTGCCAGCTCAGCCTCCCTGCCGCTATATCCAAGCGTTGTAAGTATATCTCCTGCCAGCTTTGAAACCTTATTAACATGAGAAAAGCTGTGATCCGTATAACCGAGAGCAATCAATGACTCATCTGCTTTCTCGATATACGTATTCACAGCTGTATTTTTCCTGACATCTTCAAAAGTAACCTTCATATAGTAGTCCCCTCCTTCTTTGCATATTAATAATCACAAAGAAAAATCCCTGCATATTAAATATATACAGAGATATGTAAAAACTACCATCTATCCGTTGTAAAATAAACGTAAAATTTAAAGAATTATACTTCGGCTGACACTGTGCGCCATGGCTGTGGGCTATATATCTCTGAATTGCATGACGACTGCTGTGTGGGTCTTAGGATGGTGTTAGACAAAAGCTAAGCCGACTGCTAAACGTTCAAGCGAAGCGCGTTTTAAGCAAGTCGGCTTTAATAAGCTTTGTCGTGCCATCCTTAGAGCCACTAAGCACAGAGGACTAGCAATTCAGAGATATATAGCCCACAGCCATGGCGCACAGTGTCAGCCGAAGTATACCTTTTAAGTGTACACTTATTTTACCCCTGTTGAGCCAAATCCTCCCTCACCTCTTACAGAATCTTCAAGCTCGTCAACTTCTGTAAACTGTGCGTGGTAGTATGGTGCGTAAACCATCTGTGCAACACGCTCGCCATTGTTAACGACAAGAGGTGTCTCGGAATGATTGTAGAGGGCAACGATAATCTCGCCCCTGTAATCAGAATCAATTACACCGACTTTGTTGGCTGGTGCAACACCTTTCTTGCAAGCCATTCCGCTTCTTGCATAGATAAGTCCTACAAGTCCTTCTGGAATCTCCATGGCAAGTCCTGTATGTATGAACTGAGTTTCGCCGGGATTGATAGTGATGCTTTCATCAGTACATGCGTAGAGGTCTGCACCTGCGGCAAACTCTGTGCCATAAGCTGGAATAGTGGCAGCTGGGTTTAGTTTCTTGATTTTTACATTAGTCTGCATGATATTCATATTTGGAAAATCTCCTTAATAAAATGTTTAAAATTAGCATAACATTGCGGTTTAAATACCGGACAGTGTTGTATGAAAGAATTAAATATTGTCCAGATTAAATAACACAACATCACCAGATGCAAGCGAGGCTTGCACGTCAATTGTGCGCTGGTTGGATGAGCCTTTGAACTTCAGCATCATATCCTTTTTATCCATTATAAATGGTCCATCGACAAGGACATCTATATAGTTAAGAATTTCCCGTGTATGTGGAAGATTGTTACACATATTACCGAGAATGTCTTTGTCATACAGATATCCGGTAAAACACCAGACAGATTTGGAAGGATATTCTGACTTGATTCTGCGGAGCAGGTCAAGAACATCTGGCTGGTTTTGTGGCTCAAATGGTTCACCGCCAAGCAGTGTGAAGCCGGTAATGTAGCCAGGCTTAAGTGAGTCAAGTATTTCGCTGATTGTCTCTTGCGTGAATGGCTCGCCATAATTAAAGTCCCATGCAATTTCGTTAAAGCAGCCTTTGCATCTGTGGGTACATCCGCTTACAAAAAGAGAAGTCCTCACTCCAGGACCATTAGCAATGTCACATAATTTTATTTCTGCATAATTCAAATTAATTCACTCCATTTACTTTATAGAATAATTATGATGATACCAGGGTCAAAAGGTCAGGAAGCCGATGCAAGCTTGCTTGCAAGAGGTTTTTTGACCTCTTGACCCGCCAAAAACATGAGTAAGTAGCCATTTTTCAAAGAAAAATGAGCGGATTACGAATGTTTTTGAGGATTGCGAGAGTGCAAAGCACGTAGCAATCTGGTATCAAAGGGCTCAAAATACTTTTTGACCCCAACATCATTATGACATTTGTATGGATTATACATCTGATAGTATATCAGATTTCAGGCTTGAGTTATATATTAATTTGTAAAACAATGCTATTTTTCTGTAAAAATGTACAGATGATATTTTATTTTAGTGGAGACAGATATTGTTGTATGCTAATATATTAACAGTAGATATGAATTGTTTGAGTGTTCAGATTGAATTAAACAATTTATGATTTACAGAAAATTTATCAATACAAATAGGATTAATTATTGAGGAGATGTGATTATGGCAGATTTAATTGATGTTATGTTTGACAAGCTTTACAGATACGACAGAATAGCTGAACCATGTGGAGTGTGTATTCCGGTTGCAAAGGGAAAACTTTATAATACAGATAATGTGTCAATATTCCAGAATGGTGTAAAGCTGCCTTCGCAGACTAAGACTACATCAAGATATACAGATGGCTCTGTAAGATATATGTATGTAAGATTCCAGGCAGACCTTCCAGGTAACAAGGGTACAATACTTAAATTGTCACTTGATGGCAAAGATGGCGTATCAGAGAAGCCGGACTGCATGAAGATTAAAGTGACAGATGAAATGGGTGGATATACAGTTGACACAGGTGTACTTAAATTCAGTGTCAGGGATGAGTCTGACTGCATATTTGATAGTGTGCAGGATGGATATAAAGAGTACACTAAAGATAATTTTGCAGGACCTTATCTCAAAGATGGCAATGGAACTAAGTATGATGTGAAAATTGGCAAATGGTGCATAGTGGAACAGGGAGATGTATGTACAATTCTTACAGCTGATGGAAGCAATGTGTCATCAGACAGCGGTAATACATATAAATTCCAGCTCAGGCTTACTGCGTATGCTGGCAAACCATGGGTAGAGGTTTCATACAGATTATTTAACACAAGTCCGGATCCACTTCATGTTGCATCACTGTGTTTCTATGCTAAGTCAGATAAGGATGCAGCGTTAGATGACAGATTATCAGATATGCAATATGAGGCAGAACCAGATTCAACAGGTTGTGGCGATAAGCTTACAGACAATACTGATGCAGCAGGACCTGTATATATGACAAGAGGTATAACAGAACTGCCTATGTTTGATGAAAGAATAGATGTATCAGGAGTGAGAACGATAGCGGCTATTTCTAATTACAAGACAGAGTTCTTTATTGGAAGGGATGGCCACGAGGTTAACAGAGTTATTGATGACAAGCATCTGATTAATGAAGCTAACGAACATTTCAGTGAAGTATTTTATGGAACATTTATGGCAGACAGGACTGATAAAGATGGTGGTGTGTGTATCACAGTTTATCAGGCACAGCAGAATTATCCTAAGGCGGTTAAGGCAGATAAAGATGGTATAGTCATTATGCTTGTTCCAGAAGGGGTTAATAAGGTTGTCATGCATTCTGGAATGGCAAGAGAGCAGAAGTTCCTGATGCATTTCCATTCACCTTCAGAATCAATACTTGAACTTGACAACAGAAGCCTTATATACCAGATGCCAGATAAGCCTTATATTAATCCAACGGTGTTTAAGGAAGCAGGAGTCATGATTGATGTATTCCCAGATATTCTTGACAATAATGTTGAAATATCACTTATATCTAAAGGCGATGCACATTCAAAATGTTATGGAATGATGAACTGGGGTGATACGATTGATGAAAATTACACCAGACAGGGAAGAGGTAACGGAAGAGCTGTGTGGAGTAATAATGAATATGATTATCCACATTCATGTGCCCTTCAGTATGCAAGAACTGGAATCAGAAGATTCCATGATTATCTTGTGACAGCCGCATCACACTGGATGGATGTGGATGTATGCCACTATAGTGATAATCCATTAAGGATAGGTGGACAGTGGGAACATACAGCTGGTCACTGTGATAACGGACTTATGGTATGCTCGCATGAGTGGGTTGAAGGACTAATTGACTATTATCATTTCACAGGAGATGAGAGAGGTCTTGAGACTGCACTTGGCATAGCAGACAATGTTGCCAGACTGCTTGATACTCCTATGTATGCAAAGCCGGGTGAGGCTAATGCAAGAGAGACAGGATGGGCGTTGAGAACACTCACTGCAATGTATGTTGAAACTGGTGACGAAAGATGGATTGCTAAATGTGAGTGGATAATTGGCAGCTTTAAAGCGTGGACAGATGAGTATGGAGAATGGCTTGCCCCTTATACAGATAACACAACTGTAAGAGTTGGATTTATGATTTCTGTAGCAGTAGGCTCAGTTATGCGTTATTACAGAGTATTCCCAAGAGAGGATATCAAGGAAATGCTTATTAAAGCAATTGATGACTTAATCGAGAATTGTCTTCTTGATGTAGGACTGTTCTATTATAAAGAGCTTCCAAGTCTTTCAAGACTTGGCAACAATACTCTGCTCCTTGAATCACTTGCTATAGGATATGAACTTACAGGAGATGTTAAGTATTTAAAGCCGGGTATTAAAACATTTAAAAATGCGGTTGAAAGCATATCTAAGACGGCTCCAGGAGCTAAGAGAATTGTTGAAGATTCCGTTGTTTCTGCAGGAGATGGAACAAAAGGTTTTGCACAGGGACTGATTCCACTTGTCACATATTACAAGGCAATATCTGATACAGGACTGTGGAAGCCATCAGAGATGTAAGCAGTATTAAAATATGTTAAGTGAGGTTGTCCATAGTTTTAAACTATGGACAACCTCTATTTTAATCTATTATGCAGATAAATAAACATAATGTATAATACAAAAGCCTATATTGTGGCTTGATTGACGGAATATTCTAAAGGTAGTACAATATGTTATATTTATCGAAATTCGTACTAACAGGAGGATTATTATATGCGTTTAGGTATCAGAGCACATGACGTGGCATATGCACCACTTGAGCAGTTAATTCCTAATATTCACAATCAGGGATTTAAGTGTATGCATATAGCATTAAGCAAATCAATTAAGGAGTTCAAGCCAGATATATGTACAATGACTCCGGGACTTGCTATGTATATGAAGGAGCTTTGTCAGGAGAATAAGGTAGATGTTGCTGTACTTGGCTGTTATCTTAACCTTTGCAATCCTAATCCAGAGAAGCATGCACAGATAGTTGAGAAGTATAAGGCTCATATCAGATTTGCAAGCATACTTGGATGCGGTGTTGTGGGAACAGAGACAGGTGCTGTCAATGAAGAGTACAAGTACGAGCCAGCTAACCACACAGAAGAGGCTTTAGAGGAATTTATTAAGAATTTAAGACCAATTGTTAAATATGCTGAGCAGTTCGGTGTTATTGTTGCTATTGAGCCAGTATGGAAACATATAGTGTATACAGTTGAGAGAGCAAGAAAGGTTCTTGATGCAATTGATTCACCAAATCTCCAGATAATATTTGACCCGGTTAACCTTTTATGTGTAGATAATCTTTCACAGCAGGATGAGATTATAGAGAAAGCATTTGAACTTTTAAGAGATGATATAGCTGTTGTCCACTGCAAGGACTATGTTGTTGAGGGAAATGAGCTTAAATCAATAGCAGCAGGTACAGGCGGACTTAATTATCCGCTTCTTTTAAAGAAGATTAAGGAGTATAAGCCATATGTACATGTCACTCTTGAGAATACCATTCCAGAGAACGCAATATCGACAAGAGAATTTATGGAGAGAACATACGCACAGGTATAAGAATAAATCTGGAGATATTGATGAGTGAGAATAATTATAAGTTTTTCTGTAATCATGATTGTGAGTATTATCCATGTCATAAGATGCCAGATGGTGAGGAATTGAACTGTCTGTTCTGTTATTGTCCGCTGTATGCGCTTGGAAAAGATTGTGGAGGTAATTACCGTATAACTGACAAAGGGATAAAAGACTGCACTAACTGTACAGTCTGTCATGGTAAAGGCGGATATGAACACGTCAGGAGTAAGATAGGCGCAATTATCAGGAAAGTTTCTGATAATTAAGCTATATAACAACAATGATAAAAGGGGAAAGATGATGATTAAGAAAAACATTTTTAAGAAAATTGCAGCATGTGTAATGATAGCAGCCATGGCTGTGTCTGTTGTGGCATGTGGCAGCACTGATGCCGGCAGTAATAATAAGTCAGCTAATGAAGCATCACAGTATTCAGGCAGGCTGGAGCTTGACCATAGTGTTGAGTTTAAGTATGCAAAAAATGTGTCTATAGATGTATACAAGGGTGGATATAAGATGATTAAGATAACTCAGAACAATCCTTTCCTTGTAGTTCCAGAAGGAATGGCAGTTCCGTCTGATATTGACAGCGATGTATGTGTTTTACAGCAGCCAATTGATAACACGATAGTATCATCAACACCAACCATGTCACTGCTTAATTCTTTAGGTTGTCTTGATAAGGTAGCGCTTACAACAACAGACAAGAACGGATGGTACATTGACAATGTTAAGAATAAGCTGGAATCAGGTGATATTAAGTATATTGGTTCTTATCAGGAGCCTGATTATGAAATGATTGCTGCATCAGGTTCTACATTTGGAGTATTTTCAACTATGTTAAAGGACGAAGTTGCAGACAAGCTCAAGCAGCTTAATGTTAATTACATTCTTGACCAGTCAAGTGCAGAGAATCATCCATTAGGAAGAACTGAGTGGATTAAGGTGTATGGAGCTTTATTTAACAAGGAAGCTGAGGCCGACAAGCATTTTGCAGAGCAGGAGAAGCTTGTAGCAGACATACAGAATACTTCTAAATCAACAGATAAGACAGTGGCAGTATTCTATATAACATCAAAGGGCGACCTTTATGCGCGTAACAGTGATGATTACATGACTAAGATGGTTACGCTTGCCGGTGGTAAGTATGTTCTTGATGGCAAGGTTGGCGTAGGCAAGACTGGTACAACCAAGATGGAGGCAGAGGCATTCTATTCATCAGCAAAGGATGCAGATATTATTATTTATATCTGGAGCATGGGCGGCAAGCCGGCTACAATAGCAGACCTTGTTGCCAAGAGTGAAGTACTTGGTGATATGAAGGCTGTTAAGGATGGTAATGTATGGTGTACTACAGCAGATTTCTTCCAGACATCAAGCACAATAGGTAATATAATCAGCGATATCAGCAAGGTTGTATCATCAACAGATTCTAATACAGATAAGTACACATATCTGTTCAAGTTAAAATAAAATGAGTAAGACAGGATTGTTATCAAATAAAAATAATGGCCTCAGGTATCTGATTGTATTTATATTCTTAATTTTTATGTTTGTCATGGCTGTTATTGCTAATGTCAATACAGGAAGTGTACATATTAATGTAAGAGAGATTTTTGACATAATCGTGTTAAAAAAGCAGACAGATATGTCGAGTTATAACATAATATGGAAGATAAGACTTCCAAGGATGATGACAGCAGCAGTGCTTGGCGGGGCTTTGTCCCTGTCAGGCTTTCTTTTGCAGACTTTTTTCCGCAATCCGATAGCTGGTCCATATGTGTTAGGTATATCAGCAGGAGCCAAGATGCTTCTTGCAGCATTTACAATTATATTTGCACAGTTTTTTTCCTCAATGCCAGTAGGAATTACCGTTGTTGTAACATTTGCGGGTTCGATGATATCCATGCTATTCGTGCTGCTGTTTGCAGGATATGTACATAATATGTCAGTACTTCTTGTTATAGGCATAATGGTAAGCAACATATGCAGCGCAATTACGGATTTTATGATTAACTTTGCCAATGAGGCACAGATTGTTAATCTGACACACTGGTCACTTGGAAGCTTTTCTGGAGCTAAATGGTCCGATGTAAAGGTTGCATCTGTTATTGTGCTTGTAACATTTATAGTTACGATATTTGTAAGCAAGCCAATGTCTGCGTATCAGCTTGGGGAAGGATATGCGAGGAGCATGGGTGTTAATATCAGGCTGTTCCGTATAGTGCTTATTATCCTTTCAAGTATGCTGTCAGCATGTGTGACAGCTTTTGCGGGTCCTATAGCATTTGTGGGAATAGCAGTGCCACATATTACCAAGCTTTTGTTAAAGACAGCTAAACCGATTATTATGATTCCAACTGTTTTTCTGGCAGGTGGAGTGTTCTGTATGTTATGTGATCTGTGTGCAAGAACAATCCTTTCGCCTACAGAATTATCACTAGGAACAGTGACATCAATTGTTGGTGCTCCAGTTGTCATAGCGCTTATGCTTAAACAAAGAAAGGGGCAGCAGTGATGGAGAAAGCATATATAAGTACGGATAATCTGTGTGTTGGTTACAGTGGCAAATCAGTTGTTGATAATGTTAACATAGATGTAAAAAAAGGAGAGATTCTTGCTCTTATTGGACCTAATGGTGCAGGAAAATCAACGATTCTTAAGACGCTTACAAGACAGTTATCCAAGATAAGCGGTGTTGTAATGCTCGATGATACTGAGCTTAATAAGATTAGCGTAAGAGACCTTGCAACCAGAATGTCGGTTGTTCTGACAGAAAGGATTGAGCCAGAGCTTCTTACATGTAAAGACGTAGTTGCTATGGGACGGTACCCATATACTGACGGCTTTGGCAGGCTGACAGATGATGACGAGAGAATTGTGCGGGAATCACTTGAGAGTGTTAACGGACTTGAACTGGCTGATAAAAGCTTTGATGCTGTAAGTGATGGACAACGCCAGAGAATTATGCTTGCAAGAGCATTGTGCCAGCAGCCGGATATAATGATACTTGATGAGCCGACATCCTATCTTGATATAAGGTATAAGCTGGAACTTCTTAATATATTAAGAAACATGGCAAACCGCGGCATAACAATAATCCTTTCGTTACATGAGATTGACCTTGCCTATAAGCTGGCAGACAGGGTTCTGTGTGTCAATGGTAAAGAGATGCTCAGGCTTGGAATGCCTGAGGAGATATTCAGTGGCAATACAATAGAGAAGCTGTTTGGACTGGATGATGGCGCATATGAGAATCAGTTTGGAAGTGTTGAATTGAAAAAATCGGACAATGATCCGGATATTCTTGTAATAGGCGGCAATGGCAGTGGGATAGAAGTATACCGCAGATTACAGAAGAAATGCAGAGCATTTTATGCAGGACTGTTATATGAAAACGACTGTGATATTCTGGCTGCAAAGGCGCTTGCAACAGATGTTGTGGTTCAGAAAGCATTTACACCAGTATCGGAGGATAACAGAAATAAAATGTATAAGCTGCTTGAAAAAGTGGATTATGTAATTGACTGTGGATGTGAACATGGCGAATATGATAAGATTAACAGTGATATTATCAGTATTGCAGAACGTAATGGAAAGTTAGTGGATGTAAGCAGTTTATAGAAAATATAAATAATTATTCAGGAGCAGAGAACATGATAAAGAATAATCTTTCAAGAATCCTTATATCAGCGGCTTCAAGTGGAAGCGGAAAGACAACATTTACATGTGCGCTGCTCTATTATCTTAAAACACATGGATTCAGGATTAATGCATTCAAGTGCGGGCCAGACTACATTGACCCGATGTTTCACCGGATTATATCAGGTGTGGAATGTATTAATATTGATCCATTTTTTTTAAAGTCAGACAGTGGCGCAGCATGCAGCCTTATTTCACGATATTCTTCTGGCAGTGATATAACAGTTATAGAAGGCGTTATGGGACTGTATGATGGTAAAAATGCAAAGTGTGACTATAGCACATATTCAGTTGCCAGAATGACTAAAAGCCCGGTTATAGTCATTGTCAATGCCAGGGGTACCTCGCTTACAGCACTTGCGATAGCAGCTGGAATAGCGGAATTTGGAGGAGACGATGTTGTTAAAGGAATTATATTTAATAATATGGGTGATGTTGTATATAACCAGGTGTTGGATGAGTATAATGAAAGATATATTAATAATGGAGAAAAGTGCAATTTTGAAATAATCGGACACATACGGACTATGCCGAAAGAGCTTATGCTTGAAAGCAGACATCTTGGACTTATAACACCAGACAATACGGAGTGTGTCAAAGACAGGATTGCCAGAATGTACGAGCATATGAAGGATTCGATAGACTGGGAGAAGCTGGTGAACATTGCAGAATCAGCGCCAGAGTATGGCGATACTGGAAACTTGTCTGTGAATAAAACGCATAAAGCAGTAAACAGCACAATGGACAGTGCTGGAACAGAAGGGGACAAGCCGGTTATTGCTGTTGCCCGTGATGAAGCGTTTAATTTTTATTATGAGGAAAATCTGCGTGCGCTTGAAAAGGCAGGGGCTGTTATTGAATATTTCAGCCCTCTTGCAGATGAAGCTGTTCCAGAAAATGCCAGCGGATTGTATATTGGTGGAGGTTATCCTGAATGTTTCGTTGAAAAGTTAAGCCGGAATAAGAATACAAAGGAATCAATCAGAAATGCAGCAGCTTCGCACATGCCGTTGATTGCCGAGTGTGGAGGATTTATGTATCTTACGGACTCTATTGCTGGTGAAGATATGTGTGGTGTCATTAAAACTGACAGTATATATACAGGTCATCTGGTAAGATTTGGTTACACCTTGCTTACGGCGAAGAGAGACAATGTTATTATGAAAGCAGGACAGAGTATCAGGGCACATGAGTTCCATTATTATGACACTGATAATAATGGAGCTGATTATGAGGCTGTTAATCTGAAAGGCATATCATATGACTGCGTGACAGCCAATGAATGGATGTATGCTGGATTTCCGCATATATACTTTCCATCATGCGATGGACTTGCTGAAAGATTTATAGATAATTGCAGGAGATATAATGGATAAGATTACTTCTATAGAACAGGTGGTTACAGAAATTAATCCGGCCTCAGACAAGCTGAAGGACGATACAAGGAATAGAATAGATAATATTGCTAAACCTCTTAATTCTCTTGGAATGTTAGAGGATGTGCTTGTAAGGTTAGGCGGCGCAGGAATGCTGAAAAAAGTTTATAATCCATGTGTTGTTGTCATGTGTGCAGACAATGGGGTCGTAGCGGAAGGAGTGTCACAGACAGGCAGTGATGTGACAGCGAAAGTTGCAGCAAACATGACAAGGAATATGTCAAGTGTGTGCCTTATGGCTTCATCAATAGGTGTGCCAGTATTCCCTTACGATATAGGCATGAATACAGATGTCAGTGGTGTGGCATCAATTAAGACTATGTATGGAACTAATGATTTTTATAATGAGCCTGCCATGTCAAGAGATACGGCAGAAAGTGCTTTTATATCAGGAATTAACACGGCAATTGATATGTATAACCGGGGGTTTGACATGATTGCAACAGGCGAGATGGGAATAGGCAATACAACCACATCATCAGCTGCTGCATCAGTTCTTACAGGGCAGGATGCAGCCGTTATGACTGGACGGGGAGCTGGATTATCAGATGATGCCCTTGCAAGAAAGATAGAAGTCATAAGATATGGAATTGATAAGCTAAGACCTGACAAATCAGATGTGATAGATGTCATATCCAAGGTAGGTGGGCTTGATATTGCAGGTATGGCTGGACTTTTCTTAGGCGGTGCATATTGTGGGATACCTGTTATAATTGATGGCTTTATATCTGGTGTTGCGGCGCTTGTTGCGGCAAAGCTGTCTCCTGCATGTGTGGATTACATGATTGCCTCACATATGTCAAAGGAACCAGGAGCGGCAGTTGTGTTTAATGAGCTGGGGCTTAATCCTCTTATGTCTATGGGAATGGCTCTTGGAGAGGGAACGGGAGCAGTTACTGTAATACCTCTTATCAATATGGCTGTATCGGTGTATTATGGGATGCCGACATTTGACAAGCTTGATATGGAGGCATATAAAGATTATGACAGAGAAGACTAACAGGTTAGTGCTTGTTATAGGCGGTAGTGGGAGTGGCAAGAGTGAGTTTGCGGAACATATGGCGCTAAAGCTGCATGGCAATAATAATGGACATATGTATTATGTGGCAACTATGGTAAGCCGTGATAAAGAATCTGATGAGAGAATATTCCGACATGTAAAAAGAAGAGATAACACAGCATTTGAGACAATTGAAAGACCAGCTGATATCGGTGGAATTCTTGTACATGATGAAGATGTCATACTGCTTGAGTGTATATCTAACCTTCTTGCCAATGAAATGTTTAAAGGCAGCATAATAGATGATGAGTGTGCCACAAGAATTCTAAATGATATATGTAGGCTTCATAATATTTGTGACATGGTGATTGTGTCCAATGAGGTGAGCGTTGATGGCTGCGAATATGATGATATAACAAAAAAGTATATTGCTGATATATCATATATTAACAGACAGATTGCTGGTGTGGCAGATATGGTTGTTGAGGTGGCAGCAGGTATTCCAATATATATTAAAGGCAGTGGGGAAAACTAATGAGTGTTATAAAAGCTTTGATAGCAGCATTTTCAACATTTTCAAGAATTTCGGTTCCAAGCGTCAGACTTGATGAGAAGGATTTCAGATATACATTGTGTGCTTTTCCTGCAATAGGACTGGTGACAGCATTGCTTGAAATGATTATCTTTAAGGCGTGTAGTCTGGCGGGACTTGGAGATATACTAAAAGTGTGTATAATGTGTGCGGTTCCGGTAATTGTTACTGGCGGTATTCATCTTGACGGCTACTGCGATACATGCGACGCCAAATCGTCATACCAGCCGTCAGAGAGGAAGCTTGAAATATTAAAAGACCCGCATATCGGGGCATTTGGAGTGATACGCCTGATAGTACTTATATTGATTTATATGGCGGCGGTTTCAGAGATTAAGAACGTAGTGGTGTTTGGCTTTACATTCGTTTTATCAAGGGCATTTACAGCTATATCAGTTGTAAGCCTTAAATCTGCTAAGAAGACAGGGATGGGCGCATCAGAGAAAGATAATTCCAATAAAAAGGCAGTTATCATTTCGTCTGTAATATGGATTCTGGCATGCATTCTGACAGGATATATGCTGTCTGGTTTAACAGGATTTATTGCCAGCTTAGCCATGATAGCGGCATGCGTTATGATATATATGCTGTATAAAAGGAGTGTGTATAAACAGTTTGGAGGATTTACAGGAGATACCTCAGGCTGGTTTTTATGTGTTATGGAAAATGCGATGGCATATGTATGTGTGTTATGTCAGATGATTAATATATGATGTGATAGTAAAAAACTATTTGTGAGGTCATGTTATGGTACTTGTTATAGGTGGTTACAGGCAGGGGAAATTAGATTATGCAAAATATAATCTTGGTGTGACAGATATTAATGATGGATGCTTTGGTGAGGCAGACTGTATATATAATCTGGCTTCGATGGTGGATGATGAAGCGTTTGATATAAATCTTAGAAGCTATATAGACAGACATCCTGGCTGTGTTATTATATGTGATGAGGTCGGCGGTGGTATTGTTCCATTGAAAGAATCGGACAGGGCACACCGCGAAAAGGTTGGAAGAACATGCTGTATGCTTGCAAAAGAGGCAGAGGCTGTATACAGGGTGTTCTGTGGAATAGGAGTTAAGATAAAGTGATTGTAAGCCTTATACGTCATGGGAAGACACAGGGTAATATAGAAAAACGCTATATAGGGAAAACAGATGAACCGCTTGCGGATATTGGGATAGATGAACTAAAAAAACACTCATATCCAGATTGTGAAATTGTATATACATCACCAATGTTAAGATGTACACAGACAGCGGCGATTATATATCCGGATAAAGAGAAAGTCATAATTGATTCATTCAGGGAATGTGATTTTGGAGTATTTGAGGGACATAATTATAATGAATTATCTGGCAATCCTTTATACCAGCAGTGGATTGATTCATATGGGACAATGGATTTTCCAGAAGGTGAGAGAATAGAGGACTTTAAAGAAAGAACAGTCAATGCATTTGCCGAACTTATAGCACGGACAGAAAAGAAAAATATAGCAATCGTCGCACATGGCGGGACTATAATGACTTTGCTCTGGTATTTTGAAGAAAAACACGACTATTATGCGTGGCAGGCAGGTAATGGTTGTGGTTTTGTATGTGATTACAATGATGGAATAATTAAAGTGACAGGGAAGATAGAGTGATATGGCACATTTTATTGGTTTATCGATAATAGGGATGGTGGCAGGATATATTCTTGATATATTATTCGGTGACCCTTATATTTCGTGGCATCCTATAAGGCTTATAGGAATGATTATATCAAAATATGAAAAAATTCTCTATAAAGGCAGTGACTCCAGGGAATTAAGACGCAGGGGAAGGTTTCTTGTGTGTCTTGTGATAGTTACAGTTTTTATATGCGTAGAATTAATAAGATGTGTTTCGTATATAATACATCCGTTTCTTTTTGTTGTGGCTGAGGCAGTCCTTGTATGGTTCGGGCTTGCACAGACATCTCTAAAGAAAGAGAGCATGAAGGTATATGATGCATTTGCAGAAAATGATACAGAAAAAGCAAGATATGCAGTGTCGATGATAGTAGGACGTGATACAGCAAAGCTTGATGAAGCAGGTATCATGAGGGCGGCAGTTGAGACTGTGGCAGAGAATACATCTGATGGTGTGACAGCACCGTTGTTTTACGCATCATTTTTCGGGGCAGCAGGGGAGTATGTATACAAGGCAGTCAACACGATGGATTCGATGACGGGCTACAAGAATGACAGATATATTGATTTTGGAAGATGTGCGGCAAAGCTTGATGATGTGTTTAATTTCATACCTTCAAGAATATCAGCATTGCTTATGATTGCAGCTTCATGGATTCTTGGGATGGATTATAATAATGCTTACAGGATATTTAAAAGGGACAGATTCAGGCATGCAAGCCCTAATTCAGCGCAGACAGAGAGTGTGTGTGCAGGAGCACTTGGACTCAGGCTGGCAGGGGATGCGTGGTATGGCGGAACCCTTTTTAAGAAAGATTATATCGGTGATGAGGTTAAAAAGATTGACCGTGAAGATATAAGACGCGCTTGTAAGCTTATGAGCATTACAGGAGCAGAATCATTCATATTGGCAGTGCTTGCAAGATGCGTTATTATTATATTGTTTGCGTTGGCATGATAAATTATTCAGGGTGGTTAATATATGCTTGTTAATGAAAGATATGTACATGGTGGAAGATATAGTGATAAAAAATATATAGATATGTCCGTTAATATCAATCCATATGGCACACCAGAAAAAGTTATGAACGCAATGCAGGAGGCATTATACGAGGTGCGTGGATATCCTGACGCCGGCTGCACAGAGCTTGTGGATAAACTCAGCAAAGAATATGCATTACCAAAGGAGTGCATTATATGCAGCAATGGTGCGGATGAGATTATATATAATTATGCATCAGTGCTGGGCGCTGGTTCTAAAGCACTTATATATGCACCGGCATTTGCAGAATATGAACGGGCATTGTCTGCTTATGGTGTGAACGTTGATTATCACATGCTTGATGAAGCGTGTGGATTTAAAATGAAGATGTCAGATATAGATATTGATGAGATTACATCGTCTGATGCAGTTTTTATCTGTATGCCGTCTAATCCGGCAGGACAGCTTATAGAAAGAAATGTTCTTGAAAGGCTGATGGATATATGTAAGAGGCACAAGATAAAATGTTTTCTTGATATATGCTTTTATGAACTGACCATGGATTACGATATATATTATATTACATATCTTGTGAACCAGTACAGTAATCTGTGTGTAGTGTCATCATTTACCAAGACATATGCAATACCGGGTGTGAGACTTGGATATATGCTTTGCCATGATACAAAGATGATGCGGAATATAAGCCGCAGACAGCAGTGCTGGAATGTGTCAGTTATAGCACAGAGGGCGGGAACAGCATGTCTTGAATGCACAGATTATGTTAATGATTCAAGAGCATTTATTGAAAAAGAAAGAGAATATATCTATAACAATCTTTTAAAGCTTGTTGATAAGGTGTATAAGTCAGATGCTAACTATGTGCTGTTCTATGATAAATACATTAATTGTAAAATGCTTAATGAATATGGTATACAGATTAGAAACTGCTTTGATTATGAGGGATTAGGAATGGGATATTACAGGATATGTGTTGGGAAACATGATGATAATACAAAATTAATCGAAGCCCTTAAAGATATTAAAGAAAAAAGGAGTGGACATGGAGAAGGGTAAAGCAAGACCAATAATGATTCAGGGAACCATGTCCAATGCAGGAAAGAGTATTCTGTGTACTGCACTCTGCAGAATATTTGCGCAGGATGGTTACAGGACTGCTCCGTTTAAATCACAGAACATGGCTCTCAATTCATTTATAACAAAGGATGGCTGCGAGATGGGGCGTGCACAGGCGGTTCAGGCAGAGGCGGCAGGAAAAGATCCATGTGTATATATGAATCCAGTGCTTTTAAAGCCGACAACAGACGTAGGCTCACAGGTTATTGTTAATGGAAAGCCGATTGGCAATATGAAAGCAGTTGATTATTATGCGTATAAAAAAAGTCTTGTCCCAGATATATTAGACGCATATGACCAGCTTGCCGCAGATAACGACATAATAGTTATTGAGGGGGCAGGAAGTCCGGCAGAGATTAATTTAAAGCGTGATGATATAGTTAATATGGGGCTTGCAAAGCTTGTCGATGCACCAGTCCTTCTTGTCGGGGATATAGACAGGGGCGGTGTGTTTGCACAGCTGTATGGAACTGTAAAACTCCTTGAAAAGAGTGAGGCCAGCCGCATCAAGGGGTATATAATCAACAAATTCCGCGGTGACGTGAGGCTTTTGCAGAGCGGACTGGATGAGATGACCAGTCTTATAGATATTCCGTGTGCCGGTGTTGTTCCGTATGTTTATGTGGATATAGATGATGAGGACAGCCAGAGTGAGAGGCTTGAGAACACAGGTGATGCAGATTATAAACCTCTTATTGATATAGCAGTTATCAAACTTCCACGTATGAGCAATTACACAGATTTTACTACTCTGGAAAGATATGATGGTGTTAATGTAAGATATGTAAGTGATGTGTCTAAGTTGAAAAATCCAGACGCAGTTATTATTCCAGGAACAAAGAGTACAGTTAATGACATGAGGTGGCTTCGTGGGAATGGCATGGAATGTGCAGTGAAAAAGCTCATAGACGCAGGCACTCCTGTTATTGGAATATGTGGAGGGTTACAGATTCTTGGAAAAAATATTGTGGATGAATGCAGTGCTGAGGGTGATGGGAATGTGATTGGGATGGAAGTGCTTGATATTGACACGGTATTTCATGATCAAAAAAAGCAGTGCCAGACAGACACTGTTATAGATGGCCTTGATGGAATATATGCTGCGTTTAATGGGACAAAGGTGCATGGCTATGAGATGCATATGGGGATAAGCAGTAAAGACAAATGCTTTATCCAGAAAGAAAATGTTCTCGCAACGTATATACATGGTTGCTTTGATGATGGGCTTGATGATAAACTGATAGATATGCTTTTCAGACTGAAGGGATTAGACAGAAAAACTGCCAATAAAAAATCTTTTTATGAGTACAGGCAGGAGCAGTATGATATACTTGCTGATGTTGTAAGAGACAGTCTGGATATGGATATGATTTATAAAGTGCTTGGACTATGAATAAGACAGCACAGATTATGACCTGGAGGAAGTTATGAAGAAGAACATTTTAAGCAGAATGCTGGTACTTCTTATGGTAACAGCAGCTTTGCTCACAGCTTTTACGGGATGTGGTGCAAAGGACACAAATGAGGAAGACAGAACAACATTTACAGTTGGATTTGATGCTGAATTCCCACCATATGGCTACAAGGACACAGAAGGCAATTATGTCGGATTTGATCTGGATCTCGCGGCAGAGGTTGCTAAAAGGAATGGATGGACACTTGTCAAGCAGCCTATTGACTGGGATTCTAAGGATATGGAGCTTAATTCTGGCTCAATAGACTGTATATGGAATGGATTTACACTTAATGGAAGAGAGAAGGATTATACATGGTCAACAGCCTATATTGATAACTCTCAGGTTGTTATCGTTAAGAATGATTCAGATATTAAAAAGCTTTCAGACCTTGCTGGTAAAAATGTTGTTGTGCAGTCTGATTCATCAGCGCTTGCAGCATTTACAGGTGAGGATGCGACAGAGGATAATATCAAGCTGTGTGCTTCATTTAAGAGCCTTACACAGGTTGGCGACTATAACAGTGCATTCATGAACCTTGAAGCTGGTTCGGTTGATGCAATATGTATGGATATAGGCGTTGCAAGCTACCAGATTAAGCAGAGAGGCGGAAAGTTTACAATTCTGCCTGAAAATGTATCAAGCGAGCAGTATGGTATCGGCTTCAAGCTTGGCAATACAGCGCTCCGCGATAAGGTCCAGGCTTCGCTCAATGAGATGTTAAGTGATGGAACATTTGCTTCAATTGCAGATAAATGGGAATTATCAGACAGTGTGTGCCTTGGAAAGGCAGGGACAGACAGTGCATATCTTCAGGATGCACAGAGCAAGGATGGCAGTTCATTTGTAGCTAAATTTGTATACATAGTAGGACAGCTTGCTAAAGGTATGCTTTCAACAGTATCAATATTTGTTCTTACACTTATCTTTTCACTTCCATTAGGACTTCTTGTATGCTTCGTAAGAATGTCAAAGATGGCTGTGCCAAGATGGATTGCCAAGATATATATATCAATTATGAGGGGTACGCCTCTTATGTTACAGCTTCTTGTTGTATTCTTTGGCCCATACTTCTTATTTGGCGTAAAGGTTTCATCGCAGTACAGATTTACTGCTGTAATAATTGGTTTTGCGCTTAATTATGCAGCGTATTTTGCAGAGATATACCGCTCAGGAATTGAGAGTATTCCTGTCGGACAGTATGAGGCTGCGGATGTTTTAGGATACACTAAGATACAGACATTTGTAAGGATAATATTCCCTCAGATGGTTAAGCGTGTGCTTCCACCTGTAACTAATGAGGTTATAACGCTTGTAAAGGATACATCTCTTGCGTTTGCACTTGCTTATACAGAGATGTTTACACTTGCAAAACAGCTTGTTGCGGCAGAGGCGAGCATGATGCCGTTGTTTATAGCAGGTCTGTTCTATTATATCTTTAATTTTGTTGTTGCGCTGATTATGGAACGTATTGAAAAGAAGATGCAGTATTACAGATAGGAGGCATATCAGAGATGAAATTACTTGAAATTAATAATCTTGGAAAAAGCTTCGGACAGAATGAGGTTTTAAAGGATATAACGATGAGTGTTGAAAAGGGCGAGGTTATAGCTATTATAGGACCATCTGGTTCTGGTAAATCAACACTCCTTAGATGTGCAACACTTCTTGAGACTATGGATAAGGGAAGTCTTAAGATTGGAGGAAGGCTTGTTGCATCTGATACTGATGGCAGGTCAGAATATGTGTCAAAGAATGAGTTAAGACAGATAAAGAGCCTGTTCGGGCTTGTGTTCCAGCAGTTTAACTTATTCCCACATTACACAGTCCTTAAAAATGTCATGGATGCGCCGGTTATTGTTGAAAAGAGGGATAAAGCAGATGTTGAGAAGGAAGCAAGGGAACTTCTTCTGAAGGTAGGACTTGAGGGCAAGGAGGACAGCTACCCATGCCATCTGTCAGGTGGACAGCAGCAGAGGGTTGCCATAGCAAGGGCTCTTGCCATGAATCCTGAGATTCTTTTCTTCGATGAGCCTACATCAGCACTTGACCCTGAGATAACAGCGGGTATTCTTAAGGTTTTAAAGCAGCTCGCTGCTGAGAAGATGACAATGGTCATAGTTACACATGAGATTGATTTTGCAAGAAAGGTTGCAGACAGAGTTATCTTCATGGATGGAGGGGTTATTGTGGAGCAGGGTACGCCAGGAGAGGTGCTGGATAATCCAACTAATGAAAGAACAAAGGCATTCCTGCAAAAACTTGATTTGTAATAAAGGGAAAATCCCTGTCATGCAAGCACCAGCTATATGGCTCCGGCGGATCTGACCGTGCCCACAGCCTGGTGGTGGTATGCGCATATACATAATTAATTCGGGTCCTTTGTGTCTAGTTGCTCTAATGGCAGCACGACAAAGCTTATTAAAGCCGACTTGCTAAAAACGCACTTCGTTTGAACGGTTTAGCAGTCGGCTTAGCTTTTGTCTAACACTGCCATAAGACCAACACGACAGTCGTCAGGAATTAATTATATACATGCGCATACCACCGCCAGGCTGTGGGCACGGTCAGACCCGCCGGAGCCATATAGCTGGTGCCTGCATGCCAGGGATTTTATTTATTATACATGTGTTTTGCAGGGATGCGGGGGTGCGTGGAAGTTTTACTTGTATTTTTGGTGGGAAGTCTTTATAATCTAGATATGTATACTTTGACGCGGAGGATGGCGTATGGCAGAAAAAATAGTACTTGAACAGGATTCGAATATTAAGACCAAGGCTGTGGAAAGACCCGTGGATACACCTGCGGATTTTACGAGCCCTGAGGAATTGTATCAGGATCTGATTGCTGAGATTAAAAAATATCATCCATCAACAGATCTGTCAGATATAGAAAAAGCATATAAGACAGCATACAATGCTCATCAGGGACAGAAGAGAAAGTCTGGTGAACCATATATCATTCATCCATTGTGTGTTGCTATTATACTTGCAGAGTTAGAGCTTGATAAGGAAACAATCATAGCAGGACTTTTACATGATGTTGTAGAGGATACTGTTATGACAAGCGAGGATGTTGCAAGGGAATTCGGGGATGAGGTTGCCCTGCTTGTAGATGGTGTTACTAAACTGACACAGTTAAACTACCAGCATGATAAGATTGAAGTTCAGGCAGAGAATCTAAGAAAGATGTTTCTTGCCATGGCAAAGGATATCAGGGTTATCATGATTAAACTTGCCGACAGGCTTCATAATATGAGAACCATGCAGTACCAGTCTCCAGCCAAGCAGGTAGAGAAATCAAGAGAGACTATGGAGATATATGCTCCAATTGCCAACAGGCTGGGTATATCTAAGATTAAGGTTGAACTTGATGATCTGTCAATGAAGTATCTTATGCCTGATGTGTACAATGATCTTGTTGAACAGGTTAATATTAACAGACCAGGCAGAGAAGCATTTATCAAGAGCATAATCAAAGAAGTGGGAATGCACATCAGCAATGCTGGAATTGAGGCAGAGATTGATGGACGTGTTAAGCATTTCTTTTCAATTTATAGAAAGATGGTCAATCAGAATAAGACGCTTGACCAGATATATGATATATTCGCTGTGCGAATCAAGGTTGATACAGTTAAGGATTGTTATGCAGCACTTGGTGTAATCCATGAGATGTATAAGCCGATTCCGGGACGTTTCAAGGATTATATTGCCATGCCTAAGCCTAATATGTATCAGTCACTTCATACAACACTGATTGCATCTAATGGGCAGCCATTTGAGGTCCAGATAAGAACATACGAGATGCACAGGACTGCTGAGTATGGTATTGCGGCACACTGGAAGTACAAGGAAGGCAATGGCTCCAACACAACAGCCAGTGAAGAGGCTAAGCTTAGCTGGTTGAGACAGATGCTTGAGTGGCAGACAGAGATGTCAGATAATAAGGAATTTCTGTCATCTGTCAAGAGCGATCTTAATCTGTTTTCGGATAATATATACTGTTTCACACCATCAGGAGATGTCAAGAATCTTCCAGCAGGCTCATGCCCTGTTGATTTTGCGTACAGTATACACAGTGCAGTCGGCAATAAGATGGTTGGTGCAAGAGTCAATGGAAAGCTTGTACCTATAGATTATCAGTTAAAGAGTGGTGACCGTGTTGATATCATTACTTCACAGAATTCAAAAGGACCTAGCAGAGACTGGCTTAACATTGTAAAAAGCACACAGGCAAGAAACAAGATTAACCAGTGGTTTAAGCAGGAACTCAAAGAAGATAATATTATCAAGGGCAAGGAACTTATCAATAATTACTGTAAGAGTAAGGGAATTAACTTATCAGATATCAATAAGCCTGAATTTGTTGAGAAAACTCTGAGAAAGTATGGTTTCAGGGACTGGGATTCAATGATGGCGTCTGTAGGACATGGTGGACTTAAAGAAGGCCAGGTAGTCAACAAGCTTAATGAGGAGTACGAGAAGAAGAAAAAGGCTGATATAACTGATAAACAGGTTATGGAAGCTGTCACAAGCTTATCTAAGGAAGACCACAAGGGCAGGGATGTTTCAGCTAAGAATAAGGGTGGTATCGTTGTCAAAGGAATCCATGATGTAGCTGTGAGATTTTCTAAATGCTGTAACCCGGTTCCAGGTGATGAGATTGTCGGATTTGTGACAAGAGGCAGAGGTGTTACAATCCATAGAACTGATTGCATTAATGTTCTTAATTTCCCAGAGAATGAGAGAGAACGTCTTATTGATGCAGAGTGGGAAGGAATCGAAGCAGGCGGAACA
This sequence comes from uncultured Lachnospira sp., assembly GCA_934359185.1. GTDB lineage: Bacteria > Bacillota > Clostridia > Lachnospirales > Lachnospiraceae > Lachnospira. Next base: position 15,636 of record CAKRLE010000006.1, on the reverse strand, counting down.
TATGGGGCAGAGATTAATATATTTGCTGTTAACAGGACGGGGCTTATTGTTGACCTCTCACGTATTCTTACTGAATCTAATATCGAGATTAAGATGATGAACAGCCGTGTTAATAAAAAGGGCGTTGCTACTATAACACTTGGTTTTGATATACACGGCAAGGATGAGCTTAATAAGATTACAGAGAAGTTAAGGAATGTCGAAGGTGTAACAGATATAGTAAGAGCTACGGGCTGATTGGGGAATATTTATGGACATTGAATTAAAATATGCAGTTATAGGAAGTATAGGAACGAACTGCTACATTTTAAAGAATACACAGACAAACGAGGGATTAATGATAGACACTGCTGATGATTATGATGCAGCAGTGTCTTTCATTGACAGATGTAATTGCACGCTTAAAGCCATACTCTTAACACATGGACACTATGATCATATGACAGTGGCAAAAGACCTGGCAGATAAATATGGCGTTAAGATATATGCATGTGAATATGAGAAGCACACGCTTGAAAATCCAGAAGTCAATCTGTCGTCTCACATGGGACGGGGTGGAATAAGCATGAGTGCTGATTACTGGATAAAAGATGGCGAAGAGCTTGATATAGCTGGAATCAGGATTTTGGCAATACATACACCTGGTCATACAGAAGGCGGTATGTCTTACTATGTTAGAGATTTATCAAGCCTGTTTTCAGGAGATACCTTATTTGCGGAATCAGTTGGAAGAACGGATTTTCCAACAGGAAGCATGAGCCAGATAGTATCTTCTGTAAAGGATAAGCTTTTTAAGTTGCCAGATGACACAATTGTATATCCTGGACATGGAGAGGGAACTTCCATATCGCATGAGAAAAAGTATAATCCGTTTTGTCAGTAGATATAGAGGATAATATGATATATATAGATATTGATAATCAGGCATATTACGATGATGCTGTTGTTCTGGTGCGGTCGTTCTACCCAAGAACAGAAGCCGCTATGTTAAAGGCGGATTCTGTTGTCACAGAGGATGACAGTGTTATTGTGATGCCTCACATTGAAGATTCTTCCATGGCTAAGAAGGATGCTCACAATGAGTTTAAAAAATTATTATATAATAAACTGTCACAGGATACTGGCAAAAAGCTTCCATGGGGATTCCTTACGGGTGTAAGACCAAGTAAGATTGCCTATACAATGCTTGAAGAGGGCAGAAGTGACAAAGAGATACTTGATGAATTCACTAAGGCACATTATGCTTCTGAAGAGAAAGCTACATTAGCGCTTAAAGTTGCAAAGACAGAGAAGGATATATTAGAAAGACTGGATTATAAGAATGGTTACAGTCTTTATATAGGTATTCCATTTTGTCCTACTACATGTCTTTACTGCTCATTTACTTCATATTCTGTTGCGGCATATAAGGCAAAGGTTGACACATATCTTGATGCACTTATTAAAGAGATGAGATATGTATCAGAATGCTTTACAGGATGCAGGCTTGACACGGTATATTTTGGAGGCGGTACACCTACAACATTAGAGCCATACCAGCTTGACAGGCTTCTTAGCGCTCTTGGAGAACTCTTTGATATGGAGCATGTGGTTGAATTTACAGTTGAAGCTGGACGTCCAGACAGCATAACAGAAGAAAAGCTAAAAGTGTTAAAGGCACATGGCGTACAGAGAATTTCAATCAATCCACAGACCATGAACGATGAAACCCTTAAGATAATCGGAAGAAGACACAGCGTTGAACAGGTTAAAGAAGCATTTAAGCTTGCGAGGGAAACTGGCTTTGATAATATTAACATGGATATTATATTAGGTCTTCCAGGAGAGGATACAGATGAGGTCAAGAATACACTTGAACAGATAAAAGAACTTTCACCAGAGAGCCTTACAGTACATTCACTTGCGATTAAACGTGCGGCAGCACTTAATATATGGAGAGATAAGTACAGGGATTTGTCGCTTCTTAACAGTGATGAGATTATGTCACTTACGCAGCAGTGCAGTAAAGATTTAGATATGGAGCCATATTATATGTACAGACAGAAGAATATGGCTGGTAATTTTGAAAATGTCGGATATTCACATAAGGGTAAAGAGTGTATCTATAATATTCTCATAATGGAAGAAAAACAGACCATCGTGGCGTGCGGAGCCGGAGCTTCAACAAAGGCTGTGTTTGATAATGATGATGGAAGCGTTCGTATTGAGAGGGTTGAGAATGTTAAAGATGTAACTAATTACTGTGACAGAATTGATGAGATGATACAGCGAAAGAAAGATTTTTTTGATAATTGTGGGAAGTGTTATGGAAGAGATTGCAGATAATTATCTTACGCATATAGAGAATGATTTTAAAAACTGTATTTCACATGGAATCCTTGTGGCTAACCTTTCATATGAGCTTGCGTTAAGGCTGGGGGTGCCAGAGGACGAGGCGTATAGAATTAAGTGCGCAGGAATGGTTCATGATATTGGCAAGCTTAAACTTACAGAATACCTGTATGGACGTAATTCAAGAGCTTTGTCAATTACAGAGATTAAGTATATGAGGACACATTCTAAGATTGGATATGACTGCATAGAAAAGATGGGATTTCCAGATGACATCGCACAGATGGTATTAAGGCATCATGAATGCATGGATGGGAGTGGATACCCGGATAACCTTAAAGGTGAGCAGATACCATATGGCGCAAGAATAATAAGAGTTGTTGACGCATTTGCAGCACTTATATCAGATCGTCCTTACAGGAAAGCTTTTGACTATGAGACTGCGGTGCTTATAATGATAGACGAGATTAACACATTTGATATGTGGATATTCCTGCAGTTCCAGAGATTTATACATGAACCTGAAGCTGCACAAATTATCAAAAACAGTGAGATTAATCTTGATGATTTAGATATTCGTGGTATACTTGAAGCTAATAGATAAAGAGACTTTATTTAGGAGGAACAATTAAAATGGCTGAAGCAATGGTAGGCTTAAAAAGAACTCACAGATGTACAGAAGTTACAACAGCAGATATTGGACAGACAGTAACTGTTATGGGATGGGTTCAGACAAGACGTAATCTTGGAGCACTTATATTTGTGGATTTAAGAGATAGAAGTGGATTACTTCAGATAGTATTCGATGAGAATGTGATCGGTAAAGAAGGCTTTGATAAGGCATATACACTCCGTAACGAATATGTTATCGCTGTAGTTGGTAAGGTGATAAAGAGATCAGGAGCTGTTAATACTAATTTAAAGACTGGTGAGATAGAGATAGCTGCAGAACAGTTAAGAATTCTTTCAGAGTCTGAAACTCCTCCATTCCCAATTGAGGAAAATATCAGCACTAAGGAAGATTTAAGATTAAAGTACAGATGTCTTGACCTTAGAAGACCAGATATCCAGTCTAATATCATTATGAGAAGCAAGGTTGCAACTCTTACAAGAGCATTTCTTGCTAATGAGGGATTCTTAGAGATAGAGACACCTATGCTTACTAAGTCAACTCCAGAAGGAGCAAGAGATTATCTTGTACCTAGCCGTGTCCACCCAGGCAAGTTCTATGCACTTCCTCAGTCACCACAGCTTTTCAAGCAGATGCTTATGTGTTCTGGTTATGACAGATATATGCAGATCGCAAGGTGTTTCCGAGATGAGGATTTAAGAGCAGACAGACAGCCAGAATTTACACAGATAGATATGGAACTTTCATTTGTTGATGTTGATGATGTTCTCGATGTCAACGAAAGACTTCTTGCATATCTTTTTAAGGAAGTCCTTGATGTAGATGTAAAGCTTCCAATTCAGAGAATGACATGGCAGGAAGCTATGGACAGATTCGGTTCAGATAAACCGGATTTAAGATTCGGCATGGAATTAAAGAATATCACAGATATAGTTAAAGATTGTGGATTCGGTGTATTTACAGGAGCTATTGAGAATGGTGGAACTGTAAGAGGTATCAATGCCAAGGGACAGGGCCAGATGCCACGTAAAAAGATTGATGCTTTAGTCGACTTTGCCAAGGGATATGGTGCAAAGGGACTTGCATATATAGCAATTCATCCAGATGGAACTGTGAAATCATCATTTTCTAAGTTTATGACAGAGGATGAAATGCAGACAATAATTAAGGCAATGGATGGAGAGAATGGAGATCTTCTTCTTTTTGCCGCTGACAGAAACAAGATTGTATGGAGTGTGCTTGGAGCATTAAGAATTGAGCTTGCCGAGCAGATGGGACTTCTTGATAAGAATGAATACAGATTCTTATGGGTTACAGAATTCCCACAGTTCGAGTGGTCAGATGAGGAAAACAGATTTGTTGCAATGCACCATCCATTTACAATGCCTATGGATGAAGACCTTGACAAGTTAGAGTCTGATCCAGGTTCAGTCAGAGCCAAAGCATATGATATCGTTCTTAACGGAACAGAGATTGGTGGAGGAAGCGTGCGTATCCATCAGGCAGATGTCCAGTCAAGAATGTTCAAGGCACTTGGACTTACAGATGAGGTAGCCAATGAAAAATTCGGATTTCTTCTTGATGCATTCAAATATGGTGTTCCACCTCATGCAGGTCTTGCATATGGCCTTGACAGACTTGTAATGCTTATGGCTAAGAGAGATAGTATAAGAGATGTAATTGCATTCCCTAAGGTTAAGGATGCGTCGTGTCTTCTTACTAACGCGCCAGATGTTGTTGATGCTAAACAGCTTCATGAGCTGTCAATCAATATCGAGGAGCAGGAAACTAATAATTAATATAATGTATGAAAAGAGGTATGCTGATGAATGATGAAATTAACGTGCTGGATAATGTACCAGTACAGGAGGATAGTATGAATCAGAGTCAACAGCCACTTGGGGGAGATGTTGTGACATCTGATGACACAAATGTGCAGGATGCCGCTGCATTAGAAGAAGCTGGGGTAGATAACGCAGAGTTATCAGGCAATGATGCCAAAAATACTAAGGCTGAGAAGCCAAAAAAACAAAAGATTAAAAAGCAAAAGATTAAAAAAGAAAAGATTAAAAAAGAAAGTAAAGCGAAGCCGGTAAAACAGAAAAATCTTAAAAATGTCCACATTAAGGATACAAAGGTAGCTGATTATCTTAACGCAGGAGTTCCGATTAAAGTTAAGCTTATTGGTGCATTTACAATACCAGTCATATTCATAATTATTCTTGGTATAGTTTCTTACATGACTGCTTCTACGGCTATCAAATCAAGTTTTACAGAAGCGTCAAGTGCGACAGTTTTACAGGTTGCAGATTATTATGACCTTGTATTTGCCAACGTAAAGAGTGTTGCGAATGATTTTGTCAACACAGAAGATGTAAAGTCTTATTATGCAGGTTCATTTAAGAACGATGCGGTTGAGGAAGCATCAATATACAGTTCAATATCAAAGGGGCTTACAGTAAGTACTACTAACAGTGATGTAATCAAAAATATTCTTGTAATTGGTAATTATGGTAAGCTTATTGCAACAGGTTCAGCAGGTACTCTTGAGACAACTGGTGAGTATGCTAATGTTAAGAAGTCAGCAGAAGGAAAGACAATTGATTCTTCCAGAACAGCATGGATTACTTCGAGAGAGTATATTGATACTAAGATGAAGATACCATATGCTGTTTCATTTGCAAGACAGGTTGTTAATAGTTCTGCAAGGGGAATTGGTTACATGTTTGTTGATCTTGATACAGACTATGTGACAGAAACCCTTAATAACATGGATATGGGTAAGGGAAGTGTTGTAGCTCTTATCGCACCAGATGGCGGAGAGATATTCAGTTCATCAAGCAAGATTGATGGGGAGACTGGAATTGTATCTGAAGCAGATTTTTATAAGAATGCAGTAGAGTCTGGCGAAAAGTCAGGAAGTACAATGGTTAAATTCAATGGAAAGAAAAATCTTTTCATATACGGAATGACTAATGATAACTTTATGGTTGTGGCATTGATTCCACAGAGCACGATTATTGCCCAGGCTAATGCAATTAAGTACATATCTATTATTCTTGTACTTGTGTCATTTGTAGTTGCAGTAGTTATAGCTGCATGGCTTGCAGGCAATATTGGCAATTCAACTAAAATGATCATGGAAAAGCTTGAAAAAGCTGCAAGTGGTGATTTAAGAATTGAAGTAAAGGTTAAAGGTAAAGATGAGTTTGCGTCGCTTGCTAAGAGTACTAACGATATGATTGGCAATGTAAAGCAGCTTATTGATAAGACAAAGCAGGTAAGTGTAAAGGTTGATGATTCAATAGAGACAGTTACATCTAATGCAAAGGAACTTTTAATTGGAACACAGGAAATTACTACGGCAATTGAAGAGATTGAACATGGCGTTGTGCAGCAGGCAGAGGATTCAGAAGCATGCTTAAGACAGATGGATAATCTGTCCGAAAAGATTAATATGGTTTCAGAAAATTCTAACAATATTGCTGCGATTGCAGATGAGACTAATGCAATTGTCGAGAATGGTATGGAGTCTATCAATGTGCTTCGTAAGAATGTAGAAAGCACAGTTGAGATAACAAGCCAGGTAATAGAAGAAATCAATGCGTTAAAGCAGTCTTCTATGGCTATTGGTAAGATTATTGATGCTATCAATGAGATTGCTGACCAGACAAACCTGCTTTCACTTAATGCTTCAATTGAGGCAGCAAGAGCAGGTGAGGCGGGAAGAGGATTTTCGGTTGTCGCAGATGAAATCAGGAAGCTTGCTGACCAGTCAGTATCAAGTGTTAATGAAATCAGAGCTATTGTTGATGATATCAATGTAAAAACTAATGATACAGTCAACATAGCGAAGAAAGCTGAAGATGTAGTAGAGATACAAGGCCAGTCATTGTCTAATGCTAAAGAGGTATTTGACCAGATTAAGACAAAGTTTGATCTGCTTATGACGGACTTGGATGAAATCACTAATGGAATTGACATAATTGCAGATGCAAAGACACAGACAATTGATTCAATCCAGAGCATATCTGCAGTATCACAGCAGACAGCTGCTGCATCAGAGGAAGTTACAGAGACAGCTAACAGACAGCTTCAGCAGGTTGAAAAGTTAAATACTGCTGCAAGTGATCTTAATGATAATTCAGCAGAATTGTCTGATGCGATGAATATTTTCAAAATTTAATTGACGTATTCGGATAATAATTATATGATTTAAGATAGCTGTTATAATTGACAGACTATTAGAGAAAAGTAATTTGGAGGTAAAGGATGTATTCATTTGATGAAGTATTGAATTATGACCCAGAAGTTGCTAAAGCTATGGAGGATGAGCTCTCAAGACAGAGAAGCCACATTGAGCTTATCGCATCTGAGAATCTTGTGAGCAAGGCTGTTATGGCAGCTATGGGAAGCCCACTTACTAATAAGTATGCTGAGGGTTATCCAGGAAAGAGATACTATGGTGGATGTGAATATGTAGATGTTGTTGAGAATCTTGCAATTGAGAGAGCTAAGAAACTCTTTGGATGTGAGTATGTTAATGTTCAGCCTCATTCAGGAGCACAGGCTAATCTGGCAGCTTTCTTTGCAATGGTTGAGCCAGGAGATACAGTTATGGGTATGAGCCTTGACTGTGGTGGACATCTTTCACATGGTTCTCCAGTTAATATATCTGGTAAGTATTTCAATATCGTTCCTTATGGAGTTACAGCAGAAGGCTTTATTGATTATGATGAAGTATTAAGAATTGCCAAAGAGTGTAAGCCAAAGATGATTATTGCAGGTGCATCTGCATATGCAAGGGTTATTGATTTCAAAAAGTTCAGAGAAATCTGTGATGAGGTTGGTGCATACCTTATGGTAGATATGGCTCATATAGCAGGTCTTGTTGCTGGTGGACAGCATCCAAGCCCAATTCCATATGCTGATGTAACAACAACAACAACACATAAGACACTTCGTGGACCAAGAGGTGGTATGATTCTTTCATCTGCCGAGAACGCTGAGAAGTTTAAGTTTAATAAGGCTGTATTCCCAGGAATCCAGGGTGGTCCTCTTATGCATGTTATCGCTGGTAAAGCAGTCTGCTTAAAAGAAGCATTAGAACCAGAGTTTAAGACATATGCAAAGAATATTATTGACAACGCACAGGCACTTTGCAAGGGACTTATGGATAGAGGATTTGATATAGTATCTGGTGGTACAGATAATCATCTTATGCTTGTTAATCTTATAAGTAAGGGTGTTACAGGTAAGGAAGTTGAGAAGCTTCTTGATGCTGCTAACATTACATGTAATAAGAATACAATTCCTAATGATCCTGCTTCTCCATTTGTAACAAGTGGTATCAGACTTGGTACAGCTGCTGTTACAACAAGAGGATTCAACACAGCAGATATGGATGTTGTTGCAGAGGCAATATCACTTCTTGTAGAGGATGTTGATGCTAATAAGGCAAAAGCTGTAGAGCTTGTTAAGAGTCTTACAGATAAGTATCCATTATATGAATAATTGATGGAGATTAATTTACAATGATACATTGATAAGCGGCAGAATATATTTTGACGCATATTATTAATACTTAAAAATGCTGTGCATTAAATGCACAGCATTTTGCGCTTGCGGCGCGGCTTTTACGTTTAAATTGTTTATACAGATTAAAGATTCTTTTCGTTTTCGTTATGCTTCATGGCTCTTACTTTTAATGAAAGACCGAAGAGGTTGATAAAGCCTTCTGCATCGTGGTGGTCGTAGAGGTCACCAGTCTTGAATGAAGCAATTGACTCATTGTAGAGTGAATATGGAGAAGTTGTACCGGCTTTGATGATATTGCCTTTGTATAACTTGAACTTAACTTCACCAGTTACATATTCCTGAGTTACATCAACGAATGCCTGGATAGCTTCACGGAGAGGTGTCTCCCACTTTCCTTCATATACAATCTGAGCGAACTTGTTGCCAAGGTTCTGCTTAACAGCAGTTGTATCTCTGTCGAGAATTAATTCCTCAAGCTGCTGATGAGCTTCGTAGAGGATTGTTCCACCAGGAGTTTCATATACACCACGAGACTTCATACCAACAACACGGTTTTCAACGATATCAATGATACCAATACCATGCTTGCTTCCGAGACGATTTAACTCACGGATGATATCAGAAACTTTCATAGTCTTGCCATTAACAGATGTAGGAACACCTTTCTCAAATGTCATAGTAACATATTCTGGCTTATCAGGAGCGTCCTCAGGTGTAACTTCAGTTACAAGAAGATGCTTGTAATTAGGTTCATTGGCAGGATCCTCTAATTCAAGACCCTCATGGCTTATATGCCATATGTTACGGTCACGGCTGTAGCTTGTGTCTGTGCTGAATGGAAGATGAATGCCATGCTGTCTGCAGTATTCAATCTCATCCTCACGAGACTGGAGCTTCCACTTATCATCTCTCCAAGGAGCGATAATCTTGATATCTGGAGCAAGAGCCTTGATTGTAAGCTCAAAACGAATCTGGTCGTTACCCTTTCCAGTAGCACCATGACAGATGGCAACGGCACCTTCCTTACGTGCGATTTCAACAAGTCTCTTAGCGATAAGAGGTCTTGCCATAGAAGTACCGAGAAGATACTTATTCTCATATACAGCATGTGCCTTAACACATGGCATGATGTAATTATCACAGAATTCATCAGTGATATCTTCAATGTAGAGCTTGGAAGCACCACAAGAGATAGCTCTTTCCTCGAGTCCGTCAAGTTCTTCTTCCTGACCGCAGTCTGCGCATACGCAGATTACATCGTAGCCGTAGTTTTCCTTAAGCCATGGGATGATAGCAGTTGTATCAAGTCCGCCTGAATAGGCTAAAACAACCTTTTCTTTCATAATTCGTATTTCCTCCTGATTTATCAGTAATTTCATTTTCTTATAATAATCTATTAGATAAAAAAATGCAATACCAGATTATGAATTATATGCAAGAATATTCATAATAATTGCATAATTATAAAAAATATGCAAAAAGGTATTTACATCATTAAAAAAGTTGCTATAATGAAATGAGTTTAAAAAGCCAGTTGCAGGAATGGAGAAAAGATATGATTAAAGTAGGTATAATTGGTTCAACAGGCTATGCCGGTAATGAATTAGTAAGAATTCTTCTTGGACATAAGGATGCAGAGGTTGTGTGGTATGGTTCAAGAAGCTATATTGACCAGAAGTATGCAGATGTATATAGAAATATGTTCCAGTTAGTTGATGCTGTTTGTATGGATGATAATATGGATGAGCTGGCTAAGCAGGTAGATGTCATATTTACAGCAACACCACAGGGATTATGTGCATCATTAGTCAATGAAGATATATTAAATAAGGTAAAGATAATTGATTTAAGTGCTGATTTCAGATTAAAGGATGTTGATATCTATGAGCAGTGGTACAAGATAGAACACAAATCACCACAGTATATCGATGAGGCTGTGTATGGATTGTGTGAGATTAACAGAGATAAGATTACGGATAAGACAAGAATCGTAGCTAATCCAGGATGTTACACAACAACATCTATTCTTACATTATATCCATGTGTTAAGGAAGGTCTTATTGACCCTGATTCAATTATAATAGATGCAAAGAGTGGTACATCGGGTGCTGGACGTGGAGCTAAGATACCTAATCTGTTCTGTGAGGTTAATGAGAGCATGAAGGCATATGGTGTTGGTACACACCGCCATACTCCTGAGATTGAGGAACAGCTTGGATATGCATGTGGAAGAGATGATATAAGATTAATATTTACACCACACCTTGTTCCTATGAATCGTGGAATACTTGTAACAGCATATGCGAATCTTAAGAAAGATGTTACATATGAAGAGGTTAAGGCTGTATATGACAAATATTACAGAGATGAATATTTTGTGAGAGTACTCGATAAAGATGTATGCCCAGAGACAAGATGGGTTGAGGGAAGCAACTTTGTTGATATTGGTTTCAAGATAGAGCCAAGAACACACAGACTTATCATGATGGGCGCACTTGACAATCTTGTTAAGGGCGCTGCTGGTCAGGCTGTACAGAATATGAATATATTATTTGGACTTCCAGAGAACGAGGGCTTACAGATGGCTCCAATGTTCCCATAGAACATTTCTACTAAAAAAGGAGAATTACAATGGACATTAATTCAGAATTAGCAAAAGCACAGGTACTTGTAGAGGCATTGCCATATATACAGAAGTTTAACAGAAAGATAATTGTTGTTAAGTATGGCGGAAGTGCCATGGTGGATGAAGAACTTAAAAGAAAAGTCATTCAGGATGTAGTTCTTCTTAAACTTGTTGGGTTCAAACCAATCATTGTTCATGGCGGTGGCAAGGAAATCAGCAAATGGGTTTCAAAGTCGGGAATGGAGCCAAGATTTGTTAACGGATTACGTGTTACTGATGAGCCAACTATGGAGATAGCTGAGATGGTTCTGAATAAAGTTAACAAGAGCCTTGTATCACTTATTGAGGAGCTTGGTGTTAAAGCCTGCGGAATAAGTGGTAAAGATGGCGGTATGTTAAAGGTAGAAAAGAAACTCTCAGGTGGTGAAGATATAGGATATGTAGGAGAAGTCAAAGAAGTAGACACAACACTTATCCAGTCTCTTTTAAAGGATGATTTCCTTCCAGTAATATGTCCAATAGGATATGATGATGATTATCATGCATACAATATCAATGCAGATGATGCTGCATGCGCTATAGCAAGAGCTGTCAATGCAGAGAAGCTGGCATTCCTTACAGATATTGAAGGTGTGTACAGGGATTATGAGGATAAGAGTTCTCTTATATCTGAGTTGTCTATATCAGAGGCAAAGAAACTTCTTGAAGGTGGAACAATTGGTGGAGGAATGCTTCCAAAGCTTAATAACTGTATAGATGCAGTTGAGAATGGCGTATCAAGAGTGCATATTCTTGATGGACGTATTCCACACTGCCTGTTACTTGAGATATTTACTAATAAAGGTATCGGTACAGCAATATTAGGTGACAATTCAGAGAGATTTTTCTCAACTAATATATAATTCATGTAATGTAATATATAACGAAAGGCATGGTATAAATCATGGATACAAAGCAGATAATAGATGAAGCAGAGTCACATCTTATTCATACATATAACAGATATCAGATAGTTCTTGACAAGGGCGATGGAGTAAGATTATACGATACAGATGGCAAGGAATATCTTGATTTTGGTGCAGGTATAGCCGTATTTGCATTAGGTTACAATAACAAAGAATATAATGATGCATTAAAGGCACAGGTAGATAAACTTATACATACATCTAACTACTTCTATAATGAGCCTGCTGCACATGCAGCTAAGCTTATTACTAAAGCGTCTGGAATGGACAGGGTATTTTTTACTAACTCTGGAACAGAGGCTGTAGAGGGTGCTATCAAGCTTGCAAAAAAGTATGCATATCTTAAGAGTGGTTCAACAGACCATGAGATAATAGCTATGGAACATTCATTCCATGGAAGAAGCATGGGTGCACTTGCAGTTACTGGCAACCGTCATTATCAGGAAGCATTTGGACCAATGATTCCTGGAATTAGATTTGCAAAATACAACGACCTTGAGAGTGTTAAGTCATTAGTTAATGACAAGACATGTGCTATTATATTTGAGACAGTCCAGGGCGAGGGTGGTGTATATCCAGCTAAGAAAGAATTTATCGAAGGTGTCAGAAAGTTATGTGATGAGAAGGGAATACTTCTTATACTTGATGAAATTCAGTGTGGAATGGGACGTACAGGGTCAATGTATGCATATCAGCAGTATGGTGTTAAGCCTGATATTGTTACAACTGCCAAGGCACTTGGATGTGGTGTGCCTGTTGGCGCATTTATGGCATCAGAGGAGGTTGCCAAGGCTCTTGTTCCTGGTGACCATGGCACAACATATGGTGGTAATCCACTGGCTTGTGCTGCAGCAGTCAAAGTATTTGAATTATTTGACGAGCTTCATGTTACAGATAATGTTAAGGTTGTAGGAGAGTATCTTGCCTCTAAGCTGCATGAGCTTGTGTCTGAATATGACTGCGTTAAAGAAGCAAGAGGAATGGGACTTATACAGGGTATAGAACTCACTGTTAATCCTAAGGATGTTATCCAGAAATGTCTTGATAACGGACTTATCCTTTTCTCAGCGGGAACTAATGTAATCAGATTTGTTCCACCACTTGTTATTACAAAGGCCGATGTGGATGAGATGATAACTAAATTAAAGAAAGCACTTGATGATATTGCCTGAAATCCTGGCAATATGGAGGAATACATGAGAGTACTTAAAAAGACTATAATTACAGTCCTTGTATTATGTATGGTTGTGGGATTAACTGCATGTAATAAAAATGCGGCGAAAAGCCTTGATATAGAAGAGCCTGTTACGATTAATATATGGTATCAGGATGATAAGTTTACAGATTATCTTGATTATGCTGCAAAAGCATTTTCTAAAGCAAATAATCTTGTGACTATTAATTACCAGCTTGTGACAGATGATAATTATGTGGAGCTTCTGTATGAAGAGAGTGTCCATGGTAATAATGCACCAGATATATTTCTTATGAATACGGATAATCTTGAGAAGGCAAGCCTTATGGGGTTAATCTCAGAAAATAGTTCATACAGCAAGTATTATACCGAGAAAAATTACAGCAATACAGCTATTACTGCTGCATCTTATAAGGGTAAGCTTTATGGATATCCAATCAGCTTTAATGTAGCATTCCTGCTATATAATGCAGATGTTGCATCTGAGGTTTCTAATTTTAAAGAGTTAGAGGATTATTGTAACAATTATAAAGTTGATGACAAGAATCAGGATATAAAACAGCTTGTATTGTGGAATCCTTCGGATATGTTTATCAATTATGCATTTTCATGCAACAGCATTAATCTTGGTGGAACAAGCGGTGACGACAGCAGCCAGCTTTCAGTCAATAAGGAACTTCTGTCAAAGGGAATGGAAAATTTTCTGAAGCAGAAAGATATATTTGGTATAGAGCGTAATGCATACACAGTGGAAGAGATTATGAAGCAGTTTGCAGATGGCAAGGTGGCATACACAATTACAGATGCTAATCATCTAAAGACAGTTACTGATTCATCAATCAATTATGGAATATGTGATGTGCCTGATTTTGATGGCGGACTGGGAACAGTAAGCGTATCAGAAAATATATGTGCATTTGTCAATCCATATGCAGGACAGTTAAAGACAGCCAAGGCGGTTGCACATGCACTCAGCTATGACTATTCAGATTCGCTTTATGATATGTCTGGGGTTGTAAGCTCTAAGGTTTTAAAATCGAAAGATGCATCATATGCAACACGTATGGGAAAATTGTATGATATATATGCTGCTTCTGATGTTAAGGCGAAGTTTATGGGAAGTGCGTATTTTTATACCAAATATGACATTATGATTCATCAGGTCTGGGATGGTGAAGATTTCAATAAGACAATAGATAGTTTTGTCAATGAAATCCAGAATAAAAAGAATAATTAGAATATTTTTCCTGCCGTCGGGCATAGTATTAATAATATTATTAATACGGAGGTGCCAGATGGCAGGATTTTTAATTGCTATGTTAAGCGGTGCGCTTATGAGTATCCAGGGAACTTTTAATACAGGGGTGACTAAGGCAAGCAGTGTATGGGTGGCAGCAGGATTCGTGCAGCTGACAGCATTTGCAACATGTCTTGTTATGTGGATTATCAATGGAAGACCACAGATTACAGGCTTGTTTACTGTTACACCTAAAATTGCCCTGCTTGGCGGTGTTATAGGTGCATTCATAACTTACACTGTTATTCAGGCAATATCGTCACTCGGCGTTGCAAAGGCGGAGATAGTTATAGTTATCTCGCAGATTGCAGTGGCATATGTGATAGAACTTTTAGGATTATTTGGAAGCGAAAAGACAGTATTTTCATGGGTGAAGGTGCTTGGAATCGGGATGTCGATAGCGGGGGTGGTAGTGTTTTCTTTGTGTGGGAATACGGGGAAATAGAAGCGGAGGATTCTCACGCCTGCCTGTGCCAAGCCATGGCGGCTACCAGCCAAACAGTTCCAGTATGTATGCAAGCCTTTGTGTCTAGTGGCTCTAAGGGCGGCACGACAAAGCTTATTAAAGCAGACTTGCTAAAAACGCGCTTCGCTTGGTCGGGTTAGCAGTCTGCTTAGCTATAGTCTAACACCGCCCTAAGACCCACACGACAGTCGTTACGCAAACATACTGGAACTGTTTGGCTGGTAGCCGCCATGGCTTGGCACAGGCAGGCGTGAGAATTTATAGCGGTTTGCGTTGTCAAGGGAGGGGAGATGTAATATAATGAAAACACTTTTATGATAGAAAGATATATGTAAGTTAAGTTGGAGGATAAGATTAGGATAGAAGCATTGAAGACTTGTCTTGCAGAACATGGGATGCCGATAAGAGGTGTGTATGAGCGAAGTGATGCAAAGGTTCGTCTGCTTTAGGGAATGGAGCGAAGTGGTGATAAATTCCGTTGTAAAAAGATTTACTACGTTATGATTCGGTTTTTAAGCCCGCTTAATTGCGGGCTTATTTGCTTTATTCTACAAACACAATCATTACTTTTCATTCCTGTCAATCTG